>NZ_SEWR01000027.1:0-640 GCF_004195115.1 Rahnella sp. RFA10(1/100)
ATAACGGTTCATATCACCTTACCGACGCTTTTCGCAGATTAGCACGCCCTTCATCGCCTCTGACTGCCTAGGCATCCACCGTGTACGCTTAGTCGCTTAACCTCACAACCCGAAGGTGTTTCCACCGCCGCATTGCGATTATTTGAGAGACTCTGTTACAGACTAATCCACCACTCAGTACAGATACGGAGAGTGATGTTCAGCTGTAAACTTTCAATTTTCAGCTTGTTCCAGATTGTTAAAGAGCAATATCTTAAACATGACTCGTTAAAGTCATCTTTAAGTTATTTTCTGTTCATAAAGAACAGGGGATAATGTCTTTCACACATTATCGGATTGGCGTCCCCAAGGGGATTCGAACCCCTGTTACAGCCGTGAAAGGGCAGTGTCCTAGGCCTCTAGACGATGGGGACACGAAAAATCCGTACCAGACCACCTGAGTGGTTTGGCACTTTTCGCATCAGCGTAAGGTTGCCCTTACCGCATCAACAGGTGCTCTTGCTCATTAATTTCATCAGACAATCTGTGTGGACACTGCACAATGCGTATCTTGAGGTAAGGAGGTGATCCAACCGCAGGTTCCCCTACGGTTACCTTGTTACGACTTCACCCCAGTCATGAATCACAAAGTGGTAAGCGC
>NZ_SEWR01000028.1:0-465 GCF_004195115.1 Rahnella sp. RFA10(1/100)
GACATATCGCTGAGGAACCGGTAATCCCGGTGGAGCGCGTCGGTGAGGCGGTGGCGTTTATGGCCGGTTTACCGCTCGACACTAACGTGCTGACCATGACCGTAATGGCGAGCGCCATGCCGCTGGTCGGGCGCGGTTAGTTTTCAGATCCGCATATAAAAAACGGCCCAAACAGGGCCGTTTTGCATTTCAGTGTACGGATTACGCTGCTTTGGTTTTGCGTTTCCGGCCAAGCCAGAAAATCAGCACCAGCAGAACAATCACGCCAGCCACCATTGCAGGAGCCATAAACGGTTGCAGTTTCGCCAGTAATGTCACCGGACCGCCTGCACGTAACACCGCGACATCATGTGCGCTGACCTGAATGGCCGCATTGCCGTAGTTTTTCAGCACGTAGTTGGAGATGTCAGCAATCTGCTGATCATCTAACTGACCGACATACGAGCCCACGAGACCTATCTACAT
>NZ_SEWR01000029.1:0-438 GCF_004195115.1 Rahnella sp. RFA10(1/100)
GGGTCAAAGGGCGCGCCTAGCGGCTGTTCGGTCCGACCCTCAGAAACGAAACGTGCATATTGCTCAAAATCATCACCATCCGTCAAAAAAATCTGGTTCGCCTGAAGCGTCTGAACGTCCTCCGTCAGCAGGCGCGAACCATCAAAAACATCATTAACCGTCATTTGGTCTCTCCTTAGTGTTTCAAGTCCACTCAGGATGACCAAAACCGAGGAAAGAGTCTTTTCCTTGTTATTTTAACGCCCTACCGGGGTCGCGCCCCTCCATGACCTCTTCTTCTGGCATCGAGCGGATTTTCTCATCGCTGACACCAAAGATGGACAGGTCATAGGTTCGCTCTACCAACGACGCCAGCGCAAAGCTGTCATCGGGGTAGCGGCACCCCATCATCAATCGCTTGTAACTGATCGGATGCAGCCCCGCACCGTCGCCCCGTGC
>NZ_SEWR01000030.1:0-429 GCF_004195115.1 Rahnella sp. RFA10(1/100)
GTCCGACGGTGCAACTATGTCAGCACCGGCTTCGGCGTGTGACAATGCTTGCTTCACTAAAATCTCGGTAGTGATGTCGTTTAGGATGTAGCCTGTCTCATCTATGATTCCGTCTTGACCATGAGTGGTGAAGGGGTCCAATGCTACGTCAGTCATGATGCCAAGCTGTGGAAAGGCTTTTTTAAGCTCGCGTACAGCGCGTTGCACTATGGCATCGGCGTTATACGCTTCTTCTGCCATTAAGGTCTTTTTCTCTGCTGGGGTCACAGGGAAGAGTGCAATTAATGGGATGCCTAACTCAACCAATTCTTCGGCTTCTTTTAGTAGGAGGTCTATTGAGTAACGTTCAATACCTGGCATAGAGGCGATCTTTTCACTGCGATTGCTGCCTTCTAGAACAAACATAGGATAAATCAGGTCGTTGACCGT
>NZ_SEWR01000031.1:0-397 GCF_004195115.1 Rahnella sp. RFA10(1/100)
TTGCCTGGCGGCACTAGCGCGGTGGTCCCACCTGACCCCATGCCGAACTCAGAAGTGAAACGCCGTAGCGCCGATGGTAGTGTGGGGTCTCCCCATGCGAGAGTAGGGAACTGCCAGGCATCAAATTTGTAAAGTTTGCTTTAAGTAAACTGTTATAAGAATAAGCGTGCTGATATGGCTCAGTTGGTAGAGCGCACCCTTGGTAAGGGTGAGGTCCCCAGTTCGACTCTGGGTATCAGCACCAGTAATAAGCGTAGAGTTCGGTAAATTACAGAATTTGCCTGGCGGCACTAGCGCGGTGGTCCCACCTGACCCCATGCCGAACTCAGAAGTGAAACGCCGTAGCGCCGATGGTAGTGTGGGGTCTCCCCATGCGAGAGTAGGGAACTGCCAGGCA
>NZ_SEWR01000032.1:0-325 GCF_004195115.1 Rahnella sp. RFA10(1/100)
ACACTACCATCGGCGCTACGGCGTTTCACTTCTGAGTTCGGCATGGGGTCAGGTGGGACCACCGCGCTAGTGCCGCCAGGCAAATTCTGTTTTATCCGTACCGCAGCGCATCAGGGTTGCTCACCCCACGCCGCCATACGAACCAATCCCGGAACATTCCGCTGAAAATCTACTCTCTCGAGCCTGTCTCTCAAATCAAAAACACCTTTGGTGTTGTAAGGTTAAGCCTCTCGGGTCATTAGTACTGGTTAGCTCAATGCATCGCTGCACTTACACACCCAGCCTATCAACGTCTTAGTCTTAAACGTCCCTTCAGGTGGCTTAA
>NZ_SEWR01000033.1:0-325 GCF_004195115.1 Rahnella sp. RFA10(1/100)
ACACTACCATCGGCGCTACGGCGTTTCACTTCTGAGTTCGGCATGGGGTCAGGTGGGACCACCGCGCTAGTGCCGCCAGGCAAATTCTGTTTCATCCGTACCGCAGCGCATCAGGGTTGCTCACCCCCGCGCCGCCATACGAACCAATTCCGGAACATTCCGCTGAAAATCTACTCTCTCGAGCCTGTCTCTCAAATCCAAAACACCTTTGGTGTTGTAAGGTTAAGCCTCTCGGGTCATTAGTACTGGTTAGCTCAATGCATCGCTGCACTTACACACCCAGCCTATCAACGTCTTAGTCTTAAACGTCCCTTCAGGTGGCTTA
>NZ_SEWR01000034.1:0-289 GCF_004195115.1 Rahnella sp. RFA10(1/100)
GGCGTGGCGGGCGATAATCAGACCAATGACACCACGCCGGGCTTTGCGATCGCGACCGACAGTGATGTGGTAACGGTCACGGTCAGCATTGACGGCGGCGCGGCGCAGGCGGCGGTACAGGACAGCGAAGGGCAGTGGCACTTTGCGGTGTCTGCCTCACTGGCTGACGGCGAACATAACCTGGTGGTGACGGTCACGGATACTGCCGGTAACAGCACGTCCGGGGAGGCATTCGCCTTTACCGTGGACACCACGCTGAGCGTGCCGGTTATCGATCTGACCGACGGTT
>NZ_SEWR01000003.1:0-647898 GCF_004195115.1 Rahnella sp. RFA10(1/100)
GGCGGGAACGAGTATAGATATAACCTCTCATAATAACGCCAGCTCTATGGATGCAACCGTCCAGCGCGACGGTGCAGGTATCCCATCGGGGGCAACTGTCCCGGCGGGAACGAGTATAGATATAACCTCTCATAATAACGCCAGCTCTATGGATGCAACCGTCCAGCGCGACGGTGCAGGTATCCCATCGGGGGCAACTGTCCCGGCGGGAACGAGTATAGATATAACCTCTCATAATAACGCCAGCTCTATGGATGCAACCGTCCAGCGCGACGGTGCAGGTATCCCATCGGGGGCAACTGTCCCGGCGGGAACGAGTATAGATATAACCTCTCATAATAACGCCAGCTCTATGGATGCAACCGTCCAGCGCGACGGTGCAGGTATCCCATCGGGGGCAACTGTCCCGGCGGGAACGAGCGCAGATATAACCCCTTATAATTGCACCCGTTCAACGGATGTAAGCGTCAGAAACGATGATACAGGAACCGGAGGAGCAGTAACCCCGGCGGGAACAACGGACATAGGCGGCATATCCCGTAATAACGAAACACATTCCCTACAGGCCAATAAGGGTACAACCGCCCCTGATCAACTAAATTGCATAAATCCTGAACACAATGTTCCTTCTGTCGATGTGGAGTCTGGCGAGGCTAATATCGAGCCAGATAATGATACCTATGCTGTAATGTCAGATAAGTTAGATACTTTATATCCTGTATTGTCCGCCCCTACGCAGATAAATAATGTCAGCAATGGGGATTATGCCTTTACTTCCGGTGAAGTGAATTATACCGCCCATGGCGGCAAACAGACTGAAAAGTATGAAATACTGTCAGACTCTGTAGATGATGTGGAAATGTCGCTGACGACATTTAAAACCCGAATGGCTGAAAAAATCAAAAATGAGCAGGGAAATAGTACTGCCCATTTTGGTTCACTCGGTTCACCTAAAACCTGGAATGAAGCAGGGACCAAAGGTGAGATTTACTACGCGGACTGGTCGGATGGTCGTCACTATTTTGAAGCTAAACAAGACGGTGCGCCTGGGCAAAACAAATGGTATTACCCGGAAAATAATAAAGATAATACCTGGTGGAAAATTGTTCACCCGATTGAGTATTACGCGATTACCTCTGATCCGCAGTATGCCCGTACTCCCAACGGTGTTGACCAGGAAGAGCAGGCAAAACCGGCAATCTACAATCAGTACCAAGTGCTCAACAGTCTGAAAAGCACCTATGGTGATGCCTTTAAGGGCACCATCATTAACGGTGATATTACGGATTTTGGTCATGACTGGCAGTGGTCAGAAATGAAAAAGGCCCTGGGAACGCTTAACCATGATTACTGGTATGGACTAGGCAATCATGACTACGAAAACAATGTCAATGATTGTTTCACCAATAACTGTGCCGTACGCAGTATCCGCGAACTGACCAACAATCTTAAATCGCGTAAAAATATTAATGCGATCGATTACAACGTAATTTCAGGTTATTCATTCCCTTCACTATCGACGAACTATATTGGGAGTTTCTCTTATAGCTTTGATATGTCAGGCATTCGCTTTATCCAACTGAACAACTATGCCGAATATACCAAGGAATTTAGCGGCTTCAGTATGAAAGATGCCCGCAAATATACAGTAAAAGTCACCCCTTCTGTCGACTGGCTGGAACAACAACTCGCTGATGCCCGTAAACAAGGCAAAGCTGTTATATTACTTTCGCATATTAAAAATATGGGTGCAGCAAGTTCACGTCTGCAACAGATGACGGCGAAAAATAGCGATTATGATATTACCGCTATTTTCAACGGCCATACTCATGAAATGTCTGTAGGTGACTATTACGCCAACAGTGGTGCGACATTCAAAGAAACATTTTTATTGGTTGAAGTTAATAACCTTAAAAGAGAATTGTCCATTTATGAGGTTTCAGATAACGACCTGAAAACGAAAAAGTTGGAAGCCACTATCCCACTTAAACTTTCCGTGGTAGATAAGACCATTAAGGAAAATGCTTTCAGGGTTACACTGAAAAACGGTGGCGGTTACATTGGTATTTATAAAGTTAAATACGTCCGGGAAGACGGATCAAATGCAACCATTGATCATCGTCTGGCATTGGGCAACACCGTCACTGTCGAAGTGCCACGTGGGGCTAAAAATGTTCAGGTTATTGGGAAATCAAAATCCGGTCGGTCGATTTATAACGTCAGTCTGAACAATTATAAAGATGTCTGCATTAAGAGCTGGGGAACACTACCTAAAAACCTTCGTTGGGGTTATTGCGGATAAAAAGTATCGGCGGGGATGAAAATCCCCGCCTAGTTTATTTAACGTTCCCAGTAACTTTCTTCAAGACTGTCTTCACGTTCCGGCAGGCCACGCGTCAGACGCGGAGAATGCTGGTTCAGCACCTGATAACTCACGCGGTTTGCATATTTGCACACCTGGGCCAGAGAGGAATAGGTCAGATATTCACGGGCATGTTTGCTGGAATTCGGCACTGAAGTCCGGTGGAACCCATTCGCGGCAATATCATGCAGCAATGCTGACAGCGCGCCGTCTCCTGCTCCGTTGGTATTCATGATCTTTTCAGGCCCGCCCATATAGGGTGCAATGTGGGAATAAATCTTCAACGGTTGACGGCAACAGTCATGGCGCATGGCGCGGCTAAATTCATACTGGTTAAATTCAGCTATTGCGCCAGGCAGCAGTGGATGTTGGGTGGTGCGTTTGAATTCTTCTTCCGTATAACTCGCCATAAACAGGCCGTTTGGCCCGGCGGTACACAGCACCAAATCAACCCAGTCCAGCGCTTTATCAGCAGCCATCAGCGGATCCCTCAGACCCGTTAGCGCAAATCCCTCATCTTCGTTCATTGCCAGGATCGAGACGTGATCACGCAGGAAATCGCGCCATGCCTGGGGATCTTCCGCGATAACGTACTGGGTGCCCAGCGTCAGTACCACCGGCACATGATACTTTTTCGCGTATTCAATCGCCTGCATAGTCGCTTCCGGCATGGGTTCACCTGGCTTACTGCGCAGCAGATACGATGTCAGTAACAGTGCTGATGCACCGGCAATCACATCTTCCGGTATGCTTTGTGCACGCAGATCGTTCATTTTACCGGGGCTGATAGCAAAGGTACGTTCGCCAGTGTCACTGATGAGGGTAAAGCAGCGGCCAATTGCACCGTCCACGCCTTGCAGGAAGTTAAGATCCACACGGCTGGAGGTGTTGCACAGATAGCGATAGGCATAATCACCTATTTTGACATTGTTGCACATTACGCCAAGCAAAACGGAGCGGTCATCCGCCAGCACCGAATAGTTATGCAACGTGTTACCGACGGTGCCGCCCGCAAACTGATGCGTGATAAGCGCGTTGCTCATCAGTTCCTGATACAGCGTTTCCGACATCTCATCATCAAGAATATTGGATTCACCCGGTGTCAGCCCGTAGCGGGCAACAAAATTTTCATCAACACGCGCTTCGATATCGACCATCGTCTGGTCAATGCCGGTGATGTACGAAGCACCGGCTTCTGACTCCGGCAGCATGTCCTGCAACATAGAATCACGTAATAAAGGGTCGCGCGCGCTGACCGGAAAATAGTGTTTGGACTTACGTTTACCAGGAAATTTCATTCATTATTCTCGGGGAGTTCAAAAAGCTCAGGCTTCATTCAGAAGTGCTGAGTGACCAGTTGTTGCAGCAAATCAATATGCTCCGGCTGGTCGTTCAAGGCGTCAATATATTCGAAGCGCTCGCCGCCTGCATGAATAAAAATTTCACGATTCTCGCCTTTAATTTCCTCCAGTGTCTCGAGACAGTCTGCCGCGAAGCCCGGACAAAGGATCTGAATATGTTTAACTCCCTGAGCAGGAAGGCCTTTCAGTGTTTCATCGGTGTATGGCGTGAGCCAGGGCTCACGACCAAAGCGGGACTGGAAAGTCAGCATTATTTTGCCCACAGGCAGTTGCAACGCGTCTGTGAGCGCCTGCACGGTATCGCGGCAACGCTGTTCATAATCATCACCTTCCGCCACAAAACGCTTTGGAATACCGTGGAAGGACAACACCAGACGGTCCGGTTCGCCATGCAGAGCGAACGAACGTTCGATGCTGGCTTTCAGTGCGGAAATGTACGCCGGATGCGTGGCGTAATCACGGATAAAACTCATTGAAGGCAGACGACGCTGCGATTTCAGCACGCGCGCAACACCGTCAAAAACTGCAGCACTGGTGGAGCAGGAGTATTGCGGATACAACGGCAACACCACCATTTTGGTCACACCCTGCGCCAGTAGTTTTTCAATAGGCTCTTTCATGCCCGGCTTACCGTAGCTCATGGCCAGTTCGACCGGCGTACCCGGCAGGCGTTCTGCCAGAGCTTTCTGCTGACGACGGCTATATACCATCAGCGGTGAACCTTCTTCCATCCACACGGCTTTGTACAGTTTGGACACACGTGGAGAACGCAGCGGCAGGATCACCAAATTCAGGACAGGCCACCACAGCCAACGGGGTGTATCAACCACACGAATATCACTCAAAAATTCAGCCAGATATTTTTTAACGGCCTGCGGAGTCGGAGCCTCCGGAGTCCCGAGGTTGACCAGAAGAACACCGAATTTGGTCTGCGTCATGCTGAATTTCCTAAATTGAAGGCACTGAAGCCAGTGCAAAAAGTTATGGGCGCCACCGTTTATTTGGAGATGCAGTAAAGAAGCGCAGGCCATTGTAACGAAAACAATGACGATCGGAACAACGGCAGAAGCTATCAATGCGAATTGTTATTAATACCCGTTCTATTTCAAAGGCTGATACATTGGCTACGTTCACTCACCCGAATCACTTACTTTAGTAAGCTCATCGGGGCTCCGCCCGCTTGCCGCCGTTCTGCCACTTGGAATATTGGGGTTATGAGGAAGGTGAGGAGCCTTAAAATACAAACGGGGCGACCGAAGTCACCCCGTGATGGCGTGCAGAGCAGACGATCAGCTGAGGATGGCAGCCAGTTCGTCACGCACAGCAGAGACCTGCTGTGTGCCGTCAATTTTGACGTATCTGGTGTTGCCCGCTTCGGCTTCTTTGCTGTAATAAGACACCAGCGGCTCCGTCAGTTCATGGTATTCCACCAGACGTTTACGCACGGTTTCTTCCTGATCGTCTTTACGGGTGATCAGTTCTTCACCGGTGACATCGTCTTTACCTTCCACTTTCGGCGGATTGTACTGGATGTGGTACACACGGCCAGAGCCAGGGTGTACGCGACGACCTACGATGCGATCGACGATCAGTTCGTCCGGCACATCGAATTCCAGCACATAATCAACTTTGATGCCCGCGTCTTTCATGGCATCAGCCTGCGGAATGGTACGAGGGAAACCGTCTAACAGGAAACCCTTGCGGCAATCTTCCTGCTGAATACGCTCTTTCACCAGTGCGATAACCAATTCATCGGTCACCAGTTTACCCGCATCCATAATCTCTTTTGCTTTCTTGCCGAGTTCACTTCCGGCCTTCACAGCGGCGCGCAACATATCACCGGTAGAAATTTGCGGAATACCAAATTTCTCCATGATGAATTGAGCCTGAGTACCCTTACCTGCGCCCGGAGCGCCCAGCAGAATGATACGCATTGCGTAAATCCCCTTGCATGTAATTTTTATGAATCTCGAAAAACGCTCAACCATACCATTCTGAGCACTTTTGCTCAAGGAACAAGCCCTGCTGAAATGGGGGTTAAGCCGGTGCAGACTGGCGTTTTACCCCCTGTTTCGGGCTGGCTACGGCCAGCAGAAGCGTTGTACCGCCTGCAGTGCAAAACCACACGACAACATGAAATCGGGGTCTTTTACAGACAAAAAAAGGGTGTCGTGTTAACGACACCCTCCCGGTTTACGGTTCAATGTGCAAATTACGCCTGAAGCAACGTATTCATACGACGGATGAACAGGTTTGGATCTTCCAGCGTGCCGCGTTCGGCGAACAGTGCCTGATCCAGCAGCAGTTCAATCCACTCACTGAACTGAGTCTCATCAGCGACGTCCGAAGCACGTTTTACCAGCGCATGTTCCGGGTTCAGCTCAAAGATATATTTGACTTCCGGCGCGTCCTGACCGGCCGCCGCAAACAGTTTTGCCATTTGCGTGGTCATTTCGTCAGCGCCCGTGGTGACGATAGCCGGTGTATCAGTCAGACGGTGCGTCAGACGCACTTCTTTCACACGGTCACCCAGCAGGGTTTTCACACGCTCAACAAACGGCTCCAGCGCTTTTTCGGCTTCTTTCTGCTGTTCGTTTTCTTCGTCAGCCAGTTTATCCAGTGACTCGTCGGCCTTGCTGACGGACTGGAAGACTTTACCCTCAAACTCAGTGAGGTAGCTCATCATCCACTCGTCGATGCGGTCAGACAACAACAGGACTTCAATGCCTTTTTTGCGGAACAATTCCAGGTGCGGACTGCTCTTCGCCGCCGCATAACTGTCGGCAGTGATGTAATAAATTTTGTCCTGACCTTCTACCATCGCCGTCACATAGTCTTCCAGCGACAACGTCTGCTCACTGCTGTCGTTGCGGGTGCTGGCGAAACGTAGCAGTTTGGCGATCGTTTCTTTGTTCGCACCGTCTTCTGCCGGACCTTCTTTCAATACCAGACCAAACTGTTTCCAGAATTGCAGGTATTTTTCATTGTCATCTTTGGCCAGTTTTTCCAGCATTTGCAGAACACGTTTGGTCAGCGCACTGCGCAGATTCTGAGTAATGCGGCTGTCCTGCAGAATTTCACGGGATACGTTCAGCGGCAGATCGTTGGAATCTATCAGACCACGCACGAAACGCAGGTAGTTCGGCATGAACTGCTCGGCTTCGTCCATGATAAACACGCGCTGAACATACAGTTTCAGGCCGTGTTTATGATCACGGTTCCACATATCCCACGGTGCCTGTGAAGGGATATACAGCAGGCTGGTGTATTCCTGCTTACCTTCAACGCGGTTGTGGCTCCAGCTCAACGGATCGCTGAAATCATGAGAAATATGTTTGTAGAATTCTTTATATTCTTCGTCCGTGACTTCCGCTTTACCGCGCGTCCACAGGGCCTGCGCCTTGTTGATTTGTTCCCAGGTTACGGTGCCGTCTTCTTCGTTACGGGTTTCGACTTCCACCGGCAACGCAATATGGTCGGAATATTTGCTGATAATGGAGCGTACGCGCCAGTCATCAAGGAATTCGTCCTGATCTTCGCGCAGGTGCAAAGTGATTTCAGTGCCGCGATCGGCTTTCTCGATATCCGCCAGGGTGTATTCACCTTCACCGGCAGATTCCCAGAATACGCCTTCTTCAGCGCTGGCACCGGCTGCACGGGTGCGCACGGTGACTTTGTCTGCCACGATAAAGGCAGAGTAGAATCCCACACCAAACTGACCAATCAGTTGGCTGTCTTTCGCCTGTTCAGAACCGACAGATTGCAGGAAGGCTTTGGTACCGGATTTAGCGATAGTCCCGAGGTTATCAATCACTTCATCACGGCTCATACCGATACCGTTATCACTCAATGTCAGGGTGCGTTTTTCTTTATCAAATGCCAGACGGACATGCAGCTCGCCATCACCTTCATAAAGTTCAGGCGCAGATAATGCGCGGAAACGCAGTTTATCAGCGGCATCGGAGGCGTTAGAAATCAGCTCCCGCAGGAAAATTTCTTTGTTTGAATACAGGGAATGGATCATCAGATGAAGCAGTTGTTTTACTTCAGACTGGAATCCGCGTGTCTCTTGTCCTTTCATACTCATCAAATTACCTCAATCCAGATACTGTTATTGACCAAATCAGACGTTGAGGAATAAGTGGGGTTACGCGTCAGGCTTTTCAAGCGCAGGGAAAAATTTTTAAGAAGAAATGCAGAGGGATAACGGAACAAAACGGGGCGCAGAGAACCGCGCCCGCATGACAGTCGACAGTCAGAACCGGAAGGGATGACGTCCGGCGAGGGAATGGGACAGCGTGGTACCGTCCACCATATCCAGTTCACCACCAACCGGCACACCATGCGCGATGCGGCTGGCCAGCACACCGTACTGGCCGCACATTTCAGCGATATAGTTGGCGGTCGCCTCACCTTCAACCGTCGGGTTAGTCGCGAGGATCACTTCCTGAATATTTTCACTTTCAAGTCGTTCTTCCAGGCGACCTAAACCGATGTCGTCAGGCCCGATGCCATCAAGGGGTGACAGGTGGCCCATCAGCACAAAATAGCGACCAGAGAACTGACCGGTTTGTTCTATCGCATGAATATCAGCCGGACTTTCCACCACACAAATCTGACCATTTTCTTTGCGCCGTGGGTTGGCACAAATAGTACAGATTTCCTGCTCGGTGAAGGTACGGCAATCGGCACAATGGCCGATCTCAGACATGGCACGCGTTAAAGACTGTGCCAGCCGCATTCCGCCGCTGCGATCACGTTGCAACAACTGGAATGCCATTCGTTGCGCGGACTTCGGGCCAACGCCCGGCAGGCAACGCAACGCCTCCATTAAAGATTCAAGGAGAGGGCTGGTTTGCATCAGAACGGCATCTTAAAGCCTGGTGGCAATTGCATACCGCCAGACACGGCTGCCATTTTTTCTTTCTGAGTTTCATCGATACGGCGTGCTGCATCGTTGAACGCCGCAGCGATCAGGTCTTCCAGCATATCTTTATCGTCTTCCAGCAGGCTTGGATCAATTTCAACACGACGCACGTTATGCGCACCGTTGATGGTGATTTTCACCAGACCCGCACCTGATTCACCGGTCACTTCCAGCTGAGCGATTTCCGCCTGAGCCTGTTGCATTTTTTCCTGCATTTGCTGGGCCTGTTTCATCAGGTTACCAATGCCGCCTTTTCCAAACATAGTCTTCTCTCTCAGCAATGGCCGCGTCACAATCGCGGCGTTTAAATTGGGCGAATACTTTCTTCATCCAGCTCCGCGTCGAAGAAACGGCGCAAAGTCTGAATGTTGTTATCCGCAATAATAGACTGACGCGCCTGCGCCAGTTTTTCTTCATAAATGGCCTGTCGCCATTCCAGCGGCGTCTTCACCGCCAGATTATCATCTTCCAGCACGGTCAGTTCAACCGGCATCTGATGCAGTGCCGATAAGGCCTCCGTCAGTACCTTTTGTGCAGACGGCGAATTCAGGTGCTTTTGCGACGAACGCAGATGCAGGCAGATTTTGCCCGGTTCCGGTTGCTCGCGGTAGGCATTCAGCGCCAGTTGTTGCACCAGTTTCGGAATGGACATCCGGCTGATTTCAGCCGCCCATTCATCACGTTCAGTTGCTTCTTCTGCCAGACGGGAAGCCAGTTCCGGCGATTTTTCATGTTCGAGCGCGGTGCGCAACGCTTTCGGCGTCGCCACCGGTTCCGGTGCGACTTCCGGTTCCGTCATCGCTTTCCAGCGATAGGCTTCTTCTTTTATTGGCGCGGCGGGCTCTTTCTTCACGGCCAATGTCTGCGCACGTTCAGTCACCGAAGCGAGGCGCTCCAGTGCTGAGGTTGCCGGCCGCGCTTTTCCTGGCGCTGCCGGCTCAGCTTTTTTTGGGGTGGTACTCCCCTGCCTGAGCAATTGTGTTCGCGCCTGTAGAAGTTGCGCAGTGGTATCCGGCATCGCCGCCGGTTCTGCATTCCCCGGCGGCGGCGGCGCATTATAGTTTGGTTGCGGCGGTGCGTTACGCGGCGCTGCCGGTTGCGATGGCGCTGGTGTCGCCACATTTACCGGGGCTGCGACGGGTTGCGGAGCCGGTTCAGCAATAATCACTTTCGGATGGAAGGCCAGAGCGCGCAGCAGCGTCATTTCGACGCCCATGCGTTTGTCGGGCGCATACGCCAGCTCTTTGCGGCCAATCAGTAAAGTCTGATAATAAAGCTGCACATCAGCTGGCGGAATGACACGCGCGAGCTCACGCAGGCGTTGCTCAATAGCTGCGTAATGATTATCCAGCACGGACGGCAGGAGCTGAACCATTGCAATACGGTGCAGCAGCGCCAGCGTCTCCACCAAAAGATTTTCCCAGTCGACCCCACGGGATGCGGCCTGTTCGACCTGCGCCATCATCTGACTACCGTCGGCGCTGACCAGCGCTTCGAGCATGGCCAGCGGCTGCTCGTCGTCCAGCGTACCAAGCATTTGTGCCACGGTTTCAGTGGTGACGGCACCCTGCCCCATCGCGATTGCCTGATCGGTGAGACTTAACGCATCACGCATACTGCCGTCGGCAGCGCGGGAAAGCAGTTGTAAGGCACGCGGCTCAGTGGTGATGGTTTCCTGCGTTAATACATGTTCGAGCTGTTTGCGGATCTGTTCAGCATCCAGCGCTTTCAGATGGAACTGCAAACAACGCGATAAAATGGTGACCGGCAGCTTTTGCGGATCCGTGGTCGCCAGCAGGAATTTGACGTGTGCAGGCGGCTCTTCCAGCGTTTTCAACAGCGCGTTGAAGCTATGACGCGAAAGCATGTGCACTTCGTCAATCAGGTAAACTTTGAAGCGGCCACGCGCCGGTGCGTATTGCACGTTATCCAGCAAATCGCGGGTGTCTTCGACTTTAGTACGCGATGCGGCATCGATCTCAATCAGATCGACAAAACGGCCTTGCTCGATTTCACGGCAGTTATCGCACACGCCACAAGGCGTGGAGGTGATCCCGGTTTCGCAGTTAAGCCCTTTCGCCAGCAGGCGGGCGATGGTGGTTTTGCCCACGCCACGGGTACCGGAAAACAGGTAGGCGTGATGGATGCGCCCGAGCGACAGGCCATTGGCCAGTGCGGTCAGCACATGTTCCTGTCCGACGACGTCGGCAAAAGTTTGGGGGCGCCACTTACGGGCAAGAACCTGATAGCTCATTAACACTTCATCGTTGATTTATAATGATTAATTTGACGATACACGAAAAAACATCGTTTAACCCGTCTTTCTGCGCGGGTCTGCGAAACGGAGACTGAAGACTCAGCATAATGACGCCTAAGCCAGACTGCCACTGCATAGTGTACCAGCAGGGTCGCCATCATTCCTATTACTTTACTTTTGCATACCGCGTCGCAGTTTCTCCCCCTTCCTTCTCCTCCTGACAATTCGTCTCACAGGATGAGGGCAAATTTTGCGCACTTACTAAACTGGATTCACCTCTGTTCTGATAATGCTTCCTGCCTTTTGTAAGGAGAGCCATGAAACCCCTGACACTGCCTTTATTATTGCTCGTTTGCCCCGCCGCACAGGCCAGCTGGACGCTGCAAGGCTTTCCCGGTTTCGCCGAACCGGTCAGCGGTATATTCACCAGCCACACCACGTTACCAAAAGGGCAACGTACGCTTGAATTACATCAGGATAATCAGTGCTGGCAACCGTCTACCGCGATAAAGCTTAACGAGGTGCTGTCGCTGCAACCCTGCAAAAGCCACCCGCCGGTTTACTGGAAACAGTTCCGCTCCGGAGATTATCAGGTTCGAATTGATACCCGCAGCGGTACGCCTACGCTTCAGCTCAGTCTGAATACGGCGGAGGAATCTGTCGCTGCCGTGGCGAAAACCTGTCCGCGTCAGGATGGGAAACCGCTGATTGTCGATGTCTCCGGCACTTTTGCTGAGGGTGAAACTGTTCGCGATTTTTATTCCGGCCAGAGCGCCACAGTAACAAAAGGCCACATCACCATGATGCCCGACCCGGCCAGCGGGGGTTTGCTGTTACTGGAATCAGCAGAGCGTAAAACGCCAGCCACATTCAACTGGAAAAATGCCACGGTGTATTTTGTACTGACCGATCGTTTCGAAAACGGCAATCCGGAAAACGATCACAGCTATGGTCGCCACAGTGACGGCCTGCAGGAAATCGGTACTTTCCACGGTGGCGATCTGGCCGGACTCACAACCAAACTCGATTATCTGCAACGGCTGGGCGTTAACGCGCTGTGGATCAGTTCGCCGCTCGAACAGATCCACGGTTGGGTTGGCGGCGGCACCAAAGGCGATTTTCCGCATTATGCCTATCATGGCTATTACACCCTCGACTGGACAAAACTCGATGCCAATATGGGTACCGGGGAAGATTTGCAAAAGCTGGTCAGTGAAGCCCACCGGCGTGGGATCCGCATTTTATTTGACGTTGTCGTCAATCACACCGGTTACGCCACGCTGGCGGATATGCAAACCTTCCATTTTGGCTCGTTGTATCTGAAAGGTGATGATATCGCAAAAATGCTCGGCAAAAACTGGACGGACTGGAAGCCCGGCCCTGGTCAGAACTGGCACAGCTTTAATGATTATATCAATTTCGGCGACAAGGACGGCTGGCGTACCTGGTGGGGTGAAAAATGGATCCGTACCGACATTGGCGATTATGACTCGCCCGGTTATGACGATCTGACCATGTCATTAGCCTTCCTGCCGGATATTAAAACGGAATCCAGTCAGGTCAGCGGCCTGCCCGTTTTCTATCGCAACAAACCCGATACGGCCGCACGTGAAATTCCCGGTGCAACACCGCGTGATTATCTGGTCACCTGGCTCAGTCAGTGGGTACGGGACTACGGCATAGACGGGTTCCGTGTGGATACCGCCAAACACGTCGAAAAATCAACACTGGCCTTACTTAAAGAGCGTTCAGCCGAAGCCCTGAAACAATGGAAAGCCGCCAATCCTGCAAAGGTGCTTGATGACGCGCCATTCTGGATGACCGGCGAGGCGTGGGGTCATGGCGTGATGAAAAGCGATTATTACGCCAGTGGATTTGATGCCATGATTAATTTTGATTTTCAGGATCAGGCAGCAGCGGCGCTGAGTTGTTTTGCCAATATCGACACAACTTATCAGCAGATGGCGGAGAAAATGCAGGATTTTAACGTTCTCAGTTATTTGTCATCACATGATACCCGGCTGTTTTTCACTGCCGATGCCAGGGAGTCTCTGGCATTACAGCAGCGTGCCGCAGATTTATTATTACTGGCACCGGGCGCGGTACAGATTTATTACGGCGATGAAAGTGGCCGTCAGTTTGGCCCGACGGGTTCAGATCCTTTACAAGGAACGCGGTCCGACATGAACTGGCATGAACTGACTGGCCCGAAACAGGCTTTACTCAGGCACTGGCAAAAACTGGGAACGTTCAGGGAACAACACCCCGCGGTTGGCGCAGGCGTGCAGAAATCACAGCAAACCGCGCAATATTATGCCTTCAGCCGTCAGCAAGGTGAGGATAAAGTCATGGTGGTCTGGACCGGAGAAAGCGGGAAATAACGGCGCAGAAAGCAAAAGGCCTCGCGTTAACGGCGAGGCCAGTTCATTACCAACGGGTAAAAATCAGTGGCCGTCGAAACAGACCAGGCTGTAACAGTTAATATTTGAATCATTCAGGCGTTTTTCACCGCCCAGTTCCGGCAGATTGATGATGAATGCGGCATCGGTCACTTCCCCGCCCAGACGGCGGATCAGTTTCGCCGTGGCTTCAATCGTGCCACCCGTTGCCAGCAAATCGTCGATCACCAGAATTTTTTCGCCAGGCTGAATAGCATCAACGTGGATTTCAAGGCTGTCAGTACCGTATTCCAGATCGTAGGTTTCGCTGATGGTTTCACGCGGTAACTTGCCCGGCTTACGCACGGGAACAAAGCCCACGCCCAGAACCAGCGCAACCGGTGCGCCAAACAGGAAGCCCCGCGCTTCGGTGCCTACCACTTTGGTGACGCCGGCATCACGGTAACGATCAGCCAGTAACTGAATGCTTGCAGCGTAAGCTTTTGGGTCTTCCAGCAAGCTGGTGACGTCACGGAACAGTATGCCTGGCTTAGGATAGTCAGGGATGGTTTTAATACTGTCTTTAATAAACTGTAGCTGCTGTGCGGTAGCGGTCATAATGTTAATTGCCTGATAAAGCTGCTGTTCATACTTAAACGCGGGCGGTCAAATGTCCCCCGTCATGCCGTGATAAAGCATGTCGTTCAAGGAAGGAAATTGGGAGCGCACCGACGTACGAGATGCCCAAATCTATGCAAAGCTGCTTTAAAAAGCAACCCGCAGCCGGACATGATCGCCTGTTTTATTGCTCAAGGTCAACCACTGGTAATCGCCACATCATGATCAGTAACGCAAACATCATGCAAACCAATAAAATACGCACCCACAATAACGGCACAAAATAGATCGAAACCGAGAGACTCACCACAATCAGTACGATCGCTTTCGGTTTTACACCTTTCGGTAATGCGCGATGTGTCTGCCAGTGGCGCAGATAGCTGCCAAACCATGAGCGGTACAATAACCACTGATGAAAGCGTGGTGATGAGCGGGCAAAGCACCAGACGGCCAGCAGTAAAAAGGGGGTCGTCGGCAACAGCGGTAGCACCACCCCGAGCGTCGCCAGCACCACACACAACCAGCCTAGGATAATCAGTAGTACGCGTTTCATGCATTTCCTTCGGTTTCAAACAGACTGCGTAGCCGGTTTGCGGATTCTCAGTGTAAACAAGTGCGCAGAAGCTGCCATACCGGTAAGCTACGCCAGAGTTTAAGGGAGATTATCGTGAGCACAGAACGAATTTTACATGTCCTCGATCAGCAGATCGAAACACTGGCCAGGGAAATTGAACCGATCGGCCATGTTTCCGCCTCGCAGGCGCGGTTTGATGTCGCACTTTTCTCAACCAAAGGTACCCGGTTGCGCGACTACCTGGCAGAAATTAAAACCAATTTGCAGCAACTTAATCAGGAAGTACTCGAGAAACGTTCCGCACAGGTGGCATTTATTGCTGAACGGCTGGTGGCACAAATTACCGCCATGCAGCGCGAACTGGCGACCCAGTCTTTGCGTAAAACACACCAGGCACCCGAACGCAAAAGCCATGATAATTATACCAAACTGGCGGAAACTCAGCAGTTCGAGCGGCGTCTGATCGCGATGATTGAAGACCGGGAGACGACGCTGGGCCAGCTGGCTACATTCAGCGATCAGCAGCGGGTGCAGAAGGAGCTGGCAGCACTCGAAGGACGTTTAATGCGTTGTCGGCAGGCACTGGCCAAAATTGAGAGACAAATCGAGCGGCAGGAAAAAGGTTTTTGAATCTTTATCACATTTTTTTAATCCGGCATTCAGGCTAAGCCTTTTCTTATCTATAATAGTAAGTCCAAAACCTGCTAATCATAACGTTGGCCTATATGTCCGTAGAAAATGCGCCCCCCGAACTTCAGCTTGCTGTCGATTTGATTTACCTGCTTGAGTGCAATGAGATTGCCCCTGAAACCGCTCTTGCGGCGCTGGAAATTGTACATCGCGATTATCAGGAAAAGTTAAAGAACAGTAAAAGTACGCTGTCGATCAGCTACCTTTAAGCCAGCCGGCTGCCTGTTTCAGGGGAACCCGTCGCTTTCCCCTGACTGGCACGCTACGCCTCAGACCGGTGAGAAATGGTCCTGCTGATCGCCGGGCTGTCTCAGCACCCTTTTCACTTCCTGAACTTCGCTACCGTCCTGATTATGCAGATACACTTCCAGCTGATTGAACGCGATATTAATGTTGTTCTCGCGGCACAGCTTATCAATGCTGCGGTTGAGTTCATCCACGGTATAACTGCGATCCCCCAGCTCACGCACATACACCCGTAGCTCATGATCAAGCGTACTGGCTCCGAAATTGAGGAAGAACACCAAGGGCGCGGGGTCACTCATCACACGAGAGTTTTCATGTGCCGCCTGCAATAAAATTTCCTTCACTTTGTCGAGATCAGAACCATACGCCACGCCAATTTTGACTAACACCCGGGTGACGGTATCGCTCAGCGACCAGTTAATCAGCCGCTCAGTCACAAAGGCTTTATTCGGGATGATCACTTCTTTGCGGTCAAAATCGATCATCGTGGTCGCACGGATACGGATGCGGCTGACGGTGCCCGAGAATGTCCCGATGGTGACGGTATCGCCAATACGTACCGGACGTTCGAAAAGTATGATCAGACCTGAAACAAAGTTCGCGAAGATCTCCTGCAAACCAAAGCCGAGCCCGACCGACAGCGCTGCCACCAGCCATTGCAATTTATCCCACGAGACGCCGAGCGATCCGAGTGCCGTGACTGCGCCAATCACCGTAATCGAATAGGTCAGGATAGTCGTGATGGCATAGGACGTCCCCTGCCGCAATTGCAGCCGTGATAGCACGACGACTTCAAGCAGCCCCGGTAAGTTTCGTGTTAACACATAGGCCACAATCACCGCCAGAAAACCGAGCAGTAAATTACCCAGCGTCACCGTTTGCTGAATGACCGCACCCGCTACCGTGCTGGAGTAATGCCATAAGGTAATGCTGTCCAGATACGAAATGACCGTCAGTAAATCCGACCAGATCCAGTAGAATATGGTCGCGAAAATAAAGAACAGACCCATCGTGGTCAGGCGCAATGACTGTTGGTTGATCTGATCTAACCCGATCTGCGACTCTTCGACCGGCTCGCTGCCTTCCGCGCCATCTTTCGCCGCTATGGTCTGGCGTCGCGCCAGCGCTCGGCGATAAGCCAGGCGCCGTGCGGCCACGCTTAATCCACGCAATGCCGTGAGATAGGTAATGTTCCAGAAAATCAGCAGATAAAGGCTGTCAATCCAGCGGCCAGCCAGACGCAGCGTGGTGTAAAAATAACCGGTGACCATCAATCCGACAAAGAAAAGCGGTGCCAGCGCAATGGCCGTCACCACCACCAGACGAATACTGTGTGAATCTTTTTCACGCCAGCCATCACGCGCAATCGGGAAGACCAGAACGGCCAGAGCAAGCATTGTCAGGAAAATCACGACCTGACCGATGATGTCATCCACCAGCCCGAGCGGCGCTTTCTCACCGCGTACCGACCAGAAAATCACGGGCAACATCATCAGACTCAGACGAATGACAGAACGACGATAGTGAGCACAGGTGGTTGCCGGCATAGTAAAGTGCCGTTCATTTATGCTGCCAGGTTTGAGAATGCGATAACAAAAGCCCATCACCAGCAGGAAAACCGCCAGCCGTTGCGCCAGTGTCCATAAGAAATCACTCGGATCGATATCACACACTGAAAGCCAGTAGCCGATGCCGAGTATAAGCAGGACGCCCGGCAACACATTCAGTGCCATCAATGCCAGCGCCTGCGGTGTATGCAACTGGCTGTCCCGCTTGAGCTGTCCGACATCTTTACCCAGCATTTCAATCCGCTGATTGATATATTTCCGGCGCCATAACAGCAACAAAATGACAGTTAACAGCGGGATGGTCACCGGCAGAGAATGCAGTGCACCCAGCATCAGTTCGCCCGGCGGAATACTGACATGCAGGCCGCTCAGCTGATTTTTCACTTCATCGGGCAGAGACTTGATGAACTCCCAGTTCATCGGTTTGTTGCTGCTCACCCAAAAAATTTGCTGGGTCAGCGTTTCGGTCAGCGACTGATTGATGCTCAGTAATTGTTGCTGGTTAATCTGTAAGCTGATGGCCAGCGAAAGCTGATTACCGAGTTGTTTATTCAGTTGATCAAGCAACTCCCGTCGCATGTCGACAATCTGATCCAGCGCATCGCTGATATCGCCATTAATGGTTTCTTTACTGCTGCTGACAACGCCCTGAATATAACTGTCGCCCTGGAATAAGGCATCACGCTGCTGATTGATCTTGAATTGTTCAAGACGCAGATCGGCAATATGTGTGCTCATGTCGGTTATCAGGCCGGAAGGCGGAATGGTATTTTGCTGTTGCTGATACAAAATGCGCGACAGTAATAAACTGCCCTTCAGCACAGTGATTTGCTCTTTGAGGTCATGCTCAGCCTGAGCCGAACGGTCGAGCCAGTTTTTCACCGTGATGTTTTTTTGCACCAACTGATTGCCCTCTTCCGTTGCGGCAATCAGGCGTTCACTGAGCTGACGGTTAATCCCCAGTTCCTGCGCGACCAGCGGATCATTTTGGATGTTAGAGGTGTCATCCGGACTCTGGGCTTCTTTTGCCGTACGTTCAGACAAAATCAGCCGTTTTCCGTTGACCACTTCCTGCAACAATTGTGCGGTATGTTCCAACTGACTGATGTGTGCATTGGTGTAATCGCGTTGTTTTTGCAGGAGATCCTGCAACGTCGTGTTGGCTTCAAGGCTCTTGCGTTGCAGATCAATCTGCGCAGTCAGCAACGCCTGTTGCGTCACCAGCATATTTTGCTGAGTAGTCCGGAGATCCTGCTGACCGGGCGACATCCCGTTGAGCTGATTACGAATTTTCTGGATGGCCAGTGAATAGGTGTACATCGCGTTTTGTACACGTTCCGGCTGGGTTTGCAGGGAAATCAGTTGGGTATTAAACGTCGATAAATCTTCCTGAGAGGACTGAAGATCATCGAGCGTATCGTTAAGACGATTTTCCAACTGACGCAGCGACAGCGCAGAAAGCTGCGCTTTATTCGCATCATCTTTCGGGTTGTTTTTGATTTGATCCAGGCCATCCATCGCGCTACGCAATTTTTGCGGAGCTTCAGCGACCTGTTTTTGCAGCTGATTAACTTCCTGCTTCACCCGGTCAAGCGCATCAAGATATTCCAGCGTGTGGATCAGATCCTGTTGCGAAAGTTTATCGACCGGCGTCAGGTTTTTTTGGCGATTTAATGCATCAAGCTGGTTCTGAACTTCATTCCGGCTGGGAATATCATTACTGGCCGCGTGACCGGGAAGGGAGAAAAGAAACAGGGCAATGCAAATCATCCCCGTAAAAAACCCTGTCATCCCCTTTTTTTTGCGGGGAGAAATTACATCAGAAAAAGCGGTCAAAAACCGGATACACATACGTCTGTGCCAACTCATTTACCAAATGAATAATATGGTAACGACAATAACAGTGTTAACAATGAAAGGAAGGAGAAAAGCGTATCTGAATACAACATCAGGGTGGTTATTTAATCATCAACAGGAGAAAAAATTTGCAGGCTTATTAATACAGGAGAAAGTATCAGAGCGTTACTTTACTACGGCGAGAAAGGACGAGTGTCGCAACATATCAATATAGGTATCCACAAATTTCCCGGCATTACCTTCTAAATCAAAGCTTTCAGGGATAAATAACCAGTTTTCCATTAAGCCGGTCAGATAGGCACGTAAAATAATGGCAGCCTGGCGGGTATCAAGATTAGCGGGTAGTTGCTTTTCGTCTATACAGCGCAGGAGAATACGTTCGATTTTACCGTACCCTTCCATATAGAGCGCTTTACGGGCTTCATGGACTGAAGTCATCTCCCCAACAAATTCACATTTATGGAATATAATCTCCATCAATGCCTTACGCTGGCTATCCGTGACGGTGGCGACCAGTATGTAAATAAGGATTTCGCGCAAAATACGCAGTGGATTATTCGGAAACTTTGTCTGATACTCTACTTCGAGCACTTTTATCCGGGATTCATAAGCTTCCCAGATCGCGTTAAACAGTTCCACTTTGTTCCTGAAATGCCAATAAATTGCGCCCCGCGTCACACCGGCTGCATTAGCAATATCAGTCAGTGATGTCGACGATACCCCACGGGCAGAAAATTCGCGCACAGCAGCATCCAGAATGTGTTGTCTGGTTTCCAGCGCCTGTGATTTGGTTTTTCGTGCCATAGGTTTATCTTTCAGGGGAGTTTGATTTACATACATTCTTGAATGTATGTAACATAGCACGCACATACTAAAAGCGCAGCAATGGATTTAGAATGTTGTGATCCATTGGACAATTTGAAATCGGACACTTGAGGTTTATTTATGAACAAAAACAGAGGGTTAACGCCTCTGGCGGTAGTTCTGATGCTATCCGGAAGCTTAGCACTTACAGGATGTAACGATAAAGAAGCTCAACAAGGTGCGCCACAGGCTCCGCAGGTTGGCGTCGTTACCCTGAAAACTGAACCGCTTAATGTGACTACCGAACTTCCAGGTCGTACTGCTGCTTTTCGCATTGCTGAAGTACGCCCACAGGTTAGCGGTATCATTCTCAAACGCAACTTTGTTGAAGGCAGCGACATTAAAGCCGGTACTTCATTATATCAAATTGATCCTGCCACTTATCAGGCCGCGTATGACAGCGCTAAAGGCGATCTGGTAAAAGCTCAGGCAAACGCACAAATTTCCCGTCTTACCGTTACCCGTTACAAGCCTCTGCTCGGCACCAGCTATATCAGTAAGCAAGATTACGATACGGCTGTCGCTACGGCGGCACAGGCTGATGCGGCGGTAGTCAGTGCGAAAGCAGCCGTTGAGTCTGCACGCATCAATCTGGCTTACACCAAAGTCACCTCCCCGATCAGCGGACGCATCGGTAAATCGTCTGTGACAGAAGGTGCGCTGGTGTCTAACGGCCAGACCAATGCGCTGGCGACCGTGCAACAGCTCGATCCTATTTATGTTGACGTGACGCAGTCCAGTAATGATTTCCTGCGCCTGAAACAGGAACTGGCTGACGGTTCACTGAAACAGACAGACGGTAAAGCGCAAGTCAAGCTGCTGATGGATAACGGTAAAGAATATTCACAGCCGGGTACATTAGAATTCTCTGATGTGACGGTTGATGAAACTACCGGTTCCATTACTTTACGCGCCATCTTCCCGAATCCAAATGATGCCCTGCTGCCGGGTATGTTTGTACGCGCGCGTCTTGATGAAGGTGTTAACAACAACGCCCTGCTGGTACCGCAGCAAGGTATCACCCGTAACCCACGCGGTGATGCAACAGCGATGGTTATCGGTGCGGACAATAAAGTTGAACTTCGAACTGTGACGACGACACAGGCGATTGGCGACAAATGGGTTGTGACAGAGGGCCTGAAAAGTGGCGATAAAGTTATCGTGACAGGTCTGCAAAAAATTAAGCCAGGCGTACAGGTTACTGCACAGGAAGTCGATCAAAACGCAGCAGCGCCCGCTACAGCGACGAAGTCTTAATAGGAGCCGGTAATTCATGGCTAAGTTTTTTATAGATCGTCCCATCTTTGCATGGGTGATTGCGATCATCATCATGTTGGCCGGGGGATTGGCAATTCTTAAATTGCCAATTGCACAGTATCCAACCGTTGCGCCACCGGCTATCCAGTTGACCGCAACTTACCCGGGCGCGGATGCGCAGACGGTACAGGATACCGTCACTCAGGTTATTGAACAGAACATGAACGGTATCGACAACATGATGTACATGTCGTCGACGAGTGACTCGTCCGGTACTGTTCAGATTACCCTGACTTTTGCTTCCGGTACTGATGCGGATATCGCACAGGTACAGGTGCAGAACAAACTGCAGCTCGCAACGCCGTTGCTGCCGCAGGAAGTTCAGCAACAGGGTATCTCCGTTGAGAAATCGAGCAGTAGCTTCCTGATGGTTGCTGGCTTTATTTCTAACAATGGTTCAATGACTCAGGATGATATTGCCGACTACGTCGGTTCCAACGTCAAGGACCCTATCAGCCGTACCGCCGGTGTGGGTGACGTTCAGCTGTTCGGTGCTCAGTACGCAATGCGTATCTGGATGGATCCGAACAAGCTGAACAACTTCCAGCTGACGCCGGTTGATGTCATCAATGCCATTAAAGTCCAGAACAACCAGATTGCTGCCGGTCAGTTAGGCGGTACGCCACCGGTTCCGGGACAGCAGCTGAACTCTTCTATCGTGGCTCAGACACGTCTGAAATCACCGGATGAATTCGGCAAAATTATCCTGAAAGTGAATCAGGACGGTTCTCAGGTTCGCCTGAAAGATGTGGCAAAAATTGAACTCGGTGGTGAAAACTACGACGTTATTGCCCGCTTCAACGGACAGCCGGCTTCAGGTCTGGGGATTAAACTGGCGACCGGTGCTAACGCCCTGGATACTGCAGCGTCTGTGAAAGCTACGCTGGCTAAACTGGAGCCATTCTTCCCGTCTGGCTTGCAAGTTGTTTATCCGTACGACACCACGCCGTTCGTTAAAATCTCGATTAAAGAAGTGGGTAAAACGCTGTTCGAGGCCATCGTCCTGGTATTCCTGGTGATGTTCCTGTTCCTGCAAAACTTCCGTGCAACCCTGATCCCAACGATCGCGGTCCCGGTGGTCTTGCTGGGTACCTTTGCCATTCTGGCAGCGTTCGGTTACTCGATAAACACCCTGACGATGTTCGGGATGGTGCTCGCGATAGGCTTGCTCGTCGATGACGCCATCGTCGTGGTCGAAAACGTCGAACGTGTCATGGTCGAAGAAGGTTTGCCACCAAAAGAAGCCACCAAAAAATCCATGGAACAGATCCAGGGAGCGTTGGTCGGGATCGCGATGGTGCTGTCTGCCGTATTCATCCCGATGGCCTTCTTCGGCGGTTCAACCGGTGTTATTTATCGCCAGTTCTCCATCACCATCGTTTCTGCCATGGTGCTGTCGGTTCTGGTGGCGATGATCCTGACGCCTGCGCTTTGTGCGACCATGCTCAAACCGGTCGCTAAAGGTGAGCATCACGAGAAGAAAGGTTTCTTCGGCTGGTTCAACAAAAAATTCGAGCAAAGTACGCACCACTACACCGACAGCGTGGGTAACATTCTGCGCAGCACCGGTCGTTATCTGGTGATTTATCTGCTGATCGTTGTCGGCATGGCATTCCTGTTTATCCGCCTGCCAACCTCCTTCCTGCCGGAAGAAGATCAGGGTGTATTCCTGACCATGGCGCAGTTGCCAGCAGGTGCAACCCAGGAACGTACACAGAAAGTGCTCGATGAAGTCAGCAACTACTACCTGACGAAAGAAAAAGCTAACGTGAATTCCGTGTTTACGGTTAACGGCTTCGGTTTTGCAGGTCGTGGACAGAACACCGGTATCGCGTTTGTCAGTCTGAAAGACTGGTCAGAACGTAGCGGCGCTGAAAACAAAGTTCCTGCCATTGCAGGCCGTGCAATGGGCGCATTCAGCACCATTAAAGATGCACTGGTGTTCCCGTTCAACTTACCGGCTATTGTTGAGTTAGGTACGGCGACAGGCTTCGACTTCCAGCTGATTGACCAGGCTAACCTTGGGCATGACAAACTGACGCAGGCACGTAACCAGTTGTTGGGCATGGTTGCTCAACACCCTGACTTGCTGACTCAGGTTCGTCCAAATGGTCTGGAAGATACGCCACAGTTCAAAATCGAAATTGATCAGGAAAAAGCAACGGCACTTGGCGTTTCTATCTCCGACATCAACACCACATTGGGTGCATCGATTGGTGGTAGCTACGTCAACGACTTCATCGACCGTGGTCGTGTGAAGAAAGTGTATGTGCAAGCTGAAAATAAATACCGTATGTTGCCGTCGGACATTAACAATCTGTATGTCCGTGGCAGCGCTGGACAGATGGTACCGTTCTCCGCTTTCTCAAGTGCGAAATGGGAATACGGCTCACCGCGTCTGGAACGTTATAACGGTTTGCCATCAATGGAAATTCTGGGCCAGCCAGCGCCGGGCAAAAGTTCGGGTGCTGCCATGGCAATGATGGAGTCTCTGGCTTCTAAATTGCCAAACGGTATCGGCTATGACTGGACCGGTCTGTCTTATCAGGAACGTCTGTCAGGTAACCAGGCTCCGGCCTTGTATGCTATCTCTCTGATCGTCGTATTCTTGTGTCTGGCAGCATTGTACGAAAGCTGGTCAATACCGTTCTCGGTCATGCTGGTGGTTCCGCTCGGTGTTGTGGGTGCACTTCTGGCAGCGACAATGCGTGGTTTGAGCAACGACGTATACTTCCAGGTGGGCCTGCTGACTACCATCGGGCTGTCCGCGAAGAACGCCATATTGATTGTTGAGTTCGCCAAAGATCTGATGGATAAAGAAGGCAAGGGCCTTATCGAATCAACACTTGAAGCGGTTCGTATGCGTTTGCGTCCGATTCTGATGACTTCCCTGGCGTTCATCCTCGGTGTTATGCCGCTGGTTATCAGCTCTGGTGCAGGTTCCGGTTCTCAGAATGCTGTAGGTACCGGCGTTATGGGCGGGATGATCACAGCCACCCTGCTGGCGATCTTCTTTGTTCCGGTCTTCTTCGTGGTGGTTCGCCGCCGCTTTGGTAAGAAGAATGAGAATACCGAACATACCCACAAAGTAGAGCATCCGACGCTATAACCGGATATCTACTCTGAAAAGGCCGCTTATGCGGCCTTTTTTTCGCCCCTAAGACTTGAACCTTAAACCTGATGAGTGCATAATTTATGTTATAGTATAACATTACATAAAGAGGCATCATGAAACCCACTATACATCCTGCATATCGCACCGTGGTTTTTCACGACACCAGTGCTGACGAATACTTCAAAGTCGGCTCTACCATATCAACGGACCGCACCATTGAACTGGAAGGGGCAACCTACCCGTATATCACGATTGAAGTGTCTTCAGCCTCTCACCCTTACTACACCGGTAAGCAGAAAGAGTATTCCAAGGAAGGCAGCACCGCGCGGTTCAACCAACGTTTCGGTAGCTTCCTCGGTAAAAAATAAAATTACATCAGGGAAATCGTTATGCAGGTTCTGAGTTCATTACGTTCAGCAAAAAATCGTCATCCGGATTGTCGCGTTGTTCGCCGTAAAGGCAGGGTTTATGTGATTTGCAAAAGCAATCCACGTTTTAAAGCTGTACAGGGTAAGAAGAAAAAACGTTAACAACGCCTCTTCATGCCCATGGTTGCTCAATAAAAAAGCCCCGCCGCTTGCCCGGCGGGGCTTTTCTTATGCTAAGACATGATGTAAACCTCCCCACCGTATTGCGGTGAGGAGGAAAGATCTTATTTCATGCTGGCCACAATCGTTTCAACATTATGCTTAAATGCCTTCACGTACGTTGTCGCGGGTCCCTGCGGACCGGACAATGCTTCAGGGTACAACTCACCGCCGGGTACAG
The DNA here is from genome assembly GCF_004195115.1 of Rahnella sp. RFA10(1/100). Taxonomy (NCBI): domain Bacteria; kingdom Pseudomonadati; phylum Pseudomonadota; class Gammaproteobacteria; order Enterobacterales; family Yersiniaceae; genus Rahnella; species Rahnella sp. RFA10(1/100). Next base: position 24,903 of record NZ_SEWR01000003.1, read on the forward strand.
CCCCGCTGGCTGCAGCGATCTGCTTAACCAGTCGCGGGTCGGTCTGATTTTCGATGAAGTAAGTTTTCACTTTCTCCGCTTTAATCTGCTTAATCAGAGAAGCCACTCCGCTGGCACTGGCTTCAGCTTCAGTAGAAAATCCAACAGGCGCCATAAAGCTGACATGATATTCCTGACCAAAATATCCGAAGGCATCATGGCTGGTCAGCACTTTACGTTTTGACTGCGGAATACCGGCAAATTCAGTTTTTGCCCACGCATCCAGCTTTTGCAATTGTTCAATATAGGCAGCGCCGCGCTGACGGAAATAATCCGCATCTTCCGGATCCGCTTTGATCAGCGCATTCATCACGTTAGTGGCATAAATCACGCCATTTGCCATACTGTTCCAGGCGTGTGGATCGGTGATCTGCTTACCGTCTTCTTCCATTTTACGGGAATTTACGCCTTTCGATGCTGTCACCAGATGTCCCTTATAACCCGACGCCGTCACCAGGCGATCGATCCACCCTTCCAGCCCCAGGCCGCTGACAAACACGACATCAGACGCATTGATCGCTTTGCTGTCTTTGGGTGAAGGTTCAAAGCTGTGCGGATCACCGTCCGGCCCGACTAACGTCGTGACTTTCACATGATCACCTCCGACTTCCTGCACGATATTCCCAAGAATTGAAAAACTGGCTACCGCATAGATGGTTTTCGCCATTGCCAGCGGGCTCGACAGCAGGGCAGCTACTGCGAGTGATACAGGTAATACTTTCATCATGTCCCCTTAATTGTGGTACTGCTGCTTAATTTCGCGAAGCTGTTAACATCCCGCCCCGCTTTCCAAATAAAACCGAAATAAAGAAGATAACCGTTGCACTCAGGACAATCGCGGGCCCGGCGGGCAGCGAGGCATAATAAGACCAGATAAGGCCTACGATGCTGGCAATCACACCAATGATCATCGCACTCAGTAAGGTATGAGGAAGGTCACGGGCCCAGAAACGGGCACTGGCAGCAGGTAACATCATCAGCCCCACAGACATCAGAGTGCCGAGGATCTGGAAACCCGCCACCAGATTGAGTACCACCAGCGCCAGGAAAATGCCGTGGATTGCTGCCAGCCATTTCCCGGCACTGACGCGCAAAAACAGCGAATCAAATGACTCAATGACCAGTGCGCGGTAGATGCATGCCAGTACAACTAAAGAGAGGCTGGTGATAATGCCGACCATGATCATGGCGGAGGAATCGATGGCAAGAATTGAGCCGAACAGCACATGTAAAAGGTCAACGCTCGAGCCGCGCAGGGAAACCAGCGTGACCCCAAGCGCCAGAGAGCCAAGATAGAAGCCAGCGAAACTGGCGTCTTCTTTTAATTGCGTACGGCGGCTCACCAGTCCGGACAACATCGCAACAGCAAGACCTGCGATAAAACCGCCAATCCCCATAGCAACCAGCGACATTCCCGAGAGCAGATAGCCAATCGCCGCGCCAGGCAAGACAGCATGCGACAGTGCATCTCCCACCAGACTCATCCGGCGTAATAACAGGAAAACACCCAATGGCGTGGCGCTGATTGATAATGCGATACAAGCAATTAAAGCCCGGCGCATAAAGCCGAATTCAATAAAAGGGTCAGCAAGCAAATGAAAAAGCATCATGAATTCGCGACTCCCGTCGTCAGGGAGAAAGGTTCTGTCGAAATGCAGGCATGTGCCTGATGAGGGAAATGCCCGAGGACATCCGGCGTGCTTCCCCATAAATTCTGCTGCGCACTGAGATAAAGCACATGTGGAAAGTGCCGGGCAACCATCGAAATATCATGCAAAACCGCAATGACAGTTTTGCCTTCCCGATGCCATTGCGCGATAACTTTTAGCAGTAAATCAGTGGTTTGAGTGTCGATACCCGTGAACGGTTCATCGAGCATAATGAGAGGTGCCTGTTGAACCAGTAAGCGGGCAAACAACGTACGTTGTAATTGCCCGCCGGAAAGCAATCCTACAGGCAGGTGCGACATTTCCTTCATGCCCACCGTATGCAGTGCATTATCGACGGCTGTCGCTGACTGTCGGTTTATGCCACCGAATAGCCCGCTTTGCGGCCAACATCCCATTGCAACCAGGTCAAATACACTGATAGGGAAACCGCGATCCAACTCAGCCTGCTGCGGTAAATACGCCAGCCGGGGACGTTTCCCGCCAGTAAAAGTAATATTCCCTGCAACAGCCTGCTGCAAACCGGCCAGTGTTTTGAGAAAGGTGGATTTTCCTGCACCGTTGGCACCGATAACTGCCGTCAGGGAGCCAGAACAGAACTGTCCGTTTAGCGGCATGGCTACTGCCAGACGGTCATACCCCACTTCGACATTGTTAACAAAAATCATGGTAATGAAATTGCCCAGTAGATAGCTGCCCATAAAACAGCGAGCACAGCCAGTACAACAATGCAGCGTACCGGCGAAGAAAGTGTAAACAGTGTTTTTGTCATGCGCCCTCCGAAAAGTTATAATATAACATCACAATAGAGCTTCGGTATCAATACAGCAACTGTTTCAGTTTTTTACGGGTACAGATGCAACCGGAGATCTTCGAAGGACGAGGCCCCCGAGTGTAAAAAAAAAGTAAAAAATGATGAGCGAGTTGCAATCCACTTTATAATCAGCAGGTTATGGAATTTTTCTTTAGAATTTTTTTTCTTCCCTCAAAACACATCCTGAGGAAAGTATGCGATAATGAAAAGGAATACAGTTAAGAGGTAAACGCCTTGAAGATACTAATCCCTTACCTTATTAAGGGGAACGTTCTGACGGTTGACGAGTTACAGCAGATTATTGAGCCTGCTTTATCTGAAATTCAAGAGCCTCTAATTGGAGATTTAACTTACTTTTCAGAAAATGCACGCTATGAAACAAATTCTTTGCAGATTGTGTCAATAATGGAAATTGGCAAAAACTATTATTCAATGACTTACCAGTTCAAATGGACGATTTTCAATGCTTGTCTGGACATTAATGCTGATGAGTTAACGAAGCAAAGCGTCGCATTCCAGGTTAAACCTGACGGACTGGAGTTTGATATTATTGATTGTTTCAAAGGCTCCGCTTCCGAAGAATTGTAAGTTTGAGTAATACGTTTGCACAGCTTTCTAAAAATGAATTATATTTAAAATACCGGCTATATAATAAAATCCTTTAAACCTCATCCCGAAGACAGCTCATTGTGATTGTCTTTGATGTTTAAGCCAGTTCATAGCGTTTTTAGTGAGAGCCGTTTTCCTGTAAGCCATTAAGTTTTGTTGTTTACTCACAGAGTGTTATCAACACCGAATAAACCATTACGGAGGGGATGATATGGATGAGTACTCGCCTAAGCGGCACGATATCGCTCAGTTACGCTACCTGAATGAAATGCTGTACGATGAAGGGATTGCAACACTGGGTGACAGCCATCATGGCTGGGTTAATGATCCGACTTCGGCCGTTAACCTACAGCTCAATGAACTGATTGAGCACATTGCATCCTTTGTGATGAGTTTTAAAATTAAGTATCCGGCTGATAACCATTTAAGTGATCTGGTTGAAGAGTATCTGGATGATACCTACACCCTGTTCAGCAATTATGGAATTAACGATTCTGATTTGCGTCAATGGCAAAAGACCAAGAAGCGCTTATTCAGAATGTTCTCAGGGGACTACATCTGTACCCTAATGAAGACTTGAGTAATAATTTATATGCAGTCATCAGATAAAAATCAAAAGGCTAAGATGAACAAAATCGACTATTTGATGCGTTTAAGAAAATGCACCACAATCGATACACTCGAACGTGTTATTGAGAAAAATAAGTATGAACTTTCCGACGACGAACTGGAATTGTTTTACTCGGCAGCTGACCATCGTTTAGCGGAGCTAACGATGAACAAACTGTACGATAAAATTCCGGTATCAGTCTGGAAATTTGTACGCTGATCTATAACGCCAGGCCGTAATATCTTTCGGCCTGGCCGCTTAATATTTAACCAAAATAACGTTAATATTCTTTAACTATATCTGCGGGTTAAGGTGTTCCGCTTTCTCGTTGATCTGACGATGAAATGTCCGTAATAGAAACTGAAAACATTCTTCTGTTTTGGGTGAACGTAATGGTGCAGGTTTACGCATCATTGCCACCGTTCTGCTTAATGTGGGTTGCTGCAAGTGAATCACCGTTAATTCATTATCGTTGAGTGTTGCAGTATATAACTCTGGTAATATTGCTAATGCCAGACGCGAACGAACCAGCCCATATAATGTCTCCTGAAAATCCACGCGATAACTGACCCGTAAATTCAGACGATGGCTCTCACTCAGTGATGTCACCAGCCTGCTGACATTCCCCTTTGAAAACAAAGCAATATCTCTTTTCAGCAGTTGCCGCCAGGGAATATTGTGGCCTTGAGAAAGCGGATCATCTCGTCTGATAACGGCCACAAAAGGATCTTCCAGCAATGGGTAGACTACCAGGGATTCCGGCACGGTACTGTCGGTTGCACCGATACCAAAATCCACCGAGCCGTTCTCCAGTTCCAGCAATAGTGCGTCGTTTGTGAGGTCATGGAATTCAACACGCATATCAGGGAAATATTCTGCCAGTAATTGCGGAACGACCGGAAATAATAACGTGCTGACCGAAGGCACCAATCCTATGCGTAATGTGCCATCCCCGCCCTGAAGCATAATTTGCTGCATATCGTCGAAAACGCTAAGTGCAGTATTCAATAAGCGTTCTGCATAAGGCAAAACGGCTTCCCCCTGCTCTGTCAGACTCACACCTTGTGCCGTCCGGTTAAGTAATTTCCCGCCTAATACGGATTCAATTTGACGAAGCGCGCTGCTCAGTGCGGGCTGACTTATCGCCAGACGATTTGCCGTATCGGTGAAACTGCGCAGTTGCGCCAGCGTCACAAAGTATTGAATTTGCTTGAGGGAAAGGGCCGGCAACCGGCGCCAGGGTTCAGACATAATGAGCAACTCTTCCGCTAAAAATAGGAAACGTTTGCTCAGCATAACCGCATCTTATAAACGGATAAAATAATTCATCTGTGCAAAGCCCCTGCCGCTCCCTACATTAACTTCATCTTGTTTAAATCCGGAAACTGATATGACCGACAGCATCGCCTCCCGCCCTCTGCGACAGAGGGCAATAAACGCTGCACTGGGGAAGATCCCTTTTGACCGCCTGCTGATTAACGCCCAAGTCATCGACATGGTCACAGGAGAGATCCGCGAAGCCGATGTCGGTATCACCGGAAATATGATTTCCAGCGTCCATCCGCGGGGGAAATTCTCGCAGACTGAAAATGTCGATGATTTATCAGGAAATTATCTCTCCCCCGGCCTTATCGATACGCATGTTCACATCGAAAGCTCTCATTTACCACCGGAAAAGTATGCAGAAATCGTCGTTGCTCAGGGCACAACAACAGTGTTTTGGGATCCGCATGAACTGGCGAATGTGCTGGGTGTTGCCGGTGTACAGTACGCCGTCCGGTCCAGCCGTAATCTGCCATTACGTGTGATATGTGCTGCGCCCTCCAGCGTGCCGTCAACGCCGGGCTTAGAGATGTCCGGCGCAGATTTCAGAGGCCAGGAAATGCAGACAATGCTTAGCTGGCCGGAAATTGCCGGTGTGGCCGAAGTGATGGATATGTATGGCGTGCTCAATGGCAGCGAGCGAATGCTGGAAATTCTTGAGGCGGGATTAAACAGTGGGAAACTCATTGAAGGACACGCCCGCGGCCTTAAAGACGAACAATTACAGGCGTATCTGGCTGCGGGTGTGACATCCGATCATGAACTGACTTCAGCTGAAGATGCGCTGGAAAAGCTGCGTGCTGGCCTGACGCTGCAAATTCGCGGCTCACATCCTTATCTTCTGCCCGATATCGCCGCAGCTTTGCTGGCACTTCCCCACCTTTCATCGCAGATAACACTGTGTACTGATGATGTTCCACCCGATCACTTGCTGGAAAAAGGCGGGCTGATTGCCTTAATCAGGCTTCTGATTTCACACGGGTTACGTGCGGAAGATGTACTGAGGATGGCAACACTCAATGCAGCGATCCGCATGCAACGTACAGATTTAGGCCTTATTGCCGCAGGGCGTACGGCAGATATTATCGCGTTTGATTCGCTGGATACTCTGCATCCGTGCGCGGTGTACGTTGCGGGTAGCTGCGTTGCCAGACAAGGCAAACTGTTATCTACCCCTTCGGCAGCCCGCGACGTGACACCTCCGCGCAATACTATGCGGCTAAGTGCCTTAAGCGCCGATGATTTCCAACTGAAAATTCCGGGTCTGAACAACGGTAAAGCGCGTCTGCGCAATATTAAAGGCGCGCGCTTTACACAATGGAGTGAAGTGACCGTGAATGTGAGGAACGGTGTCGTGCAGATACCCGACGATTTCAGCCTGATTTGGGTACAGCACCGGCATGGCCGCCACGAGGCCACACCGAAAATGGCATTACTCGAAGGCTGGGGAGCTTTGCGCGGCGCCATTGCAACTTCTTACTCGCATGACTCCCATAATCTGGTGGTTATCGGCCGGGATCCTGCTGATATGGTGGTAGCAGCCAATCAACTGATTGCCAGCGGAGGCGGTATGGCCCTCAGTCAGCATGGGAAATTACTGGCAAGCATCGATATGCCGATTGGCGGCATGCTGTCTGATTTACCGGCTCCAGAATTAGCGAAGCAGTTTAAAAACCTGCGCGACCTCAGCGCACAGGTCGCCGACTGGGAACCCCCTTATCGCGTTTTCAAAGCCATCGAAGGGACATGTCTCGCCTGTAATGCCGGCCCGCATCTGACCGATTTAGGACTTACAGATGGCGGATTACGTGAAATCGTCGATCCGGTTCTGGAAATCTGGCCAGAAGAAATCTGAAGCAGAAAACCACTACACGTCAAAAAGACAGCAAACACAATAATATAAATGATTGTTTTCAGGGGTATTTAAGCATGTCCGAAAGTTCTGTGAAAAATGTTACCGTCTCAGCTGACGAAAGCTGGTTACAACGCCGTTTCCATCTGCGTCAGCGCGGGACCAAAATTAAAACGGAATGTCTGGCAGGTATCACCGGTTTCCTGGCGGCAGCGTATTTACTGGTGGTGATCCCAGGCTTACTGGCGGTCAGCGGTATGGATAAAGGTGCAGCCACCACCGGTGTGATCCTGGTGTTTGTGCTGGGTTCTCTGCTGATGGCCTTTTACGCCAACCTGCCTTTTATGGTCGGGCCTGGCATTGGCGGCTCGGTACTGGTGGGTATTACGCTGGCGGGCGACGGCATTACCTGGCCCGTCGCACTGGGTATTGCATGCTGGTCGGGGGTTTTATTTTTCGTGATGACAGTGTTTGGTTTGCGTGAAGTGGTCACCCGTTCTGTTCCGCAGTCGATCAAACTTGGACTGACCGCTTCTATTGGCATTTTTGTCGCCCTGCTCGGCTTCCGCAATGCCGGACTGGTCATGGCAAATGCCAAAACGCATGCACTGGCTTTAGGAGATTTTACCGCGCCGGGTGCCTTAATCGCGCTTCTTGGTCTGCTGGTCGCCGTGGGCTTACAGGCCCGAAAAGTACCCGGTGCTATTTTGTGGGCCATTTTGCTGGCGACGGTGGCTGGCATACCGTTTGGTGTAACACATTTACCTGAACAATGGATCTCTGTACCACATTCTGTGGCTCCGCTGCTGGGCAAAGTCGATCTTACCGGTGCCATCAACATCGCCTTCCTGCCATTCCTGTTTATCTTTTTCGCCTCAGAATTCTTCTCGACAATGGGCACCACACTGGCTGTTGGCGGTGAAGCCGGGTTGCTCGATGAGCGCGGCAATATGAAACATATCAACCGGCCTTTCATGGTGGATTCCATTGCGGCGGCGCTGGGCCCGATCGTCGGTATTCCTGCCGCCACCGCACTGATCGAGTCCTCTGCAGCGGCTGAAGCAGGCGGAAAAACTGGCCTGACCGCGCTGGCTGCAGCCATGATGTTTCTGCTGATGCTGTTATTTACCCCCATTGCGCTGATGATCCCGAAAGAGGCGACCGCTCCGGCGCTGATTCTGATTGGCCTGAACATGTTCAGTAATTTACGAAAAGTGGACTTAGCGAATTTTACCGACGCGCTGCCAGTACTGATGATGGTGATGATTACGCTGATTTCCAACAGCTTCGGTACAGGTATCGCCGGCGGATTGCTGTTTTACGTCAGCATTAAGGTCGTTGCCGGCAAGGCACGTGAGGTACCGGTGAGCCTTTATATTCTGGCGATCCCGCTGGTCTATTATTTTGCGACGCTGGTACATCACTGACCCTAACGAATCAAACAGAGGGTGCGTGAAAACGTGCCCTTTTTTACGGGCGCAGCCTGGCTTTACAGATGTTTAAGAAGAAATGAGGAAGATAAGAAGAATCGGTAGACACCTGAAATGGTGGAGGCCCTGCCAGCTACATCCCGGCACACACGACACCTGCCATGGCTGCTTCCTTCCGGACCTGACCAAGTTGACAAGTTAGCGTTGCGGGAGAACCAACAGGGCCCCCATTGACGTTGTCGGCTTCATTTCTCTGCTAAGAGAATTGAAGCGACGGGCATTATCTGCGATGCCCGAAGCAAAAGCAAGTTAACCGCCGACAACCGTTGTTTTCTTAAACGATATGCCTAAATCAGAGCCAACAATGCCTTAATTTTTGCGTCATACTGGCGCAAATCACCGAGGAGGATGTCATGTCGGAACCCGATAACTTTCGCCAGCGCGTATTTCAGATTATCGCCGCCATTCCGGTCGGGCAAGTTACAACTTACGGTAACGTCGCACAACTGGCCGGTTCACCGCGTGCAGCGCGGCAGGTCGGCGGCGTACTCAAGAAGCTGCCGGAAGGCAGCACCCTTCCCTGGCATCGGGTGATTAACCGGCACGGCGAAATATCCCTGCAGGGCGAAGACTTTAAGCGTCAACGTCAGGCACTGCTGGCAGAAGGCATTACCTTTAAGCAAGGCAAAGTGGATTTAGAGAAATATGGCTGGAAATGGTGATGTTGCGTTCACTAAACCATCTTACAGATAAGCACCGCCGGAGCGGTGCTTAGCCATCACAAGTCATGAATCAATAAGTCATGGGTTGCGCGGGTGCCGAACTTACCGGTGCGGGTGATGTGCCCAGCCCCGGATTTGACGGGTTGCTCATTGGCCCCAAAGTGCTCGGTTTAGTCGCGACAGGTACGGCGACAACAGGGACAAGTTGCAGATCAGCACGTGTACCCTGACCATGGTTAATCACTTCTTTAATGGAATCAGTGATGAAGGTCATCTGACCATTGATGGTTACCGCTGCACTCAGAAGAATACGGGCGTCAGGAGCAATTTCCTGCGGGTTATATGGCAGGATGAAGGTAAACGGAGCCTGTTTCCCTTGCGTTCTTGCTACTTTTTGCGAAATCACCCGGGATGGCGCATCCGCCACCGAAGCATCAGACAATGTCACCGTCAGGACAGCATCCGGTGGCAAAGCAACACGCTGATTGATGAACACACTACCCGATACATTCGGGCCGGTGATCGCAGGTTGAGTGACCGGACTGGCCGCCGTATTCACAGGAGGTTGCTGCGCTGGTGCCTCATGATGCTGTGCACATCCGGCAAGAGTCAGAGACAGCGCGGTTCCACCTACTATCTGCCAAAGTTTCATTGATCGTACTCCCTTTTTATAGTCGCTTGTCGACAAGCCGTAATAAGCGCCGACGATGAATGTAGTGACTTTAACCAGCTTACCTATTAATCATGGCACAAGAATCTGAGGTTTTCCTGTTAACGGCCAAACAGATCTTCTGGCAAAACGGAAGATCCACTATGATTAACAGGTTAGACCTGTCGGTGAAGGCGTATTTCAGAAGATTCCTGCCTGCATTACCCCTAACAACTGAGGTCGATTTCTCTGGTTACTTTCATGAGGCCACTATGAGTCAGGCATTAAAAAATCTGCTGGATCTGCTCGATCTGGAAAAAATTGAAGAAGGGTTGTTCCGTGGCCAAAGTGAAGATTTAGGTTTACGTCAGGTCTTTGGCGGTCAGGTGGTCGGACAGGCATTGTATGCCGCCAAGCAGACTGTCCCGGCGGAGCGGGGTATCCATTCTTTCCACAGCTATTTTTTGCGCCCAGGCGACAGTAGTAAGCCCATCATCTATGACGTGGAAATCCTGCGCGATGGCAACAGCTTCAGTGCACGCCGTGTAAAAGCCGTACAGCATGGAAAACCGATTTTCTATATGACAGCGTCGTTTCAGAGCCAGGAAAGTGGCTTTGAGCATCAGAACACCATGCCGGATGTACCACCACCGGAAACGCTGGTATCAGAATCCGATATTGCTAAAAACCTGGCGCATCTGATACCGGAAAAATTCCGCGAAAAATTTATCGGCCATAAGCCTATTGAAATGCGTCCGGTGAAGTTTCATAACCCGCTGAAAGGAAGCGTCGAAGAACCTAACCGTGCCGTGTGGTTCCGGGCCAACGGTGAGATGCCAGATGATTTGCGAATTCATCAGTATTTGCTGGGCTATGCATCTGACTTCAATTTCCTGCCTACGGCGCTGCAACCTCATGGCATTGGCTTCCTTGAACCGGGAATGCAGGTCGCGACCATCGACCATTCGATGTGGTTCCACCGTCCGTTCCGCATGGATGACTGGTTGCTGTATGCCGTTGAAAGTACTTCTGCTTCCGGTGCGCGCGGTTTTGTGCGTGGGCAGTTTTATACCCGCGATGGCGTTCTGGTCGCCTCTACGGTCCAGGAAGGCGTTATTCGTCAGAGAAAGCCTGAATAATCTTTATTAAAAAACGTCCTGTGAAAATGGCGCATTAAAAAGGGGCGATATCACTATCGCCCCTTTTGCATATCATCATTATTTTATTGTTCTGTACTGCTTAATGAGAGAGTTAGCGCACTACTTTCTTTGAAATCAGATTACTACTGGCTTATTGGTTGTAAGCATTTTCACCGTGGCTGTTAACATCCAGACCTTCACGTTCCTGCTCTTCAGGAACACGCAGACCTACAATCATGTCAGCCACTTTGTAACCGATGAAGGCCACAACACCGGACCACACCAAGGTCACGCATACGCTGAAGAACTGCACCCACACCTGATGGCTCATGGTCACACCTTCTGCATAACCTACGCCGCCCAGGGAACTGGAAGTGAACACGCCAGTCAGCAGGCAACCTACGATACCGCACACGCCGTGAACACCGAATACGTCACAGGTGTCATCAACACGCAGCCATTTTTTCAGGGTAACCACACCCCACAGGCCAGTGATACCACCGACCAGACCGATGATCAAAGCACCGCCAACGCCCACCGTACCACATGCCGGCGTGATAGCGACCAGACCCGCGATAGCACCAGAGCTTGCGCCCAGCAGTGAAGGCTTACCACGTACCATCCACTCAACCAGCGTCCAGGACAGGATTGCGCCAGCGGTAGCAATTACCGTGTTCAGGAAAGCCAGTGCGGCAACAGAGCTTGCGGCACTTGCTGAACCCGCGTTGAAGCCGAACCAGCCCACGTAGAGGATTGAGGCACCCGTGAAGACCATTGGCAGGTTGTGTGGTTTGAAAGCTTCCTTACCAAAACCGGCACGTTTACCGAGCAGATACGCTCCCACCAGGCCTGCAATTGCGGCGTTAATGTGGACAACAGTACCACCGGCAAAGTCCAGCGCACCATCAGCAGCCAGGAAACCGCCTGCCCACACCATATGAGCCATCGGGATGTAAGAGAAAGTCAGCCAGATCACCGTGAAAATCAGAACCGCTGAAAAACGTACACGCTCAGCGATACCGCCCACGATCAGCGCCACCGTGATACAGGCAAATGAGCACTGGAATGCAACATGAATCATCTGCGAGAAGGTGCCCGTCACAGAATCCAGTCCAATGCCTTTCATCATGACGTTGCTGAACCCCCCGAAGAACGCATTACCTTCGCTGAAAGCAAGGCTGTAGCCGTAGAGGATCCACAGAACGCAGACCAGAGCAAAGGTGACAATAACCTGAGTCAGCATGGACAAAACGTTTTTCGAACGCAGTAAGCCGCCGTAGAACAACGCTACGCCAGGTACGGTCATGAACAATACCAGCGCAGTACAAATCATCATAAAGGCATTATCAGCGCCGTTTGCCGCTGCTGGTGCTGCCGCCATGGCCAGCGAAGGCAGCAAAGCCACTGCACCAAGCCCCATCATGGATAAAAGTTTTTTCATTATTAACCCACCCCTGTTTCTCAAAACTGTTTTTTCTAATCTGATTTATCTCAAACCGATTGGTGTGAGAGAAAAGAACCTGAAATCACAGTGCTGCTTCGTCGGTTTCACCGGTACGAATACGGATAACACGTTGCAACTCAGCAACGAAAATTTTGCCATCACCGATCTTGCCGGTGTAGGCCGCTTTGCTGATCACGTCGATCACTTCATCAAGCTGATCGTCAGCGATAGCAATGTCGATTTTTACTTTTGGTAGGAAGTTCACGCTGTATTCCGCGCCACGGTAAAGTTCTGCATGACCTTTCTGACGGCCAAAACCTTTAACTTCCGTTACGGTCAGCCCCTGAATTCCAACAGCAGACAGCGCTTCACGCACGTCTTCCAGCTTAAAAGGTTTGATCACCACAGTAACCAGCTTCATTGTGCCACTCCTCGAATTAAGGGCCTGCCGTGAGAGGACTCACGCCCGATACGGATTGAATAAAGCAAAGGATGTGCCAGAGTTGAAATTGGTCACAGATTCATGCAATTCCCACGTAATACGGCATTTTCAGAATAATCGTGACCCTGCGCACAGTTGCCAAATCCTATTCAGCACAGCAGCGCTCGCACCATTTAAGTGCTCATCGCTGCTTTTTAGTGCATCCGGATTGATAAAAAGGTTTTGCCTGCATGAATACAGTGCGGGGAAAGCTAAAAACGGGAAAAGAAAACCGGGGGAAAAAGATAGCCGGTACCGCGGAGAGACGGCACCGGCATAAGATTATGCGTTTTCTGTTGCAGGTGTAATCTGTCCGGCAGAAGCCAATTGCTGCCCGGCAAGTTGCAACTGATACATCTGATAATACCGGCCTTTTTCTGCCAGCAGCTGCAAGTGATTACCCTGCTCAACGGCTTGTCCGCGGTGCAATACCAAAATATTATCGGCATCTACGATCGTTGAAAGCCGGTGTGCAATAACCACAAGTGTAGTCTGCTGACGGATAGCCCGTAATGCGCGCTGAATTGCCTGCTCTGTGCCGGAGTCAATATTGGCCGTTGCCTCGTCAAGGATCAGAATTTCCGGTGCCTGCACCAAAACGCGCGCCATCGCCAGTAATTGCTTCTGCCCGACAGAAAGATTATTGCCCTGTTCTCCCAGACGCGTATTGATACCTTCGGGCATTTCGCGCACCAGCGGTGAGAGCTGGACAATGTCCAGCGCATGCCAAACCTGTGCTTCATCAATATCACGGCCTAACGTGACATTGGCAAATACGGACTCTGCCAGAACGACCGGATCCTGTTGCACCATCGCAATACCTTTACGCAGGCTGGTGTGCGATAAATCGGCGAGGTTACGCCCGTCAACCCGGATCTCACCTTTGTTTAGCGGATAATAGCCCATCAGCAGATTTGCCAGCGTGCTTTTACCGCTGCCGGTATGCCCGACCAACGCGACAAATCCGCGTGATGGGACGTGCAAAGAAATGTTTTCCAGCACCCATTTATCCGGCAGATAAGCAAAGCTGACGTCTTTGATATCAATCTCACCGCTGGTCAGCAATTTATCATCGGGTCCATACTGCTGCTGCGTCCTGTCCATCAAATCAAAGATACGCTCACCGGCAACCACTGCCTGCTGCATAATCGATTGCTGTGAGGTCAGTTCAATCAGAGGCTCGTTGAGCCGTCCGAGATAATTAATGAAGGCGTATAAAACACCAACGCCTACAGAGCCCTCTGCGCTGAATCCAAAGAGAATGAGCAGACCACATAAAATTAACGAGGAGAATAAACTGAGCAAAGGACGCAACAGGAATCCTTCCAACCGCAGCGTTTGCATACGGGCCATATAGTGCGACTGACTGGCGCGGGCAAGCCGTTCCCCGAATCTTTTCTGCTGGCGGAACTGCTGAATGACATTCATACCGTTGATGACTTCATTGAAACCATCATTAATATCCGCCAGGTAAGCACGTACTTTGCGCACCACCGGCGTACTGTAAATCTGGTACAACCCCATAACAACAAACACGGCCGGGAAGATACAAATCGCCACCGATGCCAGACGCCAGTCGAGACTGAACATCGCCACCAGCATTGCCCCAATCAGGGCAATACTGCGCAAGACTGTCGATACCACAGTCACATACAAATCACGGATAACTTCCGTGTCGTTTGTCACGCGGGAAATCAGCTGACCTACAGGTTGAGTATCGAATGCACTCAGCGGCTGCCGTAGTGCAGCATCCATAACTTCGGTGCGCAGGCGCTGAACGACACCCACCGCAGCACGGTTGAACAACAGTGCCTGAAAATAATGCAGGCTTGCCGCCAGGAATTGCAGGAAAAGAAAGCTTAACGCGAGCAAACTAACCTTCCCCCACGGCATCTCACCTTTAGCCACGTAATGATCAATAAAGAAGCTGATTAAGATAGGGCCGGTCACTTCCGCTGCAGCGGCAATCCATAGCATCAGCACCGCATAAGACAGCGGTGTAGTGTAGGGTTTTCCGTATTTTAACAGGCGCTTTAGCGTTGGCCAAAGCTTCTGAATTTTAATTATTTTTTGTTCAGCCACGGTGTTCCGGCTCCTTTTCCTGCGGCACATCATCCAGCGCGGCTTCTAATTGCTGATAACGGAACATATCGCGGTACCAGCCGGGTTCTGCAGCAAGCTGATCATGATTGCCACGCTGTGAAATACTCCCCTGACTGAACACCAAAATTTCACTGGCTTCGGTCAGTGCTGAAAGACGATGAGCACTGATGATCACCGTACGGTCACTGCCCCACTGGCGAAGATTGTGCAGGATCTGGTGCTCTGTCCGGCCATCAACGGCGGATAAAGCATCATCAAGGATCAGAATTTCAGCTTTGAGGAGCAGTGCACGTGCAATCGAAATACGCTGCTTCTGACCACCGGAAAGCATGACGCCACGCTCGCCGACTTCAGTGTCATATCCCTGAGGCAATCGCAGAATATCGTCATGAACGCTGGCGAGACGCGCGGCTTCTTCAATCTCTTCCTGCGTGGCATCAGGTCTTCCGAGCGCGATATTCTGCGCGACAGTGTCTGAAAACAGGAAAGGCGTTTGGCTGACAACAGCCAGACGGGCACGCCAGTCATCAAGCTGAATTTCTTTAAGGGATAATCCGTGATAACGCACATCCCCGTCAGTGACATCGAACTGGCGCTGAAGGAGTGCCAACAGCGTGCTTTTACCGGAACCTGTCGGACCGCATAGCCCCAGCATTTGCCCAGGTTGCAGGGAAAAATTGACCGACGTTAACGCAGCGTGGCTATTTTCCGGATAATGGAAATCAGTGATGCGGGCTTCCAGCACCGCACGCTCTGCCGGTAGGGGGATGATGCCATCCACAACAGAGGGGGCTTCCTGCAACAGGCTACGAATACGACTGTAGGCCGCACTGCCACGTTCGACGATGTTAAACATCCAGGCGAGCGCAAGCATCGGCCAGATCATCAGGCCAAGGTACATGACAAAGCTGGTGAGTTCACCCAGCGTCAGGTGACCATTAACGACCATCCAGCTACCGCCGCCGATGGCCAGCAGATTCGCCATGCCGATAGAAACATAAATGGTCGGATCAAAGCGGGCATCAACGCGCGCGACACGCATATTTTTTGCACCGGTATCCGCAGCCACTTCAGCAAACTGCGATGACTGATGATTCTCCAGGCCAAAAGCTTTGATCATGCGGATACTGGTCAGGCTTTCCTGCGCCTGATCGTTAAGCGAGGAAAACGCAGCTTGTGCAGTCTTGAAGCGGGAATGAAGTTGGTCGCCATAGCGCTTGATGATGATGGCCATCACCGGCATCGGCACCAGCGAGAGTAATGTCAGTTCCCAGCTGATCTGGGTTGCCATAACGATAAGTACCGCCAACCCCATGACCAGAGAATCCACCAGCGTCAGTACGCCCTCCCCCGCAGCGAACACCACACGGTCGACGTCATTCGTAGCACGTGCAATTAAATCGCCCGTGCGATGGCGCAGATAAAAAGCAGGATGCTGGCGACTCAGCTGACGAAAAAAGTCCTGCCGCAGTTCAACTGCAAGCTGATAAGACGCGCCAAAGAGCAGCACACGCCAGACATAACGCAGCAGGTAGACCACAACAGCCGTACCCAGCATCAGGCCAAGCCACGCAAAAAGCATGCTGTAAGACATTTGTTTTGACGTAACACCATCGATAATGACCCCCACCAGTTTTGGCGGCAGTAATTGCAGAACGGCGATAATGACCAGTAAGGCGACGGCTCCCAGATACCGGCGCCATTCACGCCGGAAGTACCAGCCCAGTTGTGCAAACAATCTCACGCAGCATTTTCCATACAAATAATAATGATTTTATTGAGTTAAACCGGCAGCCGAACTCCCCGTTTCCTCTTCAGGCCGACAAGGATACCAGAGTTAACAAGTGTTTCTGATGAAACTTTTTACTGCAACTTTTGCATTAAATCGGCAATGCAGTGGTCGATTTTATGCGCTCCATCGCAAAACTTGAGGTCACATCGTTCAGTCCTGGAATGCCATTCACAAGTCGCTTGTAAAAGTTATCGTAGCTTTTCATATCGGAGACCTGAACCTGCAGCAGGTAATCGTATTCGCCCGCCATCCGGTAAAAACCCAGCACCTCCGGAAACGCTTCGACTTGCTGAACAAATCGCTGATACCACTCGCTGTTGTGATGCTGCGTCTTAATCAGCACAAATGCCGTCAGGCTCAGCCCCAGTTTCTCACCATCGAGCAACGCCACTTTCCCGCAAATAATCCCTTCATCTTCAAGACGCTTTATTCTTTTCCAGCAAGGGGTGGTCGTGAGATTGACGGCCTCCGCCAGTGTGTTGAGAGAAAGGGTGCAATCCTTCTGTAGCAACGATAAAAGTGCGCGGTCAGTTTTATCTATCATCTCGCTCTCCCGGAGAAATATTTTCTCTCAATAAGGGTATTCATGGCAAAAAGAGTAACTTATTTCTCTAATGATTACGTTATTCTTTATCTTATCAAAACTTACTTACGAGCCTGCAACATGCGTAATTCCTGGGTCAATCACGCCATCAGAGAAATCGACGCCGATTATCAGCGTTCAGCCGACACACATTTAATCCGTCTCGCACTGAATGATTTTCCCGGAATTTCGTTGTATCTGAAGGATGAAAGCACGCACCCTTCCGGCAGCCTGAAGCACCGTCTGGCTCGCTCATTATTTTTATATGGCCTGTGTAATGGCTGGATCCGCGAGAATACACCGATTATTGAAGCATCTTCGGGCAGTACCGCCATCTCCGAAGCCTATTTCGCGCGTCTTCTGGGCCTGCCCTTTATTGCCGTGATGCCCGCCTGTACCGCCCCGCGCAAAATTCAACAAATTGAGTTTTATGGCGGCCGCTGTCATTTTGTCGAAAACTCCGGTCAGATTTATGCTGCCTCGGAGCAGCTCGCGAAAGAACTGAACGGCCATTACATGGATCAGTTTACCTACGCGGAGCGGGCCACTGACTGGCGCGGCAACAATAATATTGCAGACAGTATTTTTCGTCAGATGTCCTGCGAACCACATCCGGTGCCGCGTTATCTGGTAATGAGCGCCGGCACCGGCGGAACGTCCGCAACACTTGGCCGCTACATCCGTTATCGGGGGCACGATACCGAACTGGTGGTGGTGGATCCGGAAAACTCTGTCTTTTACGATTATTTTCAGCAACGTGACGCCAGCGTTAATGCACAATGCAGCAGTCGCATTGAAGGTATTGGGCGCCCGCGTGCCGAACCCTCATTTATTCCTGACGTCATTGACAGCATGATGCGAGTGCCTGATGCCGCAAGCATTGCTGCCGTCCGCTGGCTTGAGCAGGTACTGGGGAGAAAAGTCGGCGGCTCGACTGGCACCAATATGTGGGGAGTATTGCAACTGGCAAAACACATGCGAGAGAAAGGCGAAACCGGTTCGATCGTTACCCTGCTTTGCGACAGCGGCGAACGTTATCTTAATACCTATTTTGATAATCACTGGGTAGAGAATAATATCGGTGATATTTCGGTTTATGCGGCACAACTGGAAGGACTTAACTAATATTTATCAAAAATAATTCGCGTTGCAGGCAGGCGGCAAATGTGTGAATCCCAATGAACATACATCAGTAAATGATTCGGGTGAGCAAACGCAGCCAACGCCTTTGCAGCTTGAAGTATGACGGAAAAAAGCCGGGACAGTTAAAGTGAACCCGGCTTGCTGCAATACCTTATTATTCGGGGGAATAGGTGAGGTGTGGAGTCTGCAGCCAGTGTTGCAAAAAGTGAGACACAGCCTGATTACGGCAATGTCCGATAATTTGTAAATGAGAGGCTCGTTCCTTCAGCACAGGCAAGGCGTTACCCATGATCAGCCCCATCCCGACACTTTCCAGCATTTCCTTGTCGTTCATGGCATCGCCGAATGCCATGCATTCTGACATATCGATACCCAGACCAGCAGTAAGAAGCGCCAGAGCGCTGCCTTTATTGCTCCCGGCTGGCTGCACATCCAGACAGTCTGCCGCTGAAAAACACAGGTCAAGGCGCGGGCCGAAATGCGCTTCAAGTTGCGGTACCAGCGCCAGCAGGGTTTCGTGCGGTGCGCAGAAACAAACTTTGCTGTTGCCGGAGTCAGGTAATAAACGCAGATCCTGTAACTGGTAGCGAAAGCCGCTGAACTGATGCGGGATCAGTAAATCCGGATCATCCAGAGCAGTAAACCAACCGTCATCACGGAATACATGCAAGCTGGCAGGCGTGTCCCATTGCGTATGTAAAAGCTCATGCGCACAATCTTCGGACAAGTCACTGGCATGCAGCCGGTGCCCGGATAAGTCATGAATGCGCGTGCCGTTTCCGGTGATCAGAAAACCTTCAAGCCCGATATTCGCCAGAATATCTTTCATTTCGAGATAATGACGGCCAGTCGCAAACGTCAGTTTTATTGGCTTTTCGGCCAGCTGTCGTAGCGTCGCCAGCGTTTTTTCGCCCAGCGTGTGATCAGGTAAAAGCAGTGTGCCATCCATATCAAATGCAGCTAAACGGAACATATTTTCTCTCAGAAAGGGAATGATTTTCACCGTCAAAGTATGGACTGCGATTTGCGGAACTAATAGTGAACAGTTTGTGAATACTGTTCCGGTTTTAGTTCACACTTTGGCTCTTCACTGCAAGCCAGGGCATCATAGGTGCGATAGGCTGAGCAGATTATTTAATCTGAAAAAATAAGGCTTCCTGTTTATCGTGCGCCTGCAAAACCGGCTAAATCAGTTCCAGCGTTTATACCTGAAGACCGGACAACATCCGGTTCAGTTTACCGTGGCAGAACTGGCAGAGGTATTCTGCTGCAGTGAACGGCATACCCGTACACTGTTGGCACATTTTCAGGATGCGGGCTGGATTGACTGGCAATCGCAAGCCGGCCGCGGGAAACGCGCCTCGCTCTGTTGCCTGAGAACACCTGAAGATCTGCGGGGAGCCTATCTGCAGGCACTGCTGAAAAATGGCGAACATTCGGCCGCATTGCAACTTAGTCAGTTGGATCCGAGCCATCTCAATGCATTGCTCGCACCGCATTTGGGCGGACAATGGCAGGAGGATGCGCCCACACTGCGCATTCCTTACTATCGCCCTCTCCAGCCGCTGGATCCATTGACACTGACCGGTCGCGCTGAGCAGCATCTTGCCCATACTATTCATGCAGGGCTGACACGTTTTATTCCGGGAAATTCAACCCCTCAGCCCGATCTTGCTCATCACTGGCAAATCAGTAATAACGGCAAAACCTGGCAGTTTTTCCTGCGCAGCCAGTTGTTCTGGCATAACGGTGAACCCCTTAAAACGGCGCAATTGATGGCGCGTTTTGAACAACTGAGAAATTCGCCGCGCGGTAAACATAATCTGGCATCCGTGAGCAAATTGTCACAGCCGCACGCACTGTGCCTGCAGTTTGAACTCGATAAACCTGATTACTGGCTGGCGCACCGGTTTGCCGACCTGAACTGCTTGTTATCGCATCCTGATAACCCGCATATCGGTGCAGGCCCTTTTCGCCTGACTACCTTTTCGCCCGAACTTCTCAGGCTGGAACAACATACGTTGTACGCCTTGCAGCACCCTTATCTGGCAGCTATCGAATTTTGGATCACGCCGCAACTGTTTGCGCAGAAGAGCAACGTCAGTTGCCAGCATCCTGTGCGGATCATTTTGGGGGAACAGGATGAATTATCGCGTGTGAAACCCGTCAGACGCAGTACCAGCCTGGGATTTTGCTACATCGCTGCCAATCTTAAACGTGGTGTGTTAAATGAGGCTCAGGCACGTAAAATCGTCCGTATTATTCAGCGCAGCGGCATGCTGGATAATTTACCTATCGATCATGATCTGGTGAAAGCCAGCAAGGAAATGTTGCCTGGCTGGCCAATACCTTTGCACGATGATGCGGATGTTCCGCTGCCTGCAAAACTGACATTACTGTTTCACCCGCCGGTTGAATTCGAGCTGGTGGCGAAGGCGCTCCGGAAAAAGCTGGCGGAAGAAGGTTGTGCACTGGAGATTAAGTATCATGCCGGGCGACTATGGGAAGATGATGCACGGCTGGACTCGGCTGACCTGCTTCTCGGTGATCGCCTGATTGGCGAATCCCCTGATGCATCACTGGAAAACTGGTTACAGCAAGATCCGCTCTGGCCAGGAATTCTGCGTGAAGAAGATTATGGCCGCCAGCAACAACGCCTTAGCGCTATCCAGCAAATTCCGCTGGAAAATCATCGCTCGGACGAACTGCGCGATCATTTTTTTCAGTGGATGCAATCAGCCATCGTCACGCCATTGTTTAACTATCAGTATCAGGTCAGCGCACCACCGCGCATCAGCGGAGTGCAACTCACCGCATGGGGCTGGTTCGATTTTTGTCAGGCATGGGTTCCGCCGCCACTGCCAACGGAAAGTACCTGAAGGAGCTGTTTCACTACACTCTGAAGGGAAAGGAAAGTAACATTAGGGCAATTTTACTGCCCGGTGCGCAGTAGGTTTTAGATAATGGTTTTAACAACAGGTAATCTTAATGAAAAGAGCAGTGGTGGTTTTTAGCGGCGGACAAGATTCAACAACCTGCCTGATTCAGGCTCTGCAGCAATATGACGAAGTCCACTGCGTTACTTTCGATTATGGTCAGCGTCATCGTGCAGAAATCGAGATCGCACAAAAACTGTCTGTGGAACTGGGTGCTCGTGCCCACAAACTGCTGGATGTCGGTTTGTTAAACGAACTGGCTGTCAGCAGCCTGACCCGCGATAATATTCCGGTGCCAAACTTTAATGATGAAAGTAACGGCGGCCTGCCGAGTACATTCGTTCCCGGCCGGAACATCCTATTTCTGACACTGGCAGCCATTTATGCCTATCAGATCCAGGCAGAAGCGGTGATCACCGGTGTGTGTGAAACTGACTTCTCCGGTTATCCTGATTGTCGCGATGAATTTGTTAAGGCGCTGAATGCCGCCGTCTCACTGGGTCTGGCACGCGATGTTCGCTTCGAGACTCCGTTAATGTGGCTTAATAAAGCCGAAACCTGGGCACTGGCTGATTATTATCAGCAACTGGATCTGGTTCGCCATAAAACGTTAACCTGCTACAACGGCATTGCCGGTGATGGCTGCGGTGAGTGTGCAGCATGCCATTTGCGCGCCAATGGCTTGCAACAGTACATGCAGGATCAAGCGGGCGTGATGAGTAACATGAAGAATAAAACCGGGCTGCGCTAGTATTAGGGTTGTGGTGTTGCAGTGACTGACTTTCGGTAACGGGCGGCTTACAAACCGCCCGTCTGTTTGTTCTTTCCACACGGCAGTTATTTTGTATAAAGCGAAAAGGTTAATCGTTTTCCAGTTCCAGTTCACGTAACCGTTCGAGCAATTCCCCTTCCAGCGGCAGCGCTTTTTGCGTGCGCAAATCGATACATACGAACGTCAGCGTCGCATCCGCAACCACTTCACCTTCACAGGTAACAACCTGCTCGAGAACACCGCTGCGTCCGTTCAGTTGCTGCAAGCTGCTGTCTATACGCAGAACGTCGCCCAGTACGGCCGGTTTTCGGTAGTTGATGTTGATATTCACCACAATGAAAGCAATCTTGTTTTGGCTCATCCACTGGAAACCCGACTGATTGTCGAGCCACTCCCAGCGCGCCGTTTCAAGAAACTCCAGATAACGCGCATTATTTACGTGTTGATAAACATCAATGTGAAAACCGCGAACTTTAATGAACGTATGCATAATCGTTAAAAAACTCCTGATAGTCGTCTGAGGTATACGACCAAACTGGTCAGATGTCTTTAGAGATTAGCAGAAGAAAACGGCGGCAACCGTTAAGGGATCACCGCCGCGACATCCGTCACAATTTCAGACGGTCCCTGTTACGCTCAAACAATGCGGCGCCGATCCCCGGCACCTCACGCAGTTGTTCAATATCCGTAAATTTCCCCAGCTCTTCGCGATAACTGACAATGGCTTGCGCCTTTTTCATACCGACTCCGTTCATCACGCTGGCAAATTCTTCCGCCGTCGCTGTGTTGATGCTTACGGTACCTTCATCGGTGACGGCTACTTGCTCCTTTTTCACTTGCGGGCCAGTGTTTTTGCTGGCTGCCGTCGCCGGTGCCGGTGCCGTGGTCGCCACGCTACTGGTCGCATTGGGAGCGGCTTGCAACATTACAGGCAGTGTAGAAAGCCCCAGCGCCAGCGCTAACGAAAGTGAGGTAATGCCTAATTTTTTCATGCTGTATCCTCCATGTGTTTGACAGCATGGAGAGAGTGCATCAGGCAAAGAAAGCGGACAATGGGCAACTTTCAAATGTGGAAAAGGCCGCGGAAGCGGCCTTTTGTTTGTTGCAACGCGTTGCAAAACTTTGCGGCGTTTACTGGTTTTGTGCAGCAGAACCGTATTTAATTTTCGCTTCCTGGCGCAGGTTGGTCAGTAGCGCATCAAAAGTCACATTCGAGGAGGTCTGTTGCATTTCCTGATTAAAACGTACTGCATCGGCGTCAGGAAGGGTGCCTGGCGTCACCGCATTCAGTTTGACCAGTACGCTGTTGCCTTTATCGTCCTGAGTCAGGCCATAAACCGGCTTGTCTTTCTGAGGATGAGGCAGCGCGTAGACGTTTTCTTCGAATGCGGAAGGTTGCTGGCTGCGTTGTACTTTCTGGACTGCGCCAAATGTCAGGCCAGCAGCTTTCATGGCATCATCGCCTTTGCCATCTTTCAACGCGGTCAGTAATTTCTCGCCTTCCATCCGCGCCTGATCCTGTGCTTTCTGCCGCTTCACCAGCGTCGTCACCTGATCTTTCACGTCAGCGAAAGGTTTGACCCCTTCAGCTTTATGCGCATCCACGCGAACCACAAAGGCCCGGTCACCATCAACGGTAATAATGTCTGAGTTACTGCCCGGAGAACCGTCCTGACCAATCAGGCCACCGTCGAAAATCGCCTGTACCACAGGTTTAAAATTAATACCTGCCGGGATTTGATTTTGGGTGAACCAGTCAGTATGAACCGCTTTCGTACCGGCAACTTCTTCAGCTGAGGCCAGAGATTCGTTGTCATTGGTTGCCGCTTCGCTGACTTTCTGTTGCAGCGCGTAGTAAGCATCCAGTGATTTCTCTTGTTTAAGCTTGTCTGCAATCGTGTTGCGAACGTCAGCTAACGGTTTGACCTGCTCAGGCGTCACATCATCAAGGCGCAGAATGAAGAAGCCGCTGTCAGATTTAATCACACCGGAAACCTGACCTTTCGTAGTCAGATTGGCATTTTTAAATTCGGGTAACGTGGTTTCAGGTTCCATCCAGCCCAGATCTCCCCCCTGTTTGGCACTCAGGGTGTCGGTCGATTTAGACTTAGCCAGCGCCGCGAAATCGGTGCCTTTTTTCAGCTCGGCGGCCACAGCATCAGCATCAGCCTGAGATTTCAGGACAATAACGCTGTAGCGACGTCGTTCAGGCTGACCAAATTCGCTTTTATGCTGGTCGTAATAAGCGCTGATATCCGCATCCGACACATCTGTTTTCCCCTGCATGGCCGCTGCATCCATTTCGATGTAGCTGACTTTCACCTGTTCAGGCGAGAGGAAGTTGTTCTTGTTCTGATCGTAGAATGCCTGCAATTCAGCATCAGTGACCTGCTGTTTAGCTGCCAGTGCATCGGTATCCACTGTGGCAGTCTGCACATCACGGCTCTGAAGAATCAGCTCACCCAATGATTTGCTTTCCACAGGCAGAACGAAATCGGACCGGCCATAGGCCTGTTCCAGCTGCTGACTGATGAGTTGTTGTTTCATCAGCTGCGCAAAATTATCGGCGGTGTATCCCATACCCTGGATGCTTTGCAGATATTTAGCGTTGTCGAAACGCCCGTCAGTCTGGAATTGCGGGGTGGCAATAATCGCGTCTTTGATCTGCTGATCGCTGACGGTAATGCCTAATTTTTTGGAATACTGATCCAGCAAAGTGACATCAATCAGATTGCTCAGGGATTCCTGGCGTAATTGCTGCATATAACCGTCGCTGCCCGCAAGCGCAGAGAATTGATCTCCAAGCTGCTGTTGCAAACGGCTACGCTGGTTTTGAACTGCCTGTTCCAGCTGAGCACGTCCTATTTCCTGACCATTCACTTTCGCTGCATAGTCGCCTGAACCGCCGATCAGGTAGTTGCCCACCCCTGTCAAAATAAAGGACAGAATAATCAGGGCCAGAATGATTTTGAGCACGACGTGATTGGCGGCCGCGCGTAAATTGTCCATCATAGTGTGGCAACACTCCGCTGTAATAAAAAAAGCGCACCGTTTTCGATGCGCCTTATATCTTACCTTACCAGCCCGATGACGTCAGGTTATTGTTTAACAACCAGACCTGAATGAAAAAGCATCAGTGATGCGCTTCACACAGTTTCGACGTCAGTCTGCGGGTAATTAACCGTTAACGGCATCTTTCAGCGCTTTACCTGCACGGAAGCCAGGCACTTTAGCCGCTGCAATGCTGATTTCTTTACCGGTCTGTGGGTTACGACCAGTACGTGCTGAACGTTCGCGCACAGAGAAAGTCCCAAAACCAACCAGAGCTACTTCATCCCCAGCTTTCAGGGTGTCAGTGACAGATGCAAGAACAGCATCTAAAACACGTCCCGCTGCGGCTTTAGAAATATCAGCGCCTGCAGCAATTTTGTCGATCAATTGTGACTTATTCACTCTTATCATCCCCTCTTAAAATTCGTTCATCACGGCGCATTTTCCCTACGGACGTGACCGCGCTGCTGTTATATCAATCTTGTCAGAGCGATGCAAGCGACTGAAAGCAGCCTGAAACTCTATGACCGTTGACTAAGTTAACGGCACAAAAAAAAGCTGGCAAGTGAGATTTCACCTGCCAGCCTCAGTTTTATTCAACTGTGTAAGCTGAAGTCACTATTTTGCTGCCACCGGCAATGCGCCGTAGGCCGGATTTTGCAGTGCAATGTTCAGAACATCATCAATGCGTTTTACCGGGTGGATCTCAAGATCTGCCAGCACGTTTGCCGGAATTTCTTCCAGATCACGTTTATTGTCGTCCGGGATCAGAACCACTTTAATGCCGCCACGATGGGCTGCCAGCAGTTTTTCTTTCAGACCACCAATTGGCAGAACCAGACCACGCAGCGTGATTTCACCGGTCATCGCAACATCTGCACGAACGGGGTTGCCTGTCAGACAAGACACCAGCGCGGTACACATAGCAATACCCGCACTCGGACCGTCTTTTGGCGTTGCCCCTTCTGGTACGTGAACGTGAATATCACGTTTTTCGTAGAAGTCAGGATTAATACCCAGTTTGTCTGCACGTGAACGGACAACCGTCAGCGCGGCCTGAATAGATTCCTGCATGACTTCCCCCAGAGAACCGGTATAAGTCAGCTTACCCTTGCCCGGTACGCAGGCCGTTTCGATGGTCAGCAGTTCGCCACCCACTTCGGTCCACGCCAGACCTGTAACCTGACCTACACGGTTTTCGGTATCAGCACGGCCATAATCGACCTTCTGCACACCCAGGAAATCTTTCAGGTTGTCGCCGTTGATTTCAATATGCTTGGTGTCTTTATCCATCAGCAATTGCTTAACCGCTTTACGGCACAGTTTCGACAACTCACGTTCCAGACTACGTACACCCGCTTCACGGGTATAGAAACGGATAATACCGATGATTGCGCTGTCATCCACAGTCAGTTCGTTCTGCTTAAGCGCATTGCGTTCAAGCTGCTTCGGTAACAGATGCTGTTTGGCGATGTTCAATTTTTCGTCTTCGGTATAACCGGAAAGACGAATCACTTCCATACGGTCCAGCAGCGGAGCCGGGATATTCATGGAGTTAGAGGTCGCCACAAACATCACATCTGACAGGTCATAATCGACTTCCAGATAGTGATCGTTGAACGCCACGTTTTGTTCCGGATCCAAGACTTCCAGCAAGGCAGAGGCCGGATCGCCACGCATATCCGATGACATCTTGTCGATCTCATCAAGCAGGAACAGCGGGTTTTTAACCCCTACTTTAGCCATTTTTTGGATCAGTTTGCCCGGCATGGAACCGATATAGGTACGACGGTGACCGCGGATTTCCGCTTCATCACGTACGCCACCCAGCGCCATTCGCACATACTGACGGCCAGTCGCGCGTGCGATTGACTGACCCAGTGAGGTTTTACCCACGCCCGGAGGCCCCACCAGACAGAGGATAGGCCCTTTAATTTTGCTGACACGACTCTGCACAGCGAGATATTCCAGAATGCGGTCTTTGACACGCTCCAGACCATAATGGTCGGTATCCAGAACTTCCTGTGCTTTGCGCAAGTCCTTTTTAACTTTGCTGCGGGCATTCCATGGCACCTGAAGCATCCAGTCGATATAACCACGGACAACCGTGGCCTCGGCGGACATCGGCGACATCATTTTCAGTTTTTGCAGCTCAGCTTCGGTTTTTTCACGCGCATCTTTCGGCATTTTGGCCGCTTCGATTTTGCGTTTCAGCGCTTCGTGTTCGTCAGGTGTGTCATCCATTTCACCGAGTTCTTTCTGAATCGCTTTCATTTGCTCGTTCAGATAGTACTCACGCTGACTTTTTTCCATCTGTTTTTTGACACGATTGCGAATGCGTTTCTCAACCTGCAACAGGTCAATTTCCGATTCCATCATCGCCATCAGATATTCCAGACGCTCGGTGATATCAAACATTTCCAAGACAGATTGTTTGTCAGCGAGTTTCAGTGGCATATGTGCAGCGATGGTATCAGCCAGACGTGCAGCGTCTTCAATGCTGTTGAGCGAAGTCAGCACTTCCGGCGGGATCTTTTTGTTCAGCTTGATGTAACCTTCAAACTGATTAATCGCAGTACGCACCAGAACTTCCTGCTCGCGTTCATCCACAGCCGGAGATTCCAGGTATTCCGCCTGGGCAGCAAAATGCTCGCCACTGTCAGAAAGTGTCGTAATACGCGCGCGTTGTAACCCTTCCACCAGCACTTTGACCGTGCCGTCCGGGAGCTTCAGCATTTGTAATATTGAGGCAACCGTACCCACGGAGAAGAGATCGTTAACGCCCGGCTCATCTGTTGAGGCTTCTTTCTGGGCCACCAGCATGATTTTTTTGTCGTGATCCATTGCGGCTTCGAGGCATCGTATCGATTTTTCCCTGCCAACAAACAACGGGATCACCATGTGCGGATAAACCACCACATCGCGCAGAGGCAATACGGGGATTTCTATGCGTTCAGAACGCTCAGGGTTCATAGAGCTCTCTCTTAGTTTAGCTTCCGCCAGGTTAAGGAAATCTCGTGAAACACGAGTCAGACGGGTTTCAGCAAGTCGTTAACTGAGTATATGGGGATGAATGTCCGACATTCAACGATAAGAATGTGCGAAAAAAAAATGGGGGACAAAATCCCCCATTTCGTGGCTAACTCTCTGGATAGATTGGCTAATTATTCGCCAGATGCTTGTTGCGCTTCTGGTTTGCCATAAATCATCAGAGGTTCTGACTGACCCGCAATCACGGATTCATCAATAACCACTTTCTCGACATCTTCGAGAGATGGCAGATCATACATAGTATCCAGCAATGCAGCTTCCACAATGGAACGCAGACCGCGGGCCCCGGTTTTACGGACCATGGCTTTTTTCGCGATCGCCGTCAGTGCTTCGTCCCGGAATTCCAGTTCAACGCCTTCCAGATTGAACAATGCCTGATATTGCTTAGTCAGCGCATTTTTCGGCTCTTTCAGAATCTGAATCAGAGCTTCTTCATTCAGCTCACTCAGGGTCGCCACCACGGGCAGACGGCCAATGAACTCTGGGATCAGGCCAAATTTGATCAAATCTTCAGGTTCTGCCTGAGCCAGTAACTGACCTTCCGTCGCTTTCTGCTCTTTGCCTTTCACTTCGGCACCGAAACCGATACCGGTATTGGTATTGATACGCTGTCCGATGACTTTATCCAGGCCGGCAAAAGCACCGCCACAGATAAACAGAATTTTCGAGGTATCAACCTGCAGGAATTCCTGCTGTGGATGCTTGCGTCCGCCTTGCGGTGGAACGGCAGCCACCGTGCCTTCAATCAGTTTCAACAGCGCCTGCTGAACACCTTCACCGGACACGTCACGCGTGATCGATGGGTTGTCCGATTTGCGGGAAATCTTGTCGATTTCATCGATATAAACAATACCGCGTTGCGCTTTCTGAACATCGTAATCGCATTTCTGTAGCAGTTTCTGAATGATATTTTCGACGTCTTCCCCCACATAACCGGCTTCGGTCAGGGTGGTCGCATCGGCCATCGTAAATGGCACATCCAGGAAACGTGCCAGGGTTTCAGCCAGCAGCGTTTTACCACTACCGGTCGGCCCGATCAGCAGAATGTTGCTCTTACCTAATTCGATACCGTTGCTGGTATCGCCATTACGCAGGCGCTTGTAGTGATTATAGACCGCCACTGCCAGCACTTTTTTCGCAGGTTCCTGGCCGATAACATAATCGTCAAGGTGCTGACGGATTTCATGCGGCGTCGGTAGTGCACTGCGTTCACGGTGTGGCGCGACTTCTTTGATCTCTTCGCGAATAAT
Source organism: Rahnella sp. RFA10(1/100) (assembly GCF_004195115.1). Classification (NCBI taxonomy): domain Bacteria; kingdom Pseudomonadati; phylum Pseudomonadota; class Gammaproteobacteria; order Enterobacterales; family Yersiniaceae; genus Rahnella; species Rahnella sp. RFA10(1/100). The sequence continues at coordinate 54,363 of NZ_SEWR01000003.1, forward strand.
GTCATTACATAAATCGACACATTCATCGCAGATATACACTGACGGCCCGGCAATCAGCTTACGAACTTCATGCTGGCTTTTGCCGCAAAAAGAGCAGTACAGCAGCTTTCCTGAACCGTCTTTGCGCTTATCTGTCATCAGTAAACCTCTTCTCTGGTATCAGTCCCGCAGCGTAACAATAACACCACGACACCACTATATTACACAACAGCCGCATGTTTGTTTGGCTGATGTCTGTTCATTCCTGTTATGACTCATTTCAGCAGAGCTTTAGTGGCTCAAGCTCTGCCGTTGAGACGACCGTATGAGTATAACTATAGACCATCAGCCCGGCAGAAATAAGCCGTCAGGCGCGATGGGTAAATACGGAGTCTACTAACCCGTACTGTACAGCCTCATCAGCGGACAGGAAACGATCACGCTCAGTGTCACGCTCTATTTCTTCAAGAGATTTTCCCGTATGTTTCGCCATCAGTTCATTCATACGAGATTTCACTTTCAGGATTTCTTTAGCGTGGATTTCGATATCTGTTGCCTGACCCTGGAAACCACCCAGTGGCTGGTGGATCATTACCCGTGAGTTTGGCAGGCAAAAACGTTTGCCTTCAGCCCCGGCGGTCAGCAGGAATGCACCCATTGAACATGCTTGTCCCATACAAATCGTGCTGACATCTGGTTTGATAAACTGCATGGTGTCATAAATCGACATACCGGCAGTGATCACGCCACCCGGTGAGTTGATATACAGATAAATGTCTTTTTCCGGGCTTTCTGCTTCCAGGAATAGCATCTGGGCAACAATCAGGTTAGCCATATGGTCTTCGACCTGACCGGTCAGGAAGATAATACGTTCCTTAAGCAGACGGGAGAAGATGTCGTATGAACGCTCGCCCCGTGAAGTTTGCTCAACCACCATGGGTACCAACGCCATGTTTGGTGCAAATTGCTCTCTTTCACCACTGTATGACATAACCGTCTCCTAATAGATTCTGTTTGGCGCTATTTAACATCAATTCTACTTGAGATAGGCACACATGACTATGCTCAAGCGGCCAAGTCGCCATTTACACGCCTGACGGTGTTTATCAGTCAGATTTTAAGTACAAATTTACCTGGGTTAGTTCTTATCAATGGGGGAAATTGCCCCCTTTTTCAAGCCTGCAGGGACATTTCTTTTTTTGACGCGCCCCAGGCTCCGTAAAAAACCATCCTGAGGGGGGCGGTCAACGGTTTCTACGTCGGCTGTGCCTTATATTGATAAATATAGTGCAAAAACAACAGTCAAAAACAAAAATACCTGATTTTCAGGAAATAAAAAGCCCGCAGTAAAAACTGCGGGCTTTGGAAGCAAACCTGTAAACAGGTTCAGCAATGTGCATTAAAATTATGCAGGTTGAGTCTGGTTCATCAGCTCAGTAAAAGTCGTGGCCTTTTCGGTCACTTTCGCTTTAGACAACAGAGTTTCGACCGCTTGTTCTTCCAGCGCGACGTTACGCATGTTGTTCATCAGCTCTTTATTTTTGCTGTAGAACTCAACCACTTCTTGTGGATCTTCGTACGCTGATGCCATTTCTTCGATCAGCGCTTTAACGCGATCTTCATCAGCTTTCAGTTCGTGCTGGCTGATGACTTCGCCCAGCAGCAAACCGACAACGACACGACGCTTAGCTTGCTCTTCGAACAATTCGCGTGGCAGTTCCAGCGCTTGTTTTTCGTTGCCGCCAAAACGTTGTGCAGCCTGACGACGCAGAACATCCACTTCACCGTCGATCAATGCAGATGGCACGTCGATTTCGTTAGCGCTGACCAGACCGTCAATTGCCTGAGTTTTGATGCGGTTACGAACAGCACCTTTCAGCTCGCGTTCCATGTTTTTACGCACTTCAGCGCGCAGACCTTCTACAGAACCATCAGCCACGCCGAAACGTTTGATGAATTCTGGCGTCAGCTCTGGCAGCTCACGTTGTTCAACTTTCTTCAGGGTAATAGCAAACTTAGCCGCTTTACCTTTCAGGTTTTCAGCGTGGTAATCTTCCGGGAAGTTCACGTCAATAGTGAATTCTTCACCGGCTTTGTGACCAACCAGACCGTCTTCGAAGCCTGGGATCATGCGGCCCTGGCCCATAGCCAGTACGAAATCAGAAGCTTTACCGCCTTCGAATTCTTCACCGTCAATAGAACCGGAGAAATCAACAGTTACGCGGTCTTCAGCAGTGGCAGCAGCATCAGTTTCTTTCCAGTCCGCTTGTTGCTTACGCAGAGTTTCCAGCATGGTGTCAACATCAGCGTCGTTAACTTCAACAACCGGTTTTTCAACTTCGATGTTTTCCAGATCTTTCAGCTCAACTTCCGGGTACACTTCAAATTCTACGGAGAAGTTGAAGTCTTCACCCTGCTTGTACTCACCCGGGATATAGTTAGGTGCGCCAGCTGGATTGATTTTTTCTTTGATGATCGCATCAACGAAATTGCGTTGCATCAGATCACCCAGTACGTCCTGACGTACTGATGCGCCGTAACGCTGTTCGATGATATGGCTGGGTACTTTGCCTTTACGGAAGCCGTCAATACGTACTTTTTTAGAGACGTTGATCAGTTCACTGCTCACTGCTTTTTCAATGCTTTCAGCAGGAACAGTAATCGTTACGCGGCGCCCAAGGCCTTGAGTGGTTTCAACAGAAACTTGCATCTTGTTACCTCAAAAAAAAATCACAGTGCTCGGTCAACTCCAGAAGTCGTTCTCAAGATGAGCGCAAACTTACCTTGAAAACGACTTCTAAGAACCGGGACAGTTCTGTATCAGAACGTAGCCCTGTATTCGAGAGCGTCCGAAACCATTCCGGAAAAATTAGACGCGACATTATAGCGGCGCATACGCATTGAGTCGAGGACGGTCTCTGATGCGCGGGAGGGAAACTCACACGGGACTCGATCCTTCGAAAAATGCGGTCATTTCAGAGGCACAAACCTCTTGCCGTCAGTCCGTCAGAAGAAAAACAAAAACGGCCCGCAGGCCGTTTCTTGAAATTCGCACCTACTAATACCGCATCTGACAAGGAAAGTTCCAGTTTTACCGTGTCAAATGCCGATATTTATGCCTTTTGTGAATCAGATCGCCACTGTCAGGCCATTGTGCCCGCACCACGACATGGCGGTGAAGCCGGTACCGTATCCTGTAAGCCTTCCCATTCTTTCAAGGTATACGTGTGCAAAGCCAGCGCATGTACACTGCCTGCCAGCTCCTCGGTTAATTTCCCGTAGATGGCTCGATGGCGCGCCAGGAAACGCTCCCCGATAAACTTATCGGACACCATGACCACTTTAAAATGGCTCTCAGAGCCTGCCGGGACATTATGACGATAGCTTTCGTCAGTCACTTCCAGAAACGCAGGTTCGAATGCTTCAACTAATTTTGCTTCTATTTGCTCACGAATCATAGCAATCTCCTTACACCGCATCAGCAGAGAACTGCGCCTGTCTGGTACCCCTATCCTCTTATAATGATAGGCGGCTTTCCAGATTCTATGCACACCAGAAGAATAAATTTCTGCTGCGGATTGATAAAAATGCCGCTCAGTCTGTCAAATAAAGTGCCGCTTAGCCACGGATGACATCAGCCGTTCGCCGCTTTACTGTGACTTTGCTGAAAAAAAACGCGAAAAACACATTTTTCCGGATTGTTGGGACTTCCCCCGGCAAATGGCAATGTTATGATGTCGGCAAATTTTTGAGCACTATTCCCTTATTAATATTGAGAAAATACACATGCTAAAGAAAATTATTTTCCCTGTTCTGGCGCTCTTTATGCTGGCGGGTTGCGCTACCAGCACTAACACGCTGGATGTTTCCCCGAAAATTGTTCTGCCTTCCCAGGATCCTACCCTGCAGGGGATTACTATCAGCATTAATGGTGCTGACCAGCGTCAGGATCAGGCACTGGCGAAAGTGAACCGCGATGGTCAGCTGATTTCCCTGACCCCGTCACGTGATCTTCGCTTCCTGCTGCAGGAATCTCTGGAGAAGCAAATGACTGCCCGGGGCTACATGGTCGGTGCTGACGGTGCCGTTGATCTGCAAATTGTGGTGAACAAACTGTATGCTGACGTTCAGGAAGGGAACCTGCGTTATAACATCACCACCAAAGCCGATATTTCTATCATCGCGACGGCGAAAAACGGCAGCAAGCAGGTAAAAAACTACCGCTCGACGTATAACGTTCAGGGTGCACTGTCTGCGACTAACGCAAAAATCACCAATGCCGTTAACACCACACTAGGCGATGTCATCAGTGACATGGCGTCAGATACCAGCATCAGCGACTTCATCAAAGCAAACGCCCGTTAAGTTCAGCTGAAGTTTACATGATGAATTCTGCCCGGCTCGTCCGGGCAGAATGCTTTTTACAGCCAGCGATTATCTTTCCTGAAATGTATCCCTTCCTTTATTATGCATGTGCGCCACTCTCTCAACGGTTCGCAGGAACACAATTTTCATGATCAGTCAGTACTTTAAAATTTTCACGCAACGCAATACGGTCATTTTATTGCTTCTGGGCTTCGCTTCCGGTTTACCCCTGGCGCTGACGTCCGGCACATTGCAAGCGTGGATGACGGTCGAAAATGTCGACCTGAAAACCATCGGTATTTTTTCGCTGGTAGGTCAGGCCTACGTGTTTAAATTCTTATGGTCGCCGATGATGGATCGCTATACCCCCTCTTTTCTCGGGCGCAGACGAGGATGGCTGATCCTGACGCAGTTGCTGTTGGTCCTGGCGATTTTCGCGATGGGATTTATGGATCCCTCAAAAGACTTATTCTGGCTGGCTGCGCTGGCCGTACTGATCGCCTTCGCCTCGGCGTCGCAGGACATCGTTTTCGACGCGTATAAAACCGATGTACTGCCACCGGAAGAACGCGGAAATGGTGCCGCCGTGTCGGTCCTGGGTTACCGTCTGGCGATGCTGGTCTCAGGGGGACTGGCGTTATGGCTGGCTGACCGGTATCTCGGCTGGCAGCATATGTACTGGCTGATGGCGGGTCTGATGCTGATAGGCGTTCTCGCTACCCTGTTAGCACCGGAACCTCAAAACGCCCAACCCGCGCCTCGCAGTATTGAGATGGCTGTTATCTCCCCGCTTAAAGATTTTTTCGGCCGCAACAATGCCTGGCTGATTTTGCTGCTTATCGTCATGTACAAAATGGGCGATGCCTTTGCAGGTAGCCTGAGTACAACATTTTTAATCCGTGGCGTTGGCTTTGATGCCGGGGAGGTCGGGCTGGTAAATAAAACGCTCGGGCTGATGGCAACGATTATCGGCGCCTTATTTGGCGGAATGTTAATGCAGCGTCTGAGCATGTTCCGCGCACTCATGTTGTTCGGGATTTTACAGGCTGTTTCCAACGCCGGTTACTGGATCCTGGCCATTACCGATAAAGATTTAACCACCATGGGCGCGGCGATTTTCTTTGAGAACCTGTGTGGCGGTATGGGGACAGCTGCATTCGTGGCGTTGCTCATGACACTGTGTAATCGGTCATTCTCTGCCACCCAGTTTGCGCTGCTTTCAGCATTGTCTGCCGTGGGACGCGTATATGTCGGGCCGATTGCCGGATGGTTCGTTGAAGCTTACGGCTGGCCTTGGTTTTATCTTTTCTCGATTGTGGCCGCTATACCCGGCTTGTTACTGCTTGCAGTTTGCCGGCAGACTCTTGAATACACTCAAAAAACAGAGGCTTTCCTGCCACGCATTCACTTCGCCGCCCCGTACCGCTGGGCGTTACGTTGCATGCTGACGGGCAGCGTGTTATTGGTACTCTGGCTGCTCACGCTGATAATCGACAGTGCCGGATGGGCATCCTGGCAAAGTCTGGCGACAATCCTGTTACAAGCGGGTGCCATCATTTGCCTGACTGGCGTTATTTTAGGCAGCCTGCTCGATTTTTTATCTCTGCGCCGTACTGCACGTGCCTGATTTACCGCCATTCATTCGAAATGAATGGCGTATTTCATTTAACAAATTATCTCTACATATGAGGCAATAAATTAAATCCAGAAAAAATAATATTTTCAGGGATAATTTTCTTTCGTGCTTTTTGTGCTTTTATTTCACCTGCCGTCTACATTAATTTAACATTAATTAAACCTACCGATGCGATATCGCACGGTAATTATAATGTCAAAATCTGTCACTCCTTGTTTTTCATCACTATAGAAAAAAATCCATACGCAACATATTGTTGCCGACTGTAAATTGTCACGTTCCGTGACATGTGTGACTGCGTTAACATAAAGTGTCAACAGCGCTTTGACACTTGTTTAAGCGTGTTTACAGTCCTGCAACCTTCCCGTAAAATGCCCGCACACCTGAAGCGACAATAGAGCCCTAGTTATTGAGGTCGTTAGATGAGACTTAAGAAATACAATAAAAGTATTGGGATGTTGTCCTTATTTGCCTCCGCAGTAATGTTGAGCGGTTGCAATACGGCATTGATGGATCCCAAGGGAGCAATTGGACTTGAGCAGAGAACGCTGATTTTAACCGCTATCGGTTTAATGCTGATCGTTGTTATACCAGTTATTATCATGGCGTTTGCCTTTGCCTGGAAGTATCGCGCTTCCAATACAAAAGCAAAATACAGTCCTGATTGGTCCCACTCCAACAAAATTGAAGCCGTCGTCTGGACAGTTCCAATTATTATCATTGCCATCCTGGCAACGATTACCTGGAAAACCACCCACTCGCTTGATCCGTTCAAGCCAATTGTGACTGACCAAAAACCGATGACGGTTGAAGTCGTTTCTCTGGACTGGAAATGGTTGTTCATTTATCCAGAACAGGGCATCGCGACCGTTAACGAACTGGTTATTCCTAAAGATGTGCCTGTTCAGTTCAAAGTCACTTCAGACTCTGTGATGAACTCGTTCTTCATTCCTCAGTTAGGCGGGCAGATTTATGCGATGGCCGGTATGCAAACTCAGCTGCATTTGATTGCAAATGAAGCGGGTACGTATAAAGGCATTTCAGCAAGCTTCAGCGGCCGCGGCTTCTCAGGTATGAAGTTCAACACAATTGCGACTCCAACCCGTGCCGATTTCGACACCTGGGTAGCGAAAGTGAAAAGTGCACCGAATCAGCTGGCGACAACTGATGACTTCAACAAACTGGCTGTACAGAGCATCGACAACCCGGTCGAATACTTCTCTGTTGCAAAACCTGGTTTGTTTAAAGAAATCATTGGCAAATACTCCATGCATGACATGAAGGCAGCGCCGGAAGGTCATACCATGCCAATACCTGCAGGCGCTGACATGAAAGGCATGGATATGGGTGGACAGTCTCACGCAGCCGGAGCCGAGGAATAAAAGATGTTCGGAAAATTAACGCTTGATTCGGTTCCGTATCATGAACCGATTATCATGGTCACAGTTGCCGCAATTATTATCGGTGGTCTGGCAGTCGTTGCCGGCATCACCTATTTCGGTAAGTGGAAGTATCTGTGGACCGAGTGGCTGACCTCCGTCGACCACAAAAAATTAGGTATCATGTATATCATTCTGGCCTTCGTCATGCTTTTGCGTGGTTTTGCCGATGCCATCATGATGCGTAGCCAGCAGGTCCTTGCCTCTGCGGGCGAGCCGGGCTTCCTCCCCCCTCATCACTACGACCAAATCTTTACCGCGCACGGCGTGATCATGATTTTCTTCATGGCGATGCCTTTCGTAATCGGTCTGATGAACGTGGTTGTTCCTTTGCAAATCGGTGCGCGCGACGTTGCGTTCCCGTTCCTGAACAACGTGAGCTTCTGGTTTACCGCCGCGGCTGTTGTGCTGATCAACATCTCTCTGGGTGTGGGTGAGTTCGCACAGACCGGCTGGTTAGCTTATCCGCCACTGTCAGGTAAGGAATACAGTCCGGGGGTCGGGGTAGATTACTGGATCTGGAGTCTCCAGATATCCGGTGTCGGTACCTTGCTGACCGGTGTTAACTTCTTTGCGACCATCCTGAAGATGCGCGCACCGGGTATGCCGCTGATGAAAATGCCGGTATTTACTTGGGCCGCACTGTGCACCAACGTGTTGATTATCGTGTCCTTCCCGATTCTGACCGTGACTGTTGCACTGCTGACTTTAGACCGTTATCTGGGCACCCATTTCTTCACGAATGATATGGGCGGCAACATGATGATGTACATCAACCTGATTTGGGCCTGGGGCCATCCGGAAGTGTACATTTTGGTTCTGCCAGTATTCGGTGTGTTCTCGGAAGTGACCGCGACCTTCTCCAAAAAACGTCTGTTCGGTTACACCTCGCTGGTATGGGCAACCATCGCCATCACCGTGTTGTCGTTCATCGTTTGGCTGCACCACTTCTTCACCATGGGTTCAGGCGCTAACGTCAATGCCTTCTTCGGCATCATGACGATGATCATTTCTATCCCGACCGGGGTAAAAATCTTCAACTGGCTGTTCACCATGTATCAGGGCCGTATCACGCTTAACGCGGCGATGTTGTGGACTGTTGGCTTCATCATCACCTTCTCTGTAGGTGGTATGACCGGCGTTCTGCTGGCGGTTCCGGGTGCTGACTTCGTGCTGCACAACAGCCTGTTCCTGATTGCCCACTTCCATAACGTTATTATCGGTGGTGTGGTCTTCGGTTGCTTCGCAGGTCTGACTTACTGGTTCCCTAAATCCTTCGGCTTCACGCTGAACGAAAAATGGGGTGTGCGTTCATTCTGGTTCTGGATCATCGGCTTCTTCGTTGCATTCATGCCATTGTACGTACTGGGCTTCATGGGCATGACCCGTCGTGTCAGCCAGAACATCGACCCTGAGTTCCACCCGCTGCTGGTTGTTGCGGCATGCGGTGCTGCACTGATTGCCTGCGGTATCCTCTGCCAGCTGATCATGATCTTCGTTTCCGTTCGCGACCGCGACCAGAACCGTGATCTGACCGGCGACCCGTGGGGCGCACGTACTCTGGAGTGGTCAACATCTTCTCCTCCTCCGTTCTACAACTTCGCCATCGTGCCGCAAATTCACGACCGCGATGAGTTCTGGGACATGAAAGAGAAAGGTACCGCTTACAAGCAGCCTGCTAAATATGAACCGATTCATATGCCACGTAACAGCGGCGCCGGTTTCATCATCGCTATGCTGAGTCTGGTTTGTGGTTTCGCCTTAATCTGGGATATCTGGTGGCTGGCTGCAGTGAGCTTCATTGCCCTGGCTGCGACCTGGATTGCGAAAAGCTTCGACGAAGATGTTGATTACTACGTGCCAGTTGAAGAAGTGGAACGTATTGAAAACCAACATTATGAACAAATCCGTAAAGCAGGTGTGAAACATGGCAACTGATACTCTGACTCACCACGATGAGGCCCATGCTGAGCATGGGCACCACGATGCAGGTGCAACCAAAGTCTTCGGCTTCTGGATCTACCTGATGAGTGACTGCATTTTGTTTGCGAGCCTGTTCGCGACATATGCAGTGCTGGTAAACGGGACCGCTGGCGGTCCCTCTGGTAAAGACATTTTTGAACTGCCGTTCGTGCTGGTAGAAACCTTCTGCCTGCTGTTCAGTAGTATCACTTACGGCTTTGCCATGCTGGGCATGAACAAAGGCAACAAAGCCGCTGTTAACGGCTGGTTGTTCCTGACATTCCTGTTCGGTTTAGGCTTCATCGGGATGGAACTCTATGAATTCCATCACCTGATTGCTGAAGGCTATGGCCCGCAACGCAGTGGTTTCCTGTCTGGCTTCTTTGCACTGGTCGCCACCCACGGTCTGCACGTGACCTGTGGTCTGATTTGGATCCTGACGATGATGGTTCAGGTTTCACGTCGCGGTCTGACGGAAGTTAACAAAACCCGTCTGATGTGTCTGAGCCTGTTCTGGCACTTCCTTGACGTAGTGTGGATCTGCGTGTTTACCGTTGTTTATCTGATGGGAGCGATGTAATGAGTCATTCTGCTACTTCCCATGGTGGCGCAAGCCACGGCAGCCTGAAGTCATACGCTATTGGCTTCATCTTGTCGGTTATCCTGACGGTGATCCCGTTTGCCATGGTCATGACCGACACGGCATCACATTCACTGATTCTGGGTACCGTGGTTGCTTCCGCCATCATCCAGATCGTTGTCCATTTAGTGTTCTTCCTGCACATGAATACGTCGTCGGAAGAGCGCTGGAACCTGGTGGCGCTTCTGTTCACCGCTGTGATTATCTTTATCGTTGTTGTGGGCTCATTGTGGATTATGTATAACCTCAACCTCAATATGATGGTCAGTTAAAGAGCCGAGCTGCACGTGATGATTAAGCAATACCTGCAAGTAACGAAACCAGGAATTATTTTCGGCAACTTAATTTCTGTCATCGGGGGATTTCTCCTTGCTGCCAAAGGCAGCATCGACTTCCCACTCTTTCTCGCCACACTGGTCGGTGTTTCGCTGGTGGTCGCATCGGGTTGTGTATTTAACAACTTTATCGACCGCGACATCGACCGGATCATGGAAAGAACGAAGAACCGGGTCCTGGTGAAAGGGCTTATTCCGCCGAAAACAAGCCTGGTTTACGCGACCATTCTGGGTATTGCGGGCTTTGCGTTGTTGTATATCGGAGCAAATCCGCTGGCGATGTGGCTGGCAGTGATGGGCTTTGTGGTTTATGTCGGCATTTACAGCCTGTACATGAAACGCAACTCGGTATACGGCACGTTGATCGGCAGCTTATCTGGCGCAGCGCCACCGGTTATCGGTTATTGTGCCGTTTCAGGCCAGTTCGATACCGGTGCCCTGATCCTGCTTCTGATTTTCAGCCTGTGGCAGATGCCGCATTCGTACGCGATTGCCATCTTCCGCTTCAAGGATTATCAGGCTGCGGGCATCCCGGTGCTGCCAGTGGTGAAAGGCATTTCTGTCGCCAAGCATCATATTATCGTCTATATTTTGGCCTTTATGATTGCGACACTGATGCTGACCCTGAGCGGTTATGCAGGTTATAAATACCTGATCGTCGCCGCCGCTGTGAGTATCTGGTGGCTGGGTATGGCACTGAAGGGTTACAAAACGGAAAACGATGTGCTGTGGGCGAGGAAGCTGTTTGGTTTCTCCATCATCACTATCATGTCGCTGAGCTTCATGATGTCCGTGGATTTTAATTCTGCCCCGACATCATTGCTGACGTACGTTTGGTAACGCACACGTTCAGTGTAACCCGCTGAAATCACAGCTAAAGGCCAGTAGCAATACTGGCCTTTTCTTTTGCTCACTCTGACGGGCAAATTTCGTAATATCTGCTAAAGATCCATCGTTTTACCCAAGCCGGCTTAATCATTAAAATGTCGGATTGTTATTTTGAGGTAGTAATGTGAACGATAACCAGATGACCCCGCAGGAAAGTCGGGCTACATGGGGACTAGGGACTGTATTTTCTTTGCGCATGCTCGGCATGTTCATGGTGCTGCCGGTGCTGACCACTTATGGCATGAAACTGTCCGGCGCCAGCGAAACACTGATCGGCATCGCCATCGGTATTTACGGACTGGCACAAGCTGTTTTCCAAATCCCGTTTGGCCTGCTTTCTGACCGCGTTGGCCGCAAACCACTGATCGTCTTTGGTCTGGTCATCTTCTGTATCGGCAGCATTGTGGCTGCTTCCACCGAATCTATCTGGGGCGTGATCATAGGTCGTGCCTTGCAAGGCTCTGGCGCAATTGCAGCTGCCGTGATGGCCCTGCTTTCTGACCTGACCCGCGAGCAAAACCGTACCAAAGCGATGGCGTTTATCGGCATCAGTTTCGGTATTACCTTTGCGATTGCAATGGTTCTCGGCCCGATCATCACCCACGCCTGGGGCTTACACGCCTTGTTCTGGGCGATCGCGGCGCTGACCATTCTCGGTATCATCATCACCGTGGCCGTGGTGCCCTCCCCTGCCACGCACATCCTGAACCGTGAATCGAGCATGGTGAAAGGCAGCTTCGGTAAAGTGCTGAGTAACGCTAAATTGCTGAAGCTGAACTTCGGCATCCTGTGTCTTCACGTGTTACTGATGTCGAGTTTCGTGGTGTTGCCGCAAGTGATGGAACATGCAGGTTTCCCGCCGAGTGAACACTGGCGGGTGTATCTGATCACCATGCTGACATCTTTCGTTGCCGTCATTCCGGTGATCGTTTACGCCGAGAAAAAGCGCCACATGAAACAGGTATTCATGGGTTGCGTGATGGTGTTGCTGCTGGCTGAAATCGTGCTGTGGGCTGCTGGCCTGCATTTATGGGCAGTCATCGCCGGTATCCAGTTGTTCTTCCTGGCCTTCAACGTGATGGAGGCGATTTTACCCTCGCTAATCAGTAAAGAATCTCCCGCAGGCTATAAAGGCACGGCAATGGGACTTTACTCCACCAGCCAGTTCATCGGGGTAGCAATTGGTGGCAGCTTAGGCGGTTATGTTTACGGACACGCCGGTGCCGGTACAGTATTCCTGGTATGTGCGGCAATTGCCGTCGTCTGGTTGCTGGTTAGTTCTACTATGACTGAACCGCCGTATGTCAGTAGCCTGCGTATCACCTTATCTGAACTGGCAGTGAAAGATTCCGCCTTGCAGGCGCGGATCCTTGCACAGCCAGGTGTGGCTGAAGCCGTTGTCGTACCGGAAGAATTCAGTGCCTATGTGAAAGTGGATACCAAACAGACTAACCGTAAAGCGCTCGAACAACTGGTCAGCGCGGCCTGATTGCCCTCCTGACAAAAACACGCTGTGCTGGCAAACTGGCACAGCGTTTCACTTTTATCTCTGCCGCGTGACTCCCCTCACTTAAAAAACCTCAGTAATCATTATCCTCAGGAATTCCTTAACAAAAATTTTGTCAGTGATGACGGCTTTCGGGCCTTTTGAGGATCTCATGAAAACATATGCTCTCGTTGGCACCGGCGGTCGCTCGGGTTTATACATTGAAGCGATCACCGGCAAATACCGCCACAATGCAAAATTTGTGGCTTTCTGTGATACAAACCAGACGCGAATGGATTATGCGAACCGCCAGCTTGAGCAAAGTGGCGTCGCCCGGGTACCGACCTGGAAAGCGGCCGGTTTCAATACGATGCTCGACGAAACCAAACCGGATATCGTGATTGTCACCAGCATGGACCGCACGCATGATGATTACATCGTCCGCGCCCTGCACGCCGGTTGCGACGTCATTACTGAAAAGCCGATGACCATTGATGAACACCGGGCGCTGCGTATTCTGGATGCGGTCGATGCCACCGGTTATCAGGTGCGTGTGGCGTTCAATTACCGCTATGCGCCGCATCACAGCAAAATACGCGAACTGCTGATGCAGGATACTATCGGCGAAGTGCTGTCAGTTCATTTTGAATGGCTGCTCAATACCGAACATGGTGCAGATTACTTCCGTCGCTGGCACCGTGAAAAACGCAATTCCGGCGGCCTGCTGGTGCATAAATCCACCCATCATTTTGACCTGATGAACTTCTGGCTGAACAGTACGCCGGAAAAAGTGTACGCCCAGGGTGACCTGCGGTTTTACGGGAAAGAGAATGCTGAGAAACGCGGCATGACAGAATTTTATCCGCGTGCGCATGGCTACACACAGGCACAAAATGATCCGTTTGCACTGCATATGGCAAATAATGCCCAGCTTAAAGCGCTGTATCTGGATGCGGAACACGAAGATAACTACTTCCGTGATCAGAGTGTATTCAGCGAGGGCATCAATATTGAAGATACGTTATCCGTGCTGGTGAAATATCAGAACAAGGTGCAACTGACCTATTCACTGAATGCATATCTGCCATGGGAAGGGCTGAACGTGGTGTTTAACGGCACCCGGGGACGCATTGAAATGAAAATTGTCGAGATGTCTTACGTTAACGCAGGTGGGAAACGCGAAAAAGAAGGCAGCATTGAAAAAGCGGAAATCACGGTTTATCCGTTATTTGCCGAACCCTGGAAGGCACAATTCCAGCTGGGAGAAGGTGGTCACGGCGGCGGTGATAATGCGATGCTGGAAGACTTGTTCGGCGAGCGCAAAGAGGATCCGTTAAAACGTGCAGCCGATCATCGCGCCGGTGCCATGTCGATCCTGACCGGGATCGCCGGGAACCTGTCGATGCAGTATGACAAACCTGTTTACTTTAAAGATTTCGAGCTGGTGAAAAGACTACGCCAGCGCAAGTAACCCACAAAAAAGGGACGCAATGCGTTCCCATGTTAATTGCCAGAGAGCCAGGTAATTTGAGCGGCAGGAAGGCGGCAAATGAAGGAACCCGATGCGCTTACCGGAGTAAGTGATTCGGGTTACTGAATATGGTCAACACATCTGCCGCTCAAAGAACGACGGCTATCAGTCGCGGAAGTTTTTGAACTGGAACGGCTGGCCTAAATCGCCGTTACGGATGAGTGCCATCACAGCCTGTAAATCATCACGCGCTTTGCCAGTGACACGAACTTCGTCACCCTGAACCTGCGCCTGCACTTTAATCTTACTGTCTTTGATCAGCTTGACGATTTTCTTCGCCAGCGTGGATTCAATGCCGGAATGCAATTTTGCTTCAACACTGTAAGTTTTACCGCTGTGCTCCATCTGCTCCGGAATTTCCAACGCCCCGCCTTCAATACCACGTTTGGCTAACTTCTCACGCAGAATATCCACCAGCTGGTTCACCTGAAAATCTGATTCGCTGGCCACTTTAATACTCTCATTTTTTTCATTGAGATCGAAGCTGGCAGGAATATTGCGGAAATCCCAACGGGTTTGCAGTTCACGACTGGCATTTTCCACGGCATTACGCACTTCCTGCATGTCGATTTCGGAAACAATGTCAAAAGACGGCATAATCGCTTCTCCCTGTAGTTTTTGTGTTGCGTTATATGGCGTGCATAATACCGCCTTCAACCGCCGATGCCAAACGACAGCAAAGCACCAAACATTAAATGCTCCGGTGCTCATAAAGTGCAGGTGAAAATGTGATCTGTAGCACAAAAGTCTATACTAATAAGATAACCGGACAGCAGAATATTCTTTCAACTATCTTCTTCATGGTTCTATTTCGCCACGATTCCCGGGAGGCACAATGAAAATAACAGTATTGGGTTGCGGTGCGCTGGGACAACTCTGGCTTTCGGCTCTTTATCAGCAAGGCCACGACGTACAGGGCTGGATCCGCATTCCGCAGCCATTTTGTGCCGTCAACGTTATCTCGCCGGAAGGCATTGCTTTTAACCGCAATATGCCTACTAACGACCCGGAACATCTGGCACAAAGCGAATTACTGCTGGTTACGCTCAAAGCATGGCAGGTTTCCGGCGCGGTCAGCGCGCTGATGCCAAAGCTTGATGATAATTGCGCGATATTACTGCTGCATAATGGCATGGGTACTGTTGATGAATTACCGCCCCATCGTCTGGCCATTTTGCAAGGCGCGACGACCCATGCGGCACGTCATGAAAGCAACGCAATTGTCCATGTCGCAGCGGGTGTCACACACATCGGGCCGGTAACACCGCGCGGTGCTGCACTGAGTTCACTGGCAGATACGCTGCATAATGCGTTACCGGATATCGCGTGGCATGACAACATCAAATCATCGTTATGGAATAAACTGGCGGTGAATTGCGTCATCAATCCGCTGACGGCGATATACAATTGCACTAACGGCGATTTACTGGCCCATACCGCGCAGATTGAAGAAATCTGTCAGGAAGTCGCACAGGTGATGGCCATTGAAGGCGTTGAAATTCATAGCGAATCTTTACTCAGTTTTGTCTATCAGGTGATCGACTCGACGTCAGCAAATCATTCATCGATGTTGCAGGATATCCGCAGCCAGCGTCATACTGAAATTGATTACATTACCGGCTATGTCCTGCGGCGCGGACGGAAATATGGGCTGAATTTACCGGTGAATACCCGCTTATTTGAACAGATTAAGAGAAAGGAAAACGATTATGAGCGCATCAGTTCTGGTCTGCCTGGCACCTGGTAGCGAAGAAATAGAAGCCGTTACCGTAATTGATTTGCTGGTGCGGGCGGGCATTAACGTCATCACGGCCAGCGTCGCCGGCGATGGCAATCTGGAGATCCGCTGCTCACGCGGCGTGCGGATTCTGGCCGACGTCGCGCTGGTGGATGTCGCAGATGATGAGCATGACGTGATCGTACTGCCAGGCGGCCTCGCCGGTGCAACCTGCTTCAGTGAAAGCCCGTTGCTGGTGGAGAAAGTCCGACAGATGCACGTCAGCGGTAAAATCGTTGCCGCCATCTGCGCCGCTCCTGCGCTGGTGCTGGAATATCACGATTTATTCCCGGTAGGCAACATGACTGGCTTCCCGGGCCTGAGGGATAAGATCGACCCGAACAAATGGTCCGATCGTCGCGTAATTTTCGATCCACGCGTTAATCTTCTGACCAGTCAGGGACCGGGCACATCCATGGAGTTTGCCCTGAAGATTATCGATCTGTTGCTGGGTAAAACCAAAGCGGCAGAGATTGCCGCGCAACTGGTTCTTGCGCCGGGGATTTATAATTATACCGATGAAGGTGCCCGGGAATCCTGAACCATCAGATACCCGAAATAATTCGGGCTGTAGGGCAACCTGTTGAACTGCGCCTGCGCTGGCCCCGACGGGAAGAGGAAAGCCAGCGCACCTGCAGCCTGAAGGGTAAAAACTAAGGGCGATACACCTTAACGTTATCGAAACCCTGTTCTTTCAGATACAGCGCCTGCAAACGGCTCATGACGCCGCGGTCACAATATAACAGATAGGTTTTGCTCTGATCGAGAGAGCCAAACTGAGTGGCCAGTTTGTAAAACGCCAGCGGTTTCACTTCAACATTTTCCAGTGCCAGCGGTTGTGCTTCCACTTCATCCGGTGCGCGGACATCCAGAACGATGTCTGTTGAGATAAACTCCGCCACCGTTTCCACTTCCGGTACGACTTCGGCTGCCTGCGTAGCGATTTCGCGAATATCGACATTGCGCGCCTCACTGACCACTTTATCCAGCACGTCAAAATCGAACATTGCTTCTTCAGCTTCGATCTTGGCTTTCACCGCCTTCACCGTCGGGCTTTTCGAAATCACTCCACAGTATTCAGGCATGGTCTTGGCAAAATCTTCGGTACCGATTTCACGGGCAATCCTGATGATGTGCTCTTTATCGTGAGAAATCAGCGGGCGCAGGATGAGCGTGTCCGAAACATTGTCAATCAAACGCAGATTGGTCAGTGTCTGGCTGGACACCTGCCCCAACGCCTCACCTGTCACCAGTGCCTGGACGCCGTAGCGCTCAGCGATAGCAGACGCCGCTCGCACCATCATGCGTTTCAGCACCACACCCATCTGGCCGTCTTCGACTTTTTCGAGTATTTCACCCACTACCGGTTCGAAATCAACCGCGATAAAACGCACACGATGCGAGCTGCCAAAACGGTTCCACAGATAATGAGCCACCTGTTTTACGCCGATTTCATGCGCGGCACCGCCAAGATTAAAGAAACAATAATGCACACGACAGCCACGACGCATCAGCATATAACTGGATACGCCGGAGTCAAAGCCACCGGAAATCAGTGACAGCACATCTTCCTGTGTACCAATCGGGTAACCGCCCTGACCTTCGAGGCGGCTTTTTACCAGCACCAGTTTATCGTCGTTAATTTCCAGTTTCACCGTGACCTGCGGAGCGGTCAGGCTCACACGGGCCGATTCGATGTGCTGATTCAGACCGCCGCCGACATAGCGCTCAACTTCAGTAGACGTGAAGTCATGTTTGCCACGACGTTTAACACGCACGCAGAAAGTTTTGCCTTCTACTTCAGTGCGATAAGCTTCCAGCGCCTGCTCAAAGATATTGTGAACGTCGGTATAAGGACGGTCTTCAACTTCTTCCACATAACGGATACCCGGAATGCGGCAGAGCAATTCCTGAATCAGGTCGTGTTTACTTTCGTCTTTACTGCGAACTTCGATATGATCCCAGTGGCGAACCACCGCCAGCGTCTCATCATGCGGTCGCACAATATTGCGAATGCTGCTTGAGAGGATCTTAATAAAGCGCAAACGCACAGATTGGCTCTTGATGGTGATTTCAGGGAACAATTTAATGATAAACTTCATGGCAGTCTTTTGTTAGCGGGTGAAAAAACGGGGTAGTAAGTCGCTGAATAAGGATCTAGGATCCTATTATTGCTAAGCCAAATGTTCATTATGTGTCACATTGGGCTTAGCAATAATATCTGCGGCGCAGAGTATATCACTTAAAATGGGTACTCTGTGCACAAAACCCTGTAGCCGATCTCATACTGAACAGGAATGTCTCTTGAGGCTGAGCGCTGAGTCTGTCGCCTCAGTACTTCGATCATCCGTTCTGATCAACGATATTAAAAGAGAATTATGTCAAAAAAATCTGCATCACCTGCCAATTTTGAAACGGCTCTGGCCGAACTGGAACAGATTGTTTCCCGCCTTGAGTCGGGCGAGCTACCGTTAGAAGACGCACTCAACGAATTTGAGCAAGGCGTCCAGCTGGCACGTCAGGGGCAACAAAAGCTGCAACAGGCAGAACAACGCGTTCAGATCCTGCTCGACAGCGACAACGATGCTCCGCTGACGCCGTTCACCCCAGAAGCCGAGTAACGGGTCATGTCTGAAGCGATCTCTCTCTCCAGCGCTGGCGGATTTACCCGTGAACTGCGCGCAATGCAAAAGCGTGTCGATGAGGTACTAACAGCCTATGTCAGCGCACAGCCGCTGGCAGATTTACCGCTGGTTGAAGCCATGCGTTACGGCGCGCTGCTGGGGGGTAAACGTCTGCGTCCATATCTTGTTTACGCCAGCGGCCAGTTGTTCAGCCTCGATCTGAAAAATCTCGATGCGCCTGCGGCTGCCGTGGAATGTATTCATGCCTATTCACTGATACATGATGATTTACCGGCCATGGACGACGACGATTTGCGCCGTGGTCAGCCAACCTGCCACATTAAATTTGGCGAAGCTAATGCGATTCTGGCGGGCGATGCCCTGCAAACGCTGGCGTTTTCTATTCTGGCTGACAGCGAAATGCCGGATGTTGCCATAAAAGATCGTCTGGCGATGATTTCCGAACTGGCCCGCGCCAGCGGAGTCAGCGGTATGTGTGGTGGTCAGGCTCTGGATTTAGCTGCGGAAGGCCAGCAGGTTGGCCTGGAGGCGCTGGAAAAAATTCATCGTCATAAAACCGGTGCGCTGATCCGCGCCGCTGTGCGCATGGGCGCGCTGGCAGCCGGTGAAACCGGACGTGCCGTTTTACCGATACTGGATAACTACGCGCAGGCCATTGGTTTAGCATTTCAGGTTCAGGATGATATTCTGGACGTGGTTGGCGATACCGCTACGCTCGGTAAACGTCAGGGTGCTGACCAGCAACTCGGGAAAAGTACCTATCCTGCCCTGCTGGGGCTGGATGGCGCGAAAACCAAGGCCGCAGACCTGTATCAGGAAGCCGTTTCCGCACTGGATCAGTTGGCCGCACTTTCCTACAACACGGCGCCACTTCTCGCGTTAGCCCGCTTTATCATTGAACGCGATAATTAAACTTACTATGAGCAACTGATGAGTCTTGAATTAGCGAAATACCCGACACTGATGCTGGCGGAGAATCCTGAAGATCTCCGCTCACTTCCTAAAGAGAGCTTATCTAAGCTCTGCGATGAGTTGCGCCAATATTTATTGGCCAGCGTCAGTCAGTCCAGCGGACACTTTGCGTCCGGTCTGGGGACGGTTGAACTGACCGTGGCGATGCATTATGTCTATAACACACCGTTCGATCACGTTGTCTGGGATGTCGGCCATCAGGCCTATCCGCACAAAATTCTGACCGGTCGCCGTGACCGTATTTCTACCATCCGTCAGAAAGGCGGTCTGCACCCGTTCCCGTGGCGTGGTGAAAGCGAATACGACACCCTATCCGTCGGTCACTCATCGACCTCAATCAGTGCAGGTCTCGGCATGGCTGTCGCGGCTGAACGTGAAGGTAAAGGCCGTCGCACCGTGTGTGTGATTGGCGATGGTGCGATCACAGCAGGTATGGCGTTTGAAGCGATGAACCATGCGGGCGACATTAAACCCGACATGCTGGTGATCCTCAACGACAACGAGATGTCGATTTCCGAAAACGTCGGGGCGCTAAATAACCACCTGGCACAACTGCTCTCCGGCAAACTGTATTCGCGTCTGCGTGAAGGCGGCAAGAAGGTCCTGTCTGGCCTGCCACCGATTAAAGAACTGGTGCGCCGAACCGAGGAACATCTGAAAGGCATGATGGTGCCAGGCACGTTGTTTGAAGAGTTGGGCTTTAACTATATCGGGCCGGTAGATGGTCATGACGTGCTGGCGCTGACGCAGACGCTGAAAAACATGCGGGACCTGAAAGGCCCGCAGTTACTGCACATTATGACTAAAAAAGGCAAAGGCTACGCGCCAGCCGAAAAAGATCCCATCAGTTTCCATGCGGTGCCTAAATTCGATCCGGCTTCCGGCACGTTGCCGAAAAGCAAAGAAGGTCTGCCGACCTATTCGAAAATTTTCGGTGACTGGTTGTGCGAAACCGCCGCCAAAGATAGCCAGCTGATGGCCGTTACGCCGGCGATGCGCGAAGGCTCCGGTATGGTGCGTTTTTCACGCGAATATCCGCAACAATATTTCGATGTGGCCATCGCCGAACAGCACGCCGTCACCTTTGCGGCAGGCCTGGCGATTGGCGGATACAAGCCGGTTGTGGCGATCTATTCAACGTTTCTGCAACGCGCTTATGATCAGGTTATCCATGATGTAGCGATCCAGAATCTGCCGGTACTGTTTGCTATCGACCGCGGTGGCATCGTCGGCGCTGATGGTCAGACGCATCAGGGCGCGTTCGATCTCTCCTTCCTGCGCTGCATCCCGAACATGACCATTATGACGCCGAGCGATGAAAACGAATGTCGCCAGATGTTGCATACCGGTTATCACCATAACAACGGGCCGGTTGCCGTACGCTATCCGCGTGGTAATGGTACCGGTGCTTCCTGTGAACCGCTGGCTTCTCTGCCCATCGGGAAAGGCGTCGTGCGTCGTGAAGGCGAAAAGATAGCGATCCTGAACTTCGGTACATTGCTGCCGGAAGCGCTGGCCGCAGCAGAAAAACGCAACGCCACCGTCGTTGACATGCGCTTTGTAAAACCGCTGGATGAAGCGCTGATTCAGGAACTGGCCGCCAGCCATGAAGTGCTGGTCACGCTGGAAGAAAACGCCATCATGGGCGGCGCGGGCAGCGGCGTAAATGAACTGTTGATGTCCAGGCGAATCCTGGTGCCTGTACTGAATATCGGTCTGGCGGACAGCTTTGTTGCGCAAGGTACACAGGACGAAATCCGTCATGATTTAGGGCTGGATGCCGAAGGCATTGACCGTCAGATAACTGACTGGCTGGCCTGATTATTCCCCCTCTTTCTTCCTGAAAGAGGGGTTTTCCCCTCCGATTTCCTTTTCAGTCACACGAGCCTGCCCTGCTTTAAGCTACAGTTATAGCGTGCTAATCATTTTCACGATTTTCTGTTATCACTTCATGCTTACCAGGAGACATCATGCAATACATTACGCTCGGAAAAACCGGTATGAAAGTTTCCCGCCTGTGTCTCGGCTGTATGACTTTTGGCGAACCGGATCGCGGCACCCACGCGTGGACACTGCCGGAAGAGAGCAGCCGTCCTATCATCCGGCAAGCGCTGGATGCGGGGATTAATTTTTTTGACACCGCTAACAGTTATTCTGACGGCAGCAGCGAGGAAATCGTCGGCCGTGCCCTGAAGGATTTTGCCAGGCGCGATGAGATTGTCGTGGCGACTAAAGTGTATCACGCGGTCACCGGCTTAAAACCCGGGCTTTCACGGGCCTCGATTATGCAATCCATCGATGACAGCCTGCGCCGTCTGGACATGGATTATGTCGACCTGTTGCAAATCCACCGCTGGGATTACGAAACACCGATAGAGGAAACGCTGGAGGCGTTGAATGACGTAGTAAAAGCCGGCAAAGCGCGTTTTATTGGCGCGTCTTCCATGCATGCACATCAGTTCAAACACGCATTAGATGTCTCTGAGCAAAATGGCTGGGCGGGTTTTGTCTCAATGCAGGATCAGTACAATCTTATCCAGCGTGAAGAAGAAAACGAAATGTACCCGCTGTGCCTGGAAAGAAATATTGCAGTGTTGCCCTGGAGTCCGCTGGCACGCGGTAAACTCACGCGTCCGTGGGGAGAAACCACCGCCCGTTCAGTTTCCGATAATTTTGCCAAAACGCTGTATGACGCGACCGATGAGGCCGACGGTAAAATCGCTGAGCGTGTCGGGAAAATAGCGGAAGATCATGGCGTATCACGAGCGCAGATCGCCCTGGCGTGGATCTTAAGTAAACATATCGTTACCGCGCCTATAATCGGTGCTTCGCGCCCCGCTCATCTGGAAGATGCCATCGCCGCACTGGAGGTGAAACTTTCCATTGAGGAAATCGCCGAGCTGGAAATGGCGTATGTGCCGCATCAGGCGACCGGTTTCCAGTAATCTGAGATGACAAAAAAGGCGTTACCAGGCCAATCCTGTAACGCCTTTTCACTGCATGGTCACGAAGATCAGAACAGGCCCAGCGGCCAGTGATGCCCGACCAGATAGATGATAGCCGCGCCAAGCACACCGGCGACCACATCATCGATCATAATACCCATTCCGCCCTGTACGTTGCGGTCAAACCAGCGGATGGGCCACGGCTTCCAGATATCCAGCACACGGAAAACGATAAATCCGATCAACACCCAGCGCCAGTCATTGACCGGGATCGCCATCAGTGTGATCCACATACCGACAAATTCATCCCATACGATACTGCCATGGTCATGAACCCGCATGTCGCGCGCGGTCTGGCGGCAAAGATAAACCCCGATACAAATGCTGAACATAACGATCATCGAATACACCTGCCATGGCAGGTAGGTCATGACAATCCAGAACGGGATCGCGGCGACGGAGCCCGCCGTGCCAGGGCCAACAGGGAATAAACCGCTGCCAAAACCTGTCGCCAGCAAATGCCACGGATTACGCAGATCCAGACGCTTTTTGGCCGCAGCCATGTCCTGAACCGGATCTCCGGTTTTTCCTTTGTACCCCGCCGGGCGTTTTTTACGGCCTATATTCACAACAATTCCTCTCCGGCAAAGTGGTCAAAACCTTGCCATTCAAGTTCGACCGGTACGCCTGAACGCATAAACTTAATACCTTCTGAAAGCGGCGCAATCTGACCCACACAGGTAAAGTTGACACCCAGATGGCTCAGCGCAACATCCAGCGCACCCCGGTTAATTTCCGGCACAGTGAAGCAAAGTTCATAATCTTCACCGCCGGTCAGTGCCCATTTCAGTGCCTGTTCCGGATCCGCCACCTGATTCATGGCTGGCGAGAAAGGGATCGCATCAAGATCGAGGCGTGCACCACATTCGCTGGCATTCAGTATATGTTTAAGATCGGAAACCAGCCCGTCGGACAGATCGATGGCTGAGGTGGCTAAATCGCGCAGCGCCTGCCCCTGTAAAACACGTGGCGACGGACGCAGATGGCGTTTAAGCAGAAATTCGCGAGTTTTCGCATCATCAACATTCAGCTGTTCCAGCAAAATCGCCAGGCCAGCTGCGCTATCACCCAGCGTACCGGTAACAAAGATCCAGTCGCCTATGCCCGCACCGGCGCGGGTTAACGCACGCCCCGCAGGCACCAGACCCTGAATGGTTAACGTCATGCTCAGCGGTCCGCGTGTCGTATCCCCGCCAATCAACTGCATGCCGTAATAATTAAGCTGTTCAAACAGACTGTCGCTGAATGCCTGCAACCAGTCAGTGTTCACTTCCGGCAGTGTCAGCGCCAGAGAAACCCACGCAGGATCGGCACCCATAGCAGCCAGATCGCTCAGGTTAACCGCCAGCGCTTTATAGCCCAGGTCTGCCGGTGAAATCGTTTTGAGAAAATGGATGCCTTCGACCAGCGTGTCGGTGCTGACTGCTAATAGTTGCTTCTCGCCTACCGTCAGCAGGGCACAATCATCACCAATGCCTAAATGAACATCCTGTCGGGCGGTTCTGAACCGGTTAAAGTAGCGAGTGATTACATCAAATTCGCCGCATGACATAGTACATTTCCAAATCGTTAGAATGACTTAAGGCCGGAAATCCGGCCTTAAGAAGGGTGTCACACAAAAGATAAACCAGGTGACATCACCAGATTATCAACAGAGACGGTTATCAGGCCAAAATGACTGTCGCCATTTGTGACTGAAGCCGAAACTTTTTTGATGATCATTTTTTACGAATATGCGGGCCTGCTTTATCCAGCACACCATTGACGAACTTATGGCTATCTTCAGCACCAAAAGTTTTCGCCAGTTCAATGGCTTCATTGATCGCCACTTTGTAAGGGACGTCCTGGCGTTTGCTTAGCTCAAACAGAGCCAGACGCAAAATTGCTCTTTCCACCTGGCCCAGTTCATCCAGCTGGCGGGACAGGTACGGCGCCATCAGTGCATCGAGTTTCTCAGCACTGTTTGCTACACCAGCCAGCAGTTCGCGGAAATAGGCAATGTCTACGTCTTTGACATCCTGCTCGGTCAGGAATTCTAATTCAACATCGGCGATGTCATTTTTCGACAACTGCCAGGAGTAAAGCGCCTGAACGGCACATTCACGGGCGCGGCGACGAGCAGCAGGTTTCACGGATTTCCCCTTAACTAGATTCAGGCTTTAATAGCCTTGATAACATTAATCATTTCAAGCGCGGTCAGTGCAGCTTCTGCACCCTTGTTACCGGCTTTTGTCCCTGCGCGTTCGATGGCTTGTTCAATGCTTTCTGTGGTCAGCACACCAAAGGCAACCGGGATTTCGCTGTTCATGGCAACGCTGGACAGGCCAGAGCTACATTCGCCCGCCACAAATTCAAAGTGGGCAGTGCCCCCGCGGATCACGGTGCCAAGTGCAACAACCGCATCGTATTTGCCGCTTTCAGCCAGTGCGCGGGTTGCCAGAGGCAATTCGTACGCGCCCGGGACCCAGACTACGGTGATGTTGTCATCGCTGACCTGACCGATACGTTTTAATGCATCAACAGCACCTGAAAGCAGGCTGTCATTGATAAAATTGTTAAAACGAGCAATCGCGATCGCTACGCGCGCGTTAGGCGTGGCTACAACACCTTCGATAACGTTCATAGTTTTCCTTAAAGTGGGTTCAGGAGTTTCTCAACCCCAGCCGCAGGGGGGCGGATTCTATCATAAAATAACCCTGTCTGGACATGCGCTTTTAAAGCCATTCCGCAGGGAGGAGTAAAATTCTCAATACACCGGTTTCAGACGCAAACGTAAGTCAGGGCCGACCTGGCGGATATCGCTGAAAATAAATTCCGGCGCATCCGCCAGATGCTGCAATCCTGGCAGTTCACACAGTGCCCGACCATTATTGCCCAATAACTTAGGCGCCATATAAACGATTAATTCATCAACCAGACCGGCTTGTAATAAGGCACCGGCCAGTTGTGCGCCGGCTTCCACCCAGATGGAATTAACCTGACGTTTCGCCAGTTGCATCATCAGCAGAACCAGATCAATACGATTGTCGCGTCCGGCCACGCGCCATTGTTCAACAGACTCCGGCCAGGCTTGCGAGTCAGTTTCCAGCCGTGCGAGTAATACTTCCCCCGGTAAATTCATCAGCTGATGCTGTGGTGTCACGCGGTTTTGACTGTCGAGAATAATCCGTAATGGCTGACGCAGATTTTCCTCGGGATAAATTGCCTGCACTTCACTGCCCAGTTCGCTCCAGCGTACATTAAGCGAAGGATTGTCAGCCAGAACCGTGGCACTGGTGCTCAGGATCGCCGAGTTTTCTGCGCGAAAGCGCTGAACATCAGCACGGGCCGACGCCGAGGTGATCCACTGACTTTCGCCAGAAGCCATCGCCGTTCGGCCATCTAAAGAGGCACCCATTTTAAGCTGAACATAGGGAAAACCGGTGCGCATCCGTTTGAGGAAACCCAGATTCACCGCTTCAGCCTGCGGGTGCATCAGCCCATGGCTAACATCCACGCCGTTTTGTTTGAGCCGGTACAAACCCCGCCCTGCCACTTCCGGATTAGGATCCTGCATCGCCGCTACCACGCGGGCGACGCCTGCCGCCAGCAATGCATCGGCACACGGTGGTGTACGCCCATGATGACTGCACGGTTCGAGGGTCACATAAGCGGTCGCCCCTCTGGCTTTCTCACCGGCCATGCGTAATGCGTAAACTTCTGCATGGGGTTCACCGGCACGCAAATGATAGCCTTCACCCACAATTTCGCCATTCAATACAATGACACAACCGACATTAGGGTTAGGTGTGGTGGTAAAACGCCCGCGGCGCGCCAGCTCGAAAGCCCGCGCCATATAGCGCTCATCGGTATGGTTTTCGGCGGAGAGTGGCTTTGCAGATTGTTCAGACGACATCAGCTTTCCTTAGTCCTGAAGGCGGGCGATTTCTTCACCAAATTCACGAATATCTTCGAAGCTGCGATACACCGACGCAAAGCGGATATAGGCGACTTTATCCAGCCCTTTCAGGGCGTCCATCACCAAATTACCGATCATTTTAGCCGGGATTTCACGTTCGCCGGTCGCACGCAGCTGCGACTTAATGTGGCTGATGGCAGTTTCGACGTCATCGGAACTTACCGGGCGTTTTTCCAGCGCTTTCAGAAAGCCACCGCGAAGTTTGTCTTCGTTGAACGGTTCACGAACTTCATTGCTTTTAATGACGCGCGGCATCACCAGTTCCGCCACTTCAAACGTGGTGAAACGTTCATGGCACACCAGGCACTGACGGCGACGGCGAACCTGCGATCCATCGCCTACCAGACGGGAATCGATGACTTTAGTATCAACAGCGGCACAAAATGGGCAATGCATAGCACTTCCTGATCGCGAACTCAATTGAACAGTAGTTTAACCCGAAGTGTGCCGACAACAAAGGCTGTCGCTACTTTCATCGACATCGGGTTAAACTTAGCTATCGATATGGGTGCCCGGATGGAATGTTTCAACGGGCAGATGAAAGGAAGTCTCTGATATGACAAAACATCCACACCTTTTGTTGGTCTGCGCCGCATTGTTCAGCCTGACGGGCTGCGCGACGCAAAATTCACAAATACCGGCCCTGAAAACGGAAGTCGGGCAGCTTAATCAAAAGCTGCAACACCTGACCGATCTGGCCCTCGCACTGGAACAGCAAACCACCCTCAACCGCCAGTCGGATAATGGTGTCTATTTATTACCGGCAGCCAAAAGTGCCGCATTGCTCAAAAGTAACATTGGTGAATTAAGTCTTCAGCTAACCCGTATCGCTCCGGACGCCAGCGGCGTACAGGCCGTACTGGAAATCAAAAATAATGCCGGTCAGCCATTGCCAGCGTTTACGGCATCTCTGAGCTGGGGACAGCTCGATCCGGTTACAGGCAAGCCGCTGACTGTCGATATGCAGACCCAGACCATTACCGTCGAGCCAGACCTTCTGCCGGGTCCGGTGAAAACAGTCGATGTGAAGTTTGACCAGGTGACTGTCGAAACGCTGGGATTTGTACATCTGCATAATATTGTGGCAACGCCACAGTCCCTGCCTGTCGTAACCCGATAAAAACCGCAAACAGCAGATAAAAAAAACCCCGCGTCGCGGGGTTTTGGTTTTCTATTCCGATAACGGAACCATCAGCAACTTACGGCAGAATCGAAGGTTGATCTGCGCCTTCTTTTTCCACTTTCTGCTGCAACATGTGCTCACGCTTCATACCCAGTTTCAGGGCCAGCGCGGACGCCACGTAGATTGACGAAACCGTACCGATCGACACGCCAATCAACATGGTCAGTGAGAAGCCTTCCAGCAACGCACCCCCAAAGATATAGAGCATCAGAACCACCATCAGCGTGGTCGCTGAGGTCATAATAGTACGACTTAACGTCTGGGTCAGGGACACGTTCATGATTTCGTAAGAATTACCGCGACGAATTTTGCGGAAGTTTTCACGAATACGGTCCGATACCACGATGGAGTCATTCAGCGAGTAGCCGATAACGGACATCAGGGACGCGACGATGGTCAGGTCAATTTCGATCCTGAACAGTGACAATACGCCCATGGTGATGATCACGTCATGCGCCAGTGCGATTACCGCCCCCAGCGCCAGTCGCCATTCAAAACGGAAACCGACATAGATCAGGATGCAAATCAGCGCCATCAGCAGCGCCATGCCGCCAGCCTGCGCCAGATCACTCCCCACGCTCGGGCCGACAAACTCAACACGTTTCACGGTCGCGTCTTTGTCGATATCCGCATTCACCAGACTCAGGACTTTATTCCCCAGTTCCTGACCGGCATTACCCGATACAGGTGGAAGGCGAACCATCACATCACGACTGCTACCGAAGTTCTGAACAACAGGATCCTTGAATCCTGCTTTTTCCAGATCGGCACGCATTACGTCCAGGTTAGCGGGCTGGCTAAGGCTGATTTCAATGACGGTACCGCCAGTGAAATCCAGACCCCAGTTGAACCCGCGAACGCCCATAATCGCAACGGATGCGATAAACAACAGGCCTGAAATACAGAAGGCCACGTTGTCCCAGCGCATAAAGTCGATAACTTTACGGCCGTAGTTCAGTTGTTCAACAGTATATGGTTGTTGCTGTGCCACAACGCACTCCTCAGATAGACAGCTTTTTAATGCGTTTGCCGCCGTAAACCAGGTTCACGATGGCACGGGTTCCCACGATCGACGTAAACATCGAGGTTGCCACACCGATAGCGGTGGTGATAGCAAAGCCTTTAATCGAACCGGTACCCACTGCATAAAGAATAATTGCCGTGATCAGGGTCGTAATGTTGGCATCAACGATACTGGAGAACGCGCCTTTATAGCCTTCATGAATCGCCTGCTGAACGGAACGCCCGTTCTTCAACTCTTCTTTGATACGTTCGTTTATCAGTACGTTGGCGTCGACGGCCACCGCCAGCGTCAGTACGATACCGGCAATACCCGGCATGGTCAGCGTCGCACCAGGCAGCAGAGACATGATCCCGACAATCAGGACCAGGTTCGCAATCAGCGCGGTCGTCGCGATCACACCAAATTTACGGTAGAAGACCACCATAAACAGAATGGATGCCACCAGGCCCCACAAGCACGCTTCCAGACCCTGAGTGATGTTTTGCATCCCTAAGGTCGGGCCAATGGTCCGTTCTTCAACAATCTGAATTGGCGCGATTAACGCACCGGCACGCAGCAGAAGGGACAACTGACGGGCTTCATTCGGATCGTTGACGCCAGTGATACGGAAGCTGTTGCCCAGACGTGACTGAATAGTCGCCACGTTGATAACTTCTTCCTGTTTCGCCAGAATCGCACGGCCGTTGGCATCTTTCTTACCGCTGTCTTTGTACTCCACGAACAAGGTTGCCATCGGTTTGCCGATATTATCCTTGGTGAAGTTAGACATGGCGTTACCGCCAGCGCTGTCGAGTGAGATGTTGACCTGTGGCTGATTGTATTCATCCATGCTGGATGTGGAATCAGTGATATGGTCACCGGTCAGAATCACCCGCTTGTACAATACAACCGGGCGACCATCACGCATGTCTTTCACTTCGCTGTCGCCCGGTACACGACCGGTTGAAGCAGCAGAAGCATCCACGTTGGTGTTAACCAGACGGAATTCCAGGGTCGCGGTCGCGCCTAAGATTTCTTTGGCACGTGCAGTATCCTGAATCCCCGGCAGTTCAACCACAATACGGTCGGAACCCTGACGCTGTACCAGTGGCTCAGCGACGCCCAGTTGGTTTACGCGGTTACGCAGGATATTGATGTTTTGCTGAACGGCGTACTCACGGGCTTCACTCAGGCGGGCATCAGTCATCACCACACTCAAAGCATTGTCACCGCTGTTAGTGATCACTAAATCGCGATGACGTGGGCTCAGATAGCTGGCTGCAGAATCACGGGTCGCAGCATCGCGGAAACGCACTTCAACGCCATAGTTGTCGAGCTTACGCACCGTGGCATAAGGAATATTCTTGTCGCGCAGGTCACTGCGCATGCTGTCCATGGTCTGCTCTTGCAGCTTACTCAACGCGGTATCCATATCCACTTCCATCAGGAAGTGCACACCACCACGTAAGTCGAGGCCCAGCTTCATCGGCTCAGCGCCCAGCATACTCAACCAGCGCGGCGTTGCCGGCGCGAGGTTCAGTGCAATAACAAACTTGTCGCCCAACGCTTCAGTCAGCGCTTCACGTGCACGAAGCTGTACGTCTGTGTCTTTAAAACGGGCAAGAATAGCGCCATTTTCCAGGGCAATCGATTTGCTCTGGATTTTGTTTTGGTCTAATACATTACGGACTTGATCCAGTGTTGCTGCACTGGCGTCGGAACCCCGAACACCAGTGATTTGAACAGCCGGATCCTCACCATAAAGGTTGGGAAGTGCATAAAGCAGCCCGACGATGACCACAACGATCAGCATCAGATACTTCCACGCAGGATAACGGTTTAACACGGCAGTTCCCTTCGGGAAAATCGAAAATTAGATAGACTTCATCGTGCCTTTTGGCAGAACTGCTGCCACGAAGTCACGTTTGATCATCACTTCGTTGGTGTCGTTCAGTGCGATAACCACATAACCGGTTTCGGCTACTTTGGTTACGCGACCGATCAGGCCACCTGTGGTCATGACTTCGTCACCTTTACCGATAGAATCCATCAGTTTTTTGTGTTCTTTAGAACGTTTCTGCTGCGGGCGCAGGATCATGAAATAGAAAATCAGACCAAAAACCACCAGCATAATAACCAGAGAGTAAGGACTTCCCTGTGACGGTGCGCCGGTCGCTGCGACTGCATCAGAAATGAAAAGGCTCATTTAAATTCCCTCATTGTTGTTGTGAAGCAAATTGATGTAAAACAAACCGAGAATCCGACCCGGAGACTGGCGATAAAACGTCTCGCACAATACCCCATAATGCCGGTCCAAGAAATTATAAAATCGGCACCTCCTTTCGAAGATGCCGACGCGAGAAAGAAATCAGAAGTTTAAAGGCGGAACCGGTTTGCCTTTACGCTCGTAGAAGTCTGTCACAAACGCTTCCAATTTACCCTCTTCAATAGCCTGGCGTAAACCGGCCATCAGACGCTGGTAATAGCGCAGGTTATGGATCGTATTCAGGCGCGCACCCAGAATTTCGTTGCAACGGTCGAGATGATGCAAGTAAGCGCGGCTATAATTGCGACATGTGTAGCAATCACAGTGTTCGTCAAGCGTTGACGTGTCATCTTTATGCTTCGCATTACGGATTTTAACGATACCGTCGGTCACAAAAAGATGGCCGTTTCGTGCATTACGCGTTGGCATCACGCAGTCAAACATATCGATACCACGACGCACGCCTTCAACCAGATCTTCCGGTTTACCGACACCCATAAGATAGCGAGGTTTGTCTGCCGGAATTTGCGGACAAACGTGCTCCAGAATACGGTGCATGTCTTCCTTCGGCTCGCCGACTGCCAGTCCGCCCACAGCGTAACCATCAAAGCCGATATCTACCAGCCCTTTTAATGATACATCTCGTAAATCTTCGTAAACGCTCCCCTGAATAATCCCAAACAAAGCATTCTTATTATTCAACTCGTTGAAGCGATCGCGGCTGCGTTTTGCCCAGCGTAAAGACATTTCCATCGAGCGTTTTGCATAATCCCAGTCGGCAGGATATGGCGTACATTCGTCGAAGATCATGACGATGTCGGAGCCCAGATCGTTTTGGATCTCCATGGATTTTTCCGGACTCAGGAACACCGGATCCCCGTTGATCGGGTTGCGGAAATGCACGCCCTCTTCTTTGATTTTGCGCATCGCACCCAGGCTAAATACCTGGAAGCCGCCGGAATCGGTGAGGATCGGGCCATGCCAGTTCATGAAATCATGTAAGTCGCCGTGCAGCTTCATGATTTCCTGCCCCGGACGCAGCCACAGGTGGAAAGTGTTACCCAACAGAATTTGTGCGCCGGTTTCTTTCACTTCTTCCGGGGTCATACCTTTTACTGTGCCGTAAGTGCCCACAGGCATAAATGCCGGGGTTTCGACTACGCCACGTTCAAAGACCAGACGTCCGCGGCGTGCGCGGCCATCGGTAGTGCTTAATTCGTACTTCACATTGCCTCCAGCATCAGAGAAACAGTCTGATGAGGTTAAGTCCGTGGCATCACGCCCGGAAAAGAAAGCCCGGATGCACCGAGTGCGTCCGGCGCGGTTTACTGCTGCCCCACCACTTCCTGTGGCGCCAGCGGGTTACGGTTGATAAACATCGCATCACCATAACTGAAGAAACGGTATTGCTCTGCGACGGCCTGATGATAGGCATTCAGGGTATTTTTATAGCCGGCAAACGCCGACACCAGCATGATCAGTGTCGATTCAGGCAGGTGGAAATTGGTGATCAGGGAGTCAATAACCTGATAGTGATAACCCGGGTAGATGAAAATCTTGGTATCACCGAAGAAGGGCGCAATCAGCGCATCTTCGCTGGCCTTCGCCGCGCTTTCCAGCGAACGTACCGAGGTTGTGCCCACCGCCACGACTTTATTACCCCGCGCTTTACAGGCCAGCACCGCATCCACAACTCCCTGAGGCACTTCGGCATACTCAGCATGCATGATGTGGTCTTCGATGGTGTCCACGCGAACCGGCTGGAAAGTTCCTGCGCCCACGTGCAGCGTCACAAAAGCAAATTCCACACCTTTTTCTTTCAGCGCATCCATCAGCGGCTGGTCGAAGTGTAAACCGGCGGTAGGGGCTGCCACTGCGCCGGGACGTTCGCTGTAGACTGTCTGATACAATTCCCGATCAGCATCTTCATCGGGGCGATCGATATATGGCGGCAGCGGCATATGGCCGATTTCGTTGAGCAGAGTAAAGACATCACGATCTTCATTAAATTCCAGCTCAAACAAGGTATCGTGGCGCGCCACCATAGTCGCTTTAATATCTTCGTTGTCGCCAAGCAGCAGTTCAGCGCCCGGCTTTGGCGATTTAGACGCACGTACGTGTGCCAGAACGCGGTGTGAATCGAGCACACGCTCAACCAGTACTTCAATTTTACCGCCGCTGACCTTACGGCCGAATACGCGGGCCGGGATCACGCGGGTATTGTTAAAAACCAGCAAATCACCGGGATGAATTTTATCCAGAATATCGGTGAACACGCCGTGCGTTAACTCACCGCTCGGCCCGTCCAGAGACAACAAACGACAGCCGCTGCGCTGGGTCTGCGGATAGCGGGCAATCAGGGATTCAGGGAGTTCAAAAGAAAAATCGGCAACACGCATGGCTTTTCACTTCACTTAACGACAAAAACAGGCGGCTTAGTCTAGAGGGACGGGGCATCCCCTGCAAGCTTCTGCGCTAATAAAGGCATCACAGCCCTGTCAGAGATCAACTTTCCTGCGTTATACTCGCCCGATGAATTTTTTAGCGCATCTCCACTTAGCCTCTCTGGCCGAAAGTTCCCTGACCGGCAACCTGCTGGCTGATTTCGTCCGCGGCAATCCTGACGGACAATTTTCTGACGAGATCGTCAGCGGGATCCGCATGCATCGCCGCGTAGATACCATGACCGATTCGCTGCCGGAAGTGAAAATTGCCCGCCGCTATTTTCGTGAAGATTTTCGCCGCGTCGCGCCCATCACGCTGGATGTCGTCTGGGATCACTTTCTCTCCCGCCACTGGGCGACACTTCATCCACAGCAATCGCTCGAAGATTTTCTCGACGCCTGTCAGCAGGAAATTGAACCGCTGCTGCCTGAAATGCCTGAACGTTTCCGGAATCTGAATGCGTATTTATGGCCTGAACGCTGGATGGAACGTTATGCCGCACTGCCTTTTATTGGGGACGTATTACGCGGTATGGCCAACCGGAGGCCGAAACTTAGTGCGCTGACCGGCTCTTTCCACGATATCGAATTGAATTACGATGCCCTTGAGCAGCTTTTTTGGCAGTTTTATCCGGTCATGATGCAACAGGCGAAAGACCGACAACTCTGATCAATCTCACCAGTTCTGTGAACCGTCCCGCAATTCCCTGCAACACAAGAGGTTGTTGTTAAAGAACTCTGGGACTTACGTCAAAGACTGATAGCCGGATACTATCTGATTGATTGGTGCGATGGGGTTTATTCACCCGCAGCTTGCCCCTATACTGGCAGTCGTTTTGTTCATCCTTTCCTTTCACCTACGACGCCCTCTTGGGTTTCATAAGGAGTAATATTATGGTTCTGGTAACTCGCCCAGCCCCTGACTTCACCGCAGCAGCCGTACTGGGCAGCGGCGAAGTAGTTGAAAACTTCAACTTCAAAAAACACACTGCAGGCAAACCAACTGTTATCTTCTTCTGGCCAATGGACTTCACTTTCGTCTGTCCTTCAGAACTGATCGCTTTCGATCACCGTTATGAAGAATTCCAGAATCGTGGCGTAGAAGTGGTAGGCGTGTCCTTCGACTCCGAGTTCGTTCACAACGCATGGCGTAACACCCCAGTTGAGAAAGGCGGCATCGGTCCTGTTAAGTACGCGATGGTTGCTGACATCAAACGCGAAATCCAGAAAGCCTACGGTATTGAACATCCGGACGCCGGCGTTGCACTGCGTGGCTCTTTCCTGATCGACAAAGAAGGTGTTGTCCGTCACCAGGTAGTGAATGATCTGCCACTGGGTCGTAACATCGACGAAATGCTGCGTATGGTTGACGCGCTGCAATTCCACGAAGAGCACGGCGAAGTGTGCCCGGCTCAGTGGGAAAAAGGCAAAAAAGGCATGGGCGCATCCCCGGATGGCGTGGCCAAATATTTGTCTGAAAACGCATCAAATCTGTAATTCCTTCACGGTTTTATGATGCATAACGGTCAGCCTCGCTGGCCGTTTTTTTTTGCCTCTTATCCTGCACGATCACATTTTTCCCTCCCCGCTTCCTCACTCTCTGTTATTTAGGTCTACGCTGAAAACGGTCAGGCTGCGTCATCATGGCGCGACGTTTGCATAATAATGGTCGGACTAAAATAACAAAAAAGCGTTATCACACAATAACCTGAAGGTTATGACTCAAAAGACAGGGTAATAAACAGGAGCCTATATGTTACGGAAATCACTCATCGCGCTGGCCTTGCTGACCAGCTTCCCGCTCTGCGCCGCATCTAATCCTGCGGTGGAAGCCAAAAACGGGATGGTCGTCACCTCGCAATATCTGGCCTCTCAGGTCGGCGTCGATATTCTGAAAATGGGTGGCAACGCTATCGATGCTGCCGTGGCTGTCGGCTACGCGCAGGCTGTCGTTAACCCATGCTGTGGCAATATTGGCGGCGGAGGCTTCATGACGGTGCATCTTGCCAACGGTAAAGATACCTTTATCAACTTCCGTGAAACTGCGCCTGCTGCTGCCAGCGCCAATATGTATCTGGATGCTGACGGCAACGTGAAGAAAGGTGCCAGCCTGTACGGGTATCTCGCTGCAGGCGTACCCGGCACAGTATTGGGCATGGATACGGTGCAGAAAGAATATGGCAAACTGACGCGCCAGCAAGTTATGGCACCGGCAATTAAACTGGCCCGCCAGGGCTTTGTGCTGACCCGCGCCGATACCGATATTCTCGACACCACCGTGAAACGCTTCAAAGAAGATCCTGAAGCGGCTCGTATTTTCCTGCGCAAAGACGGCAGCCCGCTGCAACCCGGCGACAAACTGGTGCAAACCGATTTAGCCAACACGCTGGAGTCCATCTCCCGGCACGGTCCGGATGCATTCTATAAAGGCAAAATCCCGGCGGCGGTTGAGGCCGCTGCGAAAAAAGGTGGCGGCATCCTGACAGCGGCCGATTTCGCGAACTATAAGGTCACTGAAGACGCCCCTATCACCTGCAGTTACCGCGGATATAAATTCGTATCGGCTCCGCCGCCGAGTTCCGGCGGCGTCACGATGTGTGAAATCCTCAACATTGTTGAAGGCTATGATCTGAAAAGTATGGGGTTCAACTCTGCAGCCTCTATACACACCCTTACCGAGGCCATGCGCCATGCGTATATGGACAGAAATACCTATCTCGGCGATCCGGAGTTTGTGAAAAATCCCGTCGACCGTCTGGTCAGCAAAAGCTATGCCGAAGAAATCCGTAAGAAAATAGAAGCGGATAAAGCCACGCCTTCGACGGCGGTTCAGCCTGGCATGGAACCCCACGAGAAGCCGGAAACGACTCATTACTCTATTGTCGATAAAATGGGGAATGCCGTTTCAACCACCTATACGGTCAATGGCCGCTTTGGTTCAGTGGTGATTGCACCGGGTACGGGCTTTTTCCTGAATGATGAGATGGATGACTTCACGACCAAAGTCGGCGAGAAGAATTTGTACGGACTGGTACAGGGAACCAAAAATGCCATCGCCCCCGGTAAGCGCCCACTATCGTCTATGAGCCCGAGTCTGGTGACCAAAGACGGTAAAATCTTCATGGTTCTGGGGTCGCCGGGCGGATCA
The DNA here is from genome assembly GCF_004195115.1 of Rahnella sp. RFA10(1/100). Lineage (NCBI taxonomy): Bacteria > Pseudomonadati > Pseudomonadota > Gammaproteobacteria > Enterobacterales > Yersiniaceae > Rahnella > Rahnella sp. RFA10(1/100). Next base: position 91,025 of record NZ_SEWR01000003.1, read on the forward strand.
CGTATTATCACCATTACTTTGCAGTCGGCGCTGAATGTTATCGACTACGGCATGGCACCACAGGAAGCGGTGGATGCCCCCCGTATTCATCATCAGTGGCTGCCGGATGAGGTCTATTATGAGCAGCGTGGCGTTTCTCAGGACAGCCTGAACATCCTGCAGAAGATGGGTTACAAGATGGTGGAGCAGACGCCATGGGGCGCGACAGAGCTGATTATGGTGGGGTTACCGGGGGCTGCTGGCGTGACATCGGCGAACTCAGGTAATGACTCGGCGGTGTCAGGCAAGGTTCGCGAAGGTTATCTCTACGGTGCAAATGATGTGCGGCGACCTGCAGGTGCCGCCATCGGCTATTAACCTTCATCCTTCGGGCTGTCTCTGCGTTGACTGCCTTGATACAGCCCGAATGATTTGGTTAATAACAATTTATAAACAGTAAAAAGCCCTTAAAATCATCTGATATCAAGGGCTTTAAAATTTACCGGAAGGTAAGTGCTTGCTTACGCTTTGTTGCTCAGCGCCAGCGCTTCTTTCTTGCGATCGTTACGGCGTTTGAAGGCATAACCCACCAGTAATGCCACTACCCACACCATCCCGACATACAGCGAAATACGGGTATCCGGGAAGTAACCAATCAGGCCAATGATGAACACCAGGAAAATGATCCCGAACACGGAGGTGTAAACACCCCCTCGCAGCGGGAATTCAAGTTCTTTCACCTGTTGTTTGCTCAGTTTGCGACGAAAACCAATCTGGGAGAACAGGATCATAATCCACACCCAGACCGTCGCGAAAGTCGCCAGAGACGCAATCACCAGAAACACAGCCGACGGCATGACGTAGTTCAGATAAACCGCTACCAGCAGTGCCGCCATCATCACCAGCACGGTGACCCACGGCGTGCCCAGACGCGATACCTTGCTGAACATTTTCGGTGCCTGCCCCTGCTCTGCCATACCATGCAGCATACGGCCCACGCCGAATACATCACTGTTAATCGCCGACAGCGAGGCGGTGATCACCACGAAGTTCAGGATTGCCGCCGCCGCGGTAATACCCATGTGCTGGAAAGTCAGCACGAACGGGCTGCCCTGTGTCCCCACCTGATTCCAGGGGAAAATAGACATGATCACAAACAGTGTACCCACGTAAAATACCAGAATACGCAGCGGCACGGAGTTGATGGCTTTAGGGATAGATTGTTTTGGATTTTCTGCTTCACCGGCCGTGATCCCGATGATTTCAATGCCGCCATAAGCAAACATTACCAGTTGCAATGACAAAATTGTCCCCATGATCCCCTGACTGAAGAAGCCGCCGTGACTCCACAGATTGTGGATGCCGGTCGCCTGCCCGCCATTACCGATGCCCCAGAAGATAATGCCAAAGCCTGCCACGATCATGATAATGATGGTCAGAACCTTGAAGAACGAGAACCAGAACTCCAGCTCGCCAAACACTTTTACACTGACCAGATTAATCGCGCCGATAATCAGCACCACGCTGAGAACCCAGGTCCATTGCGGCACATCCGGGAACCAGACGCCCATATAAATACCGAACGCCGTGACATCAGCGATAGCGACGATCAGGATTTCGAAACAGTATGTCCAGCCGGTGATGTAACCTGCCATCGGCCCGAGGTAATCCTGCGCATAACGCGAAAATGAACCACTCTGCGGGTTGTTAACCGACATTTCGCCGAGGGCACGCATGATGATAAACGCGATAATTCCGCCGACCAGATACGCCAGCAATACACTCGGCCCGGCCATTTTAATGGCGTCTGCCGAGCCATAAAACAAACCGGTTCCGATGGCTGAGCCCAGTGCCATAAAGCGGATATGGCGCGTTGTCAGGCCACGTTTTAACTTCGTGCCCGGCGCTTCTTGTTGCGCGATTGGTTGTTCAGCTTCTTGCTGCATGTGCATTAACCCGTGTTGTTTTTTTTGATATCAAAAATCGTATTCTAAAAAAATGACTTTTAGCCCGCCAATGAAAAAGCCACGGAAGGGTTCTCCGTGGCCTGATTGGCGAAACATTCGTCAGACATTCATGCTTTCAGCTCTTCGAACATTCACCCGATGATCACTGATGCGCGGTTACGCTGCGCGGGCCGCTGATTTTGTCATATATTCCCACCAGTACCAGCATTAATAATGAAGGCGGTAACCAGGCAAGACCTTGCGCAGCCAGTGGCAGGTTAGCGGTCCAGGCGGGCATCAGGTCAGCAAAAGCAGAGGCTTTGATCCCATCAACAATGCCGAACACCAGACTTACCACCATGACCGGAGCCACGATACGCGTGGTGCTGTTCCACCAGCTCAGGGTGAAACTCAGCACAACCAGCGCGATACATGGCGGATAAATCGCCGTCAGTACCGGCACTGAAATCTGAATCAGATGGCTCAGCCCCAGGTTGGACACCAGCATGGAGAACAGACCCAGAATGAAGACCAGTGTCTTATAAGACAGCGGTAAATACTGGGCAAAGAACTCCGCACAGGCACACGTCAGGCCAACCGCCGTCACCATGCAGGCAATAAAAATCAGCGCACCGAGGAAGAAACTGCCAATGCCACCAAAGGTGTGCGCCACATACGCATGCAGAATAATCGCGCCGTTAGTCGCGTCAGGCACCAGTGAAGCACTGTTTTCGCCGAGTTTGAACAGGCTGAGATAAACCAGCATCAGACCCAGACCGGCAATCAGACCCGCCAGAACCGTATAACGGGTCAGCAGTTTGGCATCCGTAACACCACGGGAACGCGCGGCATTGACGATAACGATACCAAACACCAGCGCCCCCAGTGTATCCATGGTCAGATAACCGTTAACGAAACCGCTGGAGAACGGCACCGTCTGGTAAGCATCCACCGCTGGCATCGGAGAACCCGCTGGCCAAAGTACAGCAGCGATACCCAGTGCCGCCAGCGCGACCATTTTCAGTGGCGCGAGGAAATGTCCGACGGTATCGAGCAAACGGCCCGGATACAGAGAGATGCCAATGACCAGAGCGAAATAGATCACGCTGTAAATCAGTAAAGGCAGCGGGCCGTCACCGGTCATCGGTGCGATCCCCACTTCAAAAGATACGGTTGCCGTGCGTGGCGTAGCAAACAGCGGACCAACGGCCAGATAACACACGGTCGCCAGAAGAATACCGGCACCACGACCAATTGGCGTACTCAGGGCATCCACACCGCCACCAACGCGCGCAAGTGCAATGACCGTCATCACGGGTAGCCCGACGGCGGTAATCATAAACCCGGCAGCAGCCCACCAGACGTCATGGCCTGCCTGCAGGCCAACCATTGGCGGGAAAATGATATTTCCGGCCCCGACGAATAAGGCGAAGGTCATGAAACCCAGCGCCAGAATATCTTTATTTGTTAAACGAGTACTCATGATGGGTGTCGTGTTGCCTGTTCAAATGAATAAAGTGTCCGATGCTGCCGTCGCGCCACGTCGTCAAAAGGATGAATGTCCTGAAAAAGTCAGAGAGCATCAATATAAGGATCGAAGTGAGCAAAACGCCTGATGATATGCAGATGATTACGTTGTTATGCAGGGAGTATCGAGCGACAGCGAAGGCTAAGGTAAACTTTTATAGCGTATAAAGGCAAGACGTGATCGAAAAAGCAGAGTGTTTGACCAGATTAATATATCAAAGCAGGGATATTCACTAAATACCGTCAAAAACACACCATATGATATGTATGATTTTTAAACTAACGAAGCACAAGATACGCCCAGATAAGACAAAAAATGCGTGAAATCACCATCTGCAGGTTATTTCACGCACAATACTCAGCATATTCCTGAAGCTGAATTTCGACCGCGTCAGGGGTTACCAGACGCGGGCAGCGATATCGACCACCAGCTTCAGTTTTTCCCACTGCTGCGCTTCGGTCAGGCTGTTACCCTCTTCCGTAGACGCAAAACCACACTGCGGGCTGAGGCAAATCTGGTTAATATCCAGATATTCAGCGGCTTCTGCCAGTCGTGATTCTACTGTTTTTGCCAGTTCCAGTTCACCGGATTTGGTGGTAATCAGCCCCAGGACCGCCTGCTGATGGCCTTTTTTGATGAAACGCAGCGGCTCGAAACCACCGGAACGCTCGTTGTCATATTCCAGGAAGAAAGCATCGATGTTCACGCCACCAAACAGGATCTCCGCCACCGGCTCATAGCCACCTTCTGAAATCCAGGTGGAACGGAAGTTGCCGCGACAGACATGCAGACCAATCACCAGATCATCCGGTTTACCGGCAATCGCTTTATTCAGCACATCAGCGTAAGTACGCGCTAACGCCTCCGGAGAATCGCCCCGCTCGCGGATTTGCTTCTTTTGATCCTCAGAGCACAGGTACGCCCACACCGTGTCGTCAAGTTGCAGATAACGGCAACCGGCATCGTAAAACGCTTTAATCGCATCACGATAAACCTGCGCAAGATCGTCAAAATACTCTTTCAGATCCGGATAAACTTCTTTGCTAATGGCGTTACGTCCGCCGCGGAAATGCATCACGCTCGGGCTTGGAATGGTCATTTTCGGCACCGCCGTTCCGCTGATGCTTTTCAGGAAACGGAAATCTTCCAGCATCGGATGCGAGCCGAAACCGAGTTTGCTGACCACTTTAATACTGCGTGCTTTGGTCTGGACGCCGTTGAACTGGATCCCCTGCACTGCGTCGTAACCTTCCACACCTTCAAGACCTTCGAAGAAATCAAAGTGCCACCACGCCCGGCGGAACTCACCGTCAGTGACCACTTGCAGACCGGCTTCGCGCTGTAAATCCACCACGCGGCGGATTTCAGCGTCTTCTACTGCCCGCAGTTGCGCGGCATCAATCTCCCCGGACTGAAATTGCTTACGGGCTTGTTTAATTGCCGCAGGGCGCAGGAAACTGCCGACGACATCAGCGCGGAACGGAGGGGTTGTACGTTGCATGCATGACTCCTTTTAGCCATCCCGCTTCTGGCGGCGGAATGCGAATGATTTACATAGTGAATAATTACGCGGCGTTATATTTAGACATCTGGATGTCTAAACGTCTTTAAACCGATATTGTCATGCAGATTGCTCCGGAGCAACAGAGGAATCCTCATGAGGCTTGAATAAAATTCATGATCGCTTTGCGATGTTTCATGATGCTGAACAATATTTGCCTCATGACGATCTGTGGTAATAAATACTGCAGTTGTTTTTACCAGGGACGATAGCATGAACTGTTTACGTATTTTCGTTACAGAGGATTTTCACGACTTCATGACCGCCAGCAAATTGTCGGAACAGGTTATCGTCACGTCGGCACATAAACTGGCAAACGGACTTTTTGATGCGGATTTGTCCGGCAACGTTTACAAGAAGAGAATTGCGCCGACAGGGAGATCGAAATCAAGGTTTGGCCGGGCCATTGCTAAAGATTTGCTCAACTTCACAGAGCTGCAACTCGAAACAGAACTTCGGACTGGATTAATTAAAGAGGCGATGTCTAATGGCTGATGAACGTTTGCTAAAAATGCAGCGGATGGCTCAACGCTTCCATGACTCATCTGGCGTGGTTTCACAAACCACGATGCGCGATATTAACAAAATTGTTGATGAGGCCGTTCAGGAAGAGCGGCTGAGAGCCTTTGCCGAAAGTTCAGCTGAACATATTCGTGCGTTGCGTGAGAAAGAAAAAATCAGTCAGGGTGTGCTGGCCAGACTCATCAATATGTCGGCTAACAGTATTCAAAAATGGGAACGCAACGAAACGAAACCAACGGGTGCCGCCCTGCTTTTACTGCTATTAATCGAAGAAAAAGGGTTACAGATCATTTGCTAAAAGAAGCCACAGCTTATTGCTGTGGCTTGATTTTTATCCCTTTACATCGCTTTGGCTGGCCTGTTCCGGAGGAACAATCAACTTCGGTGCCAGCGTAAACATAAAGCGCGTACCGACCCCCACTTCACTCATGACTTCAAGTTTGGTGTGGTGATGGCTGAGCGCATGTTTGACGATCGCCAGCCCGAGTCCGCTGCCGCCGGTCTGCCGCGAGCGGGCCTTATCGACCCGGTAAAAACGTTCGGTCAGGCGCGGGAGGTGCTGCGGCGCAATGCCCGGTCCGTTATCACTGATCTGGAATTGCGCACCATGCGGCGTTTGCTGCCAGCTGACTTCAATCCGCGTCCCGGCAGGCGTGTGGTTGACGGCGTTATACACCAGATTCGATACCGCACTGCGCAACTGATCTTCATTACCAAAGACGTTCAGTTTGTCATTAATGCGAAACACCACCTCATGCCGGCCGTTGCTTAACGTTTGCACCTCACGTTCGAGCATACCGAGCATCACCGGAATATCGACTTTCTCATGCAAATCAATATTCGCTGAAGCTTCGATTTTCGACAGCGTCAGCAACTGCTTCACCAGCCCGTCCATTCGCCGCGTCTGTTCCTGCATGGTATCCAGTGCTTTGGTGCGGAAAGGTTCTTCCAGTTTGGCGTCTTCCATCATTTCCAGATATCCCTGCAATACGGTCAGCGGGGTTCTCAGCTCATGACTGACGTTAGCAAAGAAGTTACGCCGTGCACCTTCAAGCTGACGCATCTGTGTGACATCGCGTGCCACCATCAGCAGTTGCCCTTCTGAATAAGGCATAACGCGAAACTCGACGTAATGCTCATTATTGAGTTGCAGATTCAGCGCCCGGCTGAAATCGCGGGTCTGGATCCACAGCCGGAATTCCGGATAACGCAGCAGGTTGAAGATATGTTGCCCGTTATCTTCCGGCCAGCGGAAACCGAGCAGATCCTGCGCCAGCCCGTTACACCAGAAAATATTGCCTTCTTCCGTGGTCAGCACCACGGCATCGGGCAGCGATTCAGCACCGCTGCGAAAACGTTTGATCAACTGACCTAATTCGCGACGCCGACGCCGGTTGCGCATCTGCATCTGGTTAAGCCCGTAGAACAGCGGCTCCCAGCTCCAGCGGCCGTTCGGCGGCGTAATACTGCGGTCAAGCCACAGCCAGTGAGAGAGTTTGAGCTGGTTGTAATAATTCCAGCCCAGTGCCGCAACCAGCGACACAAACAGGAGCCAGCCGAAATGACCGACGAAAATACCGAGAATTAACGCTGGCAGACAAAAGAGAAAAAATTCGCCGGCCAATCGTTTCCATGACAAACGTTCTAGCACACAGATTCTCCGCTGTGAGGACTCAATAACGCGTTGAAAAACGGTATCCGGTACCACGAACAGTCTGGATCATTCTGTCATGTCCGCTGGTTTCCAACGCCTTACGCAAACGACGAATATGCACGTCTACGGTGCGATCTTCCACATAAACGTTAGTGCCCCAGACGTTATTGAGCAACTGTTCCCGGCTATAAACACGTTCAGAATGCGTCATAAAGAAGTGTAATAACTTAAATTCTGTCGGCCCCATATCAAGCGCCTGTTCGTTGGCCATCACCCGGTGAGACGAGGGATCCAGGCTTAAACCCTGCATGTCGATCACTTCTTCCACCGCCATTGGCGAGATGCGACGCATCACCGCTTTAATGCGGGCAACCAGCTCTTTCGGGGAAAACGGTTTGGTGATGTAATCATCGGCACCGACTTCGAGGCCACGCACCCGATCTTCTTCTTCACCGCGTGCGGTCAACATCATCACCGGAATTTCGCGGGTCAGCGCCTCACGTTTAAGATGCTTAATAAACTGAATACCGGAACCGCCAGGTAACATCCAGTCGAGCAGGATAAGTTCAGGGTAAGGTTCAACAAGCTGCCCAATCGCCGAATCAAAATCCTCAGCTTCTACGGCCTGATAGCCATTTTGTTCCAGTACAAAACACACCATTTCACGGATTGGAGCTTCGTCTTCAACCACCAATATACGTCTAGCCATCGTAGGTCCTGCCAATAGGTTAGCGATCTTTTATTTGATTGCGGGCGCCATTATGCGTCAGTTTTGTGACAGATTTATGAACGAAAAGAATGGTTCATTACAGTCAAATATGACAGATAATTAGCGGCCATCTTGCTGAAATTGGACTGATTTATCGGGGACATCTCCCCCCGCCGACGTTTATACTTTGCCCCATTGTCGTCATCCAGGGTTCATACAGGAGTCTCATGCGCCTGATCCACACGTCAGACTGGCATCTTGGCCAGTACTTTTTCACCAAAAGCCGTGCAGCCGAACATCAGGCATTTCTGCGCTGGCTGACCGGTCAGGTGCAGCAACATCAGGTCGACGCCGTGATTGTCGCGGGTGATATTTTCGATACCGGATCACCGCCCAGTTATGCCCGCGAATTGTATAACCGCTTCGTGGTGGAATTACAACAAACCGGCTGTCAGCTGGTGGTACTGGCTGGCAACCACGATTCCGTCGCAACACTTAATGAATCACGCGAGCTACTTTCCTGCCTGAATACGCGGGTGATTGCCACTGTCGGCGAAAATCTGTCTGAACAGATTTTGGTGCTCAGTCAGCGTGACGGAAAACCGGGCGCGGTACTGTGTGCCATCCCGTTTTTACGCCCGCGTGATCTGCTGGCCAGTCAGGCCGGTCAGTCCGGCAGCGACAAACAACTGGCATTGCAGGAAGCCATCGCCGCACATTATGACGCGCTCTGGCAGGCCGCGCAGGCCAGGCGTGATGAACTTGGCATACCGCTGCCCGTTATTGCAACCGGCCATCTGACCACCGTTGGCGTCAGTACTTCTGATTCCGTGCGTGACATCTATATAGGCACACTTGACGCCTTCCCCGCGCAGGCGTTCCCGCCGGTTGATTATGTGGCGCTTGGCCATATTCACCGCGCACAGTGCGTCGCAAAAACTCACCACATCCGTTACAGCGGTTCGCCAATTGCCCTGAGCTTTGACGAACTGAGCAAAGCCAAAAGTGTGTATCTGCTCGATTTCGACGGGGCAACGCTCAGTGCCATCGACACGCTGGAAATTCCTGTTTTCCAGCCCATGCAGATACTCAAAGGCTCGCTGGCGGAAATTGAAAAGCAACTGGCGCAGTTCGAAGGCGGCGATGCACAAAAACCCGTCTGGCTTGATATCGAAGTCGCCACGCAGGATTATCTCAGCGATATTCAGCGGCGTATTCAGGCGCTGACTGCGGATTTGCCGGTGGAAGTTGTCCTGTTGCGCCGCAGCAAAGAACAGCGCATCAGCAGCATTGAGCAGCAGGAAAAAGAGACCCTCAGTGAACTGAGCGTCAGCGACGTCTTTGAACGGCGGCTGGCGCTGGAGCCGGACCCTGATGCCCCCCGTCAGGCGCGGATGCGCACTCTTTTTGCTCAGGTTGTTGAGCAGGTCACGCACGGTCAGAATGCAGAGGACAGCGCACAATGAAAATTCTCAGCCTGCGTTTAAAAAACCTGAACTCGCTGGAAGGCGAATGGAAAATTGATTTCACTGCCGAGCCGTTCGCCAGCAACGGATTATTCGCGATCACCGGCCCGACCGGTGCAGGGAAAACCACCCTGCTTGATGCCATTTGTCTGGCGCTTTATCATCAGACGCCACGTCTGAACATCACACCAAGCCAGAACGAACTGATGACCCGCCACACCGCCGAATCGCTGGCTGAGGTGGAGTTTGAAGTTAAAGGCGTAGCTTACCGCGCATTCTGGAGCCAGCGTCGTGCTAAAAATTCGCCGGATGGCAACTTGCAGGCACCGAAAGTCGAGCTGGCGTTACTGGCCGGCGGCAAAATTCTGGCCGATAAAGTGCGCGACAAACTCGACGCCATCGCCACACTGACCGGGCTGGATTTCGGCCGTTTCACCAAATCCATGATGCTGTCTCAGGGGCAGTTCGCCGCGTTTCTGAATGCTGATGCCAACGACCGCGCCGAATTGCTGGAAGAACTGACCGGCACCGAAATTTACGGACGGCTGTCTCAGCGCGTCTTTGAGCAACATAAAGAAGCGCGCATCGTACTCGACGGTCTGCATCAGCGCATGTCCGGCATCGAACTGCTCAGCGAAGAACAACGCCAGACGCTGGAGGCACAGCATGCTGAACTGAACGCACAGGAAAACAGCCTCAGCCAACAGGCGCAGCAACGCCTGCGGGATCTGAACTGGCTGCAACAATGGCAACAGGTGCAGCAAAAACTTCAGCAATCTCAGCTGCAGCTGGCTGCCGCTGAGCAGGAAAATCTGGCCGCCGCGCCGCAGTTACAACAGCTGGCACGCAGTGAACCGGCGGAAAAACTGCGTCCGTTACTCAATGACCGTCAGCGTTGTCAGGAAGAGTCACAACGCCTTCAGCAGCATCTGACGCAACTGATACAGCAACAGGAACAGCAGATCGCGCAGATGGCGCCGCTGAACCAGGCAGCAGAACAGGCGCAAACTGCACGTCAGAAGCAGGCCGAAGAACAGCGCCGGATGCAAACGCTGATCGAAGAAAAAATCCTGCCGCTGGACGGTGAAATCGCTCAGTGGCACAAATCACTGGCAGAAACACAGCGGGCGGTCAGTGAATCGCAGAAACAGGCCGCTGACCAGAACACAACACTGCGGCAAATAACGGCAGAACGACAAAAACTGGATGAAGAAAACCGCCAGCATCAAACCCGGCAGACCGCACTGACCGAAGCCCTTAACGCCGCACAGCAGCGTCAGGCAGCTCTGGAAAAACAGCATCCGCTGGCAGCCTTACAGAAACGGCAAACAGAACTGATGCAACTCCGGCCGGTGCGACAACAGCTTTTTTCGCTCGCGCAACTTTTCCCGCAGCTTAACCAGCGCGTGCAGCAACAAAACCAAGATTTTGCGCAGTATCAGGTACAACTGGCTGAGGAAGAGCAGCGCCTGGATAAGATCCGCCTGCAATGTCAGACACAACTTGAACATCTCAACGACGTAAAAACGCTGCATAAACAGGAAATGCTGATCGTCAGCCTCGAAGCTGAACGCGCGAATTTGCAAAGCGGTAAAGCCTGCCCGTTGTGCGGCTCGACCTCGCATCCGGCGGTTGAACACTATCAGGAGATCAAACCTTCTGAAACCGCACAGCGCGTCGAGAAAATGCAGCTTGAATTCGATGCGGTAAAAGCCAGCGGTATCGAACTGGCGGCGAAGATCAAAAGCCTGAAAGAACAGCAAAGACGTCTGCAGATCCAGATGGAGCAGGATCAGCAGCAACTGAATGCGCAGACGGCAAACTGGCAACAGCTCAGCATGCCGCTGAATCTGACGTTTACCCTGCATGACAGCACTGACATCTCGCAATGGCTGACCGCCCGCGACGAAGAAGAGCAGCAGTCTCAGGCGCTGACCGGCCAGCACGAACAGCTGGCACGGGCACTTCAACAGGCGAAAGATGCCCTGACTGACGCCCTGAATCTCCAACAGAAAGTACAACAGCAAAGTGCATTGCTGACCGAACGCATTACGCGGCTGGTAGAAATAGAGGCGAAATCTCAGCAAGACCTTGTCCGGTTGCAAAAACAACAGGCCGAAGGTGAAAAAGCGCTTTCTGAGCTTCATGCCCGGCGCCTCGAACTGTTCGGCGAGCGCCAGGTGGCTCAGGTTCGCGAACACTTACATCAGCAACAGCAGGCGGCAGAAAAAGCGTTCAGTGATGCCCAGACCGCGCTGCATAAGGCGCAGGAACAACGCGACCAGCTTGCCGGTCAGCTGGCCAGTGCGCAAAAGCAACAATTACAGACCAGCGCACAACTGACGCAAACGGAACAGGTGTGGCAACAGGCGCTGAGCACCAGCGGGTTTGCCGATGAAGCCGCGGTGAAAGAAGCGCTGCTTGACGACGTGCTGCGCCAACAGCTGCAGCAACGCAAAGAACATCTGCAACAACAACTGGCACAGGCACAGGCATTACTGACTGACGCCAGAGATATGCTGGAAAAGCATCGTCTTGTCCGCCCTGCTCATCTGAGTGAATCTGACGGTGATCTTAATGCCCTGACCGTGCAGCAGACGGAACTGGCTCAACAACTGAAAGCGTTACAACAACGTCTGGGCGAAGTGAAGAACCAACTGGAAAGCGACAAGCAGCGCCACAGCGGACAACAGGCGCTGATTGCTCAGATAGCGCAGGCACAGCTGACCTGTGATGACTGGGGTTATCTCAATCAGATGATTGGGTCCAGTGACGGGGCGAAATTCCGTAAATTCGCGCAGGGACTGACCCTCGATCATCTGGTTTATCTGGCGAACCGCCAGCTGGAAAAACTGCACGGGCGCTATCTGTTACAGCGCAAAACCAGCGATGCGCTGGAGTTGCAGGTGGTCGATACCTGGCAGGCCGATGCGCTACGTGACACCCGCACATTATCCGGCGGCGAAAGCTTCCTAGTCAGCCTGGCGCTGGCGCTGGCGCTCTCCGATCTGGTCAGCGACAAAACCCGCATCGACTCTCTGTTCCTTGATGAAGGTTTCGGCACGCTTGACGCCGACACGCTGGATACGGCACTGGATGCCCTCGACAGCCTTAACGCCTCGGGTAAAACCATCGGCGTGATCAGCCATGTCGAAGCAATGAAAGATCGCATTCCGGTACAAATCAAAGTCACCAAAGTGAATGGTCTGGGTATCAGCCGTTTAAGCAGTGAATTTAAAGTCTGACCGCGATCTTTTGCGGGGCATGTCGCTAAAAATATTGCTAGCGATATGCCCTGCCGTGGATCCTGATTGTGAGCAGGCGCCCAAAAATCGCACCAGCGCAGTGCGTATCCCTTTGTCAACCTGCTGAATTTAGGCCGCTTCCCGCCCGTTAACAAACTGGCATGCCCTGTGCTTAACGTTATGTATACAAGTTGCAGTACAAGTTGCAATGTATCCATAACCGCTAAGGGAACCGCCCATGAAAAACATCAAACCAGAATGCCGTCCGGTCGATAAAAAACGCCGCCAGCTGATGCAATGGCTTGCCATTACCGGTGGCGTTTCAACCCTGGGTGGCATGATCCCGACGTCGGTTTTTGCAGCCGGCGACGATGAAATCCGTATTGGCTACTGGCCGATTGTCGGCGGTTTACCCTTGTACGTGGCACTTGAACAGGGCTTTTTTAAAGAGGCCGGGCTGAATGTGAAAGGGGTGAAATTCGCCAGCGCACAACAAATTGTTGAAGGGATGATCACCGGCAGGATCCACGGCTGCGCAAATGGTACCGCAACCGGCGCGCTGGGACTGGGGGCCATTACCTCACCGGGTCTGTTTAAAATTATCTGTTCTAATCCGTCAAACCACACGCTGGTGTTAGATGAGTTTCTGGTACCACTGAACAGCCCGGCCAAGGCTATCAGTGATCTGAAAGGCAAGAAAATTGCCTGCGGCCCGGGGATCCAGAACGTCACTATGGCGAAAATTATTCTGGAGAAAAATGGCTTCACTAACCCGTCGGTGATCGAACTGCCGGTGGGGCAACACGCACCTGCCCTGGCCGCCGGGCAAATTGACGGTGTATACACGCTCGAACCGACCGGCACCGTGGGGCGGATGAAAAATCTTTCCCGCACCCTGGAAACCGGCGTGATTTCTAAATATGTGCTCGGCAACGCCGACGCACCGTGGTTTGGCGGTGCCGCAGCACTCAACGCCAGCTTTATTGCCAGCAAGCCTGAAGAAACCCAAAAGTTTATTGCCGCTTATCAGAAAGCGGTGGAATTCATTGCGGCTCACCCTGACAAAGCGCGCGAAAATGTCGCCGGTTACACCAGCATTGAACCGGCGCTGGTGAAGGAAGTGCCGCTGCCGGGCTTTGTGATGTATTCCGGTTTAAAAGGCGACAACCTGCAATGGTTCCAGAAGTTTTATGATGTCTTTACAGAAAGGAAAATCTTCAGCAAGCCGGTGGATGTCGCTTCACTGATTTATCAGGGATGAGGGGAAACAGAATGACTTCACGCTGGTCTTCAAGATTACTGCCGCTGATCGGCCCGGTACTGCTGTTTTTATTCTGGCAACTGGCCGTCAGTGCGAAATGGCTCAATCCGGTGCTTCTGCCCTCACCCGTCGAGACACTTGGCTATATGTTCCGGTCATTTTCCGATGCGTCCATGCGCACCGATATCGGCGCCACACTCTACCGGACGCTGGTTTCCTTCGCCTTTGCCGCGGTCATTGGTGTGCCGCTGGGGGTCATGCTGGGCAGCAATGAAAAAGTTTACCGCAGCCTGGAGTTTCTGATCGACTTCTTCCGTTCAACGCCATCCTCAGCGCTTATCCCGCTGTTTATGTTGATTTTCGGTATTACGGATGCCAACAAAATCGCCATCGCCGCCTTTGCTGCCGTGCTGGTCATCCTGTTCAACAGTGCATACGGCGTGATGAATGCCAAGAAAACCCGCCTGATGGCCGCCAAAGTGATGGGTATTTCCCGCTGGCATATTTTCAAAGACATCATGCTGATGGAAAGCCTGGCACAAACCTTTGTCGGACTGCGCACCGGCGTGTCGATTGCGCTGGTGATCGTGATTGTCGCCGAAATGTTTATCGGTTCAGAAACCGGCCTCGGTCATCGGATCATTGATGCCCAGCAGGTTTTCAATATCAAAGATATGTACGCCTCGATCCTGATCACTGGTGCGCTGGGCTATCTGCTGAATCTGGCTTTTTTACTGATCGAGAAAAAAACTGTGCACTGGAGTAGCAAAGCATGACGCAACCTCTCTCGCTGAACCCTGACTACCAAGGCCCGAAGCTGCCTCAATACGCCACGCGCCCCGACACGCATGTGACAATCCGCGGGCTGAGCAAAGCCTTTGCCGGGCAACCGCTTTACACCGATCTCAATCTGGATCTGCCGCGCAGCAAAATTGTGTCGATCTTCGGCCCGAATGGCTGTGGAAAATCGACCTTAATGAATATGATCGCCGGGCTGATCCCGGTCGATAAGGGCGATATTTTATTTGACGGCAAAACGCTGGCACAAACCACCATCGGCTACGTATTTCAGAACTACCGCGATGCGCTGTTTCCGTGGATGAGCGCGCGCGCCAACATCGCCTATCCACTGGTCCGCCATGGCATGAGCAAAGCCGATGTGAATGCACGGGTTGAGGAGCTGACGCAGATGTTTGATATCCGCTTTGACCTGAAACGCTATCCGTATGAGCTTTCCGGCGGCCAGCAGCAAACGGTATGTATCATGCGGGCGCTGGCGACGCGTCCGGAAGTGATGTTCCTCGACGAACCTTTCTCGGCGCTGGATTTCGAGATGACGCTGTTTATCCGCGATAAATTGCAGGAAGTGCAACTGGCGACTGGCGTCACGATGCTGATTGTGTCACATGATCTGGAAGATGCGGTGTTCCTGGCGGATGAGATTTTACTGCTGACGCGGCGACCGACGCAGATTGCGGAAATCGTACCGTTCGACCTGCCGCGCCCGCGTGGATCGGAAATCATGAGCCATCCGGAATTTATCCGCGTCAAGGCACATACTCTGGAAGTCTTTAAGCGCGAAATGGCGCTCTGAAGGGCAACGGCGGTAAGTCACAGGGGCGCGATTTTTTTTCCTGTGACTTACTAATGATTATTTCTGGTGCTTACAACGCAAAGCGCGATTGCGGCCATAGCCAGGCCGCACCGCGCACACCGCTCGAATCACCATGAACGGCTTTGAGGATCGGCGTTTCACATTCTCCGCCAAACACCCATTGTTTAATCAACAGCGGCACCGTCTGATACAAACGATCCACATTACTCATGCCTCCCCCGAAGACAATCACGTCCGGATCGAGGATATTTACTACGTTCGCCAGCGCCTTAGCCAGACGGCGTTCATAGCGTCCGAGCGCCAGTTCTGCGGTTTCATCCCCCTGTTCCACCCGCGCAATAATCTCAGCGCCTTTCAGCCGCTGACCGGACAAACGGAAGTAGTCTTCTGCAAAACCGGTGCCGGAAACAAAGGTTTCGACGCAGCCTGATTTCCCGCAATAGCACGGTACCTCACGGGCAAACTGAATTTCTTCATCATCCTGCCACGGCAGCGGGTTATGTCCCCATTCCCCGGCATTGCCATTACCGCCCGCATGCGCCGCGCCGTGAAGCGCCACACCGGAACCACAGCCGGTGCCGATAATCACCGCAAATACGGTCTGACGGCCCGCCCCTGCGCCGTCAGTGGCTTCTGACACCGCCAGGCAATTCGCATCATTGGCAATATGCACTTCGCGTTTTAACAGCAGGGCCAGATCCTCATCCAGCTGTTGTCCGTTCAGCCAGACCGAATTGGAATTTTTCACCTTACCGGTAAAAGGCGACAGAGTGCCGGGGATCCCCAGCCCTACGCTGCCGCGCTGGCCTGTGGCTTTTTCAGCGTCCAGCACCAGTCCTTCGATCGCTTTGAGCGTGCGCTCGTAGTCATTTCTCGGAGTATCGACCCGTTTACGGAACCGTTCTTTACCTTCATCAGATAACGCAATGACTTCTATTTTTGTGCCGCCTAAATCAATGCCAATTCGCACGTGGTGTTCTCCTTTTACACTTTGCCAGGGTCAGTTTTTTTGAGTTTATTCAGTTTAGAAGCCAGACGCGACTGTCACCAGAATAAGCTGTTATGCAATGTTACAGGGTGCGGCGATTTCTTAACGACGACTGACGCTCAATTGGTTATCATGCCGCCCTGCATTCATTTATTCAGCGTACCACGAGTGCGCCGGGACAGGGATAACGCCATGTTATGGTTTAAGAATTTGTTGGTTTACCGTTTGAGCCGTGAAGTTTCGTTATCTGCTGACGAAATGGAAAAACAGCTCAGTGCTTTCACCTTTACTCCGTGCGGTAGCCAGGACATGGCGAAAACCGGCTGGGTCTCACCGATGGGTTCTCACGGTGGCGACGCGCTGACGCATGTCAACGGCGGTCAGATCCTGATCTGCGCCCGTAAAGAAGAGAAAATCCTGCCTTCTCCGGTGATCAAACAGGAACTCCAGGCCAAGATTGAACAGCTCGAAGGTGAACAACACCGTAAGCTGAAGAAGACTGAAAAAGATTCTCTGAAAGATGAAGTACTGCACAGTCTGATGCCGCGCGCCTTCAGCCGTTTCAGCCAGACATTCATGTGGATCGACACCGTTAACGGCCTGATCATGGTTGATGCCGCCAGTGCCAAGAAAGCGGAAGACATGCTGGCGCTGCTGCGTAAAAGCCTCGGTTCGCTGCCGGTGGTACCGCTGACCATGGAGAGTCCGATCCAACTGACGCTGACCGAATGGGTGCGTTCAGGGGATACCCCGGCCGGTTTCGCATTGCAGGATGAAGCCGAACTCAAAGCGATTCTGGAAGACGGCGGTGTGATCCGCTGTAAGAAGCAGGCGCTGGTCAGCGACGAAATTGCCACACATATCGAGAATGGCAAACTGGTGACCAAACTGGCCGTTGACTGGCAGGAACGCATTGCGCTGATGCTGGCGGACGACGGCAGTATTAAACGCCTGAAATTCAGCGATGTCATTCGTGATCAAAACGAAGATATTGACCGCGAAGATTTCGCCGGCCGTTTCGATGCCGATTTCGTGCTGATGACCGGTGAACTGGCAGCGCTGATCCAGAACCTGATCGAAGCGTTAGGCGGCGAAGCTCAGCGATAATTTTCTCAGTCTGCAAAAATCAGTCCGCAAAAATAAGAAAAGGCGCTCATTGGCGCCTTTCTTGTTTCGACTGTGTCTGAATAACTATTTCGTTAAATACTTACAGAGATACGATGTGGTTTCGCCGACCTGTAAGTTGAATTCACTTTTACCCGGAATGTAGAAGGTTTCGCCTGGCTTAAAGACCTGCCAGTCCGGAGAACCTGGGATCAGCACTTTCAGAGAGCCGCTGATTACGGTCATTTCTTCCGGCTTTGCGGTGCCGAAAGTATATTCACCGACGGCCATCACGCCAACACTGGCTGAACCCGTACTTTCGCTGTCAAAACCAATCGACTTCACTTTCCCGTCAAAATACTCATTATTTTTCAACATAGATTGGCCCTTTGCGATAAATTTCAGAGCCTTCATATTAGGGGCAGAAAGCCTCTTCTGTCACTGATTATTACGGCTTTATCCGCACGAAACGACACCGCACGCAAAGCGGTAGCGCTGATTTGATTTTACCGTCGCACAGTGCCATTGTGGGTAGCTGTTTGCCCGTCAGTCATCCCCTCAAACCACCAGTTCCGCAGCCAGTTTTGCCATCAGTACATTCGATAACAACACCGGAATATTCAGATGCTTTTTCAGCACATCAACGTGATGGCGATTAAAGCCGATGCAATCGAGCACCACGACTTCCGCTCCCTGTTCAGCCAGGCACATCGCGGCTTCCTTCAGTTCCTGGTCGTCAGAAAGATACGGACTGGCAACCGCAAAACAGGGGGCTTTGGCTAATTTGCGCCATTTGCCCGCCTGTTCAACCACCTGTGATTCAACCGGCACAACAATGCCCGCACGGTGCTGCCCGACCATTGAACCGATCAGAGGGGGAATAATGCGGTCAGGCTCCAGCAACAGCGCATTGTTAGCCTGCAGATGATGAAACTGGCCGGTACAAAGCAGCAGAATGGTCATGCAACCCAGGGCTTCCATGACGTCGATCTTTTCCTGTAATCCGCGCTCTACACGGTGTGCCGCCATCGTGACCTGCGAACCATCCAGCAGGCGGGTGACCAGTACCGCCTCACCCTCAACAGCGGCATAACGCTGTTCTATTTGCTCCGTGCTTAACCCGTCGAGTAAACCCACATGGGTGACTGACCCGGCCGGCAGATGTGCCATCAACAGCGGCATAATGTCGCTGCGTGGCGCCTGTCCGATTGTTAACGTCGCAAAAGGTGTCATCATCGTATTACTTCCGGTTTTGCAGGTGACGCAAGCTTCCGTACAGCGACAACAGGAGTTGATATTCATCGGCATCAAAGAACTGACAGGTGCCGCGGCCGAACTCTTTCGCAACTTCAACGGCAAACTTTGCCGCCAGCGCGATATCCACTTCATGACTTGCCCCGGTGCCACAACCCGGTACAACCGATTCCGCCGTAATAGCCACACCGACCACCGGTACGGTAGTCGCCGTTGACGGTTGCAGAATGCTGTTCAGATGGTGCACACCGTTGCCGTAAGGCGTAATGTCCTGCGTGGTAATCGGGAAAGTGACCGCTGGTTTGCCACTGGTCATTTCCATGATGCGCAGCAAATCTTCGGAAACACGCAGGATGTACCCCTCTTTCACCGTCGGCGAAATCGCGTATCCCTTGTGACTGATAATGCGGTTGCCTTTGGTGGTGTCGATGGACAGGATGGCGTCAACGCCGTCAACCACTTCATTATCATTCATGGTCACGTCATCAATCGGCGAATCCATGAAATCGACCGGATCATGCGGGCGGGTCGGTGCGTTCGGGCAAATATGGGTGGTAACAATCACATCGCCTTCGAGTACGTCCCCCTTGCGCTGCATGTCAGCAAGCTTGAGCGCGCTGGTGACCGCGGCAATCGCACCATCACCATCAGAAACCAGACCGATACGCGTCGGACGTGCACCAATCCCGCCCAGGCGGCCGATAATCCCCAGCGTTGGCGCTGTACCGCCACGGCTTTTTCCCTGGCTGCCTGGTATGGTGATACGCACAAAATCAGTGCCACCTTTCGGGCCGTCAGCGCGGTGTGTGCTGGCGGTGATCTCAGGATAGCGGGCAAATAAGTCCACAATGTCCTGACCACTGACATGCGCACTGTCAATCAGTTCGAATACCGTTAGTGTCTGCTGCAAACTCATCACAAAGCCCTCTTAAAACATCGCGACCGGCGTATATCACGCAGTAGCCAAACGGTCGCGGGCGCTGTTCATCGGGGAACAGTCAGGTGTTTAATACTGGCTGAACATCAGCCCTGGTGTTGGTGCGGTACTCACTACTTTTTGGCACTGAAAATCGAGGTGAAGAAGCTGTAGAGTGCGTCACCGGCAATAAAACCCGCCGCCAGCACTTCCATTGGCGTACGCCCTTTTTCACCCCAGATGCGGATAATGATAATGCGCAATACGATGCCGCAGACCACGGCCCATCCGGCCATGACGCTGTTGATCAACAAACCGGTCGCCAGCAGCACGCCAAGCTGACGTTTCGGGCCGCCAATCAGCTGAATCAATGCGCCCGGAATTGCCCAGATCAGCAGACTGTGCGCAATGCCCGGCTGGGCTCCGGCCTGAATAGTTTTGGCATAAACCCGCGCAACCGGCGGCACTAAATCCTGGGCGAAATAACCGTAATGAGCGTACCACACCACCGGAATGGCGATGATAAATGCCAGCAGTGCGGCGAATAACTGGATCCGGCGGCCATAAAGTTCAGCCTGCAAATCTTTGCCATAACCGCGCAAAATGAATCCGGCTTTCAGGTCAAAGCCCATATCCGCAAATGCCGGACCCGTTGCGGCGGTAAAACCGGTCAGCACGCACAACGCCAGCGGCGGGAAGCCAATCAGAATGCCGATAATTAAGGTAATCAGCGCCACAGCAAAGGCAGGGAACCAGCCGGAGTGCATCGCGGCAATACCTACGATCAGCTCATGGAAGAAGGCGGCAAACGCAGCGTAAATCACGAACGCAATCAGCATGCCGACCGACATTTCACTGTACAACCCGCCCGCCAGCGCCAGCAGTGCGGCGATGGCGATATAACCGAATGCGCCCAGGCCGAGCGCTTTACGCACCTCTTTCGCCGGTTGAGTAAACGTGGCTTTGGCATCAGCGTTTTTAGCACGCACAACCTGAATCACCTGCAGCAGAGACACCAGCCCCGCGCCGACCATCATACCGTGCGGAATATACAAGGCGTTGAGATCCAATCCGGCAACCGGCTGCGCATACGCGCGGATCAGCAGGCCGATACCAAACATGCTAAGCGCCCAGATGTTGCCGATAAATGCCGTACCAAAAGCCGCCATCGGGATTTTCAGCATCGCGCCGCCCAGCCCGACAATTACGCCTGCAACCAGCAGCCAGGCCTGACGTCCGCCGTTATCACCGGCTTTGATCGCTTCAGCTGCGGCAACACCGGGTGGCCAGGCATTGCTGGCCGGGAACACTTTGGTGTCAAACAGCCGATAAAGCAGGTAGGCATCAAGTAACATCGCTGCAGCCACACCGGTAAACATCGGCATGATCAGTTGCGGCTGCCCCATGACATAAGGGATAGCGATCGGCATCAGCAAACTGTTTGCCGCACCAAAGGTTGCGGAGGAGATCACGGTTTGCGCCAGGTTCTGTGTGTGAACAGAACGGTAACGGTGAAAAGCCTGCATCGGAATGCGCGCCAGTAACATGGCAAACAGTGCGCCGATAATCGACGTATTTGGCGTAACACCCAACGTGGTAATCAGTTGAACACCGATGATTGCGCCTAAAACAGACAACAGAATCATTACGATGAGCGTGCCAATATCCTTTAGCGGATTCTCCTTATTATTCTTTGCAGATTGATCTGACATAAGGCCCCTGGTGTTGAGCAAGTATTTCACATAGCAAATAATCCGGGTCCGTTACAAGTCATTATCCTGGCGGCTCTGTTGCCGTTTTAGATAAATGCCAATACTCATCACCCAATTTTTCGGCGATTTGCCGGGTTACAGCAATCAGCCCTTCTTTTATTCCTTCCGGAATGTCTTTCCCCTGTGCAGGTGAAGGGAAAGACAAACATAATCCAACGGTCTCATTACGGTGCTTATTAAAAATACTGGTGGCTAAGGTACTTATTCCCAGCAACGTTTCGTTGTTGGCAAATGACACACCGTTCAGCCGGACTTCCGCCAACCGGGATAACAGAACTTCCCTGCTGGCCGGTGAATTAGCAGAATGCACCTGATAGTGACCGCTATAACGTGCCAGAACATCATCATCGGTATACCGCGCAAGAATCGCACGCCCGATGGCCGTTTCATGCGCAGGCAGGAGGCTTCCGGCTGGCGTGACCACTTGCAGATACGTTCTGCCGGGAAACATGCGCATAACCATGATGTCGCGTCCTTCCAGCATGGAAATATAACCCGTGCATTGCGTCAGCTGGCTGAGTTGCGCCATATACGGTGACGCTAAATCGACCAGCGGAGTCGATAAATAATGACTGGAAACAGCCAGTAATAATCGTCCGATCCGGTACAGGCGGCTGTCAGGATCACGTTCCAGCAGTCCTTCCGTTTCCATCGTCATCAGTAACCGGGAAACCGTACTTTTCGGTAATTTTAAATTTTCAACGACATCACTGAACGACAAACCGGGATGCCCCTGACGGATCCCTTGTTTTGAAAATAGCTTCAGTACTGCCGCCGCATTTTCCAATGTGGTCATAAAGGCGTGAGTTCCGCTATATGGAACAAGGTTCCTGTTTAGTTAAATAAAAATTAAAGCTGATACGTGTCAGCGTCAAGTCGTTTATTTTTCACGCAGGATGAAATACACAAAGGAATATGCTTAAAGAAATTCTTAAAGCCATTAGATTGAGAGGAAGGAGAAATAAATGCCGAGTATTAATGAGGTGACTGATGTAAAAACCAGCAGATTATCGTGATTAAATATTCCGCAAAATATAAAGAGCGATAGAAGCTTCAATGAGAATAATGGTAACCGACCAGATGGCGGGCATCACTTTGGCATGCTGGCTGAAGAACGACATTATGGATTTCATCATGAGTTCCGCTGTTAAGTAATCACATGGGTTATTATTTTACGCCCACCTATACATCAGTACAATACTTAAGCGTACGTGATCTCCGTCACGTCACATGGCCCGTTTTGTTTACACCGGCTTTTCCCGGAGCCACGGCTCAGAACGCGCAGACATAAAAAAACGAGCCACCGGGCTCGTTTTGTCAGATATCAGGGGAATTCAGCGCGCCATCGACAGCGCCAGTGCATCCATAATCAGATTCACCACCCTCTGCGGCTCCTGAGTTCCGTCAACGACATGATGGGCCGCCTCCTGATAAAGCGCTTCCCGCTCATTCAATACTTCCGTCATTTCTTCCGTGATCGGCTTGCCTGTTAATGTCGGACGCTGATCTTCCAGCGGTGCATCTTCCAGACGATTTGCCAGGGTAGATGCAGGGGAACGCAGATAAATGACAGTACCATTCTGGCCCATAAAGTCGCGATTTTCCCGGGACAGCACCACGCCTCCCCCTGTGGCAACCACGGTGAAGGGCGAGCAAATAGCTTTTAATGTCTCAGTTTCACGACGGCGGAAGCCCTCCCAGCCTTCACGCTCAACAATATCTGCCACGCTGAGGCCAGAAGTACACAGCAACGCCAGATCGGTATCGACAAATTTGTAGCCCAGCGCTTTAGCCAGGGCATTGCCAACGGTTGTTTTACCCGCACCACGTGCGCCGACCATGAAAATGGTTTGTGTCATTACCGCTATCCTTTATTCCCTGGGAGCCGTTAGCCCGCCTGATGAAAATCCATCATCAATATGAAGTATGTGTCAAAAATGGTCATTGTACTGCCCTGCATGCGTACTCGTCAGATAGTACAACAAAAAAGCCTCACTGGCAGATTTTTGTCACCTGCCGGTGAAGCTTCTGTAGCGTTTTATTTACGCCGTTAAGGGCATCATACTGAAAAATCCTTGCTGCGCAACGGCCTGCAATAAGCTTTGCGAGCCCTATCCTCTAAGTTGCTGTATCAGCGGGGTTTACAGATATAGACCAGGGCGGGCGGAAAATTCTTCACTACCCGGATTTTTTTCCAGGTGAAGTAGCGTGATAACAATTTCTCTGACAGAGGGCTGTACTGGAATAAAACCAGCACGCCGTCCTTTTCTTTCAGCTGTTGCCGCGTGGTCTGCAAAATTCTGATACGGGTACGCAGAGGCATCGAGAGCAATGGCAGGCAGGAAAACACAGCATCATACGACGTGCTCATATGCTCGGCTGAATGTGCCATCACCTGTAAACGGCGATCTTTCATCTGATTAAGCTTACGGATAAACGCAGGCTGGATTTCAAAAGCCTCAAGCCGGGCGTCTGCCCGCATACGGCTCAGGATGCGGCGGGTCAGAACGCCGTCCGCCGCGCCAAGTTCGGCAATATCCAGCGATGTCGTCCAGTCAATCTGACTGAGCATCGCATGGCACAACCACGGTGACGAGGGCATAAGGGTTCCCATGGTGCGTGGTGAAGTAATAAAATTCTGCAAATAAAAAAACTGATTCTGAATCGAAATCCCGGTGTTCTTAATTGTCATTATTGCGGCATTTAACATTTAAAAGTCCTCCTGGGGGATATAGACTTCAATATCACTTATAAATTCTTAAGAAATGATTATTAAGAATAAAAAAGTGCCAGGAAGTTTAATATAAATTAAATCCTATGAGATGATTCTCAAAATAAACCGGCGAAGAGAAAAGATAAAAAGAATAAAAAAGGCCAATGTCAGGTGACATTGGCCTTCTCAATTCCCTATAACACGATTGAGCCTAATAAAAATCAGATAAATCAAGCGTTTCGCTTTAAAATATCTGCTTATTATTTATACAACTCAACACTGGCACGGGTCAGACTTGAATCCCCCGGGGTATCCGCACCAATCACACGGTAGTGGCTCGCCCCTTTGTCGCTGGCAATCTGGTTCAGTTGGTCGTGCAAACTGCCCGGGATGGTGCTAGGCGCACTGACGGACACCATGCCCAGTGACTGATAAGTACCGCTTTGCGCCTGCATTTCTGAAATAGGCGTCGCAGCCAGGGCAGAAAATGAAGCAACAGTAATAGCAACAGCTGTAATTGCAGGTAACAGTTTCATATTACGCACCTTTCTTTCGTTAGTTTCGTTAATTAATGGGGGCGGAAGCAATCCGTTGAATTAATTATCGCCGAAGCAATGAAAGCGGACGTAATACAATGTAAAGAACTTAAACCATTGTGGTAAAAATAAGGAGAGTATGAAAACAAACATTTCTGCTAGCGTAAGCGCTGGAGAATCAACGATATTTAATGGAGAAAGTATGGAGGAATTTCAAAGTTA
Organism: Rahnella sp. RFA10(1/100); assembly: GCF_004195115.1. Lineage (NCBI taxonomy): Bacteria > Pseudomonadati > Pseudomonadota > Gammaproteobacteria > Enterobacterales > Yersiniaceae > Rahnella > Rahnella sp. RFA10(1/100). The sequence goes on from NZ_SEWR01000003.1 coordinate 116,016, forward strand.
TTTATAGTTCGCACAACTTTCGCACAAATCGACGCCAGCATGCAATCACTGTTATGATTATTTTGTATGAATTCTCTGTTGCAGTGACCGGCTGTCCTGTCAGGGTTACAGAGTTCGGTTTCCCGCGCGTGCGGAGAACCTTTGCATAATGATAAAAGGGAGTATTTATGGCGGGTGGTAGTCTTCTGGCCTTAATCGATGACATCGCATCGATTCTTGATGATGTAGCGGCGATGAGCAAAGTCGCTGCGAAAAAAACAGCCAGCGTGCTGGGCGATGATTTGGCGCTGAATGCACAACAGGTGACGGGAGTAAAAGCCGATCGGGAATTACCGATCGTCTGGGCGGTAGCCAAAGGCTCAATGATCAACAAAGCCATTCTGGTTCCGCTGGCCTTACTGATCAGTGCCTTTATCCCCTGGGCCATTACCCCGCTGCTGATGATTGGCGGCGCTTATTTATGTTATGAGGGTTTCGAAAAAATCGCCCATAAACTCATGCCGGGCGAGCATCTTGCTGAAGAAAAACCGGCCACCGCTGAAATAAAAAATGAAGCGGATGCTAAAAAGCATGAAAAAGATAAGGTCAAAGGCGCTGTGCGCACCGACTTTATTCTTTCAGCTGAAATCATCGTGATTTCGCTCGGTATTGTCTCATCAGCGCCGTTCCTTAATCAGATCACCGTGATGGTGCTGATTGCGGTGATAATGACTATCGGTGTTTACGGGCTGGTCGGCGCGATTGTCAAAATCGACGACGCCGGTTTGTATCTGAGTAAACTTTCCGGCGAAAACAGCATGATGAAGGGTGTGCGCGCCTTTGGTCGCAGCATCGTAAATCTCGCTCCCTGGCTGATGAAGGCACTGTCGGTGGTGGGGACTGTTGCAATGTTCCTGGTCGGCGGCAGCATCATCAGCCACGGCCTGCCGTTTATGCACAGCCTGATTGAACCCCTGACGCACGGCCACGAAAGCTGGGTGAATACACTGATTACCGGTGCCACTGATTTAGTCGTCGGTCTGATTGTCGGCGCGGCCGTGCTGGCGCTGGTGATGATTGGGCAGAAAATGTTCGGCAAGAAATCATAATACAGACGCTGTGCGCCCTTCCCTCTGTGAAAGGGCGCCTCTTAGGCTTTTATCTTCAGTGCTTCGATGCCACCAGCATCATGATATCACTGGTGAACGTACCGTCAGGCTGGATCTCAAAATGTTGTACCACCTCATCCGACATGACTTTTTGCAGTTCGCGGATAGCAACGGCGAAATGTTCCGGCGTACGCATACGGGCAATCCAACTGGTGAACTCCAGCGGCAGACGATCTGTCGTGACCTCACGGGCAATCAGCCCGGCTTCAGCCACCATATTCAGCCATTCACCTGGTGAATAATTGCAAACATGCGAGGTGTCGCGCAGCACTTCGACGGTTTGCAGATAAATATCCAGCAACGGGTGTCCCGGTGACACCACATCCATCATGATAAATTTACCGCCCGGCTTCAGCACGCGTGCCACTTCACGCAGCGCCTGCCCGACATCATGCCAGTGGTGCGCGGAATAGCGGCTGATGATCACCTCAGCGCTATGATCCTCGAAAGGCAGCGATTCCGCCATGCCCTGTTGCACAGTGATATTGGTCAGTTGCTTATCCCGGGCAGCCTGCATGACCACATCCAGCATCTGCGCCGACAAATCGTAAGCAATCACATTTTTAACCACGCCTGCGGCAACAAAGCTGGCGTGCCCTGCGCCGCACCCCAGATCAATGACCTGCGCTTCCTTATAGGGTGCCAGCAAGGCAGCGAGACGTTGTAAATCCGCGCCCTGCGAATGAACCGCACTGGTCAGGTAATCCTGTGCCTGTGAGCCAAACTGCTTATCAACAGCCTCACTGTGAGTATTTTTGGTATTCATCATTGCTCCTGTCTGTCTTGTTTTTGTAATAAGAATCTGGGTTTCTCATGTTTCAAAATCACTATAGGCAGAGTTCTATACGAGAACAATATGAGCATTTATACTGGTATCAGTTACTTCCTGTTTAAGAGAATGTCATGACTGATAATGCAGAGTCGCTCAGCGGGCCGAAAGCGCTGGGCACGTTTTTACGTACTCACCGCGAACGTGTCACGCCTGAAATGGTCGGTCTTCCCGGTTCCTCCCGCCGCAGAACCAGCGGTTTGCGCCGCGAAGAACTGGCGCAAATCAGCGGGATCAGTGCAACGTGGTATACGTGGATTGAGCAGGGCCGCGATGTATCCATTTCCGCTGCGACACTCGACAGACTGGCAAAAGCGCTGCGCATGGAGTCTGCCGCACGCGAGTATTTATTCAGTCTGGCATCGGTGAAAGATCCCCGGATGTTGCCCTCTTCCGGCGCGCCGGACGCCGGCCTTAAAGATTGCGTCAGTCAACTCACCTGCCCCGGTTATCTGCTCGACAGTGCCTGGAATGTGCTGGCATGGAATCCCCAGGCAGGAGCGTTGTTCGGTGGCTGGCTGGGAGTGGATGAACACCCTAATCTGCTGGAGTTCATGTTCCTGCATCCGCTGGCTCGCCGGCTGGTCACAAACTGGCCGGAACGCGCCAAACGGGTGGTGGCGGAGTTTCGCGCCGAAACCAGTCATTACGCCCATTCGGAAGCCGTCCGCCAGTCGGTGATCAACCTGCGTGAGCGCAGCCACGAGTTCAACCAGTGGTGGTCACAGCAGGAAGTGCTGGCGCGTGAGGGAGGTGAACGGCGTTTCCATCACCCGCTTCAGGGTGAAATCTGTTACCGGCAACAGACCTTTTTCCCGGCCGGATATGCAGAATGTAAACTGGTGATACTGGTACCCGAAACGTAAAAAACCACAGCGGGCAGCCTGCTGTTTTTTCTCGGTTAATGGTCATTTTCACCAATTGACATACAGATGCCGGATATGTGAGGCTGACTTTTTTGGTTTGCTAAATAATTGGTTTCCCCAATGACAGGTTAACGCCCATGATGACACGCCAGATTTATCAGGATGAAGAATTCGAAATTCGTGTAGCGACTGAACTTGAGGCCGTCACGCATTTTGCTGCAGTTAAAGCGTCTGTAAAGGATATCGGCGCATGGGAGTCCTGGTGTACCGATAAATATTCGCTTGAAGACAGCCGGAAATACCTGGCCGACAGCGAGCAGAAACGCCATCGCGGCACAGAATTCAATTTTTGTATCTTTGAGCGTTCAGGCGGTAATCTGATTGGCAGCGTGGGCATCAACCGCATCACGCCCGAGTACAAATTCGCCAATCTCGGTTACTGGATCCGTACCGGTTATACCGGCCACGGGCTGGCGACGCTGGCAGCCAGATCGGCGGCACGCTTTGCGTTTACTGAGCTGGAGCTGACCCGTCTGGAAATCGTGGTGATGGAGGGCAACGAACGCAGCCGCCGGGTGGCGGAAAAAACGGGCGCGATATCAGAAGGCCTGCACCGTAACCGGCTTTATTATCATGGTCAGCCATGTGATGCCTGGATGTATTCTCTGATCCCGGGCGATCTCTGAGGCTGACCTCACAAAAAGATAAGGCAACAAAACATGACTTTTTCTACCCATACCGTATCTACCGACTGGCTGGCGAAGAATCTGAACTCACCGGACGTGGTCATTATCGATTGTCGTAAATCCAAACCGGGCATTACACCGCCCATCGATTTCCACGCAAAATATCTCGAAACGCATATTCCCAACGCGATTTATGTGGAAGTCGACAGCATTTCTGATTGCAGTACCGGCCTGCCACACATGATGCCGACAGCGGAAGAATTCGCTGCGTCAATGAGCCGTTTAGGCGTGGCCGATACGCAAACCATCGTACTGTATGACGAAGGCGATCTCTTCTCCGCGCCGCGTGTGTGGTGGATGCTGACCAGTTTCGGTGCCAAAAGCGTACGCGTGCTGGATGGGGGTCTGAATGCATGGATTGCCGAAGGTAAGCCGACACAAAGCGGCGAGCACACCCGCGTACCCACGACGTTTAATGCCAGGCTGGTGCGTCCGGTGGTGGTCAGTGCTGATCAGGTGAAAGACGCGATCGGCAAGGTGCAGATTATCGACGCCCGTTCGCTGGCACGCTTTAAAGCCGAGGCGCCGGAACCGCGGCCAGGGCTGCACGGCGGGCATATTCCCGGCAGCCTGAGTGTGCCGTTTACCGAACTGACGCAGGACGGACATCTGAAATCGCCATCAGATCTGAAGGCGACGTTTGAACGTCTGGGCGTCAATCTGGATAAACCGGTCATCACCAGTTGCGGTTCAGGTGTTACAGCCGCCGCCCTGGCATTCGGACTGGATTCGCTGGGCGTTAAAGATGTGCTGTTATATGACGGTTCGTGGGCTGAATGGGGGGACATTAACGAAGATTTCCCGATCGAAACGCACTGATCCTGTGATGCAGGAAAACGACAACCGGGCACCGCGCCCGGTTTTTTTATGCCGTTTTTGACAACTCAGGCATCAGCTCACTGACGCCGAGCGCCAGAGCTAACGCTTTCATCTGGCTGATCACCTGGTAGGCCTGTCGTGGAACTTCGGTGAATTTTTCAATAAGTAAGGGTTTACTGACCGGCTCATCCACAATGTCGTGCAACGCCTGCCGTAAAATCGCCAGATCCTCCGAAGAAGTTTGCGCACAGGTGATCATCGGTAAACCGGGCACAGCGGCGGTTTGTCCGATCACCTCCAGCCCGGTGAGGGAACGGGACCCGGTACGCCGCAGGAGTTCCAGCGTTACGCAGTCAATCGCGGCAAGATCGGCAAGATTTTGCTGAACGTAATGAAGCGATTCGCGGTGCCCTCCGGTGGCGGTGGCCTGTGAGAAAAACCTTCCGTCTTTGGCCAGCGGCGCGACCAGTGCGCGCAGGCTGTTATAACCTGACTGGGAATCGGTACTGTTAAACGCCAGCCGCCGGTGGCGAAAATCAGCCAGATGTAATCCGGCATCCTCCTCACGCGCCAGTAAAAAACTGCGATAACGGAAACCGTCGCAGCCGGGGGCATGGTAACTGAATGTGCCCACCAGCTGAACCTGGGGCAAACTTTCCATCAGCGGAAAACCGCAGGTCTGGCTGAGCAACAAATCCGGTGCCTGCCAGTGGCTGAATAAATCCTGCGGCCAGTTCAGCGCATCCGGTGTTGAAGCGAGGCCGAGTTGCCGGAGTTTTTGGCGTAGCACGTCGGCGAACGCTTCCACATCAGCGGGAGAAATCGCATACATCGGCAAAGACATCAGCATCATCTGGCCACTCCGTCAGGGGGTATCCTGCTGATAATCATAGTCGCTGAGCACAGGCTGCGCCGGAGATTTCCCGGCGGCAAAAGGATGAGCTTCAACATCTACAGGTATCTGCGTGTGATCGCGGAACCACTGGCGGTAACCATGCACGACGAAACCCTCGCTGCGCTGAATATACGCCTCACGGTCAGCGACGTAGACCTGTCGCAGCGCATACCACGGCACGCCGGGTAAATCGTGATGTACCAGATGATAATTCAGATTCAGAAACAGCAGACGCCACACAAAACCGGCTTCATTGAGCGTCGATCGGGCCTGCGGCAAATGCTCTGCGCGATGTTCAAAGAAAGATCGGACTTTGGTCAGGCTCAGGGCGGGATAACTTACTGCCAGAATAAAATACAGCGGCGATAACCCGCGTTGCGCCATCACGCTGAACAGGGCTACCAGCAATACGCCATGCATCAGCCACATACTCACCGTACGCCACTCGCCACGCAATACGGCCATCAGCGCGCCGGTCAGCGCACTCACAATATCTGACAGCGGGCCAATGAACATTCTTCCCGGCAAGGTATTGCGCAAACGGACAACAGTTTTCATCGCGGGTGACAGATTTTCCCAGGTTGTACGGCTGAAATAATAAGCTTCAGGATCGTCGCCGGGCAGCGTCAGATGTTCATTGCGGTGATGTTGCAGATGCGTATCCCGATACAGGCCATAGGGATACCAGACCGCCAGCGGCAGCATGCCAAATAACTGATTCAGCCAGGGTTTACGGGTAGGGTGACCGTGGATGAGTTCATGTTGCAGTGACATATACCAGGTAGTGAACCAGATAAGCAGCGGTGTTCCGAGCCATGGACCGAGACCATGCCAGAAAAAAACGCTAGCGAACCAGCCGCTGTAGACTGAGACAATCAGTAACCAGGTGGGGATTTCCAGCCTCCACCAGTAATGGCGTGAGCGGAGAGTAATTTCGGCCCGCTGACGGGCGCTGAGGTAAAACGAAGAAGACGTCATAATGTGCCAGAGTCAGAAAGCCTGACACATTATCGGACAATGGATTGATGCCGCTAACTAACTTAAATCACTATCTATTGCCAGTTAGCGGCTAACAAACTCAGCCCTGCATATCTTTTTGCAATGCCTGGGTAAACTGTTCCATCGGACAGAAACCCTGCTTGTCGGTGGTACATCCTTCGATGTGCAACGTCACACGTTCCGGAGGATTTTTGAGGCTCAGCGCCACATTATTGCGGATCTGGCGGGCAGTCGGATAAACATATTCAATTTTCATCAAATCCTTATCCGCTTTTTTGTCGTGCCAGCGCTGGAAGACCACCGTGCCGCTGATAGGCGTGCGTTCATACTGCCCCGGTAACTGGTAATCCTGCGTTTTCAGTGCAGCCAGCAGGGAAGCGATATTCGAATCATGCCCGACCAGCACCGCCAGTTTTGCCTGTTGGGCGGCCTTCTGATCAGCGGTTGACGCCAGCTTCGGATCAAGCACACCGGCGATAAAGGTCAGCAACGGTTTAGCTGCGTTGGCCGCAATCGCTGGCGATCCAAACAGTGTTTCGTGATACAAATTTTTGATAGTTTCCAGCTTCGTCCATTGGTCTGGTGTATCAACTTTCCCCCAGGCAATATCCTTCATCGGGAAACCTTCGTAATACTGCAACATGAAGGCATCGGTTGCCCCGGTCGCCATTCGTAGCGGGCCGGTAATGCCCGGTTCCTTGCCCTGGGTCAGCACCACGTCTGACGGCTGCGAAGCCAGATCGCACTGTTTTTTCTCTTTGCAGATTTTACTGTTTTTATAATCGAGGATGCTTTCCAGCAACTGATAGTTCGGCTTGAGACGCTGATTCAGCCCTGCCAGTCCGCCCTCGCCTGCGTGCTGATTAATCGAGTTCAGGGCGCTGGTTTTGAAAGTATCATTCACTTCTGCGGTAATGATCGGGTTAAAAACGGGATCCATTTTGCCGATCTCTACGCGATTCAGCACCGGGACATCGCAGCCGGGGAAAGCCCCACCGGTAAAGTGTTTCGCGGTATCAATGGTGCGCGGCAAACTGTTAGCGTAGGTAAAGACTTGCGTATTTTCAGGGCATCCGGCGGCAGGCAACAGTTTGTCCTGCGCCAGCCAGGCGCGGAAATAATGCCCCATATGTTCGGAAACCTGACCACCTTTTGGTGTCAGCAAACCGCCTTCGGTTTTCCACACCGGCCAGGTGTGCGTTGTCGATTCGGCAAGCACATCACCATAATTGACCAGCGGCGCACGGATACCGTGGCGGCTGAGCACCAGCACCTGTTGCAGTTCTAAATTATCGGACTGGGCAGCCTGAGCGACAGGCAAAGTGAGAGGTAAAACGCAGGCAAGTGCAGACAACGCAAAATAACGGGATGCTTTTTTCACGAGTGATCCTCTTGATGAAGTGTTTTGTAGATTCCCTGAAAACAAAAAACGCCGCAGAAGCCAACAGATTGATTCCTGCGGTGAATTTTCAGCATAGTGGAATATTCATCAAAAGTGGGGGATCAGGTTCACAACCTGCATCCGGGCTTTGTTCAGTCACAAAGAAAGCGGATCAGAACTGATAACGCAGCCACGCAAAGAACACATTGCCGTTATTGTAAGTTCCCGGAATATATGTCGCCTGGAAGGTGAGTTTGTTATAACCGATGGAAGCCAGCGGTAAAACGATCGGAATCGGGATATATTTATAGTCGTCACGAGCTGTGACCGCTGCGGTATACCCCAGCCCTAAGCGGAAGTTCTTATCTTCTGCAGGTGTCCATATTTTTTCCCAACCGTAACCCCCGATGGGTTCCCATTTATTATGGGAGTCTTTAAACGCCATTAAATAAATGCCATTCCAGTTACCCTTTTCATCGTACCGGGAAATACCATAACCTCCGCCCCACGGACGTTCGTTATATTTATCGGTTTTCTCTTTATCGTAGGTCAGGCGGTTATGCCAGGTAATAACCGGTAAATACAGATCCTGCGAATCAGAATCATTCCACGTCGTCGAAACCTTGTCTTTAAAATCTGACCATATTCCGGGAAAGATAGACTCTTTCTGTGATGGCTTTGGATCATCCGTGGGATAGGCACTATTATTGGCGGCAAAAGCGGGCACACAACAGGCGAGAACAACGGTGAAACTTAAATCCCTGGTAATTTTTTTATAAAACATCTTTTCAAATAACTCCCTGACGTAATGAATTATTATACCTAATCACGTCTGGAAAATAATTAAACGAGTTAAAAACAATACCCTTATTATTTTTTAATTACCTGAAATTTAAGTGGTTGCCGATTATATTATAAGAGAATTCCTACCCTGAAGATAATACCATAAGTAAACAGAACGTAAGGATTAAGTAAGTTTCATAAAAAAATCCGCAGGCTTTCGCACTGCGGATTTTTATTACTGAAGCCCGTTAAGCGTTAGCCAAGCTGTTTACGGGCATTGCGGAACATGCGCATCCACGGGCTGTCTTCGCCCCATTCTTCCGGATGCCATGAGTTGCTGACAGTGCGGAAAACGCGCTCCGGATGCGGCATCATCACGGTAACGCGGCCTGACAGGTTGGTCACCGCCGTGATGCCGTTCGGAGAGCCGTTCGGGTTCGCCGGATAGCTTTCGGTCGCCTGACCGTTGTTATCCACGAAACGCAGCGCTACCAGATTACTGTGCTCAATTTGCGCCAGATGCGCGGCGTCACGCACTTCCACATGCCCTTCCCCGTGAGAAACTGCGATTGGCATACGTGAACCGGCCATACCCTGCATGAACATCGACGGGCTGGCAGCCACTTCCACCAGACTGAAACGTGCTTCGAAACGGTCAGACAGGTTACGCACGAAGCGTGGCCAATGTTCCGCACCGGGGATCAGTTCTTTCAGGTTAGACATCATCTGACAGCCGTTACACACACCCAGCGCCAGCGTTTGCGGACGGTGGAAGAATTCTTCGAACTCTTCACGCACGCGGTCATTGAACAGAACTGATTTCGCCCAGCCTTCACCCGCGCCCAGCACATCACCGTAAGAGAATCCGCCGCACGCCACCAGCGTATGGAAATCCTGCAAATCCCGGCGACCGGCCAGCAAATCACTCATGTGGACATCAACCGCATCAAAACCGGCACGGTGGAAGGCAGCCGCCATTTCCACGTGGGAGTTCACGCCCTGCTCACGCAGCACGGCAACTTTCGGACGCGCGCCCTTCGCGATGTAAGGTGCGGCCACGTCTTCGTCAGGGGCAAAGGTCAGTTTGACGTTCAGCCCCGGATCCAGATCATTGGTTTTCGCCTGATGTTCCTGATCGGCACATTCAGGGTTGTCGCGCAGACGTTGCATCTGCCAGGTCGTTTCAGCCCACCAGGTACGCAGCGTGGTGCGGCTTTCGCTGTACACCGGCTTGTCACCAGAAGAAATGATGAAGCGGTCACCGGTTTCGACGCTGCCGAGGTAATGCGTGCAATCCGCCAGACCAAAATCAGCCAGCGTTTTCTCAACTGCTTCACGGTCTGATGCACGGATCTGGATCACCGCGCCCAGTTCTTCGTTGAACAATGCCGCCAGCGCATCAGTGCCCAGCGCCGCGATATCTGCGGTCAGGCCGCAATGCCCTGCGAAGGCCATTTCAGCCAGCGTCACCAGCAGACCACCGTCGGAACGGTCATGATATGCCAGTAATTTCTGCTCAGACACCAGCGCCTGCATGGCATTGAAGAAGCCGCCCAGTTGCTCTGCGCTGCGCACATCCGCCGGCGTATTGCCGAGCTGACGGTAAACCTGTGCCAGCGCCGTGGCACCCAGTGCGTTATGACCGGCCCCCAGATCCACCAGCAGCAACGCGGTGTCACCTTTATCGGTGCGCAGTTGTGGCGTCACGGTATGACGAACGTCTTCGACACGGGCAAACGCGGTGATCACCAGTGACAACGGCGAAGTCATCTCGCGTTGTTCGTTACCTTCCTGCCAGCGGGTTTTCATCGACATGGAGTCTTTGCCCACCGGGATGGTAATGCCCAGCGCCGGACAAAGTTCTTCGCCTACCGCTTTCACGGCGGCGTATAAACCGGCATCTTCCCCAGGATGACCGGCCGCAGACATCCAGTTAGCAGAAAGCTTAACGCGTTTCAGGCTGCCGATTTCTACCGCCGCGATATTCGTCAGTGCTTCGCCAACGGCCATGCGACCGGAAGCGGCGAAATCCAGCAAGGCAACCGGCGCACGTTCGCCCAGTGACATCGCTTCGCCGTGGTAGCTGTCGAGGCTGGCGGTGGTGACTGCGCAGTCGGCTACCGGGATCTGCCACGGGCCGACCATCTGGTCACGTGCGACCATACCGGTGACAGTGCGGTCACCGATGGTGATCAGGAAGGTTTTCTCGGCCACGGCCGGCAGATGCAGAACACGGTTTACCGCTTCAGCAATCTGAATATTTTCCGCATTCAGGTCATCGCCTTTGGCTTTCAGCGTGGTGACGTCGCGGGTCATTTTTGGCGTTTTGCCCAGCAGCACATCCAGCGGCATATCTATTGGCTGGTTGTCGAAATGGCTGTCTTCCAGAGAAAGATGCATTTCTTCAGTGGCTTCGCCGATGACCGCATAAGGAGCGCGTTCGCGCTGGCAGATCGCATCGAACTGTTCCAGCTGCGCCGGAGAAACCGCCAGCACATAACGTTCCTGCGATTCGTTACACCAGACTTCCAGCGGGCTCATACCCGGTTCGTCGTTGAGGATATCGCGCAGCCGGAAACGGCCGCCACGGTTACCATCACTGACCAGCTCCGGCATGGCATTCGATAAACCGCCCGCACCGACGTCATGGATAAATAAAATCGGGTTGGCTTCGCCCAGTTGCCAGCAGCGGTCGATCACTTCCTGACAACGGCGTTCCATTTCCGGGTTGTCGCGCTGTACGGAAGCAAAATCCAGATCGGCATCAGACTGACCGGAAGCCATAGAAGATGCCGCACCGCCGCCCAGACCGATATTCATCGCCGGACCACCAAGAACGATCAGTTTCGCGCCAACGGTGATTTCACCTTTTTGTACGTGATCAGCACGGATGTTACCGATACCGCCCGCCAGCATGATCGGTTTATGATAACCGCGCAGCTCCGGGCCGTTGTGGCTGTTGACGTTTTCTTCATAAGTACGGAAGTAGCCCAGTAATGCCGGACGACCAAATTCGTTGTTAAATGCGGCCCCGCCCAGCGGACCGTCGGTCATAATATCCAGCGCGGTAACGATACGATCCGGCTTACCAAAGTCTTCTTCCCATGGTTGTTCAAAACCCGGAATACGCAGGTTGGAAACGGAGAAACCGACCAGACCGGCTTTAGGTTTCGCACCACGGCCGGTTGCGCCTTCATCACGGATTTCGCCGCCGGAACCGGTGGCCGCACCCGGCCACGGAGAGATCGCCGTCGGGTGGTTATGGGTTTCGACCTTCATCAGGATATGCGCCTGTTCCTGATGAAAATCGTACAGACCGTCTTTTGCATCAGCGTAGAAACGGCCGACCTGTGAACCTTCCATCACGGCGGCGTTATCTTTATACGCGGACAGCACGTGATCAGGGGTGTGTTCGAAGGTGTTCTTAATCATCTTAAACAGGGATTTCGGCTGCGTTTTACCGTCGATAATCCAGTCTGCGTTGAAGATTTTGTGACGACAGTGTTCTGAGTTTGCCTGTGCGAACATATAAAGTTCGATATCCGTCGGGTTGCGCCCCAACGACGTAAAGGCAGCCATCAGATAATCAATTTCGTCCTGCGCCAGCGCCAGACCTAATTTGGTATTGGCGGCTTCCAGTGCGCCACGGCCCTCACCGAGGATATCCACATGTTGCACAGGGGCAGGCTGATGCTGTGCAAACAGCGCGCTGGCGTCTTCCAGCTGGCCAAAGACGGTTTCCATCATGCGGTCATGCAGCAAGGCACCCAGTTCGCTCCACTGAGCTTCGGTCAGTTGCGGTGCCTGAACATAAAATGCCAGACCGCGCTCCAGACGCAGAACCTGTGACAGGCCGCAATTGTGTGCGATATCGGTAGCTTTGGAAGACCACGGAGAAATGGTGCCGGGGCGCGGGGTCACTAACAGTAAACGACCAGAAGGAGCATGTTCAGCGAGAGAAGGACCGTATTTCAGAAGGCGTTGTAACTTGGTTTGTTCGTCCGAATTCAGCGGCGCGCTGACATCGGCAAAGTGTACATATTCGGCGTAAATATCGCTGACCGGAAGGCGGACTTCCTGACAACGGGACAACAATTTATTAATGCGAAAAGCCGACAAAGCGGGCGAACCACGCAGTATTTCCATAATGACAGATCTCTCGTCTTCGAAGACACTGACCACAGTGCTTCATTGGGCGCAACAGGGGGAAAACGCGGGCTATTATAAAGAAAGCTGGCGTCCGACGAAACCGTTTGCGCAGGGAAACTTGATATTCATTTATAGGCCCACATATCTTGCGGGTATCATGAATAAAGTTGCAGACTGCCGTTTTGTTGAGCAAAATGCGTCAGCACTGGGGATATAACCATACTAACTGCACAGCATAGCGTAAAAAAACAAGAGCGCCGCAGCGAGATAACTATTTGACGCGACTAAAAATTAATTATGTCCTGATGGGGATCGCCGCCCTGTTACTGGCGCTGGCTTTATGGCCCGCAGTCCCGTGGCACAGAGGTGAAGGCGACCAGCTGGATCACATAAAATCCCGTGGAGAATTGCGCGTAAGCACGCTCAATTCTCCACTGACTTTTATGGAATCTCCGGAAGGTAATCTCGGCTTCGATTACGAACTGGCTAAACGCTTTGCAGATTATCTGGGCGTGCGGCTGGTCGTGACACAGCACACCACCATCGAGAGCATGTTTGACGATCTGGACCATGATCATACTGACCTGCTGGCTTCCGGGCTGGTATATAACAATGCGCGGCTGAAAAACTACCGCGCCGGTCCGGAGTACTATTCCGTTTCCCAGCAGCTGGTTTACCGGCAGGGTGCCGTGCGTCCGAAAAGCTTTGCGGACATCAAAGGCTCGCTGGTGGTGTCTGCCGGCAGCGCACATATCGCCACACTCGAAGACGCCAGTAAAAAGTATCCCGACCTCACGTGGACCACGACCGATAAGATGTCGCCACGCGATTTGTTGCAGCAAGTCGAGAACGGCAAACTCGATTATACGCTGGGCGATTCGGTGACTATCGCGCTGATGCAGCGCGTCTATCCGCGTCTGGCGGTGGCTTTTGATGCCACTGATGACGAACCCGTGACCTGGTACTACCGCAAGCAACCTGATGACGACAGCCTCTCGGCCGCCATGCTGGACTTTTTCAGCCAGATTTCTGAAGACGGTACACTGGAAAAGCTGGAGGAGAAATATCTCGGGCATGTGGGCGATTTTGATTACGTCGATACCCGGACTTTCCTTAACGCCATCGACAGTACGCTGCCGGATTTACAGCCGCTGTTTGAAAAATATGCCGGGAATATTGACTGGCGTTTACTGGCTGCCATCGCCTATCAGGAGTCACATTGGGATCCGCAGGCGAAATCCCCGACCGGCGTACGGGGTGTGATGATGCTGACCCGTGCAACCGCGGGCGGGCTGAATGTCGACGACCGTACTGACGCCGAACAGAGCATTCGCGGCGGTGCCCAGTATCTGTCGCATCTGATGGATAAAATGCCGGAATCAATTCCGCAGGATGAACGGATCTGGTTTGCCCTTGCCGCTTATAACATGGGTTATGGTCATATGCTGGATGCCCGTAAGCTGACGGCGCAGCAAAAAGGCAATCCTGACAGCTGGGCTGATGTGAAGCAACGCTTGCCGATGCTGAATCAGAAACGCTTCTTCAGCCGGACGACTTACGGATATGCGCGTGGTACGCAGGCGTATAACTATGTGGAGAATATCCGTCGTTATCAGCTGAGTCTGGTGGGATACCTGATGGAAAAGGAAAAACAGCAGGCACAGAAAGCCGCCTTACAGGCTCAGTTAGGTCAGGGGTATCCGGTGGTCAATGCGCAGGAAGCCCTGGCACCGTAAGGCTGGCAGGCCTGTTTATCAGGCCTGTTCATCCGACGCATTACCCGCCTGAGCAGCACGCTCTGCCAGTCGCAGCGCTTTTTTCTGACTGCGGCGAAAACGGAAAAAACGACTCAGTTGTTCCGAACAGGCTTCTGCCAGTACACCCGCAGTAATGTCTATCTGATGATTCATGCCCGGATGGCGCAGTATATCGAGCAACGATCCCGCAGCACCGGTTTTGGCGTCAGCGGCACCATACACCACGCGGCGGATCCGGCTGTGGATCATCGCCCCGGCGCACATAACACAAGGTTCCAGCGTGACGTAAAGTGTGGCGTCAAGCAGGCGATAATTGCGTATGGTGTCACCGCCCTGACGTAATGCCATGATTTCCGCATGCGCTGTCGGATCATGATGACCGATAGACCGGTTCCAGCCTTCGCCAATCACCTGATTGTCTAAAATCAGCACTGCCCCCACCGGCACTTCGCCTTCGTCCTGCGCTTTCAGCGCCAGCGTCATGGCATACCGCATCCAGTGTTCATCATCATTTATTACTGCCAATTCTGCGTCTGCCACTTCAACCTCAATTATTTTTTACCGGCAGACATTTTAGCTGAATTTTGTGCTGGCCGTTATTCGAGTTGCTGTAACTCACCCTGTTTACTGACGCGAAAACGGTGTTCACAAAAGAACAATAACGGGTTGTCCTGCTTACTGTCGCTGTATCCGCTGTAAAGTTTAAGCGGAGAACCAATGCGGCTTTCGAGCTGCACCACTTTCTCCTCACCCAGACAACGCAAGGGTAACACCCAACCGCCTTTACCCCGGGCGATCCGGCTGCCGACCAGACGGACCTGTGGCAAAAACAGGGACGTATTATAGACCTGCTTTACCAGATTCTCCGGTGATCCGGTGATCAACCAGACTTCAGTATCATCGCTGTCGAGATATTCACGCAGCCTGCGCTGCACCACCGGAAACTCCACCACTTTCTCGCGAAAGGCAGTCACAAATTGCAGCTCCAGCGCTTTTAGCCGCGCTTCACTGTGACCAAAAGTAATAGCCCACAGTAACAGGCTCATCGGCCAGCGCGCGGCGCGCCCATGGATAAACAGTCCGATTCCTATCAGCGGCAGAACCGGCACGACTAAAATCAGATTCTGCGGCATCCGTCTGAGCAAAAATCGCAGAAAGCTGCCGAACATATCCTGCTGGTGCAGCGTGCCATCAAGATCAAA
Source organism: Rahnella sp. RFA10(1/100) (assembly GCF_004195115.1). Taxonomy (NCBI): domain Bacteria; kingdom Pseudomonadati; phylum Pseudomonadota; class Gammaproteobacteria; order Enterobacterales; family Yersiniaceae; genus Rahnella; species Rahnella sp. RFA10(1/100). The sequence continues at coordinate 131,590 of NZ_SEWR01000003.1, forward strand.
AAAGACTACCCGCCGATCAGGCTTCGTACTCAATCCGTTACTCCTCGGGATCGTTGAACCCCATCAACCAGGTAAAAATAAAACCAGCCAATACCGTAATGACTAAACCCGTCAGATACAACATCACTTTGCCGGAAATAATGGTCAGTGCCAGCGGCAGTCCGGAAATACCAAACGTGATGACCGTCGCGACTTTCCAGTAACAGATTAGCGCACCCCCGACGGCTCCGCCCAGACACGCACCAATAAAAGGACGACCGAGCGGCAAGGTAACACCGAATATTAATGGTTCACCGATACCGAGAATACCCACCGGCAGCGCGCCTTTAATCACTTTTTTCAGCCGTGTGTTTCGGGTTTTAATATACACCGCAATTGCCGCGCCCACCTGCCCCACGCCCGCCATGGCTAAAATCGGCAGCAGTGGATTAGAACCATGTGCCTGGATCAGCTCAACGTGGATCGGCACCAGCCCCTGATGCAGCCCGGATAATACCAGCGGCAAAAATGTCCCCGCCAGTATCGCGCCCACCAGTAATCCACCTTTATCGATGGCAATATTGACACCCTGCGCGATGCCGTCAGAGATATAACCACCGACAGGCTGAAGGATAACAATCGCCAGTGTCGCAGTGATAAGGGTCGTCATCAGCGGATTAAGGATCAGTTCGACAGATTCCGGCAACCACTGACGCAGCCTCTTCTCCAGCCAGCACATCAGCGCGACGACCAGTAATACAGCGATCACACCGCCGCGCCCCGGCTGTAAAGTTTCACCAAACAGGGTAATTTGCGCCAGTGCAGGGCTGGAGAGGATCCCCGCCATCACACCGCCCATGGCCTGAGAACCGCCGAAAACGCGCGCCGCGTTCACGCCGACTAAAATATTCATGATGGCAAACACAGCACCACCAAAAATCGCCAGCAAGCCAAGCACGTTAGGATAATCAAGGGCAATGGAACCGGCGATATCCGGCCGTTTGAGCAGGTTAATAATGCCCATAATCAGCCCTGAGGCAATAAATGCCGGGATCAGCGGGATAAAGACATCAGCCAGTTTGCGCAGCGCCCCGCTCATCGGTGCAGAGTACTTCGCTTTGGCGCTGGCTTTATTCCGGGCAATGTCATTTTCTCCCGACGAATTTGCCGTCCCTGTCGGACTCAGCAACAGACGCATCTCATCCACCACTTTTGCCGCCGCACCCGGGCCAACAATAAACTGATGCTGGTCACCTTGTTTAAGATATCCTTTGATACCTTCCAGTGTTTTCAGGCTGACCAGATCCAGCCGGTTATCGTCATACACTTCCACGCGGACGCGGGTCATGCAGTTTTCCAGCTTGCTGATATTCCCTTCACCGCCGACGCCCTGCAAAATCTTCGCAGCCAGCAGATGAGTTTTATCCATTGCCATCGCCATGCTTAACTCCTTGAGTTTAATCAGTCAGTGCCGCGCGCAGGAATCCATGGTGTTTAGTCAGTCGTATTTTGGCCTGCTCCGCGTCAATGCCTGCCAGCACCATCAGAATGGCCGGTTTGACTTCAAAATCGGTTTGAGAGAGTGCCTGTTCAGCATCAGCACGGGAGGCCCCTGTGGCCTCAACAACGATCCGGCAGGCACGATCGACCAGCTTCACATTGGTCGCCTTCACATCTACCATCAGGTTCTGATAAACCTTGCCACTTTTGACCATCGCCCCGGTTGAAATCATATTCAGCACCAGCTTCTGCGCCGTGCCGGATTTCAGACGGGTTGAACCGGTCAGCGCTTCCGGCCCGACAACCGGAGAAATCGCGATAGCCGCCTCGCGGGCAATTGGCGAATCCGGGTTACAGGAAATCGCCACTGTGGCGCAGCCCGTTTCGAAGGCATAGCGCAAAGCACCGATGACATAAGGGGTGCGTCCGCTTGCGGCTAATCCGACGACGGTGTCATCCGCGTTCAGATTGATGTTTTTTAAGTCTTCAACGCCCAGCGATTCACTGTCTTCCGCACCTTCTACCGCTTTGAGCAGCGCACCCGGCCCGCCGGCAATCAGCCCGACAACCATGCCGTGCGGCACGCCAAACGTTGGCGGACATTCCGAAGCATCCAGAACGCCAAGACGTCCGCTGGTGCCGGCACCAAGGTAAATCAGGCGTCCGCCGGATTTAAAAGAAGCCGCCGCTTTATCAATAGCCTGTGCGATATAAGGCAGAACTTTATTGATGGCTTCCGGCACTTTGCGGTCTTCCTGATTGAAGCAGGTGGCCAATTCCAGTGAAGACATTTCATCTAAGTTCATCGTATCCGGATTGCGGCTTTCAGAAACGAGTGCGCCTAAATTGAGTGGACGATTCATGATTCTCTCCTGAATTTTTAATTCAAAATTATTACACAATAGTTGAATATATTATTCATCAATACGAGGAATATTTGCTACTTTAGATAACATAATCCGTAAAACGTGATGTAAGTATTCAGAGACACCGGGATAACCCACCATGAGTTGTATGATCCGTATCCGTCAGCTTTATCCGACGCTGGCGCAAAATGACCGCAAACTGGCTGATTTTCTCCTCGCGCATCCGGAAAAAGCGCGCCATATGAGTTCGCAGAAACTGGCTGAAAAGGCCGGTGTCAGCCAGTCTGGCGTGGTGAAATTTGCCCAAAAACTGGGATATAAAGGCTTCCCGGCGCTGAAACTGGCAATGAGTGAAACACTGGCATCGCCGGAAAACAGTGAGCCGGTCACTGTACATAATCAGATTTTAAGCACCGACAGCCTGCATGTTGTGGGTGAGAAATTACTGGCTGAGAAACAATCGGCGCTTCGTGCAACCCTGGATATCAACAGCGAGCCACGGCTGCAAATTGCGTTGTCGATGCTCGCCGGTGCCCGAAAAATTGTGCTAAGTGGCATTGGCGCATCCGGATTAGTGGCAAAGGATTTAGCGTATAAGCTGCTGAAAATCGGGGTCACGGCAATTGCCGAATCCGATACGCATGTTCTGGTTGCCACCGCACAGGCGCTGTCGAAAGAAGATTTATTGCTGGCGATTTCGTTCAGCGGTGAACGGAGCGAAATCAATCTTGCGGCAAAGGTCGCCCGCGAGAGTGGGGCAAAAGTCCTGGCCATCACCGGTTTTTCACCTAATACCCTGCAACAGCAGGCAGACCATTGTTTGTATACGGTCGCAGATTTACCCGCAACCCGCGGCGCAGCCCTCTCCGCCAGTACGGCGCAATATTCCCTGACGGATTTATTGTTCGTCGCACTGGTTCAGCAAGATACGGCGCATGCACCGGAGCGTATCCGTCACAGCGAAGAATTGGTGAAAAAGCTGGTTTGATCCGGATCATTTGAAGGATGGAAAGGTACGCGAGCAGAACCTACGCCAGCGCAATTCTGCTATACTGCGCGCCCTGATTATTGATCTGTTTATTGAATATAAGAGAAAACGCCATGGCCCTGTTGATCACACACAAATGCATTAATTGCGATATGTGCGAACCGGAGTGCCCGAATCAGGCGATTTCAATGGGCAGTGAGATTTACGAAATCGACAGCGATCGTTGTACGGAATGCGTCGGTCATTATGATAAACCGACCTGCCAAAGCGTCTGCCCGATCGACAATACCATCATCATTAATCCGCAACACACCGAAACCAACGAACAGCTTTGGGATAAGTTTGTGGTATTGCATCACACCGTATAATTAACGGCGTGATGCATTTTCAAAACCACCCAAAATAATTCGAGCGGGAGGAAGGCGGCAAGTGAAGTGATCCCGATGAGCTTATTCAGGTAAGTGATTCGGGTCACTGAAAGCAGCCAACGCATCTGCCGCTTGCAGTACGAAGGGGTTAGTTCTCGATAATTACCGTGGCACAGGCATAACGCCTTTCATCAGCCAGCGTAACATGGACTGATTTCACCCCCATTTCTGCAGCCATTTCCGCCGCGCGGGCATGAAAAACCAGCCCCGGTTTTCCCAGCACATCATTGACGACTTCAAATTGCTCAAATGCCAGACCGTTGCGGATCCCGGTTCCCAGCGCTTTAGCCGCGGCCTCCTTGACAGCAAACCGCTTCGCGAGGAAACGTACCGGCTGTTGGTGCTGCTGATACACAGACCATTCATTCGCGCACAAAATACGCTTCGCCAGACGGTCGCCACTGCGTTCAATTACCGCTTCGATACGGGAAATTTCAACGATATCCGTACCTAAACCTAAAATGCTCATTACCGGCGCGCTTCCCGCATCAGGTTTTTCATTTCGCGTACTGCACCGGATAATCCGTCAATAACAGCCTGACCGATAATCGCATGGCCGATATTGAGCTCATGCATTTCCGGCAGTGCGGCGATCGGCTGCACGTTATGGTAAGTCAATCCGTGGCCGGCGTTCACTTTCAGCCCCTTACCGGCTGCATAAGCTGCGCCCTGTTTAATACGCTCCAGCTCGGCCTGACGCTCAAGGTCAGTTTTCGCCTCCGCATAAGCACCGGTATGGATTTCGATGTAAGGCGCCCCCACAGCGACGGCCGCATCAATCTGGCGCATATCCGGGTCGATAAACAGGGAAACCAGAATGCCCGCTTCGCTTAGGCGCGTGACCGCAACGGTCATTTTATCCAGCTGACCGGCGACATCCAGCCCCCCCTCAGTGGTCACTTCTTCGCGTTTTTCCGGCACCAGACAGCAGAAATGCGGCAGAATTTCGCAGGCAATACCGACCATCTCGTCGGTGACGGCCATTTCCAGATTCATGCGGGTTTGGATAGTCTGACGCAGAAGACGTACATCACGGTCGGTGATATGACGACGATCTTCACGCAGGTGGACGGTGATCCCATCAGCACCAGCCTGTTCAGCGATAAATGCCGCCTGAACCGGATCAGGGTATGCCGTACCGCGTGCATTACGCAATGTCGCGATATGATCAATGTTAACGCCCAACAGCAACTCAGCCATAACAGCTCCAGGTTTAAGAATGAATTGATTGATGAATGGAACAAAACGCTAATTCCTGCAGTTTACACCTTTGAGAGTGGCGGCGTGTAGCCCGGATTCCGAATTAGCGGGAAGAATTATCAGAAGGTGATACAGGTTTTTTAACCTGAAACTGGCGGAACAGCTCGCGGCTTTTCAGGGGCTTACCGCCAAGGTAAGGTTTGAGCGCCATGCGGGTGAAACGCTTTGCAGCCCGCAGCGTTGAGACATCCGCGAATTCACGGCTGGCCAGTGCTTTCAAATCCCGGCCGGTAAAGCTGGAATGATCAATCACCAGACTGGCAATAAAGCCTTTTTCTTCACGGTAACGGTACGTCATGGTGTCACTGACTTCTTCACCGCTGCCTGCGCAATGCAAAAAATCCACGCCGTAACCCAGATGGTGCAATAGGGAAAGTTCGAACTGACGTAATGCATATTCAGGAGACGCGCTGGCACTCGCGAGATTTTGCAAACAGTTGAGATAATCGAAGAACAATGATGAGTAATTAGCTTCCTGCTCAAGCACCCGTGAAACGAGCTCATTGACGTACAAGCCGCTGTAAAGCATCAGCCCGGAAAGAGGAAGAGCAAGGGAGACAGGTTCAGCATTACGCAGGGTTTTCACTTCTCCCCGCCCGCTCCAGCGAACCAGTAAAGGAGTAAAAGGCTGCAGGCAGCCTTTTAAATTGGACCGGCGGCCACGCGCACCTTTAGCCAGTATGCGTACCCGCCCTTGCCCCTCAGTGAACAAATCCAGCATTAAGCTGGTTTCACTGTAAGGTCGCCCATGCAAAACAAATGCGCGTTGCCAGCCTTCCATAGGCGCGGACCTTATAAATCGTCTACATAACCCAGACTGCGCAACGCACGTTCGTCGTCTGCCCAGCCGGATTTGACCTTAACCCACAACTCAAGATGGACTTTCGCTTCGAACATGTTCTCCATGTCGTGACGCGCTTCGATCCCGATTGTCTTGATTTTAGAGCCTTTATTACCGATAACCATTTTCTTCTGGCCTTCACGTTCTACCAGAATCAGGCCATTAATGTCGTATCCGCCCCGTTCATTGCTGACAAAGCGTTCGATTTCAACGGTCACTGAATATGGCAACTCTTCGCCCAGAAAGCGCATCAGTTTTTCACGGATGATTTCAGAAGCCATAAAGCGCTGGGAACGGTCAGTAATGTAATCCTCGGGGAAGTGATGAATCGCTTCCGGCAGGCGTTTTCGCACCAGAGCTGCGATGGTATCAACGTTGGTACCTTTCTCTGCGGAGATCGGCACGATATCGACGAAGTTCATCTGCTCACTCAGGAATTGCAAATGTGGCAATAATTTAGATTTATCGGTGACGTTATCAATCTTGTTGATTGCCAGCAGAACCGGTGATTTCAAATCACGCAGTTTGTTGACCACCATTTCGTCATCGGCAGTCCAGTTAGTGCCTTCAACAACGAAGATCACCAGTTCAACATCACCGATTGAGCTGCTTGCAGCGCGGTTCATCAGACGGTTGATGGCACGTTTTTCTTCAATGTGCAGCCCTGGGGTGTCCACGTAAATAGCCTGATAGGGCCCTTCGGTATGGATACCCATGATGCGGTGACGCGTGGTTTGCGGTTTGCGGGAAGTAATGGAGATTTTTTGCCCCAATAATTCATTCAGCAAGGTAGATTTACCGACGTTAGGACGGCCTACGATTGCAACAAAACCACAGTAATTCTTTTCTTCGCTCATTCAAGCTCCAGCTGTATCAGCGCTTGTTCCGCTGCCGCCTGCTCGGCTTTACGGCGACTTGAACCGGTTCCTACAACCGGCTGGCTCAAGCCACTGACCTGGCAGTGGATGGTAAACTCCTGATCGTGCGCTTCACCGCGAACCTGCACAACCAGATAAGAAGGCAACGGCAGATGGCGACCTTGTAAAAACTCCTGTAAACGGGTTTTTGGGTCTTTCTGCTTATCACCGGGACTGATTTCGTCTAAACGACTACGGTACCAATCGAGAATCAGCTTTTCGACGGTCTGGATATCACTGTCCAGGAACACGCCGCCAATGAGTGCCTCCACCGTATCCGCAAGAATCGACTCGCGGCGGAAACCACCACTTTTCAATTCGCCCGGTCCTAAGCGTAAACATTCGCCGAGATCGAATTCACGTGCCATTTCCGCGAGCGTATTTCCACGTACCAGCGTAGCACGCATACGACTCATATCGCCCTCGTCTACGCGAGGAAAACGATGATACAACGCGTTAGCAATGACATAACTAAGAATTGAGTCACCCAGGAACTCTAAACGCTCATTGTGTTTACTGCTTGCGCTGCGGTGAGTCAGTGCCTGCAATAAAAGCTCCTGCTGTTGAAAAGTGTAGCCCAGCTTCCGCTGAAGCCTGTTTATTACGATGGGATTCATGAGTTACCAATAGACTAAGAATGCGTCAAAAACTTCAGCATACGGAACAGGCCTGCTTCGCCCTAAGCCAATCCAAAGCTGTTTCGTTTGCAGTGGCTCCCTCAGTTCGTTTTAAATTAAAACGTAAAATCAGGGGAGCCAACTTTTATCGCCCGAAAGGATATTCTACAACGAGTGGAAATATAATGCTGCGGTAATAGGCACCATTAAATTAATGAATTCCACCGATTCGGCTTAAACGAACACCGGTAGGCCATTCACCTTCCTGTTTTTTAAAGCTCATCCAAATTGCGGAAGCTTTACCCACTAAGTTCTGTTCCGGAACAAAACCCCAGTAACGGCTGTCAGCGCTGTTATCACGGTTATCGCCCATCATGAAATAATGGCCGGCCGGCACCACCCAAGTTCCCAGTGGCTGACCCGGTTGCTGATAATAAGCACCCAGTTGGTCACGCGCGCCTGGTACGGTCAGAATACGATGCGTCACATTACCCAGGGTTTCATTGCGCTGCACAAGACGGACGCCATCTTGTGGCACGTTGCTGGTCGGTGGCGTTTCAAAGAAACCACTGCTGGCTTCGCCACCTGAAGACTGACCAAAAGTCTGTACGAAATCACTGGCAACGCCGGTGTCATATGTCACCGCCAGTGCGGTGGTGCAATTTTTGCCGGTTTCACAGGCAGGCTGAACGGTCACCTGCTTGCTGAACGGATCATATGTCACTTTGTCACCCGGTAAGCCTACCAGACGTTTAATATAGTCCACGCTCGGATTTTGCGGATATTTAAATACCACAACATCGCCACGTTTCGGCTCACCCGTTGGGATCAGCTTAGTCTGCGTAATAGGATCTTTCAGGCCGTACGCATATTTTTCAACCACAATGAAATCGCCAATAAGCAGCGTTGGCATCATGGAGCCGGACGGGATCTGGAAAGGCTCATAAATAAATGAACGCACCACAAACACAACCAACAATACCGGGAATACCGAGGCACAGGTTTCTACCCAGCCCGGTTGCTTCGCCACTTTGTTCAACGTTGAATCGTCAACAGCACCACCCGTTTCAGCCTTAATTTTAGCAATTTTAGCCCGGCGTGCAGGTGCCAGCTTGAAACGATCAAGGCACCAGATAATCCCAGACACCAGCGTTGCAATCGCCAGAATCAGGGCAAACATGTTAGCCATGCATACTCCCTACAACTCAATTAAGGGTTTACTTGCTGTCTTTACCCACGTGAAGAATGGCCAGGAACGCTTCTTGTGGTAACTCGACGTTACCCACTTGTTTCATGCGTTTCTTACCATCTTTCTGTTTCTGCAAAAGTTTTTTCTTACGGCTGACGTCGCCGCCATAACATTTGGCGAGAACGTTTTTACGTAATTGCTTCACGGTTGAACGGGCAATGATATGAGCACCAATCGCCGCCTGGATAGCAATATCGAACTGCTGACGCGGGATCAGTTCCTGCATCTTCTCGACCAGCTGGCGTCCACGGAACTGGGAATTGCCACGGTGAGTGATCAGCGCCAATGCATCCACACGGTCGCCGTTGATTAGAACATCAACACGCACCATGTCAGAAGCCTGAAAACGTTTGAAATTGTAATCAAGTGACGCATAACCGCGTGACGTTGACTTCAGGCGGTCAAAGAAATCGAGTACGACTTCCGCCATCGGGATTTCATAAGTCAGTGCGACCTGATTGCCGTGGTAAACCATGTTGGTCTGTACGCCACGTTTTTCAATACACAACGTAATCACGCTGCCCAGATATTCCTGAGGCATCAGCATGTGACACTCGGCGATAGGCTCACGCAGTTCCAGAATGTTATTCAACGCTGGCAGTTTAGACGGGCTGTCTACATAAACAGTTTCGTTGCTGGTCGTCAGAACTTCATAAACTACGGTCGGTGCCGTGGTGATCAGATCCAGATCGTATTCACGTTCCAGACGTTCCTGAATGATTTCCATATGCAACAGCCCCAGGAAACCACAGCGGAAACCGAAGCCCAGCGCAGTAGAACTTTCTGGTTCGTAGAACAGTGAGGCATCATTGAGGCTCAGTTTGCCTAACGCATCACGGAAGTTTTCATAATCATCTGAGCTGACCGGGAACAGGCCAGCATAAACCTGCGGTTTCACTTTCTTGAAGCCAGGCAGTGCTTTGTCAGCAGGCTGACGAGCCAGAGTCAGTGTGTCCCCTACTGGTGCGCCGAGAATATCTTTGATCGCACATACCAGCCAGCCAACTTCGCCACAGTTCAGAATGTCTTTATCGACACGTTTAGGCGTGAAAATACCCAGACGATCGGCGTTATAAACCTGTCCGGTACTCATCACTTTAATTTTGTCGCCCTTTCTCATGGTACCGTTTTTGATACGTACCAGAGAGACAACGCCGAGATAGTTATCGAACCATGAATCGATGATCAACGCCTGCAGTGGCGCATCAGGATCACCTACCGGCGGTGGCACATCACGTACCAGACGCTCCAGCACCTCCGGCACACCGACACCGGTTTTCGCAGAACAGCGGACAGCATCCGTAGCATCAATACCCACGATGTCTTCGATTTCCTGCGCAGCACGATCCGGATCAGCGGCCGGTAAGTCGATTTTGTTCAGAACCGGCACAACTTCCAGATCCATTTCCATTGCCGTATAGCAGTTTGCCAGCGTCTGGGCTTCCACACCCTGCCCTGCATCCACGACTAATAACGCCCCTTCGCAGGCGGCGAGAGAACGGGAAACTTCATAGGAAAAGTCGACATGGCCCGGTGTGTCGATGAAGTTCAGGTGATAAACCTGACCATCTTTCGCTTTATAGTCGAGCGTCACGCTTTGCGCTTTGATGGTAATGCCGCGTTCACGCTCAAGATCCATCGAATCGAGGACCTGCGCTTCCATTTCACGGTCGGATAACCCGCCGCAAATTTGAATAATACGGTCTGACAGCGTCGACTTACCGTGGTCAATGTGGGCAATAATGGAGAAATTTCGTATATGCTTCATTATAAAAGTTTTTTTACCTTGGTATTTCTGAATCATTCGCCATGAACATACAGCGACGGTTTGTAGGTTGGCTGTCTTTCGCCTAAGTCGCAGCATTCTACATGCCAGCACCGTGAAAACCTAGTCTCGCCACATCCTAACTCCAGATTATGCGAGCTTTCTCAGGACGAAATCTTTATATTTTCATTTGTTTTCATTACCCGGGTGACTGTGTGCCTCCTAGGTTTGACCCCATCAGGTATTTCGTGCGTGTGCCGCATGCCGTTTGGTTTTAGGAAAATCCCCATATACACAAACCCGTATTGAAACTTAATATATTGTTATAAAAGAAATTACATAATTTCAAACATTTAAAGCTCTTATTCGCCTTCTTCCATAAATATCTTTTTCTTTTTAATTCAATCCGGTTACAAGGTTATCACTATGATCAATGAAGGGCGGCTGCTCAGTCAGCATGGCTTTGCCAAAGCCAACTCTTGGATCACTCTGGTCCTGTCTGTATTGTTATTGATCGGCGGTGCAGTGCAGATTGCATTTTTGCTGGCCTTTGGCCAGACCGCTGAGGGACTGCATACTGTAATTTTGTCCGCTCTGCTCAGTATTGCCCTGGGTATTGTCCTTATCCTGCTGCGACGTCTGATACGGCCAAATCAAATCTATCAGCTTCATGAAAACGGTATTTTAGTTATAAGCCAGACCGATAAGAAAAACCGTTTTATCCCTTTTGACCGCATTATGGATATATATCGCTTCAGAACCGGGAAATACACACGCCGTATTTTAAACACAATGATATTCCGCGAGGAAGACAGCAAAGTCTGGCACCGAATTACGCCAAACATCGCCAATTCGGAAAGATTAATTGAAGTGATTAAAAATGAACAGCTGATGTATCGTGGCCCCTGGGCCTTAAATACCCTGGCGCAGGGAGGGGATATTCTTTTTACCTATCTGATCAATCCACATTCCGGATTGAAAAGATTTATCGGCGCTAACCTGCTGGCGTTGAACGAAAAAAAGATACACCTGAGCGCCCTGGTATTAACCACCGATGAAGGAAAGAAAGTGCCTGTTGAGGATATTCAGTTTATCAGTGGCGGCAGCAACAGCCCGCTGATACGTCTGCTGGATAAACACGGCCGCATCCTTTTCTCTGTTGAATATACATCGCTTTCAAGTGCAGATCTTTTCATCGCACTGATCGAACATATGATCCAAAACCGTATACCCGTCAGAAATTAAAAATGACACAGTGTTAGCAAACACTGTGTCATTTTTATGCATGGCAAGAAGCAGAATTAAGCAGGGAGTTAACTGTCAACCGAATAACGGAAAGCGTCAGGTGGCAAACCCACCTGCAAAATCACAGGCTGGTAGCCTGCTTTACTATCCATTTTCGCAGCCAGTGATTTGGCTATCAGAAATCCTAATCCGCCCCCCAGCACAGCACCAACAACCGCATATACATCTGCTTTCAGCACGGCTTGCAATACGCCGCCACCTGCAATCACACCAACAAGTGGCGTCATATAAACCAGCAACGCCGAGCGCAACAGGTTCCCTTCCTGTATTCCCAGTTCAACTTTCTGACCAGGTACAAGAGGTTCGTTAACGCTGACCTGGAGGTTATGTTCAGTTTGCGGCCCTAACTCATTCAATACGCGAGCGCCACAGCCTGAACGTGAATGGCAGCTACTGCAACCCGCCTGTGTTTCACAACGCAGTGTCGCAATACCGTCTTGCCACGACACAACCGTGGCCCATTCTTTCATCATGTGATCACCCTGTATTTCTGCCACTGAGGCCGTTATTTCTGTTAAACGCTATTTTGCTGAGAAAACAATGCTCTCGGCAATACGTTTGGCCGTTGAAGGAGGAAGTTCACCGACGACAGTGATTTCATTGCCATTACGTATTTCGGTTTGCACGGTTCTGCGCCCTTGCCTGATCAATTGCTCAGAAGGACCACTGGTTGTTGCACTGATATTGACAGAGAAACTAAACAGTCCGTCTGTGTACAACCGGGATTCTATCGATACAGGCATATTTGGCAAGTTCCGGCGGCTACTTGCCACCTCCGTCACGCCATCTGGCAGCCATTTTATTTGCCAGTCAAACTTCACCTGCTCAGAGGCAGGTAAAGACAGCACAGGTGGTAAACTCGCTTTTTCGAGATCAACAACCGTTCCAATGACTTGTTGTCCTTCATCGAAACTGATGACGCGGAACTGCTCCAGTGTTTCACCGTCACGATCCAGTAAATCGACACGCATCGGCAGTTTCGTCTGCTCATCGATCCATATGACATAACTAAATCGGGTACCATCGCGGGACACAACACGGATCACCTGACTCAGACGATCGGCTGCACGTGCACGGCCTACGGCAATAAAATCGTAGTATTTAGTCAGAAGAGTGAAATCGCTAAAGACGATAGAAGGCAGGGAATCAACGATATGATCGCCGTCCAGCGTAAAGGGCTGTAAACCGGTCTCAAAGTAGCTGATGTCTTTCCCACGCTGGACAATTTCACGGCGCGGTCCATCCATCAGAACCAGTTGAGCGAGCGGAGTTTGATGAGAAACAGCATGACGATAGCGAAAGGAATCAATCCCTTGCTTCGTGATGTTGATAAAACCCATTTCATAATTCAGCGTTTGGGAAGCTTTGCCCATCTCTTGTAGTAACGCCTCGGAAGGTGAATCTGCCGAGGCGATACCAGGAGTAAGCACGCTGCCCGCCGCTAAACAAACGGCAAACCAAATTTGCTTCATTACTGCGTTTGCGTTCCTAAAGACTGAGTTCCTGGGACCTGAACAGCGGCTTGCTGAGGAGTAACAGGTTCAAGTTGAAGCTGCTCTGAATGCAAGCGGCGCTGCAATTCGTAATCCTGCAACATCGCATTAATGCGTTTACGTTGCTCCTGAACATTTTGTTGCCCGCTGGTGGTATTGCCTTCATTTGGCACGCCGAAGCTCACCGGAGAAGCTTTACCCATCATAGGCAATGTATTGAACGCTGGCGTTTCCGGAGAAGCCCCTGATGCGTCAGGCTGGTTATAATGCTGAACACCAACAATAACAGCGAGTGAGACACAAGCCGCCACGCCCACCTGAGTCAACTGGCTCGCCCATGGGCGCACCTTCTGCCAGAATGGCATTTTTTGCCAGGTATGAGGCTGAGGTTGTGATTCGGTTGCGGAACCCGGTACCAGTTTTACCGGCTCATTTGCCAGCGCTGCGGCCACACGGTCTGCGATATCCAGATGCAACACGTTCCCAATATCACCGCGTAGCGTATCGCGGATCAAATGATAACTCTGCCAGTCTTGCTGAAGCCTGGTATCAGTTGATAATGAACTTAACAGTTCAGTATCAATGGCTTCACCATCCATCAGAGCGGAAAGCTTTTCTTTCTGCATGCCTAAGTATCCTTCCTGTGTCCGTCATCTCTAACGCTGGATGAGCGGTTGAACTTTGTTATCAATTGCTTCCCGGGCACGGAATATACGTGATCTCACTGTACCCACCGGACAATCCATGATGGCGGCTATTTCTTCGTAGCTCAATCCATCCAACTCCCTCAAGGTAATCGCCATACGGAGATCTTCGGGAAGTGCTTCAATAGTACGGAAAACGACCTGCCGTAATTCTTCAGACAACATCAAGTTCTCAGGGTTCGAAATTTCTTTAAGGGCACCGCCATTTTCGAAATTTTCGGCTTCATTCGCATCGACATCACTGGATGGCGGGCGTCGGCCCTGAGCGACTAAATAATTTTTCGCTGTGTTGACTGCAATACGATACAGCCAGGTATAAAAAGCACTGTCGCCGCGGAAAGATTCCAGCGCACGATACGCTTTAATAAAAGATTCCTGAACCACATCAGGCACATCGCCTTGTGGTACATAGCGGGATACAAGGCTCGCTACCTTATGCTGGTAACGAATAACCAGTAAATTGAACGATTTTTGATCACCCTTCTGGACCCGCTCAACCAGAACCTGATCGGCTAACTGCTCGCTCATCCGAGGTAAAATCTCCCCAAAACTTTCTCCGCGCTTAAAATCGTACTGCCAGCTTTCATCATTATATTCCTGAGCAAGTACTGCTTGGAGTTCACATGAAACATTAAGTTCCACATCGCCATTGTTTTTTCTATTGAAGTCTCAAGCCCGTGGCTTTTGCACGGAGGTTTAGGCTAACATGAATTTCCCTCTTCTTCTGCAAACATCATACGTTATGCAACCTTCATCTGAATTTGTTAGCGATGTATTGATAATCGGAAGTGGCGCTGCGGGCCTTTCTTTGGCTTTGCGACTTGCAGACCACTGTCATGTCACTGTTCTCAGTAAAGGCCCACTCAACGAAGGCTCAACATTCTATGCCCAGGGCGGCATTGCCGCAGTTTTCGACGAAGCAGACAGCATTGCCTCACATGTTGATGACACATTGATTGCCGGCGCGGGCTTATGCGATAAAGAAGCTGTTGAATTTATCGCGAGTAATGCACGTCATTGCGTCCAGTGGTTGATCGACCAGGGCGTACTGTTTGATACCGAACCTAATACCAGCTCAGAAGAGCGTTATCATCTGACTCGCGAAGGCGGTCACAGCCACCGTAGGATCCTGCATGCTGCTGATGCTACAGGTAAAGAAGTAGAGACTACGCTGGTTGGGAAAGCAAGAGCCCACGCTAATATTTGCGTGAAAGAGCGCTATAATGCCGTTGATTTAATCACCTCAAGCAAGCTTGGATTGCCCGGGACACAACGCGTTGTTGGCGCATATGTCTGGAACCGTGATAAAGAGCATGTTGAAACGCTCCGTGCCAAAGCCGTTGTACTGGCCACGGGGGGCGCTGCCAAGGTTTATCAGTACACGACCAATCCTGATATTTCATCAGGCGATGGCGTCGCCATGGCGTGGCGTGCAGGCTGTCGTGTGGCCAATCTTGAATTCAACCAGTTTCACCCGACCTGTCTCTATCATCCTCAGGCACGCAACTTTCTGCTGACGGAAGCATTGCGCGGCGAAGGAGCCCTGCTCAAACGCCCGGACGGCACCCGTTTTATGCCGGATTTCGATGAGCGTGGCGAACTGGCACCGCGCGATGTCGTGGCGAGAGCCATCGACCATGAAATGAAGCGTCTTGGCGCTGACTGCATGTATCTGGATATCAGCCATCGTCCGCCGGAATTCATTAAACATCATTTCCCGATGATTGATGAAAAACTGCAATCACTGGGTATTGATCTGACTAAAGAGGCCATTCCGATTGTTCCGGCTGCCCATTATACCTGTGGTGGTGTCATGGTCGACCAGCACGGACGCACCGATCTCGATGGGTTGTATGCCATTGGCGAAGTCAGTTGTACCGGCCTGCATGGCGCAAACCGTCTGGCCTCTAATTCACTGCTGGAATGCGTAGTTTATGGCTGGTCAGCGGCGGAAGACATCATCAAACGTTTGCCGCATGCCCGGCTGGCCAAAAACATCCCGCAATGGGATGAAAGCCGGGTGGATAATTCCGATGAACAGGTTGTCATTCAGCATAACTGGCATGAACTGCGGCTGTTTATGTGGGATTACGTCGGGATCGTGCGCACAACAAAACGCCTTGAGCGCGCATTGCGCCGCATCATGACGCTGCAACAGGAAATTGACGAGTATTATGCAAACTTTCGTATTTCCAATAACCTGCTGGAACTGAGAAATCTGGTGCTGGTGGCCGAGTTGATCGTCCGCAGTGCCCTTGAGCGCAAAGAGAGTCGCGGACTGCATTACACGCTGGATTATCCTGATTTACAGGAAAATCCGCAGCCCACTATTTTGCAGCCGTAGTATTTACCGAAATACTGCCAGGAAAGTGCGAAGGAACGCACTTTTAAAAGCTCAGACATCCGCTAATAATTCAGATAAAAATCAGTAATCAGCGCACAAAAAGCTTCACTGTAGACACCTTCCGATTTTCGCAGCGCCAGTTCCTCATCAACCCGTTCAACGGATTGCCTTGATAAGGTGAGCAGTAACCGGTTTAGCGGTTTTCCCGGCCGATCGCGTACGGCCATCCGCCATGCGCTGAACCAACCTTGCCGGTGAGCCAGGGTTTCAAACGCCAGCCCGATGTCGTACGGTAAAACAACGCAGAACAATCCCTCTGGCGTGATCAGATTTTTCGCGCATTCCAGCAATGTGTCGTGCGTCAGAGTTTCGGTGTAACGGGCCGCATTGCGGGCTGCATCGCGGCAGGCCACCGCCGATTCAAAGTAAGGCGGATTACTGACAATCAGATCGTATTCAGACGGATGCTCTGCGGCATACGCAGTGATATCTTGCGCATACACCGCCAGCCTCGTCGCCCAGACTGATTCGCGGAAATTCTCATCAGCCTGCGCGGCGGCGGAAGGTTCCAGTTCGACGGCATCAATACGGGTTTGAGCCTGACTGCGTTGCGCCAGCATCATGGCAATCAGACCGCTGCCACAGCCAATATCGAGCACGCGCCGTGCCTGGCTGACCGGCGCCGTGGCACCGAGCAGAACACCGTCGGTACCCACTTTCATCGCACAACGGTCATGCGCAACGAAAAATTGTTTAAAGGTAAATCCGTTACGCCGTAAAGTTTTTGCAGAACTGACTTCTTTTGTCACTCATTTCACCGTAATAACGCCAGCCAACAGGGCCGGGAACGAAAACTGTCGTAGCATAGGGCAAAGAGAAGCAGAGTAAAAGCCACGCAAACCGCTTAAATAGGTGAAGATCGCGTCTAACACGTCTATAATCGGCGCCCCAAGTAGAGGTAGACCATGACTGTAACCACTTTTTCCGAACTCGAACTCGATGAACGCCTGATTGAAGCCCTTGGCGACAAAGGCTATAGCCGTCCTACTGTCATTCAGGCAGAGGCCATTCCGCCAGCAATGGACGGACGCGATGTGTTGGGTTCGGCTCCTACCGGCACCGGCAAAACAGCGGCATTCCTGCTGCCTGCATTGCAGCATTTGCTGGATTTCCCGCGTAAGAAATCGGGTCCGCCACGAATTCTGATCCTCACGCCAACCCGTGAACTTGCTATGCAGGTTGCTGAACAAGCGCGTGAGTTAGCCAAACATACCGAACTGGATATCGCCACCATCACCGGCGGCGTGGCTTATATGAACCACGCCGAAGTGTTCAGCGAAAACCAGGACATCGTTGTGGCAACCACCGGTCGTTTGCTGCAATACATTAAAGAAGAAAATTTTGACTGCCGCGCAATCGAAACCCTGATCCTTGATGAAGCCGACCGCATGCTGGATATGGGTTTTGCTCAGGATATAGAAACGATTTCTGCTGAAGCACGCTGGCGCAAACAGACGTTGCTGTTCTCCGCAACGCTGGAAGGGGAAGCCATCCGTGAATTCGCAGAGCGTATCCTGACTGAGCCGGTAGAAATCGAAGCCGACCCGTCACGTCGCGAACGCAAAAAAATCCTGCAATGGTATTATCGTGCCGACGATGTAGCACATAAAACCCAGATGCTGATCCATTTGCTGAAACAGGAAGATGTCACGAAATCCGTGATCTTCGTGCGCAAGCGTGAACGCGTGCATGAGCTGGTTGCCTGGCTGCGACAGGCAGGGATTAACTCCTGTTATCTCGAAGGCGAAATGGTACAGGTGAAACGTACCGAAGCCGTCAAACGTATGGTTGAAGACCGCGTTAACGTCCTCGTTGCGACCGACATTGCAGCCCGCGGCCTGGATATCAACGATATCAGCCACGTCTTCAACTTTGATCTGCCGCTGACCGCTGATATATATCTGCACCGTATCGGCCGAACAGGTCGTGCCGGTCGCAAAGGTACTGCGATTTCCTTCGTGGAAGCACATGACCATCTGCTACTCGGTAAGATTGGCCGTTACCTTAACGAGCCGCTGAAAGCCCGTGTGCTGGACGAATTCCGTCCTAAAACCAAAGCCCCGAGCGAAAAAGTCACCGGTAAGCCGTCGAAGAAAGTGCTGGCGAAACGCAAAGAAAAACAAAAAGCGGCACAGGAAAAGTCGAAGGTGAAAGTTAAAGTTCGCCATCGTGACAGCAAAAACGTCGGCAAACGCCGCGTTAAACCTGACGCGGTAAAAGACGCCGCTAAATAGACATCGGCCTGGCTGGATGCAAAGAAAAACCGCCCCGTGTGAACGGAGGCGGTTTTTTTATAGCTCAAAACTTAAAACTCAGGAGCGATTACAGGCTTTCAGTGAAAGTACGGGTAATCACGTCACGCTGCTGCTCTGCAGTCAGTGAGTTAAAGCGCACCGCATAACCAGACACACGAATAGTCAGTTGCGGATATTTTTCCGGATGCTTAACCGCATCTTCCAGCGTTTCACGGCGCAGTACGTTAACATTCAGGTGCTGACCCCCTTCCACACGCACAGTCGGTTGGATTTCCATCGGCACTTCACGGTATTCAAACTGGCCAAGATCGCTGACAGCGACGATCTGATCTTCCGCAAAACCCGCTTTTGCACAAACGCAGCGTGCTTGCGCTTTTTCATCATCGAGCAGCCAGAAAGAGTTTTTCAGCGCTTCATTGTTGCTTTTAGTAATTTGGATCCCGGTGATCATATGTTGCCTCCGTTGTTGGCTACGATACTGTTAATTGATTGGCGTAAGGTTTGAACGACAACCTGTTTTCCTGTTATCAGATATAACAGCAGAGCACCCCCGTGTTCTTTGATAAATATCAATCTTTTCCTTGTGGGTATTTCTCACCCGCAGCATATTTATGTTTTATATCAATTTTTCCAAGATGCCAGATTAAATTATTTTGTAAATTATCAAAAAAATTTGCATAGAACGTTAAGCTGCACATAAATAGCAGCAAAAGCGCGCACGGGTTTAACTCATCAGGATGAGCAGGTAAGCTACAGTCAGTTAAAATTACCTTCACAAGGAGAGCGTTAATGTCCACTACTCTCACCTGGCATGACGTACTCGGTCAGGAAAAAGAACAACCCTACTTCGTTGATACGCTGAAGTTTGTCGCTGCCGAACGCGCGGCAGGTAAAACCATTTATCCGCCACAACAGGATGTGTTTAATGCCTTCCGTTCTACCGAACTGGCAGACGTTAAAGTCGTTATTTTGGGTCAGGATCCTTACCACGGCCCTAATCAGGCGCATGGTTTATCGTTTTCCGTTCGCCCGGGCATTCCCGCTCCCCCTTCTTTAGTGAATATCTATAAAGAACTGATGACCGATATTCCCGGCTTCGAACGGCCTTCTCATGGCTATTTGCAGAGCTGGGCAGATCAGGGCGTCTTGTTGCTCAATACCGTGCTGACTGTAGAAGAAGGTAAAGCACATTCACATGCCAAACTGGGCTGGGAAACATTCACTGACAAGGTGATTGCCGCGCTCAATGAAAACCGTGAAGGGGTCGTCTTCTTGCTCTGGGGCTCTCATGCGCAGAAAAAAGGCAATATTATTGACCGCAACCGCCATCATATTTTGAAGGCACCCCACCCTTCTCCGCTTTCTGCACACCGGGGTTTTCTGGGATGTAAGCATTTCTCGCAGGCGAATGCCTTACTGGTGGCCCAGGGGCTGGCACCCATTGACTGGGTGCCGAGATTACCGGAATAAAAAAGAGGCACCCGCAAAGGTGCCTCTTTCATTATCTCAGTCTGCGTGAAACAGAATCAGGCTTTGGCTTTAGAAACCGCCACCATGGCCGGACGCAACAGACGGCCGTTCAGCGTGTAACCCTTCTGCATCACCATCATTACGTGATTAGGTTCCAGCTCTTCGGATTCCATCATGGTCATCGCCTGGTGCAGTTCAGGATTGAATGGCACATGGATATCTGCCACCACTTCCATACCGAACTTGCGGACAGCATCCAGCAGGGATTTCAGGGTCAGCTCGACGCCTTCAATCAGACCCGCCAGTTCTGCATTCGATTTATCAGCCAGATCCAGCGCACGTTCCAGATTATCAATTACCGGTAACAGTTCACCGGAGAATTTCTCCAGCGCGAACTTATGCGCTTTCTCAATATCCATCTCGGTACGACGGCGGATATTTTCCACCTCCGCTTTCGCCCGCAGCAGGCTGTCACGCTCACGCTGCTGAAGTTCTTTCAGCTGCGCTTCCAATTCAGCAATACGTTCATCGCGGGGGTCAACGACATCTGCCGCCTGAGTTTCCGCTTCCGTATGCAGCTCTTGTTCCTGCTTCAGTTCTTCAGAGACTTGCTCGTCAGGTGTCTTATGTTCTTTACTACTCATGAATCTCTCCGCGTTTTAGCATTAATCTTGCTAGTTGGCTTATTATGGGGATCAAAACCGGGGTTTCAAGGTTTGGTTTTTAATGAAACCGGTCATAATGCAGGAGTCATCACACCCTGCTGAGGATAACCACAGCGATGAATAAAAAATTTGAGTGCATTGGGATTGTCGGACACCCCCGCCATCCTTCCGCACTTGCCACCCATGAAATGCTTTACCACTGGTTAATCTCAAAAGGTTATCAGGTGATCGTCGAACGTCAGGTGGCGCAAGATTTAGCCCTGGAAGGCGCACAGACGGGGAGCCTGGCTGAGATCGGCAAACTGGCAGATTTAGCCGTGGTCGTCGGCGGTGACGGTAATATGCTGGGTGCGGCTCGCGTGCTGGCCCGCTATGACATAAAAGTCATTGGCATTAACCGGGGAAATCTCGGTTTTCTGACCGATCTGGATCCGGATAACGCTTTGCAACAACTCGATGACGTGCTGCAGGGCGAATACATCAGCGAGCAACGCTTTCTGCTGGAAGCGATGGTGCGCTGCAAAGATCAGCAATGTCGCGTAAGCACCGCCATCAATGAAGTGGTCCTCCATCCGGGGAAAGTGGCGCATATGATTGAATTTGAAGTTTATATTGACGACAAATTCGCTTTTTCCCAGCGCTCTGATGGCCTGATCATTTCCACACCAACCGGTTCTACCGCTTATTCGCTCTCAGGGGGCGGTCCGATCCTGACACCCACTTTGGAAGCGATCGCGCTGGTGCCGATGTTCCCGCATACGCTCTCGGCGCGCCCGCTGGTCATCAACAGCAGCAGCACCATTTGCCTGCGGTTTTCGCACATGAGCAATGACCTTGAAATCAGCTGTGACAGCCAGATCGCCCTGCCGATACAGCCGGGTGAAGAAGTGATTATCCGCCGCAGCGAGTTTCACCTGAATCTGATCCATCCTAAAGACTACAGTTATTTCAATACATTAAGTACAAAACTTGGGTGGTCGAAAAAACTTTTCTGATCGGATAAAAATAATTCGCCAGCCTCTTTACTGTATATAAAACCAGTTTATACTGTATGTAATTACAGGTCTGTTGTTATGTACAGGAAGGTGATCATGCTGGCGCAATTAACTATCAGTAACTTTGCCATTGTCCGCGAATTAGAAATCGATTTTCATGCTGGTATGACAGCAATCACCGGTGAAACGGGTGCCGGTAAGTCCATCGCTATCGACGCGCTCGGGCTGTGTCTGGGCAATCGTGCGGATGGCAGTATGGTACGCCTCGGTGCCAGCCGTGCGGATATCTGTGCGCGATTCACCTTAGCGGATACTCCTTCGGCGAAATACTGGCTGACTGAAAATCAGCTTGATGAAGGGCTGGATTGTCTCTTACGCCGGACTATCAGCAGCGATGGCCGTTCGCGCGGCTTTATCAATGGCACGCCCGTCCCCCTGTCACAGCTACGTGAACTGGGTCAGCATTTGATCCAAATTCACGGACAACACGCTCATCAGCTTCTGCTCAAACCTGAGCATCAGAAAGATTTACTCGACGCTTATTCCGATCAGCCCTTATTGCTATCAGAAATGCGCAAGGCTTACCAAAACTGGCATCAGAGCTGCCGTCAGCTGGCACAATATCAGCAACAGATGACTGAGCGAGAATCGCGCCGTCAGTTGTTGCAATACCAGTTGAAAGAGCTGAATGAATTTGCTCCCCAGGCAGGGGAATATGAGCAAATTGATGAAGAATACAAACGCCTGGCTAACAGCGGACAACTGCTTTCCCTGAGCCAAAATGCGCTTTATTTGCTGGCAGACGGTGAAGAACAGAATATTGTCAGTCTGCTCTACAGCGCCCGTCATCAGTTGGCTGAACTGGCTGAGCTCGACAGCAAAATGAATGAGCTGATCATCATGCTTGACGACGCGTCTATTCAGGTCAGTGAGGCCAGCGATGAATTACGTCATTACAGCGAACGTCTGGATATGGATCCAAACCGTTTATTCGAGCTGGAGCAGCGCCTGTCCCGCCAGATGAATCTGGCCCGTAAACACCATGTCAGTGCTGAAGAACTCCCTGAACTACATCGTCAGTTGCTCGAGGAGCAGCAGGCGCTTGATGATCAGGAAACCAATCAGGCTGAACTGAGTGAAGCCGTACAGCACCATTATCAACAAGCCGTGGCTATTGCTGAGCAGCTGCATGAAAAACGGCAGTATTTTGCCGATGAGCTCACGCATCTGATTACGCAAAGTATGCAGGCGCTCTCCATGCCACACGGTAAATTTAAGATTCAGGTTCAGTTCGAACCCGAACATTTAAATATGGAAGGGGCAGATCGCCTCGAGTTCCAGGTCACCACCAACCCGGGGCAGCCGCTTCAGGCTCTCGCAAAAGTAGCCTCCGGTGGCGAATTGTCGCGTATTGCGCTGGCTATTCAGGTGATCACGGCGCAGAAAATGGAAACGCCGGCGCTGATCTTTGATGAAGTAGATGTCGGTATCAGCGGCCCGACGGCTGCGATCGTCGGTCGTCTGTTGCGTCAGTTAGGCGAATCAACGCAAGTGATGTGCGTCACTCACTTACCGCAGGTTGCAGGTTGTGGTCATCAGCATTATTTTGTCAGCAAAGAAACAGACGGTGAAGTGACTGAAACCCAAATGAATCGCCTTGATAAGAAGGCGCGTTTGCAGGAACTGGCACGTCTGCTGGGCGGAAGTGAAGTAACCCGAAACACGCTGGCCAACGCAAAAGAGTTACTCGCAGCGTAAAAATCTCAACTTTTTTACAGTTCAGCGGTCATACAGGTGCTCCGCAAAGGTTTCAAACTGATGAAAGGTCTATTATCATCGGCATCTTATGCCCTAAAGGAATGTAATGACTATGCGCTGTAAAACGCTAACTGCCGCCGCTGTAGCTCTTGTAATGCTTACTGCGGGCTGTTCCACTCTGGAAAAGGTGGTTTATCGGCCTGACATCAATCAGGGGAACTACCTCTCTCCTGCTGATGTTCAAAAAATTCATACCGGTATGACTAAACAACAAGTTGCTTATGTTCTCGGCACGCCGATGTTGCATGACCCGTTTGGCAGTAATGTTTGGTATTACGTGTTCCGTCAGGAACCAGGCCATGAAGGTGTCACTCAGCAGACATTAACGCTGACCTTCAACGAGTCTGATACGCTGACCAACATCGACAACAAACCGAAGTTGAGCGATCAAAAATAAATCGCCCCGGTGTGATGGTCTCTGGTTATCACCAAAAATCATCTTTCAGGGTAAAAAAATAAGGCGCCTGAGGCGCCTTATTTTTTAGAACGTTCGGCGCGTATACGCCTTAACTCTTTCGGATCGGCAATCAGAGGCCGATAAATTTCAACGCGATCACCATCATTGACTGTATCCGCAAGCTTCACCGGCCGGCTGTAGATACCTAGCTTGTTCTGTTTTAGATCGATATCCTGGCGCAGTTCAAGTAAACCGGAAGCCTTCACAGCCTGCTCGACGCTGCTCCCCTCTGCCAGTTTTACCGTTCGCAGATACTGGCGTTCCGGTAAAGCGTAGACCACTTCAACGCTGATCTCAGACACTGTAGACCTCTTTCGCGCGCAACGTGAAGGCCTGAACCATGCTGCCAGCCAGTTCTTTGAAGATTTTACCGAAGGCTAACTCAATCAATTTATTTGTAAATTCAAAATCAAGGCTGAGCTGAACTTTGCAGGCGTCCGGGCTAAGTTCGATGAAATCCCATCCGCCGGTCAGTTTACGGAACGGGCCATCCACCAGTTGCATATCAATACGTTTATTGCTGATTAACGTATTTTTGGTAGTAAAAGTTTTACTGATGCCTGCTTTGGAAACATCAACCGCTGCGGTCATCGACGAATCGCTGTTTTCCAGAATGCGGCTGCCGGTACAACCGGGCAGAAATTGCGGGTAAGCATCGACATCATTTACTAAGGTGTACATCTGTTCCACGCTGAACGGCACAAGCGCAGAACGACTTATCTGTGGCATATCATTTCCCAGGTGTCATAAAACGTACAGATAATACCATTTATCCACGCGGTAATAAAAACTACGAAGCACAGGGCGCCACAAACAGGAAAAACATCCGACTCTGACTGCGTGGGGATTTCAATCGGCATCGCTTACAGTATAATAAGTGTCACTATGACAAAGAAAAAAGCACATAAACCCGGTTCCGCGACTATCGCGATGAACAAACGCGCTCGCCATGAATATTTCATTGAAGATGAAATCGAGGCGGGGCTTGCTTTGCAGGGATGGGAAGTCAAATCGATGCGTGCTGGTAAAGCAAACATCACTGACAGCTATGTCACATTCCGCGACGGTGAAGCCTTTCTTTTTGGCGCAACCATTCAACCTCTCAATGTGGCGTCGAGTCATATCGTCTGTGACCCGACACGCACAAGAAAACTGTTGCTGAAAAAACGTGAGCTGGAAACGTTGTTCGGCAAGGTCAGCCGCGATGGTTACACCGTCGTCGCGCTTTCTATGTACTGGAAAAACGCCTGGTCCAAAGTAAAAATTGGCCTGGCGAAAGGTAAGAAAGAGCACGACAAGCGCGATGACATCAAAGATCGTGAATGGAAAGTAGACAAAGCACGTATCATGAAGAATGCAAACCGCTAAGCCTCTGGCTTCGCATGGTGTTTTTCTGATATACTGCACAACAGTACTTGGGGCTGATTCTGGATTCGACGGGATTTGCGAAGCCCAAGGAGCATGCCGAGGGGCGGTTGGCCTCGTAAAAAGCCGCAAAAAAATAGTCGCAAACGACGAAAACTACGCCCTAGCAGCTTAATACCCTGCTCAGAGCCCTCTCTCCCTAGCCTCCGCTCTTAGGACGGGGATCAAGAGAGGTCAAACCTAAAAGAGATCGCGTGGACACCTTGCCTGGGGTGAAAGCGTTAAACCCAATCAGGATAGTTTGTTAGTGGCGTGTCCATCCGCAGCTAACCGGCGAATGTAAAGATTGGACTAAGCATGTAGTGCCGACGGTGTAGTAATTTCGGACGGGGGTTCAAATCCCCCCAGCTCCACCAATTAAAACAAGGGGTTACGCGGAAGCGTGACCCCTTTTTCATTTCAATGGCGACAAAGTGGCGACAGATATCTAACATCCCATCACCTAAAATCCATAGGTTTCTGGTTCTAACCGTGAGCGGGAAACTAAATGTTAGCTAAATAGAACTTACGCATAATCCTTACCTGAGATTCATAACATTCAAACCTAAATTGCGAGGCAATATGGCCACGAAATATCAGATTGAGTTAGCGTTGAAAGCAGTCTTGTTAGAACTAAAACATCTTAATTTGGATCTTCATACAATACGAGACAACGCCATTCTTAGGATGCACCAGAAGAATCTCAGTGTGAAAGAAGGAGCTATTGCAGAGAAGGAGGGGGCTGAAGATAAACTTTTTGAGCTTGTGCTTCAAATTGCAGGTGATGATCCAAGAGCAGCAGGGAAGAAATCAAGTATCGAAGAGTTTTGACATTAGTGCCGCCTGCTCTTGCATGCGGCACGCTATTTCTTACTTTTGCTGCTAATGCCTACCTTTTTCCTTAGGATAAGGCAACCCCATAGGTAAACGCCATTCACCTTTGAGGCATTCGTAACGCCTCCGTTCTATCCATCTGTTAGCCAGCCAACAAAAATTTGCATATATTTTGGGGTTAACTTTCTGTCTTTCTTTTATGTACGGCCTGCACCCTACGTACAAGTTTATAACTGTCGATCCATAAACTTTGTATAGGAAACGTTCATCAAATAATCCATGGCGGATCGCGTTGCCGCAACGCTCCCATTCGTTAAAAACAGTCATCAAGGCGCGAGCTTCTTTTGTTTGCCGAACAGAATTATAGCCCCAGTGCTGCATTGTTTTTTTGGCATCTTTTTTCAATAAAGACAGCAAAATTTGCCATGCAGCATCTACTTTATCGCTTCTCTTATACGACGACTCAAAATCAAGTGAGTTCTTTTCTCGCGAGGTCTGACGGTTCTTTCGAATAGTTACAATGGCAACTATAAGCGCGATTAGTGCAGCAACTACATTACTAAAAAATGTCGGACTTGAAGCCCAAAGATCCACAATGAACGCTTTCATTTTCAATAGTTTTGCTGAATTAAGAATACAAAAAAGGTGGGGTAAAAACCCCACCTCTCATAAAATCATATGATTACTAACAATTAGGACAGACCCCAATCCTCTTCGCGATATATGCTTTTCATATTTTCGACTCCGGTTAGTTGTTTTTTTATACTTAAAATCTCTTGGACGACCTTTATACACTGGGTAGATGGGAACAACAAGTCCAGCCCAAAAAGATTTCAGTTCAAGGTTAGTTGCATACCTAGCATGACACCCAGCTTAGCCTCACCCCTTATGTTGTTATCAAGGATAGCAAATTCAAGCCACACCCTCACACCTTTTGATGTTCTTTACATTCAAATACCTTTAATCAATGACTTAAGTATAGCACATACTCAATGAGCAAGGATTTTAAACATAACTAGTTTGTTGTAAGCAAAGTCATAACATGTTCAAAATGTTTTGAAGTAATGGCCAATGGCGCAGTCATACGCAGCATGTTCAGAATTTTGCGGAAGGAACGATAGAGACACCCACCTTTTGCCATCGTGGTAAGAAACATCCCATTGCCTGCCCACCGGCCAGATTGCATACACCGGGTTGCCTTGATTCCCGAAAACCTGTCTCCTGGTTAACTTCTCTCCCTTCGCCATGAAATAAATCACCGCACTGCAAATTTTCAACGAACGCATAAAATCCACCTTTTGCCGCTTTTGCTCTGCCGTCGCTGAATTAATTTTACTGTATATAATTACAGTATAGCAATTACACAAATTTCAGTTTTACAAAATACCCGCCTCCCACCCGCAGACCGCGCCACGCCTGACCAAATAGTATTTTCGGGCAAACTGGTTTGATCTTCCTAACGATCCGTCAGATAGACAAAAACTAAACAATCTCATTAAATTTCAATTGTTTGATATTTTCCCTCGATCCTCCACAGATCCAGAAAACTGAAATTTACTGAAATTCTTTTCAATCTTTTCAGTTTGGGAATGACGGGAAAAGCCCAGGCACGGCGCGTCCTGGCGGGCTGGTTTGTAGAATTTTAAAACTGAAAAAAATTACCAACGCAAAAAGCGCAGGCGGGTGCGGTGTAGTGCAATTTCCGTCTGGTCTTGCTTTGTTTCGTGTCCGCGTGGCCGCACTGGCTTACACAGGCGGCTTGATCGTTTTGAGAGGGTTCAAGGTGTTAAATGGAAAGCTGCACGGCGCTGCGTGCGGTTGAAGCGGGTTATTTGCAGGCAATAAAAAGCCCGCACGCGGCGGGCTTCATTAAGGATTTTTTATTGTGGGGTGTAACCAATTACCGTAAAACCATCAGCATCAATGTCTGACTTATTTACCAACGTAGCGGTTTTCCTGATTGCGCTAGCTTTAATATATTCGATGGTTCCAAGAGTCGCCCACCGTTTAGATGTTATCAACTCATCAGATGTAATGTCATACATACAGAACTGATAGATTTCTACTCGTGATTCAGTTCCAACCTGTTGCTGAAAGGCCATGTAATTCTCCAAATAATTAAGTGACTAATTAGATAGTTGTCCCTTGCTAACCGATAACCGGATCATATTTCTCCTTGAGTGTAGTCGCTTTGATGCCTGTGTCTGTGATGGCCAATGCATTTAACGGCGTGCCAGTATTGTTATGAGAATGTGCGGCTGTCAGCTGTGCCAGCTGCTTTACCACGTCCAGGGTATCAAGCATTAATTGGCAAACGTTGATTGACTGGCTGCCTATCCACACCACCGGTGCAATCACTTCCTGACGGGTGCCCGCTACACTACTGCGCAGCTTACCGACCTTTTCAATCAGTTGGCCAATCACGTTGGTTTCCGCGTTGCCCTGGATACTGGTCACATAATTGGCCTGGGTGGCCAGGCTGTAATCTCCCTGAGCAATCTGCACAATTGCCCCAGCCATCAGGGTAGCTTTGCCCAACACCGTGGTTTTGTCCGTGGCTTGCACGGTGGTTTCCCTGGCCACCAGTTTGCGCGTTTCATCATCGGCTGTGACAACCCGGCTCATGGACGTTTCACGGATCACCTGATCGGTTTGCCGTTCCCAATCGCCCGCCACCGTCACCCGCTGCGATACACCATCACGCTGCTGTTGCAGCTGTTCGCCATACTTCACGGCGGGCAGGCTGTTGCCCTGGGCAAGCGTTTGACGCACAAACGGCTTATCGGCGCGACCACCATTAAACCCGACTTCTACCAGCGTGCCAGGTGGGGGAAACTGAAACATCCCGGACTCACCGC
Organism: Rahnella sp. RFA10(1/100); assembly: GCF_004195115.1. NCBI lineage: Bacteria > Pseudomonadati > Pseudomonadota > Gammaproteobacteria > Enterobacterales > Yersiniaceae > Rahnella > Rahnella sp. RFA10(1/100). The sequence goes on from NZ_SEWR01000003.1 coordinate 160,662, forward strand.
CCGCCATCGGCAATGGCAGCGGCACGGCCGGATAAAGCGGTGTATCTTTTGCCGGATTGCCGTCTGCGTCTAACAGCTGCAAGTCCACGGCATAACGCGGCCTGAAGGGATCGGCAATGTTGCCGTTGCTGACGTCTTCGCTGGGCGCTTCCACCCTGGCGAATTGCGGCAGGTGCAAGCCGCTGGCCAGCTCTGGATAATTGCTTTCAACCTGACGTTGAAACGGCGTTTTCTGCAATGCCTGGCCGGTGGCTTTGTTGCGCGGCGTCCAGGTGATTTCCATATCATCATTATGCAATCTGACCTTAGTCAAACGCTGACCGTTCACCTCTACACCGGGGCGCAAAGACTGGATCAGCGGCACGGTCATGGCATTGCCACCGGCAACGCTTTGGTTAAATTCGGCGGGGATGTCTACCGGCTTACCGGCAAATAGCGCATCAGCGGCCGCCCCGACAAAAACGCCACCGTCGGGCAGCTGATACCACACGTAATCGGTAATGCTGAACGCTTTCCCCAGGTTGGCTAACAGCTGATAGCCGGTGCCGGAATGGGTGAAATGGGGGATCGGCGTGTCATTATACGCGGCACTTTCAGCCAGGGAAAACGTCAATCCGCTTTCCTCAGTCAGCCAGCCGGTGATTTGTCGCAGCGTGGGATGCTGAAAAGAGCAAGGCCACAGGCGTTCAAAAATGCCAACAAGCTCACGCACAAAAAGCCGCTGATAGCCATTTTCCGCAGGCTGCGAACGTTCAACAAAACCGGTAAACCAGCGCAACACCAGATCGTGATAACCCACGTCCAGGCGCACCAGTTTGCCGGTGTAATCTTCATCCGTCTGCGCGGTGATAAATCCCCGACCGCAGGCGCTCAACTCTAACGCCAGATTTGCGTCCACCAGGTGCGTGGCCGCGTTCGACAAATACAACCGCTTAATGGGTTTCATCCCTTACCCCAATGCATCATTGACCGGTTTCAGCACTTTGCGCTCAAACCACGTCAGTTTTTCGTCACTCTCGGCCGCCGCGTTGCCACTTCCATTGGCACCGCCCGCCCCCTGTTTTGTTGCCGCCGTTTTACTGCCTGCGCGGGCTTCTTTTTTCTCTGCTACGCTGACTTTTTCGCGCAGGGTGAAGGTAATCAACCAGGCCATTTTTCCATCCTGCGCCGGGGCATCAATCGCCCCGGTAAAGGTCGCTTCACGGAAATTGATCGCCTGGGCAGTAAGATTGGCCACCCGGTAAGTCTGCAATGCCCCGCTGGCGTCTTTAGCTTCCGCCAGCTCAAACAGCCGCTTGAAAACCGCCACGTTGCGAAAAGGCACCATGCCGGAAATGCGCAGCTCCTTGGCTTTAATACCCTGCTCGGCATTGGCCGTGCTTGATGACTGCCCGGACTGGTCTTTTTCCGCAAACTGCATCGTTGGCGTGACTTTCAGATTCATCAGCGGGATGGCTTCACCATTAAGTGCCAGTGTGGTTATCGTCATGGATCATCGCCTCCAACGTAGATAAATCAGCGCCGCTAAATAACGTCGCCAGCGTATACACCGAATCCTGATCCGGGATGTTTTTGCGCAGCTCACCGGCGAGGTACGCACCGTTCCCTTTGGCCGTAAATACCCACGCGGGGGACGTTTTGCCTTTCAGCGCGGATAACGCATCGGCCGCCGCTGCAAGGGCAGATCCCCGCGCAGCGGTAAAGCCTTTAAGCTCAGCCAACAATCCGGCAACGCTGGCACCGGCCGCCGCCTCTACCTTAGCGGCCGCAATCCGCTGGGCATTCACCGCCAGGCGATGGGTGGCCGTCGAAAGCGGCAACGGCGCAGGCAAACCGCCAGATAACTTGGCAGGGATTTGCATTTTAGTGATGGCCAGCGCGGCCGTCTCCTCTGCCCGGCGCTTCACCTGAGCAATCACCGGCAGCGGCAGCACGCTGGAATAATCAGACAGTAACCCCATAAACTCCGCGTGCGTCGGGGCATTGAGCATATGCACTACAATGCTGGTTTCATCACTGACGCTTTCCAGCTTTTTAGCCAGGTATTCCGTGGCATTCACCGGGCTTAAATAACTGCTATCACCGGCCGCCTGTCCAACGCCATAAACCCACGGATGAACCGGCAGCACTGAGCACGTCAGTGGAGCCATATTATCCGGGATACTTAACGATACTTTACGCCACATTACTCCGGCACCTTTGGCCAGGTAATGCCCGTGCTGGCGGTATCCACCCGGTTCAATGTCACGCGGTATTCTTTCCAAACATCCAACAAAGCACGCTCATCATCCGTACTCAGCCCCATGTCCACCGCATCGCTATAAACAGAAATCTTTTCGTTTGCCTGCGCCAAAAGCCGCGCTTTAAGCTGGTTCGCCTGACTTTCTTTGTATTGCTTTTCTGCAACCTCATCGTTGACCCATTGATCACCATCCCATTTCACAAACTCACCTTCCGGCGCTTGCTTGGTCAGATTTTTAGGTAGGGGGCCGAGTGATGTGACAATCACCGGAAAGCCGGTTTCTTTGTCGTAATAATTATTGCCGCGAAAATCTTCAACATATTCCCACGCATTCTTTTCTGCATAAAAAATACAGACCCTCCCCGCCTTATTTTCAGGCGGTGTAATATCGGTGCAATAGGCCGGTAAGCCCGTAAATGCGGGAATAAGTATGTCACCCGAACCCAGATATTCAGCCGTGTCATGACTGAAATGAAACACTTTAACAATCGTTTCCATACTGCTCATTTTAAATGCCATGCTATCCAAGCCTCACGATGTAATTCATTGCGATATTCTTTACCGTATTTTCTAAAGCACCCGTTGGATTAACGGTGATGCTATGCGTATGCGCACCCAGGGTGAGGGTATGATTATGTGCGCCGATACCCACGGAATGGCTGTGCGCGCCCCCACCACCAATGCCCACATTGTGGGAATGAGCACCATCGGTACTGGTGTAAAAATCCACCCCACCCCCCGTCTTTAAAACGTCATTGCCACCGGAAGTGTTTGCAAAGTTGTTAACACGAAGACTGGTGCGGTGCGCGTGCGCCCCCTGGGAATCAGTCCAGGCACTATGGCCATGGTCACCCACGCCTGACGTTCCTTTGGTGCCGTAATCAAATGTGCTGGTTGTCTTTGTCCCTAAATCGGTATTTGTCGCGGTAGCAATATGGCTGTGAGATTTAATGTTATCGGATTCGAATGTGAGCACATCGCGCCCGCTGACTGGTTTGCCCTTAATCGTCTGGCCGCGCATATCGGGTAATACGCCGGACGGATAGACTTTCGCCAGCTTCCAGTACTTCGTGGTGTCAAATTGCTGACCGGCCATAAAGGCATGCTTTCCCCCTTCGGGCAGAACATCGGACGGCCACGGAATGGGAGCACCCAGCGGATAGCTATCCTCTGAAGATTGGTCAGCCAAAGAGCCTTTTGGACGCAGGTCTGTAATTAGCCCCGCCTCATCAATGCTTGCCAGCGCAAACACATAATGCGCAATGCCGTTTTGAGTGTAATTGGCCAGGTCAGCGGCCAGCGTAAATTTAATTTCGGTCTTGTAAGCGCTGGTCAGCGTGCCGTGAAAGCAAACATCTACCCACACTTTGGTGGGCTTGGCGGCCACGGTGATATTGACATTGGCCGCCAACGCGGCACGCAGGCCACCGATGTAACCCACACCCGCCGTCACAAAATGCTGATTGCCGGTTTTAGCCACCAGAAATCCTGTATCGAAGAACGCCGCAGCGCCGTAAATATCCTGGCTGGCCAGACGGTCAACCTCATCCATTCCCGCCAGGCGTGCCGTAAAATCAATCTGCCAGGTGTCGGCAGGGGTATTGATCAACGTCTGCGTTTCTGCACCGTTGTACTCCATCAAAAATGAACGGGTTAATACGTTACCCTGTTGGCCGTTGGCGTTTTTAACCTTATTTTGCACCGGCGCATGAACTACCATTGCCAGCGTTCCCGCTGCCTTGCTGACCAGGCCAATCCAGTTAAACGAGAAGTCGCCCACATCCGCGCCCAGCGTTACCGAATACACGACGGCGTTTTCGTTCACCAATCCTGTTTTTCCTACCGCCTGGCGGTAAACAATGTGCGCCGCATCGGGTAATCCCGTCGCACGGTCAATCGGGGCGCTAACGTCCAGATCTGGGACGTTGGCAAAAACAAACTCATCCAGGACAACAGCCTGGCCGTTGACGGCCTGCTGGGTTTTCCATTGTTCAAAGGCTTCTGTAATGACTGCTGCTGACATGTTATTTCCTTATAACTTGGCACCAAACGTGGCGTGCTCTGTTTCACTGACGCCTAAACTGGCCGGATAACAAACATATTCGCCCTGGTTCCATCCGGCGCGGATATGCAATCCGGTTGTCGTGATCACTTCAAACTGATAGCGGCGGCAGGTGCGGCCGTACTGGCGGATAATCTGCAACAGAAGATCGGCATTATTCGCAATCTGGCTGTCCGTCACCCGGACAATAATCACGTCCCAATCAATGCCTGCCTGGCGTTCCAGTAACTCGACATAGCCAATTCCCAGCCGATCAAAGATGGCAATAAATCCCGCAATCTCTCCCGCGCCCTGGGCATTGATAAAGGCATACGCCACGCGCTTGCGAAATAACGCCAGCGGCTCACCGTTAAACCGTGCAATATCCCGGTCATAGGCCAACAGGTTTAACAACGGTTCGGCACAGGTCAGCGGATCGAATTGCTGCAACGGCCAGGTCACCCAGCCCGCAATCATCGTCCAGAACGTTCCGCAGGCTTTCAGCAATTTGGCCGGTTCGCCCTTATTCATCCAGGACGGTAAAAGCAGGCTTTTCAGCTTAGTGGCGAAATCAGACACCTTTCACCTCCACGGATAAGGACGCCAGGCGCGGTACGCTCAGTTCGCTGACGATATCGCCCAGGGAGAATTCCAGGGATTCGATAACCTCAAATTGCTTATGCAGCTCTCTGGCCAGATTCGAAAACGAAAAGCGGGAATAGGGCCAGGTGCGCTTCACGTCATAATCCGCGTTTTGCCGGAAAGCGCTGCGGATAAGGTCTGTTACCCCTGACACCAGCGCGGCGTGTTCTTCCGGGGTGAGATTGTCCGGGTTGGCCACGTACAGCGTGACCGATAAATCGTGCTGCGTTTCCGGCATGGCCATGCACTGCAAATCGTCACCGTGTCCGTGGTGTCCCTGGGTATTGATGTAGTCATTCACCGCATCAATAAAGGGCTGGGAAATCTCCCCGCTATCGAGCAACAAAAACGCATTGGCCGTACCGGCACCGCGAGGCGCATCATGCTCAAAGAAAATGCGGTCAACGCTTAATCCCACCACGCCCGCAATCATGCTGCGATACACCGCATCAGTGTGATAGTTACCGACCAGGTTGTACTGATTACGGCAGCGATCGCGTAAATCGTCGTCCGATTCTTCATCCGCACCGGGAGATAACAACCAATCATCCTCGTTAACGGCTTTGGTAATGCCTGCCACAGCCACCGGCAAAATGCGGTAATACCCCGGAGCCAGGTTATAGGCGTTACCGGCCGCCGTCGCCGTCACCGGTATCAGCATACTGGCCAGCCCCGCTGCAAGCGTGGTGTCTGCATCCACCGTGACCGCGTAAGTCACACCGTTGATACGCTCGGTCTGTATAACTGTCCCCGCTGCGACGGTGACCGCCTGGCGAACATCGTCTTTGTAAAAACGAATGACTCCCTTTGCTGCACTGGCCGGTTTCGCCGTGAGGTTAACCCCCCAGGCCAGCATTCGCAGCATCGCGCCGCTGGCCGTGGCCAGATACATATTGGCCAACACCGTGTTAACCAGAATGTCTTTAATCCACAGTACCGGCGTGGTCACTATCACCGTGATTAATCGCCAGAACGGAGACATGCGGGAGGTGTTTGTCACCATCCCTTCCGCTTTCACGATTTCGGTAAACTGTTGGTTGATTTCGTCCTCAGTAACAGGCATTCCGCTTTCACTGAGTACGGCCTCAAAATCAATTGTCGGCTTTTCACTCATAGGTCATACCCGCTGATACCTGGCCAAAGTCATAGGTTTCCGCCGTCGCCCAAAGTCGTTTCGTGGATTCCTCCGTGATATTCACCGTGCCGGGAATAATGCGCTCGTCACTTTCAATCAACAGAACTAATTGCGTGAGCACGTCAGCGCGTAATGTCGGGCTGCGTTCGGCTACCAATAAGGTGGTTAAACCACTTTCAATAATGGCATGGACAATATCCTGGCCAATGCTGATGCGGTTATTACATAAGCCCGGTTCGTTCCCGGCATTTAAGGTGAAGTCTCTGTCAGTAATTAACAAATCAATATAGAGCGCATCCGTCATTAATTAAGTTCCTGCCATTCCATTAGCTCGGCCGGTGTCATGCCTTTCGGTGGATGAATATTTACCGTGCCGATTGTTTTGCTGTTATCCACAGTGGTTTTGCTGTTGGAATTCATTTCCTTGCTTAACCCACCGCGCCCTATATTTAACGCGCCCCCGGTTGAAAGTCCGTTGCTATAATTCACGTTCTGCGGCTCTGCCACCGCCTTGGCCTCAATATCAATACCGGGGATCATATTGAGTTTTTCAACAATCCAGTTGTACGTCCCGGAGAAGGATTTTTTTAACCAGTCCCACAGCCCGCCAAAGACGTTGCCGATGCTTTCCGCCATTCCGGCCAGGCCATCAAACAAGGAAAAGTTGCTGATGCTGTCCACCAGCCAATGCCAGCCGCTTACAATCGCTTCCCAGGCTTTACTGTAAATACCGGTCAACCATTCAACGTAAGCCGCCAGCGCTTTGAACGCCTCGGTTTGCATGATGGCCGCTTTCAGCTCATCCCAATGGCGGATCAGCAGATAGAACCCGGCCGCCAGTAATGCCACCGCCCCCACCACCAGCAGCACCGGCAAACTCATAAAGTTGAATGCCACGCCCGACAGCACCGCCGCTATGCGTACCGCCAGCAGGACGCCGCGCAGCGCCGCCATACCGACAGACCAGGCACGGATCGCCGTGTTGTAAATCCAAATGGCCGCCGCGCCCAATTTTGTGATGGCGGTAAAACTCACCATGACCGCCTGCCAGCCCATCAGAACAAAACGCCCCACGCCCACCACGATATTGGCCATTGCCCCAAAGGCGGCAAAGCTCAGCAACGCTAAGGTGGCATAACCAATCACGCGGGCAATGTTCGGGAACAACCGCATCCAGCGCGTCAGCTGTTCGCCCCCGTCCGCAATTTTATTGACCAGCGGATACAACACCGGCAACAGTGTGGAACCGATGGCGGCACGCATGGCAAACCAGATCGCGGTCAGCCTGTCCCAGGGGCGTGTCATTTTTTCGGCCATTTCCGTGGCACGTTTCATGCCGTCATTGCTGCCCAGCTCGGTAATGTTGCGTTTCAGCAAATCCACGTTGCCGTACAGCTGTTTAATGACGGCGGCGCTGTCACCAAAGGCGGCATCTAATTCCCCCTGCGCCTTGAGATTACCCTCAATGCTTTTGCCGTACTTGCCCTGGAGTTTTTCCAGCATGGCGGGCATGGACAGCATTTTCCCCTGCGCATCCTGGAAACTCAGCCCCAATTTTTGCGCACCGGCTGCGGCACCGCTTAGGAACCCTTCATAAGAGCCGCTGGCTTCCGTGCCTAACGAACGTTGCAACTCACCCAACACGGCCAGCTGTTCGTCCATTCCCACGCCATAGTTGGAACCAACACCCCTCGCCCCTTCCATCAGGTCTTTAATGGTGGCCATATCCGTACCGAACTGGTTTTTCATGTAGGCCATTTTGCCCGCCAGTTCTTCCGCAAACTGCACTTTGCCCACCTCGGCCGCGTAGCCGCTGAACTGGGTAAACATCTGCCCCATAAACTCAGACGCTTCCCCGGCCGTGCTTTTCAGGGCTTTGGCGGCGGTGTTGGCAATCATCGTTACGCGGGGTAATTCGGCGCTGGTCAGCCCGGAAACGGCGGCGTTGATATCCGCGGTGGATTTAACGAACTCCACCGCCGATTCCCCGTAACGGGTACTGAATTTCAGCGCGTCGTCCGTCACCTTGGCCAGCACATCGTCATTGATACCGCGTGCACTGGCTTCCTGCATCGCGTCAAACATCTGAATGGCAGGATCCAGTGCGCCTTTAATTGAGGCACCCACGCCCCACAATGCCCCCACCCCGATGGCCACTTTGCCAAAAGCGGCCTGGCTTTGCTGGGCGAACCCGGTCACAGAGGATTGCACCTGGCGAATAGGGCGGGTGATGTTGTCAATTAAACTGAGGGTGAAATCTAAATCAGCCATTAGTCGCCTTTAAACGCCAGGGCAATGCCATTTGCTACAGCAATGCGGTGATATTCCCAATGCCGGTTATCCAGCCACACGGCGCGGGCTAAATTTTCGGGTTCGTCATTTTCATGCGGTAAATAATGGCGGCGTAATATCAGGTATTGTTCCAACCCATTACTTTCAATGGCGCGCACCCGCGCCGTTAGTTTTTTAGTTCGATATCCAATTTCGGTGCGAACTGGTCATTCACGAAACTGACGATTTGCAGCGCAGAACCGGGGATATCCAGAATAGTGTCCAGCGCTTCTTTGCAGTCAGCGGAAACAATGCGGCGCAGATAATTATTTGCCGGTGCCATTTTGTTATCCATCGCCATTTCATTAATGAATTTGTTATAGGCGACGGTATTCGGTTCAAACGTCAATTCGGTGCCATTAACCGTTAATGTAATTTTGCTCATTGTCTTATTTCCTTCCGTTGATTTATTTCATCGACTAATTGATTATGACGTGCCGCGCAGTCTGCATATTGCGGCGTTAAGAGTAATAAGGGTTCAGCAATATCTTTCCCTGTTACCCCGTTAATGCGCGGCAGTGTTTCCGGGCATTTGGTTAACAGATTTTCCTGATAAGGCACGTTCGGCTTTGTCGGCAGCGGCGTTGTACAGGCTGACAAAATCAGCGGACACGCAAACATTGGTAAACACCGGTTTAACCACTTCCGTGCGGATTTCCACAGGCTGCGCATGTCGCAACGCCTCCAATTTATCTTCCAGCTTGCGGCCGGATTCACTGGCCATCTGCTCACCGGCCACGCGGGAGGCTTCCCCCGCCGCGTGTGCGGCATTACTGATAGCCAGTTCCAGGCTATCGCTGTACCAGGTATTTACCTGCCAGCCCGCTGCGAACGCAGCCAATAACGCCAGGGTGGCAATCGCCAGTTGCTTGCCCATCATTTCACCCCGTTGTGTTCCAGGCTGAAATGGTTGCCGTCCGGGCGGCTTTTGAATCGCCCGCCCCAGGCTCCGCCCAGGGATTCCCAATATTCCCCCATTGGCGTATATGCCTCGGTACTGGTCTGGTATTGGCCGTTGATGAACAGGTTAAAATCCACCGCCAGGCGCTGCGTGTGCAACGAATTGGCGATTCCCGCGCCGCTTTTGGCATTCAGCTTGGCCTGTTCCGGCGTGCGGTAGGCTTCGCCAAAGGTCAGGCGGTAACCATGGGTTCCAGCCCATTCGATCAGCTGGCCAATCAGTTGCACAAACAATTGCTGTTTTTCACTCAATGTCATTTCAGCTTTCCTTTCCCTGGTAAATAACGACTTCCTTTTTTGCGTAGCCAGATCTCAACCGCCTGGTGGCCAGCAATCCCCAGCGCCGCCCCCAACCCGGCAATGGCCAGCGGGGAAATATCGGGGATCCAAATCAGCGCGGCCGCCGCCACCATTGAGGTGGCCGAACCCAAGATAATGCGGCCAAAAAACAGCTTTCCGGTCATGGGTTCACTGCTCACTAACATCTGTCCCAGGGCAATGAGTGCGCCCAGCAGGATCAGACTCAACAAACTTTTTTCGTGCTCTTGCATCCCTGCGTTGTCCTTATCCAATCAAGTTGCGCGTGTCTTCATCTTCCAGATACGGCACGCCGTTAATCGACACAAATTGCGGGCTGGTGACAAAGTATTTAATTTTGTGGCTCAGCGTGCTGCCGCCCTTCGGATCGTTATCCAGCAGGTTGCTTAACACTAACTTGCAGCCAAAGGCTTCAATTTTCAGCTCTTCATTACCGGCCTTGGCGTAGAACATGAGATCCACCGGTTCGATGCCGCGCCACGAACCGGCACGGCGTGCAATCGCGGTAAGCTGCGTCAGCACTTTGGTGGAGACTTCAATTTCCCCCTCGGCCGCTACATCCCCGGACACATGACCATCAGGAATGCCCTGGGTTTGTGCCGCTGCCGTGTTGTCAGTGATATCTAAACTGACCTTTTCAATGTGAACCAGGTCACCGTCAATGCGCACATCCGTGGACTGGCCTGAAATACGTTTCATCGTTAATCACTCCCTGAAAGACTGGTGTCCAGCATCAAACTCACCGTGATGCCTTTCGGGCATTCATACGGACGGATCACGATATACACCGCCACTTTGGTGGCTGACAGCCAGGTGATCGTCACGTCCCCATCCTGCGGCGGCTTCACTTCGCCTGGGAAGGTAATGCCGTTAATCTGACTGGCCACCGACATGGTGCGCAGCACCTTGGCGAAATACGCCTGGTGCGCGGCAATGCTGGACGGCGTGCTGTTCAGTGAGCGATCCGCAATTTTCGCAATCGCCTGTAAACGCACACGCCGGGCGGCTTTGTCGGCAATACGCAGAGATTCAATCACCTGGTAATCGCCCCCTTCGGCATCGAGCGTTAACCCATCTGCCCAGTAATACCCGTCATAGTCGGAATACCACATCGGCACGCTGAAACGCTGTGCCTGCAAGGCTTGCAGGATGGCCAGCTCTAATGCCGCGCCTTTCCCATCAACCGGCAATTCATCACTGCCCAGGGACACCAGCGCACCGGTTTGCACCCGCGCCGGACTGTCAGCAATGGTCACCGCACGGCTGCACAACCGACCGGCCAACACGCCAGGCTCATGCCCGAACAGGCGCGGCACCAGTTGCACAGACGGTGCTGCAATCTGTGCCTGCAATGCGCTGACACGAGTCAGATAGTCCGGCCAGGCTTCATCGTCCTGCGGCGGTTGTACTGACAAGATGAACCACTGCCAGCGTGAAAATTTAGCCAGCAAAGTGGCACGCAGTTCCGCCGCTTTGTTAATGGGGGTTTTCGTGGCGATATCGTCGAGCAACACCACCCCTTCAAATGAACCCACCGCCTGCGCCGCCAGGACAGCATCCACCCAGGCGTTTTCTTCGCCATCCTCGGCCAGCACATGCACAAACCCGTTCCAGTTGGATCCGGCGTTGAGCATGGCAGCAAGGACGTTACTTTTTAAAACGCTGCCACCCGCGCCCAGCAGCGCATCAAAATCACTTTGGGTATTCACCGCCAGCGTTTTGCCCGCGTTGGTTTTCCCCGTACCGACATAGAGCACTACGCGCTCAATCTCGTTTGTTTCACCTTGCAGCTGGTTGACCTGATTAATATCGACCGTTGGCCACGCCATAACTTCCCCTTAGTGTCCTGCGTCTGCGCCAAACCCGATGCCCTGGAGTTGCCGCGCTAACGCTTTATTAAAATCGTCTTCCGTGATGCCCAGGAAAGGACGGGATGGAACATCGACTGACCAGGACGCTTTCGCTGCTTTCCCCGATAATGTTCGGATCAACAGCCCGGCTTTGGCCATCGTCATACCTTCCTGAATTTCTTTGAACGGCGGCTTTCGCCAACGCTTACCTTTTTTAACCTTGTACCCCAGCGCCCGCAGGCGTTTGGCCTGCCTGAGACTGGCGGGCAAACTCTCCGCTCGGCCTTTGCGCTCCACCTGGCGACGGCTGACCGTCACGTTCATGCCGTTTTGCTGGGCATAACCCACCGTTCCCGCCGCCACCGTCTTTTTGCCGTTGCGGTAACCGCCGCCGCTTAGGTATACCCGTACCCCGTCGATTTCCGGCATTTCCCGGATATGCAGCAGCTTTGGCATATTGCGCAGCATCTTGCCTTTGCGCTTCGTCTGGCGTCCCTGCCATTTCTGGCCATCCGGGCTTTGCTGATTTCTGACGTTGCGTTTCGCAGCGGGGATCAACCCGTACTTGGCTAAACGCCACATCAGTTTTTTCCGTTTCGCCGGGGGCAATTCCATTGCCGCCAGCTTTTTGCGCAGCGCCTTAAGCTGTTCCCGGTCTAATGCGCCCCGGATAATCATTTATCACTGCCAAGCTTCGCGCCTTGTTCGTCCACCCCATACACCAGGGCTTCACTGGCAAACCAGATGGTCGGATCGGCAAGTCGCCACAGCACCCCATCCAGGGGAATATTGCCTTTGTCGTCCTTCACCAGGTTTAACGCTTCCACCATCGGTAACGTAATAACCACCACGGCGGTTTCCTCATCCACCAGATCGATATCAAAATCAGGTAACTCGGTATCTATGCCGAATTCTTCAAACAGATCCCGGTCAGATTCCATCAACCACACCAGCAGCAGCGCCGCCAGATTGCGCGGGTCATACAGCCGGTACGGGAATCTGTCCCAGGCTAAAACCGCGTTGTAGCGGATCACCGCCAGGCGGTACTGCTCCAGTCCTAAATCCCGTTGCGCGGGGATAAAACTCAGTTCATCCATATAGCTGGAAAAACCCGCCCCCTTGAATGTCCTGGTGGGCATACTTTGGGTGACGAACGTACTCAGCGCATCTAACTGGCTCATATCTTCCTTACCGTTACGCGGCGCAATCCTTTGATTGCCCGGATGATGATCGAACCCTCGGCCAGTAACCCGGCGCGGGTCTCTTCACTTTCCTGCCCTGGGTGCGACTCCCTGCGCCCCTGGCTTGCGAACTCTGCGATCAAATCGGCCTTTGCGCGGGCAAACACTGCTTTTTTATAACGAGCACAAAGCAGGTTTTCGCCAGGGCGACCGATACCCGGCACCGCGCTGGCCTGGCCAAATCCCTTGGCCAAGTAACCATCCTTGACGGTCTGCAACAGGTCATTCACTTCCCCGGCCGCCGTCAGCAGCGCCGTGGCCACTGTCCCGGCGTCTACATCGGCGGGGATGCTGCGCTGTTCCTGGAAATCCGCCAGATTCAAATCTGGCCAAAATCCGTCATTCGTTAACGGTTCATCCTGGTAATCAATCGGCGTTCCGCTAAACATAAAATTCTCCGTAAGAAACGGGCAGACCGGGATCCACGGTACATAACCCAAGGGTATTACCTTCCCCGCGCCCGTTCCGGCTTGCGGTAGTCTTTACTTACTCAGTGATCGGATACGGGCGGCAATTTGTTTTCGCATCGTTCCCACGCCACACTGTGAATGCAGCTTTTCGGCCGTGGCCAGCAGACCATCCACGCTTTGCAACAGCGCTACATCCTCGGTGGCCGTGGCACGCGGTACGCCTTGTTCGTCAAACAACTGACGCATACCGGCGAACTTGAACCACTTGGCCTGGATCACTTCATACAGCTCCCACTTTTCCGCCACATCGGTAAACGTGCGGGAAAAATAAGGCTCAACAGGGTGGCCATCCCTGGCCTGTACTTCCGCCCATTTCAGGACGGTATCCGCCACAAAGGTGGGGAAATTGCTTTTCAACTCTGGCGGGGTTTCCTGTCCCTGCTCGATGGCGATATCCGCCAAATTAAGCGCGGCGTCCATGTCGCCCACGTCAAAAAGCCAAATCACACACCATGCCAGGATCGGATTGCGGTACACCTCGCCGCCATTCAGGTACTTTTCAACGGTGGGCATCCATTTTGGTAATAATTCATCACGCTTTAACGCCACCTTTTGCGCCAATGTCAGCCCGTGCAACATATCCACATCGTTGGCCAGCGCCGCACTCAGAACATGCAAGCTGTCTGCCCCTTCCAGTGCCTGGCGTTGTCTTAACTTCGTTTGCGCCGCTATGCGGGCATTGTGTCGCTGCGCGGGTGACAGGCTCATGTTTACTCTCCGCCTACGGGTTCGGATGGCTCGGCAACGGTGCCGATGGTCACGGCGGATTCATCGATCGCCGCATACAGTTCCGGGTATTCCACCGCGTAACCTTCATTGCGCAGGTACTTGTTTTCATACTGCTTACGGTCTTCAACAAACTCCGCTTTACGCTGGCGGGTATTACGCTGCGTATAGATGTGCAGGTTCGCGAGCGTGGTCACCACCATGCGCTTACCCGGCATAAATGGCGGGATAATGGCCTGACGCCCGGCAATGGAGTCCTGCAACATCTGCGCGGCGATTTTTTCGCTTGGACGGTCAGCCGCCTGATACAGTCGATACTGTTCAGCCGCCACCAGGTCAGCCCCCACCAGCACAACCAGGCGTGGATCGTTGCGGTATTCCTGCGGGATTTTGGCGTTGATAAGGTCTGACGCCATCGCATCCAGTGACTTGTAATCACCGTTCTGATCCAGCGTGACCGCATCGGTCATGATTTGTTTTTCGCGAATTTTGCGAACAATTTCATGCCAACCGATATTCACATCTTCGCCGTTCGGGTTCTTTTCATAGTCCGTCGAGGTTTCAACGGTCTTGCCGTTAAAGCCAATACGCAACATATCCAGGGCAAAGGTCTGGGTAGTAAACGCGGTGACGCGCTGGAAAAATTCTTCCTCAGAACCGGCATTTGCCCAGATGGAAAGCAGATCCCAACGCAGCGCGGCGCAGGAGTCGGTTTCAACCAATTTGTATTCATTACCCGACACGCCGACGTTACGACGAAAACGCCCATCAGCAATACGGCCGGTATGCAGACCGGATGCACCCACGCTGACAACCTGGCCAGAAAGCTGGTCAACATCAGCCACGGTGATCCAGTTCAGGAAATCCGAACTTTCCAGCAGCGCATCACGCAGCTGCGTTTCCTTCGGATCAGATAGAGAGAAATAATTACTTTCCTCGCCACCATCCAGACCATTAGCCGCCGCAAGTCCCGCGCCGAATTGCTTTAAAAAGCCACGCGCTTTTGCATTCAAAATCATTATTTATTCATCCTTAATCGCTACTCAGCGGTTAATATTTTCCCTGGCGAACGCCTTATAAATGCTTATAAGAACTGGAACGGCTTGCGTGAACCCTTCGGATTCTTACTCGGCAACGTGGTTACCTTTTTATCCAGCTTGCTAAATTTGCTGACGATATTTGGCAGTTCGTCGCGCAGGCGGGCGAATTCTTCGGTATCCACCACGTCTTTAACAGTTTCAACATCAGTCTGAATATCTTCAACGGTTGAATCCGTTGCTTCTGTTTTTGTTTCCAGCGCAGCAATACGGCTTTCCAGCGAAGCAACAACCTCAGCCAGCGCCTGTAATTTATCGCCGTCCTGGGGAGTTTCTTCCTGTGCCGGTGTTTCGTCTTCAATACTGAAAAGGCTGCGCCATTTCGATTTATTTTTATCTTTCCCTGCCATGTTGATTCCCTTAACTTCGTTAATTACCAGCGGATTACTATTACCGATAAAGTAATTATTTCTCCGCTTATTAAATCGCATTCGCGTAGTGCCTACGCTTGCGGGTTCATCTGTAACGCCCAGCCCTTCAAGGTAATAACGGCCGGTTCCGCGAAAGTTGCCATCAGGCGTTAATTCCACTGACGTGAATAAAAGCTTTCCGTTCCGATTCGCCTGTACCAGTTCAGTGGAAGGACACAACCGGGCATAGAGCTTTACTAATCCTGAGTCATCTTCGCTTGCCGCAACGTCCAGAACTTCACCGGCATTACCGCACCAGCGCTCATGCTCTGGCCAAAGCAGTGCGGTATACATATTTTTTGGGTCATATGTTTCCGCCGCGTCAATTAACATATCCCTGGTTAAAAAACGCTTATCAACCGTTTCCCCTTCGGTTGCGATACAGAGCCAATTCGTCATTAAATGTGAATCTGACATACCGGAATTAACCTCCGTTGTTTCCGTGAAATGCAGTATCGCCAATAATTACCCCCGCCGCATTAAGCAGAATTCGGATATAACCCTATATCCGATTGCATCAGATATTTACTTAACGAAATAGCCGAAACATCCCCGCATAATTGCCGAATGGCTAAATACACAGACGAACTAAAAGACGTCGCACGCGCTTTATATTTGCGCCGTGCCACGCCAAAGGAAATTGCTCAGGATTTAAATCTGCCGAATGCGCGGATCATTTACTACTGGGCGCAAAAAGGGAATTGGGCTGATTTACTCAGCCACGAATCAACAGAGGAAGCCATTGAACGCCGTTACCAGTTATTAGTTGGCCGGGACAAAAAAACAGAGCTGGAATTAAAAGAGATAGATGTGCTGATTGCTCACGCGGTGAAACTGCGTGCGCAGACAAATAAGCATAAAGAGAAAATGGCCGCCGCTAAATCTGGCAACCAGGGAGGCTATGACAGCCAGGGCGGGAACGGTGACGGCGCAGAGCCGGTGAAGAAGCGCAAATATAAGAAAAACGACATCTCCGGCATGACGCAGGATGATTTTGACGCTTTCGCAGAGGAACATTTATTCGGCTATCAGAAACACCTGCGCAACAACCTGGCACAGCAGATCAGGAACCTCCTGAAAAGCCGCCAGATTGGTGCCACCTGGTACTTTGCTATTGAGGCATTCGAAAATGCGGTCATGACCGGTGACCCGCAGATTTTCCTTTCCGCCTCCAAAGCCCAGGCGGAAGTGTTCCGCTCTTACATCGTCAACATCGCAGAGCAGTATTTCGGCATTGTGCTGACCGGCAACCCGATCAGATTAAGCAACGGCGCAGAGCTGCGCTTTCTGTCCACCAACAAAAACACCGCGCAGTCCTACAGCGGCCATTTGTATTGCGACGAATACTTTTGGGTGCCGAACTTCGCCAAGCTTAACGAGGTGGCCAGCGCAATGGCCACGCACGACCACTGGCGAACGACCTACTTTTCAACGCCCAGCGCCAAAACGCACCAGGCATACCCTTTCTGGACGGGTGAAGAATGGAAGCGCGGCGATAGGAAACGCGAAAAAGTCGCCTTTCCAACCTTTGATGAAATGCGCAACGGCGGCCGACTCTGCCCGGATGGCCAGTGGCGGTACATCATCACGATGGAAGACGCGATCAAGGGCGGGTTTAACCTGGCCAGCATCGAGAAGCTGCGCAACCGCTACAACCGTGACACGTTCAACATGCTGTATATGTGTGTGTTTGTGGACAGCAAAGACAGCGTTTTCAAATTCAGTGATCTGGAAATCTGCGGCGTGGACGTGGCCGACTGGCAAGACCATGACCCCAACGCCGATCGGCCGTTTGGCAACCGTGAGGTATGGGGAGGCTTTGACCCGGCGCGTTCTGGCGATACCTCCACGTTTGCCATTGTTGCCCCGCCGCTTTATGCCGTGGAGAAATTCCGCGTGCTCTGCCTTTTTCACTGGAAAGGGATGAATTTCGCCTATCAGGCAGCACAGATTAAAAAGCTGTTCGGGAAATACAACATGACTTACATCGGCGTAGACGTCACCGGCATTGGCCGGGGCGTATTTGAGTTGATAGAACATTTTGCCCTACGTGAAGCGGTGGCCATTCACTACGGCATGGAAACCAAAACCCGGCTGGTGTTGAAGATGATCGACGTAATCGGCGCAAAACGCCTGGAATGGAACAAAGATAACCGGGAAATTGCCGCGTCTTTCCTGTCCATCCGACACACCAGCACGGCCAGCGGCAACGCTATGACGTTTAAAGCCGATCGCACAGTCGAAACCGGCCACGCCGATGCCTTTTGGGCAATCGCGCACGCCATTATTAACGAGCCGATCAACTTTGAGCACAAGCGTAAATCTAAATGGAAATTAGGAAAAAAAGCAGCATGAGCAAACGCAAACCATCCCGCCAGGCTAAGAAGGAACAGCCTGACCGCAGCAAAAAAATGAGCATCATCAGCATGGGACGCCCGGAACCCATCCTGACCACCGGCACAAATTACCGGGATATCTGGTATGACAATGAATTCGATCACTACACCTTGCCGATTGACCGTCTGGCACTGGTTCAACTGACGAACCTAAACAGTCAGCACGGCGGCGTGATTTATGCCCGTCACAACATGGTGGCATCGGATTACCTGGGCGGCGGTTTAACGCATGAGCAGCTGCGCGGCGGCGTGTTTGATTATTTATCCTGCGGCGACCTGGCCATTCTGAAAGTGCGTTCGGGCTGGGGTGACGTGGTGGATTTGCTGCCGCTGCCGTCGCTGTATCTGCGCGTGCGTAAAACAGGGGAATTTGTGGTTCTGCAGGAAGGCGAACCGTTGGTATACAGCCCGGATGATGTGATTTTCCTCAAACAGTACGACCCGCAGCAACAGATTTACGGCCTGCCGGATTACATCAGCGGCATTCACTCGGCGTTACTCAACAGTGAAGCAACCATTTTCCGCCGCCGCTATTACCACAATGGGGCGCACACCGGGGGGATCATCTACACCAACGACGCGAACATGACCGATGAAGTAGAGGAAGAAATTGCGCAGCGACTGGAAAGCAGCAAAGGGATCGGGAACTTCTCCACCATCTTTGTGAACATTCCCCAGGGCGGGGAAAAGGCGATCCAGTTTATTCCGGTGGGGGATATCGGCGCGAACGATGAATTCAATAATGTGAAGAACATCAGCGCGCAGGATGTGCTGAACGCCCACCGGTTCCCGGCTGGCCTGGCGGGCATTATTCCGCAAAATACGGGTGGCTTACCTGATCCGGATAAGTCACGAACGACATACAGAAAGGATGAAGTCATTCCGTTGCAGCGCATGATCATGAATGCGGTCAACAGTGACCCGGAAATTCCGTTACATCTGCGGCTTAACTTCGCCTTTGACACAACATCAGAGGATGAAAAATGAGCCGCAACAGGCTAAAATCACGGGGTTATCACTTCCCCGGAGCCAACAACATGCGCGTGATGAAAGTCATCTGCCCCGAATGCGGCGCGAACTCAGTCATAAAAAAAACGTCACGCAAACACCGTCAGATTTCAGACCTGTATTGTGCGTGCTCTGACTTTGAGTGTGGTCATACTTTTGTAATGAATATGACCTTTTCACACACCATCAGCCCCAGCGCGAAAAGCCAGGGCAGCTTACTGCGTGGCTTAGTGGAATCGTTGAAATCCGACGATAAGCAAATGTTGCTTTCGCTACTGCAACAAGCCTGAATCACTGCCCCCGCTTTGGGGGTTTTTCTTCTCTCTCTCAATCAGATTTTTCAGCAATTCCGCATTTAACTCAGCCAGCCAATCAAGTGCGATAGCTTTATCTTCCTGATTGCATGTTCCTACTGATACCAAACGAGACATCATTTCCATCCGCTGCACGGCGATTGTCTCAAAAAATAAATCCTGCATCCCCCAATCTCCCTAACAAATTTACTGTATGAATATACAGTATCTCAAAATGTTACAGAATAAAAGCAAACTGCGCGTGCTTTTGCGAGTTTTTACCTTGCATTAAATGCCTAACGATTCAAACGCGCGGTTAACCGCATCCCCCTGATAGGACTGGAATTCATGGCCATCCGCGCACCCCCAGCAGTTCCCCGGTGAATCAAATGACTCATTTTCAGGCGTGATAACCTCCCCGCACTCCTTGCAATATGCTTTCCGGCGCCTGACCACCAGCCGGTTGCCCTCTAATTGCATTTCGGTTTCCCGATCCAGCGGCACGATATTGCCCCTGGCCAGCGCTTTGGCCATCTGGCCAGCATCCTGTGACTGAATACCGATGCCCTTTTTCAACTCGGTGATCGTACTTTGAGTACAGTTATTGACAGAACTCCAAGGGGCGGCGATGCCGCCAGGAAAAGCAGCCTCCGCTGCGCTGTCGGCCAACTTCGGAACAATCGCCCACTTAACCAGGCGCGTTAATACCTCTGATTCCTGACCCGATAACGGCGAATAAACCCCTTGAATACGCTGAACGGCTTCCCCGTATTCATTGCCGCATTCGGTGATTTCATACATCAGGCGCACGACGAGATCACGCCGGGACACCAACGCCCCGCCCTGTGCCTGGGTATAGGATGCCCAGCATCCCACATCAGCCGCAGCCAGCACGGCATCCATAGATTTGTTTTCCAGGGTGATATCACGCATGCGGCGCAGCTCACGCCAGACCGTTACCGGCGCACCGCCGATTTGCTGAAACTGACGGATCCGCCAGCGGCTTGCCCAGGCCGAAACCGCCCTGGACATATCTTTTAGGTTTTCGCCGGTTTCTTCATCCGTTTCACCATCCAGGGCGTAACCGTCGATATTTTTGGAAATGTATTTAGCGATATAACCCGTAGCACTGCCCTTTTCTTCGTCGATAGGCTCAACGTGAAAACGCGCCTTTAGCGCGTGTGCGGATTGCAGTTCTTCGGAATCTTCACGACGGGCGTAATAACAGAGAATATCCCGCACCTCGGCCACGTCTGACGGACGCATAAACAGCAACATATGCCAGTGCGGCGTCCCGTCGTGATGCGGTTCGACTACGCGAAAACCAAAGACATGGATCCCGGCGCGGGAAAACGCAGCGCGGGCTTTTGCCCATACGCCGCAAAGGTATTTTTGTGTTTGCTGCGGGCTGGCCGCGTTCCACTGAGACACGAACCCGCCCTTGCTGTGCACGGCGTGATATTTTGACGGCGCGGTGATCGTATAAAACTCTCCGGCCATGCCCATTTCAGTGGCCAAATCTTCAAACCCGCGCATACGAACCATCAGTTCGCAGCGACGTTTTGCCGGGTTAGCGTTGCTGCCGTCCACCATGTCAGCCAGGGAAAGACGTTCCCCCGTCTCCTGATTTTGAAGATCACACGATTTAAAAAACTCCCGGTTACGTTTCTTTTGCTCCACCCATTCCCCTTGCGTGGAACGGCTGACGTAAGCCGATGCCGCCTTTTGCACCTGGCCAACGGCAATGGCCATATGCTCACGCTGCAGATCACGGCGGCGCTTCAACTTAGTACGCCACCACTCCGGTGCCACCATGCGCAATAAACCGGATTCCGCGGTGCGAGTTGTGAAAGTGCGACCTGAAAGAAATTGCTGCCAGTAAGGCGGCGTGATACCCGCCATTTTGGCCAGCTTGCCCATGTGTTCAAAGGTGGCATAAGTGCGGCGTGTCATTTCTTTCTGATCAGCAGCTGCGCCGTCAAAAGCCAGATCAATAAAATCGGTGAATGACTCAGACATAAAATCAGCGACGCGGTGCGCAAGGTTACGCAGTTCATCACGCCCAAAGGTGGGAAGTTTTTCAAGGTCAGCCAGGAATGGGAAAGGGATCACCCCAGCCGCCTGGTGTTTTGTCGTGTACTGTTCGCAGACATTGCGTAGACGTGGCAATACGCTCTTACCCACCGTAGTACGTAAAAACGTATTGGCACGGCGGCGGCCGTTATGGCCACCCTCCAATAATTTGCTGTAGCGATCGCCAAAATAGCGTGCCAAGAAATCCGGCATTTCGCCAAGATACTCAGCACGCCAATCGTGATCGGCCTTATTGAGATGCCATAACTGCCGCTCAGTCAGGCTGATTTCATCAGGCGCGCCAGGGGCAAATTGCTCTTGCTGCCACTGACGAGTTTCATGATGCTGCCCGTTAACGAAAGATGCCATTCAGCAATCCCACGCCACGGTTGCAATCACCTCCTGGGCAGATTTGATGCTGCCGGCCGCCGCTCCTATACTGCGCGGCGCGGTGATTTTATTGATGGAAAAATCTTTATAGAGATAACGCACCATATCTGTATCACTGTTAGAAATGACCACCGGCACGCCACGGCCAGCCAAACGGCGTGCACTCCTGGCTAACCGGCCGTGTTCTTCATGCCCGAATCCAACAGAGTGATAAGCGGTGAAATTGGCTGTTTCTGTGAGGTACGGCGGATCACAATAAACCACGTCGCCAGCTTGCACGGCTTTCAATGCCTCGCTGTAGTTCCCACAAAGGAACGTGGCCAGCTTGGCTTTTTCAGCGAATGCCAGGATTTCAATTTTTGGAAAGTACGGCTTTTTGTATTTGCCGTAAGGAACGTTGAATTCGCCATTTTTGTTGTACCGGCATAACCCGTTAAAACAATGGCGGTTTAGGTAGAGAAAAAGCGGGGCGCGGTCTTTATCACCGGCCGGTTTGGAGTTGAACGCAAAGCGTAAACGGTAATATTCCGCCTCAGTGTTTCCCGTTGCAAACAGCGCCTCAGCCGTCTGGATGAACGCGGCCGGTTGTTCTGCAATTAGCTTGTACATATCGATCAGATCGCGGTTTGCATCAGCCACTAAATAAGCCGGGTAATCCGTATTCATCATCACCGCGCAGGATCCTGCAAACGGCTCAATAAGCCGCTCTCCAGCGGGTAAATACACCTTTAGCTTTTCGATAATGCGGACTTTTGAACCAGCCCATTTCAAGACAGTTTTCACAGAGCACCGCCCTGGCCAGCGCGGGCAAACTGTTCCGATTCCTGGCGTAACAGTTCAACGATTTCAGCAGTACTAAGCCCTTCATTAACAATATGAGACGCCAGCCGATCCAGGCGGCCGGAATATTTCATAGCTGCATCCACCATTGTTTCTTCGCGGGCGTTCTTCAACATGCTGGCCAGGCGATCAGAGTCCTGATAAGCCGGTGATGACTGTTCAAAATCTCGCAGCACTGGTGTGCGTTTCGCGCGATCATTTCGGGATAGATTCATGGGACAACTCCAAATTTTGGCAGCAAGAAACCCCGGCAACCAGGTGGAAGCCGTGGGCGTTCGAAAGATTCAATTAATGAAACCTAAGCGGGGAAATCGTTGTTTCGTATTTTTTAGGAAGCGGCGCAAGCGGTGACAGGTTAAGCGCCCCCATGCCGTGCAATTCCTTGGTCGTATCAAACCAGGTGCTGATCAGCGCATGAGCATGACCTTGCCCCAAAGAACCGGCCAAAAAATACAGGGCGCGAATGCTGGCCATTGTTTCGACTTGTTCGACCAACGTTTCAGACTCACGATAGGCGCGAACCCAAAACGCAGCATTGGCCGCAAACCATTGGTGCGGGTTATCAAGGTGAACCGTGTCATTGAACATGAAAGGCGTCAGCGCAACGCGGCCTTTTGACACATGGCATTTACTCAGGAATAAACGGCTGTAATTGAACTTAACGCCAAAAGCTGCGAATGATTCGATCAAACCAATTTCGTCTACGGTGATAATTTTCATACTTCCCTCAGTGCATCGGATTTGAAATTTTTTGTTCGTCAGCCCGACGGCTAACACTGCAAACAACAACGCCTTTGAAATCTTCCGGCGTCAGCAAACGGGTTTGTTGCTGCATTTTTCTGACCTTCAAAACGCCCTGCCACAGCGCGATTTTTTCCGCTTCGGTCAAATCGTCCCAGGCACATTTCACATGGCGCCTTTTCAGCTGGGAGAGGAAACAGAGATCGCGGCGTTCATCTTCTGGAAGATTTTCCCAATAATGTTTCACCCGGTTTTCAGTGCCTGAAATCATCTTTCGGGCTTCACCAATCCATTTCGGCAATTGCTGTTCCACGCTTACCCCCTTAATCCCATCAGGCGGAACCACCAAGGGCGGCGCTTAATCTTCACCATCGGGTGACGGCAACCACTTAGAAACGCCACTTTGCTTGCGGCCGGTTGCCAGCGCTGACCGTTTGGCAGTTCAAGCCAACCGTGGCCATAGCTTTGCAGTTGAGCCGTTGGCGATTGTTGCTTTAATAGTTGTGCGAAAACTTTCATCGAATAGCCTCAGTTCAGGCCAGGCATGACGCCGCATGAACTGATTACGTCCATTGCGGATGCCAGCACCGGCGTGGTGTGAAAACGCGACTCAACAGACACAACGAGCAAGGACAGATCGCGGATCGCCTGATTGGCTCGGTCTAAAATGGCGTTTCTACGTGATTGCGTCATAGGCGCGGGGGAAATGGCCTCACCGGCAATAACACCGATTGCGGCCGTAGCACTCAGAGCGTGCATCGGTAAATTATTTGGTTTCGCTTCATTCACTGGCACAGCAGGTAAACATTTCAGTTGTGCCAACAAACCATCCAGAACCGCCGAATCATCAGTGATATCCGTCAGCATGATCAGCTCGTTTACTGTTAAACGGTGCGGCTGGTCTGGATTCAGTTTGTTGCGTAACACCTGGGCAGAAATACCCATAACGGCAGCAACCTCGGTTAGGTTGTGCGCCAGTGAGAAGCGGCGGCAAGCTGTATCCAAATGGGGATGTATGGATGTTTGATAATCAAACATAGTTATGCCTCTTTTTTGGCGGCAAACTTGTCCCATCCAACAACATTGACAACGATGTCGGAGAATCCCATCGCCTTAAGTTGCTGATATTTATATTCGTAATATTTGATTTGAATCTTTCCGCCTGCCTTGGTTTTACCTTTGGCGATTTTTTTAGGGATGATTTTCAGCTTCCCAAATTCTTTCCACTTATAAACAGTATGTTTTGACATGTTTTCTAAAGCGGCAAATTGGTCTGGATAAACCCAAAGGCTCGGAATCTCGATTGAAATAGATTCATTCATCGTGCAATATCCCTTGTTTTCTTCGTATCAGTTCGTATCTGTTCGCGTTTCTTGGCATAGATTCGCATTTACTCGTATATGAGAGCATTCACTTTATAATGTTTCAAATACGAACAGTCAATCATTTTATTCGTATATGAGAGCAATTATGTTTGAAACAGGTGGAGTAGAAGCCATTGACCGAATGATGGATGCTTATGGATTTCGCTTCAAAAATGACCTTTGTCGGCATGTTGAAATTGCATCTAGCACATTGGCAACCTGGTTGAAGCGGGATTATTTCCCTGCACATCTAGTTATTCGATGCGCCCTTGAAACAGGTGTTTCTTTGCAATGGCTAGCAACAGGTGAAGGCGTCAAATACGAACACTCAAAATCCGATATCGTTCGGCTGGAGAGTTACGTACTGGAGGGGGGGGAGTTAAAACAATCAGGTTACATGATGTTTGATAAGGTTTTTCTTCCCAACAATCTTGCCGCGCCTCATGTAATTAGAAGCGAAACGAAAACCTACATTGTTGATAAAAAGGAATCAGAATTTTCAGACGGTGAATGGTTAGTCAACATTGAAGGGAAATATAGTATTCGGGAATTGGCTTTCATCCCTGTGAAAAAGGTGCGCGTCCAAGGTGGTGGAGTTCCCTTTGACTGCAATTTAGACGAAATAAAAATCATTGCCAAAGTGGCAGGCACGTTTAGTAAGGCTTAAGTTATGGCGATCAGAAAGCAACCAGATGGGCAATGGCTGTGTGAATGCTATCCCAACGGACGTAAAGGGAAGCGCGTTAGGAGATTATTTGCTACTAAAGGCGAGGCGGCCGCTTTCGAAACCTTCACAATGGAAGAAGCGAGCAGTAAACCGTGGATGGGAGAAAAAGCGGATAGAAGAAAGCTTTCTGATCTGATCAAACTCTGGGATTCACTTTACGGGCAAACCCTTGCCGCCCCTAAGAAGATGAACGCTAAGCTTAAAGTCATATGTGACGGACTCGGTGACCCCTTGGCCACAGAAGTAACGGCGGCTGATTTCTCAAAGTACCGTGAAAAAAGGTTAAATGGAGAACTTGTAACAAGTGAAGGAAAGCTACTGCCAAAAGTAAAACCGCGGACGGTTAACCTTGAGCAGTTAAACCTATCTGCGGTTTTTGGCACTCTGCGTAAACTCGGCCACTGGACTGCGCCGAACCCGTTAACCGGGCTACCGCTTTTCCGAATTCATGAGACAGAGCTTACTTTTCTGGAAGACCTTGAAATAAAGCGTTTGTTAGATGCCTGTGAGGAGTCTTTGAATCCAGACCTTATAAAGGTGGCGAAGATATGCCTATCAACTGGGGCACGATGGAGTGAAGCGGAAAAGTTAGAAGGGCAGCAGATTTCAAAGTATCGGATCACCTTCATCAAAACCAAAGGCAAAAAAAACCGAACTGTTCCCATTACCAAAGAGCTATACGACGAAATACCTAAAAAACGTGGTGCAATTTTCTCACCCTGCCGAAAAGCGTTTGAGAGAGCCGTTAGGAGAGCAGGCATCATTCTGCCGGAAGGGCAATGTACTCATGTGCTGCGTCACACCTTTGCGAGCCACTTTATGATGAATGGCGGAAACATCTTAGTCCTTAGAGATATCTTAGGGCATGCGGACATTAAAATGACCATGGTATACGCACATTTCGCCCTGGAACACCTGGAAGACGCAACAACAAAAAACCCTCTTGCAAACCTAAATTGGCACAGCAAAAATGGCGACAAAATGGCGGCAGAGGATACAAAAAGCAACCAAGAGATACTAACAGATACTAACTAAGTCAATGAATAATAAAGAATTATGTTATATATCAAAAGCAGATTAAAAATGTAGTAATTTCGGACGGGGGTTCAAATCCCCCCAGCTCCACCACTTTTTAGTTGTTTGAAGTACAATGAAGTCTACTAAGCCCGCACAGCACAAGCTCTGCGGGCTTTTTTACGTCTATTGTCGTCCAGTGAGAATTGCTGAGAACTATCAGTTATGGCACCCTGAATGGGACCCACTAAGAAGGGTCCAAAAACCGAGGGTCCCAAAAATGGCAAAAATCGCTAAGAAGCTTACTGACACTGAAATCAAAAGCACCACGCCAGCCGACAAAGAAATCAACTTGTTTGACGGTGATGGTTTGATCCTACGAATCGCTCCCCTCTCTAAAGGAGGGAAGAAGAATTGGTATTTCAGATATGCAGTGCCGATAACTAAAAAACGCACGAAGATGAGCCTTGGGACCTACCCTCACCTCACGTTAGCAAGAGCAAGAGCTTTACGTGATGAATATCTATCCTTGCTTGCTAATGGCACTGACCCTCAGATCCACAACACAGATAAAGCTAATGCTCTAAAAGATGCTACCGAACAAACGCTCCAAGCAGTTGCTCGGAAGTAGTTGGATGAGAAGATTAAGACTTCCGGTATATCTAAAGACCACGCAGTTGATATCTGGCGTAGTCTTGAACGAAATATCTTCCCCGGTCTTGGAAATGTTCCAATAAAAGAGATCCGTCCTAAACTATTGAAGCAGCATCTTGATCCCATTGAGCAACGTGGTGTTCTCGAAACCTTACGCCGTATCATTTCCCGCCTGAACGAAATTTTCCGTTACGCCGCGACAGAAGAACTCATTGAGTTCAATCCTGCTGATAACCTTGGCCAGCGCTTCAGCAAACCCAAAAAACAAAACATGCCAGCCCTTCCCCCCAACGAGTTGCCAAGATTTATGGCTGCTCTAGCTAATGCCTCAGTCCGTCTGGAAACCCGTATGCTAATTGAGTGGCAATTGTTGACGTGGGTCCGTCCGGGGGAAGCTGTGCGCGCTCGGTGGGCAGATATCGATATAGAGAACAAAATCTGGAACATCCCACCTGAATTTATGAAGATGAAACGTCTGCATAAAGTGCCTCTCAGCAAAGAAGCACTCCGTATACTCGAAAATATGCAGCCTATCAGCAGTCATCGTGAATGGGTGTTCCCCAGCATAAAAACGCCACTGACCCATATGCATGAGCAAACTGCTAATGCAGCACTAATCCTTATGGGGCTTGGCGGTGAACTGGTTGCCCACGGTATGCGATCTATAGCAAGGACAGCAGCTGAGGAATGCGGTAAGTTCAGAACAGACGTTCTTGAAGCTGCTCTTGCTCACTCCAAAAGGGATGAGATTGTTGCGGCATACAACCGAGCTGAGTATCTGGCGGAAAGAGCAACGCTAATGCAGTGGTGGGGAGATTATGTTCAGGCAAAAAAATTTAAAGCAATGGTGGCTTGAGAACAGCACTCCAGTTGCGTTGAAAAATGTAAATCGTTTATTCATTACATCGAGCCAAGAAGTCGGATGTAGGTTAATTAAAAGCATAAGGTTTCAATTTACCGAAACAGTGATAAAGTTATAAATAAGATACTGAGCTATTTACATTAACCTTTTAAGGGGCATTTTATGCTTTGTAGCATTTCCAAGATAAATATTCCAATTCCATATTCAAGAAAAAGAGTTGACATTAAGTTAGATGGAATGAGCCTAATTATTACGGGAGGTAATGGTTGTGGCAAAACAAGTTTTATAACAGCCATTTATAACTACCTAAAGAAAGGAATAGATGACCCAAACAACAATAACGTTCAATTTTTAACAAATCAAATTAACAACTGTGAAAATCAATTAAATAATATTGGTAGAGATGCCGGAAACTATAATTATTACAGCAGTGAGTTGGAAAAACATAAAGCCCGACTAAATGAAATCAATGATTTTAAAATCGATATAAATTCTATTGATAACAAAGACACTCGGTCTTTGCTAAGGTTCCATAGCGCGACAAGACAATCGGCGATCTCATCGCCAGTTCAAGCACCAAAACACTCAGTGCTTGTTGAAGAAAATAGGCATTTTGCTAATGACAAAGATGGGAGCCAATTCTTTGAAAGTTACTTGCTAAGTTTGAAAAAAAATCAAAGTTATGCAATAGCCTTTGATAAAAATGAAGCCGAAGCAAATCGAATCAAAGACTGGTTCGATAAAATCGAAACAGATTTGCAATCATTATTTGAAGATTCAAATCTAATTTTGGAGTTTGATACAAAAGATGAAAAATTTTATCTACATCAAGAAGGGAAAGATAAATATACATTCCAAACACTGTCAGCAGGATACTCATCGATCTTAAGTATTTATACTGATCTAATTATGAGGGTCGAGATGTGGGGAGTTTCACCTGATAACATACAAGGAATTATATTTATTGATGAAATTGATGCTCATTTACATGTGTCTCTACAAAAACAGATATTGCGTTTTTTCATTAAATCATTTCCAAAAATTCAATTTATCGTAACAACTCATTCTCCCTTTGTAGTCACGTCCGTTACTAACTCAGTTATTTATGACCTCACAGCTAATGAACAGATAATAGACGTGTCATCTTACTCATATGGTGTAGTCATGGAAGAAATATTCGGTGTTTTACCAGATTCCCATGCGCTAACAGATAAACTAACTCGCATCGAAAACTTGGCTAAAAATATAACATCAGATAATATTAATGAACTAGAAAAAATCATATCTTCTTTATCCTCTGAAAAGGAAAATATGAGCTCAGATACTCAAGCCTTCCTTGATGCAGCACAGTTGAAATTGATTAAAACTAAAAAAAATATTAGTCAGTAGGAAATAATCATGTTCAATGTAATGAGAACAAGGCCTGCACCTAATTCATTATTGGCCCAGAAAAAATATGATGGCGATGACGTTCATTCGGCACTACAAGAATGCTTCCATGAAAAATGTTATTTATGTGAAACTAAGAAACCTTTAGATATAAATATTGAGCATTTTGATCCTCACATGGGGGATTTAAGAAAAAAATTCTCATGGAATAACTTATATTTAGTATGCTCACGCTGCAACAACATCAAACTAACAAAATATGATAATCTTCTTGATTGTTGTTCAGGAAGTGTCTGGGATAAAGTGAAATTAATACCCGGATTTTCTCCTAAAGCTAAAAAATTTATTATTACACCTCAATTCTATGATGATAAGACTATTGAAACAGCCCAATTGCTAGATGAAATTTACAATAATGATAATACAATGAATAAAAGACTTACAGCCCGCTCTCTTCGAGCACAAGTTGTCCAGACAACACACAAACTTACACAGCATATGATTGCATATTATAGCGAAGACTCAACCGATGAAGAAAAAGAAAATGCGTTCAATAAAATTAAAGTTATGATAAAAAAAACCTATCCTTACTCAGCCTTTTGTCGTTGGATGATAAAAGATGATGAAGATTTAGATAAATTACTATCCCCTCTGATGGATTGAATAGAAAACAAAAGGGCCATAAGGCCCTTTTTTGCCTTTAGCAAAGATATCGTCTCTAATTATATATAATAAAAAAGTCACCTGCGAAATAATAAATTAAAATTTATAAATAGGGTTATTTATCGAGCATATTAAAACTCCTACACCCCACTATTAAACTAACTCAACAGCTCACCAACCTAAAAACAAGTTTTAGGTCGATTCACCGTTTGGATGAGAAAAGGAAATTCACTGCGCTGGCTTGTTTATAACATTATCGATATATACTCGACCCTGCGCTCGGCATAATTGAATATCGTTTTCATCAAGCTTAGGTAGCTCCAGCAAAATCCCAAAGACCAGAGCCTTATCAACTGCACTAATATCACATCCTAATACTTTGGCAACCTCTGCACCGAAAATAATTTTCTGTTGAGTATTTTCTTTTTTTGTTTGATATTTCTTTTTAGCTTCCAAGAAGTATAAACGCTCCTGAGCTGAAGCAATTTGCTGTTTGATGTTTTTTATTGTCATAACTTTTATCCCTAATGTTTATTTCTTTTTGAATAAGGGATATCAGCATAGTCATAACCACGGATCAGTTGTTTCTTGATTGACTTAATACGAAATTTAAACTGTTGCTTAATCTGGCGTTGCTTTGCTTGTTCCCTAATCTGGCTTACTATTTTCTCTGCTGCTAAATAGGCTTGTTCTGTATCAGTGTAGATCCCATCATCGAGCAGTCTTTTTACTTCCCAGTCGATAGCTTCGTCATTATTTTTATACATAAGACCTCCTTTAATTATAACTCATTACTTTTTAACATATTTTTGAAAAATAACAATAGGCATTCCTATTTTATTTTACAAATTACAATCTCATCCAAATTATTGATTAAAATAGATGTTAACTTAATGATAGCTAAACAATAGCCTCTGGTCTTCTCTGCTGCTAATCAAGAAAAATGAAATATAACAACACCATATGATAGCAACAACTAACTATTTTACCTGATACTCTCCACGTTACTTATTTTTGTATGCTTGTTATTTTAATTTCACACGTCTACTAAGATCATCGAATAACACATATGTTTATTAATTATTTCCGCCCCATCTAAAAATAACATATCTGCTATACCGGAATACTTCGCCCCTTTGTCCAGATAGCGCAGCTTAATTAGGCGTTTTGCTCTTTCATCATTTTACAGTTATTAATATATTTTGTATTAATTAAGTAAGCGGTTTTTACATTGTTAGAAAAAACAATGCCCACCTATACACTCACTTCGTGAGCGTGTGGGGTCTACCGACAGTTGCCTGCCGCAGGCTAAAAGAAAGGTCAATGTCAACACCAGAGTTTCTCTTACGAAAAACTAACAGCAGCATAGTTATATTTGAGGTTTTTATTTTATGGCGATTTTTCATCTGGATTTTAAAATTGTAAAACGTTCCGAGGGCATGTCTTCCTGTAGTAAGGCTGCTTATCATAACAGATCAAGAATCACAGATGATCGCACAGGTAATACTTACGATTTTAGCCACAGAACAGATTTATCCCATCATCAGATATTAGCTCCTGTTTCCGCGCCATCTCATATTATTGAAAGCTCAACAACCTTATGGAATGAAGTCGAAAGAATTGAGCGCCAAAAGGATGGGCAAACAGCCCGTTATTTTGATGTTGCTATTCCCTGTGAGCTTAACAATCCTGACAAGATAAAATTGGTTGTCGAATACTGCCAGAAAAATTTCGTTGATAAGGGAATGATTGCTGATATCGCTTTCCACGACCTCGACGGTAAAAATCCACACGCTCACGTTATGTTGACTTTAAAACCAATTACGGCTCAGGATTTTACCAAAAAAGAAAGAAACTGGAACGATAAGAAAAATGTATTACTCTGGCGCGAAGCGTGGTCTGCACTCACCAATAGCTACCTTGAAGCTTCAGAAGCGTCAGAACGTATTGATCACCGTTCCATCGATGCTCAACACATTGAAGCAATCGAAAGCGCTGCAACTACCGTGGATATTGAAGCAAAAGCGTTATGGCTTGCCAAGGCGACGTTAACCAGCCGTCCACCCATGCAGCGTATTCATCGTGCTAAGTGGAACCGTGAGGAGGCTCAGGAACAACGAGCTGCTGAACAGGCTGTTCGTGATGAGATAAAACAGGAAGCACTGACCACATACAATGCTTTCAAAGATTTGGATCTTCAGATCGTTGTTGACCTCAGAAGCTTCATTGTGTCGGAGCTTCTTGAATCTGTTGGAATAATATTGCCTGATACGGGTTCTCAGTCAGGTTCATCGGAATACCAAAAGCCTGTTCTGGTTGCTCCTATACTCCATACACGCACTCAATTGAAAACCCCATCCTCTGTAAAAGCCGGAGCGATTAAAAGCGCTCCTGTCAAAAGTAAGAGGAAGCAAGTTGAACCCCGCCATGATGGTATCTTTAGACGTTTTACAGCATTAGTCGTAGATTTTTTCAAACAAAAACTTATCTGGGCCAAGAAGAAACCGGTTGTGGTTCATGATGATACTGAACACAATAGACGTATTGCTGAAAACTACGTGTTTGATGAAGTGCAGGGTATCTATGTGCCACGCGCTGAGTTTGAGAGACGTGCAAGATTTAACGCTGATGATTACAAGCCAACCAAGGACGATAGGTACTGCTATCCGAGTCGGGTTAGCAGTAATTACATAGAATTTGATGATGGTTTCGCTTTTCACATCCAGACACGTATTAAAAATAGTAGCTTCACGAAGATTACTTCATCAAAGTTTGGCAATGAGTAGTAATGTTCTGATTACCAATTGTCAAGCAAAATTAACTTATTGATAACTATAACTTTTATTTAATTTTATATTTATGGGATACCAATAAAGTAATGGATGTTTCAACGTATTTCTCTTGATTTAGTAGCCTTAAAATGTATAATTTTCATTCTTCCATGATACGGATGTAATTCTAAGTTGAAATTTTCAGAGAAATTAAAATCGTGTTATATGTTTCTAATAAGAATAGAAGTTTTTATGTTAAATAAATTCGCGTTATCATGGCGTTCCGTATATAGCTTATATAATGGAATTCTAGGGAAGACATTACTTATAATATCTTTAGCTACACCAATATCCTTAATATATAACTCAATTCATTTTATTCCATCAAGTTATCCAGTGATACTATTGGGAGCTTTATTGTCATTAACTGGATTTATATATACAGAAGTATCCATACCACCGCTTATAAAAGACTTCAAAGATGGTCACCAATATTCAAGTGAAATTTTAAAGATTGCAGATAATGTTGACTGGGTTTCTGAGTTCAAGGTGTTGGAAGATAATGCTCCTAAAATCAGTAAGGATAGAGATGGATACTTTTCAGTCCCTATAAATTTTGAGTCAATTGATTATACAAAAAAACTGCTCGGCGAAGATAAAGCAATACGCAGTTTATCAATGATGAAATTTAATTTGTGTAATAAAGAAAATAATTATAAACGTCTGTTTCTGACGTTAGTTTTTTATATTTCTTTGATTCTAATATTTTCATCAACAATTTCGAATGTCTTTAGCATACTAATAGGTTGATTATGTTCACTAGCGCTCCCTCTATAAGAGACTGGTTCAAGGTCTTGAATTGGTCAGGTTTACCTAACTTAGGAAGTTGTCATACTGTTCTAGAAAGAAAAAACTTCGAACGTGATTATTTTATAACCAATGAAATTGCTACGTTATATAGCAATTTAGAAGCCACCTTAGAATATAATGGTATAGAAAGCCAAAATATTAGAATTCTTGGACGTCCGGGAGCTGGAAAAACATCATTCTTGTATGCTCTAAAATTTATGAGTGAAAAAAAAGATAACAATCCATTAAATAAATTTTTCTTTTTTATATATCATATAAATAAATCAGATGGCTTGACAGAAGAAGAATCATATAAGTCTGAGATCAATAAAAATATAATTATCGCATGGAAAGAGTTTTTTAATGTCAATGGCTTTTTAGATGATTTCATTAGAATAGAGTCGCAGAATCTTTCAAGTAAGGAAACAATGAATCTCGCGACTTTCTTCTATAAAGCCAATAAAGATAAATTTAAAAAAATAATGATATTTGCAGTAGATGATGTTGATCTTTTGCCAGATGAGGATGTAGTAAAAGTTATCGACCATCTCTTAAGAAGTCTTGAGGTTAGTTCTGTTAAAAAATGGTTATCCATAAGGCGAGTTACTTTAGAAAACTATACTGGTGATACAAAAAAAAGAGTCGAAGAATTTTTCCCTGACCCATACGACTTTCCAAAAATATCGTTGCAGCTTTTAATAACACATCGTATCACTAAAGCCTTTCAAGACGAGGGATCGCCTAAAATACCATTTAATTCATTGATATGTGATGAAACTATAAGCCCCATTTGTGAGGGTAATATGAGGGAAGGGTTGGCTCTTTTAAAGACTCTTTTAGAAAACGTCCATCCAAAAGGTTTTGATACGAAAACGAGTGAAAAAGTCATTCAGGAATATATCGCTAAATCCGCTGTTGACACATTGTGTAGATCTCAGAAACTTATAGATCTACATTCATTAGTTTTCAAAATATGCCCATTCCCATTAGCCGTTGATATATTGGCTTGTGTTAGACATCATTCTCATGAACCTATAATTTATGGCGCGCTCACAGATTGTTGTACTAAGAGAGACCATTTATCAAAAAACATTATAGGTGATGAAGGGCGTTTAGCATTTGTTCGCTCTAACGATTTTAACCATATTATGAATAAACTAATTGAGCATAATCTTGTCGACAAAAATTCTAAAGACTATTATAATTTGACCGAAAAAGGGAAAATACTTTCAAGCTTCTCAACAAGGGCATTCTATTTCAACTTCCAAAAAAATAATAACAAAGCAATAATTGATGATGAATCATATTGGTCTTTATCAGAACATCAGATAAATCATGCTGATATAGTTAATAATTTCCTCACCATTTCCAAACGATAATTATTTCTAAGTAAAAATCCGCCTTCGTAGAAGGCGGCATTGCTTTGGCGCCCCATAGGGGCGTACTAAGCTCCAACCCGTAGGGTCTTCGCTTCACATTCCATTCAGACTTAATTGATTCTCTTCTTGTTCGTGTTTCTCTTGGTACTTCACATATTTACGGATCATTTCTGCATTCACACCTACGGTGTCCACACAGTATCCCTTCGCCCAAAAGTGATTTCCCCACAGCTTATGTTTTCTTAAATAGGGGAATTTATTAAACAACCGTATCGCTGTTCTCCCTTTTAGGTGTCCCATCACTTCCGATACTGACAATTTCGGCGGGATCTTTACCAGCAAATGGACATGATCTAGCTGTACATTCAGTTCCACTATTTCAATGTGAAGTTGCTGACTTAATATCCTGATTTGTCTGTAAACTTCTTTCCCTACATTGTTCTTCAGTATTCGAAATCGGCACTTGGGCGTCCAGACTATATGATATTGACAATGCCATAGCACATGCGATGCTTTTTCGAACCTACTCATGGTTAAATCCTTATCAGTTATGGGGATAACAGATTCGGATTTTCCCATGAGTAGCATTACTGGCAGAGCCAAAAAGTCGATAACCACGTCCATAGGACGTGGTATTCATTTAGAAATAATAAGATGGGGTGTTGCGTGCACACCCCATCTTTACAATATATAAATAGGTGATGAAATATATTTTATTGAATGTAAAAGTGTTATTTTTAATTAAATAATCAACTATAATCTTCGCCTGAAAACAACATTATCAGAGAAAATAGCCTTACCCGCTGCAAACCCCACAGCAGCTATTATTGGCAAACTAATAGTTGCCCCTGCCATTCCCGACCCCATACCAATCAATGCTGACAGGCCGAAGGACAGGAATATAACTATAAAAGCATACCAGCCCGGAAATGTGCCATACAGCACTGAAGCTTGGCATCCCGTGCAAACGTGAACGCCACTCTGGCTTTCCTTAAAGCAGTAGGGGCATTTAATCATATTGCTTTCCATTTCTTAATCCTTAATTAATGGCTGATAGTGCCGTCTTTGAGGACAACGAGACGAACTGGCATATCGGCATTGTTTACTGTAGTGAAACCCCGAACTTCGAAGTTGTTGATAGTCCCAGTAATGCTGACCTTCTGGCCTTTCTTGTAGGTAAGCACAACATCATCAAGGCCTGAGTAATACTTGATCCACACCATACCGCCGCAGTAGCTGGTATCTGATGTTTTGAAGAGCAGGTAATAATTTGCATGAGATGCTTTTTCCATACCTGTCATCATATCGCTGGCACTCCTGCCTTTAGTGACTTCAAGAACAGTGGCATTAGCAATTGAGATCCGTTTACCCGTCCAGCTCTTCTCTGCTGCCATTGCATTTTCTTCATAGTCTTTGCAGACAGGACCAATACCCGCAACTGAGGATACCGGGCCAGAGCTTTGAGTTGAACCTGAAACACCCAGCGTTTTATCGACGGCACTGTTCAATGACGACAATGAAGAGTTAATCGCACCGTTAACACTATTCACGCCATCGTTAAGCTGTTGGCATCCAGACAGGACAGCAGCAGTTAAAAGCAGCGGTATCATCTTCCTTACTTTCATACCTATCTCCATAAAGTAAAAGTTGCTCAAAGACAGCCCTACCCGCGAGTTACCTTCACAGGGCTGTATAAGCTGTTTAATCAATTGATAGCATTCAATTATTTTTGCTGTTCGTCATATCGTTTGTAACGCTCAAAAACAAACCAATGATAGATTTCAACTATCATAAACAAATAATCGATCGATTAAATCAATTATAAAACCGATCAATAATCCATTTTTAATCGTTAAAAACTATCAATATTGATTTATCGATCTGTTAAATCGATCTATTTAACAGGTGAAATACAAGGGATAATGGGCATATAACGTTGAAGTAAATGGGTAGGTAGGGGCTAAACATTGTCGCTGCTATTACTAACAAAATCAGGCATCATCGAAGGCTTTCGGAGCTGGCGTGATAAATCTTTGCGGATGCTTTTGTTTTGTCAGAGACCAATAATGATCGTGTCGGCTTATAGGTGTAGGAAATATTTCGCTCATACAAATTAGCTCATAACATCAATGTTCTTATCGTTTCCTCGTCCATTTGACTTATTTCTGCAATTAATTTCCTTTAAATATTAACTATTCGATCTTCTTCACAAGCACTTACTGGTTCAGACAAAAAATAAAAACCATAATCTTTAACTATGATACTACTGCCATTATCGAAGATGAGATTTATTCCACTTTCGTTTTGTTCTATGTCTCTTATCAGGCAGGTCATAAATGGAGTTTTTTCATTGGTATGAAAAAGTGTAATAATAAGGTTGTTCATTTTATTTTTCCTTTTTGTTCTCTTTCTTTTTAATACTCTATTTCCATCCTGAAAATCAAATTTAACTTGTGCGTAAAAATAATACTCCTGATGCTTTTATATTTTTTTGGAAAAGATATTTATCCTATGAGCTGAAGCTCATTGTGCTGGCGCACGGCTCCGCCCTTTTTCTGACCATCAACTTATTAACGCATTGGAAATGTTTACTTCTTTATCGAGATGAAGATAAACCCAACAAAAAGAAAAAACAATCCTGCTTGCATGTAATATTTATGTATTAATCTTTGCATTGGTAATGTGTTCATACAGGGCAGGAAAACTGACCAACAGGCAGCACGTTGTGATTGTTGACGACAATCACTCTGCTGAACAGGACTTGTTCCTGTTAATGATGGATTTATCCATAAAAATAGCGGCGAAGCCGCCAATAACGTAAGAGGAAAACAGGTAAGTATTCCATGCAGCACTTCGTGATTGTATAAAACAATCACCTGCTGTAATACACAGACAGGTAAATGATTCAGATAGTGTAGGACGGTGCCATTGTGATAAGGCACTAATAACACATTCAGGATAATCCTTCTCACCTGAGAAATTAAAATCGATCATACATGTTAAATTATCGCTCGATTTCAAGACCAGAAATCTCAAACCACAATCAAAAAAATAGGTGCCATTCAATCGGCACACTCTCCCTTTTACTATATTATACTTATTATTATATTACGGATGTTATTTTACATATAAAACAATACATTACGGGAAAAAGATTATGATTTACTATAACTATGGTTATGGATATCTATAACTCGGGTTATCGAAAACTATAACTAGCGTTAGCAAAAACAATAATCTTAGTTTCATTCTGAAACTATCGTTTAAAACTGGCGGGTATTCCAGCCTGATTAAAATTATTCCAGTGTTTTAATATTTATCCATATTCACTTACTCTGTGCTATGGACAGCGCTCCACTATATCAAAACTTTTTCCATTTATTTTTGACTTTGTTATTGACGATAGTGTTTAATCTGTTATGTATATTAATAACAGCCATAATAAAAGGAAAATACAATGACACCAATAGATTTTACAGCCATTAATGATTTATCCCCTTTCGAGTTAAAGTTATATATCGATGACCACGATTTCAACAACGAGCAAAAAGTGCAGGTTTTTGAGTATTATTACAGCACACATAAAGACACCACGAACATCTATACTCGAAAGGAAAATATTAAATCTATAAAAAAAGATATCGACTACGTTCATATGTTCACCAGAAACTTTCAACAACTTGCTGACTTAGATATTTCAAAAAACGAACTAAAGGTTATTGCCAGAATCCTGAACATCATGGAGTTCGGAAACTGCTTTCATATCTCTCAGGCAAAACTCTGTCGTGAGTTAGATATCAAAAAATCCAATATGTCTCTTGTTTTTAAAAAACTCAAAGCTAAAGGGATTATTATTGACAGAGGCGGCGATCTTTTTATGAACTCAAACATATTCCTGAAGGGACAAGCACATTCTATCAACGCAAAACAACGCCCTAATGTCAGGAAAGCACAGGAGTTTAATGTGAGCGAAAATGTGATATTTGAAAATGTCTATACGTTCCACACTGAAACCAGCATCAATAATGGTAAGCATAACGATCCCTCTGTCCTAACATCTCCTGAAATATTATTTTTCGAAGAGAATGAAACAGAATAAACATAGATCACAAATCAAATAACGATTTTTTAGCCATATTTACACCCTCATAATTAACTGCTTATTTGTATTTAGTTTTTTATTAGCCCCTTACGGGGCCGAATAATGATAACTCTTATATATTATCAGTATTAAGTTAATGCCTTCAACAATATAGATGCGACATCAAGTGTTTTATCCAGATTACTGTGATGCTTTTGAAGCAACACTTTTCTGATACCAACAATATCTACCTGATCTGATTGTAGGTGTTCATGTTCCCCATTTTTCTTTTCACGGCGAAATACACTATTCGCATGGCCTATACATTTATCAATCATTTCTTTATTCTTCTTTGGATTGAATAACAAATAGTTTAACAGAACCCTGTTTTCTGCCGTGAGGCGTTCTATCAGGGATAAATAAATCTCTTCGGCATAATGATAAACTTGCTCAGTAGATTGATTTT
Source organism: Rahnella sp. RFA10(1/100) (assembly GCF_004195115.1). Taxonomy (NCBI): domain Bacteria; kingdom Pseudomonadati; phylum Pseudomonadota; class Gammaproteobacteria; order Enterobacterales; family Yersiniaceae; genus Rahnella; species Rahnella sp. RFA10(1/100). Next base: position 200,085 of record NZ_SEWR01000003.1, read on the forward strand.
TTAACTTATATTGATTCATTACTTCCTCTCTTATTTGATGTTTTGATTATTTCTGGAATCGAAGATCGTGCTTTCAATCCATTCGTCTACTTCACTTTCGATAAATGCTACTGCTCTGGCACCTATTTTTACCTGTGATGGGAAACCACCACTCTTGATAAGCTCATAAATCCACGCTTTGCAGAAACCTGTTTTATTTAAAACTTCAGGTAGACGGATTAATCTTTTTGCAGCGATTCCATATTTCATAGAGTTTTGCTCATTGTTGTTTTTCATTGTCTTTTCCTCAGTTGTTTCGACAGGAGCTATATTAGGAAAAATTGAGTTCGCAGGATGTAGGGATTGGCAAACAAGATTTGTTGAGGAAATGGCAGGATGTGGTTTTCGGGGAAAATGGGAATTTGTGGATTTCGCTGGTTTTGAACAAAGGGGGCTAATCTCAGCAATAGCCCCCGATACGATGGTAAGAGGATTACTTCGCTTCTTTCTTCTCATCCTCTTCTTTTTCGTTCATCTTCATGGCGTTAGCGACTTTAGTATCCATCATGTAATCATTTTTACTCAGCCAGAGATTAAACAGCCGATCAAATTCGCGGGTGAGCACTTTTTCAGCAAACGGCTTATCGGTATCTTTGATTTGAGCACCACCCCTGATGATTTCTGAGTCGTTAGGGTAGAGAAGCCGTGAAAACTGCTCATATGAGATCTTTACGTCATTCCGCTTGGCCCAAAACAGCAGATCCAGCATGGGAATGATCCTCATGTTAATCACTTTTTTGACATTGCTTAGCCCAAACCGAAACGAACCAATATCTGGCTCGCCAACGTCATATTCCTTACGCCACTGAGGAAGCATTCTTTTGATATGTTCAACGACCTCTTCATCAGTGACAAGCCTGATATTGAGCCAAAAATACAGTGGATGACCGGGATCAAAGGTGTCAATGTCGGTCAACCTTCGAATACCAGCGTCCTTAGAAACTGGTGTAGAAGGAGCATCAGGTAAAAGGCTGGTTCGTTGCAGTAAATTGAGTTCCCTTAACCGTGCCTCGTAGCGACTAATATCATTGATGGTCATATGCCGCACATGCAGTTTTGAATCTGTTAGTGGATTTTTCTTTTTAGCCGATGGGGGGAGTTTTTCGGTTGAACTTGCTAAAAGAGGATGACCAGCCATAATTTTAGCCTCCTCTTCCAGATGCCGTTCATGACGTGGATGCTCTTCATTGCCAAAATCATACTTATGTAATGCTACACGGCGACTGATTTCATAACTCAGATCGTCAACGGTAATCTCTTCAAGCACATCATAGTTACTCAATTTGAACCACTGTTTTACAGCCTTCATGACTTGGCTTGCGTTCATCTGTCTGCCTTTCATCTAAACGGGATCTGAAACAAATTTTTTAACACAATCCAGCAGGGCAAAAAAGTTCACTTCGGGTATAAGGACGAATGTCCGTAAGTTATACGTGAGTTCAACTCCCTGATGGTTAGTTGAACTGGGGCTGTGCTATTCTGAGCAGAAAATAAATGCTGAAAAATGACGTCAATACAGTGTTGATTGGGTTTATGGTCCCTGTTTAGCACCCTCAATTGATTTAGCAATCTATAAGTATATTATTTTCAAAGCATTATAGCGTAGGTTACAGGGACCCCAGCCCACCAAATAATGATCCGGTTATTACCAGATAAGTCCGGAGAAGTCCTGAAAGCCCGCATCCCTTCTAGGTTTGCGGGCTTTTTTGTGTCTGTAGAAGTCCGGGAAGATTTGTCTAAAACCGGCGTCTGTTGAAGTACAAAAAGCCAAAGCCACGGATAAAGACCTCACTTTGCATGACGGCGACGGGCTCTTTCTCCTGGTCAAAACCACCGGCAAGAAAATTTGGCATTTCCGCTATCAGGTACCTAACACATCAAAACGCACCATGATTAGCCTTGGCGCTTACCCTGCTCTTTCACTGACTGATGCTAGGGAAGTACGCGCAGAGAAGCTGCAAATCGCTCAGGAAAGCATTTTCGTCAATGTTGCCCGTAAATGGTTCGAGCTGAAGCAAAGCCACGTCAGCGCAGACCACGCTAAAGATATCTGGCGTTCAATTGAGAAAGACATCTTACCGAGTATTGAAAATGTTCCTGTTCAGGAGCTGAAAGCACGCGCCTTGATCCAGGTGTTAGAACCGATCAAAGCGCGGTGAGCATTGGAGACGGTCAGAAGGTTAGTGCAGCGCATCAATGAAATTATGATTTATGCGGTGAATGTTGGACTGATTGAGGCAAATCCAGCTTCAGGTATAGGTAATGCTTTCGAACGCCCGAAGAAACAGCACATGCCCACAATACGCCCCGAAGAACTGCCCAAGCTAATGCGCACGATTTCGATGAGCAATTTATCAATACCAACCCACTGCCTGCTTGAATGGCAACTACTGACTCTCATACGCCCTGCAGAAGCCTCAGCAACAGCCTGGTCAGAGATCGATATCGTGAATAAGCAGTGGTGTATTCCGGCAGAACGTATGAAGGCAAAGCGCGACCATATAGTCCCGTTGCCGGAACAAGCCCTAGAGTTGCTGGAAATCATGCGTCCAATAAGTGGTAATCGTCAGTACGTTTTCCCTAGCCGCAATGACCCACGTAAGCCTATGAACAGCCAAACTGCGAATGCAGCATTGAAACGTATCGGCTATGGTGGGAAGCTGGTAGCTCACGGATTGAGATCTATCGCTAGCACTGCTATGAATGAGGCAGGTTTTAATGCTGACGTCATTTAGGCGGCTTTAGCTCATAGTGATAAAAATGAAGTTAGGAAAGCCTACAACCGTTCTACATATATTGAGCAAAGGAAAAAGCTTATGACATGGTGGGGAAATGAGATTTATGTTTAAAACTAACATCAGTTAGTTGTCTAACTTTGACAATACGTAATTAAATTTTTTCTTCAAGGGGTTATAAATGGATTTTATTGATGAATTTGAAGATGTTATAAAAGCAGGTGTCAATGGTAATATTGATGGAACATTATTGAACGCAGATAAAGATTTTATCTATGAATTTGCAGAAACCTTAAACTTAGTCATAAGATACTATTTTAGATATGACGGTAAACCTAATGAGAATTTTTCATTTATTGCAAATTCATCTTTAAGTGGTGGTAGTTTCCCATGTGCTGCTTCAGAGTGTAGATTAAACAAACTTGATCAACTTGCATCATTTTCCTCATTATATTCAGATGAAGTTTATATTCAGAACCCGTTCGAAGAGATTGTTCTAAGGGGACGTGGGGGCATTAACTTAACAGCAAGACATGAAATAATATCTGGGATATATAATTACATCCATCTAAAACCACTAATTAAAAGAGGGATAATTAAATACGCCCAGAACATGGTTTCACTTTGTAACAATCATCGTATTAATCTTGCTGAGCCAATTGCTAAAAAAATACAACAAAAAGAGGATAAACTTTATAATTTACTACATGATTTTTTGCTGGATACTTGCGAGGTCACTCTATCATTAACGCATGATAAAAAACCGTTTTTTGAAATAAAGAGCTCTACAGAGTTTATAGATCATGGTGTTTCATACTTTCATCTTATGGAGCCATTTGGCGACTACATTGATCATCTATGCACCAAAGAAATGCCGTATGTATTCACAAAAAATGAAATAAAAAACGAGCATATTTTAAGATTGATAATAACCCCTCTAATAAAGGATCTTTCAGATCAAGAATGGCATTCAGCTTTCTATGGAACATCATACTTATGCGATAATCAGATTCAAATGGATATAGCAAGTAAATTAAACAACCCAGTTTACAAAGCCAATTCAACTTCATTCAACCAAGCTTTAAAACATTATTTACCTTCTATTAAAAGCAGAAACTTAGAATATATTCTAGATCTAAGAAACAGAGAAGAAGAAGCTTTTAATGTATATAGAGACAAGATAAACACAATGTTTAGGAAGAGCGCTGACTGGAATCAAAAAGATATATCCGATGCTTTTAAAGATCAAATACTTCCAGAAATACATATCATTGAGAAGAAAGTTAAAGATTGGAAAGAAAAGACAAGGAGTGGAATTAAAGACAAATTAATAATAGGTACGGGTACGGTTTCATTTGGGTTATATTCTGGCATATTGCCACACGATATTAGCCATCTTCTTGCAGCGGTAGGTGGGGGAGCCGCTGTTGTAAGCACCCTAATTGATTATAGTAAGACCCTAAAGGGTAAAAATGAAGCACGCTCAAATGATTTTTACTTTCTATGGCAGGCTAAGAAATAACCCAAGTAGTACACTACCACCATCGCGCGGGCAATTCTCCCCGCCTGCCCGCTGCTGACTTAGCTCACTGGTTTTAATGCATGAAATAAAACCTCTGAAGCCCGTATAGCAGGGGGGTTAGAGCCATTTTGAGCACTCCCGAATGCATGCAAAACCATGCACCCTATGCATGCAGAGCTCGCTAGGGACAGACTAGCCAGAGAAAAGGCTGTCAGGAGGGAGGGTTTTGCACCGTATTAATGAAAAATGCCGCCTTATTCGAAAGCGGCATTACAGCCTGATGCGCTGATTTTAAGGCCTGTTTTTGCATACATAAAATAACCGCTGCTTATTTGAAAGGGAAAACCTACAAAACAGTCAATAATAACAAAGGATGCAAACTCTGTTAAAAAAGCAGCGCTCAGCAGTCCGATTGGGAGCCTTAATAATCTTATCGAGAAATCAATGCGGTTCTTTGAAGAAGTTACGTTACCCTTATGCCAGCCCGAACTGATTATTGCGTATAGTAACGGAATGAACTCACATTCAGCAGCAAGGTTAATGAGCGATCATTTTGGGAAGGGGTGTAAACCTCAATATGTAAATCAAAGTAGCTACTACGCTACGTTCAGTTTTATGGCTCGTTTCAAACTATCAGATGTTCCTGTCATCGGTATACGGCATATGTCACGCTTCAAACCTGACCTACAGCTCATCCGTAAAGCCTGGGAACTCCAACAATTATAATTAATAAAAGTCTCAGGTTTACGCACCTTATTTTCGGAATCGGTTTATATTCAGGCATACACCACTACGCTTTTTTATTATTTGAAAAAAGCCAACTATTTATCTTAATTTCCCGAAGCCCGTTATCACCAGATAAGCCCGTTAACGCAAATAAAGCCGCACCCCGAAAGGATTTGCGGCTTTCTTATTGCTTCTCAACGTTCAGTCGCCTTCACTCCCCCGCTGTCGCAGGAACCTTTCTCTGCGGCAATTTTTGGATACAGCTTCCACTTATGAATAGCTGTTACTGAAACGCCTACGTTTTTCCCCGCACATCTGCGCAACCCTCAGATCTGCCTGTTTTATTGATTCGTCAGCAGTCGTAAAGTCTGCACGGTTGATGGCGGAAGCGGCTAAAAATCAGACGACAATAATCTCTGTAGAGGTTTGTTTAAGCGCCCGTTGCACATCATCGCTGATACCGGTGTCAGTAATGATGGTGTCGATTTTTTCCATAGGGAGCACCAGGTTATAGCCGCGTCGTCCAAATTTGGTGGAATCTGTGACCACCACGACCCGCTGAGCAGCATCGGCCATGATACCGCTGATGCTATAGCCTTCATTAAATGTGGTGATCCCTGTTGCCGCATCCAGGCCATCAGCGCCGACAAACATGAGGTTTGCGACGATACCCTGCAATGCATATTCCGTAATGTTGCCATGCAGTGAGCGCGTTTTGTGACGCAGTGTTCCCCCGCAGACAACCAGCGTGATATCCGGGTTTTCGGATAACACAAAGGCAGCAGGTAAGTTATTAGTAATGACAGTGATATCACCCGCTTTCACCAACTCTTCAGCCAGCAGCATGGTGGTGCTGCCGCTGTCGAGGATCACGGTGTCACCCGACTTAACCAACCCTGCGGCAGTCTGAGCGATGCGTTTTTTCGGATCGCTGGCGTGAAGGTAACGCTCTTCCAGAACCATTTCATCCAGCGGTTTGTCGTGACCTGCCGTTTCTCTGGCAGTCCGCTTTGCCGCACCGCCATGAAAACGACTGAGCGCACCTTTTTGTTCCAGCAAACTCAGGTCAGAACGAATCGTAACTTCTGAAACTTCGAAAGCACTCGAAAGCTCAGCAACCAGAACACTGCCATTCTCATTCACTAAATCAATGATTCTATTGCGACGTTCATAAGTATTCATTATGGGTAATCCGAAAGGTCATATACCTCCCAGTGTAAACAAAAGGCACCTTAATGAGGAGTAAAAATTCCGCACGATGTGAATCACAGCAACTCCCGACAGGTTGCCGCTGCGCACGGCGATTTTATCTTTTCGTTTCACGAGATGCCTTCATAAACGAAAGTAATCGAATGAAATAAACTTACGAATTATTCCGATCATCATCACGAAATCTGCAAAACGCTATTGTTTGCCTTTCGGAAAGGTATGATCCTCTTCGGAAACAAACGGAGGCCTAAAATGAAAGACATTATTGCTAAACACAAGACAGGCGAAAGGATCGGCATCTGCTCAGTATGCTCTGCGCATCCGCTGGTGATTGAAGCTGCATTACGGGAAGATTTGCACACTGACCGCAAAGTGCTGATCGAGGCAACGTCCAACCAGGTCAATCAGTTTGGCGGCTATACGGGCATGCAACCCATTGATTTCCGAGATTTCGTTCTCGCCATTGCCGAGAGAATTGGATTCCCGTTACCGCGTCTGATTTTAGGGGGCGATCATCTGGGGCCAAACTGCTGGCAGCATGAAAACGCCGAAACAGCGATGGCAAAAGCACAAGACCTTATTGCGCGCTATGTCGAAGCCGGATTCAGCAAAATTCATCTGGATGCGTCCATGTCCTGTGCAGACGATCCTGTTCCTTTGGATCCTTTCGTCGTAGCTCAGCGTGCAGCGCGTTTATGTCAGGTCGCTGAAGAAGTGGCAACGCCACAGCAGAAAGCATTGCTGACCTATGTCATTGGCACTGAAGTTCCCGTCCCAGGCGGTGAGTCATCGGCGATCCAGCATGTTCATATCACCGAAACCAGAGATGCAAAAGCGACTCTGGAAATGCACCATCAGGCATTTCGCGAACTCGGGCTGAATGATGCCCTGGATCGGATCATTGCCATCGTGGTCCAGCCCGGCGTTGAATTCGATCACAGCCGCGTGATTCATTATCAGCCCGATCTTGCTCAGGAGCTGTCAGCTTATATTGCTGCCACACCTCTGGTTTATGAAGCCCATTCCACCGATTACCAGACCCGCGATTCCTACCGCAGTCTGGTGAAAGATCACTTCGCTATCCTGAAAGTGGGTCCTGCACTGACTTTCGCTTTGCGGGAAGCCGTTTTTTCCCTGGCCAACATTGAACAGGTATTGATTGCGCCAGAGTGCCGCAGCCAGATCCTGACGGTTATTGATGGCGTCATGCTGGATGAGCCCGGTTACTGGAAAAAGTATTACAACCCGACATTCAGCCTGTCACTTATCGATCTGCATTTCAGCTTATCCGATCGTATTCGCTACTACTGGCCTCATGTCCGTATCAACCGGGCGATGGACGTTTTAATGGCTAACCTGCGTTCAGTAGATATCCCGCTTGGTCTGCTGAGCCAATACCTGCCTGCTCAGTTTGAACGGGTGATGACCGGTGCACTTACCAGCGATCCGCATGAACTTATCATCGATAAAATTCAGGACGTTCTGCGCGCGTATCACTTCGGTTGCACGCCGTCGCAGACAGTATGTGAAGGAGTCTGCCATGCATAACTGCGCAATCTTCGTCAAAACCGGTATCAGTTTTGCGGATTATCACGAGGCACTCGCACACATCGGTGAACGTATGGTGCAGGAGGGCGTGGTGGAAACGACGTATCCGCAGGCGCTGATACATCGCGAGGCTGAATATCCAACCGGCATCCAGCTTGAACATCATGCTGTCGCCATTCCGCATTGCGAAGCTATTCATGCCCGCAGCCCGGCCATTTATCTGATCAGGCCAGATACCACAGTGGAATTTTTTCAGGCTGATGACGAAGGAACGATTCCCGCCAGACTCATCATTGCCCTGATTGTCACTCACCCGTCAGAACAGCTGAAGCTATTGCGTCAGTTATTCAGCCAGTTACAGGAACCTGTTTTTTTTGAACGTCTACTGACAGCTCCGGAAGAACAATTAGCCGCGCTTTTTGAACAGCACATTTTTCTGCCTGCTCCTGAGAAGCGATCCGCTGTGTGTACCTGAAAATACCATAAGCAATAACCCCGATGTCTTACCTACAAAAATAACATTTAAAACAATCTGTTAAGGAGCCTTACCGTGAAGCGAAAAATTATAGTCGCCTGTGGCGGAGCTGTTGCCACCTCTACGCTGGCAGCGGAGGAAATCAAAGAATTGTGTGAGGCACATGGCATACATGTGGATCTGGTGCAGTGCCGGGTAACAGAAATCGAAACCTATATGGACGGTGCTCATCTGATTTGTACCACCGCCAAAGTGGACCGGACATTTGGCAGTATTCCGGTTGTACATGGCATGCCGTTTATCTCCGGCGTGGGCATGGATACATTGCGCAAGCAAATACTGACCCTGTTACAGGAGTAAGTCATGTTTACCGACATCATGCGCTACATCCTCGATCTCGGCCCGACAGTCATGCTGCCTGGGGTGATCATCGTTTTCTCGCTGATATTAGGGATGAAACTTGGGGATTCATTTAAATCTGCCATTCACATTGGTATTGGTTTTGTCGGAATCGGTCTGGTCATCGGCCTGATGCTCGATTCCATCGGGCCTGCGGCAAAAGCCATGGCAGAGCATTTCGAAATTAACCTGCAGGTCGTCGATATTGGCTGGCCAGGCTCATCGCCAATGACCTGGGCATCACAAATTGCGCTGGTTGCTATTCCGATTGCAATCGGTGTGAACATTGTGATGTTGCTGACGCGTATGACCCGTGTCGTCAATGTGGACATCTGGAATATCTGGCACATGACGTTCACAGGCGCCATGTTGCACCTTGCTACAGGCTCTTACTGGCTGGGGATCATGGGGGTGATTTTACATGCCGCATTCATCTACAAGCTGGGCGACTGGTTTGCAAAGGACACGCGTGATTTCTTTAATCTGGAAGGCATTGCTATCCCACATGGTTCCTCAGCCTATCTCGGGCCGATCGCAGTCCTGGTTGATACCGTCATTGAGAAGATCCCGGGGCTGAACAAAATTCACTTCAGTGCTGATGACGTGCAAAAGCGTTTCGGTCCGTTTGGTGAACCGGTCACCGTCGGTTTAGTGATGGGGCTGATTATTGGTTATCTCGCCGGGTACGACGTCAAAGGCATATTGCAGCTGGCCGTTAAAACCGCTGCAGTCATGCTTCTGATGCCACGGGTTATCAAACCGATAATGGACGGTTTAACGCCTATCGCCCGTCATGCCCGTACGCGTCTGCAGGCCCGCTTTGGCGGACAGGAGTTCCTGATTGGTCTGGATCCGGCGTTATTACTGGGTCATACCGCCGTGGTTTCCGCCAGCCTGATTTTTATCCCTCTGACAATTCTTATCGCTGTGCTTGTTCCCGGAAATCAGGTCTTGCCGTTTGGTGACCTCGCCACTATCGGTTTCTTCGTTGCCATCGCGGTTGCCGTGCATCAGGGAAACCTGTTCCGCACGCTGATTTCGGGCTGCATCATCATGAGTATCACGCTGTGGATAGCCACACAGACCATTGATTTGCACACCCAGTTGGCCGCGAATGCAGGTGCACTCACGGCTGGCGGAAGGGTGGCTTCACTCGATCAGGGTGGCTCGCCGATCACGTATTTACTCATCCAACTTTGCACACTTAAAAACATCGCAGGGCTGACTATCATCGGCGTTATTTACGCTATCGGCGTATTCCTGACATGGCGTCGTGCACGTCAATTCACACAAACAGAAAAACGGGCAGCCGCTGCACTGGCTAACTCTTAACTTTCATCCCGGCGGGGCATTCCCCGCCTAAGGAACCTGACTATGAAATCTGTCGTTGTACATGCTGACAGCAGACTAACTGTTGAAGAGCAACCTGCTCCCACGCTGAGTGCTCCCGATGAAGTTCTGGTTCGCATTGCCTACTCCGGGCTGTGCGGGTCCGATATTCCGCGTATTTTCGCCAGCAGCTCACATTTTTACCCCATCACATTGGGCCACGAATTTAGTGGCCACGTCATCAGCGCCGGAGAAGATGTCACCGATTTACACGAGGGGGATGCCGTGACCTGCGTACCTTTATTACCCTGTTTTCAGTGCGAAGAGTGCCGTCAAACAGCGTATTCCCAGTGTAAGCACTATCAGTTCATCGGCTCCCGACGCAGTGGCGGCCATGCTGAATTCATTGTGGTTTCGCGGAAAAATTTATTCAAATTGCCGGAAAATTTTTCCCTCTTGCAAGGTGCTTTTCTGGAACCGCTCACCGTTGGTTTGCATGCACTGAAACTGGCAGGAGGTTGTCAGGGTAAAGAGGTAATAGTGATTGGCGCGGGCACCATCGGGCAATTAGTTATTCAGGCCGCCAGCGCGCTGGGCGCGAAATCGGTGACAGCCATCGACATCAATCCGCAGCGCCTTGCCCTGGCAGAAGAAACAGGCGCAAGCCACGTTTATAACAGCGCAACGTGCAATGCTGATGACATCCGCCAGCAAACTCACGAAAGGCGCTTTAATCAGTTGATTGTTGAAACGGCAGGTACGGCACAAACCGTGGCTCTGTCTCTCAATATTGCCGGCCCCAAAGCGCAAATCGCGCTGGTCGGCACCTTACACAAAGACCTGACGTTAGACGTCGCCACTTTCGGCCATATCCTGCGCAAAGAGCTGACTTTACTCGGCAGCTGGATGAATTATTCCTCTCCATGGCCGGGCAGTGAGTGGCGACAGGCCATTCAGCTTTTTACTGAGAATAAACTCAGTCTTGAACCCCTGATCGCCAGTGTTGCCCGTCCGCAAGAGTTTATCCGGGAGGTCGCCGCGCTGGCTGGCAAGCCGATGACAGGAAAGATTCTGCTGGATATGACAGGAGGCCGATAAAATGTATCTGATTTCTAACAGAGAAATGCTGCTCGCGGCTCAGCGCGGGTGTTATGCCGTTCCTGCTTTTAACGTACATAATCTCGAGACGGTACAAGTTGTTGCAGAAACGGCGGCAGCCATGAGTTCCCCGGTGATCCTTGCCGGAACGCCGGGGACATTCAGTTATGCGGGCACAGATTACCTGATCTCGATATGCCATGAGGCTGCGCGGAAGTATCGCATTCCACTGGCACTGCATCTGGACCATCATGAGGATCAGGGCGATATCGAAAGTAAAGTCCGGGCAGGCATCCGCTCCGTAATGATCGATGCGTCGCATTTCCCGCTGGCACAAAACATCCAACATGTGCGTGAAACTGTCCGGCTGTGTCATGCCTTTGATGCCAGTGTCGAAGCAGAACTCGGCCGACTTGGCGGACAAGAAGACGATCTGGTGGTAGAGGAAGGTGACGGTATTTTCACCGATCCCGTTGTGGCTAAGCATTTTGTTGAATCCACACGCATTGATTCACTGGCCGTTGCCATTGGCTCTGCGCATGGCCTGTATCAGGGGGAACCGAAGCTGGATTTCAGCCGCCTTGGGCAAATCCGCCAGCAGGTCGATATTCCGCTGGTGCTTCATGGTGCGTCCGGTATTCCTGAAAACATGATACGCCAGGCGATTGAACTGGGCATTTGCAAAGTCAATGTTGCCACCGAGCTGAAAATAGCCTTTGCCGGTGCGGTAAAAGAGTATTTTGCACGACATCCGGATGCGAATGATCCCCGCAAATACATCGTGCCCGGCAAACTGGCGATGCAAAAAGTGGTTGAGGAAAAAATCAGGATCTGTGGCAGTGCCGGGTGCTTATAACGGGCCTTTATTAATAAGCGGGTCAAACACCCGCTTTACAGATTTTTATTAAAGCGCCGGTTGCAGCCACCATTCCATTCTGATTTTATGGAAGTTCATTGATAGTAAAATGGAAACTGCTATGACCACCCTTAACCACTTTGGCCAACCCATTGGTGATGCCCTTCCCGACTGGCAACCCCGCGAACGACCTTCTCATGTTCAGCTTGATGGTCACTGGTGCCGCCTGGAACCTCTGAATACTGAACGCCATAGTCAGGATCTGTTTAAGGCCTGGCACAGCATTGATGATAACCGCGACTGGACGTATCTCTCCGTCGATCGCCCTGCGACCCAGGCTGATTGCGATCTGTTCATTTCCCAACAGGCCAGAAGTGAGGATCCGCTGTTTTTCGCAGTTGTCGATATACAGACACAACGCGCAGTCGGCAGCGTTTCCCTGATGCGTATTGATGCCGTGAATGGCGTGGCCGAAATTGGCTGGGTGAATTGGTCTCCGCTGATGAAACGAACACGTTTTGGCACTGAAGCGATTTACCTGCTGCAACGTTATCTGTTCGATACGCTGAAATATCGCCGCTGCGAATGGAAATGCCACAGCCTGAATGAGCCGTCAAAACTGGCCGCGCAGCGTTTCGGGTTTCAATATGAAGGGATGTTCCGTCAGGCCATCGTCAATAAAGGGCATAACCGTGACACCTGCTGGTATTCCGTTCTCGACTCTGAATGGCCAGCCTCAAAAACCGCGTTTGAACGCTGGTTAAGTGCAGAGAATTTCACTGCCGAAGGTCAGCAAAAGCAGCGACTGGAAGCACTGCGTCAGTGAAGATCGCCTGCGTTATTCACTGACGCAGGCAGTATTTCGCCGCGAAGGGGATTTACAGTGCAGTCAGCACGCTGATATCAGGCCACGCATAAATTATATTAGGTGAGCGCCAGAGAGGCCCGGCATCGGTATAGCGCCCGGCCTCCCTGCCTCCCAGGGCACGGTAAAAGAGGATGGCGGGTTCGTTACCTTCCACCACACCAAGCCCTGCGCCCCGGAAACCCTCACCGGCCAGATGTCTTGCAGCCTCAGCGATTAACCGCTTGCCGATTCCCTGACGTTTGAACAGCGGGGAAACATACAGGAATTTGATTTCAGCCATGTTGCCAAATTCCGGGTTTGAGGAAGCCGACGCCAGACAAAATCCGGCGAAGACGCCGTCAGTTTCTGCAATGAAAATACCCTGACCGGCTACGGGATGTGCAAATTTATCCTGCCAGAAAGCCTGACGGCGCGGGACATCAAGCGCCGAAAAGGCCTCCGCAGGAGCAAGTTCACGATAAGTATCACGCCAGATGGCAACATGTAATTGGGCAAGCGCGTCGATATCTTTGGGTTCAGCAATCCGTAAAGTGCAGGCTGGCACGGCATCCCTCATTATAAAAAATCCACGAAATCATTAAGTCTGCTCAGTATAGTCAGCCCTTCTCTTCCCGCGCCAGCAAACTTCGTTTTCGTTCCACGCCCCAGCGATAACCAGAAATATTGCCGCCGGTTTTCACCACCCGATGGCAGGGGATTGCAACTGCCAGCAGGTTCGCGGCACAGGCTCCGGCCACCGCGCGGACTGATTTCGGCGAACCGATTTTATGGGCAATTTCGGCATAACTGGCGGTGCTTCCCGGCGGGATATCACGCAATGCCTGCCAGACACGCTGCTGGAAAGCCGTACCGCGAATATCCAGCGGCAAATCCAGACCGATATGTGGCGCTTCCACAAAGCCGATGACCGAGGCAATTCGCCGCTCGAAATCCGGATCGCCACCCAATAATTCTGCCTGTGGAAAACTGTTTTGCAGTTCGTTAATCAGCTTCTCAGGATCATCCCCCAGCAAAATAGCGCAAATCCCCCGCTGACTTTCGGCGACCAGTATATCGCCCAGAGAAGATTTGCCGATGGCAAACCAGACGCGGACATCGCGACCACCTGATCGGAAATTTTGTGGCGTCATGCCCAGCGTCGCTGCAGAGGTTTCATAAAACCGGCCATCGGAAGGATAGCCCGCCGCATGGATCGCCTCGGTGACCGTCGCGGAATGTGTCAGGTTTTCGCGTACGCGTCGTGCCCGCTGCGCCTGTTGGTATTCTTTAGGCGTCAGGCCGGTTTGCGCTTTAAACAGGCGATGAAAATGATAGGCGCTGATGCCCACCCCGGCAGCCAACTGATTCAGCGTCAGCATGTCGGCTGATTGTTCCAGCAACCGGCAGGCCTGAGCCACGCGCTGAGCATGAAACTGCGCCAGTGACATCAGCCCCTGACGGCAGCGCTTGCAGGGACGAAACCCTGCCTGTTCTGCGGCTTCGGCATCATCAAAATAAAGAATATTTTCCGGATTCGGCTGGCGGGACGGGCACGAAGGTGCGCAGTAAATCCCCGTGGTTTTGACTGCATAAACAAACCTGCCATCAGCCTTTGCATCACAACTGACTACTGCCTGCCAGCGCGGATCCTGGCTCTGCACACGGGTGGAGTTTTCCCCTGTCTTATTTTTAACAACGCCTGTTTTATCTGACATTTTCTGCCTCACATTACCGACTGGATAACGGTCAGCATAAGCCGCCGTTAACACCCGTACCCTCCGGCTCTTGCTTTCTCATTCTGCACCAAGCATTCAGCCTGCAACCGGTTTTAAGGGCGTCTCGAGGATCATCTGATAAAAGGCCAGATCCAGCCAGCGATCAAATTTGAAAGCCGCCTGTTTAATCGTGCCGGCATGACTGAATCCATTTTTTTCGTGCAGGGCAATGCTGCCACTGTTAGCCGCATCAATGGCACCAATCAGAGTGTGTACGCCCCTCTCCCGCGCGACATCAACCAGCGCGTTCAGCAGGATTTTGCCCAATCCTTTGCCACGGTGATCTTTATGAATATAAATCGAATGCTCGACCGAATATTTATACGCAGGCCAGGCGCGGAACGTGCCGTAACTGGCAAAACCCAGCAACGCACCCTGTTCGTCCTGCAGTCCGATCACCGGAAAATTATGGGTCAGTTTAGTCGCAAACCAGGCTGTCATACTGTCGATGTGGCGCGGTTTATAATCATAAAGCGCCGTGGATGTCAGGATCGCCTCATTAAAAATATCCAAAATGGCCACAGCATGCTGGCGTTCAGTGCAGGTAATCATTTTCATCAGTCATTCCCGTTGGCTTCCGTTATGCGGTAAATTCCACTATAGTAGAATTAATTCCACAAAAGTAAACAACGGAACTGACCTTATGTCAATCGACCAATTGATCGCCACACGCCTGCAGGCTTTGCGAAAAGCGCAGGGTTTAAGTCTCGAACAACTCTCCGGCAGTTCGGGCGTCAGTAAAGCAATGATTTCGAAAATTGAACGGCAGGACAGCAGCCCGAGTGCCAGTCTGTTAGGCCGCCTCGCGGCCAGTCTGGGCGTTTCGCTGGCGCAGTTACTTTCAGAAGATAACGAACAGCCCGCCCCCTTGCGTCCGCTGGCGCAACAGGAAATCTGGCAGGATCCGGATATCGGTTATCTGCGACGTCAGGTAACCGCACATCAGGAAAACGGCGGCCCGGAACTGGTTGAAATCACGCTGCCCGCCGCCGCCCGCATCAGTTATCCTGGCTGGAATCATCAGGCCTATAAACAACGTTTATGGCTGGTAGAAGGGACGCTGACCATAGATTATGGTGCTGAAAAATATGCCTTATCGGCGGGTGATGCACTGACGTTTGGCGTGGATTTGCCCATCACATTCAGTAATCCCGGCGCTGAGCCTTGCCGGTATCTGCTGGTCATGAGCGACAAATAGCTTCCACATTTTCCAGCAGCGCCAGCGCACGGTCGTGCTGACGGCGAAAACGCGTCGTCATCATCAGCCACATTTCCGGTGAGGTATCTTCCCGCCGTGCAGCCAGTTCCTGAAAACCGGGGAAGGCACCGCCGCGATAACTCAGGTCGTAATGGAAATCGTCTACGGAGCTGTAACGCAGACGATGCAAACCGGCAATCGCCTGCTTCATCTGAGGCTGCCAGATCTGTGGCTCCGTCTGCCAGTTGGTGGTCAGTTCACTCAAAACAGGCTGTAATTGCTGTAATTTTTCAGCCACGGCGGAGAGATCAAATTCCGGTGAAACGCTGGCGGCCAGTTCTGCCAGTGATTGCTGTAAACCGTTCAGATACGTCAGCGGATCCAGCGGTAGCGCGGTCTGTGTCAGCAGACCTTCCAGCCAGTGCGCGTGGATTTGTGTATCGCGCCACAGAATATTCAGATCCACTTTATCGTAAGTGTCGTCTTGTGTGTGCCACCACCAGCCACCGCCACTGCCTGGCGACTGACTGGTTTTTTCAAGCGGGATTTCGCGAAAGGCAAAATGCAGCGGCACACCACAGCCCCAGAATGACTGATCGCCGCCTTTGCCCGGAGGGATAATGCACTGCGCCGGGTCGCCGGTCACGGCTTCCACCGCCGCATTTAAAAAGGTCTGTGATTCCGCACCGCTGGCATTGAGCACAATATTCACTGCATCCTGACACCCCGGTGAATCGACGTTAATGTGCGCCACGCAATGCTGTTTCAGTGACTGGCGGTAGTTATCGGCATACCAGGTGGAGCCTCCATAGCGGGCGTTAGAATGCCCGGGCCACCAGATAATCCGCAACCCGCGCAGCAACCTTTGCGGCTGCTGATGAAAATGGATGGCCATCGCCAGACAAAGCGCATTACCGGTCGCGTTGTCCGTAACCCCCTCATGCCAGGAATCGTAATGTGAAGAGAGGAGTACGAATTCCGGCGTACTGCCGGGAATATCCACCACCGGCATGCTGCATCCGGCGACGTGAAAATTCAGTTCCGTGGCAATTTCCAGCCTCATCAGCGGATGTTGCTGTAACTTCTTTAACAAATGCTGACCGTCCTGGTGATTAACGGAAATCACCGGCAGGCGCGGATAACGCAGAAAATCATCCGGTTCGGGCGTTCCCCAGACCGGTCCGACAGTTTCTTCATGCAACGCTGTTTCAGCCGAGCCCCAAATATGAATAAGTCCGGCGGCACCTGCGGCACACAGGCGTTGTACATAATCTTCAAAACCCTGGCCGGCAATCACGATTTTGCCTTTTACCTCCTGCGCCCAACGTTGCCATTCATGATCCGTACGTGATTTACAGGCACCGGCATCGTAATAGCCGTGCCCCTCCACGCCCTGCGGGCAATGTGCCGAGAATGAACGGGTTTTGGCATTGCACTGCCATTGCGGAAACTCAGGCAGACGCAACCTTCCGGCCAGCGGATCGCTGAGATACAGCGGGCAATGCAACAGCCGCGCATCCAGACCTTGCTCCTGCAACACAGACACCATGTGCTGCGCCGCCCGCTCCGCATCATCGCAGCCGGAAAGCCGGTGCAACGTGGAAAATTCACGCAGCAGCCCATCCATCAGGGGTAATAAAAATTCACGAACCGGCTGGCGCAATCCCATGATTATTTAACCTTTTCCTGATGAACCGATATGTCCAGCGGACCGAAGTAATGGGTCTTAATCTTTTCCCAGGTACCGTCAGCCATGATTTTTGCCAGGCCGTCATTGAGCAGTTTTTTGATGTGATCATCGCCTTTACGCAGGCCGTACGACGAACCGATGCTGAACAGTTTATCGTCACGCACTTCCGGGCCGGTCAGGGTAAAATTCCTGCCTTCCGGTTTGTTGAGAAAGCCAAAAGTCACCGCCACCGCCGGGCTGAGCGCACCGTCCAGGCGTCCGGCCACCAGATCCTGATAAATAGTGTCCTGATCGGCATACGCCACCACATCCACTCCTTTCGGCTGCCAGAAAGTATTGGCATACATTTCCTGAATCGAACCCTGCTGAACCGCGATACGCTTACCCTGCAACGATTCCGGCGTCGGCAACAGCGGGCTGCCTTTTTGCACCACCAGTTTGGTCGGGATGTGATACACAAAATCGCTGAAGTCGATCACTTTGCAGCGTTTTTCGGTCGCCCCCTGCGGCGAAATGAAATCCACTTTTTTGGCAATCAGCGAAGGGATTTCCGCGTCAAAGCTGCTGACCACATAGTCACATTTGACTTTCATCTCTTTGCAGATGGCGTTGGTGACATCAATTTCAAAGCCGGTCGGCGTCCCCGCAGCATCACGGAACTGGAACGGCGGATAACTTAAATCAGCGCCAACACGCAGCGTTTCGCCTTCGGCATGCGCCAGTGCGCTGCCCAAGATCATTGCCATAAGGGCAGCCACTTGTATTTTTTTCATCATTATCCTGTCCTCATATCCAAGGTTATTATTTTGATTGTGAACTTAAAAACGGGACTTCCAGTTTAAAAACTCTTCCCGTACGGCCTGAAGTTTTGCGCCGTCCTGACACAGATCAACTGTCGTCATCGCCAGCGCTTTTGCCGCCTGCAACATAGCCTGCAGGCCGGCTTCGGAACCGGCAGCTTCGGCAAATTCCGGTGTATGTGGCAGCACATCACCAATACGGATATACGGGTGGATCGCCGCCGTTACCTGGCTGACGTTGCCGATATCAGAAGAACCGATCCCGCCACTGAGCGGCGGCGGAACCACTTCTACGCCGAGGATGTCCAGATTTTGTTTAAAGTATTCCGCCAGCGTCAGGTTGTTATTGCGCTCGGCGTAGGTCAGCCCTTCTTCAATTTCCAGCCGCGCACCAGCCATCAGCGCCGCACCCCGCGCCGCATCAAACACTTTTTGTTTGACGGTACTGAGACCCCTGACCGTTTCAGCGCGCATCAGGAATTTCGCTTCCGCATAAGCCGGAACAATATTGGTCGCACTGCCACCATCGGAAATAATGCCGTGCACGCGCACATCGTCGGTGAACAACTGACGCAGGGCATTAATGCCGTTGAAGGTGTGGATCACCGCATCGAGCGCGCTGATCCCGTTCTGGGGAGCTGATGCCGCATGCGCCGCTTTGCCATAGAATTTAAATATCGCATCCACACATGCCAGCCCGCCGCGTACCACCATGGTTTTATCGCGCGGATGGAACATCATCACCGCGTCGACATGGTCGAAAATGCCTTTCTCGCTGAGGATAATTTTCCCGCCGCCCTCTTCCTCTGACGGTGTACCGATCACTTCCAGCTTGCCGGTCAGCAGATGCGATTGTTGTTTCAGCGCCAGCGCGGCCGTCACGGATGCCGTGCCAATCAGGTTATGTCCGCAGGCGTGCCCCAGTTCCTTCAGCGCATCGTATTCCGCCAGCAACGCGATCACAGGGCCCGGCTTACCGCTGTCAAACGTCGCGCGGAATGCCGTCGGCAAGCCGCCCGACTGAACCTCAATCTCAAATCCTGCCGCCCGCAGTGGCGCAATCAGTGCCGCTGCCGATTCGGCTTCCTCAAAGCTGAGTTCAGGGTTGGCATGAATGCTCAGCGCCAGCGCACTGGCCTGTGCTGCGAGAGAATCCACAGCTGCGATAATCTCAGCTTTCTGTTCTTTGGCGTGATGAACCGATGTAGTGCAACCAGACATGTTTTATTCCCTGCGATGGTGCAAGACCAAAAATTATTTTCGGGTGAATGCAACTTGGTGCGACGATGACGCGCCGCTACACCAACAGAAATAGGGCTTTTACTGTTTCCGGTCAAATTGAGCCTTTTTATCTGTTGCGCTTTTTACGCAAAAAATATTTTATGGAGGAAGGATTTTACGGGTGGCGGAAAAACGATGAACGAGAAAGACTGGCTGATATTGCGGGCGGTATATCAGCATAAAAATATCACCCGTGCGGCGGAACAGCTTTATACCTCACAACCCGCGCTCAGTTACCGTTTACGCCAGATTGAACGCAAGCTGGCGATCCGTCTGTTTGAAGAAGGACAAAAAGGGCTGACCTTCAGCGCACAGGGCGAATATCTCGCGCAACACGCCGTCACCGTGCTCAATGATTTACAGCAACTGAAACTCAATCTGCACAGTCTGGATCAGGAGCAGCAGGGAGAGATTTCACTGGGCGTGTCGAGCAACTACGCGGCGTACCGTCTTCCGCCATTGCTCAGCCAGTTCCGGCAGACACATCCGGGGATCCGTGTGAATCTGATGAGCGGTTTTAGCGAGGAGATCATTCAGAAGCTGTTGCGCGGGGAAATTGATATCGCGCTGGTGAAGGACGATTTTAACTGGAAGGAAAGCAAGCATCTGATTGAAGAAGATGATTACGTGCTGGTCAACAGTCAGGATTTTGATTTCGCCCTGTTGCCGCACATGCCGCAGATAAAAATTCACCACGGTGCGCACGTGACGCAACTGATTGAACGCTGGTGGAATGCCAACTTTTCGCATGCACCGACTGTCACAATGGAAGTCGACAAACTGGAAGTGTGCATGGCGATGGTGGAACACGGACTGGGTTACGCGATTGTCGCTCCTTATTTACCGCTGCCGGAGCATTTTTACCGCCGCCCGATCACAGTGGACGGCGCGACGGTAAAAAACCGCACCTGGTTGCTGCACCGCCATAACCTGCATGCCACACCGTACATGCAGGCGTTTATACATCTGTTACAAACGGCGCAACACGGGCTGATGCCCCGCTGATCAGAGATCTAACGTGCCGTCGATCAGCGTACAGCTATCGCCGCCGATCCACGGTTCGCCATCCACAAAGGTGACAGTCACGCGGCCATCGCGCTGGAGCTTCGTTCCCTGACGCACGCGGTAGGTTTGTGCCATATGCGCACCATCCGGGAAATTCGCCGCTTTCAGCACCCGCGCCAGACAGGCATTGGCGCTGCCGGTGACCGGATCTTCTTTCAGCACACCGTGTTCGTCGATAATCGCCCGCACTTCATAATCCGCCGGGCCGTTTTTATCGTGTAAACCATAGACTGCGATACCGTTAATCCCCAGCTGTGTTTGCAGCTGACTGACCGCGGCGGCATCGGCCGTGATATTCAGACAGTCCTGCGCACTTTCCATTCGCACGACCAGCCAGATGATGCCCATATCGACCGATACCGGCATGACGTCAGCCTGAATGTTGCCGCCGCGCAGCGCGGTTTCCAGCAACGCATGATGTTCAGTCTCCAGCGGTTTCAGTTGTGCAGGCGGAGCGGAAAATGCCTGACCGCCTTCTGCCAGCTGTTTTACCTGCACCAACCCGACACCGCATTCCTGCACCAGATAACCAGAATTTTTAGGCTTCAGCCCGCTTTGCAACAGCGCATATGCCGTACCCAGCGTCGGGTGTCCGGCGAACGGCAGCTCTTTGTCTGTAGTGAAAATCCGCACGCCGTAATCCGCTTCGGGTGACGTCGGTTTGATCACAAACGCCGTTTCCGCAAGATTGGTCCAGCGGGCCATGGCAAACATTTCGGCATCCGTCAGCCCTTCCGAATCTAGTATTACGGCCAGTGCATTGCCTTTGAGCGGCTCAGCGGTGAACACATCAACTTGTTTAAAACGACGCAAGCGGGTCATAGCAAATCCTTTTTAATCGTTGAGTAAGAAAAGGCAAAGTGAATGCATAGAGCAATATTTCAATAAGCTATCGGGAAAAAGGCCAGTCGCTGTCGGCTGACCTATGCTTAATAACATTGTTTCCAAAGTATCCTAAAAACATAAGGAATAGAAAGATGCCCGTGAAGGATTTGGTTGGTATTGGTATCGGTCCCTTTAATCTCAGTCTCGCCGCCATGGCAAAAGACACGGAAAAACTCAACGCTGCTTTCTTCGACGCTAACCCGGAATTCAGCTGGCATCCCGGTATGTTATTACCCACGGCGACCATGCAGACCTACGTCCTGCAGGATCTGGTCACTACCGTTGCGCCGCGCAGCGAATTCTCGTTTATTAATTATCTGGTTGAGCAGAAGAAAATTTACCGTTTTCTGGCCACGGAACAGCTGATCATCAGCCGCGATGAGTTTTCCGATTATCTGCGCTGGGCGTGCGACCGCATTACGGGTTTGCATTTTTCCGAACCGGTTGAGCGGATTGATTTCGACGATAAGCGGCAGGAATTTATCGTGCAGAGTGAAAAAGGCAAGCACCGCGCGCGCAATATTTGCCTCGGCACCGGTCATGCACCGTGGATCCCTAAACCGGCACGGGCAGCACTGGGGGATAACTGTTTTCATGCTGCAGAAATAGAACTGCGTGAGCCTGATTTCACCGGTAAACGGGTGGTAGTAGTCGGCGGCGGACAGAGCGGTGCCGACATCGTTCTTAACGCACTGAGCGGCCACTGGGGCGAATTCACCGAACTGAGCTGGATATCCCGGCGCCCTAATTTTCAGCCACTGGATGAATCAATTTTCACCAATGAATATTTTACCCCAGAGTATGTGAACTACTTTTATACGCTGCCGGAAGAGGTGCGCGAGCAGGAAATAGAAACGCAAAAACTGCCTTCTGACGGCATCAGTTATCACACGCTGGAAGACATCTATAAGCAGCTTTACCACCGTTTCGACGTGCTGCATCAGCCGCGTAACGTGCGTTTGTTGCCCCACCGCGCATTGGATCATATCGTGCGTAATGCGGCTGGCGATTTCAGTTTGCAGGCAAAGCACGGGCTGGAAAAATGCGAGGAACATTTCAGTGCCGATATGGTGATCCTGGCGACCGGGTACCGCCCCGGTTTACCGGATTATCTTGAACCGCTGCTGGCACGTATTCCTTATGACCGCGAGCAACATTTGCCGCTGCAGCCGAATTTCAATCTGCGCTGGGATGGTCCGGAGCAGAACCGCATTTACGCAGTGAATGCCGGGATCCACAGCCACGGCAGTGCCGAAGGGCAACTGACGCTGACCGCGTGGCGCTCGGCAAAAATCCTTAATCATTTGCTGGGCGAGGCACATTACGATCTGCGGCCGGTGCCCTCGCTGGTCCAGTGGTGGTCAGATACGCCCCATAAATAGCGAGCACAAAAAAGCGGAGCATCAGGCTCCGCGTTTCCTTTTCTTAAAGCGCCTTCGTGACTGAAAACACGTCAGACGTAAAAATAGATGGCTAAAAAGTGGCAGGCACTGCCGCCAAGCACGAATCCGTGCCAGATGGCGTGACCGAACCGATAACGTTTTGAAGCGTAAAAAATAACGCCCAGCGTGTATATCAAGCCACCCAGCGCCAGCAATATCACACCGCCAGGGGAAAGTTTGGTCGCCAGCTGATAAATCACAATCAGTGACAGCCAGCCCATTGTCAGATACGTGACCAGGGAAAGCACCTCAAAACGGTGCGCAAACGCCAGTTTAAAAATCACGCCGAACAGCGCCAGCCCCCAGATCACCGCCATTAATCCTTTCGCCAGAGGAGAATTGAGCCCGACCAGCAGGAACGGCGTGTAGGTACCGGCGATCAGTAAATAAATCGCGCAGTGATCAAGTTTTTTCAGCCAGTATTTGGCTTTCTGATGCGGTATCGCATGATACAGCGTGGAGGCCAGATACAGCAGAATCATGCTGCCGCCGTACAAACTGTAACTGGTGATCGCCATGGCGCTGGCGTTATCGCCTACTGCCTGAACCAGCAATAGCACCAATCCGACAATCCCGAAAATCAGACCCACGCCGTGACTGAGGCTGTTGGCAATCTCTTCAGCCCACGGATATCCCTGTGGTGATGGAGACAACTTACCCATACGTTGAGAACCCTCCAGGCAAAATACGTTAAAAGAATATAAAAGCGCTTCAAATCCGGTTGCTTATAACGGCTGATTATAAATCATACCGCAGACAGAGTAGCTGAGAATTATTCCAGTGTACACCTGTAAGCTTAAAACGAGTATTTCCCGATGTTACAGTCCCTTATCAGGATCATCATTTCAGAGTGACACCGTCTGGAATCCCTTCAATTCATTCACTTTGCTTATAATTTCTCCTCATGGCATTCAGAAAAGAACGATGCTGACCGCACCCAAAAACATGATTTTTTGTCATCAAGGGACTAAGGTGTACCGGAAATCTCTGATAACGCCATTAACAATGCTGTCAATATGACTAAGGTTTGACTATGTCTGTAGCAACTTCCCCGCTGGATTTCGGTGCCATGACTGAAGTTTTTCAGTTCCTGATGGAAATCGACAAGCTGAAAAGCGTGCAACGTCGCACAAAAGTTTTAGGCACTGAGCGTCAGGAAAATTCCGCGGAACATAGCTGGCATTTCGCCGTGGCAGCGATGTCTCTGGCACCTTTTGCGCCGGCAGGTATTGATATTAATAAAGTCATCCGCATGGCGTTGATCCATGACATCGTGGAAATTGATGCCGGTGACGTGCTGGTTTACGATCTCGCTGCCCGCGCGGCAGTTCAGGATCAGGAAATCATCGCAGCGAAACGTCTGTTCGGCCTTTTGCCCGCGCCGCTCGACCGTCAGTTCCTGGATTTGTGGGATGAATACGAAGCGGGTGAAACGCCGGAAGCACGCTTTGCGCTGGTGATCGACCGTGTGATGCCGATGGTCATGAACCTGAATAATCAGGGTCAGAGCTGGGTGGAAAATAATATCCGTCTGGAGCAGGTGTTAGCCCGCAATGCCTTTATCGCCGATATCCATCCTGAACTGTGGCTGCATATCCGCAGTCATCTGGATAATGCCCATCAACAGGGCTGGCTGAAATAATAAAACCCTTCCCCTCGTGAGAGGGGAAGGCGCAAGATCAACTACTTAGGAACATTCAGTGTCGTGGAATCCACGTAAGGTTTCAG
The DNA here is from genome assembly GCF_004195115.1 of Rahnella sp. RFA10(1/100). Taxonomy (NCBI): domain Bacteria; kingdom Pseudomonadati; phylum Pseudomonadota; class Gammaproteobacteria; order Enterobacterales; family Yersiniaceae; genus Rahnella; species Rahnella sp. RFA10(1/100). The sequence continues at coordinate 224,732 of NZ_SEWR01000003.1, forward strand.
GAGGGTATCGGCGTCTTTCTGTGCCTGTGCCGCCGCCGCTTCCGGCGTGACTTTCTCATTATTGACCAGTGCCGCCAGCTGATTTTCCATCGCCTGACGTACGGCTACGGTTTCATACGTCGCATACCACGGATAGGCGTATTTCAGCTGCTCCAGCGCAATCGCTGCACGCGGATCCTTTGCCAGGTAATCTTTCATTTCCGGTGTGTCATAGGACGCCATACGCGGTGAAAAATAGCCGGTAAAGCGGCTCCAGGCACCGTTAACTTTCGGGCTGACCAGATATTGCAGGAAAGTGTAGGCGGCTTTTTTCTGGTCGTCGGAAATGCCTTTAAAACTTACCAGACTCGCCCCGCCGATGGTGACACCGTTACGCACCTGGGCAGGCATCATGGCTACGCCCAGCTCGAAATCTTTGGTGTTTTCACGCATAAAGCCCAGCGCGCCGGTACTGAGCATCGCCATGCCGAGTTTACCGGAGAAAAATGCCGCGCTGATTTGTTTCGAGTTCAGCACCCCCGGCGGCATCACTTTGTCGCGATATACCAGATTCTGCCAGAAGCGCAGTGCCCCCAGTGTGGACGGTTTGTCGTAATAGACTTCGCCCGGATAATCGGCATTGTAGTACTGGCCGCCGTTGGCGCGGGTCAGTGCCGATAAAATCCAGCCGCCGTAATCATCATTGGTTGACGGCAGCATGATGCCCCACTGGCCTTTCGCCGAGTCCGTCAGCTTTTTCGAATCTGCCAGCAATTCATCCCAGTCTTTCGGCGGTGCGGTAATGCCCGCTTTGGCGAACATGTCTTTGTTGTAATAAAGAATAGGCGTCGAGTTATGGAACGGGATGGCATAGGTCACGCCGTTAACCTGTGCGTTCTGACGCAGGGCAGGCCAGAAATTTTGCGTCAGAAATGGCGTGGCTTTCTGATCGCCGAATTTGAACAGCTCATCCATCGGCAAAATTTCATTTTTAATCGCCAGATCCGCCGTGAAGTTAGCAGACATAATCACCAGCGCCGGTGGCTGGCCTGATTTAGCCGCCGCTTCGGCTTTGACTTTGGTGGTGTCGTAGTTACCGGTAAAAATCCCGCGCACTTCGATATCATTTTGTGACTGGTTGAACTCTTTGATAACGCGGGTCATTTCCAGGGTCAGTTTGCCGTCAACCGGCGCCGGGAACATGAAATCGATATTTTCTTTGGCGGAGGCGGTGCCCGCGGCAATCAAGCCGATGGCGAGCGCCAGCGCATGAACGTTACGCATAATGGTGATTCTCCCGGTGCAGGTTTTGCTGGTTTTGGCCTGAAAAAAGATGAAGATCGTGCAAAGAAAAATGCAATGTGATGCGGTCGCCGGGTTGTGGAATATTCCCGCTGTTTTCCCGCAACAGATTTTTACGGACGTAGCGGATTTTCCCGATCGCCGTGTCGGCGTGACATAAATACTCCGCGCCGAGCAACTCGCGGTAGGTCAGTGTCGCCTGCAATTGCAGGCTTTCACCTTCCGCAGGCTGGTCGCTGATGTGTTCGGGTCTGATGCCCAGATACACCTCATTGAGTGTCTGCGCATGCTCAGTTTGCGGCAGATGAACCGGCTGATTTTCGACCGTCAGCATGCCATCAGCACACGGCAGTAAAAACAGATTCATCGACGGTGTGCCGATAAACCCGGCGACAAACAGGTTGGCCGGATGCGCATACAACCTTTCCGGTGCGCCAATTTGTTGCAGGTGGCCTTTATCCAGCACGGCGATCCTGTCCGCCATGGTCATGGCTTCCATCTGATCATGGGTGACGTAAACAGTGCTGGTTTTCAGTTGTTTATGCAGTTGCATGATACCGTCACGCACTTCCGTGCGCAGGCGTGCATCAAGATTCGACAGCGGCTCATCCATCAGAAACAACTTAGGATCGCGCACAATAGCGCGCGCCATCGCCACCCGCTGCCGCTGACCGCCGGATAACTTGCCGGGTTTGCGTTTGAGCAAGGGCCCGAGCTGTAATAATCCGGCGACGCGATCTACCCGTGCCTGATGCAGATGTTTCGGCTCATTGCGCATCCGCATGCCGAACGTGATGTTTTGTTCAACGGTCATGTGCGGGAACAGCGCGTAGTTCTGGAAGATCATCGAGAAATTGCGCTCGCGCGGCGACAGCCCGGCGATATCCTTACCGTCGAGTATAATGCGCCCGTCGCTCACCTCTTCCAGACCGGCCAGCAGGCGCAGCAAGGTACTTTTGCCGCAACCCGATGGCCCGACCAGCACCAGAAATTCACCGTCGGTGATTTCCAGCGACAGCTGATTCACTGCCGTGCTGCCTTCAAACTGTTTGGTAATATTTTCCAGACGAATGCCAGACATCATTGAAAGTCCACCGGGCAACTGATTTGCGCATCATAAAGATAGGGGCCGGGATATTGTGACAACGGATGCAGATAACTGACCAGCCCGGTGTGATCCACCAGACGATGCATCACGCAGGCCGCCGGCTCGAGGTTATAAAACGGTGCCGGATTATGATGATAATACGGCACCTGATGTACCGTGCCGGGAATGGTGGTGATGATCGTCTGTTTGTACTGCGTAAAAATCAGACGGTGCGTGTGGCCGCAGAACACGCGAACCAGCGACGGAAAGCGATCAATCAGCGCCAGCAGCTGGTCACCGTTTTCACACGAAATGGCGTCCATCTGTGCCGAGCCGACTTTCACCGGCGGGTGGTGCATAAACACCGCCGTCGGCTTATCGCCCCCCTGCTCCAGCTGACCTTCCAGCCACGCCAGCGTTTCCAGCGTCAGGAACCCCTTCGATTCTCCGGCCAGGCTCGAATCGATAAACAGCAGACGCATCGGGAAATCATCAATGGCGTAATGCATGTTTTGCGGATCGGTGCCGAGCTGCGGACACAGCGAATGCAACGCTTCCAGAAACTGTGCTTTGTCGTCGTGGTTGCCGGGAATGATGTACAGCGGATAACGCAGATTGCCCAGCGTGCGACGCGCCACCTCATATTCCTGCGGCAGACCGCAGTTAACGATATCACCGGTGATCACTACCGCATCCGGTTGTTCTTCCAGCGCATTCAGCTGGCTGACCACTTCGGCGTTGCAGCCGTTCACATCGATAAAGTCATACAGTTTGCGGCCATCGCTGCGAAAGTGCATGTCAGAAATCTGAGCTAAAAACATGGATGACTCCTTTATTTGATCCCGGAAAAACCGAAGCTTTTCAGGAATTGTTTCTGAAAAATAATGAACGCCAGCATCAGCGGCAGGCACACCATCAGCGTGCCGGCGGTAATTAACCCCCATTGTCCGCCTGACTCTGCGCCCATCGCGAAAGACACCAGCCCGACGGTCAGCACCTGTTTATCCGGGTCATTAAGTACCATCAGCGGCCACAGGTATTCATTCCAGTGATAGGTAATGCTGACGGTGGCAAAGGCCAGGATGGCGGGCCACGACATGGGGATCAGTACGCGGAACACCACCTGCCACCAGCGGCAGCCTTCCATCAGCGCAGCCTCTTCGATTTCACGGGGAATGCTGAGAAACGCCTGACGCATCAGGAACACACCAAACGCCGAGGCAAAGTACGGCATCATCACGCCGGTCAGGGTATTGAGCAGTCCGAACTGTTTGAGGATCATCATGTTCGGTACCATCATGATGACGGGCATGATCATCAGTTGAATCAGCAACAGATAGAACAGCGTCTGTTTGCCGCGAAATTCGTGATACGCGAACACGTAACCGGCAGTGGTGATGGTCACCAGCTGAACCAGAAAGGTGCCGAAGGAGAAAAAGAGGGTATTGGCGTAAAGCCGCAGCCAGTCGGCGCTGTCCCACGCATCGCGGAAGTTTTGCAACGTCAGCGGGAAACGCGGTAACAGCGAGGCCATATCCGGCGCAAAACTGCTTTCACTGAAAGCCGACGACAGCATCCACAGGAAAGGCGCCATCCATAAAAACGCGGCGCACAACAATAAAACCGGCAGCGTCGAACGACGCGCACCGCGCAATAACATCGATGGTGAACGCGCGCCCTGACGGGATTTTTTGCCGGTCATCACCGGCACTTCAGACGTTTCAACGCTCATAGTGAGCTCCTCTTTCCAGCACACGCAGGTTCAGCATCGAAAAACCAAACAGCAGCACCAGCGTCAGGAATGTCGCCGCCGAGGCTTTGCCTAAATCGTGGGTGTCATTCGCCAGACTCTGGATGTAATACAGCAGCACGGTGGTGGCGTTATTCGGCCCGCCCTGCGTCATCACCGCGACATGATCTATCTGGGTAATCGAATAAATCAGCGCGATAGTGACCACAAAACTGATGGTCGGGCGCAAAAGCGGCAACGTGATATAGAAGAAAACCTGCGGGCGCGACGCGCCTTCCATCAGCGCCGCTTCGCGTGCTGAGGCGGGGATTGACTGCAATCCGGCGAGGAAAAACAGCATGTAATAGCCGGCAAATTTCCACACGCCGATCACACTCAGCGCAATCAGTGCGCTGTTGCTCATGCCGAGGTAATTGTTATTCATCGGCCCGAATACTTTGGCCAGGTAGTAATCCAGCAGCCCCATACCGGGCATGAAAATGAACAACCACAAGGTAGCAGCACTGACCAGCGGGATAATCATCGGGAAGAAAAACGCGGTACGCAGCCAGCGGTTCAGCGAGGTGTTTTCCCACAGCGCGACCGCCAGCAGCAGCGCCAGAATAATGCCGGGGACCACGGTCATCAGGATGTACGCCAGATTATTGAGCAGCGCACGCCAGAAGACTGAATCCTGGATCAGGCGCAGATAGTTTTGCAGGCCAACAAACGGCGGCGCGTCTGACGACAGACGGCTGTCAAACAGACTGTCCATCGCTGACTGAAATAAGGGGTAATAGGTAAATAAAAACAGAAAAATCAGCGTCGGCAGCAAAATCAGATAAGGGAACAACGTGCGGCGCATTACAGGGTACCGGTCAGCGAAATAAGGTGCCTATCCTGTCCTGCATTTGTGTCAGCCACATGGCGGGAATGTGATGGTTATTTGAATGAAATATGAGCAATGTTACTGAACAAATAGAGGTCGGGTGTCAGATTGAACGGTAACATGCGGATACAACCCCACTAAAATGGGGCTGAGTTGAGGTATATAAAGACAGAATCAGATTGGTTGGTAAAACTATAAATAGTTCCTTTAACTGTAAAATAGAGATATCTGCCCTTCAATTGCATTTGGACATTTGAATCTGAAGTAAAAAGAACAGAAGGATAATCTCTGACATCCGCCAGAAACTCTTTCTCTGTTTTTAGAGATGGATAAAGATAATATTTATACGTATTTTGGGTCGTTGCTCCCGCACTACCTTCAGTCACATAAAGGGTAGTAAACTCGCCTATACTTTCCTTTCGTATAATCGTTTGTTCATAAGGTGAAAAATCTGATACCACCTTAATTAAATATCCAAAAAAAACTATAACCAACACGATAAAAATATACCTTTTCCTAAAAACCCGTTCTTTTTGCATAATCAATCCCTGCTCTTATCCATGTCTGGTCTTTAGGATCATCCCAATGGGAGTTTGGTCCCTCATTACCACATATTAAAATAAAAACCACGCAAGCATTAATCATTTTTACATTAAAATGAAGCTTATAAATACAAACGAATTAGCTTCAATCATACAAAAAAACACATAAATACACATGGAGTATATTTTATATTTATCTTAAAACTTGCACGAAACCCACACCCGGCCTCCCAGCCTTCCCCTCGTGAGAGGGAAAGGAGCAAAAGATAAACCCTCAGCGTTTGCTGAGGGAGGGTTTTTATACCTGCGTTTTATTTCTCACCAGCGCAATCCCCGCCTTCTCTGACAATTCAAACAGTGCCGGAAGCAGATGCGCCGAGGCTTTCAGATACGCGCTCACTTGCGATACGCCTTCCGGCGGCAACAGTTCGCTATTCTCCAGCCCTTCACTCAGGCACAGCAAACCGTGGCAAAGTCCTTCGGCGGATTCAGACGCGACAGCGCCCAGATCGTAAAGCTGGGGATCGGTGAAATCGCTCAGATCCAGATCAGCAATCAGGCCGCGGAAAACGGTGAGGGAATTGTCGGGATGGTTGGTTTCGGTAATTGAATCGGTCATTTTAAAGTCTCGAGTAAAGTATGTTTTGCCCCACACGAGACGCTAACCTCGGGTGGTGGCTCAGACAGAGTTAGCGTTACCGGACTCGAAAACCGGCGCTTCTGAGAAGCCCCTGCCTGAACCACCATAATTTACAGGTGACTCAAAACCTGCGGCATTATGCCACAGTGCAATCGAGTAAATCTGATCCAGAACGCTAATTCTGACTACGGTTCTTCCGCAGCGAAACGACTATATTCCTGATATTTTCTGAATGAAACGGGCTGGATGGATTTACAGGGAGTTACTCTGAAATCTGGAAGATGTCTCGCAGGAATAACGCAGTCCGGCTCCCTCCCCTGCGAAGGGGAGGAGCAAGAAAAACTCGCAACCTTCGCAGGGGCAAAAGGCAACCCTGCTTCAAACCACCACAACCCCCATCCGCTCACGCGCTTCTTCATATGTCGGCATTGATGCCGCCGCACCCGCCCTTTCCACGCAAACAGAGGCGTAAGCGGAGGCGAATTGCGCGGCGTCGGGGAGTGTGGCGCCGGCGGCGAGTTGTGAGGCCAGCGCACCGTTGAAGGCGTCGCCTGCACCGGTGGTATCGACCGGGGTCGCCGGGCAGGCCCGGATAATCTGCGTTTCGCCGTTGACAGAAAGCAGCGCGCCCTGCGTGCCTAAGGTGATGATCAGCGCCCGGATCCCTTTATCGTGCAGCGCCTGGGCAGCGCGGCCGGCGGAAGGAAGATCATGTACGTCTATCCCCGTCAGCAGCGTACATTCCGTGGCATTCGGCGTGAGTAAATCCACCTGTGACAGCAGATGGTCAGACACCGGCTGAAACGGCGCAGGATTGAGGATAATGTAGGTGCCGTTATCCCTGGCGATACCGATCAGTTTTTCAATCGCAGACAGGTTGTTTTCGAGCTGCGTCAGCAGGATATCGGCGGCGGCGACAGCCGGACGGCACTGTTCAACCTCCTCGTCGGTAACCGTCAGGTTTGCACCCGGATCGACAGCAATCATGTTCTCAGCATCGGCTCCGGCGACATAAATCAGTGCGTTACCGGTCGGGCATTCGCTGGTGGAAAATAACGTGACGGCATCAAAACCGGCACCGTCAAGGTGGCGGCGGGCAAACATGCCGAAATCATCGCGGCCGACTTTACCGATGTAATGTACCCGCGCACCGGCACGCAGCGCGGCGACGGCCTGGTTCGCGCCCTTGCCGCCCGCGCCCATCATGCTGTTGCGGGCGATCAGGGATTCTCCCGGTTTCGGGAAACGCGCCATGCCTGCGACAATATCGAGGTTGAAAGAACCAAATACGCATACCTTGCCTTTGTTCATGCCTCTCTCCTGAAGGATAATGTACCGGCGGCCAGAGCTGGCTGCGACGGAAAAACACGCTGTGCGGCTAAACACGCGCCACGGCAACCGGTTTCATCGGTGACGGCGCTGAAATGAATGGTGAGATCGTTAGCCGGAAACGGACTGCGTAAATGGCTGCGTAATTGCTGTTCCAGTTCAGCCAGCGGAAACTTTTTCATCGCCAGCACACCGCCACCCAGCACTAAATATTCGGGATCAAGAATGTTCATTTCGCTGGCCACCGTGCGTGCCAGCCGTGCCACAAATTCGGTTAAATCCACATGCCCGGCATGGCGCACAAACAGTTCGGCGAACGGCGTTTGTGGCGCGTGTTGCTGCGCCCAGCCTGTCAGCCAGTTGCCGGAGGTCAGTGTCTCAACGCAGCCGGTTTTACCGCACGGGCAGTCTAGTGAATTCTCTGCCAGAGGAATGTGCCCCAGTTCGCCTGCGCCGCCGTGTGCGCCGTGATAAAAATCACCGTTGATCCACAAACTGTTGCCAAGCCCAGTGCCAAGATACAGACCGACGGCAACATCCGGCAGTGTGTTGTGTTGCGTTAAATCCCACCACATCAGATGGTTAACGTCTTTGTCCATCGCCACCGGCAAATGTAACCTTTCCGAGAGCAGCGTCGCCACCGGCTGATTATCCAGCGCCGAAATGAACGGCAGCGACAACACAGTTTGCCGGTCGCGGGACAATACGCCCGGCAGCCCGAGCATTACCTGTGCCACCTGGTGGTGCGGATCCTGCGCCTGCAAATACGCTGTGATCAGCCTTTCCAGCCCCTGTAACGGATCGGACTGCCCCGCCCAGCTTTGGGTCGGCGTTTTGTGGTAGCCGCGAAAATTTTGCTGGCTGTCCATCAGCATTAAACGGGTATTCGTTCCCCCGACATCAACTCCAAGAAAATGCGGCATACGGCTCTCCTGCCCTCAGGCTGCGTGACGCGCCTGACGCATCTGATCGAGCATTTTGTCCCAGGCAACATCCAGATCGCTGTCCAGCGTGAACAGGCCGGAACTGCCGACGATCAGCACTTCCGCGCCTGCGCCCATCAGATCCTGATAGGTTCGCAGGTTGCAGGAGCCGTCAATTTCGATCAGATAGCGGTAGCCTTTTTGCTGTTTGAGATCCCGCAGCTGCGCGATCTTCCCGAGCATTTCAGGGATGAACGGCTGACCGGCATAACCCGGATCCACGGTCATCACGGTAATTTTATCCAGCAGATGAATGTAGTGCTGGATGTACTCCACCGGCGTCGCCGGGTTGAGTACTACACCCACTTTTTTACCCAGCGAGCGGATCTGACTGATGATGCGGAATGCGTCGCGGTTAATGGTTTCGGCGTGCGGACAGATAAAATCGGCACCGGCTTTGGCGATGGGTTCGATAAAGTCAGCCGGATTTTCTATCATCATATGCACGTCCAGAATCAGCGGCGTATGCGGACGGATTTGCTCAATAAAGAACGGCGACAGCGTAATGTTTTTAACGTAATGACCGTCCATGATGTCGATATGCAACATGTCAGCGCGGCGGTTCAGCACCTCAAGCTGTTGTTTAATGTCGATCAGGCTCATGCACATCAGCGACGGAGAAATTTTGTATTCCATGGTGTTTTCCTAAGTCAGAGGCAATGTAAAAAGAGTCGTTAAGGTTGAGCCGCCCGCGCTTTGGCAGCGCTCATTCGCCCCGCCCTTTTTTGCAGATAACGGCTGCGGAAGAATTTCAGCGCCAGCACCACAATCAATACCGCGCCCCACATCGCCAGGCTGAAATGCGGGCTGACATTCATCAGGTTCAGGCCGGTGGAAATCACCTGCAGGACAATCAGCGAAAGCACGACGCCCGCCACTTTACCGAAACCACCGTTCGGATCCGTGCCGCCGAGAATAATGGCGAGCACCGTCAGCAGCAGGTATGAATCGCCGTAGCCCATGCGCGCCGAGTTAAAACGCGCCATCATAATCAGCCCGGCAATCACACATAACATGCTGGAAATGACATAGATGGCGATCAGCACACGGTGCGTATTCACGCCGCTGAAATGAGTGGCGTTGATGTTGCTGCCACTCATGTAGATGTATTTGCCGAGACGGGTGCGTTCTAAAAACACCGCGATTAACACCGCCGTCAGCAGGAAAATAATCAGCGGAACGGGCACACCGAGCAGGGTTTCCGCCCCGATAAAGCGCACGATATCCGGCATACCACTGATCGCCGCACCGCGTGAAAGATAGATACCGACACCATTGACCATGGTCATGGTCGCCAGCGTCACCAGAATCGGATGCGCACCGACATATGCCACCAGCGCACCGGTCAGCATGCCAATCACCAGCGCCAGAATCATCGCGCCAACCAGCGCCACGGTCAGCCAGACCGCCTGCATGGCCATACTGGCATCAGGCGGCAGCCAGGTCAGAAACACCCACGCCATCAGTAAACTGGTCAGGTTAGCAGTGGCAATAATGCACAGGTTCAGGCCGCCGCTGAGGATCGGGATAAACATCGCCAGCGTCAGTAAGCCGAGTTCCGGAAGCTGGAAGGCGACACTCATAAAGGTGGCGTCACTGAAGAATCGCCCCGGCATCGCCAGGCTGAAGCCGATGATCACCACCAGCAATAACAGCGATAATCCGAGCGTGGTGTTATCGATTTTTATGGCAGCCATTTTCAGACGAGGCCGCGCATCGGGCTTCGCTTTAAGACTCACATTTCTGCTTTTTGCGAACATAGCGGTTTTCCTCAGGCGAAGCCGACTTCGGTTTCTTTGCGTTTCTTATAATGGGTGACGGTGATGGCTGCGACGATCACCACGCCGATGACGATGTTCATGAAGTAACTGGAAACACCAATCAGGTTGAGGCCGTTTTTCAGCACGCCGATCAGGAACACGCCCATCAATGTGCCGACCACGCTGCCTTTGCCGCCGTTAAGACTGGCACCCCCGAGCACCGCCGCCGCCAGCACATCCAGCTCGCCGCCGACCAGCGCATTCGGTACCACTTCACCGACGCGATAGACCTGCACCAGCCCGCCAATCGCCGCCATGGCGCCGAGATAGCCATAGGCAAACAAATGCAGTAAACCGACACGGATGCCAATACGGCGCGCCGATTCCTGGTCGCCACCGACGGCAAACAACTGGCGTCCGAGATGGGTTTTATTGAGCAGCACCCAGCTCAGTGCGGCAACCGCCAGCATCACCACGACGGGCAACCCAATCTGATAATGCTGCTCACCCACGCTGAACGGCAGCACGCGGATCGGCGTGGTCAGCCAGTCCGGCAGGTCGTACAAACTGGTGCCGTTGGTCAGCCACATCAGCATGCCGAACAGCAGCGACTGCATACTGATGGTGACGATGATTGACACGATGCGCAGGCAGTAGATCAGAATGGCGTTGATCATCCCGAGCACAGTACCGATGGCGATAGCCAGCAAAATGCTGCCGGCCGGGTTGCTCAGACCGTAATGGATCGCCAGCGTGGCGATGGCGTACTGCACCACGGAGGCGACGGCGGCAAACGAAATATCGATACCGCCCGTCACCAGTACCACAAACAGACCGAGGGCAAAAATACCACTGACAGCGTAGCTTTCGGTCAGATCCAGCAGGTTCTGTAACGTCAGAAACTGAGGGGTCAGTAAGGAAAAAGTGACAATAACCGCCAGCAGCACCCAGGCTAAATAGCCTTCGTTGCCGGACGGACGTAACCGGCTGAGCTTAAGCATTGACCGCCTCCGCAAGTTGTTGCTGGGTAATCGTACCCGGCAGATATTCTCCGATTACCGTGCCTTCAGAGAAATGCAGCACACGGTCGCAGTTGAAATAGACCTCCGGCACCTCGTCGGAAATCAGCAGAATGGAAATACCCTCTTCTGCCAGCTGATGGATCAGCTGATAAATGCTGGCTTTGGCACCGACATCGACGCCGACAGTGGGTGAATCGAGGATCAGGATTTTCGGCTGTGTCAGCACCCATTTCGCGAGCACGATTTTTTGCTGATTGCCGCCGGAAAGCGTGGAGATCGCCTGATCGGGGTTCGCCACTTTGACGCCGAGTTTCTCGATCCACTGCTGGATGATTTTGTTTTTGCGGTATTCGTCGATCAGGTGAAAACGGCTGCGCAGCTGATCCATGATCGCCAGCACGGTGTTGTCCCCGACCGACTGTTGCTGGATCAGGCCGAGCGTCAGGCGATCTTCCGACACGTAACCGACGCCCGATTTGATCGCGTCTTCGTGACTGCGAAAACGTACCGGTTTGCTGTCGAGATAGATTTTGCCGCTGTCCGGTTTGGTCATGCCAAACAGGCTGAGCGCCAGTTCGGTGCGGCCGCTGCCGAGCAGGCCGCATAAACCGAGCACTTCACCGGCGTGCAGTTTGAAACTGACATTGTGATACTGGCCTGCGCGGCTGAGTTTGTCGGTTTCCAGCATGATGCGCTCGTCATTCATGTTGGCGGCTTTCAGGCGGTAATCGAGTTTCAGGCCGGTCATCAGTTCGGTCAGGCGTTCGCTGCTGACCTCAGACGCCGGGAAAGTGCCGACTTTTTTGCCGTCACGGATAACCGTCACGCTGTCGGAAATCTCCAGCACTTCATCGAGACGATGGCTGACGAACACCACGCTGATCCCTTTGCTTTTCAGATAATGCACGGTACGCAACAGCTGATTAACTTCTGTACGGGTCAGCGAGGCGGTCGGCTCATCCATAATCACTAAACGCGCATCCGCCACCAGCGCACGGCAAATCGCCACCTGCTGACGCTGGGCAATTGGCAGCGACGAGACTTTACTGTCGAGATCGAGCGAATAATTCAACTCGGTCAGAATACGCCGGGCCGTTTCCCGCAGGCGTGACGGGCGGTACCAGCCCATCAGCCCCTGTAAGTTGTGGTCGAAAGCAATATTTTCGAACACGCTGAGATTCGGAAACAGCGACAGATCCTGATAAATCACCTGTACGCCAAACTGCCGCGCCTGATCCGGAGACAACTTGCTGAAACTCTGGCTACCCTCAGACGGCGAACTGAGCGTGATCAGGCAACCGTTATCCGGCTGGTAAACCCCCGAGATCACTTTGATCAACGTACTTTTCCCGCAGCCATTTGTGCCCGCCAGGCAGTGAACTTCGCCCTGCATCAGCCGCAGGGAAATGTCATTAAGCGCACGCTGTCCGCCAAACGTTACCGACAGATTTTGCACATCAATCAGCGGCGTGTTGTCTGTTTGAATGATCTCGGAGATTGCCATGATTACAGCCCCATTTTGACCAGTTTTGGCAGGTTCGCTTTATCCAGGCTTTCGGTTTCATTGCCCAGAATGGTGTGCGTTGCCTCGTCCACTTTCACTTTGCCCATGCCTTCAATGGTCATGCCGTCAGTGATTTTTTCGCCTTTTTCCAGCTTCTCGGCGATGCGCACAAAGACTTCACCCGCGATCATCGGGTTCCAGATAAAGCCGCCTTTGATGGCTCCGGCTTTCACCAGGCTGGCACCCTGCCCCGGGCTGAACGGCCCGAACACACAGACGTCGTCAGTTTTGCCACGATTAAGTACCGCGCGGCCTGCGCCAATCGGTCCCTGTGAACCAATCGCCAGAATACCTTTCAGGTTGGCGTCTTTAGACATCAGGTCGTTGGTGGTACGGATGCTGTCATCAAGAGACTCACCGACACCAAATTTGTCACCCACCAGATGCATATCCGGATAATGTGCTTTCTGGTAATTAATGGCCGCATCGGCCCATTTCTGATGGAGCGGCACGGTCAGACTGCCGACATACACCGCGTAATCGCCTTTTTCTTTCATGCACTGCGCCAGAGCAATCATGTGATTAATACCGTGCTGTGTTGCATCGACCATTTCGAAATCCCAGTCGGCATATTTTTGATCCGGTGATTCATGCACGATGACTTTGATCCCGGCGTCACGCGCACGTTTCAGTACCGGCTCCAGCACGCGGGCGTCGTTGGGTACCACACCGATCACATCCACTTTCTGGGCGATCAGATCTTCAATCGCACGCACCTGCAATGCCGGATCCGCACTGGTCGGCCCGACCTGCCACGCGTCGATACCACGTTTGGCCGCTTCGCTTTTGATCCCGGCTTCCATTGCGTTGAACCAGGCGTTACCGCCGACTTTCACCACCACGCCCATACGAATTTTGTCGGCGGCATGCGCAGACAGGGACAACATGGCTGTGGCGAACAGGCAGGCAAGAACGGATTTCTTGATCATGTTTACTCTCCTGGGAGGTCAGTTATTTGCCGCAGCTAACGGATCGTTGCGGCTGTTTTTAGTTTTTTTCTGTAGGGGTGACGGAGAAACTTCAATCACGTTAACGTTGCTCCAGGCCAGTTCCTGGCGGAATTCTTCATCCTCCAGATGGTCTGTTATCAGTGTGTCGATTTCCCGGTAGTGGCAGATCCGCGCAAAGGAGCGGCGGCCGAATTTGCTGGAGTCAGCCAGCAAAATTTTATGCTCGGAGGAAAGCAGCATTTGCTGTTTCAGCCGCGCATGATGTTCATTGCTTTCACGGATGCCGCCTTCGTGGCTGATCCCGTGACAGGAGAAAAACAGTTTGTTGATGACGAACTCTTTCAGCATTTGTTCGGCCAGCACACCGACGAAATCTTCATATTTCGCCGAGTATTCTCCCCCCAGCCCGATCACGCGTACGTTAGCTTTCACCGCCAGCGTCTGAATGATGTGCACCGAGTTGGTCAGTACCACCAGTTGGATATCAGGCATCTGGCGCGCCAAAAACCAACTGCTGGAACTGCTGTCGAGCAGCAAGCAATCGCCGGGATTAATCAGTTGCAATGCCCGTTTGGCGATACGCGTTTTACTGTCAGGTGACTGATTACTGCGATCACGAAAGGACTCACCCTGTTCAATCTGCGACGGCACGTAGGTTTTTTCCGCCGTCGAATGTTCTCTGTACACCGCGCCGCCATGGCTGCGTAATAACACGCCGTGCTTTTCCAGCAACGCCAGGTCACGCCGCGCGGTCTCCAGAGAGATACGGCATAACTGGGCCACTTCCTGCACCAGAATGCGTCCGCGCTGGCTGAGAATTTCGGTGATATATCGATGTCGCTCTACTGGCAGCATGTGTTGATTCCTCTTTCCCGATGTCAAATAGGATACGCAGCCGGATGTTTGCAGAATGCGCAGTGCCTCAAAGGCGACCGTGCGCATTTTCTGCCACCGTCGACCTGTGATATTTGTCACGAAAAGATGAGAAGAAATGAAATGTTAAAGTTTGGATCTGTGGCGGGAACGGCATTAAATCGTTATTTGCGTTGCAACAGAACAGCAACAGATCTGCAAACGGTCACAATTCCTCGGGCCTTTGAATGCCCGTTAATGACCGTTTGTGTGGAATTGACCGGTTGGACATAAAAAAGCGCCCGCAGGCGCTTAGGAGGGAGCAGAAATGTGTTTTACCTTCCGCCCGCCAGCTCGAGAAAGCTGCCGGTGACGTAGGAAGCAGAATCCGACAGCAGCCAGGAAATCGCCTGTGCGACTTCTTCCGGCTGGCCACCGCGCTGCATCGGCAGATTGGCTTTCACGCGATCGACGCGCCCCGGCTCACCGCCGCTGGCGTGCATTTCGGTGTAGATCAGACCAGGACGCACACAGTTAACACGAATACCGTACGCCGCCACTTCCAGCGCCAGACCGGTGGTCAGTGTATCCACTGCGCCTTTCGATGCCGCGTAATCCACATATTCGCCCGGCGCGCCCAGCCGGGAAGCCGCCGAGGACACATTCACAATCGCCCCGCCCTTTCCGCCATGACGGTGCGACATGGTTTTCACCGCCTCGCGGCAGCACAGGAAATAGCCGGTCACGTTAGTAGACAGCACTTTGTTGATGCGTTCAGCGGAGAGATTTTCAAGGGTGGTCTGCCGGAATAAAATCCCGGCGTTGTTCACCAGCGCGGTGATTGGGCCGAGTTCGGCACTCAGCTGTTTGAACATCGCCACAACCTGCGCTTCATCGGCGATATCAGCTTTGAGTGCAATAGCTTTGCCACCGGCCTGCTGGATTTCATCGATGACGGAGTGCGCTGCGGTGTCGTTATTGACGTAATTCACACCGACGGCGTAACCCTGCTGTGCCAGCAGAAGAGCCGTTGCCCGGCCAATGCCACGGCTGGCACCGGTGACGAGAGCGATTTTCATGAGTGACTCCATTGGGAAAATGAAGAAAGTGTAGGAGAAACTGAAAGAAAGGGGAGTTTAGCTTAGCTCCTCCCCTTCGCAGGGGAGGAGCCGATCGAGTTTTTAACGCCTCACCCTTCTCAGCGAGGAGCGGAACGGAGTCTTACTCGTAATCTGACATCGGGACACACGAACAGAACAGGTTTCTGTCGCCGTAGACATCATCCAGACGCTTCACGGTTGGCCAGTACTTATTATCATAACCGGCCGGGAATACCGCAACTTCACGGCTGTACGGGTGGTTCCAGTCACTGACCAGCTCATTCTGCACGTGCGGTGCATTCACCAGCGGGTTGTCTTCCAGCGGCCATTCACCTTTCGCCACACGGTCGATTTCACTGCGAATTGCCAGCAGTGCATCGATAAAGCGATCCAGTTCCACTTTGCTTTCTGATTCTGTTGGTTCAACCATCAGCGTACCGGCAACCGGGAAGGACATGGTCGGGGCATGGAATCCGTAGTCGATCAGGCGTTTGGCGATATCCATTTCACTGATACCGGTGGTTTCTTTCAGCGGACGGATATCCAGAATGCATTCGTGTGCCACACGACCGTCACGGCCGGTATACAGCACCGGATACGCCTCTTTCAGACGGGTCGCGATGTAGTTGGCGTTCAGGATAGCGACCTGACTGGCTTGTTTCAGGCCTTCCGCGCCCATCATGCGGATGTACATCCAGCTGATAGGCAGGATGGAAGCACTGCCGAACGGAGCCGCAGACACCGCACCGTTTTGCGTCAGCACACCGTCAATCTGCACTACGCTGTGACCCGGAACGAATGGCGCCAGATGCGCTTTCACACCAATCGGGCCCATGCCAGGACCGCCGCCGCCGTGCGGAATACAGAAGGTTTTATGCAGGTTGAGGTGCGAGACATCCGCGCCAATATAACCCGGCGTAGTGATGCCAACCTGTGCGTTCATGTTCGCACCGTCAAGGTAAACCTGACCGCCGTACTGGTGAACAATCTGGCAAACTTCGCGGATGGTTTCTTCGTAAACGCCGTGCGTTGACGGGTAAGTCACCATGATGCAAGACAGCTCATCGCCGGCTTTCGCCGCTTTCTCACGCAGATCGCTGAGATCGATGTTGCCCTGTTTATCGCAGGCAACCACCACTACGCTCATGCTCGCCATCTGTGCAGATGCCGGATTAGTGCCGTGCGCTGAACTTGGGATCAGACAGATGTGACGACTGCTTTCATTGCGGCTTTCGTGGTAGCGGCGAATCGCCAGCAGACCCGCGTATTCACCCTGCGCACCGGAGTTGGGTTGCATACATACCGCATCATAGCCGGTGAGCTGAACCAGCCACTGTGACAGCTGACCAATCATTTGCTGATAACCGGCAGCCTGTTCAGTCGGGCAGAACGGATGCAGTTCAGCGAATTCCGGCCAGGTGATAGGGATCATTTCTGCCGCCGCATTGAGTTTCATGGTGCAGGAACCCAGCGGGATCATCGCCTGATTCAGCGCCAGATCCTTTTTCTCCAGACGGTGCATATAACGCATCATCTCGGTTTCGCTGTGGTACTGGTTGAATACCGGATGCGTCAGGATCGGATCCGCACGCAGCATGGCGGCAGGAATGGCGTTGCTGTCAGTCGATGCCGCTTTATCCAGCTTGTCGATATCCAGACCGTTGTCGTCCCCCAGCAGGGCAGCAAACAGAATCTGAACATCTTCGCGGGAGGTCGCTTCGTCGAGCGTGATACCCACCGCGCCGTGGATATCAGTACGCAGGTTCAGGCCGAAGCTCAGCGCGCGTTCCAGCACCGCTGCTTTATCTTTGACTTCAACGGTCAGCGTATCGAACCAGGTGTTATGACGCAGCGTCAGGCCGCCCTGTTTCAGGCCTGCGGCCAAAATATCGGTCAGACGGTGAATGCGTGACGCAATGCGTTTCAGGCCTTCAGGACCGTGGAATACCGCATACAGGCTGGCAATGTTCGCCAGTAAAACCTGCGAGGTACAAATGTTAGAGTTAGCTTTTTCGCGGCGGATATGTTGCTCGCGGGTCTGCATCGCCATACGCAGTGCGGTTTTGCCCGCAGCATCACGGGAAACCCCGATGATACGGCCCGGCATGGAGCGTTTGAATTCATCTACACAGGCGAAGAAGGCCGCGTGCGGGCCGCCGTAACCCATCGGCACACCAAAGCGTTGCGCCGAACCGAAGACCACGTCCGCGCCCTGCCTGCCCGGTGCAGCCAGCAGCACCAGCGCCATAATATCAGCCGCTACGGTGGTGATAATTTTGCGGGATTTCAGTTCGCCCAGCAGCGCGGTGTAATCATGTACTTCGCCGGTGGTGCCCACCTGCTGTAACAGCACGCCAAATACACCTTCCAGCTCAAGCACTTTTTCGGCTTTATCGACAATAATGTCAAAACCGAATGTTTCCGCACGGGTACGTACGACATCCAGCGTTTGCGGATGCACATCGTCAGCCACGAAGAAGCGGTTAGCGTCTTTCAGTTTGCTGGCGCGTTTTGCCAGCGCCATCGCTTCGGCGGCGGCAGTCGCTTCATCGAGCAAGGAAGCAGAAGCCAGATCCAGACCGGTCAGATCTAACGTCAGTTGCTGGAAATTCAGCAACGCCTCAAGACGCCCCTGGGACACTTCCGGCTGATACGGCGTATAAGCGGTATACCAGCCCGGGTTCTCCAGCATGTTGCGCAGGATAACCGGCGGCGTCAGCACCGCGCTGTAACCCATACCAATGTAGGATTTATAACGTTGGTTCTGGCTGGCAATAGCTTTCAGCTCAGCCAGCGCCTGATGTTCAGTCACGGCATCGCCGACAGCCGGCGGGCCGGGTAACTGGATATCGACCGGAACGATCTGCTGGATCAGCGCATTTAAGGAATCCGCACCGACCGTTTCCAGCATCTGTTGCTGCTGCTGAGAAGACGGACCGATATGGCGGCCGATAAAAGCTTCGCTGTGTTCAAGTTGGCTGAGAGTCTGAGTCATTTGCTACGCATTCCTGAAATCTGCTGGAGGTGTCTTGGGATACTGACAAAAGCTACGGGTCTGGATCTGCCCCGCAAGCGGGTTACGGGGCGGGTAAAACAGTGTTTAATCAGTCTTCAATGGATGCTGAATAGGCTTGTGCATCAAGCAGGTTAGCCAGTTCGCTTTCATCTGATGCTTTAATCTGGAACAGGAAACCGGTGTCATATGGCTCGCTGTTGACCAGCTCCGGAGAACCTTCCAGTTCAGCGTTTACCGCAATGATTTCGCCGCTGATCGGAGAGTAAATGTCGGAAGCCGCTTTGACGGATTCCGCCACGGCGCAGTCTTCACCGGCGGCAACTTCACGGCCCACTTCCGGCAGATCAACAAATACCATGTCGCCCAGTAATTCCTGTGCGTGTTCGGTGATACCTACGGTGTAAATTCCGTTACCTTCTGAACGAATCCACTCGTGGGAAGACGCGTATTTCAAATCTGCTGGAACATTGCTCATTATATTTTCTCCAAAAAAGTGCTTAATTCAGCGTTAACTGGATAATTTTATGTCGGATTTTTACTGCGCCAGCGGTTTGCC
Source organism: Rahnella sp. RFA10(1/100) (assembly GCF_004195115.1). Lineage (NCBI taxonomy): Bacteria > Pseudomonadati > Pseudomonadota > Gammaproteobacteria > Enterobacterales > Yersiniaceae > Rahnella > Rahnella sp. RFA10(1/100). The sequence goes on from NZ_SEWR01000003.1 coordinate 244,032, forward strand.
GTTACGGACAAAACCTGGCTTCGTGACTTTCACCGGCATTTCGCGGTTACGGATTTGCACAATCGCGTGCCCGCCAATGCCCGCCGGAACGCGTGCCAGCGCAATACTGTAGCCCAGCGTCGGAGAGAATGAGCCGCTGGTGATCACGCCTTCCAGCGTGTTGCCCGCGCTGTCGGTGAATCGCACCGGCAGTTCGTTACGCAATACACCTTTCTCCGTCATCACCAGACCAACCAACTGTTCAGTGCCCTGCTCGCGCTGTCTTTCCAGTGCGTCACGGCCGATAAAATCACGGTCTTCCGGTACCCAGGCGATGGTCCAGCCCATGTTGGCGGCCAGCGGTGATACGCCTTCATCCATTTCCTGACCGTAGAGATTCATGCCCGCTTCCAGACGCAAGGTGTCACGCGCGCCCAGACCGGCTGGCTTCACGCCTGCGGCCAGCAGTTTTTGCCAGAAATCAGCAACCTGCTCTTGCGGCAGCGCGATTTCATAACCCGCTTCGCCGGTGTAACCGGTGGTCGCGATAAACAGGTCGCCCGCCTGAACGCCGAAGAATGGCTTCATGCCCGCTACCGCTTGTTTTTGTTCAGCGGTAAACAGGGTTTCTGCTTTTTCTTTCGCATGAGGTCCCTGCACGGCAACCAGTGCCAGATCATCACGCACCGTCAGTTCGATACCGTACGGCTCTGCATGCTGCGAAATCCATGCCAGATCTTTCTCACGGGTCGCTGAGTTAACCACCAGACGGAAATAGTTTTCATTAAGGAAGTAAACGATCAGATCGTCAATGACGCCGCCGGAGGCATTGAGCATGCCGGTGTACAGCGCTTTACCCGGGGCAGTCAGTTTGGCGACATCGTTCGCCAGAAGATAACGGAGGAATTCACGGGTACGGGCACCGTGGAGATCGACAATGGTCATGTGCGAGACGTCAAACATACCGGCATCCTGACGCACAATGTGGTGTTCATCCAGCTGGGAGCCGTAATGCAAAGGCATCATCCAGCCGTGGAAATCGACCATACGCGCGCCGCACGCAACATGTTGTTCATAAAGCTGAGTCTGCTTAACCATCTTATTCCTCATTTCATTAAGTGCATAAACAGCACACCGCGCAAACGATACCCTTTGCCTGAACTTACCACTGAATCTCCCTGCTAACCATAAGTTAAAATATGCAGAGCGGTGGGAATGTCAGTGATTTCACAGGGGCATTTTGCAGAGTTTTTGACTGGTAAACTGGGGTTTGTGGCGCAAAATCTACAAATAAACAGCAAAAGTGTCGATGTTATATAACGACAAGGCCGGATTTCTCACCATTTGCAGAATGAGAAATCCGGCCCCGGATTAGAAAATGTAATGGAAAATTTTAGCTGAAATTAGATTATTTCAATCGAAGCGATGGCTCCTGTAACCATTCAGGTAAATCATTGAGCCCCATTGCCTGTCGGACCAGCTTCGGTTTGACACCCGGCAGGGAATCCGCCAGCGTCAGGCCGATATCGCGCAGCAGTTTTTTGGCAGGATTGTCACCGGCAAACAGTTCGCGAAAGCCCTGCATTCCGGCAAGCATCAGCGCTGCGCTGTGTTTGCGGCGGCGCTCATAACGGCGCAGATACATATGCTGGCCAAAATCCTTGCCTTCTTTTTGCAGACGTTTGATTTCGGAGACCAGTTCAGCAGCATCCATAAAGCCTAAGTTGACACCCTGCCCGGCCAGCGGATGCACGGTGTGTGCCGCATCCCCGACCAGCGCCAGACGTTGTCCGGCGAAGCTGCGGGCATAACGTCCGGTCAGCGGGAAGGTCAGACGATCGCTTTCTACTGCACAGACACCAAGGCGCAGGTCAAAGGTGCTGGCGAGAATTTTGTTGAATGCTTCTGGCTCCAGCGCCCTCAGGCGCTGCGCTTCATCCGGAGATACTGACCAGACAATAGAAGACAAATGTGTATCCGCCAGCGGCAGAAATGCCAGAATGCCTTCACCGTGGAATACCTGCCGTGCCACAGACTGGTGCGGTTCTTCCGTGCGGATGGTCGCCACCAGTGCATGATGGCGGTAATCCCAAAAGGTCAGTGGAATATCGGCGTGCTGACGCAGCCATGACTGTGCACCATCCGCTCCCACGACTAAGCGCGCACTGAGCTGACGATCATCATTGAGGGTAATGAAGGCTTCATTTTCACCCCATGCCACATTTTTCAATGTGGCTGATGTGAGCAGTGTAATGTCAGAAGATTTTTCCGCATGCTGCCACAAAGCACGGTGGATCACCTGATTTTCGATGATGTGCCCCAGATGGCTGAAACCGTATTCTTCGCCACGGAATGCAATTTTACCGAAGCTGTCGCGATCCCAGACTTCCATCCCCTGATAAGCATTGGCACGCTGAGCGATGATGCTGTCCCAGACACCCATATATTTCAGCAGGCGTTCACTGGCAGCATTGATCGCCGAAACCCGTAAACCCGGCTGTTCCGGCAACGGCGTATCGAGATCCGGCTGCTGGTTTTCCAGTACAGCAACGCGCAAACCGCTGCCCTGTAATCCGCACGCCAGCGCCAGACCCACCATTCCGCCACCGGCGATAACCACATCAAAAGATTGCATAATTTTTCCTGTAAGGATTAACGGTCAACCCAGCCCAGCGTCCGGCGGGTAAACGCATCACGTAGCGGCGTAATGCCTTCCATCGCCAGTAAACCAAGATTACGTCCGACCATTAATGGCAGCCAGCGGTTGGCAAAGAGATGGATCAGGCCATCCGTGACGCCGATGGTCGCCTGCTGATCAGGCTGACGGCGCCGCTGATATTCACTCAGCACAGGGTAACTGCCGACGTCGGTGCCTTGTACGGCAGCATGGGCCAGCGTTTCCGCCAGCGTGATGACATCACGCAGACCGAGGTTAAAACCCTGTCCCGCAATCGGATGCAGCGTTTGCGCCGCGTTGCCCACCAGCGCCAGACGGTGACTGATATGGCTGTTAGCTTTTTGTAATTGCAGCGGATAACTGAAACGTTTACCGGCCTGGTTTAAGGTGCCCAGACGCCAGCCGAACGCTTTTTGCAACGCACTGAGAAACTGCGCTTCGCTCCAGTTATCGATTTCTTCTTTCGCTTCTCGCGGATGACACCAGACCAGGGAACTGCGGCCGTCGGACATCGGAAGCAGGGCCAGCGGTCCGTGCTGAGTGAAACGCTCAAACGCGCGGCCGTTGTGCGGCTCGCCGGTCGCAACGTTGGTGATGACGGCAATCTGTCCGTAATCTTCACGTTGCCAGCCAATATTGCAGGCTTTTGCCAGCGAAGAATGGGAACCGTCAGCGGCCACCAAAAGCTGTGCAGTCAGAACTTGACCATCGTCGAGCGTCACGCTGGCGGAATCTTGCAAACGCGTGACATCCGTCACTTTCGCCGGACAATGCAACGTCACACCGGGAGCATTTTTCAGCATGGCAAAAAGACGCTTGCCCACTTCGTGCAGCTCAACCACCTGTCCCAGCGCTTCAACGCCATAATGCGCGGCATTAAGATTGACAAAAGCCGCGTGACCACGATCGCTGACGTGGATATCGCGGATTGGTGTGGCGATCGCCGCCAGCGCAGGCCAGATCCCCACCCGGGATAATTGCTGGCAGGTTCCCTGCGCCAGTGCGATCGAACGGGCATCAAAACCCGGATGCCCGTGATGCTCCGGCGCAGTGGCTTCCACCAGATGCACCGGCAAACGTCCCTGCGTCAGTGCAGAAATCGCCAGCGCCAGCGTGGCACCGGTCATTCCGCCGCCAACAATTACAATACTCATATTATTTCTGTGCCGCCGCCATTAACGCTTCAATATCATCGGCTTCTTTCACCACATCGCCGGTCAGAATTTCAATACCGGTAGCGGTGATCAGAATGTCGTCCTCGATGCGGATACCGATACCGCGGTACGCTTCCGGTACGTCAGCGTCCGGCGCAATATACAGGCCCGGTTCAACGGTCAGCACCATGCCCGGTTCCAGCGTCCGGCTGCGATCAACTGAACCGTAATGGCCGACGTCATGAACGTCCAGTCCCAGCCAGTGAGATAAACCGTGCATGAAGAACTGGCGGTGAGCCTGTTCAGCGTAAAGGGTTTCAACATCGCCTTTCATGACACCGAGTTTTACCAGACCTTCAATCATCACGCGTACTGCCGCTTCGGTCGCAGCCTGAATGCTGCTGCCCGGGCCGAAGACTGCCAGCGCTTTATATTCTGAGGCCAGCACGATGTCGTAGATTTCACGCTGCGCTTTACTGAATTTACCGTTCACCGGGAAAGTACGGGTGATATCACCGGCATAGCCCTGATATTCACAACCGGCGTCGATCAACACTAAATCGCCGTCACGCAATTCACATTCGTTTTCGGTGTAATGCAGGATGCAGCCGTTTTCGCCTCCGCCCACAATGGTGTTGTAGGAAGGGTAACGCGCGCCATGACGGTTAAATTCGTGGTGAATTTCGCCTTCAAGCTGATATTCAAACATGCCCGGGCGGCATTTTTCCATCGCACGGGTATGCGCCAGCGCAGTGATATGTCCGGCGCGGCGCATGATGGCAATTTCTTCAGCCGATTTGAACAGGCGCATATCATGCACCCAGGGACGCCAGTCAGTCACAGTGGCAGGCGCGGAGAGATTCTGGCGGAAGCCTTTGCGCAATTTTTCCATGGCACGGTTAACGATTTCATCCGCATACGCGTAATCGCCTTGTGCGTGATACACCACATCGAGGCCATTAAACAGCAGATGAAGCTGGTCGTTGATATCATCAAAAGGCAGTGCTTTGGTCACGCCAAGTTTGGCGGGCGCAGCGTCCTGACCTAAACGACGACCAAACCAGATTTCAGCGGTGAGATCACGGACACGGTTAAACAGGACGCTGTGATTATGATTTTCATCACTTTTCACCAGGATCAATACCGCTTCCGGCTCATTGAAACCGGTGAAGTACCAGAAATCACTGCTCTGACGATACGGATATTCACTGTCGGCACTGCGTGGGGCTTCCGGCGCAGAAAAAATTACCGCAGCGCTGCCCGGTGCCATCTTCGCTAACAGCGCCTGACGACGATTCTCGTACTCTTGCTGAGTCATCACACCTTCTCCTGAAATCGTTTTAATGAGTGCAATCGCTTTATTTAATGCAACGTACGATTAATGCAACGTACGGTGATTTTCCGCAGCCGTCGGGCGACTGTGACCAAATTCACCAAAGCACAGGATGGCGGCGACACGGACATACTCCACAACTTCCTCTAAAGATTGTGCCAGCTGTTCCTGATCTTCATCTTCGTCGTAACCCAGTTGTGCGATGCTGCGTAAATCGTCGATCGCTTCACCCACTTCGCCTTTCACTTTGGCCAGTTTTGGCTGCATCATGCCCAGCCCGAGCAGGAAATGGTTCACCCATCCGGCCAGCGCATCGGCACGCTCAAAGACGTGTTTTTCATCGTCTGGCATCAACATTTTGAATTCGAAGCTGTCATCCTCGAGGGTGTCTGACGTCACTTTGCGCAGTTGTTGCAGCAAATCGGCCAGCGTGTGCGGGAAGGCTATGCCTTCGTTAGTCAGGTCATGCACCATCGTCAGCCAGCTGCCATCGCGATTGCCACCGCACAGCAAACCACTGATCAAACCGTGCATTTCTGCTGCGGTCAAAGCAACCGATTGTTGTTTCAGGTTTTGATCCAACGAATCGTAAGTAGGGTAAGTATTCTCAATAGACATGCGCATTCGCCATCGTTGGCAGGTTAAGTTCGTGTTATGCTACCACCAAGGTCTGTCGTAGTACCAGATTAGCAGCCCGTGATTGGGTGGTCTTAGGCATGAATGGCACGCCCTGAGCAATCGGGCAGCAATCAGTCGGTCATGGGGTTGTAACCTGGTATTGAGATAGTTATAGTGGCGCCCGCTTCCAACATCCTGCGCCAGGTCGTAGTGGTCACGTTGGGGCGGACGAATAAATCAGCAGGAAGGTGGCATGTCTGCACAACCGGTAGATATTCAAATTTTTGGTCGCTCTTTACGGGTGAATTGTCCGCCAGAACAACAGGAAGCACTGAATCTGGCAGCTGAAGATCTTAATCAGCGGTTGCAAGATCTGAAAGTTCGCACTAGAGTCACCAATACCGAGCAACTGGTATTCATCGCGGCATTGAACGTATGTCACGAACTTGCTCAGGAAAGGTTGAAAACTCGCGATTACGCATCCAATATGGAACAACGTATCCGGATGTTGCAACAAACCATCGAGCAGGCATTGCTCGAACAAGGCCGGATCTCTGAACGTGAAGGGGCGCCTTTCGAATAACACACGTTGCTGACTGACTGGTCACAGGTTGTCAGAAACGGTAAAAAATTTCTCTGAGATGTTCGCCAGCGGGCCCGTCCCCTGAGCCGATAATTAGTACCAACAGAATGTGATGATCCGTAATCGGTGCGCATGCTCGGCCCGTCCGAGAAGCCTAAAGATTGCGACAGCACGTTCACCTTGAACCATGGGTTCAAGGGTTACAGCCTGCGACGGCATCTCGGAGATCCCCCTTTCTTTGCGGTACATCCCTTTCTGGTGTTTGTATCTATGTCTTATACTCCTCTGTTCGCATCAGCCCGACAAATTCTCCGCAGTGAAATACGCCAACGCAGACAGGCTCTGACTGCTGAACAGCAAACTGATTTTGCCCTTAAGGCTGCAGAACGCGTCGCAACCCACCCGAAGATTATGTCCGCCTCTACAGTTTCTTTGTTTCTGTCATTTGATGGTGAGCTGGATACCGCACCGTTGATCGGCCGCTTGTGGAACGAAGGCAAACAACTCTGCCTGCCGGTGCTGCACCCTTTCTCGCCCGGAAACCTGCTTTTTTTGCGTTATACGCCCGACACGCCGCTGGTGCGTAATCGTCTCAAAATTCTGGAGCCACAACTGGATGTCACTCAGGTTATTCCGCTGCCGCAACTGGATATCATCCTGACGCCGCTGGTCGCCTTCGACAGTGCCGGGCAACGCTTAGGTATGGGGGGAGGCTTTTATGACCGCACACTTGAGCGCCGGGAAGCGGGCGGTCCGTATCCGATAGGTTTGGCGCACGATTGTCAGCATGTCGATGCCTTACCGGCTGAACACTGGGATGTACCATTACCTGAAGTCATCACGCCCGGAAAAGTGTGGGTCTGGTGATGCCAGGCAATATAAATTCACTGCAGGTAAGGTGTCAGCCGGAAACAGAGGATATCATTTATTAGTATGTTGTAACTAATTGCAGCCTCCGGCATCTCCTCTTTTGTCAGAAATAACCAACCCTTTGAAATAAATCATATTTACCGCTTATACATACCGTTACACGCCGAAACCAATCACTCACGGACAACAGGGTTCGTCACGCCTATTATTCTCACATCGGCCCCGCAGTGGGGTAGACACATAAACCAAGACTCCTGAGGAATTAAACATGAAAAAAGTATTAGCTCTGGTTGTAGCCGCTGCAATGGGCCTGTCTTCTGTCGCTTTCGCTGCTGAAACTACAGCAACACCGGCACCTGCTGCCACAGCAACTACAGCGGCTCCGGCTCATGCGACTAAGCATAAAGCACACAAGAAACCTGTTCAGAAAGCGCAGGCTGCCAAGAAACACAAAAAAGCAGCGAAGAAAGCACCGGTCGCTCAGAAAGCTCAGGCTGCTAAAAAACACGTGAAACACGCTAAGAAAGCCGCTCCGGTTGCACAGAAAGCCCAGGCTGCTAAAAAACACGTGAAACACGCTAAGAAAGCCGCTCCGGTTGCCCAGAAAGCCCAGGCTGCTAAAAAACACGTAAAACATGCTAAGAAAGCCGCTCCGGTTGCACAGAAAGCCCAGGCTGCTAAAAAACACGTAAAACATGCTAAGAAAGCTGCTCCGGCTGCAAAAGCTACCCCGGCAGCATAAGAAGTAACGAAGTAGTCTTCGTGAGCATCGCTGCTCGCGCTTATCAAGACTGTTAATTTAACACCCGGTTCGCCGGGTGTTTTTTTCTCCGTTTATCCGCCCGAGGTACTGACAGATGATCCTGCGCCGCTACCTGTTCGAAATCACTTTTTCATCAGTGATCCTCTGTGGTCTGATCACCCTGTCTTTTTACTTCTGACGTTTTGATTCCCGCGTTCACCAGCGGATATTGTTTATTACCCTGATGCCAGAAACAAAAAAACCGCCTTCCGGCGGCTTTGTCATTTATGGCTGATATGCTCAGTAAAGCAAACGGGCACGAATGGTTCCCGGAATTGCCTTCATCAGTTGCAGTGCGGTATTCAGCGTCGTGGTATCTGTTTCAGCATCGATAACGACATAACCGATTTCAGGGCTGGTTTGCAGATACTGTGCGGCGATATTAATCCCTTGCTCCGCGAAAATCTGGTTGATGCTGGTCAGCACCCCCGGACGGTTTTCATGGATATGCAACAGACGGCTGGCTTTCTCGGTATGCGCAGGCAGAGAGGCTTCCGGGAAGTTAACCGCTGACAGGGTTGAACCGTTGTCAGAGTATTTCGCCAGTTTACCTGCCACCTCAAGGCCGATACCTTCCTGCGCTTCCATTGTCGAGCCACCGATGTGTGGCGTCAGCAGGACGTTGTCGAATTCACACAACGGAGAATTGAACGGATCACTGTTGGTCGCCGGTTCTTCCGGGAAGACGTCAATCGCCGCGCCGGAAAGATGTTTGCTGCGCAGTGCATCACACAGCGCCGGAATGTCGATAACGGTGCCGCGTGAGGCATTGATTAGCAGCGCGCCCGGTTTCATCTGGGCCAGCTGCGCCTCCGAAATCATGTCTTTCGTACCGGCAGTTTCCGGCACATGCAAGGTGACCACGTCGCTGGTGTTAAGCAATTCTTCCAGCGTCGCAATCGGCTGCGCATTACCCAATGGCAGTTTGCTTTCGATGTCGTAATAGAAGACGCGCATCCCCAGGCTTTCCGCCAGGATCCCCAGCTGCGTACCAATGTGGCCGTAACCAATGATCCCCAGACGCTTGCCACGCGCTTCGAATGAACCGACTGCCAGTTTGTTCCACACACCACGGTGCGCTTTCGCATTCGCTTCAGGAATACCGCGCATCATCAGCAACATTTCGCCCAGCACCATTTCCGCAACCGAACGGGTATTGGAGAACGGTGCGTTAAAGACCGGAATACCACGACGGGTCGCAGCTTTAAGATCCACCTGATTGGTGCCGATGCAGAAACATCCAACAGCCACCAGTTTTTCTGCTGCCTGGAACACTTCTTCAGTCAGCTGAGTACGCGATCGGAGTCCAACAAAGTGCGCGTCACGGATCGATTCTTTCAGCGATTGCGTGTCTAAAGCACCTTTGTGAAATTCAATATTGGTGTAACCCGCGGCACGGAGTGTATCAACCGCACTTTGGTGGACGCCTTCCACTAACAAAAACTTAATCTTGTCTTTCTCAAGTGATACTTTTGCCATTTCCCGACCCTATAATTTTCTGACTGAATTCAAACTGCATGGTGACTGCTCACAGTCAACATAACAAAAAATCCGCCATCATCAATACAAACGATTGCCTGCCCCCCAGCAGAAGGCTCAGCGCACCTGTTGGTTTTTAGCATTTCATGCTGGTTAGATTTTGCTGAGCCAGACGTTCAGGAGGAGAAATACAGGAATGTGACATAAGTCACCAAATTAAAGCTTTTAAATAAAAGATGATTCAGTCGGAAAATTATCATCTTCATAACATTGCGTTATGACAGCGGGATGACGAGGCGGAGACTGGCTGCCCGGGACAAAAGCAGCCAGATCTTCTGCTTATAGGCTGATTACTTCAGTTTGATGGTTTTGACACCTTCGGAAGTCCCGACCAGCGCCACATCAGCCCCCCGGTTGGCGAACAGACCGACAGTCACCACACCGGCAATACTGTTGATCTTATTTTCCATCGCGACAGCATCAAGAATATTCAGGTTGTGCACATCCAGGATCACGTTGCCGTTGTCTGTCAGTACATTCTGACGGTATTCCGGCAGGCCGCCGAGTTTCACCAGTTCACGCGCCACGTAAGAACGAGCCATCGGGATCACTTCAACAGGCAAGGGGAATTTACCCAACACATCCACCTGCTTAGAGGCATCCACAATGCAGATGAATTTTTTGGCAATCGCGGCAATGATTTTTTCACGGGTCAGCGCCGCGCCGCCGCCTTTGATCATTTGCATTGCGCCATTGATTTCATCTGCACCGTCAACATACACATCCAGCGAATCCACTTCGTTGCTGTCGAAAACATGGATGCCTAAGCTTTTCAGTTTTGCAGTTGAGGCGTCGGAGCTGGAAACGGCGCCTTCTATCTGGCCTTTGATGGAACCCAGTGCATCGATGAAATGCGCGGCAGTGGATCCGGTACCGACACCGACAATGGTGCCCGGCGTCACGTAATCCAGCGCGGCCCAACCGACTGCTTTTTTCAATTCTTCCTGCGTCATAATGGCTTCTCTGTCTGATAACACGAAAGTGGCGTGAATGGTTCGGTGAAACGAAGAGTGCGGGTGATTATAAAGCATGTCCCGGCAGATTGGGCAGTCAAGAGCGTGACCAGATCACACTTATTAAGTGCAATTGTGTTGCAAACACCCCGATTTTCCTCACCACAAAACCTGACAATCTGTGGCATAGTGTCCCGATAACATTGAATCCAAGGGACAGAACTCCGATGAAACGCCCGGACTATAGAACGCTGCAGGCACTGGACGCGGTGATCCGTGAGCGCGGTTTTGAACGCGCAGCACAGAAGCTTTGCATCACACAATCGGCAGTCTCTCAGCGCATTAAGCAACTGGAAAATTTGTTCGGCCAGCCGCTGCTGGTCCGTACCGTTCCCCCCCGTCCGACTGAACAGGGGCAGAAATTGCTGGCCTTGTTACATCAGGTGGAATTACTGGAAGAAGAGTGGCTGGGCAGCGACAGCAATCACGAAAGCAACGATACACCGCTGTTGCTTTCACTGGCAGTCAACGCCGACAGTCTGGCAACCTGGTTACTGCCTGCGCTGAAATCGGTGCTGGTCGATTCCCCTATCCGTCTTAATTTACAGGTGGAAGACGAAACCCGAACGCAGGAGCGCTTGCGTCGCGGCGAAGTCGTCGGTGCGGTGAGTATACAGCCACAGCCACTGCCGAGTTGTCTGGTGGATCAGCTCGGTGCACTGGATTATTTGTTTGTGGGTTCCAAACCTTTTGCTGATCGCTATTTTCCGAACGGCGTCACCCGCTCCGCCTTACTGAAAGCACCGGCGGTGGCATTTGACCATCTTGATGATATGCATCAGGCCTTCCTGCAACAGAACTTCGATTTATCGCCTGGCAGCGTGCCGTGCCATATCGTTAACTCGTCGGAAGCGTTCGTACAACTGGCCCGTCAGGGCACCACCTGCTGCATGATCCCGCATTTACAGATTGAGAAAGAACTGGAAAGCGGTGAGCTGATCGACCTGACGCCGGGTCTTTTCCAGCGCCGTATGCTTTACTGGCACCGTTTTGCACCGGAAAGCCGCATGATGCGCAAAGTGACCGATGCCCTGCTGGCACACGGCCATCAGGTGTTGCGTCAGGACTGATTTGCCTGGCGAAAACAGAAATAAAAAACCCGCCGGAGCGGGTTTTTTCATATTTACTGTGCGGGAGCCTGAGGCTGCAATTCGAAAACGACATCGACCTGATCGTCGAAGTGAATGCTTTGCTGCTCGTAGGTTTGCGCCACATCGCTCTGGCCTGCGGCTTCAGCCGTTTTATACATACGTGCAACCGGCATCGGCTGGTAGTTAGCAACGTGGTAACGGATGCTGTAAACCGGCCCCAGTTTGGTATGGAAACCTTCGGCCAGTGATTTTGCCTGCTGCGTGGCATTTTCGATGGCTTTCTGACGTGCTTCATCGCGGAATTTATCCGGATTGGCAACACCCAGTTCAACCGCACGCACTTCATTCAGACCTGATTTCAGTGCGCCATCCAGCAGTTCGTTCAGTTTGTCCAGCTGACGTAATGTTACCTGAACCTGACGTACTGCACGGTAGCCTTTCAGCTGCGACGTGCCGTCTTTCAGATAGTTGTATTCCGGCTGAGTACGCAGGTTGGCAGCATTAATATCTTTTTTCTCAATGCCGTTTTTTTGCAGGAAAGCAAAGTATTCCGCCACGCGTTCATCAGCCTGCTTCTTGGCGCTGGCCGAATCATTCGCTGACACGCTGACTTCAATCGCCAGCGTCGCGATATCCGGCGTGGCATCCACGCTTGCGGTGCCTGACGTGACGACGTGCGGCCCGGCAGGTAATTCTGCCGCCTGTAACGTCAACGGTAATGTCCCTAATCCCAACATCGCTGCTACAGCCAATGCTTTCAGTTTCACAGTGCCTCCATTAATCATCAAAGATCTGGCAATAGATAGGTCAAACAATCTGCGAAACCGTAGCATAATCCGTTGCAACAGAAACTAAGATTAGTGACAAAACTCAAAATACCCCGGTCTGACGGGCCAGTTGTATTGCAATCCCCCACATAATGACGCCGACGATAAAGTTTATCACCCGCTGCACTTTGCCGGTATTAAGCCATGGCGCGAGCATAGCGGCGAGAATAGCCAGCCCGAAGAACCATATCACTGACGCACTGACGGCACCGAGCGCAAACCACGAACGCTCATCATGGCTCAGGCTGCCGCCCAGACTGCCAAGCACCACGAATGTATCAAGATAAACGTGCGGATTCAGCCAGGTCACCGCCAGCATGCTGACGACAATTTTCCAGCGACTTTGCTTCGCCACTTCAGCCTGAGCCAGTTCGGGATTTTTGCTGAATGCCGTACGAAATGCACCCCAGCCATACCACAGTAAAAATGCCACACCGCCCCAGCTCACCAGCAACAGTAACGTCGGGGATTGGCTCAGCAACGCGCTGCCGCCAAAAATACCGCCGCAAATCAGCGCAATGTCACTCAGCGCGCACAAGCCGGCGATCATCAGATGATACTGACGGCGGATGCCCTGATTCATCACAAATGCATTTTGCGGGCCAATCGGTAAAATCATCGCGGCGCTCATCGCCAGTCCTTGCAGGAAAATTGCCAGCATAGGGATATCCTTCAGAGAATCAGTAACAGAGATTGCGCGCAGTGTAAGGGCTTAGCGGGCATAAGAGGAAATGGAAATTTCTAATCGGTCATTAGCCTGACTTATCAGCGACAGCGGGATATTTCAGGCATGAAAAAGGCGCCCGCAGGCGCCTGTGAAAATCCGAATCCGGAAAGGATCTCTTATTCGAACGTGCGTCGTTCTTCCTGCTGTCCGGCTGCCTTGCCCGCTACCTGATAAAGGTGAACATCCATTTGCGGGTAAGCAATATTGATATTGTTTTTATCCAGTGCACGTTTAAACGACTCCAGCAAATCCCATTTCACGTTCTGCGCATCACCGTTGTTGGTCCAGGCATACACGATGAAATTCAGGGTAGATGCCGCCATTTCGTTCAGACGAACCACGACACCTTTATCCTGCAAAACGCGCTGATCGGCAGTGATGATATCGGTCAGGATTTTTTTCACCAGATCAATGTCAGAATCATAACCTACGCCAACAGTCAGCTCGATACGGCTGGTCGGTTCGCGTGAATTGTTGATGATGTTACCGGCGATGATTTTGCCGTTTGGCACCACAATAATTTTGTTATCCGGTGTACGCAGGGTAGTGGAAAAAATTTGTACCTGAGTGACAGTACCGGCCACGCCGCCGAGGTCAACATATTCACCGGCACGGAACGGCCGGAAAATCACCAGCAGAACGCCCGCCGCAAAGTTAGACAGTGAGCCTTGTAATGCCAGACCGACGGCCAGACCGGCGGCACCGATGACGGCGATCACGGACGTGGTTTGCACGCCAATCCTTCCCAGAACCGCAATCAGCGTGAAGGCGATAATCGCGTAACGCACCATGGCGGAAAGAAAATCGGAAACCGTGATATCAATACCACGAACTTTTAACACCCGGCTGACGGCACCGGAAACGATGCGGGCGATAATCAGCCCCACAATCAGAATGAAGACTGCTGCCACAATATTCACGGCGTAATGAAGCAATAACGCCTGGTTTCTCACCAACCAGTTGCCAGCATTATTGATGCTGCCCACCACGTTCAAATCATCCATTTAAGGTACCCCAAAATTACACCCTCACGGGCTGCAAAAACTAAAGCTGCCCCGTTTAACGAGGCAGCAAGTGTTCTGTAAGGTTAACTAACAATGCGATGAAGTGCCAATTTCGTAACAAAGACTGCAGATAAATTAAGGATTTGCGTGGCTGTTTTTTAACGGTTCAGGGGTTTTGAATGCCTGAAGAGGGCCGCGACCGCTCAGCGTAAAGGCAGAAATCACCGTGAAGGTCAGCGCGACTAATCCGAGGATCAGATAGGTGCCATGGAAACCGATACGGTCATACATATTGCCCGCGAAAACGGACATAAAGATGATCGCCACCTGTTTGAAGAAACAGAAGGTCACCAGATAAATCGTCGCCGAGAAACGCACTTCAAACACTGAGGTGATGTACTTGAAGCAACCGACAATCAGGAACGGCACCTCAAACATATGCAAGGTTTTCAGCACCACCACTTCCAGCGGTGACGACGCGAAAGATGAACCGATGATACGCACGGACATAATAGCACCGGCCAGCAATAAAGCATTCTTGCCGCCAATCCGGTTCACAATCAGCGGTGCGAAGAACATGATGCTGGCGTTCAGCAGTTCGCCCATGGTGGTGACATAGCCAAAGACGCGCGTCCCTTCAGAAGATGACGCGAAGAAGGAGGTAAAGAAGTTAGCAAACTGCTGGTCAAATACGTCATACGTACAGGAGACGCCAATGACGTACAGCGCCAGGAACCACAGTTTTTTATCTTTCAGCAGTTCGACGGCCAGTTTGAAATTGAACGGTTTGCTGTTCGCCCCCAGTTCATTGACCACACGTGCGCTGGAGGTCACTTCCGGCCTGGCGATCAGCAACAGGATAGCAAGAATGACCGCACAGCCGGAGCCGAGCCAGAATACGAATTCATTGTTAATGGTAAACATGATGCCGACCACCGATGCGCACAGCGCCCAGCCGACACAGCCGAACATGCGTGCACGGCCAAATTCAAAGCTGCTGCGGCGACTGACTTTCTCGATATAGGCTTCAATCGCAGGTGCACCGGCGTTGTAAATCAGACCCAGGTAAATCCCGCCCACTACCGATCCAAGGTAAATATTTATTTTCAGTAACGGGCCAAATACATAAATAAAGAATGGCGCGAACAGGATCAGCATGCCGGTGATGATCCACAGCAAATGCTTTTTCAACCCCAGTTTATCGGCCAGTAAACCAAACACCGGCTGGAACAACAGCGAGAACAACGAAATACTGGCGAAGATGATGCCGGTGTCACTTTTGCTGATCTGGTTGATGTCATGCAGCCAGATCGGGAAAAACGGAAAATAGGCTCCCATGATGAAAAAGTAAAAGAAGAAGAACAGCCCGAACATCCAAAAGTTAGTATTTTTCAGGTAATACATAAGCAGATTCCTTACGTCTGAATACTGCGCTGCGGCGGGTTAAGGCCGCAGCGCGGGATATCAGGCACGCTTCCAGGTGAACGAATAATGATACTGACCGGCCGTCAGCAGGAAATCAGGACTGACGCTCGGGCTCCAGGAATCATCACCGCCGACCCCCATATGGAAGCCGTCGATGTTCAGCCATGTGCCCTCTTCTTCACGCAATAAGTGACGATGGCTGCTATTCATCAGCTGTTGCAGGCTGTAGCGGCTCAGACCGAAGTGGAAGTTTCCACGCAGCTTCCATCCGGCGTAATCCAGTTCGCGGGTTTCTCCACGCAGGCCATTTTCGGTCGGGAAAACGTACGGCGTGTACATCTCTGTCAGTGGCAACGTCCAGCGCCCGTGCTGCGCCGCCAGACGGCGGTCAGGATAATTCTCGTGCGGTCCCAGTCCCAGCCAGCTGACGTTTTCTGCGGTGTCCGCCAGCTGGCAGGTCATGCCAATGCGACCCGGCGACGGTACATTTGACGCCACGCGGACATCGGCGCTGATATGCAGTTCGCCCTGATTATCGATGCGGAAAATCTTACGGCTCAGCAGTCGCGTTTCTTCCCCCGCCATGAATGCGTGGGTGGTGGTGATCACCACGCTGTCCTGTAACTGGTCGGCACAGATGTTTAATAAACGCGGTTCCAGCTGGTACATACCCGCCGCTTTCCAGCGTTCAACCCAGGCATTTGGATCAATACGGGTGACTTCGCTGACGCCGATATCGTTATCCACCGGCGCACGGATAAACTGGTCGCGCAGCGCACTCAGCAGACGCCGCGTTGAGCCATCAAACCACTGTTCCAGCAGTCCGCTTTGCTGGCTGAACTGCCAGCGCTGTGTGCCATGTGCTACCGTAATCAGGCCGTTTTGCTGCTCCAGTACCGGTGCAACAGCAGAAATTTTCTCCGTTACCTGTAAGGTCATTGGCTGCGGCAATTGCCATTGATCCCAGGCGCTGCGGTGCCCGGCTTCTGACCAGGCGGTCGCCTGCGGCTGATGCACTGCCACGTTCAGCCACAAATCCCCTTCCGACGAGGGAATATCGCCCAGATTCAGGGTTTGTTTGCCGTTTGGCGCGATATCTAACACCGCTTCGCCCTGCGAAATGACCTCACCGTCATGTTCGATACGCCAGACCAGTTGTTCGTTATCACTGTGGCGGAACAGATATTCGCTCTGAATTTCCAGCATCAGCGGCGAGGTGCTGATCAGCGAAAACTGGAAGAATTGCTGGGCGCGCTGCGCTTCAAACAAGGACGGATGCGGCGTACGGTCAGCAAACACCAGACCGTTCATGCAGAACTGACGGTCATTGGGCGTATCGCCAAAGTCACCGCCGTAGGCCATATAACGCTCGCCGTTATCGCCGGTGCGCAGCAGGCTCTGATCGACCCAGTCCCAGACAAAACCGCCCTGCAGACGCGGAAACTGGCGGAACGCTTGCCAGTATTTATCGAAGCCGCCAAAGCTGTTGCCCATCGCGTGGGCGTATTCGCAGAGGATCAGCGGACGGGTTTCATCCGGCATGCTGATCCATTTTTTAATCGACCATTTAGGTACGGCCGGGAACGGCTGATCCTGCTCAACACGGGAATACATCGGGCAGATAATGTCGGTTGCCGCACTGTTGGCTCCGCCGCCTTCGTACTGCACCGGACGGGTGGGATCAACAGACTTGATCCAGCGATAAAGTGCATCGTGATTCGCGCCATGACCGGACTCATTGCCCAGTGACCAGATGATGATGCACGGATGGTTGCGGTCGCGCTGAACCATACGCGTCACACGTTCGCTGAACGCGTTGAACCAGACCGGATCGTCCGAAAGACGGTTCATTGGCTGCATGCCGTGAGTTTCGATATTGGCTTCATCGACCACATACAGGCCATATTCATCGCAAAGTTTGTACCAAAGCGGATGGTTCGGATAATGCGAGCAGCGTACGGCGTTGAAGTTATGCTGTTTCATCAGCACGATGTCGCGGCGCATGGTGGCTTCGTCCATCACCTGACCGTTTTCAGGGTGATGCTCGTGGCGGTTGGTGCCGCGGATCAACACCGGCTGGCCGTTCACTTTCAGTAGCCCGTTGCTGATTTCTACCTGACGGAAGCCCACATCGCAGGCTTCAGCTTCAATCAGCTGCCCCTGCGGAGAAATCAGGGAAACGACAGCGCGATAAAGGGCGGGCTGTTCAGCACTCCACAACGCAGGCTGGCTGACCGGCAAACGCAGCGTGGTTCGGTCAAATGCCGACCCGCGCTCATCAATGATTTCGCTGCCGAGTGGTTGCTGATGCTGTGTGACCGGTTTATCGCCCTGCCACAACTCGACGCGCACCTGATAATCAGCCGCTGTTTTCGGCGGCACGGCAGCGCTGACCCGTACTTCCAGTTCGGCCTGCGTGAAGCCATGAAACAGATGCGTGCGCACCTGTAAATCGGTAATCTGCTCCGCCGGTTTATGCAGCAAGGTGACGTCGCGGAAGATCCCACTCATCCGCCACATATCCTGATCTTCCAGATAACTGCCGTCACTCCAGCGCAGCACCATGACCGCCAGACGGTTTTCACCGGCGTGCAGTACACCACTAAGATCGAATTCCGCCGGTAAACGGCTGTCCTGTGAATACCCGATCCACCGGCCGTTACACCATAAATAGAAAGCAGAGTTAACGCCGTTGAACACAATGCGCGTCTGCCCGCTGCTCAGCCAGTCATTATCCACAGAAACTGTGAGCGAGTAACAACCCGTAGGATTTTCTTCCGGTACAAACGGCGGATTGACGGGGATCGGATACTGCACATTGGTATAAATCGGTGCGTCATAACCTGCCAGTTGCCAGTTTGATGGCACCTGCACAGCGTCGGCACCTGCCAGATCCTGTTGCAGCCATTGCTCCGGCACGGCTTCAGGACGGTTAAAATAGCTGAATGCCCACTCGCCATTCAGGCTACGGATGTTTCCTGAAGCCTTATTATCTCTCGCTTCTTCTGCATCCCGCCAGCTGTTAAACGGCGGGTGTGCAGGTAACCTGTTGCACTGTGTCGAGGCCGGTTTTTCCCAGTCACGGCGGGCCAGAACAGTGGCCAGCGATGATAATTTATCTTCCGCTGATGTTGTCATAATATCTCCCCGGTAAATTGTTATGCGCTCACAATATGATAAACATGCGTAACCCGGACGAGTAAGTAAAGCGGAGGTATGCGGGAAAGGGACGCGGATCACAAATTCCGCGTCATGGGAGGGTTAAATCCGGTTCAGAGCGCGCTAAGCTGACGCGCGATGCGGATCAGCTCCTGCGATAAGGCTTCCTGTGACACCGGGTTTGTGCCCGGTCTGGCGGTCGTGTGGCGTTCAACCAAAGAAGTGGGCAGTAACAGCGAGGATTGCTGATGATCGCCATGCGTATGCAGATGCTCCACCAGCCGGTTAATGCTTTCGTGACCGAGCAGGCGGAAATCCTGTTTGATTGTGGTCAGCGGCGGGAAGAAAAATGCGCTGTCTTCAGTATCGTCATAACCCATCACCGAAATTTGTTCCGGTACCCGCAGACCAAACTCATGGACAGCACGCAGAACGCCGAGCGCCATCTGGTCATTGGCAACCAGAATCGCCGTAGGACGTTCGGGCTGACTGAGCAACAATAATGCCTGCTGATAACCCGAAGCCGCGCTCCAGTCACCATGCTGAACCGCACAGGGCGTAATATCGTGCAATGCCAGCGTCTTCAGCCAGCCTTCATAACGCAGCCGTGCAGAGATGGACTCGAGCGGGCCGGTCAGTACGGCAATCTGCTGATGCCCGAGCGCCAGTAAATGCGCCACGCCCTGCTCTGCCCCGCAGTGAGGATCGAACAGAATTTTGAACACATCAGCTTCAGGATCTACATCCAGAAACAACGCCGGTAAGTTGCCGCACAACTGCGCAATAGCCCCCGCATCGTCATTCGACAACGGCACGTTAATCAGCACGCCATCTACCCGCTGCGACATCAATTCGTTTACTGCCGTACGACAGGCGGTCAGGCTCAGGTTATCAATCATCGAAATCACAACGTTGAAGCCTAACTGATTAGCACGGGTTTTCATCGCTGACGCAATTTGTGACGGCGCATGCAATGCCAGCTCAGTGGTCGCCAGACCCAGCGTATAACTTTGTTTCCCCGCCAGTTGCTGTGCGACACGGTTCGGAACGTAATTGAGCGCCGCCATTGCCTGTTCGACTTTATTACGCGTTCTGACCGACACATGCGCAGCCTGATTCAGTACACGCGAAACGGTCTGATAAGACACACCGGCGTGGCGCGCAACATCATCGAGGGTGACAGATTTTGGCTTCATGGCTCTCTCTTCGGGATTCTGGCGAAATACTGATACGGGCTATTGTGGCCGGAAAACAGGCCATAAAAAAGGGGCCGAAGCCCCTTTGACGATTATCCTCACATTCCGGTGGTCAAGCACCGGAAGGATAAGAATTACAGTACGTCGATCGCGTTCAGTTCTTTGAATGCCAGTTCCAGGCGAGTCACCATGGAAGACTGTGCAGAACGCAGCCATACGCGCGGGTCATAGAATTTCTTGTTAGGTTTGTCCGCGCCTTCCGGGTTACCCAACTGACCTTGCAGGTAAGCTTCGTTTTTCTTGTAGAACTGCAGAATACCGTCCCAGTTAGCCCACTGAGTGTCGGTATCGATGTTCATTTTGATAACACCGTAACCTACAGATTCTTTGATTTCTGCTGCAGTTGAACCGGAACCGCCGTGGAATACGAAGTTCAGGCTGTTGTGTGGCAGGTTGTGTTTCTTGCACACGTATTCCTGAGAATCACGCAGGATCGTTGGAGTCAGTTTAACGTTACCTGGTTTGTAAACACCGTGTACGTTACCGAATGACGCAGCGATAGTGAAACGCGGGCTGATAGCGTTCAGTTTTTCGTAAGCGTAATCAACGTCTTGTGGCTGAGTGTACAGTGCTGATGCGTCCATATGGCTGTTGTCCACGCCATCTTCTTCACCGCCGGTGCAACCCAGTTCGATTTCCAGAGTCATGTCGATTTTTGCCATGCGAGCTAAGTACTTGCTGCAAATTTCGATGTTTTCTTCCAGAGATTCTTCAGACAGGTCAATCATGTGAGAAGAGAACAGTGGCTTACCGGTTTTCGCGTAATGCGCTTCACCCGCGTCCAGCAGACCGTCGATCCATGGCAGCAGTTTTTTCGCGCAGTGGTCGGTGTGCAGGATAACCGGCACGCCATAATGTTCTGCCATCTGATGCACATGGTGTGCGCCAGAGATTGCGCCCAGAATTGCCGCACCTTGTGGTACGTCAGTTTTCAGGCCTTTACCTGCGATAAACGCAGCGCCACCGTTAGAGAACTGAACGATAACCGGTGAACGAACTTTCGCAGCCGCTTCGAGCACGGCATTGATGGAGTCGGTGCCTACGCAGTTAACCGCTGGCAGAGCAAATTTGTTTTCTTTAGCGATAGCGAAAACTTTCTGTACATCATCACCAGTGATAACGCCTGGTTTTACGAAATCAAAAATTTTAGACATAGTTCTTTGTCCTGTTTCGTCGGCCGTAGATGGATTGAATCGGTTTGCTATGTCGCGCGGGTTCCACTGTGCAGCCCCCCGCGCGGCAAAGAAGAACGGACAGCATTACGCTCCCCGTTCAGGGTTCATGACTTCTTAGCACGCTCTTCCAGCATCACAACCGCTGGCAGTGCTTTCCCTTCAACGAATTCCAGGAATGCGCCACCGCCAGTGGAGATATAGGAAATTTTGTCAGCGATACCGAACAGATCGATAGCCGCCAGTGTGTCGCCGCCGCCTGCGATAGAAAATGCTTCGCTGTCAGCAATAGCCTGCGCCACAATTTCGGTCCCTTTACGGAAGTTAGGGAACTCGAACACGCCTACAGGACCATTCCACAGAATGGTTTTAGCGTTTTTAATGATCTCAGCCAGACGATTTGCAGACTCATCGCCCATGTCGAGAATTTGTTCATCATCTTTGATGTCTTTAACAGACTTCACGGTAGCCGTTGCAGTTTCAGAGAACTCCGTCGCTACGCGAACATCGGTAGGAACAGGAATGTCGCAGGTTTCCAGCAATTTGCTTGCGGTGCCGACCAGGTCTGCTTCGTACAGGGATTTCCCGACGTTGTTGCCTTGAGCAGCCACGAAGGTGTTCGCGATACCACCGCCAACGATCAGCTGGTCAGCGATTTTGGACAGGGAATCCAGAACGGTCAGTTTGGTAGAAACTTTAGAACCACCCACGATAGCGACCATCGGACGGGCCGGGTTACCCAGCGCTTTACCCAGTGCTTCCAGTTCTGCAGACAACAGCGGACCGGCACAGGCGATAGGTGCAAACTTGCCCACGCCGTGAGTAGAAGCTTGTGCGCGGTGCGCAGTACCGAATGCGTCCATCACATAGATGTCACACAGGGCAGCATATTTTTTGGACAGGGTTTCGTCGTCTTTCTTTTCGCCTTTGTTGAAGCGAACGTTTTCCAGAACAACCAGCTCGCCTTCGGCAACTTCAACGCCATCCAGATAGTCTTTAGCCAGACGTACAGGAGAAGACAGTTTGTCTTTCAGGTAGTTAACAACCGGCAGCAGAGAAAACTCTTCGTTATATTCGCCTTCAGTCGGACGACCCAGATGCGAGGTAACCATCACACGTGCACCTTGTTTAAGGGCAATTTCGATGGTAGGTAAAGAAGCGCGGATACGTGCATCTGACGTTACTTTGCCATCTTTAACTGGCACGTTCAGATCGGCACGGATCAGTACGCGTTTACCCGCTAAATCCAGATCGCTCATCTTAATAACAGACATGGTGAATCCTCTCGTTGATTCTCTTTAAAGTTGCTTGAAGGCAGTTTCGGCCGGAAAGCCGGAACAGCCGTACTAGAAACCGCTGGCAGACATTGCCAATGTTGTATCCAACATTCTGTTGGCAAAACCCCACTCGTTATCGCACCAGACCAGTGTCTTAATCAGGTGCTGTCCACTTACCCGCGTCTGCGTTCCATCTACGATGGCGCTATGGGGATCATGGTTAAAATCTGTCGAGACTAATGGTAGTTCGGTATAGTCAACAATACCACGAAAAGCACCTGTTGCGGCCTTTTGCAGCAGCTGGTTAACCTCGCCTACCGTCACAGCACCCTCGACAAATACGCTTAAATCAATGGCGGTGACATTGATTGTCGGCACACGCACCGAGATCGCTTCAAAGCGATCGCAGAATTTTGGCATGATGCGCGTGATCCCTGCGGCCAGTTTGGTATCAACCGGGATAATGGACTGGCTGGCGGCGCGCGTACGGCGTAAATCCGCATGGTACGCATCGATCACCGGCTGATCATTCATTGAGGAATGAATGGTCGTTACCGTGCCGGACTCAATGCCAAAAGCATCATCGAGCAGTTTGATCACAGGGATAATACAGTTGGTGGTGCAGGACGCATTGGACACAATGCGGTGCTGACGTTCGAGCAAGGCGTGGTTCACGCCGTAAACCACCGTGGCGTCAAGATCATGGCCGCCAGGATGCGCGAACAGAATTTTTTTAGCGCCGGCCGCAAGCTGGGCTTCACCGTCTGCACGGCTGCCATAGACACCGGTGCAATCAAGCACGACGTCAATGCTCAGTTCACCCCATGGCAACTGGCTGGCATCAGACTGATGAAGTAAACGGATGGAGTCATCGCCTACGTAAAGGTTTTCACCTTCCTGGCGGACATCCCAGGCGAAACGCCCGTGGCTGGAATCGTATTTAAGCAGATGAGCCATGCCTTCAGGGCTGGCAATTTCATTGATGGCAATGACGGAGATTTCCGCCCGGCGACCGGATTCGTATAACGCGCGCAATACGCTACGGCCAATGCGACCAAAGCCATTAATTGCAATACGTATTGGCATACATCTCCCTGTTACACGGTTGTTACTCAATATCAGTAACACCTATAGTAATGCAGCGTGCGTTTACGGTGAATCACCATCATCATTTGTCCGCACAAAGCCTGCGGCAGAAAAGCGTCAGTTTCAGGCACGATAACAACCTGGTAAGGATGTTAAGCTCAAATAGCCCGACTGAAACGGTTCAGCTGAGAATAAACCAAACGGTGAATAAAAGGAATAATTCGTAGAAGAAGGCCGCATTAATCGCTCCGATTGCTGAAAAAAACACCAGCCAATTCGGTGTATTCACAGTGATTTTACTTTTTCATCACCTTTTCGACAGTGATTTTCCTCATAAACCGACGGATTGAAACAGTTCCGGCATGTAGGCAGTGTAACCGAGCCCGCATCGGAACGGTTTGACCTGTGTCATTTCGCGCGAAACTGAGAACGGGTACCGGAAAACACAGGCGAAAAAAAAGCACCCGAAGGTGCTTTTAACGGCATAAGAAATGCGGAGTTACTTCAGTAACGCCTGTGCCTGAGCAACAACGTTATCAACAGTGAAACCGAACTCTTTGAACAACAACTCTGCCGGAGCAGATTCGCCGAAGCTATGCATACCGACGATTGCACCGTTCAGGCCGACGTATTTGAACCAGTAATCAGCGATACCGGCTTCAACCGCAACACGGGCAGAAACGGCTTTCGGCAAGACCGATTCACGGTAAGCTGCGTCTTGTTTGTCGAAGGCATCCGTAGACGGCATGGAAACCACACGCACTTTGGTGCCCGCAGCAGCCAGTTTGTCAGCCGCTTCAACAGTGATACCCACTTCAGAACCGGTGGCAATCAGGATCACGTCCGGCGTACCGTCGCAATCTTTCAGCACGTAACCCCCGCGCGCCACGTTGGCCAGTTGTTCAGGCGTACGTGGTTGCTGGGTCAGGTTCTGACGGGAGAAGATCAGGGTAACCGGGCCGTCGTTACGCTCAATCGCGTATTTCCATGCCACAGCAGATTCAACCTGATCCGCAGGACGCCAGGTGCTCATGTTTGGCGTAACGCGCAGGCTGGCAATTTGCTCAACCGGCTGGTGCGTCGGGCCGTCTTCGCCCAGACCGATGGAGTCATGGGTGTACACGAAAACGTTGCGGATTTTCATCAGTGCCGCCATACGCACCGCGTTACGCGCGTATTCCACAAACATCAGGAAAGTCGCAGAATACGGCAGGAAACCGCCATGCAGCGCGATACCGTTGGTGATTGCTGTCATACCGAATTCACGCACGCCATAATGGATGTAGTTACCCGCCTGATCGTCGCCGATAGACTTCGAACCAGACCACATGGTCAGGTTGCTGGGTGCCAGGTCAGCAGAGCCGCCCAGGAACTCAGGCAACACTTTACCAAAAGCTTCCAGCGCATTCTGGGAGGCTTTACGGCTGGCGATGTTTGCAGGGTTAGCCTGCAGCTGTTCGATGAATTTCTGTGCTTCAGTTTCCCAGTTTGCTGGCAGCTCGCCGTTCACACGACGTTTGAACTCTTTTGCCAGCTCAGGATAGGCTTTCGCATAGGCATCAAACTTGTCGTTCCACGCGGCTTCTTTGGCTTTACCGGCTTCTTTCGCATCCCACTGCGCATAGATATCTTGCGGGATTTCAAAGGCGGCATATTTCCAGCCCAGCGCTTCACGGGTAGCGGCTACTTCAGCTGCGCCCAGTGCGGCACCATGTACATCGTGAGTACCGGCTTTGTTCGGCGAACCGAAACCGATCACGGTTTTACACATCAGCAGGGAAGGTTTGTCGGTAACTTTATGCGCTTCTTCAATGGCCGCTTTGATGGAGTCAGGATTATGACCATCAACACCGCGGACTACGTGCCAGCCGTAAGCTTCGAAACGTGCCGCGGTATCGTCGGTGAACCAGCCTTCTACGTGACCATCAATAGAGATACCGTTGTCATCATAAAACGCGGTCAGTTTGCCGAGTTTCATGGTACCGGCCAGTGAACACACTTCGTGAGAAATGCCTTCCATCATGCAGCCGTCGCCCAGAAACGCGTAGGTCTGGTGATCGACAATGTCATGGCCTGGTTTGTTGAACTGTGCTGCCAGCGTACGTTCTGCAATAGCGAAACCGACGGCATTCGCGATGCCCTGTCCCAGCGGACCGGTGGTGGTTTCAACGCCAGGCGTATAACCGTATTCCGGATGGCCCGGGGTTTTAGAGTGCAGCTGACGGAAATTAGCCAGTTCGCTCATCGGCAGATCATAGCCGGTGAGATGCAGCAGGCTGTAAATCAGCATAGAACCATGACCATTGGACAGCACGAAACGGTCACGGTCCGCCCAGTGCGGGTTAGTCGGGTTATGATTAAGGTAATCGCGCCACAGCACTTCGGCAATGTCTGCCATGCCCATAGGGGCACCAGGGTGGCCGGAATTCGCTTTCTGCACGGCATCCATACTAAGTGCGCGAATAGCGTTCGCAAGCTCTTTACGAGAGGACATGTTCTACTCCAGGTCGGATTAAAAAAGCAGTCAAGAAAGTCATTTTCTCAGACTCGGCATTAAAACGGCAATCTCTAATCACTCTCGTGATTAAGTTCACAAAATCCGCTTTTAAATCAGTGCGTTTTTTCGGACTTACACTATAGATCGTGCACTGCCAAAAACCTATCTTAACGCTATCCTTACAGTCAGAGCCTTTTTCAGGCTGTATTCGCTGTTTTGTTAACTTTCTCCGGGAACCCAAATTGATGAAATTTCACCCTGTTATGTTGAGCCTTTTTGCCGCATCGCTGGTCAGTGGCTGCGCTAATGTCAATACCGATACCTTAATGCAGTCCGGCGCGCAGGCTTATCAGGCCTATACGCTGAGTGACGCCGACGTTAAAACACTGAGCGTACAATCCTGCGAGGAGATGGATAAAAAGGCACAAATTGCTCCCGACAGCAGTGAATACGCACAACGCCTGAAAAAAATCTCGGCGGCACTGGGTGATAACATTAATGGCACCCCTGCCAACTATAAGGTTTACCTGACCAAAGACGTCAACGCCTGGGCGATGGCGAACGGCTGCATCCGTGTTTACAGCGGCCTGATGGATATGATGAATGACAATGAAGTGGAAGGCGTTCTCGGTCATGAAATGGGCCACGTCGCGCTCGGTCACACCCGCAAAGCCATGCAGGTCGCTTACAGTGCTACCGCAGCACGCTCTGCAATTTCTTCGCTTGGTGGCGTCAGCGCCACCTTGTCGCAGTCACAACTGGCGGACCTGGGCGAGAAATATGTTAACGCACAGTTCTCCCAGAAGCAGGAATCCGAAGCGGACGATTATTCTTTCGATCTGCTGAAAAAACGGGGTATTGATCCGACAGGTCTGGCGACCAGTTTTGAGAAGCTGGCCAAACTGGATCAGGGGAGCAGTATCGGCTGGTTTGACGATCACCCGTCTTCAGAGGCACGTGCGAAACATATACGTGAACGTATCGCTGCCGGAAAATAACCCCATTAAGGCGCAAAATGTTGCGCCTTTCACTTTCATTTCGCACAACAATGATTTCTGCTTCATGGTTAATAAAGAAATAATTTTACCTATCAATATAAAATACGTTCACGAAATAAGTAACGAAAGCAGGACGTAAAAACGCCCGGACAAGCCGGGCGTTGAGGCGCAGAGAATAAAAGAACCGGACTTTTATTCGTCTTCCAGATAGGTATAACCGTATAAACCGGCTTCGAACTCTTCGACAAACTGGGCCTGCAATTCGGCATCCAAATCTGTTTCTTTCACCTGATCGCGGAAGCGGGAAAGCAATACGTTAGGATCCAATTGCACGTATTCCAGCATGTCCGCAACCGTATCGCCTTCATCTGACTGCTGCACTTCAATGCTGCCGTCAGGGAAGACAAACACATCCACCGCAGCAGTGTCGCCGAACAGGTTATGCATGTTGCCGAGAATTTCCTGATACGCACCGACCATAAAGAAACCCAGCACCGGCGGATTCTCAGGGTCATACGGCGGCATTGGCATGGTGGTCGCGACGCCGTCACCGTCGATATAGTGATCGATAGTACCGTCGGAGTCACAGGTGATGTCCAGCAGTACCGCACGGCCTACAGGCGGTTTATCCAGACCTTCCAGCGGCAGAACCGGGAACAACTGATCGATACCCCATGCATCCGGCATCGACTGGAACAGCGAGAAGTTGACGTACAGTTTGTCCGCCATACGTTCCTGCAATTCGTCAATAATCGGGCGGTGAGCACGGTTACTCGGATCCAGCTGATCCTGAATTTTATTACAGATATTCAGGTAGATATCTTCCGCCCAGGCACGCTGCGTCAGATCCAAAATTCCGTGCGCATATTGTGAATGGACATCGTGCAGGTCCATCTGGCTGTCGTGCAGCCATTCACGAAGCGAGCGCCGGTTTTCCGGATCGTGCATTTCGTTCCAGGTATCCCACATGCTGCCCAGCGCACGCGGTGCATCCGGTTCAGGTGCCGCCGGCTCTTTAAACTCATTGCGCTCAACACCAATGACATTCGACACCAGCACAGTATGGTGCGCGGTCACGGCACGACCAGACTCAGTGATCACCGTCGGATGCGGCAAACCATGTTCGTTACAGGCGTCGCCGATCCCCCAGATAACGTTATTGGCATATTCATTCAGGCCATAGTTCACCGAGCAATCAGACTGTGAACGGGTTCCTTCGTAATCCACACCCAGGCCACCGCCCACGTCGAAGCACTGAATATTAACGCCCAGTTTGTGCAGTTCTACGTAGAAACGCGCGGATTCACGTACACCGGTCGAGATGTCACGAATATTCGCCAGCTGTGAACCCAGGTGGAAATGCAGCAGTTGCAGGCTTTCCAGACGCCCTGCCTCACGCAACATTTCGACCAGTTGCAGAACCTGAGAGGCTGCCAGGCCAAACTTAGATTTCTCGCCACCGCTGGACTGCCATTTACCGGAGCCCTGTGAGGACAGACGCGCACGCACGCCCAGACGCGGAACAACGTTCAGGCGTTCAGCTTCTTCCAGCACCAGTTTAATCTCAGTCATCTTCTCGATAACCAGATAAACCTTGTGCCCGAGTTTCTCGCCGATCAGGGCCAGACGGATGTATTCACGGTCTTTATAACCGTTACAGACGATCACGGAACGGGTCATCCCGGCGTGCGCCAGCACGGCCATCAGCTCAGCTTTTGAGCCGGCTTCCAGACCCAGCGGTTCACCCGATTCCACCAGCGATTCAATGACACGGCGGTGCTGGTTGACCTTAATCGGGTACACCAGGAAGTAGTCACCCTCGTAGCCAAAAGATTCACGCGCACGTTTAAAGGCGGCGTTAATCGAACGCAGACGGTGCTGTAGAATTTGTGGGAAACAGAACAATGCCGGCAGACGCTGACCGTCCTGTTCCCGCATGTCTTTTACCAGTTGTGCCAGATCGACACGGGCAGAAGGCTCGTCTGGATCCGGGCAAACACTGATGTGGCCCAGTTCATTGACGTCATAATAATTGTTACCCCAATAGGCAACGTTGTAAGTGCGCAGCATCTTGCTGGCATCACGATCGTTCACGGCAACCTCCTGCATGGAGCGCAAAAAAACAGTATCGTCCGAATGTGGCGGACGGTGGGACTGGATGTCATCAGACATAGGTAAATCCTCTTTCTATACTGACAACATGGCCAGCCACTATCGCAGTAACAACAGGTGAGAACAACCCGCAAGCCTGGCTTTCAGACAGGATAAAACCCTGTGTGCCGCAGCCATAGGACTGTTTTCTACTCATATCATTGTAAAACACGTTTTTAGACTCCGTGTAACGAGTCGGGAGAAATCAGGGACGGATGCCCCGGGAGATCGCAGGCTACATCAGTTATATGTCGGAAGTGCGATGTACACACAGCCGGGTTTACTGAGCAGCGTACAGATGTCGGCGGCTGACCTGTCTATAGTCAGACTGTCTGTAACATCGAAGAGATAACAGACGTTTTGCTAACAGAAATGCTGAGGAGAATGCTGCAGGGCGCAATGAAGGCTGCAGGGGATGCTGTTGAAATGTTACAAGCGGTAAAAAGTGGGTCATTAAACTAACCACCTCCACACGTGCCACGCATCACCCGCGGGCATTCGAGCTGAGAAAACAGTAATTACTGGAATACGCTGCATCTGCAGGGCCTGCAGAAATATGCATAGCGCGCGCCGTTTATACCGGCAACCCGCTGTAATTGCAAAATGAAAATGTGGTGTAAATAGTTTCAGGCCGTGAATATCACTGCAAACCCGCACAATAACACCCACTCTGTCACAAAAATGACTGGCATTCGGGACACCTGCTATCCTAAAATAGCCGTCCAGATGTTAATCCGTCCACACGCATGGGTGGTTTAACGCGCAAACTGCTTCAAGGCTTTGCCTAATGGGGACATGCAGGACGCATTGCGACAATGGCGAGCTCCGCTCCTCATCTGCCCGTCACCCCAGTGCTATGCAGTGATATCTAACCCGTCGTATGTAAGGTAAAGAACATAATGGCTAAACACCTCTTCACGTCCGAATCCGTTTCGGAAGGACATCCAGATAAAATTGCTGACCAGATTTCCGATGCCGTACTGGACGCAATTTTAGAGCAAGACCCAAAAGCACGTGTTGCATGTGAAACTTATGTCAAAACCGGCATGGTCCTGGTTGGCGGTGAAATCACCACCAGCGCATGGGTCGACGTTGAAGAAATCACACGTCAGACTGTTCGCGAAATTGGCTATATCCATTCTGACATGGGTTTCGATGCCAATTCCTGTGCAGTGCTGAGCGCTATCGGTAAGCAATCACCGGATATCAATCAGGGCGTTGACCGTACTGATCCGCTGGAACAAGGCGCGGGTGACCAGGGGCTGATGTTTGGTTATGCGACCAACGAAACCAGCGTACTGATGCCAGCACCTATTACTTACGCACACCGTCTGGTGCAGCGTCAGGCTGAAGTGCGTAAATCAGGCACGTTACCGTGGCTGCGCCCTGATGCCAAAAGCCAGGTCACTTTCCAGTATGACGAAGGCAAAATCGTCGGCATCGATGCAGTCGTACTGTCTACCCAGCATTCAGAAGACATCTCGCTGAAAGATTTGCAGGAAGCGGTGATGGAAGAAATCATCAAACCTGTGTTGCCAGCAGAATGGCTGAACGCCGGTACCAAATATCATATTAACCCGACCGGCCGTTTCGTTATCGGCGGCCCGATGGGTGACTGCGGTCTGACCGGTCGTAAAATTATCGTGGATACTTACGGCGGCATGGCCCGTCACGGTGGTGGTGCGTTCTCTGGTAAAGATCCGTCGAAAGTTGACCGTTCAGCGGCTTACGCAGCACGTTATGTGGCAAAAAACATCGTGGCTGCTGGTCTGGCTGACCGTTGTGAAATTCAGGTGTCCTACGCGATTGGCGTGGCGGAACCGACTTCCATCATGGTGGAAACCTTCGGCACCGGTAAAGTTTCCAATGAACAACTGACCCTGCTGGTACGCGAGTTCTTCGACCTGCGCCCATACGGTCTGATCCAGATGATGGATCTGTTACACCCAATCTACAAAGAAACCGCAGCCTACGGTCACTTTGGTCGTGAACATTTCCCTTGGGAAAAAACCGACAAGGCCGCTCAGTTGCGCGAAGCCGCTGGTTTATAAGAAACCCGGGCGTCATAAAATCTCTTCAACCCCGCCGCAAGCGGGGTTTTTTATTGATTTTTAAATAAAAACAAACCGCGTAGGTTTATATTAATTTAACTTAATCCATCATGTAGATAAGCGAATAATTCAAATAAAACACCCATTTTTATTTAACAAGTCAGGGTGAATAAGCAGGAAGGAAAATAAAAACCCTGTGTAATCAAAAAAATAAAAACCGCATGAGATGTTATTATTTTGTAAACATTATTTTTAGTTAAACAGATAACACAAATAGCTAATTTCTATACCATTGACCTGAACATTCATTGAATCTATTATTCACCCCATCGAAACAGTCAAAACAAATACTTACTCAAAGGGAATGAACGAAATACTTTTCCGGATAACGTTTAATTAAATATTGAGAAAATGACCATGCCCTTAACGAAATTAAAATCCCTGATAATGATTTTAGCGGCCGCCCCATTATTTTTTTCCGCATTATCATTTGCAGGAATAAGCGTTTACCCTATTTCTGTCCCGATGAAAAAAAACGGCGCTGCACAAATTAGCGTAACAACAAACTCCGACACCACGGAGTATGTGAAAACGACCGTAAAAAAAATTAATAACCCTGGCACATCTCAGGAAAATGAAATTATCCTAAATCAGTCATCGGGCCAGGGTATTATTGTCACACCCGCGAAATTTGGACTGGCGCCTGGCACCACCCGAATTATACGTCTGATTAATATTCAGCAACCCCCAACAGAAGAAGCGTACCGCGTTTATTTTGAAGGCGTTCCGGCACCGAATAATAGCAATGACAAAAATGAACCCAAAGGCGCGGCTAAACTCGGCATCAGCATGATCTGGGGCGTACTGGTTAACGTGCCACCCGCTGCCCCGCGACTGGATTTCACACTAAACCCCGTCAGCCGCGAGGTCAGTAATACCGGCAATATTCATCTGAAGATTAACAGCATCGGTTTATGTCCTCAGCAACTCACTGATGACGGATGTCAATGGAGTAAACCGGTAAAGAACAGTATTTATCCTAATCAGCACGCCACATTAGACCCTGCCTTATTTAAAGGGAATAATTACCGCGTAGTGAAAGTGAAATATTTCAACTGGACAGATAAGAAAACCGGCGTAAAAGAATTCAGTGCAAAGTAAATATTATTATTTTTCACTGAGAAATTAGTAACACCCTTGTTATAAAAATGCATATTGACATGCACCCTCTACATTAAGGAATTAAACAATGAAATCCGTTATCAAGCCACTGATAGCAACCATGATCATGGGTATGGCAATTAACGCTTATGCTGTTCAGAAAGATATTACTGTAACTGCAAACGTTGATGCCACTTTAGATATGACGACTGACACCGGTGGAATTTTACCTTCCACGATGGAAATGAATTATAAGCCTGGCATAGGTCTGGAATCCGTTTCACAGATGACCAAAATATTTTCCAACGATGCTGAAAAAGATGTGAATATTAATCTGGCCGGTAGTCCGCAATTGATGGATACCGTAGGGACTAATCCCAATATCCCCCTGACCGTAAAATACGGTGACCTGACACTGACTCAGGCTCAGCAGACCATGACCGCAACCACGCTGTTCCCGAATGGTGATACCGCTAATGGTTCCATCATCCAGCCTCTTAAAGTCAGCCAGACCGCACAGTCACCTGTTGCTTCCGGTAACTACAGCGGCGTTGTCAGCGTTGTGCTGACTCAGGCAACCGTAACGCCATAAGTGATCACGCGTCTGAATCACTCCACATCGGCCTGTTAATCAGGCCGATTCTTTTCCACTCATCAGATTTTTGAATAAAGGAAAAATAATGAACTCAAATCTGAAAGTGTCTCTCTGCTTTCTGGCCATTCATTTTGCTTTATTCAGCAATCTTGCTTTTGCAGACTCCGGCGTTCCGCCGGGGTTCGAAGAACTGGTCTCGGGCCAGAACATCTGGCTGAACGTCAATCTGCTCGGTCAGTCGGCCGGATTATTTGAAGCCAACGTCACGCTGGAAACCGTACAGTTTAAAGATCCGCAGGCAGTCCTGACCGCACTGAACCTGCCACTAAAACCCGGCACGCCGGATTATCAAAAAATACTGGCAACCTTATCTGCACCGCTTGCACGACATGGCAACCTGGCCTGTGACAGCAATGCGGACGCCAAAGGATGCGGTTATCTGGAAACTGATTCGGTGGCCCTCATTTATGATGAAAATAACAGCGCAGCCGACCTTTTTGTCAGCAAAACACTGGTGCCTGATGCTGATAAAAAAGCCCTTTATTATACCCCGACAGCGCAGACGGAAAATGCGTTAATTCATCAGCAAACGCTGAATGTGGCGGCACAGGATGAATACCAGAGTCTGTCTTTACAGGGCTCCGGCGCACTGGGCGTGCTGACCAACGGTTACGTGGGTTTTGACTGGTCACTCGACTCTTACAAAAGTGACGACAGTGACAGCCAGACAGTGTCAGTGGATGATTTCTATTTCCGTCAGAGTTTGGGCAAACGCCATTACGTGCAGGCCGGACGTATGGATTCGCGTGATCTCTCCGGCAATCTCGGCGGCAATATTACCTTCGCGCTGTTACCGCTAAATGCGATTGACGGCATCCGCGCCGGGAGTTCCCTGAGCTACCTGAACCTTGAAGAGGCCAGCAAAGGTTCGCCGCTGGTGCTGCTGCTTTCCAGTAAATCCCGCGTCGATGCCTATCGTGGTAATCAGTTGCTGGGCACTTTCTACCTTAATAACGGTTCGAATACGCTGGATACCGGTAGCTTCCCCAACGGAAGCTACGCGGTCACCCTGAGAATTTATGAAAATAACCAGCTGGTACGTACCGAGACTCAGCCTTTTACGAAAACGGGCGGGATCGGCGACGGGCATCTGCAATGGTTTTTACAGGCGGGCGAAACGGCAGACAATCACGTTGTTCGCACCACCGGTGACGATGAAAACGACAGCACACCGCGTAAACCTGTAATGCAAGCCGGGGCCCGCCTGCCGGTAGTTGCCGAAGTCACGGCCACTGCGGGTATCGCCAATACAGATAATGAAAGCTACGGCGAAGCGGGTCTGCAATGGACTCACGGCTTTAACGGAAAAGTGATCGACGGCGTGCTGGATATGCAGGCCAATATGTTTAGCGGCACCGAAGGTTCGAAAGGTAACGTTGAACAAATCAGTTATAACGACGGCTTTTCCATGAGCGTTTATCGCAATGCCGCTTACGGTAAAAGCTGCACCAGTGCGGATGTCAGCCAGTACGATTACGCTGATATTGGATGTTACGAATCCGTCAGCGGTACTCTTTCCGTGCCGGTCAAAGGTTGGTCAGCCTCGCTGGGATACACGTACAATAAAAATACCAGTCTCTCGCCGGATTCTTCATCGTACGATCCTTCAAAGCCTTTTGAAGACAACATGATTAACCACACCGAATCGCAGAGTACATCTAAAACCCTGCAACTGAGTCTCAACAAAAGTTTCACCTGGAAACAGATGACCGTCACCACGCGGTTTGGCGGATATCGTCGCGAAAGCAGCAGCAACAGTGATAATGACAAGGGTATATATATCGGTTTTTCACTGTCACGGAACACGCCGAAAGATGCGCAGTTACGCAGCAGCAATACTTCCTTCAGCACCGATTATCAGGGCAGCCAGAATGGCGATGCGCAGATGACCTACAACGCCAGCCAGAACTGGGACTGGGGGAGTAACAATGAGCGCGAACTGGGTATTGATATGGGGGGTACGGATACTGACAACGCTAACGCCTCGGTTCATGGCCGTCTCAACGGGCAATACGGCGATGGCGAACTGACCGTTTCCGACAGCTATGATAATCAGCAAAAAACCCATCAGGGAGCGGTAACCGGCAGCTACAGCTCTTCAGTTGCGGTATCTACATCCGGCTTCTTCTGGGGGCCAGGCGGTACCGGCTTACCGGGTGCTGCGGTAGCCGTGAAGGTGAAAGGCAGTAATGAAGAAGATGCCGATGCCGCAGATGACGCGCTGATCGACGTTTCAGTTCAGGGCGGCGGTGGCGCCAAAATGAAACAAAACAGTAAAGCCCTGTTCCCGGTGACCGGTTTTGAAGAAGGCAAAGTGACCGTCGATGAAAGCCGTGACGTCAGTCCCGGTAGCCAGGCCAGCATTACGCAGGGCGCGGGCAGCCAGAATTTATTCCTTCTGCCGGGGAAAATGAAAGTGCGCGAAGTGAAAATGGAATCCCGTTACACCTACGTCGGCCAACTGGTTACGGCGACAGGTGAACCGATTAATAAAGGCAGTATGCTCAATGCCAGCGCGTTCAGTTCTTCAGAAGATGGCGGATTCACGGCAGAAATGACCTCTCAGGCGAAAAGTTTGTATGTCCGTAATGGCGATAAGAATTATCAATGCGCAGTAAACGTACAGTCGAGCCGTGATGTGGTGCGTTATGTGGGTAAAACCCTGTGTAAACCGATTCAGTTTGCGGATTTGCCAGAAAATATACAGAAGAAAAACAAATGAAACTTATCCCGTTTTTTACATCATTAGTTCTGCTATGCCTCCCGTTGATGATGGTATCAAATGCCCATGCAGATCGGGTTGAGCCAACGGGGCGTGATACGACCATTACAACCACTTTCGATAAGTCTGCTCCGCCGTCAAAGCTCGATATCTGGAAAGAAGAAAGTGGAGGCTACGATACAGACAATCCAAGTCTGTGGGCGAGAAATTCATGGGTGTGCCTCTCTTCAAGCTCACCTGAGAACGGGCAATGCCGCACCACTCCAGTCTGGGGTGGGAATGGTATCCAATCGATACCCATACTATTTCGCGAAAAACGAAGCCATTTAACACAAATAATTAATATTAGCGGCTCACACACCCTCCCTTCTTGTGGCGTTCATCTCAGTGATGCAGCTTTATATTGTACCGGAGACTATGAAACAAAAGCTGATTTTTATATCAATGCTGCCGACCTCGCCAAACTGCCTGTTGGCGGAGTCTGGCAGGCCGAGTTCAAAGTTGTACTGATGCAATGGGATAGTCCAAGAAATTATCCTTTAGCAGACTGGAACGCTCATATCACCCTCAATGTTACCGACAATAATAACCAGCAAATTTATTTGCCCGAATTTGGCCAGGCTGCACCACACGTAGATCTTAACATGCGCCCGCTGCCGGGTACGCAGGGCAACCAGGCACAAATGAATGGCGCTGCTAATATTGATATGTGTCTGTACGATGGTTATGGCTCAAACAGCACCAGTTTTACCCTGAAATTTGATGATCAACAGCAGGGGACAATTCAGCGTAATAACGGCTATTTTTCTATTTACTCGGATCACGGCGACGTTAATCAGGATTCGGGTCGCATTGATTATTACGTGAAAATGCAAGCCCCCGACGGTAAATATGTCAGCATCATACGTGGCGAGGATCTGGTCATCCCTAATATTCAGACAGCCCGCGTCCGGCCGGTGCACCTTCCGGGGATCCCGCAGGCGGTATTATGCATACCTGCGCCACTGGAATTAAGTACCAAGACTCTGGATATCAACAGCAAACAAGCCGGGCATTATACCGGACACCTGATTGTGAATTTTACCTCGCAGCTTTAGGTAAAGGGGGATCCCGCAACGCCGGAATAAAAGCAGGCCATTACTGAGAAGATGACGTGCCCGTCAGAAAATACCTGGGAATAAAATGAAACTCACCACTTGTCTGACATCATTACTGCTCCTGCTCAGTACTTCGTTACTGACAATGCCAGGCGCGTATGCGGAGCGGGTAGAACCTACAGGGCGTGATACCCCCGTTATCGCAACATTTGATAAATCATCGCCACCTGCACAACTTGATATCTGGAAGGATGAAAGTGGCGGTTATGATTCCGATAACGATCCGTTATGGGGAAGAAATACCTGGATTTGCTTATCGTCTTCAAATCCTGTCAACGGTGAATGTAGCACCTCCGTCACCGGCGTTGTAAATGGCAATACGACCATCCCTGTTATTTTTACCGAAAAAAGAAGCCATTTAACGCAAATCATAAATCTCACGGGTTATCACGATATTTATACGACAACCGGCAATGCATGCGGTGTTAGCCCAAAACAGCCGTGGGGAGGTCCATACCAGGTTTACGCGGGGATGCAAGCAAACTGTAATGATGGGGAGGCTAATGATGAATCAAAACTGAGTGTGTATGTAACCAGCCAGGAACTCAGCAAACTTCCTTCGGGTGGTATCTGGGAAGCCAATTTAAAAATGAGTCTGATGCAGTGGAGTCCGCGGATTAAACTTGCCGACTGGAACGCCCGTATCACCCTCAACGTCACTGACAATAATAACCAGCAGATCTATTTACCCGAATTTGGCCAGGCTGCGCCGCTGGTGAATTTAAATATGCGCCCGCTTCCAGGCAACGGCATTAACAAAATATCTGTTATCGGTAGCGCGAGTATTGATGTCTGTCTGTACGATGGTTACAACGCCAACAGCAGCGCGTTTATGTTAACGATAAACGATAATTATACCGGTCAGGGAAACCGAACAATGATGGATTTTTCTTTGGTCCGTGAGGGAGGCAATGCGAGTAATGACAGAGATCGTATTGATTATGTAGTTGATATTCTCAACCCTGATACCAACACGATACAGACCGTAGCGCGTGGAACACAGATGACGTTCACCAAAATACAGCAGGCTCACATACGTCAGGTACATTTGCCGGGTCTCCCCCAACCCGTGATCTGCGTGCCGGCTCCTCTCACATTGAGTACCCAAATGTTCGAGATTAATAGTAAAAATGCCGGCGGATATCGGGGAACGCTTGAGCTTAATTTCACACCGTCGCTTTATTAACCTCACAGAAGGCCTATTCGCATGCTGCAAAATCCCGGGCTCACCTCTGGCCTCAAAATACTCTCACTGGCGACCCTGGCGGTTCCGGTCTTATGTTCTGCCAATATCACCGTTTCACCGATGAAAGTCATACTTAACGATCAGCATGCCGCCGCTCTGGTGATCAGTTCTAAAAGTGAAACAACTCAGTACATTCAGGGAAAAATCAACGAGGTGCATAACCCCGGTACATCTGAAGAAAATGAAACGCCTGCGCCGCAGGGAACATCCAACAGTCTGGTGGTCTCGCCACTAAAATTTGGCTTACCCGCCGGTAACAACCAGCCGGTAAGGATCGTAGTTCTCGGCGACAGCAATGAAGAAAAAATCTACCGCGTACATTTTCAGTCTCTGACACCGGAAGAATTTAAAAACACAGGCAGTAACAAAAACTTCACCAGCGACCTGAGTCTGACCATCGTATGGGGCGTGGTGGTCATGGTGCCACCCGCCAAACAGACTGCAAAACTGGGATGGGATGCGTCCGCTCAGGAAATAACCAACACCGGCAATATCCACCTTCTGGTAAATCGCATCGGGTTGTGTGCCAGCGACAAACCTGAGGCGCAATGTCAGTGGAAAGTTCTGAAAAAAAACGTCTATCCGGGTAAACCTTTCCCGCCCGGGCTTTCTTTTCCCGGTTCAGTTTCTTCCGAAAATGTGAGGATTGAGTATTTCAACGATTACACTCAACGGCAGGAAACGGAAAATTACCCTCTCAGATAATAGCGATAATGAAAACGGTTACAGGCAATAATTCATTATTAATTAACAAGTTATTTTCATATGTAAAAGTTTGATACACAGTATTGATTGATATAAATCAATTTGTAAGCTATTAATCTTAGGTGCCTTCCCTTCCTGTTACGCTATCCGTTTGAAACCCTTAAAAAACAAGTCACCCGACCACCCCTATTAGTGTAAACGATTACAACACTGTGACGGGGCTCACGTTAAGCCGTGTGCAGGGTTAATAACATAACAGCCTAAGCATTATTACAAACTCAACACGATTGCATTATTTTGGAGACCGGATGAATAACTCAACATCGACGAAAGGAAAGCGCTCAAACAAAAGCGTCACTTTCTTTGTCTGTTTTCTCGCTGCCCTTGCCGGACTGCTGTTCGGCTTAGATATCGGCGTCATCGCTGGTGCCCTGCCCTTCATCAGCCATGATTTTCAGATAACCAACCACCAGCAAGAATGGGTGGTCAGCTCAATGATGTTTGGTGCCGCCGTCGGTGCTGTCGGCAGCGGCTGGCTGAACTTCCGTCTGGGCCGTAAATTCAGTCTGATGATCGGCGCGATCCTGTTCGTGGTCGGCTCCCTCTGTTCAGCCTTTGCACCTAACGCAGAAATCCTGATTGTCGCCCGCGTTCTGCTGGGTCTGGCGGTGGGGATTGCCTCTTATACCGCGCCGATTTATCTCTCCGAAATTGCACCGGAGAAAATCCGCGGCAGTATGATTTCGATGTACCAGCTGATGATCACCATCGGTATTCTGGCGGCGTATCTGTCTGATACTGCGTTCAGCTATACCGGGGCATGGCGCTGGATGCTGGGCATCATCACCATTCCGGCATTGCTGTTACTGGTCGGTGTCTTCTTCCTGCCGGACAGCCCGCGCTGGCTGGCTGCCCGTGGCGATGATGGAAAAGCGCGCCGCGTACTGGAGAAACTGCGTGATTCCAGCGAACAGGCGAAACGCGAGCTGGATGAAATCCGTGAAAGCCTGAAAGTAAAACAAAGCGGCTGGGGGTTATTCACCAATAACAAGAACTTCCGTCGTGCGGTCTACCTCGGCATTCTGTTGCAGGTGATGCAGCAGTTCACCGGTATGAACGTGATCATGTACTACGCACCGAAAATTTTCGGGATTGCCGGTTTCGCCAGCACCTCTCAGCAGATGTGGGGCACGGTAATTGTCGGTCTGGTGAACGTGCTTGCGACCTTTATTGCCATTGGTCTGGTTGACCGCTGGGGTCGTAAACCGACGCTGAAACTGGGCTTCCTGGTGATGGCGGTAGGGATGGGCGTGCTCGGTACCATGCTGCATATTGGTGTGGAATCCGATGCGGCGAAATACTTCTCCATCGCTATGCTGCTGATGTTTATCGTCGGTTTTGCGATGAGTGCCGGCCCGCTGATCTGGGTACTGTGTTCTGAAATTCAGCCGCTGAAAGGCCGCGATTTTGGTATCACCGTCTCCACCGCAACGAACTGGATCGCCAACATGATTGTCGGCGCGACCTTCCTGACCATGCTCGACAGCCTCGGCAATGCCAACACCTTCTGGGTGTATGCAGCGCTGAATGTCGTGTTCATCTTCATTACCATTGCGCTGATCCCTGAGACCAAAAACGTCTCGCTGGAACATATCGAACGCAATCTGATGAAAGGTGAAGCACTGCGCGACATCGGTAAGTAAGCGTTTCCTTCCTCCCCTGCAAAGGGGAGGAATTCCATATTGCATCTCTTCCCCGCCAGATTTATCCTTCGCCTGATGAAAACCACACGTCTCCCCATTGCCCTGCAACAAGCCGTTATGCGCTGCCTGCGGGAAAAGCTCCTGATGGCAAATCAGTTTTTTGGCACCGATTATACGGAGCCGGAGATAAGCTATCAGCAACGCGGTACCAGCGCGGGAAGCGCGTATCTGCAACACTGGCAAATCCGGCTTAATCCGGTGCTGCTGATGGAAAATCAGCAACCCTTTATCGACGAAGTTGTTCCGCATGAACTGGCCCATTTACTGGTCTACCGCCGCTTTGGCCGCGCGCCTGCGCCGCATGGTAAAGAGTGGCGCTGGATGATGGAACATGTGCTGGGTGTGTCAGCGAGCAGAACACACAAGTTCGAAGTCGCGTCCGTACAAAGTAAAACCTATCCGTATATATGCGCCTGTCGTGATCACCGGCTTACCGTGCGGCGCCACAATAAAGTAATGCGAAAAGAGTCGGAGTATCGCTGCCGTCATTGCGGTGAACTGTTACGTTTTAACGCTAACGGCAGTACTAATTGCTGATTTATCAACCACTCATTAGCAGCAAAGTCCCATTGTCACGACGCCTTTCATCCGTTACCCTTCCGGCCTTTTAGTTTCGGGGCTTTCAGAAATATGTTTCGTAAAAAGTTCTTATCTTTTCTGTTTATCGGTGCGCTGGCACCGCTGAGCGCGTTCAGCCAGTCCGGCAATGCCATTAATAATTTCAGTCAGGCCAAGGCCGCCGCTGTTAAAATCAATCAGGGC
Source organism: Rahnella sp. RFA10(1/100) (assembly GCF_004195115.1). Lineage (NCBI taxonomy): Bacteria > Pseudomonadati > Pseudomonadota > Gammaproteobacteria > Enterobacterales > Yersiniaceae > Rahnella > Rahnella sp. RFA10(1/100). Next base: position 285,492 of record NZ_SEWR01000003.1, read on the forward strand.
GCGCCAACATTTTATTGCGGCTGCACTATCCACTGGCAAGGGAAAAAAGGCACACCGGATCTGCAATCCTGCGGCTACGCAGTACGTAAAAGTGAACAACGCGCCAACCGGATCGAATGGGAACATGTGGTTCCCGCCTGGCAATTCGGCCACCAGATGCAATGCTGGCAGGATGGCGGGCGCAAAAATTGCGCAAAAAGTGCCAGCTATCGCCAGATAGAAACCGACCTGCATAATCTTGAACCAGCCATTGGCGAAGTGAACGGCGACCGCAACAATTTTATGTACAGTCAGTGGAACGGGGGTGAAGGTCAGTATGGCCGCTGCGAAATGAAAATCGACTTTAAAGCCAAAGCCGCTGAGCCGCCAGCCCGCGCCCGGGGCGCTATCGCACGTATTTATTTCTACATGCGTGACCAGTATAAATTGAATTTATCCCGCCAGCAGACGCAGTTGTTTACCGCATGGGATCGCCAGTATCCGGTGACCGCCTGGGAATGCGAACGCGACAACCGTATTGCCAATGTGCAAGGCAATCATAACCCTTACGTTCAGCAGGCTTGCGCGCAAAGAAAAAGCTAACCTACTATAGAGCACAATAGTCAGCGACAGGGCTGGCAACAGTTGCCAAAATAGCCCACATCAACATTTTAAGGACAGCAGCCATACATGCGCATACCCCGCATTTATCATCCGGAAATCCTGACCGCACGTAGCGAAATTGCGCTCAGTGAAGATGCCGCTAACCACGTCGGACGCGTTCTGCGTATGCAGCCCGGTCAGGCGATTCAGCTTTTTGATGGCAGCAACCAGGTCTTCGAAGCCAGCATCACTCAGGTTGATAAGAAGAGCGTGCGCGTCAGTCTGAACGAAGGCGTGCTGGCAGATAATGAATCCCCGCTTAATCTGCATCTTGGCCAGGTGATATCGCGTGGCGAGAAGATGGAATTCACCATCCAGAAATCCATCGAGCTGGGCGTCAATACTATTACCCCGCTGTTTTCAGAACGTTGTGGTGTAAAACTTGACGGTGAACGTCTGGAGAAAAAATTGCAGCAGTGGCAGAAAATTGCCATCGCGGCCTGCGAACAATGCGGCCGTAACCGTATCCCGGAAATTCGCCCGGCGATGCAGCTTGAAGCCTGGTGTGGCGAACAGGACGATAGCCTGAAGCTGAACCTGCATCCGCGCGCCAGCCACAGTATTAATACCCTGCCGCTGCCGGTGAGCCATGTTCGCCTGCTGATTGGCCCGGAAGGCGGTTTATCCGCTGACGAAATTGCAATGACCTCCGGCTACGGATTTACTGATATCCTGCTGGGACCCCGTGTTCTGCGTACAGAAACCACAGCACTCACCGCGATAACGGCCTTACAGGTTCGTTTCGGCGATCTGGGTTAAGAGGAAACCAAATGATTAAGCTTGGCATCGTGATGGATCCGATCTCTTCCATCAACATTAAAAAAGACACCAGTTTCGCTATGTTGCTGGAAGCGCAGAGTCGTGGTTATGAACTGCATTACATGGAAATGAATTCCCTGTATCTGCGCAGCGGCGAAGGCCGTGCGACCACTAAAAAACTCAGCGTGAAGCAGGATTACGACGGCTGGTATGAGTTTGGGACAGAGCAGGATATCGCCCTGCAGGAACTTGACGTCATCCTGATGCGTAAAGATCCCCCTTTCGATACCGAATTTATTTATGCCACGTATATCCTCGAACGTGCCGAAGAAAAAGGCACGCTGATCGTCAACAAACCACAAAGTCTGCGCGACTGTAACGAGAAGCTGTTCACCGCATGGTTCCCGGAACTGACGCCGGATACGCTGGTGACCCGCAATGCAGCGCAGCTGAAAGCCTTCCATAAAGAACACACCGACGTGATCCTCAAGCCGCTCGACGGCATGGGCGGCGCTTCGATTTTCCGTCTGAAACCGGAGGATGCGAACGTCTCAGTGGTGATTGAAACCCTGACCGAACATGGCAGCCGTTTCTGCATGGCACAAAACTATCTGCCTGCAATCAAAGACGGTGATAAGCGTGTTCTGGTGGTCGACGGCGAACCGGTACCTTACTGCCTGGCGCGTATTCCCGCACAAGGCGAAACCCGCGGTAATCTGGCGGCTGGCGGCCGTGGTGAAGCACGCCCGCTGAGCGAAAGTGACTGGGCAATAGCCCGCACCGTAGCCCCTGTACTCAAACAAAAGGGCCTGATTTTTGTTGGTCTGGATATTATCGGCGATCGCCTGACGGAAATTAACGTCACCAGTCCGACCTGCGCACGTGAAATCGAAGCCGCCTTCCCGATTTCCATCACAGGCATGCTGATGGACGCCATCGAGAAACGTCTGGCTGAAAAGTAAGCGCAGATTAACATCGGTAAACGGGTTGTTCAGCATTGCTGGATAACCCGCTTTTTTTGGCAAGCCTGACGTAATAAACTGGCCTGCCTGCACTGATATCTATTCTGAGGTTAAACATCCTGCATAACATGAATCTACAACACCACTTTCTTATTGCGATGCCTGGCCTGGATGAACCCCAGTTCAAACGTTCGGTCGTGTACATCTGCGAGCACAATGAAGACGGCGCCATGGGCCTGGTGATTAACAAACTGGTCGACGATTTTACGGTTGAAAACGTGCTCGACAAACTGGACATCACACCCGAACCCCGTGATCTGAGCATTCGTCTTGATCGCCCGGTTTTTTCCGGTGGCCCGCTGGCAGACGATCGCGGTTTCATTTTGCATACGCCGCGCGAAGGTTTTGGCTCCAGCATCCGTATCTCTGACAGCACCATGATCACCACCTCCAAAGATGTACTGGAAACACTGGGCACCCCCGCTCAGCCGAAAGATGTGCTGGTGGCGCTGGGCTATGCCGCCTGGGAACAGGGCCAGCTGGAAAAAGAATTGCTGGAGAATTCGTGGCTGACCATTGAAGCAAACAGCGACATTCTGTTCCGTACACCGATTGCTGACCGCTGGCGAGAAGCGGCGAAAATGATCGGCGTTGACGTCGGGCAACTGGCCACCCACGCGGGGCATGCATAATGGCAAACCGCACGGTTTTTGCTTTCGACTTTGGTACTAAAAGTATTGGTCTGGCTATTGGCCAGGAAGTGACCGGCACCGCCCGCCCGCTGACCTCATTTAAAGCGCAGGACGGCACACCAGACTGGCAGAAAATCGAAAAGTTGCTGAAAGAATGGTTGCCGGATCTGGTGGTTGTGGGTTTACCGCTAAATATGGACGGCACAGAACAACCCCTGACGGCCCGTGCACGTAAATTTGCCAACCGTCTGCATGGCCGTTTTGGCGTCCAGGTTGAACTGCATGACGAACGTCTGAGCACCGTCGAAGCCCGTGCTGATTTGTTCGATCGCGGCGGTTTTCGTGCGCTGGATAAAGGCAGCGTGGATGCTGCTTCCGCCGTCATTATTCTGGAAAGCTGGTTCGAGAAACAATGGAATCACTCCTGATTTTCCGCCAGTAATCCTGCACATTGCCGCTGCTGACGGCTTTGTGCAAACGTCTGCATTCCGGCCTGTACACCGGTTTGCAGGATATCCGCCAGCTGATGGTTTTTTCCTTCGCGAATTAAATTGCACACAGCAGGCGTGGACGTCAGTACTTCAAACAGCGCTACCCTTCCCGTTTTTTTACCGTCTTTTTCTGCCGACACCGCCAGTTTTTGCGCAATCACGGCCCGCAGGCTGCCCGCCAGTTGCGCACGGACAAACGCTTTTTCTTCAGCCGGAAATACATCAACCAGCCGGTCAATCGCCTGCGTGGCGTTGCGCGCATGCAGTGTTGCGAGAACCAGATGTCCGGTTTCCGCCGCCGTCAGCGCCAGCCGGATACCCTCGGTGTCGCGCAACTCACCAAGCAGCAAAACATCCGGGTCTTCACGCAGCGCACCGCGTACGGCTTCGCCAAATGAACGCGTATGCAGCCCGAGTTCACGCTGCTGAATCAGGCATTGCCTGCCCGTGTGAATAAGCTCGATCGGATCTTCAAGAGTAATAATATGGCGCTTCACATGGCGGTTGAGATGATCAATCAGCGCGGCAAGGGTGGTAGATTTCCCGCTGCCTGTCGCGCCGGTGACCAAAATCAGGCCGTCTTCCTGCATAATGACGCGTTGCAAGATATCTGGCGCCAGCAAAGCGGCCAGTTCAGGACAACGGGCAGGCACCGGTCTGAGTGCCGCAGAAAGCCCGTGCAGTTGCTGAAAGATATTGATCCGTACCCGTATGCCATCGCCCAGTGAAAGCGCTTTATCCACCTGCCCGGCCTGCTGTAAAGCATACTGCTCCGTCGCATCCAGCCACTCACGGGTCAGCCCCAGCATCTGCGAGGCATCGACCACCGGCAGATCTTCACAGCGGCATAATTCTCCGTCAATGCGTAACACTGGCGGATAGCCAGTACAAAGGTGCAGATCTGAGGCATTTTGCTTTACACTACGTCCCACTAATCCATCAATATCCATGTTGAAATCCTCCTGAGTCCCTATGAGCCTTAGTCAGCAAAACGCTATTGAGCAGAACTTACAGAATGTCCGTGAGAAAATCGCCACAGCTGCACACCTTTGCGGCAGACCTTCAGAAGAAATTACCCTGCTTGCAGTGAGCAAAACAAAACCTGCGAGCGCTGTCGAAGAAGCTATTGCCGCCGGACAACTCGCGTTTGGCGAAAACTACGTGCAGGAAGGCGTTGATAAGATTGCCCACTTTGCCGGACATCAGCCCGCGCTGACCTGGCACTTTATCGGGCCGCTGCAATCGAATAAGAGCCGCCTGGTGGCGGAGAATTTCGACTGGTGCCATACCATTGATCGCCTGAAAATCGCCCAGCGACTGAACGAACAGCGTCCGGCCGGGTTACCGCCTTTGCAGGTGCTGATTCAGGTAAACATCAGTGATGAAGCCAGCAAATCCGGCATCGCAATCGGTGATATTGCAGAGCTGGCCCGCCAGATTATGACGATGCCTCACCTGTCATTGCGCGGTCTGATGGCCATCCCGGCAGTGGAAACGGATTATGCGCGACAGCTTGAAGTGTTCGGCAAAATGCGTGAGGCACTGAAAGATTTGCAACGTATTTGTCCGCTGGCCGATACGCTGTCGATGGGGATGACCGATGATATGCCTGCAGCGATTGCGGCTGGCAGCACGATGGTTCGCATCGGGACCGCCATTTTCGGTGCCCGTGATTACGGCGTAAAACAGTCATCGTTATCTTTGGATTGACTGCTTTACTCTTGATAGGCTCAATTCAGCCCCCATTAAAAGCAAGGAGCATGAATGCAACATCGCAAAATCAGTTTTATCGGCGCCGGTAATATGGCGGGCGCAATTATTTCCGGCCTGGTCGAAAGCGGCTATCCGGCACATCTCATCAGCGTTTGTGCCCCGTCCACCACGCATCGCGATGCGCTGGCTGAAAAATATGGCGTACAAAGCAGCAGCGATAACAGCGGCTGTGCAAAAGAGGCAGATGTAGTGGTTTTGTCCGTAAAACCACAGATGATGGCCGATGTGTGTAAAGCACTGCAAAAAGACGTGGATTTTAGCGACAAGCTGGTACTGTCGATTGCCGCAGGCGTCAGCGTGGCGCGTTTTTGCGAGTTGCTGGGAGAAAATCTGAATATTGTGCGCATTATGCCCAACACGCCCTCCCTCGTCGGGAAAGGCATGAGTGGCCTGTACGCGCCTGTTCAGGTATCTCAGGCAGACCGTGATTACAGTGGCGAACTGATGACCGCCGTCGGCAAAATTTGCTGGGTCGATACCGAAGAAGGTATTAACCATGTGATTGCCGCCGCAGGCAGCGCACCGGCGTATTTCTTCCTGTTTATGGAAGCCATGCAGGCCGAAGCGCAGCGTCTGGGTTTCAGCGCTGAAACCGCACGGATGCTGGTTGAGCAAGCTGCCAGCGGTGCCAGCGCCTTAGTAGCCACCAGCCCGGACACGCCATTGTCACAACTTCGTGAGAATGTGACATCCAAAGGCGGTACGACGTTTGAGGCGCTGAAGGTTTTCACCGACCGTAAATTACCGGAGATTGTTTCCGAAGCCATGCAGGCCGCCATTGCCCGTGCGCAGGAAATGGAAAAACTGTTCTGACAAGAACGAATAATAAAATATGACTGTCTAAAATCATTCGCGTTGCGGCAACGCAGAAGCAACCCGAAAGACGAAGGGCATAGGAGAATTATGTTAACGCTGACTTTTCTGGTCAAAACACTGATTGATCTCTACGTGATGGTTCTGCTGCTGCGCATCTGGATGCAATGGGCACGTACAGATTTTTATAACCCGTTCTCACAGTTCGTGGTGAAGATTACTCAGCCCGTTATCGGACCTTTGCGCCGGATTATTCCGCCGCTGGGCCCGATTGACAGTGCAAGCCTGTTGCTGGCTTTTATCCTTTGCACGATCAAATTTCCGCTGCTGTTGCTTATCCAAAGTGGTGCCATCTTCTTTGGTCTGAGCAGCTTGCTGATTGGCCTGATAGGGCTGGTCAAAGCCGCGGGTTATCTGGTGTTCTGGCTGGTGATTATCCGCTCTCTGATGAGCTGGGTGAGCCAGGGACGCGGGCCGATGGATTACCTGTTGATGCAACTGACCGAACCGCTGATGGCACCCATCCGCCGCATCCTTCCGGCCATGGGGGGAATTGATTTCTCGGCGATGGTCGTGATTCTGATCCTGTATATGCTGAATTATCTCGGTATGGATTTGCTGGGTGCACTGTGGTTCCAGCTTTAAGTCCGGCGTTCTGGCAATCCGATGCGCTGGTTTTGCGGCTGGTTATCCAGCCCAAAGCCAGCCGCGACAGCCTGGTGGGTTTGCATGGCGATGAACTGAAAGTCGCCATCACTGCCCCGCCGGTGGACGGCCAGGCCAATACGCATCTGGTGAAATTTCTTTCAAAACAGTTTAAAGTCGCCAAAAGTCAGATAAGCATCGAAAAAGGCGAGCTGGGCCGCCATAAACAAGTCCGCATTACGAATCCGCAAAATATCCCGACCGAGGTCGCGGTACTGCTCGCTGAATAACTTCAAGTCAGATTCATTTCAGGACATTATTTTTATGAAGAAAGTCGTTTTAGCTACCGGCAATGCCGGTAAAGTGCGTGAACTCGCGCATCTTCTGGCTGATTTCGGCCTGGACGTGGTGGCGCAAACCGAACTGGGCGTCGAATCCGCTGAAGAAACCGGCCTGACGTTTATCGAGAACGCCATCCTGAAAGCCCGCCATGCAGCGGCTGTCACCGGTTTGCCGGCCATTGCCGATGACTCCGGCCTGGCGGTGGATTTTCTCGGTGGCGCGCCGGGGATTTACTCCGCCCGCTACGCAGGCGCTGACGCCAGCGATCAGCAGAACCTCGATAAATTGCTGGTGGCACTGAAAGATGTGCCCCAGGGCCAGCGCAACGCGCAATTCCACTGCGTTCTGGTGTATATGCGCCACGCAGAAGACCCGACGCCGCTGGTGTGCCACGGCAGCTGGGCGGGCGAAATTACCTTTGCTGAAGCAGGCGAAGGCGGCTTTGGTTATGACCCGATTTTCTTCGTACCGGAACTGGGGAAAACCGCTGCAGAACTGACCCGCGAAGAAAAAAGCGCAGTTTCCCACCGGGGTCAGGCACTGAAACTGCTGCTTGCCGCGATGAAAGAGGCTGTACAGAAGAATGCGTAAGTTGCCGCCGCTGAGTCTCTACATTCATATTCCGTGGTGCGTGCAAAAATGCCCTTACTGCGATTTCAACTCGCACGCGTTAAAGGGTGAAGTGCCGCATGACGATTATGTCGCGCATCTGCTGGCCGATTTGGATGCCGACCTGCATCTGGTTGGCGGGCGCAGTGTGGGGACGATTTTTATCGGCGGCGGAACCCCCAGCCTGCTGAGCAGCGAAGCCATGCAGACCCTGCTCGACGGCGTCCGGGCGCGTTTGCCGCTTGATGCCAATGCTGAAATCACCATGGAAGCTAACCCCGGCACCGTCGAAGCCGACCGCTTCAGCGGCTATCAGCGCGCCGGTGTGAACCGTATTTCCATTGGCGTACAAAGTTTCGATGCGCAGAAACTGGAGCGTCTGGGGCGCATTCATGGGCCTGATGAGGCAAAGCGTGCGGCACATCTGGCGACCAGCCTGAATCTGCGCAGCTTCAATCTCGATCTGATGCACGGTTTGCCGGATCAGACACTGGAAGAAGCGCTGGACGATTTGCGCCAGGCTATCGCGCTTAATCCGCCGCATTTGTCGTGGTATCAGCTGACTATCGAGCCGAATACGATGTACGCCTCGCGTCCGCCTAAACTGCCGGATGACGACGCGCTGTGGGATATTTTCGAACAAGGTGATCAGTTACTGACCGCTGCCGGTTACCAGCAATATGAAACCTCGGCCTACGCTAAACCAGGTTATCAGTGCCAGCACAACCTCAACTACTGGCGCTTCGGCGATTATCTCGGCATCGGTTGTGGTGCGCATGGCAAGCTGACGCAGCCCGACGGGCAAATCCTGCGAACCGTGAAAACCAAACACCCTCGTGGCTATATGCAAGGACGCTACATGGACAAACAGCATCCGGTCGAAACTGAAGATTTGCCATTTGAATTCTTCATGAACCGTTTTCGTTTGCTGGAAGCGGCACCCCGCGAAGAGTTTGGTTTGTATACCGGGCTGGATGAATCGGTGATCCGTGCGCAGCTTGATGACGCGATCGCCAAAGAATATCTGCTGGAAACCGACACGCACTGGCAGATCACCGGCAAAGGGAAACTGTTCCTGAACTCACTGCTGGAGCTATTTCTGACTGAGTAAGCGGTAATATCGCGTAGAGCCAAAAAAGAAAAGGCCTTCCGGTTTATCACCGGAAGGCCTTTTTATGCCTGACGTTTGAAACTGACGATTATTGTTTCAAATCCGCCAGCAGGGCTTTGTGCTGAGTATCCAGATTCGTCACACGCTTACAGACGTCATCGCCAAAGGTTTTGAACTCTTTTTCCTGCTTGTTCCACTCTTCCTGAATGGCTTGCTGCAGGCCGCCAAGATTCCCCATCATTGCCTGCAGCGGATTTCCGCCGCTGGTCGCCTGTTTGAGGCCCATCTCGTTGATGCTGTCCTGCATCACACCGCCCATGGTTTGCTCCATCAGCTTCTGACCATTCTGCTTAACCTGATCCACAGCTTTATGGTGGAAGGTCAGGCCGTCAGTACGATGCTCGATGATGAGGTTCATTTGCTCTTTCAGTTTTTTATCGAGTGTCACCAGTCGGTTACGCACGTTGCTGTCGGTGCCCAGTTTCTCGACGATCACCCGGTCAACCGCCACGCGGCCTTTTTCAAGATGCGCCGTTGCTCCCTGATCAATCCACGGCAGGTCACGGCGTAAACCGGCCTGATAGTCGATTGCTTCCTGACGCTGTCTGGCGCTCAGGGTCATGTCTTTACCGTTGAGGGTCACGTTACCATTGGGGGTGATCAGCAAATCACCGCTGTTACCGACCACCTGAACGGTCTGCGGCTTGATGATCACGTCATCTTTAGGCTGTACGGCACATTGATAATCAGCCTGCGCGCTCCACGCGCTCAGCGCCAGCAATGCAGCAAGTCCGGCTTTTACCACTCCACTTTTTACTAACATGTACTCTCCCTTAAGACAGCAAACTCAAAAAATTGAACGGCCAATACGTTGCGCCAGTAATTCTAAGGCAGCAATACCTGCCAAAGAGTTCCCTGCCGCATCAAGTTCCGGCGACCAAACCGCGATACACATTTCCCCCGGCACGACGGCAATGATGCCACCGCCGACGCCGGATTTACCCGGCATTCCGACGCGATAAGCGAATTCACCCGCACCGTCGTACATTCCGCTGGTCACCATCATTGCATTAATCTGCCGCGCCTGGCGGGCATCGATGAGCGGTGTCTCGCTGCCGAGCGGATGGCCTTTATTGGCCAGATACACAAAGGTGCGCGCCAGTTCTTCACAACTCATCCGCAGTGCGCAGTAATGAAAATAGGTATGCAAAACGGTGATGACATCGTTGTCGAAATTACCAAAAGACTTCATCAGATAAGCAATAGCGGCGTTGCGGTCGGAATGCTCAAACTCGGAACGCGCAACGTGCCGATCGTAGTTGAGATCTGCCGATCCGGCCAGCTGACGTACCACTTCCAGCATTCTTTGCTTGGGTGCGGACAGACGGGTTTGCAGCATGTCGCAAACCACCAGCGCGCCCGGGTTAATAAACGGGTTACGCGGTTTTCCCTGCTCAAGCTCAAGCTGTACCAGGGAATTAAAGGGCTGCCCCGAGGGCTCTTTACCGACGCGCTGCCAGATTTCGCTTTCCTGATAGCGGGTCAGCGCCAGCGTCAGGCTGAGGACTTTAGAAATCGACTGGATCGAGAAACGCATCCCGGCATCACCGGCACGAAAGATTTCTCCTTTCGTGGTACACACGGCGATGCCTAAATGATCGGGGCTGACTTCCGCCAGCGCAGGAATATAACCGGCGACTTTACCGCGACCTATCAGCGGCCTGACCTGCGCAAGAATATCTTCCAGCAAATTGTTATCAAGTTCAGTACCCAATGCCCAGCCTCCAGATGTAACAAAGGTGCCTGTCAGAGGCACCTTTACATTCAGCGATCCTGCAGATCTGCGGGAATTAATCCCACCAGATATCAAACAACTCGCTGACTTCCACGTCTTCCATTTTATGGTCTTCTAACCATTTTTTGACCTGCGCGCGCTGTTCATCAGTGCAGTGACCGATGTCCTGACGGCAAACCAGACCTTCCCATTGCAGGTAACCACTGCCGTCAAAGGCCAGTTTGTTTGGCTCAATCACACCGTCAATGAATTTATCCAGGGATTCATCAATGGTTTCTACCGCGGTACCTTCCGGGAAACGCCATTTTACAGAGAAGCCCAGTTCCTGGAACTCGGCAATGTGTAACTTCTTACGTAAACGACGACTGCGATTCTTAGCCATTATTGCTTCCTCTCAAACATCAGATCCCATACGCCGTGGCCTAAACGCTGGCCACGCATTTCGAACTTGGTCACCGGGCGGGATTCCGGGCGCGGAACATAATTGTTTTCCTGCGACAGGTTCGCCCAGCTTTCTAAACCGGTCATGACTTCAAGCATGTGCTCTGCATACGGCTCCCAGTCGGTTGCCATATGGAACACGCCGCCTACTTTCAGTTTCCTGCGCAGCTTCTCAACGAACTCCGGCTGCACGATACGGCGCTTATTATGGCGCGCTTTGTGCCACGGGTCAGGAAAGAATAGCTGCACCATATCCAGCGAGCCATCCGGAATCATTTTTTCTAACACTTCGACTGCATCGTGGCACATCACGCGCAGGTTACTGACACCCTCTTCATGCGCGGTCGCAAGACAGGCACCGACGCCAGGCGAGTGAACTTCAATGCCGATGAAATTTTGGTCCGGGTTCTGTTTAGCCATGGTGACCAGCGACGTGCCCATTCCGAAACCGATTTCCAGCACAACCGGTGCACTGCGACCAAACAAGGCATCAATTGCCAGAGGTTCTGTCTGAAATTCCACGCCCATTACCGGCCAGAAGTTGTCCAGAGCGAATTGCTGGCCTTTCGTCAGGCGGCCCTGGCGGCGGACAAAACTACGAATACGGCGCATCGCGCGACCATTCTCGTCGAACTCCGGTGAAATGACGTCGTTTTTCATGGTGTTTCCACTCCGATTGGCAAGACGCGGTACCCGCGCGCGGATGCCTGTGCCTGGGTCACTGAATATAAGGAAAGGCGCATTATCCAAACTTACTCCCGATTAGCAAGGCTTGCGGGCAGGAAAACAGTCAATACTGAAATCGGCCACTAACTACTGTGCGTACAGTGCGGAAAGTTCCGGTTTACAGCCAGACGGCAACTGTGATGTGATCAGCCCCGTCTTTTAACCCTGCCGGACTGTAATTCACCCATGATGGAAGCCCCTTCTTTTTCGCCGCTGGTGCTCGAGTGGTATCAGCGCTATGGCCGCAAGACGCTGCCGTGGCAAATTGCCAAAACACCTTATAAAGTCTGGCTTTCAGAAGTGATGTTGCAGCAAACGCAGGTAGCGACTGTCATCCCGTATTTTGAACGCTTTATGGAACGTTTCCCGACGGTGTCAGATCTCGCCGCGGCACCGCTCGACGAAGTATTGCATCTGTGGACCGGCCTTGGCTATTACGCCCGTGCACGAAACCTGCATAAAGCGGCCCAAACTATTGCCAGCCAGCACGGCGGCGTATTTCCGACGACGTTTGATGAAATTCTTGCGCTGCCGGGCATTGGCCGTTCAACGGCGGGCGCCGTGTTGTCGCTGGCACTGAATCAGCATTACCCCATTTTAGACGGCAATGTGAAACGCGTGCTGGCCCGTTGCTACGCCGTTGACGGCTGGCCGGGCGAGAAAAAAACCGAAAATAAACTGTGGGCGATCAGTGAAGACGTCACGCCTGCCGAAGGCGTCGCACAGTTTAATCAGGCAATGATGGATCTGGGTGCCATGGTCTGTACCCGCAGCAAACCGAAATGCGAGTTATGCCCGGTGAAATCAGGTTGCGAAGCTTACGCACATCACAGCTGGGCAAAATACCCGGGTAAAAAACCCAAAACCACGTTACCGGAAAAAACGGCCTTTATGCTGATGATTCAGCAGGAAGATAAAGTCTGGCTGGAGCAGCGTCCGCCCGTCGGCCTGTGGGGCGGATTGTTCTGCTTCCCGCAATACCAGACCGAAGATGAACTCGCGCTGGGGCTGCAAAAATACGGTGTTACGCAAAATGCGTTACAGCAACAGACCGCTTTCCGTCACACTTTCAGCCATTTCCATCTGGATATCGTTCCGATGTGGTTAAATCTACGTTCTACGGCGGGTTGCATGGATGAAGGTGCGGGTCTCTGGTATAACTTAGCGCAACCACAATCCGTCGGGCTGGCCGCGCCGGTAGAACGTCTGCTGATACAATTAGCAAAGCAGACCGCTGGCAAATAACCGCCCTAAAAGAACGATCGATAAGGAATTAGCATGAGCAGAACGATTTTTTGCACCTTTCTCAAGCGCGATGCCGAAGGGCAAGACTTCCAGCTGTACCCTGGCGAGATTGGCAAACGTATTTTCAATGAAATTTCCAAAGAAGCCTGGTCGCAGTGGATGGCCAAACAGACCATGCTGATCAACGAAAAGAAACTCAGCATGATGAACCCGGATGACCGTAAATTGCTGGAGCAGGAAATGGTGAATTTTCTGTTTGAAGGTCAGGATGTTCATATCGAAGGCTATACCCCGCCCTCAAAATAATCATTGGTAATAATGGTTGAAACATTAAGGCAGGTGCCCCGGCGCCTGCTTCTTTCATCAGAAACGGCTTGTAAGATGAAGAAAATTTTAGCTTTGCTGGTTATCGCGCCCATGTTGATCTCCTGCTCCGGCAGTAAGAAAGACTCGTTCAACGAAGCTTATGTGAAAGACACTAACGGATTTGACATTTTGATGGGCCAGTTCGCCCATAACATCGAAAACATCTGGGGCATGAATGAAGTGCTGATCGCGGGTCCGAAAGACTACGTGAAATATAGCGATCAGTATTACACCCGCAGCCATATTAACTTTGATGCGGGTACCATTACTCTTGAAACCATTTCTGGCACCGATCCGGCCGCCAGCCTGCGTAAGGCCATTATCAGCACCTTGCTGGTGGGCGATGACCCGGGCAACGTTGATCTCTACTCAGACGCCAACGATATCCAGATCAGCCGGGAACCGATGTTGTACGGTCAGGTTCTCGACAACACCGGTCAGCCGATCCGCTGGGAAGGGCGTGCCGCCAGCTTTGCCGACTATCTGATCCAGAACAAACTGATGCGCCGTCAGTCCGGCCTGCATGTCATTTATTCCGTAACGATCCAGATGGTACCAAACCACCTGAATCAGCGTGCGCATAAATACCTGCCGATGATCCGCGAAGCCTCTGCGAAATATGGTGTCGATCAGTCACTGATACTGGCGATCATGCAAACAGAATCTGCTTTTAACCCGTATGCGGTGAGTAACGCCGATGCACTGGGGCTGATGCAGGTTGTGCAGCATACCGCTGGGGTGGATGTGTTTAAATCAGAAGGGAAATGGGGTAAGCCAAGCCGAAGCTATCTGTTTGATCCTCAAAATAACATCAATACCGGCACCGCATATCTGGCGATGTTGCAAAACGTTTATCTGGGGAACATCAGCAATCCGACATCACGTCGTTATGCAGTGATTACTGCGTATAACGGTGGCGCAGGCAGCGTGTTACGCGTGTTCTCAAGCAATAAAACGCAGGCATTTAACATCATTAACAACATGTCGCCGGGCGATGTCTATACCACACTGACGACCAAACATCCGTCCGGAGAATCGCGCCGCTATCTGTATAAAGTCAACAATACGCAGCGCAGCTATCGCCGCGTGGACTAGCATTTTGTCAGCAAGCCTGACACCGGCGGCGGAATAACCGCCGGTGTCAGGAAAGAACCTGTTCAATGGCCGTCAGATAGCGGGAAATGACTATTTTTTCGTCGAACTCCCTGACCATTTTTTTCCTGCTCTCGTTGCCCATATCCAGACGTTGCGAGTGGGTAAGGTTGATTATCCGGTCCATCGCACGTGTTAAACACCCCGTATCCTGTGGCTCACACAGAAAACCATTTACCCCTTCATTGACCGTGTCCTGACAACCAATATTACGCGTGGTAATCAGAGGCTTCCCCATCGCTCCGGCTTCGAGTAAGGATTTCGGCACCCCCTCACGGTAAAAGGAAGGCAAAACAATACAGTCGCCCAGCGCGATTTCCTGCTCAACATTATCTGACGTCCCCAGATAAAGTATGTTGCCCTCCTCAATCCAGGCGGCCATCCGTTCGGTCTTAATGGCGGCCGGATTATTAACATCCAGGAACCCAAGCAAGCGAAATTCACAGCGCTGCCCATGCCGTTTCTTCAATTTGCGCGCCGCATCAACATAATGTTCTACTCCTTTGGAATAGAGCATTCGGGAAATCAGTATAAAACGTACCACATCATCATCAGGTGCCGGTGTTACCTTGAAACGCATTAAATCAACACCCGAACCCGGTAATCGTTCGGTATATAAATAATCAGGCAGCATTTCAGTCAGGAATAATTCCCGGTCATCCTCATTCTGAAAGAAAATTTTTGCCGCATAGCGCTGACTGAACCGGTACAGATGCCGGCATATTATCCTCACCATGCCTTTGCTCATGAAAACACTGCCCAGTCCGGCGATATTGTTGATGGCAGGAATATTTAATACCTTTGCTGCCAGCGTAAAATAGATGTTATTTTTAGGCGTAAAATTCAATACCACATCGACTTTGTGCTTGCGCAAAACACACCAGGCTGAAAATAAAGTGATCAAGTCTTTGAAAAAATCAGTACCGCCGGAATCTATTTTTACCGGAACCGTCTGGCAGCCAAGTTCAGCGAGCCGGTGAGTATATTCATCCACAGGTGAGATTGCTATTACCTGATATCCATTCTCCAGCAAAGCCATAATGGTATTTTTTCGAAAGTTATACAAATACCAGCTTGTGTTAGCCGTAATTGCAATAACATATTTGTGATCGATTCCATTCAAAATTATCATTCCTTTTTTTGCCGGAAATAAATTCCAACATTTATTGCATTGTGTTCGGATCTTGCTTGCAACTCCCTAATATAAATAAAATATTCACACTGACCTTGCAAAAAAATTTCTCATAATTATGTTAAAGGTCATTCATTATCTATATCAGTAAAAACCAAAAACAACTGAGAGATGTTGTGTCAGGCATTCCTGAGTGAAAGCATATGATTCTTATAGCGGGTAAAGAGATCAAAGCGGATTTTCATTAATAATTCAGGCTGATAAAGACGCGCAGTATTAAACGAGTGGTGCGCCATCGATAACATTTCCTGACGGTTTTTTAGTAAATATTCAATGTTGTTCGCCAGTGTATGGTCATCATTGGGCTTATGCAGGTAATGCCGTTGACATAACTCCGGCATTCCTCCGGCAGAACTGGTGATCACCGGGCAGGCGCGCGACATCGCCTCTATCACAGCACGTGGCAATCCTTCCTGATTGCTGGGCTGCACATACAGATCGACGGTATCCAGGAATGAAAAAATCCCTTCTCCTGATGTTTTGGGCCCTGAAAAAATAATATTGTCATGCAGTAATAATTTATCAATCAGCGGACTATTTTTGAATTTACTTCCGCCACCGGTGATTTCAAGTATGACCGGAACCCCCTTATTTTTGAGCCGATAGACTGCTCTGTAAATAGTATCAAAACCTTTATGCGGACTGTCAAGAGAAGCAATTAAGCCTATTTTAAAAGGTCCTCCAGATGACGTAGCTATTTTATCGCATCTTTGATTCAGAACAGAAAGAGAGGCCGGCAGTAAGTCAACGTTTGAAGCAGACACGCCGTTATATTTAATAGGATAACGTTTTTGCAAAAAACTCCCCGTAACATAAATAGCACCCCAGGCTTTTTTCACCGCCTGCCTCACCCGCCAGGATAACACCGGCGCATAGAGGAATCCCTTCAGTGATCCGTATCCGATCATGGCATCCCACGGACAGGCTACGAGTTCCACAAGATAAGGAATATTCATCTGTCGTGCGATTTTTGCCGTTATCAGACCGGTTTCACTGGGTAACCTGACAACAACGCCATCGCACCCTCTGAGAGTGTCTTTAATCTCGATAATATTTTTATGGCAAGTGAATAACACAGATTTCAGAGAAGAATGATTTTCAATTTTTTTAAAAACCATCCCATGACCGCTGGCCAGAGTCCAGTAAGGCGAAAATGAGGAATCATTTTTATAACGGGATAATACAGTTACCTGATCAAAATGATGTAAATACCGGGTAAAAGCAGAATAAGGAAGCTTACCGGGTGAATACACTTTTTCACCATGATGGATAAAATAATGGTCATGCGCAAAAACCATTTTCATGATAGCTCCTTTATTTTCATTGCCGGGGATCCGGCATAGACTCCCGCAGTAAGATGATTTTTGGTGACAGAATTCGCTGCGATAACGACGTCAGAGTCAATTATCGTACCTGCCAGGATCCTGACACCACACCCCACCCAGACATTCGAGGCAATACAAATTTTTTTAAGCTCTACCGGCTGATATTTAAAGGGTTGTTCAGATAATGCGTACCGATGTTCGAAAGAGATAATCGACACAGAATGGGCAAACGACACATCATTACCCACCAAAATATTTCCGGCAGCATCCACATAACTCCGTTCATGAAAACTGATATTGCTACCCAGTGAGAGGTTTTGTAGATTTTTGAATACGCACCAGCGTCCGATATAAACATTATCTCCACATGCTTTTACCAGCGTACGGATAAGAATATAGCGGATGCCCACCCCTGTTTTTCCCGGAAATCCGGCGAAGACATCAAGCAGATGAGCACGAAAAAACTTCGGTAAAGGAGAGATTATGGCACATAGAAACAGAATAATGCTCCGCCAGTGACGAAAAACCATCCGGCCAGTTTTAATATTTTCAGACATATAACCTCAATATTTCCTGCGCATTCTTCCCGATAGAAAAACGGCCTGTTATCACATCAGTATTAATTTCTTTCCTGACAGGCTGAGCCATCCATGCATCAATTTCTGACGTCCATGCACAGAGATGGCTAAGTGAATGATGAGAGATACGTTCAGTCACATCAATAAGCCGTGGAACATGCAGTGAAGCGATGACCGGCAGGCCGGCCGCCTGAGCTTCAACAGCAGCAAGCCCAAAGCCCTCGTGCAGCGACGGAAACAGGAAAACATCAATAACATCGCGTAAAATTAACAGCGTATCGTCTCTTGCACCGGTCAGGATAACTTTGTCAGCGAGACCCTGCTCAAGGGTGAGTCTGTGCAAGTCAGCCCGCAGACTTCCTTCACCAACAATCAGCAAACATACATCCTGCTCACGGTATTGAGAGAGTATATCAAGCAGGAATGCCTGGTTTTTAACAGGTTCTACCCGCCCGACCGTTCCCAAAACAAACGTGCTTTCAGCAATACCAAGCTCCTGTTTAAGGCGGCTCGGAGCAGCAGAGACAAGGTTCTGAAAATTTTTGCCACAGGGAATGATGCTGACTGCCGTTCCCTTTGTTTTGTAGTGGCAACGTGCTGAACCTTCACTGACCGCAACGCAATACGTCGAATAACGCCTGACCAGGAAGATTTTAAAATCAATTTCAAGGCGTTTTAACAGGCCCTGGCGTTGGTATTGCAGAGTTCGATCAGAGTGAGCATGGGAAATAACCTTCGGTATACCACACATCTTAGCGATGTACGCGACGACACCATTATTGAAGCTGACGTGGCTATGACAGACATCATATTTATTTTTCCTGAGAACGGAAAACAAAGCGGCTATGTATTTCAGTGGTTTTGTATAAGACGAAATGTGTATGACTCTGCAACCCATCGACAATAAATCCTCTTCGTAAAATCCTTTATGGGGCTTATCGACGATAAAGGTGTGCTGTACACTGCCTGCTGTTTCAATCACCAAATCATAAAGCCAGCTTTCAATTCCTCCGATATCCAGCTGACCTAACAGGTGAGCAACTTCAATTTTCTTCATCTGATGTACCTGCAACCCGGGTTCTTAAATAAAGTAACAGGGAAAAAATAACCAGCGGCATAATGAGCAGTTGTTTTCTGAATACGGCATCCCCTACACTTCCAAAACTATATTCAGTACGGATCGCGTAGAATCCAACCAGTGTCATGATGGCAGAATAAATCAGGACACACATAACCGATGCTGCCAGTTTCCTGTCAAAAATAAGGGTGGTATATTTTATTGTCCGGACAAAAATCAACATTAAAGTAATAATAACCCCGAGCACGGGAAGCAATGTAAAGCCATCATAATTCATAAACTGAGATGGGTTGGGAGCCATATACATAAAAGTAAAAATCATCGGCCAGTTAATTATTAATAGAATCGATTTTAAAACAGCAACCAGTACCACTATCAAAACAGTTCCTATCATGGCGAATTTTATTAACCGGCAATATTCCAGTGTAAACATAACATACAGAAGTGCCGTTACGGGAGAATAAGGCCGGAGCAGAAAACAGTAGCCTGCCAGTATTAACATGCTAATGGCCAGGAAGAGTTTTGTAACTCTCCCCGGAGTAACCGAGAAACTGACTAACGCTGCGGCCAGAAGGATCGTCATGAAAAAGATAAAGGTATCTTTACCAAAAACAGAAACAAAATAATTAAACGTCGGAGAAAAAATAATCAGGGATAGCAGAACGCAGCGAAAATTAACCGAACATACTCTGGAAAATAGTCGGCTGATTGTCAAAACCCCCATCATTTTGAAGATGAAATTAAAAATAACAATATAAACTGCATCTTTTGCGGGCATTAAATTATAAAATAAATGAACGGGTAACCCAAAGATAAAAAAGGAACCCGGTCCGTCAGTCTCTCCGCTTTCATGCACTTTAATCACTCTCTCTACCGCACCGGAGAGTATTTCACCAAGCGAGTTATTTGACATCAAAAATTGATAATAGCGGACAGCATCTATTCCGGGGAATATATCAAAAGCATTAACACAATAAAACGTATAGCCGGCGGAGAACAGCAGTGCCGAGATGATAAAAAAATTATAACGGGCTCCCGGAATGGTCATGACAGGTATGCTCAATGCAGTCAGGGTAAAGATCACCGCCCCTACCGCAATACGTGCATTTACAATAAGATTAACTATGCATACTGAAATGGCCATCATTAAAAAAAGATACATAACGCCACGTTTTAAATCAATGTTCA
The DNA here is from genome assembly GCF_004195115.1 of Rahnella sp. RFA10(1/100). Classification (NCBI taxonomy): domain Bacteria; kingdom Pseudomonadati; phylum Pseudomonadota; class Gammaproteobacteria; order Enterobacterales; family Yersiniaceae; genus Rahnella; species Rahnella sp. RFA10(1/100). The sequence goes on from NZ_SEWR01000003.1 coordinate 305,417, forward strand.
CTTTTTCCTCGCCGGTCCTGGCTTAATACGGCCCTGAAGACAGTTATATACATCAGAAAAGCGACAAAACTGTTCGAGAAAAACAGCACCCATGGCACACAGAATACATTCATAAACTTACAAACGAAATACAATATAACGCAATGAACGATTCCTCCGGTGAAAGTACAATAGGAAATTGCTTTATTCTTGCCATAAAAAAAACAGGTGGAAGCCATAATCAGGTAAAATCCCTGCGCTAAAAAAGCAGGCACCATAATTATCACCAATCTTTTAATGTCCTTATACTCTTCTCCTGCAACCATATTGTATATTTTTTCAGGCAGTAACTGCGCAACAACGGTTATCAGTATGCTCAGAAAAAAATACCCGGCGAAGATCAGATTAAAGTCACTTCTCCTGATTTTATTATTCCTTAACTGGCTGTACAGATGAGGGGTCAATGCCTTATTCAGCGCCATCAGCACTACGGTAATAATCACACTCAGCTGAAATGCTGCTGAGTAATTCCCCAATGTGGCACCGGGGAAGTATTTACTGATCATAATCCTGTCCAGTCCGGATCGGGCCAGAAAACTCAAATTATGAATAATGAGAGGAACGCCAAAAAGTAAAAGTTGCGATGATGTCTTTTTAAACGTCTCAAAACGAAAATCTACCTGCTTCAGCCAGACTCTGTTTGACCAGGAAGCAAAAAATATTGAGAGCAGAAAGCCCATGATAATCGCGTAAACCCTGGCCTCATAGTTCGCCCAAAAATAATACAGAAATAATAATGTCATAAAAAATGACATTGCCGCATTAAGCACTTGTGCTATCAGGTATTTTTTCGCTTCTTTTCTGGCCTGACTGACCGAGACCAGATTGGTGTAAACACACTGCAGATAACCTGCCAGCGCTGCAAGGATGATAATTTCATGGCGGTAAAAAACATACAGGACATGGATGTAAAGGATGAAGGCGATGGATAAAATAATGACAGAGGAAAAGAAATAATCTGCAGAATGATATGTTTTTTGCGTGTACTCATATCTAATAATCGCGGCTGATGAATTGAGCCCAATGAAGACAAAGAAGATCGACACATAAGTATTGAATAAAGATATTTGTCCGTACTGTTCAGGCCCCAAAGCACGGGAGAGAACAGGGAGCAGAAGGAAAGGGAAAATTTTTACAAATAACTCTCCGCCAACATAAATAACACTGTCGCTGAATATCTTATTCATTATCTTTCCCTGAAAGATATCATAATGATCCTGGTTTAGTTAAGACCAGTCAGGAGCAAACACCACTTCTCGTAGAGTTCTGCCTATGTCCTGATAACGGAGTGTGATTTTCATAGTTCAGATGCATGATATTCATATATTTCTTTTTTACCATAGCTATAGAAACCAGAAAATTTATTCACCACTGCGTTGAGCACCCCGCCGCTAATATCGATATTATTTCTTTTGAATACTCTGATTGCAGATTCTATTTCACGTACTGTGCTCTGTTCGAATTTAGCAACCAGCAGAGAAATACCCGCATGTTTCCCGATAATAACGGCATCGCTTACCGCCAGGACCGGCGGTGCATCCAGTATTACGAGGTCGTAATTCTCTGAAGCCCATTCAATAAGTTGGCGATATTCCTTGCGCATCAAAAGTTCCGATGGTTTTCTGGATAACTTCCCGCGCGTAATGATATCCAGCCCCGGAATTTTACTGCTCTGGACCGCGTCTTTATACATGATGGAACCTGCAATAGCCTCTGATAAACCTACGTTGTGAATATCAAAGATCCGGTGTGCATACCCTTTTCGCATATCGCAATCAATATATAAGACCCGTTTTTCAGCCTGGCTTATCACCACAGCAAGGTTGGAACTGATGAAGGTTTTACCTACCATCGGGGTAGCACCGGAGATCATCAATACATTTGATCCGGATTCCATCAGCGAGAAATATAAACTGGTTCTTAAATTTCTCAGGGCTTCAATGGCAATATCTGACGGATTCTCAAGTGCCAGTAGGCTTAAGCGTTGCCCATCCTTCATAGCGTCAGGATCGGGATTATTTTTCCACTCTGATAGCGGCACATTTGAAATAATATTCAGACCGATGTCTTCAAGTATTTCGGCGGAATCAATGCCATGCTGCAGTGAGACTTTTGCCAGGATAAATCCAACGGATGAAATCATTCCCAGACAGGCAAAAATAAATATCACCCTGATTTTATTGGGCTTAACGGGTTTTAATCCTGTGACGGCACTGTCGATAATCCTGACCGTGCCGATTGTGCTGGCCTGGCTGATTTTTAGTTCTTGCTGCTTATTTAAAAGCTGCATATAGATAAGTTGTCCCGACTGAACGTCACGCGTCAGCCTGACCACTTCCTGCTGCATCTGAGGCAATGTGCTGATTTTTTGACTCAGATTTTCCTTTTCTTCTTTCAGTACATGGATTTTTTCAATTAATGCCACGTATGCAGGATGCTGCTTTGTATAGAGCTTTGAAATCTCAGCTTCTTTAAGGATAAGCTGGTTAACCTGACCATCCAGTTGAACCAGGCTGTCGAGGGCCGACTTTGCTTCCATCGGTAAATCCACCGAATTATTTCGGCTTCTGAAGGTGTTTAATTTCGCTTCTGCGATCCCAAGGTTGTTTTTTACCAAGGGAAGCTGACTCCTGAGAAACTCCAGACTTTTTTCTGCTTCTTCTGATTTCCGGTGGATACTTTGGCGGGCATAGTTATCAATAATTGTCTGGAGAATACGCTTAATTTGTTTACGATCATTGCCACTGTAGCTGATAGTCAAAATACCCGTATCTTTTCCCTGATCCATGACGTTGACATTGGTTTGTAAGTCACTGATCACCTTGAGCACTTCGACTTTTATAACGGTGAACTTATCGCCTTTGCGCGCATTGATTGCGTTGACTTCAATACGAAACTCCGGAGTTTCTAACACCCTACCGGCCATTCCCGATGTGGTCGTGCCGGAAGGTGATGTTATCTGATAATTAGCATTCCCGAGAATTTCAAGCGTATAAGGGCTTCCGGTCACTCCCTCGCGTGGTTCAAAGATATCCACCGTGATCTGCGGCAATCCTGACGACGAATATCGCCGTATCGCCTCACCAATAATGGGAAAATGGGCAAAACGGACTTCTGTATCCAAATTTAACTGAGCGACGGTTTCTCCCAGTATTGCCCGGGAAGTAATCAATTGTTTTTCTGTCAGTGAAACAGGTGATTTCGCCGGCAATAATGGCGAGATATGACTTATCATATCGGTTTCGCCTGAGGATTCGATCTGAACTAACGCATCAGTATGATAAACCGGAGCCGACAGAACGGCATATAACAGGCCAATGATGGCAAAGATTAAGGTAATGACAATAATAGTGTATCTTCGGTCAATAACAGCGCCAACGTTTTTGCGTAAATCAAACTCATCCTGGCTATTTTTATTTTTAAAGTGATTCGTTATTTTCACACTCATTTTAAACCCTGATCATCTAAAGCCGCCTTCCAGCCAGATACTGACTCATTTATAAGAGAGAATATAAAATTAAAGGTTGTTATATCTCCTCCATACGGGTCAGGAATATCTTTGCGCTGATTCCAATGCCCCAGCAGCATGATTTTCCCTCTGATTTCGGGTAAATAATGCGTAATAATATTGATATGCCTCTTTTCCATCACCAGAATAAGATCAAACGTCCGCCCCATTTCACGCGTAAACTGCCTTGCCTTATGATTTTCCAGTGATATCCCGTGACGGCAGGCCACCGTCTTTGCCATCAGATCAGCGCCTTTTCCCTTCAGTGCAAACAGACCGGCCGATTGTATATTTTTTTCAGGCAGCCATTGTTTCAGTAAAGCTTCAGCTAGCGGTGAGCGGCATATATTACCTACGCACACTATCAGGACAGAATTAAACATTCCCTTTCCTTACCAGTTCCGAATATAGCGGGCTGATTCCGTCAGGTCATGAACCCCGGTAATAGTTGGCAATAGTTGTCCGATAATACGGTTCCATTTTGTTACCGGAGCCGTCGTCACATACACAATATCGTAAGGCTCAAGCTGGAACTCTGTTGCCAGCACCAGTGCCGCCGCATCGCTTGCATTCAGCTGGTAAATATTCGCGATCCTGTTTTTAGCCTCCCCTTTCAGGGGGCGGATGACGAAAATCCCCGTGGCATCTGACGTCAGCGGGTCAACACCATGGGCATCCGACAGAGCTTCAGTCAGAGTCATACCACTACGATCCATGCGTAATGTCATTTGCTTGTTCACTTCACCCATCACGAACACTTTCAGCTCGTCATTTCTTGGGATATAGAGAATATCTCCCGGCTCGAGTAAACGGTTTTGCCGCATATCTCCGTTCTTCATTAGGGCCTGCAAAGAAATGAGGGACTTCTCACCGTTATGCGATAATACGATATTATTCCAGTCGGCATTTTCACCTAATCCCCCCGCCTGGTTAATTGCATCCATTATGGTCAGGGGAACGTTGGTGACCGGTAGCTGTCCGGATTTTACCACCTCACCGGTGACATAGACTTTTTGCGAGCGGAACGTCGCGACATTGACATCAACCTGCGGTGATTGAATATATTGGGTGAGCCGGGTAGTAATATTGCTACGAATTTCGGAGGTAGTTTTGCCGGCAACGTTAACCATGCCTATGTAAGGATAGAATATGGCTCCCTCGGCATTTACCCAGTTTCCGGCCTCTCCGGCACTCCTATACTGACCGGCGGGTGTGGTAAGTTCAGGATGATCCCATACGGTAATGGTTAATATATCGCCGATGCCGACATGGTACTGGTAGTTTTTAAGACGTGAATCCAGGTCGCTATTCACTGTTGCAACGGCGGGACGCCGGATGAGGGATTCAACCAGTTTAGGCGTAATAGGGTAAACATCAACCAGGGCGCTAATATCTTCAGAAGGAACTTTTTCGTTCACGACATTTTTACCCGAGGTATTCAGACCGATACCTGGCGATAACGTACATCCACACAGCGATGTGAAAAATATGACGAGTGGAACAGAGAAGAGCTTAACTTTCATAACGTTTTAACCGTTTATTTTTATCGGGGCAGCTTTCTTTCTGGTATTTTTATCCCTGCCCGCCGGGGAATTAAGGAAGATGTTTTTATGAGGTTCTTAAGTAAGAGTAAGTTTAGCCAGTGAGGATGGCTTTCCCACGCTACCGCCCATGGATGTTATGGTATCCATAGCGTAATAATATGATAATGAGTCAACCACCGAAAACAGGCTGTGAAATAGCCTCTGCCTATGTCATGCAGAAATTAAATATCGCTGAGAATCAGTGCGGGGTATCACGATCAATAATAAATAACAACAAATCCAGGAATGCCAAATATAGAGACATACATCCTATTAACATCCTTATGCATAACGTTTTATTTTTAGCAGTCTCGGTAGTAGGGCAATTTATAGGATTGGAAAGTAAAAAGCAATGTTTGGAAACAATTTTGAGTTGAAAATTGCGGGGAATTACTTGCAGGGAATATTCAGTAATGTGCGTAATTAACATTAACTAAAACATACAAAAAATTAATTAATCCTGATAAGTAATAATAATCCATAAAGCCAGAAAGTTGATAAAATCATTTATATTATCGATAAAACTGCCCGCTATTACATATTCATAAAATACATTATAAGTGTGTTATAAATAATGCAGAGGCTATAGCCTCCGCATTACGTAAAGATGATTATGTGAAAAACCAGGCTTTATTTTAAGAAATTACGCAGAAACGACATACCCCATCACACGCTTCCAGCCAACCGGTTTTTTCTCGATATACACCCCCTGCAATTCCGGCGAGAAGCCCGGCAGCAGGTTGATACCTTCTTCCAGCGCCATAAAGTAACGCTGAACCGCCCCGCCCCATAATTCACCTGGTACGACGCACAACACGCCCGGAGGATAAGGGAGAGCGCCTTCCGCAGCAATACGGCCTTCGGCATCACCAATCGCCACCAGTTCGATGTTATCGCGGATAAACTCATTGTGAGCATCCTGCGCATTCATCACGACCTGCGGGAAACTCTTCTCGCGGAACATCTCTTTCTGCAACTCTTTCACATCAAAACTGACGTAGAGGTTATGCATTTCCTGACACAACTGGCGGATGGTGTAATTCCGGTAGCGGTCTTCGTTTTTACGATATACCGTCGGCAGTACTTCGCTGAGCGGCGCATCTTCTTCAATGTATTGCTCGAACCGCACCAGTTCTTCCACCAGCAACTGCATTTTGGCCGGTGTTTCCGCCGGAGTGAGCAGGAACAAAATCGAGTTAAGGTCACATTTCTCCGGCACGATGCCATTCTCACGCAGATAGTTCGCCAGAATGGTTGCCGGAATGCCGAACTCCGTGTACTTACCGCTGGAAGCATCAATGCCCGGCGTGGTCAGCAGCAATTTGCAGGGATCAACGAAATACTGTTTCCCGGCATAACCGTCGAATGCGTGCCAGCGCTCGCCCGGCACAAAATCAAAGAAACGCACATCGTTAGCCATCTCATTGGTTTCATGATCCTGCCAGCGTTTGCCACCGACAGTCGGGGGGACGAACGGCAAAATCATTGAGCATTGATCAAGCAGCATTTTGCGGGTTTCAATGCCGAGCTTCACGCACTCCATCCACATATGTTTTCCGCTGCCGCCGGCATGAATGCGCGCATTGACATCCAGTGCGGCAAACAACGGATAAAACGGGCTGGTCGAGGCATGCATCATAAACGCATTGTTGAGCTTTTTATGGCTGCAATGACGCTTCTGGCCTTTGATGTGATTGTCTTTTTTATGAATTTGCGAAGTCTGCGAGAACCCGGCCTGCTGCTTATGAACAGACTGCGTGACGATAATGCCAGGGTCGTTTTCGTTAAGTTCCAGCAACAACGGCGAGCATTCTTTCATCATCGGGATGAATTGTTCATAACCCACCCATGCGGAATCAAACAGGATGTAGTCGCACAGGTGACCGATTTTATCCACGACCTGACGGGCGTTGTACACGGTGCCGTCATAGGTACCAAGCTGGATAATCGCCAGACGGAACGGACGTTTTTCGGCCGCGCGATGAGGTGCCACCTGTTTGATTTGTTTACGCAGATAGGTTTCATCGAAACAGGCAGCATCGATACCGCCGATAAAACCGAACGGATTACGCGCAGTCTCGAGATAAACCGGCGTTGCACCCGCCTGCAGCAGCGCACCATGATGATTTGATTTGTGGTTGTTACGGTCAAACAGCACCAGATCATCGCGCGTCAGCAGTGCATTAGTGACGACTTTATTGGCCGCAGACGTGCCGTTGAGCACGAAATAGGTTTTATCTGCGCTGAAGACTTTAGCTGCATACTTTTGGGCATCTTTCGCCGATCCTTCGTGGATCAGTAAATCGCCCAGTTTGACATCCGCATTACACATGTCGGAGCGGAAAATATTCGGGCCGTAAAAATCATAAAACTGTCGCCCTGCCGGATGACGTCGGAAAAACTCGCCCCCCTGGTGCCCCGGACAGGCGAAAGTGGCGTTCTCCATCTCGACATATTTTTTCAACGTATCGAAAAACGGCGGGAACAGCGCTTCTTCATAAGCCTGCGCGGCAGATTCAATCTGCGCGGCATAAAATGCCTGATTGGCGTCCGACAGCGTGATAACGCCTTTCAGCAATGGCAGAAACTCAGGTGACACCTGCTCCGTACCCTGCACCGCAACAAACGCGGGAATACCAAAGCCCAGCGTTTCAATCTCCGCCAGCCTGCCGTGGTTCAGGTCACCGACAGAAATAATGATGGCCGCAACGTCCGCATAATCGGCGCGGCGCAGGTCAACGACCAGACGTGCAGTCTGGAGATAAGGGGCGACGGAAGCGCTTGCTGCAAGTTTTAAGTGTTTCATTCAGACTCTCAAACGGTTAAGTAAGAGGGTGTGCCAGATGGCACGGCAATGAGCGGGATCTTACGGCATAAAAGGTAAGCGCAGAGTCCGGCCCGGCAATTGACGTTGGCTAAGCGAGATATCGAGTGCAACGGAGCTATGCCGGTGGGGCAAAGCGGTGACAAATCGGGTTTCAGGCCACGCCACGTCGGATAGACAACAGTAAAATCAGAGAGCTGCTCTGTTTTAATCTCTGTTTTTAATAATGCCTAACAGCGAGCAAACGGTAGCCTTACCGCATGAAAGAGACGACAAAAGGAGGAAAACTGAAATCGTGGTGTTTACAGCACCCGGAGATCATCATCAGATTGTTTTTGCACTGGCGAACAGCGCGATGTGATAAACCAGCCATGCCGCAACCCTCTTGAGCTGTCGCGTGAAAACGGGATCAGAGTTGTTTAATAAATCGGCGCAATAATCGCATCTTTTACCCCCCGGTTCAACCCTGAACATACGGCGAATTTCTTACAGAATGCGACAGGGAGCATGTCCCGGAACCTCCACGTTTTTCGGGCTTGTTGTCGGGTAAAAACCTGGACAGGTGGCCTGGGCCGTAAGTTAAATCGACAAATCGTCGTAAAAAGCATCAGTCAGGTGACGAACCCCGCTGTTGTCACAAAAAGCCGTTGACGGCACATGCCCGATACGGTTTAATGCGCCCCGTTGCCCGGATAGCTCAGTCGGTAGAGCAAGGGATTGAAAATCCCTGTGTCCTTGGTTCGATTCCGAGTCCGGGCACCAATATTTAGAAGAACCCGCCTATGGCGGGTTTTTTGCTTTCCGCTTTCCGGACTCTCCATCGAACTTCGTCCGATGATTCGCCTTGCAGGATCCCCCTGCCAGGCCCTTACTGCCGTATGAGCCGTACAGGGGAAAAGCGTTGGGCGCAAATTGGTCCGGTGGCGGAAGGTAAAATTCGTTAAAAATTTCAGATTTGTGAGCGCCTGCGCCCTGCTTTTCGGGCATATCCTCTACTCAGATTATTCTTTTAAAGTTTATTTGTTCAATGCCGATAAGTGCTTAATTGCTTTTATTTAACGGTAATACAATATGGATAATCCTCTGGTCAGCTCCGCAAGTAATAAAGTTACAGGCTATGAACATTTGAAAGAATGTTTAAGAATAGAAGTGATAAAAAGAGATGGGGGCAAAAGATTCTCATGGCTAAAAGTATTTCACCGCGTAGCTTTTAATCGCAAAAAACGCTTCTACTTTTGGTGGCGGATTGCAAACTATTTGTATAAATCCTCATCATCTCGCCAGCGAAAAATCGCCAAAATAATTGGTGTTAACTTAGCCAGAAAGTATGGCGCAGACATAAGCATTGCTGCACATATCGGAACCGGTATGAAAATAAACCATTACGTGGGGATCGTAATCAGAGCTGAATGTGTGATTGGCGACAATGTGAACATCCGTCAAAACACGACTATTGGAAGGAAAAAATCAACGCCTGATATAGGATATATCACAATCGGTAATAACGTCGATATCGGTGCTAACTCCTGCATTCTTGGGGACATCGTTATTGGAGACAATGTCACTATTGGGGCAATGTCATTTATCAATAAAGATATCCCCGCTAACACCCTTGTTTATAGTCAAAAAACCACTCAGATCGTAATTAAAAACATCGGGTCTACGATTCAGCATTGATGTTGTATTAAGCAACACGCCAATAAAAAAAGCCTCTTCAATAAAGAGGCTTAACTTTTGCTTACTCATCACTTAATTTGTCTTTCTGAGATGAAATGACTCGTTGGGGAAATTCGCCTGCAGACGAACGAAGCATTCGAGGCGAACATTGCCTTATATGCAGCGCCAGAATATGAAATCGATAGACGTGAACAATTCATGGGTGGAAAGACCGTCTTTATGAGCAAAAAATTGTAGCGGTTACTAAAACTGCCCCCGAAACAAAGATTCCTTGAATCATTTTAAGCTGCGTAGCTACTCAGACCTATCCGCTAAAGGATCCAGGGCAATTATGAGCGAGGGATAGTCATTCGCAGTTATTCTCATTACTGATGAAGGCATTACTTAAATCGCGGTGTGTAAATCAACGGGGGATTAAGTCATATGGCCTGAGATGTTTCACGGTATTGACGACAGTGTCGTTCTGGCAAGCTTTATCACCGTCAGCCCAGCGCTTGATATCACTTATATTTGGCGACCTGATGCCCACACTCAAGATGTTCTTGGTTGTGTATAGGCTGACCTGTGCTTTGTCCCCATCATGTCTTTCTATTTCAATTAGCGTGTTGTTAATCAACAGTCCCTGCGCAAGGAGCTTTTGATTGATTTCACCTTCATTGCGCTCACCGTCAAACTCGCTTAATACGATGACCGGATTTCCTGAATATGCCTCATATTCCAGGCACTGCCTTGCCATGTGCCTTAAAGTTCGATACGTATCTGAGGGCTCCGTCTTGCTCGTAAAGCTGCCGTCATAAGAGGATTGACTGCTTTTTAATTCGCTGACGGTTATGGCGCACCCGCTGATCGAGATAGAAAATAATAGTGTAGACAGGGTCAAATATTTCAATTTCAACTCCATTGTTCTGACAGAGGCTCTCCGCTGGGCTGGTATCAAAATTATGTTTTCTTTCAGGCTGACTTGTGGTTTGGAAAGTCAACAGTAACCATGAGCCCACCTTCTGCAGACGTATTTAGGCATACGCTGCTGTTGTGTTGCTGCGCAACCGCTTTGACTATTGCAAGTCCCAATCCACTCCCGCTTTGCATCTGATTGGGATCGCGAAAAAACCTATCGAACACGCGCTCCCTCAATTCAAATGGAATGCCGGGCCCTGCATCTGAAACACGCAGCTGAGTAGATTTATCAAGTGATCCTACATCTACCTCAACCCGTCCGCCCTCAGGGCTGTACTTCACGGCATTTTCAATTAAATTATCAATCAGCGACATCAGGCGTTCCTTGACGCCTGTGATCCAGATTTCATCATTAGAGTAGAATTCGAGCTCAATCCTGCGCTCAGCCGCTAGCGGTGCCAGTGCAGCCATTCGCTCTTGTATGAGCGTTGTCAGCGGCACAGGCTCCATAACAGTGTCAATACGCACTTCGCTGTGCATCATCAGCAGCAACTGATTGACAAGACGCGCTGCACGGCTATTGCTGCGAATAATCCCTGCAAGCAACTCCTGTTGATTATCGCTGCTTACATAGGACTGCAAAGCCTCCACATTGATTCGCATCGCAGCCAGTGGGGTACGCAGTTCGTGGGCGGCATCTGCAATGAAAACCCGTTCCCTATCAGAACTCTCTCGCACCCTGGCAAGAAATAGATTAGTAGCGTCCACCATTTGGCGAAGCTCCATGTGCTTTGGCACTTCTTTTAAGGGAGAGAGATCTTCTGAAGTTCGTAAGGAAATTTCATTTACCACCTTGTTCCAGGGGCGCATTGCAATACGGATTGACAGCCACGCGGGAAACAAAAGAAAAGGAATGCACACCAGTAGCGGCAATATGTAGTATCCCCGCGAGTTCAGGTATATAAAAAAGTTCCAGCCTCCGGCAGGGGTGACAAGTGTTACCTCCGCATCGGATCTCCCGGACTTGAGAGTACGGCTAGTCCAGGTGCGCCCCCCACTCCGGATGCTCTGAATTTTCCCATACCTGGTGTTTGTCACTCCTGCCGGAGCGCCATCAGATGAATAAATTATCTCTTTATTCTTCCGAACGATTAGGCTGATTGACAGTTTCGGATCTTCACCTCCGCCATAACCTTCCCGCAACGCTGTGCTGAACTTTTTCAGCACAGCGGTGAGATCCTGCGGGCGATCATCCATACGATCAACCAATGTAAGAATGGTTTCGTAGGTATTGTTGCCCGTTAGCATAGGGGGGCTACGCAAGTTCTCCCACAAAATGTAGGTCAGAAAAAGACACCAAAGCAGTGTAAGCAGTAGCATCTGGGCGATCATAATTCGCCGTACGAGCGTTGGAGTTCTCAGGTGGTGCCAAAAATTTCGCATCAACCAGCCCCTTTCTGAATCGGCACAGTATCAATGACATACCCTACGCCTCTCACCGTTCGTACATAGCCGTCGCCGATTTTGCGACGTAAATTACCCATATGCACATCGAGTGCATTGCTCATATTTTCTTTTGCGCCGAATATCCTTTCCTCCAGAAACCTTCGTGTAAGCACGCGATCAGTGCGCATCATTAAAGTTTCAAGCAGCGCGTATTCACTTGCCGTCAACTCAACATTCCGCGCGCTCACTGTCACGCGACGAGTCGGCACGTGGAGAGATAACCCACGAATTTCTATCACCTCATTCTCAAAACCGTAACTGCGTCGCGCAAGGGCTCTCACCCTGGCCAATAACTCGGCAAGAATAAAAGGTTTGACGAGATAGTCGTCAGCACCGGCATCCAGCCCGCACAGGCGATCCTGCAGAGTGCCCCGCGCGGTCAGAATGATGACGGGGATCCCCTTGAGCTGCTGGCGCAAGTACGCCATCAGGCTCATGCCATCGCCGTCAGGCAGTCCGAGGTCGAGCAAAACTAGTTCCGGCAAGCAGGCATCGAGTTGATGCAGCGCATCCACTTTGCGGCGAACCCATATGACATCTAATCCCTGATCTGCAAGGGCAATACGTACGCCGTTGCCGAGATCCAGGTCGTCTTCGATGAGGAGAATTTTCACAATAGTTACGTTATCAACAGTGAATGAAGAACGTCTGAAGAAAAAAACGGTATCAGGAAATTTATCAGGTTTGCGTCACCGGCACGTGCTTAAGTATTTCTTCATTTTTAGCTCATGAGAACTTTAGGGTGCGTATTCAAACTGAGCGTTCTGGCGTTTAAAACCCGCTTGTATCGTAATCATTTGAATCCATAAGGACTTCTTTAATGAGCAACTTCGAACTGCGTCATAAGTTCCCCTATTTACTCTCAGGACGCACCCTGAAAAAAATGCTGCCGGGTGCGCTGCTGGCGTTACTGACCAACCCAACACTTGCGGCAGAACCACAACAGGGTAACGCCTTAACATTGGGAGGAGGCGTGGATGTTACGCCACTTTATTCTGGTTCGGATGAAAACCGCGTCACGACAGCCCTGGTGCTTGATTACTCGATGCATAATGGGTTCTTCGTGAGCACCATACGGGGTATCGGTTATGGCAACAGCTCCGGCAAGCTGGATTACAGTACTGCGCTGAGCTATCGCGCAGGCCGTAAGGATCATGACGTGGACAGCGACGCAATGAGCGATGGCAGTGACGACTTGCGGGGTATGGGCGATGTCAAAGGCTCGGCTATCGGGGCATTGGGTCTGGGATATAAGGTAACCGACTGGCTTCATTTGCAATTGCAGGCTGAGGTGCCGTTTTCTCAGCGGGACAATGGCGCGGCCCTGCATTTCGGCATTATCAGCCCGCTTTATAGTTCATCGGAAAATACCGTGACGATGGCGCTGACCAGCAGTTGGGGAACTGACAACTATATGCAAACTTACTACGGGGTAAGTTCATCACAGTCAGCCGCATCGGGGTTTACTCAATATGATGCCGGTTCCGGGATTTATGCCTATTCAATGAATATGGACTGGACGCACAAGTTCAACCAGAACTGGAGCGTAGTGGCCGCTACAGGCTTTACACAGTTGGCTGGTGATGCACGCAACAGCCCGATTGTGCAACGAAAAGCATCGCCCAATGGAAGCTTGAAAGTGACATATAGCTTCTGAACGTTGTTCGATTGCACTGTCAATAAATACACACTTGAACCGCCCCGATACAGATGATGGGGCGGTACTCACAAAGGACGTAAGGACATTCATTTTCAAAATTAACAGATATCAAAACGCATTAAAGCAATGTATATATAGACAGTATTCTAAGTAATTGGGCAATCGCTACATGGGCCGTGACAGATATAATCTATCCATAGCAGTATTCGTCTTGCTTCTAAAAGGGGATGAACTCTGCATGCTCCGAAGGTCTAATACGGGCTGGATGGATGGTTGCTTTAGCTTACCGGCCGGTGGGCTAGAAAAAGGCGAAACACTCTCCACCGCTGCCGCCAGAGAGCTAAAAGAAGAGACAGGGGTGGACACAATTCCTTCAGCGTTGGCCCTTGTGCATACCATGCATGTGTGGACGGAAAACCGTTCATGGATAGGACATTATTTTATCTGCCGAGAATGGAGTGGTGTACCCTTCCTTGCAGAACCTGACAAGCATGCCGAAGTAAGCTGGAAGAATATTTCGGATCTGCCAGAAGAAACAATACCCTATGTAAGGCAGGCTATTGAAGCCATTAATGCTGATGAGAGTTACTCAGAGTACGGCTGGGACACAGGTGAGTAACCTCTGCTACAAAGCAATATTTCCGCTCCTTGTCAGTATGCATATGCAAAAGAGTTGCTGAGAGCGAAAAGCGGAAGTACGAAATCGTTCTGACCACCGAGGGTGTATTTCAAAACATCGCCGTGTGTTAATCAACGGGGATAAGGTCATGCGCTCAAACCTCCCCCTTAGAAGATATTGGCATGCCCATCTCCAGCGCACGAACCTCAAAGCCAAATTCCTCGTACAAGCGGATTGCTGCCTTGTTGAAATGCCAAACAGCCAGTCTGAGTTCCTGCGCGTTACGTGCCAGAGCCCAATCACGCACTCTGTTCATCAATACTTTACCCACGCCTTGCCCTCTGTGTGTTTCAAGAACACATATTGAGCAAATCCTGCAACCAGGGACTGGCTTCAGAAGTGGACTTGTTGGTATTGATATGTTCGCTGCAATAAACCCGATGGGAAGAGAGTTATGCCGGGCTATAAACGCAACATGATCATCAGTTTCAATAAATCCCATCCAATGGGGTTCATCTGCTCCCTCATTCAAAGTCACATCAGCATAAATATCTGGGCGCGCTTTATGATGGATGATATTGAGCTCGCGAGCCAAATCACTCATGATCGCAAGATCAGAACGGATTGCTTCCCGGATACTGAGTTCCATATCCAAATTTTTTATCTCCAATGAGGATCCTCAACCGTGCCTGTCAGCCAGTCGCATTAACGATAAAAGCAGTTACGAAGATAATGCATTACAACAAATTTGCACTTTTCGTTGAATCCTGCGGACCTGGATTGCATTGTTCTTTTGTTCCCGGGAGATAAAAAAGGCCGTTCTCAGCAGGATCCGTTCCTCCCGGGCATCCTGCCCTGCCTGGTGAATTATCTGAACTGCCCCCGTCAGCGCCCCTCCCGCCGTCTGCACCTGGTTTACCAGGTTGTGACATATCCCCACCGTTTCCACCATCCGCCCCCTTACCTCCCGCACCACCCTCTGCAGCACCCACAGAAAAAACGACAAGCGCGAAAATACACACAAAAAAGTGTTTATACATATTTGCATCTCCATTATTGAATAGGCTCATGCTAGCCACATGAATTCATTAAAATATCCGTTGAATCTGCCCTCATCAATTAAAATATCGTGATGTATGTAACGTCCATTTCTGGCACGAATCAGCCCACTACGTTGGAAAATGTCGAACCAGGGGAAGCCAAAAGCAAATATCTGACTGTATGACTGAAAAAACGTGCTGTGATGCATCGATTTAAAAAGGTCTACACTGTTTATGGCAATTCAAAAGTCATCGTTACTTTTCATGGAGAGTCACGCATGTTTAGTCATGTACACGTCGGAGCCAGAAATCTGAGCAAGCTGGTTTGTTTCTATGAAGCCATACTTTCCAGATTAGGCCTCGTTCAGATCCCTGAGGGAAATGGCGGTAGCGCACAAGGTGTGGGCTGGAAATACCCGGATAAAAGATGGCCTCAGTTCTATGTACAACTCCCTGTGAATGGCCTCCCTTCAACCTGGGGAAATGGCGTTCAGGTGAGTTTCTTAGTGGCCTCACACGCTGATGTGAAAGAGATTTGGGAACTTGCCATTACGATGGGAGGAACCGATGAGGGCCCGCCAGGATTTAGAGAATATGCGACAGATTTCTTTGCCGCTTATTGCCGGGATCCGGAAGGCAATAAGCTTTGTTTTGTCTGCGCACCCGAAGCATAGATACACTCTTCAGGTTTTCTGCTCGGCTGTCCAGGCTCAGTGAGAATCAACGTCAGGGTTTTCTCCGCTACGTTTAGCCGGGTGTTGTACGCTTCAAAGCAGCTACTTTACGTTTTACCTTTCATTTAATGCCCTGCTGCCGGAGCACCTGACGGACCAGAACGACTGAAGGGTGGCCGCGTGAACCAGATAACCACAATCAGCGCCATAAAACCCCAGCCTAATATCCAGAAGTAATCAATGGTCGACATCATATAGGCCTGCTGCTCAATGGTTTTATCGACAGACGCCATATTCTGCTGGGTGAGCCCGCCCATCTTCTCAATATAATTCACCGCCGCCGGGTTGTACGCAGAGACGCTCTCCGTCAGATTGGCATGGTGGAATATCTCTCTGCGGGACCAAATCCAGGTCGTCAGCGACGAGGCGAACGACCCACCCAGTACGCGGAAGAACGTTGCCAGACCGGAACCTTCGGCGATTTCTGCACCGTTAAGATTCGACAAGACGATAGTGGTCACAGGCATAAAGAAAAACGCCACGCCAATCCCCATAAACAGCTGCACTTGCGCAATGGTGCGGAAATCCACGTCGGTGTTGAACTGTGCACGGATGAGACAGGATGCCCCCATCGTCAGGAATGACAGCGATGCCAGAATACGCAGATCAACTTTGTTGGCATAGCGGCCAATAAACGGCGTCATCAATAACGGCAGTACGCCCATGGGTGCGGCGGCGAGCCCTGCCCAAATCGCCGTATAGCCCATCTGAGTTTGCAGCCACTGCGGCAGAATAATGTTGATGGCGAAGAACGCGGCGTAGCCCAGTGTTAGCGAGAGCGTGCCGACGGCAAAGTTGCGCTCTTTGAACAAGCGCAGGTTAACAATCGGATGACGCTCGCCCAGTTCCCAGATGACAAACGACACCAGGGAAATCGCGGAAATAACCGTCATGATGACAATTTGCAGGGAAGCAAACCAGTCGAGATCGTTGCCCTTATCTAATACAACCTGCAGCAACCCAACCCCCATCACCAGCAGCGCAATGCCAATATAGTCAATTGGCACGTGGCTCGTCGTTTCTTCACGCGCACGCAGCTGGGTCCAGACCACGAGAGTGGCAAAAATGCCGATTGGCACATTGATGTAGAAGATCCATGGCCAGGAATAGTTATCGGTGATCCAGCCTCCGGTGATGGGTCCGACGATGGGTGCGACAACCGTCACCATCGACAGCAACGCCAGCGCCATGCTTCGCTTGCTGGGGGGGAAGATCACCAGCAGCAACGTCTGACACATCGGGAACATCGGGCCTGCGAAAAAACCCTGCAGGGCGCGAAAGATGATCAGTTCGGTCATGCTGTGCGCTAAGCCGCACAGGAACGAGCTGAGCGTAAACATCACCACCGAACCAACAAACAACTTTAGCTGCCCGAACCGGCGGGTAAACCAGCCGGTCAGCGGCAGGGCAATGGCGTTACACACCGCAAAAGAGGTGATAACCCACGTCCCCTGGTCCGCGCTGACGCCAAGGTTTCCGGCGATAGTCGGCAGCGCAACGTTTGCAATGGTGGAGTCCAATACCTGCATAAATGTCGCCAGCGACAATGCGAGCACCGCCAGCCACATAGTGGGCGGCGTAAATGCGGCCTTATCTTGCATTACGTCTCTCTTAACGGCTGCCTGCGGCAACCGTTTTGCTGTTGTCATGAAGGATTTTAGCCACCAGTTTGTCCGCTTCCGCCAGTGGGTTTTGATACACATCCGTGCTGAAACGTGGGGTGCTAACGGTTTGCTGCGGCAGCAAGTGGCCGCCGTCGTCGCGGATATCTACGCGGACGTTCATCGACAGGCCAACGCGCAGCGGGTGCTTCTGCATATCGCGCGGATCAAGCGTGATACGCACCGGCAGGCGCTGAACAATCTTGATCCAGTTGCCGCTGGCATTCTGGGCGGGTAGCAGAGAGAACGCACTGCCGGTCCCGATGCCCAGGCTTTCGATAGTGCCGTGGTATTCAACGTTGTCACCGTAAAGATCCGCATTGAGCGTGACCTTCTGGCCCAGGCGCATGGAGTACATCTGACTTTCTTTGAAGTTTGCATCCACCCACACTTCACTCAGCGGCACGATAGCCAACAGCGTGGTGCCGGAATCCACGCGCATACCCAGCTGCACAGCGCGTTTGGCTACGTAACCGCTTACGGGTGCAACGATGGTAGTGCGGGCGTTGTCCAGGAAGCGCTGGCGCAGTGTGGCAACCGCACTTTTGATTTCCGGATGACTGTCGATAACGGTGTCGTCGACCATTGCAGTATTGGTGCGTAACGCTTCCTGCGCGGCGGCTAAATCGCTTTGTGCGCTGGTGACCGCATCACGGTAGTGAGAAAGATCTTCCGAAGAAATAGCGCCGGAAGAGAAAATCTTCTGGCGGCGGGCATAGTCATTTTGTGCCGTTTGCAAGGCGACTTTTTTGGCCGCAACCTGGGCACGGTAGTTATCCGCCGTGCTGTACAAACCCCGAACCTGACGAACGGTGTTCGCAAGGTTGGCTTCCGCCTGTTGCAGAGCGATTTCGGTGTCGCTCGGGTCGAGCAGCACCAGCGGCTGGCCTTTCTGTACAAAGTCGCCTTCATCCACCGTCACTTGTGTCACCGTACCGCCTATCTGCGGCGTAAGCGTGACCTGGTTGCCATTTACGTAAGCATCATCGGTAGATTCATAGAAGCGGGCGTAAAGCAGATACCACGCCAGTATTCCCCCGGCGGCAATCACCAGAATAAAAAACAAAATTATAAAATTACGTTTGCGCTTGCTACCGCGCTCAACATCTTGGGCAGGTGTGGTTTCCATCTTGTGATGACCTTTTTTGAAAACGTTAGCAATGGGGGGCGATGATGTCGTCCGGGAGCATTTTTGTAATGAGCTCTACCAGTAAGCGGGATTCCCCGGGCGTAAGGCGTGCGGTGAGATTGCCCATGATTGAGGTCTGCGCATCTTTCTCAAAACGTTCGCACAGGGCCTGACCTTCGTCAGTCAACGTCAGAATCACCTGGCGTTTATCCTGCGGGTTCGGGGTGCGTGCAATCAGTTCCCGCTTTACCATGCGGTCAACCATGCGACTCATGCCGCCGGCGTCCATTACCAAATTTTTGCTGATTTCAACAGGGCTGGAGAAACCTTTATATATAGTAATCAATACCTTGAATTGTTGCGCAGTGATATTCGCACCGGCAAAGTACTCGCTGATGATCTGGTCTTTGAACTGGTTCGCGAGGTGGATAAGCAAACCAAGGGGTAATTTATCGCCGCTAATAGCGGAAGTATTGTGCATAATATTTGCCTAGTCATTAATTGCGAACAAAACTACTGTCCAGGCATCTATCTGTCAAGGTTGTGTCAAACTAAACGCATTTTTTGTCAGGGTGAAAGTCAGACGTGGGTGTGTTTTGATGTCACTGCTTCAAATCCGGACGCTTACACATAGCGATCGCTTTAGATGACATAACCCCAGGCATACATATTCGAAAAAACACATGTGTTATTGACAATTTTTAAGCAGGGCATACCATAAACGCATTACATAAAGGAGTTCTTATGAACGGTTTGTCTTCACTTGTGTTGTTTAAAAACCTGTCCGATGAAACGCGTCTGTCGATCGTCATGTTGCTCAGAGAAGCCGGAGAGCTGTGTGTCTGCGAAATCATCGGAGTGCTTAACGAGTCGCAGCCGAAAATCTCAAGAAACCTGGCTATGCTGAGAGAAACAGGGCTCATTTTAGATCGCCGTGACGGGAAATGGATTCATTACCGCTTGTCACCACACATGCCGGCATGGGCAGCAGCCGTTATCGAACAAGCATTTCTGAGTGACCGGGACAAGATTACTGCACAGGTTAAAAACATCACCCGTAACCAAAACACAACAGGCGGCAAGTCCGTCTGCCTGTGATGCCGGACCGGAAATACATGCGAAAATACAAATATAAATAACCGCGCTATCCGATGAAAAGCGCCCCGGCGCTGCCCCGCGGGCAGAAACCGAACGCTATCGCGAAAAGGTGTGAGTGACTCAGGGGAAAGATCCGGGTGTACAAGGCAAAGCCCTGTTGCAGGGAGATGAGCCGGTAGGTACTGACCGGCTGAATGTTCTCACAGGAAAACAATAATAAATGATAGCGCGGACGGGTATCTCCCGTCCGCGCCGGAGAAAAAGTATGTGGTTAGCAGGGGCAATCTTTGTTCTGACTATCGTGTTAGTTATCTGGCAGCCTAAAGGCCTGAGTATCGGCTGGAGTGCCATTACCGGCGCCGCGCTGGCCCTTATTGGCGGTGTCGTCAGTATGGGCGACATCCCTGTCGTCTGGAACATTGTATGGAATGCGACGGCCACCTTTATCGCGGTCATCATTATCAGTCTGCTGCTGGATGAGTCAGGCTTTTTTGAGTGGGCGGCGCTGCACGTAGCACGGTGGGGTAAAGGCCGGGGACGCTTACTGTTTACTTATATTGTCCTGCTTGGCGCTTGCGTCGCGGCATTGTTTGCCAACGACGGAGCCGCGCTTATTCTCACACCTGTCGTGATTGCCATGCTGCTGGCTTTAGGCTTCAGCCGGGGC
Source organism: Rahnella sp. RFA10(1/100) (assembly GCF_004195115.1). NCBI lineage: Bacteria > Pseudomonadati > Pseudomonadota > Gammaproteobacteria > Enterobacterales > Yersiniaceae > Rahnella > Rahnella sp. RFA10(1/100). The sequence continues at coordinate 326,059 of NZ_SEWR01000003.1, forward strand.
GCGACGCTGGCCTTTGTGATGGCGGCGGGATTCATCGCCGACAGCGCCAGCCTGCCGCTTATCGTGTCGAACCTCGTAAATATTGTCTCCGCAGACTTTTTCAAAATTGGCTTTAACGACTATGCCTCCTTCATGGTACCTGTCGACATGGCGTCTATCGTGGCAACGCTGGTCATGTTGCACCTGTTCTTTCGCAAAGACATTCCGGCGACCTATGATGTCTCTAAGTTACCGGTACCGCACGAAGCCATTAAAGATCGCCTGACCTTTAAAACTGGCTGGTGGGTATTAATACTGTTGCTGGTCGGATTCTTCGGACTGGAGCCGTTGGGGATTCCCGTGAGTGCCGTTGCGGCGGCGGGCGCGCTTATTCTGTTTATCGTGGCAAAGCGTGGTCATGCAATCAACACCGGCAAGGTGCTGCGCGAAGCACCCTGGCAAATCGTTATTTTCTCACTGGGCATGTACCTGGTGGTGTATGGCCTGCGCAACGCCGGCCTGACCCATTACCTGTCCCTGATCCTCGGTCATCTGGCTGAGCAGGGCCTGTGGGTATCCACACTAGGCACGGGATTCCTGACCGCGTTCCTTTCCTCCATCATGAACAACATGCCGACGGTACTGATCGGTGCACTGTCTATTGACGGCAGCAGCGCGGCAGGCGTGATCAAAGAGGCCATGATTTATGCCAACGTTATCGGCAGTGATTTGGGACCTAAAATCACCCCAATCGGTAGCCTGGCGACCCTGTTATGGCTTCACGTACTGTCCCGGAAAGACATCAGGATCACCTGGGGATATTACTTCAGGGTCGGGATTATCATGACCCTTCCGGTGCTGTTTGTGACGCTGGCGGCCCTTGCCCTCCGTCTGTCGTTCCCCCATTAATTCCCCCCGCTACCCGCCTGCTGTGACATCACGGCAGGTCTTACTGACAAGAGAGCACCGTTATGACGTCTGTGACTATCTATCATAATCCTGCCTGTGGCACCTCACGCAACACGCTTGAACTCATCCGTAACAGCGGCGTTGAACCTGCCGTTATTCTCTATCTTGAAACGCCGCCAGGCCGCAGCGAACTGATAAAACTTATCAGTGACATGGATATTTCAGTGAGATCATTACTGAGAAAAAACGTTGAACCTTATGCGCTACTGGGCCTGGCTGAAGATACGTTCAGGGATGAACAGTTACTCGACTACATGCTGCAATATCCAATCCTTATCAACCGCCCGATTGTCGTGACACCACTGGGCACCAGACTGTGCCGCCCGTCGGAGGTCGTTCTGGATATCCTGCCGGACGCACAGCAAGGTGCATTCACTAAAGAAGACGGCGAAGCCGTCGTGGATGCTCAGGGAAAACGGGTTTCTCAATAAACTGAAGTAAACCGAAAAGCACGCGCGGGTTGTCTGATGCTGACCTCAGAAAGGGGTCAGCAGGCATTACATGCTGGCACATCATGTTTACGGAAAAATCTGTAACCCTGCATCCTTTGGTAACAGTAACTACACTTTATTTAATATTTCATCAGGATAGTGATGCTGGCAGGATAAATAATGACCCAACAAACCCGGGGATTTTCGTTGAAAGTACTGACGATTAATACACACAAGGGCTTCAACGCGTTTAATAAACGCTTCATTTTACCCGAACTGCGCGACGCGGTACGTACCGTCAGCGCCGATATCGTCTGTCTGCAGGAAGTGATGGGCGCACATGAAGCCCATTCGCTGCATGTCGAGAACTGGCCGGACACCAGCCATTACGAATTTCTGGCTGACACCATGTGGAACGACTTCGCCTACGGGCGCAACGCGGTCTACCCGGAAGGTCATCACGGCAATGCGGTCCTCTCCCGCTATCCCATTGAACATTATGAAAATCGCGACGTGTCAGTCGCGGGTAGCGAGAACCGGGGCCTGTTGTATTGCCGCATCGTACCTCCGCAGCTTGAGTGTCCTGTTCATGTAATTTGTGTACATCTGGGTCTGCGGGAAGCGCACCGCCAGGCGCAGCTCAACATGCTGGCCGACTGGGTTAACGCTTTCCCGCAGGGAGAACCGGTGCTGGTGGCGGGTGATTTCAACGACTGGCGGCAAAAGGCCAGTCACCCGCTTAAAATGCAGGCCGGCCTCGAGGAGATTTTCACCCGCGCCAGGGGTCGCCCGGCGCGCACTTTCCCGGTCAGTATGCCGCTACTGCGTCTTGACAGAATTTATGTAAAAAATGCCTATGCCAGCGCGCCTGCCGTGCTGCCGCTGCGGAACTGGCGTCATCTGTCCGATCATGCCCCGTTAAGTGCGGAGGTCCATCTATGAAAACTGCATGGCGGGAAGGCAACCGTATCCGGCTGCTGGAAAATGGCGACGAATATTATCCGGCGGTATTTGAGGCTATCGATAAGGCTCAGCGTAAAGTGATTCTGGAGACCTTTATCTGGTTCGAAGATAAAGTGGGACGCCAGTTACATGCGGTGATCCTGCGCGCCGCCCGGCGCGGTGTCGACGTTGAAGTGCTGCTTGATGGTTATGGCTCGCCTGATTTGAGCGATGATTTCGTCGGGGAACTGACTTCAGCAGGTGTGGTGTTCCGCTATTACGACCCGCGTCCGCCGCTGTTCGGTATGCGAACCAATTTATTCCGCCGTATGCACCGTAAAATTGTGGTCATCGACAACACGGTGGCGTTTGTCGGCGGGATTAATTACTCGGCCGAGCATATGTCCGATTACGGTCCCGAAGCCAAGCAGGATTACGCTGTGCGGGTAGAAGGCCCGGTGGTGGATGACATTTTGCAGTTTGAGCTGGAAAACCTGCCCGATCATGCACAAACCCGCCGGTGGTGGCAGCAACGCCGCCGTTATCATGCGGCCGAAAATCGCTGGCCCGGCGAGGCTCAGGCGCTGTTTGTCTGGCGCGATAACGAGGATCACCGGGATGATATTGAGCGTCACTATCTGAAAATGCTCGCTAACGCGAAACGCGAAGTGATTATCGCCAACGCTTATTTCTTCCCCGGCTACCGTCTGCTGCACGCCATGCGCAATGCCGCCCGCCGAGGCGTGCGGGTAAAACTCATCGTGCAGGGCGAGCCGGATATGCCGATTGTCAAAGTCGGTGCCGAGCTGCTGTACAACTATCTGCTACAAGGGGGGGTGCAGGTGTATGAATATCGCCGTCGCCCGCTGCACGGCAAAGTCGCGCTGATGGATGACCACTGGGCGACAATCGGTTCCAGCAACCTCGATCCGCTGAGTTTATCGCTCAATCTTGAAGCCAATCTGATTATCCACGACCGGACGTTTAACCAGACGCTGCGCGACAATCTCAACAACATTATCGCCCGGGACTGCCAGTGTGTGGATGAAACCATGGCCCCGAAGCGCACCTGGTGGAATCTGGCAAAAAGCGTGGTGGTGTTCCACTTCTTGCGTAAATTTCCGGCGATGGTCGGCTGGCTACCCGCACACACCCCAAGGCTTGCACAGGTAAAGCCACCCGTTCAGCCCGAAATTGAAACACAGGATCGGGTGACGTCAGAGAATTCGGAGGTGAAATCGTAATGTCTGTATCCCGTCCGAGGTTGCGCCTGGCGAAAAAGATCCTCACCTGGATTTTCTTTATCGCCGTGGCCGTGCTGTTGGTGGTTTACGCCCGCACGGTTAACTGGGAAGACGTGTGGAAGGTCATTCGTAATTATAACCGTACGCCACTGCTGATTTCAGCGGGGCTGGTGATTATCAGCTATCTGCTTTACGGCTGTTATGATCTGCTGGCACGTGCTTATTGCGGGCACAAACTCGCGGCGCGCCAGGTGATGCTGGTGTCCTTTGTCTGCTACGCCTTTAACCTCACGCTCAGCACCTGGGTGGGCGGCATCGGTATGCGTTACCGGCTTTACTCCCGCCTGGGGCTGCCGGGCAGCACGATCACGCGTATCTTCTCACTGAGCATTACCACCAACTGGCTTGGCTATATTTTGCTCGGTGGCATTATCTTCACCTTCGGCGTCGTGGAGTTGCCGGCGCACTGGTACATCGACGAAGGCACACTGCGCATTGTCGGTCTTATATTGCTGGCGATGGTGGCTGCATATCTCTGGTTCTGCGCCTTTGCTAAACACCGCCATATGACGGTGAAAGGGCAAAAGCTGGTGTTACCGTCGTTTAAATTCGCCCTGGCGCAGATGGTGATTTCCAGCGCTAACTGGATGGCAATGGGCGCCATTATCTGGCTGCTGATCGGCCAGGATATGAACTATTTCTTTATCCTGGGTGTGCTGTTAGTCAGCAGTATCGCCGGGGTGATTGTGCATATTCCTGCGGGGATCGGCGTGCTGGAAGCGGTGTTCATTGCCCTGCTGGCCGGAGAACACACTTCTCAGGGCACGATTATCGCCGCCCTGCTGGCCTATCGCGTGCTTTACTACTTCCTGCCGCTGCTGCTGGCGCTGGTATGCTATTTGCTGCTGGAGAGCCGGGCGAAGAAATTGCGGGCGAAGAACGAGAAGGCGATGGCGAAGTGAGCCTCCCGGCTATTATTCCAGACCGGGAATATTCACGCCAAATGTTTGCAGTAGCAGGATGATATTGAGCGCCACAATCACCACCGTGCCGATGATGGAAAGCACGGCAGTCCGGCGGCTGTTCACAAATTCACCCATGATGTCGCGACGGCCGGTGAATATCACCAATGCAATCATCGGTGCAGGCAGTGCCAGACTGAGCACCACCTGGCTGTATACCAGCGCGTCGGTGGCATTAACGCCCATCGCCACCACGATAAATGCGGGGATCATGGTGACCAGCCGGCGCAACCAGACAGGAATGCGAAAGCCGACAAAGCCCTGCATGATCATCTGACCTGCCATCGTGCCGACCACTGAGCTGGAAATACCGGAAGCGATCAATGACAGCAGGAAGAAACCTGCCGCCCCGATGCCTAACAGCGGGGTCAGGGTGTGATAAGCCGTTTCGATTTCCGCCACCTCACTGTGCCCTGAGTGGAAGGCACTCGCCGCCATAATCACCATCGCGATGTTCACCAGTCCCGCCAGAGTCAGCGCGATCACCACTTCAATATTGGAAAAACGCAGTAGTTTACGGCACTCTCCCGGGTTTCTGGCTTGGGTACGGTGCTGAGTCAGACCTGAGTGCAGGAAAATCGCATGTGGCATCACGGTGGCTCCGATGATCCCTACGGCAATGGTCAGCGCCTGCGCATCAGGCAGTTGCGGCGTTACCATGCCCAGACCGGCTGCGGCCCAGTCAACCGGGGCGATAAACATTTCGATCAGATAACACAGCGCAATCACCGCCACTAACCCGCCGATCATCAGCTCAACGGGGCGGAAACCCCGTTTTTCCACCATCAAAAGACCGTAGGTCACCAGCGCCGTGATGCCCATTCCGGCCAGTAACGGCATATGGAACAGTAATGAAAGTCCCAGAGCACCCCCGAGAAATTCGGCCAGATCGGTCGCCATTGCGGCAATTTCACTGCTCCCCCACATGCCCCAGACCACGGGTTTCGGGAACTGGTCACGACACATTTCCGCCAGGTTTTTATGGGTAACGATCCCAAGCCTGGCGGAGAGCGCCTGAAACAGCATAGCAATCATATTGGCCATTACCACCACCCACAGCAGCATGTAGCCATAGCGGGAGCCAGCCTGAATATTGGTTGCAAAATTACCCGGGTCCATATAGGCAATCGAGGCGATCACCGCAGGACCGGCAAACAGCAGCGGTGTCATCAGGCTGCGTTTGCGGCCAGACATGGCATTAACAATCGCCGCGTTGGTTCTGTCGGTTAAAGAAGAAGTTTGGCCTGTTCCACGCATACTGCCCCCACCCTGTTCTTGCTTGTTATTTTTGTGTGATTTTTATCCGGCAATAACAAATATTGCACCAGCTATATTCTATAGCACAAGCTTAGTTGACGGGTTATCAGGAGCAGAGTGTTTCAAAATATGAAACTTCAATCATTGCCTGAGATTATAAAACCGGAATGCTTTTTCGAATGATTCATCCGGCGCGACGACCACACGGCCTGTTCTGCGCCAGCGTCTTTGGCTCAACAGACATGCGTAACAGCGCGTGAAAAAATCGCCGCCAGAAAAACCCGACAGACATCACACTTTTCCGCCAAACAAACCGGCTGCATGTCCCCTGCTATCAAGTTTCCCCGTCAATGTGCCGTTAACTTAATCAATAAATCTCATTCGGTTTACATGAGCAGCTTCATTTTTTCCGACAGATTTCTCTCCTGTGCTCCCTGACAGGCTACGCCAATAACAACGTTTTACGTATCAGACTGATTGAAGTGTTGTCATAAACTTAAGGTGCCTGCGCACTTTTTTAATTGCAATTTCAGGGAGTTACCTCTATGTCTTTTAAACATACTACTGTACGCACCCAGCTTACGTTGGGGTTTGGCGTTTTAGTCGTCATTGTTCTTGCAGTAGTCCTGCTCTCGATGAATGCGTTAAGCCAGGCCAACAACCGATTCAAAACCCACGTGCAGCAGGTTTCCGCCCGTGAGGCTTCAGTGAATTTAATTCTCAGCGGCGTAAAAGACAGTTCACTGAATATTTACGGGCTGGTGCTGGTCAGTGAGCCTGCTGATATCGAAGCAGGTAAAAGACAAGTGGCTGCCGCAGAAGAGAAAACCGCTGCCGCACTGACCCAGCTTCAGGCGGCAATCAAAGAACACTCTGACGTCACGGATAAGGATCGGCAATTCGTGACCGCGATTTTCAATGCGGAAGAAGGCTACCGTCCGGTGGCGAAACACATTGTTGATCTCGCCCTTGACGAGAAGAAGGCCGAAGCGATTGACCGCATGAACCGGGAGCTACGGCCTCAGCTGACGCTGCTGCTTAATACAACCAATGATTATCTGAAATACAGTAACGCACGCGCAACAGAGAGCCTGAATACCGCACAGGATGCGTATCAACAAACCCGCCTCATTTTCATCATTATCAGCCTGGTCGCGCTGAGTCTGGCGGTCATTCTGGGCGGCATTATTATCCGTTCACTGTTCCGCGCGCTGGGTGAGGAACCGGTTGTTTTAGGTCAGGTCGTACAGCGTATTGCGGCGGGTGATCTCAGTGAAGTGAAAGGCGCGAAAAATGCCCCGCAAAACAGCGTGCTGGCAGAACTTGGTGAAATGCAGGTAAAACTGCATCAGTTAATCAACCAGGTGGCGAATTCCGCAGAAAGCATTGTCAGCGCCTCAACGGAAATTACGCTGGGCAATGAGGATCTGAGTCGCCGGACCGAAGCTCAGGCTTCCTCACTGGAACAGACATCGGCAAGCATGGAAGAACTGACCGCGACAGTGAAACACAATGCCGACAATGCCCATCAGGGAAATCTGATGGCTACCAATGCCTCACAAGTGGCGCAGCGCGGCGGCGTCGTGGTTGAACGCGTCGTCAGTACCATGCATGAAATTGCAGAAAGCTCAGGCAAAGTGACACAAATCATCACGGTCATTGAAGGCATTGCTTTCCAGACCAATATTCTGGCGCTTAACGCCGCCGTTGAAGCAGCCCGTGCCGGTGAGCAAGGACGCGGCTTTGCGGTCGTTGCCGGAGAAGTGCGCACGCTGGCACAACGCAGCGCCAATGCCGCTAAAGAAATCAAAAACCTGATCAGTGAGTCTGTGGAGCGGATCAACGTCGGCTCTAAGCTGGTCGATGAAGCGGGCACCACCATGATGGAAGTGGTGAATGCTGTCAAAGGCGTCAACAGCCTGATGGCTGAAATCACCCTTGCCTCAAGCGAACAGCATACGGGCATCGATCAGGTTAACAAAGCCGTGGTCAACATGGACGAGGCGACGCAGCAGAATGCCGCCTTAGTCGAACAAAGTGCGGCGGCGGCGGACAGTTTAAAACAACAGGCCCATATCCTGCTGAAGGGGATTTCTGCGTTTGATATTTCACGTGCGGGAAATCTGAATATCACTGCAACGGCAGCCGCTAAGGTATTGAGATGAAAATTTCCTGCGTTTTTGCCGTGGCGGCGACCCTGTTTACATCGGCCACCCTTGCCGGCAGTAATCAGAACATCACGATTGGCCTGATTACCAAAACAGACACCAACCCGTTCTTTTTGAAAATGAAAGAAGGCGCCATGCTGGGCGCCACTGTACACGGGGTCAGGCTGCTCACCGCAGCCGGTAAAGAAGACAGCGATTATCCTTCCCAGATCATCGCGATTCAGTCCATGGTGTCCGCCGGCGCGACCACGTTGCTCATTACGCCGAGCGATGCCAAAGCCATTGTGCCCGCACTGGATGAGGTGCGGGCGAAAGGCGTACAGGTCATCGCTCTCGATTCTCCCACGGATCCGATCAGTGCCGTCGATGCCCTCTTCGCCACCGATAACTATAAAGCGGGCGAGCTGATTGGTCAGTATGCTCAGGCGGCTATGCCGCTGACGTTCCCGGGGCAACCCTTCAAAATAGCCATGCTGGATTTATCGCCAGGACATCTGGTAGGAGCAAGAAGGCACAACGGGTTTATGAAAGGATTAGGTTTACCTGCGGCAGGTGCCGAAACCAGTGAGCTGTCGGCCACACCCGAAATTGTGTGTTCAGGCTATAGCGAAGGGGCAGAAAAACAAGGCTACGAGGTCATGGCAAATTGCCTGAAAGCACATCCGGACATTAACCTGGTTTACACCGTCAACGAACCGGCTGCAGCCGGAGCCTACAAAGCATTGCAGGAGGCGGGTAAACAAAAGAATGCCCTTATTCTGTCTGTTGATGGCGGGTGTGCGGGCGTAAATTACGTGCGGGAAGGAAAGATTGCTGCCACAGCCCAACAATATCCTTTAACGATGGCCGCAATGGGTGTTGATGCTGCCGTAGCCTATGCCAGACACGGCAAAAAAGTGTCCGGGTATGTCGATACCGGCGTCACACTTATCGCAGATAAACCCATGCAGGGCCTGCCAAGCAAAGATACTCAGGCAGGGCTTGATGCCTGTTTTGGTGCAAAATAAAGGGCATAAAAATGGGCCGAACAGCCCATTTCAAGAAACCCGTTGATGACCGGTTTTTACCTTCCGGAAAGCATAAAAAAAGCCGGAGAATGTGCTGACATTCTCCGGCTTTTTACCGCTCGTGATAAACAGCGGGCGGCGTTATCCGTACAGTTTCAGACGTGCCCTCTTTTTGGCGGAAGCCAGATCAGCCTGCACCATCTCAATCACCAGATCCTGTAGTGACGTTTCAGGTGCCCAGCCTAACTGGCGACGCGCTTTGGAAGGATTAACCGAAACCTTGCTGACCTCTGACGGACGGATGTAACGCGGATCGACGGCGACAATCACATCCCCGACTTTCAGCGCCGCAGCGACCGGACTGATAATCGCGGCAATCACCCCTTTCTCCTCGATACCTTTACCGACAAACCGCAGCTTGATCCCCAGTTCAAGGGCAGCAAAAGTCACGAACTGACGCACCGTAAACTGCACGCCCGTCGCAATCACGAAGTCCTCCGGTTTGTCCTGCTGCAACATCAGCCACTGCATTTTGACGTAATCTCTGGCATGCCCCCAGTCACGTAATGCATTCAGATTGCCCAGATAAAGGCATTTCTCCAGCCCCTGAGTAATGTTGGCCAGCCCGCGCGTGATTTTACGCGTCACAAAACTTTCGCTGCGTCGCGGCGACTCGTGATTAAACAAAATGCCATTACAGGCATACATACCAAACGTTTCGCGATAATTCACGGCTGTCCAGAAATCACTGACCCTGGCGACGGTATCCGAAGGCGGAAGATTAAACGTCACCATTTCATTGATGGTCATCCCGTTAACCAGCCCGCACAACGCAGAAGATGAGGCATGATAATAACGCGTTGTGTGCTCCAGCCCCTGAGAACGAATCGCCTCGAGCATTCTGAGCGCACTGATCCTGGCCACGGGAAGCGTAGAATGCGTAGCAGTCTCACTGGTGATATCCAGATTATAAATTTCATCCGGGCGAATTAACGCCAGCAATTTCCCCAGATCGAAGATTTCACCCCAGCCATAATGATGAATATAAAAATCAGGATTGTTTGCCTGTAAATCATCACAGACAGATTCAGTATCGGGTACCCGGCCGTGCTGAATAATCCCGTGGACTGTATAGCCTTTTTTAAGCAAAAGCTCAGTCAGATAAGACCCGTCCTGCCCGGCGATATCGGTAATAAGAGCGACCTTAGACATAGTAAACCCTTAGATTACAATTTAAAAACGCATCGGGACAGATGCACGATTATAATTGCAAGGTTATGTTGAGTAAGATGAATCGCAGAATAAACAGTCAACGACAGAAAAATAAATAAGATTAAAAAAGATAACAATATTAATAAATGATGCGTTTCCGTTCGTTGAAGTCATGCCATTTTGTTTTGATATACTCATCCAGCTCATCATGAAATCTTTGTGCGGAGAATTTTAAAGCATTTTCACGACAGTCTTGTGGCAGGATGGTGTCTTTAATGGTATCAAAATGACGCACAGCTTTAATCAAGGATTCCGCCGTTTGTTCTGAGAAGAACATCCCGGTGGCATTACGTTCCCCATAAGGTCTGATGGTTTCCAGCACACCGCCTTTGCCAAAAGCAATCACCGGCGTCCCGCTGGCTTGTGCTTCGACCGGGGTAATTCCAAAGTCCTCTTCAGCAGCAAAAACAAACGCCCGGGTACGCCGCATGTAATCCTGCATGACATCGTCAGGCTGATAACCCAGTATTTCGATATTGCTGCCAGCCCTGGACTTTATTTTAGCCATTTCAGAACCGTCACCGATGACCACCAGCTTCTTATCCGGCATCTGACTGAATGCTTCAACAATCAGATCGATACGCTTATAAGGCACCATCCGTGAGGCGGTAAAATAGAAATCTTCTTTATTTTCCTGCAAAGTAAAACGGTCAACATCGACAGGCGGATAAATCACGTCCGCATCACGGCCATAGACCTTCTTAATTCGCCGGGCAATAAACTGGGAATTGGCGATAAAGTGATCCACGCCATTGGCTGTCCGGTAATCCCACATCCTGATTTTATGCAGAAACCAGCGGGCCAGTTTGCCTTTCAGGCCTTTATTCAGCCCTGACTCACGCAAATACTGGTGCTGGAAATCCCAGGCATAGCGGATGGGAGAATGCACATAACTGATGTGCAATTGATCAGGGCCGGTCAGCACACCTTTGGCAACGGCATGGCTGCTGGAAAGCACAATATCATGCCCCGTGACATCAAGTTGCTCGATGGCCAGCGGCATTAAAGGCAAATACTGCTGATATTTCTTCTTCGCAAAAGGCAGGCGCTGTATAAAAGAGGTCGTGGCTTCTTTCCCATAGAATTTCTTGCGCGATTCATCAGACAGAAAATCAACAACAGAATAAACATCAGCATCCGGATATAATTTAATAAATTCTGCGATAACTTTTTCGGACCCTGCAAATGTCACTAACCAGTCAGCAACAATCCCTACACTCACATCATGTGACATAATTTAAACCTTATAAAATGAAAAGTGAGCAATACAAACCCACAGCGAGTCATGATCACTCACTTAAATAAGATATTTTTAATAATTACATACTGCGAAGGATAGAAAGAATTCTTCTGGTCTGTTCCTGCATTAATTTGGTATTTGCGCGGGATTCGACATTCAACCGTACAACCGGTTCTGTATTAGAGCTGCGGAGATTGAAACGCCATTCATCAAACTCCAGGCTGATCCCGTCTGTGTGATCGACATTTACCGCCTCGCCTTCATACATTGCCAGGACACGGGCAATGGATTCTTTCGGCTGCTGCAGGTAACTGTTAATTTCGCCTGAAGCGGGATAGGCAGTGATCCGGTCATTAATCAGCTGACGAAGAGATTTGCCTTTCAGATGCAATAATTCAGCGACCAGCAACCAGGGGATCATCCCACTGTCGCAATAATAAAAATCGCGGAAGTAATGATGGGCGCTCATCTCACCGCCATAGACCGCATCTTCCTGGCGCATACGCTCTTTAATAAAGGCATGCCCGGTTTTTGACATAACCGGTACACCGCCTGCACCGGTAACAATATCAATGGTATTCCAGCTCAGGCGCGGGTCATGGATAATTCGTGAGTTGGGATATTTTTCCAGGAAGGCATCGGCAAGCAGACCAACGATATAATAACCTTCGATAAAATTACCGGCATCGTCGAAGAGAAAACACCTGTCGAAATCGCCGTCGAAAGCAATTCCCATATCTGCATTATGCTTAATGATGGCATCCGTCGTGTCCTGACGGCACTCCGGTAATAGCGGGTTAGGAATACCGTTGGGGAATGTGCCGTCTGCCTCGTGATGAACCTTGATAAATTCAACCGGTACACCCGCTGCAATAAACCGCTGTTCGATAGCATCGACAACATGGCCGGCCGCACCGTTGCCGGAGTTAAACACCAGCTTTAAAGGACGGGTAAAATTCTCAAAATTGATAAAGCTGAGCAGCTTATCAACATACTCATCCAGCACCGAGGCTTTCTCATAGCTGCCACGCAAAGCCTGATCGACCGGTGCAAAGTTATTAGCCTCCGCCAGCGTCTGTATATCGCGTAAGCCAGTATCACCGCTGATCGGACGGGAATCCTCACGGACCAGTTTCATGCCATTGTAGTTCATCGGATTATGGCTGGCCGTGACTTCGATGCCACCGTCAAGGCACAGATAAGACGTCGCAAAATAGATTTCTTCTGTACCGGTTACCCCGATATCCACAACGTCCGTTCCCGCATCCTGCAAACCTTTCGCCAGCGCAAGTTTTAGTGCCTCGCTGGTTAAGCGGACATCGCCCCCCAATACCATTTTCTTGGGTTTTAAATATTCCCCGTAAGCACGCCCTATACGGTAAGCAATATCTTCATTTAATTCGACGCCTAATTCACCGCGGATATCGTAAGCTTTAAAGCAAGTTAATGTATCTGACATATTTCATCCCCAAATTAACAGCGACCATAGTGATCTTTTATACGGATAATATCGTCATCTTCCAGATAGGAACCCGACTGGATTTCCAGAAGTTCCAACGGAATTTTCCCGGGGTTCTCTAACATATGCTGAGCACCAATAGGGATAAACGTGGATTCATTTTCAGTGAGCAAATAATTTTTATCTTCGAGAATGACTCTGGCGGTGCCGGACAAAATAACCCAGTGCTCCGCGCGGTGATGATGCATTTGTAATGAGAACTGACCGCCCGGTTTCACGGTTATCCGGTTCACCTGATAGCGGGGAGCAGTTACGACATTATCGTTACGGCCCCACGGGCGATAAGACTCGCGGTGCAAACGGTATTCCCGCCTTTTATTACTCTTCAGATATTCGACGACTTTTTTAACGTCCTGCACCTGGTTTTTATCAATAACCAGAACGGCATCTTTGGTATTGACAATAACCAGATTATCCACACCGATTGCAGCCACTAATTTCTCATCGGTGTTGATATAACAATTCTTCGCATTATGGGTAAACACATCGCCATTGACGGCATTCCCTTCGGCGTTTTTATCATTCACTTCCCAAAGAGCCGACCAGGAACCCACATCATTCCATCCTGCATCTAACGGAACCACAACCGCATCGGTGGTTTTTTCCATCACGGCATAGTCAACCGATTCGTCCGGGCAGGAAATAAAAGACGCTTTATCTACGCGAATAAAATCCTGTTGTTCATCGGCATGCGAGGTTTCAATCGCTTTCTGACACGCTTCGAGTATATCCGGCCTGAATTTTGCCATCTCTTCAAGGAAACGTTTGGCGCGGAACAAGAACATTCCGCTGTTCCAGTAATATTCGCCACTTTCCAGATATTGCACTGCGGTGGCCAGATTCGGTTTTTCAACAAAACGCTGCACCCCAAAAGCAGGCTCGGCATCGCTGCTGAATTCTGTCCCGCGCTGTATATAACCGTAGCCGGTTTCCGGGCCTGTTGGCACGATGCCAAACGTGACCAGTTTCCCCTGCCCGGCGAAGGGTATCGCATTCTGCACGGCCCGATGGAAGGCATCCGGTGACTCGATAACATGGTCGGCTGCAAGCACGAGCAACAGCGGGTCAGAACCATTATCGATGGCACTCAGGGCGGCCAGGGTAATGGCAGGCGCGGTATTACGTCCGACCGGTTCAAGAATAATATTGTCGGAGAGCTGGTTTATTTGTCGCAATTGTTCAGCCACAAGAAAACGATGCTCTTCATTACAAATAACCAGCGGCTCAGAAACGTCCAGCCCTTTTAAACGGGTGACCGTTTCCTGCAACATGGAATTATCGCCATGCAGGCGAAGAAATTGTTTTGGATACAGCTCACGAGACATTGGCCACAAACGGCTACCGGTGCCGCCAGCCATGATTACTGGAAGGATCATAGTTTTCGTCTCAAATATATAAGAGTTAAATAAGATTAAACCACCGAATAAAACCACTCAGTGTACAAAGAAGTAGTAACGTAATAAGAATTGAAAAGCATACATATTCACACGAAAGTAATTACGATTTAATTTTAAAAGCAGTTTTAAGCATGAAATAAAATAAATAGGGGGAGATTTTAATCATGAATATTGCATAAAATCGCTTAAGGTTCAGTTGTTTTTTTAACTTTATAAGGGAATGAATATTAATGTACTCTTTTATTTTGGCAACATCGCTTGCCGGAGCGCCAAATTTAACCGCATTAATAAAAACCATTAAAATTACCATGTACTCATGTTTAATGAGTCGTAATTTATCCACCTCCGTTGAAATTAAGGGCTGAACGAGGGTTTTAGTCATGTCAAGATATAACAATCTATCAAGTGATTTTTGGTAGGATTTCTTAGTTAGTGAGGATGTATGTTGTATATAATGATATTTTTGTTCGTTGCCAAAAGAGATATTAGCCCCTTTGATAAACATAGTCATAATTACAAGATAGTCTTCAAAAACTGGCAATTTAGAATCAAAGCTGACATCCTGAAAAACTTCCCGCCTGAAAATCTTATGCCAGAGAAAACCTGTAATTTCATTCTCTAACATAGAAAAAACGGCGTCCTTCCCCTGTAAAATCACATTCGGGGAAAACTTGTTTGTTGTACCGACTGGGTGCCCGTCAGGAGTTTCAGAGTAATATAAACACTGACCTATAGATGTATTATTACTTGTCACAATGCGTATCAAATAGTCTATTGCATCATGATCAAAATAATCATCCGAATCCAAAAAACAAATGAAATCACCATTAGCATTATCGACTAATTTATTCCTGGTGATAGAAACCCCTTCATTTTTATCATTCTTAATTATTACGTGAGGTATAGTGTTATGCTCAATAAAAAACTCTTTTGCTACAGTTAGCGATGAGTCTGTTGAACAATCATCAACAATGATAACTTCGATGTTAGAGTAACTCTGTGAAACAACAGACTGCAAAGCCTTCCTGATGTATTTTTCAGAATTAAAAAGAGGGATAAGGATGCTAACTAAACTTGGATAAGTCGTCATGAAATCTCTTAATTCCTTTTTATTATCTTTCTCGCGAGTGAAAGTATCATCATTTTTTTACTCTTAGACGAAAAAGTAAAAATTAAAATAAAGTAAAAAAATGCGCCCGAAAAAACCTTTACCACAATCCCAACCCAAGATTCATTTAAGTATGTAAACTCCTGCATTCCAATAAGAAGTAAGCACATAACTCCCGAACATATGATAGGAACGAATATTTCTTTAATATATTGCTTAAATGTTAAGTTCAAAAGTGTCAATGCACACCAGGCAGAAATAGGATAGAGAAGTATCGTACGGATGGAAAATACCAGTGCCGTTGCAATCAAACCAAACCTAACAAAGATGTAAAACGCTATTACATTACTTATCGCATAGACTAACGTGAGTCTGGCTTGCCATTCGGGCTTATCACGTGCAAACATCACTGAATGATTGTAATAACCGATCGATGTTACAAATCCTACTGCACTGACAATTTGCATGATTGGAACAGAAGGCATCCATTTGTGCCCCAAGAGCAGGAAAGTAATATCATGCGATAGGGCACTAAGACCAACAAAAGCGGGCGCCGTCACCAGAACCGTAAAATAGGTTGCTTGTAAATACTTATTGCCGAACTCATTTAAATCATTTTTATATCGAGTGAATGCCGGTAACGAAACTCTCATTAATGCGGAAGAGAGAACAGTATTTAAGGTATTCACTATACGCTTACCAGCCGAATAAATACCTGCCCCGGCTGTACCGAGAAAATACGTAATGAAGAAAACATCACTATTCTGATTAGCAAAGTTAGTAATATTACTCAGCGCCACATGCTTAGAAAACCCTAAAGACTCTCTGATTGAGTCTCTTGAAATTTTCAGTTTTGGTTTCCATGGAGTAGTAAGCCATAGTGTGACAAGGGAAATCAGGGAGGTGACAACTTGCTGCACGACCAAACTGGTAACGGCAAACCCTTTATATGCCAGTACTACCCCAACAACGCCACCAATAGTGATAGAGCATATTGACCTTATCGCTAAGGGTCTAAACATCATATTATGCGTCAGCCAGGCCTCGTGAGTTCGACTCAACCCGCTGACAACAATAATAATCCCTGTTCCTCGAATTACATTGGCCAGTTCTGGTACTTTCATATACGCCTCTATGAACGGGGCGGAAAAAAAGACGATCAAAAAGGCAGGCACAGATAAAGAGAAACACAAAAAAAAGGCAGAATTATAATCTACTGATGTCGGTGACTTCATCCTCACAATAGAAGTCGCAATACTATCGAATATAACATTTCGAAAAAACTGCGTAACAAGCAAAGAAACACTTAGCATGCCGTATATACTGGGGGTCAGCAATTTTGCTAAAATAATGAATATTACAAATGTTATCACTTGTGAGGCTGTATTATCCAGAACAGACCAGATAGCACCAGAAATTATCGATGGCTTCTGATTTCGCGCTTGAGCATTCAATTTAGCACCCTCTAGGTTTTATCGAAGCTTTGATAGTTTTTTAACACCACCTAGTAAACGCTCTAAATTATCGTTAAATTTATTATCATCACTTAAAAAACCAGATGAATTTTTTGCCTGCAGTAATATTTTTGCTGAATTATCTATAAACCTATTATCTAAGTTAATATTAAACCCATCTTCTATCATACGCATTCCTTTATTTGGTACACGATGAAAAGCAAGGCATGTGAGGTCATAATAACTCCCCCACCATTTACTGTTTTTGATTTTTCGTTGACGTTCAAAATTACTTAGTGCGAATTCAACATCCGCATTAGGCAAAAAATATCGCTCCCCATATATATGTAAAAACTTGTCACGCATATACTCTCGCAATGAACTACTACCCAACACCATTGGAGAATAGGGAAGATTAATAGTCTGAGTCCAATCTAGCCACTTAAATGTATTTATTTGCGAAGAAGTAATTAAAGGAACCCAAGGCACTCGCATCGCATCAGCTATAATTGCAGCATGCATGGCATCAGCCAAAACTAACTTTGCATTTCTTATTTTTTGAATTACAATTTTAGAATCCCATTGTGGATTAACAAACTCAACACCAGCTTGCTTACAAACATTTTCCCATTTCCCTGTAACTAAGGCATGATGATGTGGAACAAAAATGGTGCCATGACGCTCCGACTCTGGCAAAGGCTTAAATTCAGTAAGTGTATTTAGTAACGCAGCCCCGTCAGTAATATATTTGTCATCTGGCAAACCTAGTATCTTCGCGCTCAATGGCCCTCTGACACATATAGTTTCCCAAGATTTGCTATTAAAGTTTGTTGGGGGATATCCATACCCCACACCACTTGAAAAGACAATCCATCGATTTGCATCCGGCATTGCAGATGTAATAATTGTTCCAATCCCTGAAACGCGGACATCTTCATTATTATCAAAAAAACCAGGAAGCAGAGCATCCCAAAACCATGAATTTAAATCATCCCCGAAATTACCATGAGCAGATTTATAATAAAATATTTTCAATTTCACACCACTTAATTTAATTACAAGGAAAGGATAACAGACATTTTTGAGTAAGATTTATCTTGTTCAAACTCTTCATCGATTTTTTGTTTGGCATTAACGCAAATATTCTCTAGATCTTCTGGCGAATTTAATATTCCTCGAATAACATTATAAATTCCTATTGGATCATTTTCATTTACTAAAAAACCAGATACTCCATTTTCAATCAACTCTGGAATACCGCTATGAAAGGTAGATATCACTGGTATTCCAATAGCCATAGCTTCCATCAGCACAACAGGAATGCCTTCCATATCACCATCAAGAGCCGTTACCGATGGCAATAGAAATAAGTCAGAAATACTTAAGTAAGATGAAACGACTTCTTGGGCTTTAGAACCAATAAAAAAAACCTCATTTTCTAGGCCTAATTCTATGACTTGTAACTCAAGCTTACTCCTTAAAGGTCCATCGCCTATGATGGTATAATTGAAAGGGATTTTTTCTTTTTTCAACAACTGGCATGCTTGTAACGCTATAGATATTCCTTTTTTTTCCGTCAACCTAGCGATAGATAGTAACTTGATTGGATTATTCAAATAAGATTTAGGATTAAAAATAAATTTTTCCGTTCTAATCCCCATTCTTATAACATGAACGTTATCTTCACGACCAGATAGAGATTTTATTTTTTTTGCCCATAGCTCACTTATTGGAAGTATAAACTCCGCCTCCTTACATAGCCTTACATAATCATTCTTGAAAATATGAAGTGTACGTTTGTGTGATATGTCATTCCCATGAAATACTGCTGCCAGCTTGCCATTTAAAACCCCTAATAATCTTAACTGATAAGCTAATACTGATATCGTTCCAAAATGAGAAATAATAACATCAGCATGGAAATTATTTTTATTTTTAGAAAGAATGCTAGGGATTAATAAATTTTTCGAATAATGACCATACTTCCTATAATTTAAGCTCTTTAGTTTCTTACGATTAAAAAAAATAGGTATTATTGAAAAAACTCTGGAAATAGATCTTAAAACTTTATTTTTGGAATCCTTTTCGAGTAGGTAGTGCGTCCTTTGAATCAAGTCAAACTCTTTTATGACTGCATGTTCTATAT
Source organism: Rahnella sp. RFA10(1/100) (assembly GCF_004195115.1). Classification (NCBI taxonomy): domain Bacteria; kingdom Pseudomonadati; phylum Pseudomonadota; class Gammaproteobacteria; order Enterobacterales; family Yersiniaceae; genus Rahnella; species Rahnella sp. RFA10(1/100). The sequence goes on from NZ_SEWR01000003.1 coordinate 345,214, forward strand.
TATCATCCCCAGGGAAAACTGAAACTATTTGTACGCTATACCCTTTACTAATAAAGTATGCTATTTGATTAAGAACAAATGTTTCAGAAACAACGGGGAACTTATATAAAAAAAACAAGATTTCCATAATATTCCCTAATAATAACAATCGTCAAGGTTTTAACTCTTTGCTATTAAACGATCAATAAGCTATTTAGCATGGTGATATTTTATCAAATCGTTAACCTTTAGTGCAGAACTATACCAAGAATATCTACTAGAGTTAATTAATCCTAGTTCCGAGAGAGATTTTCTAATATCACTATCATCATCGATTCTTTTTAAAGATTGAACTATATCTTCTTTAGAAAATGGATTGAAATACATTACGCTATTGTTCAACACCTCAGGCATTGATGCTTGGTCAGATGATAAAACCGGACAGCCGCAGGCTTGTGCTTCTAATGGTGGAATTCCAAATCCCTCATAAAATGAAGGAAAGACAAAAAATTTTGCTTGATTATATAACTCAACAAGCTCCTCATCACTAACACGCCCTATAAATTCTATTTTTTCCTTATCTGCTTTACTAAAATCAATAGAATTAAAACTCAGCGCGTTAGAACCTATTATTTTAAGTTTTGTTTTTAATTCTGAAGTCATAAATGCATCAATTAATCCGTGAAAATTTTTATGGTAATTATGCGAAGATACGGCCAAAGCAAAATTAGATTGGCCACGTTCTAAATTATTATGACTAAGTTTAGGAGAAAATATTTCTGAAACAGCATTGTAGATGACATTTATCTTAGACTCTGGAATATGATAATGACTTGCTATTTCTTTTTTTGAAAAATCACTTACAGTTAAAATAGCTTTAGAATTATTTAAAATAAATGGCGTCACCATTTTATATAATAAGCGGAACTTCAATGAATAACTTTTCGGATAGCGTATATAGGAAATATCATGATGAGTAACTATTTGATTCTTATATCTAATAGGTGCAGTATTTCCAAAACTAATAAGTAAAGGTGAGTTAGCTCTTCTTAAATATAACGGCAATGTTATTTGTTCCCAAAAATGCCCTCTACCTCCTTTGACGACCTCTAATTTAAAATCACTACTAATATCATGCGATATAATATTATCTTCAGGGACAAGAAATATTATATCATCTCTTAACTTAACTAATGCAGAAGAGATTTCACTTGCAAATCTCTGAACCCCTGTCAATTTTTGTGTCAAAAATCTACCGTTAACATAAATCATGCAAACTCCTTTTATTGAAAATCGATTCCATTAATAAGTGGAGTATCCGACGCAGAATAATACTTCTTGCTATCCATAGAATTAAAAATATTACCATTCGATGAATTATTATATTTAAACCTATAATCATCTTTCCATTTCACATTGTACTCTGTTTTTTTTGTCCGCTTGGTTATTTTTATTTCGACAGTATTATCATTACTAATTGAGGCTGTAACTTCGCTATCTTTAGTTAGATCATTTAAGTAATTAACTGCATAAACTGCTGTTTTAGGGTTGTGGTTATTATCAAAAAAACCAAAATTATCCTCTTTATTATTTTTTCTTACCCCATCATCTGCATAGTCGTACCACCAAATACCTTTCACATTTTTGTTTGACATGACAAGTAAAGTATACTTAAAAATAAACCTAGCAGCTTGTAATCTAGATACACCACCTCCACCGCTATATGTTGGAATCCCCATTTCAGTGATATATAATGAAACTGGTTTGTTATTATTTAAAGATCTTAGATGGTTTTCATAATTAATTAAATTGAGATAGTTGCTAGTGGGTTGTCTCAATTTTACGTCGTGATGCATAAATGAATAAGGATGTAATGAGACGCCATCAATGTAATTTAGCACCCCCATCTTAACTAGTTCATCAAACCATCTAACATCTCTTAGATTTGTAGGGTTAACACTTCCAGTAACAATGATTGCATTCGGATCTATTTCTTTTATTTTTCTTGCAGTTTTTTTTACAAGTTCATAATAAATATCAACTGAAGGAACGGTGTTTTCCTTTTTATTTCTAATTCCAGTTTTATAAACCCACTCATTCCAAATCTCATAATATTTCACCTTACCTTTATTCTGAGAAACAACGAAACCTACATATTTGGCAAATTTATCAATCTGCTCTGTTGTTTCGGGATAACCGGTGGGTGTATAATTGGCATTTCCATAATCAAGAATAACCATCGCATTATTCTCCTCATCAACAAATGTATCAATAAGATTTTTAGATTTTGCATACGATGTTTCCATAGCGAATACGCCTGGTTTTCTTTCAACCCACTCCCATGAGAGATCCGTCCTAATACTATTAAATCCGTATTTTTTTAAGCTATCACTAACTGAATCCACAGATTGATTATAGTTTTTCATATGCGTATTTACACCAATCTCGAAACAAAGGGCGTAGTTAGGAATAACCACACAATATGAAAGAACCAAGTATATTAAAAAATCAGACCTACTTTTAAGTAACAAAAAAAAGGTTTTTCGTTTCATTTATATCAACCAGTTGAGGTTATACCATAGTTTAATCATTAATTTCTACTTGTAACTGTAATCTTCTGTTCTATTTCGTAATGACAACTTGCAAATATCTTTATTGAATATCCCTCCGACAATGAGACCAAAACCTAAAGAATAAAAAACGGATTCAAACACATTGTAAGTAACACCACCAGTTAAGATACATAATGAAAACAAATAATATATCTTTTTAAATTGTGAATCATGAAAACTCGAAAAGCAAAATTTGAAAAATAATATTAAAATTAGAATTACACTTACAACTCCGCCAATGATATATAAGTATACGAAAACATTATCACCTGGATTATATAACTTCGGTGAAAAGTATGCTGCGGCTGTACCTGCAGCTCCAATTCCTTTTCCGAAAATAGTCGAAATATTATCATTCAACAGTTCAGCAGCTTTTGGCCAAGTATAATACATTCTCATTAGGAGAGTATTGCTAGGGTCATAGGCGTTGTATTTTTGCTCTGGAACCATGTATATATAAGAAAATATAATAATCACCAAAAACAAAAATTTAACCGCTGCTGTAGCCACAAGTCGAGGTATAAACATAAATAGTGTAACTACAGCCAATGTTACTACTGTAGTTTTAGTAGTTGTTAGGTATATCAAATATAAGGCAGTAATTAATGTAATTACTAGTGGAATATATTTTTTGCTTTTACGATAATTATATGTCAGAAAAAAAGTACATATCATCAACAATGTTGCTGCATCAAATGATGCTCCCATAAAACCGGGGTTTCTTAGGACACCATTGACAGTCCAATTCCTGGACAAGACCTTATCTACGCCACCAACATTCACCGCCCCTCCCAACCATGGAGCTCCAAAATAACTCACATATAACACTCCTATACCACATGTTATAAAAAAGAACATGAAGAATGAATTTTTTCCTGATGTAAGAAATTTAAATATATAATTATTATAGGTTGCGCAATATAAGAATGGTATGAAAATATATAATCCAAATGTTGCCTGTATGAAACTGGAGTTCAATAGACCTATTAGGTAATAAACAATGATAAGTAAAACAGATAACAAATAAGCGGGTTTAGTAAAAGCACCTAATAGCCAACTTTTTATTAATAAAACCAACATTAATAAAGTAGGGATATAATTTATAGGCTGAAAAATCAAACCTATAGGACCTGCAAATGATTTAACTCCAACAAAAAAAACAAACACCCAAACAACAATTAAATCCATTTTGAGTTTCATATAGTATATCAACCTATAATCTTTTATTTTCTATAGCATATTTATATATATCGATATATTTTTTTGATATTGTAATTCTTTCAAATGGATTAGATATATCACATCTGTTCTTTGTTTCTTCTAAAGACTCTAACACACTAGTTTTATTAAAATTGCTAATATTTTTAACCCAAGAAAATGATTTTGCAATTTCTGACACGCCACCGTTCAAATTTGTATATACTGGTTTTCCAGCAAGTGCCGCTTCCGCTACAACCCTTCCGAATGGTTCATTCCATTTTGTGGGCAATAGTAGCACATCAATTTTAGATAAAAATTCATCTACGGGTACATAGCCTAAAACTAAAATACCATTTTGTTTAGCTTCCTCTAATAGCCTTTTTGAGCCCTTTGATGAATCAGTATTTCCTGCAGCAATAAAAACAAAGTTCCCTTTATATTTATTTGACAGTTCAATAAACTCATCAAATCCCTTATCTGAAGTGAGTCTTCCAAGAAATCCTACTTTGACACTTTCAGGATCCAATATATTTTTATTTGTTAAAGATATTTTATTAATTGGATTATGTATATAGGTATAGTATGCCTTCTTTCCAAATGCATTATCTTTATGCAAGTTTTTTATATAATCACTTATACCAACCATAACATCCACATGATTACTCATTACTCCTTTATAATATTTATTGAAACGCACTAAAATATTATTTAGACTCATATTTTTACCATTTTTAAACAAAGTTGAATTTGGGTGAAAAAGATAATAATCCCTTGTTGTATGAACCAATGGTACTTTTAACTGACTTAATAATTTCCATATACCAACTGAAAAACCAGATAAATTATTCGTGTGAACCACGTCAGGTTTAAATTCGTTTATTCTACTCTCTACAACATCAATCATTTCCCGGTTATACAAATCTTTAATATGCCATCTTAATTTATTTACTCTATGTTGTACTCCGCCTGAAAATGGCCAGTAAACATTTCTCAAGGGTAAGTATTCAACATTTACACCGTTAATATTTTCTTTCCTGATATATTTTTCATCATGTAGCGTTAACACCAATACATCATTCCCTTGCCTCGCGACATCTTCGGCAAGCATTTGAACTGAAACTTCCGCTCCCCCAACCTTGTGAGGGTAATACAATGAATTAATTATAATAATTCTCATAACATCCTCATTTTCAACCAACAAAAAATATAACACTTAATCATTTAGGATGAGTAATAGAATTTAGTCTTGGCAAAATATAAAAAAATAATCAGATTACCTACAACTTCAATTCAAAATTTATTCAATATTTATTTTATTCTTTTCACTACGTTTCTATTCTTATTTACCCACGCGAAACCGACTCTATTGATGATAGCTGAAATTATTTATCATCGCTGTAATCATAAGAATAGTTGCTATAACCATACCCGTAATAACTGCTAGCCTTTTTAATTACACTATTAAGTATACATCCTTTTATTTGTACACCAACATGCTCAAAACGCCTGATACTAATCTCTACCTCTTTAACTGTATTTGTTCCATAGCGGGCAACAAGTAGTGAAGTACCAACGCTACGACCAATAATGGCTGCATCCGTAACAGCTAAGATAGGAGGGGTATCGACAATCACTAAATCATAATTATCAGAAGCCCATTCTAGCAAAGCATTAAAGCGTTTATGCATCAGTAATTCTGATGGATTAGGGGGAACCTTGCCTCTTGCAATAAAATCAATACCAATTGATGGAACAGATTTTTCAATGTTGTTAACATTTATCTTCCCAGAAAGAATATCAGACAACCCTTGCTCCCCAGTGAATTTAAATAATTTATGTGCATAACCTTTACGCATGTCTGCATCTATAAATAATACTTTTTTTCCTGCCTGAGCAATGACTGCAGCCAAATTACTCGCAATAAATGTTTTACCTGCACTCTGCGTTGATCCTGAGATCATCAGAATATTATTCTTGGCTTCCATCATGGCAAAATGAAGGCTAGTTCGCAGACTGCGAATAGCTTCAATGGCTAAATCAGCAGGGTTTTCCACAGCTAGGAATCTCTTTTCATCTTTTATTTTTTTTATTCCCCCCTCTTTAGGTCGCATTGATTTATTTTTCTTTGTGAGCCACTCTGAAAGGGGCACGCTTGCATAAACACTAACCCCAATTTCTTCCAGTTGTTCCGGAGACTCAATTCCACGACGTAGAAAAATCTTCAGTAGAACAAGCGCAGACGATATAAACAGCCCAACAATAATCCCGATCAAAACAATCAATGTTTTTCTTGGTTTTACTGGCTTAGGTTGTGTGATTGCATTATCGACAATACGAACGTTCCCAATTGCGCTGGATTTAGCGATGCTTAACTCTTGCTGACGATTAAGCAACTGCATATAGATAGCCCGACCTGAATCAACATCACGGCTTAAACGTTCAACTTCTTGTTGAGTGGCCGGCATGGCTGTAACACGTTTATTAAGGCTATCTCTCTCCTGCAATAAGGTCTGCCGTTTTTCCAGAAGGGCTTTATACGTCGGATGATCTTTAGTATAAAGCTGCGAAATCTCAGCTTCACGAAATGTCAGTTCATTAAGCTGGCTATCTACATTAACGATCTGCTCAAGTACTGATTTTGCTTCAAGGGATAAATCAACAGAATCCTTCTGCCGCCGATACAGATTAAGTTTATCCTCAGCATTATTCAGTTCACTGCGAACCTGCGGTAACTGCTGATTTAAAAACTCCAGACTTTTCGCATCTTGGGCAGCCTGGCGGGCAATATTTTGGTCAAGATAGTTTTGGCTAATATCATTTAGGATTGCAGAAGCCATTACACTGTTATCGCTGTTAAAGGTCAGATTAAGGATGCCAGTATCTTTTCCCTGATCTGATACACTTAGTGCAGTCTGCATACTATTGATAGCATCTAATCGTGTCACATAATTGACTGTGAATTGTGTTCCTGGCTCAGCGTCCATACTCTGAACGTTCAGAGCAATGCCATCCTGGGTGATGAGCTTACCCACTTCTCCGTCAAGATTGAAATTATCACCTTCAACATGAAATCGATTTTTATCAATGACAGTGAGAGTGATACTCGGAACATCATTGCTGGTTTTAGGAATATATAGACGGCTGATGCTCAATTTACCCGGAACATCACCGGTCATCCTTGCCCAACCACGCCCAAATAACGGAAAATAATTCTGAGTAATAACAGCTTGTAAATTAAGATCATCAACAGTTTTGCCAAGGATCATCCTTGACTGCAACAATGCGATCTCAGGCTCGGAGACAGGCTGAGAGTCGGGTAACATCTGACTTAAACTATTGAGGATCGCATTCCCCTGTTTCTGCTCAACCTGTATCATCGCGGTTGCCTGGTAAACAGGCGTGGCGAATAAGGCATACGTTATAGCCAACAGGGTGAAAACGGCTGTAAGAATAATAATCAGTTTGCGGTGATCGAGAATTTCGCCGTAAAGACGTCCCAAATCAATTTCGTCAGAGTCTGGTGTTGCGGTTTTTTTTGAAATAGCTGATGACATGCGATGTTTTCCTGAGAGATTAGCCGGTGAGCTTCTGTGCCCAACGTTGACAGGCCTGATCGATAAGCTGATAAACAGATTCGAATGCTTCCTGACTTTTGCGATAAGGATCCGGAATTTCCCGATGACCTGACCAGTGCCCAAGAAGCATGATTTTTCCTCTGGCCTGGGGAGAAATTTTGCTGATTTTTTCCAGATGGCTGTTTTCCATGACCAGAATAAGGTCATACTCCCCTGTCATCGAAGACCGGAATTGGGTGCCTCTATGTCCTTCTAACGATACCCCGTGGAGCCCAGAGACAATCACAGCAGTATCATCAGCCGGATGATTGACCATTGCCATAAGACCAGCAGAACGGATCTTCTTTTCGGGAAGATATTGCTTCATGATCCGTTCGGCCATTGGCGAACGACATATATTGCCGGTGCACACAACAAGAACTGAAGAGAACATAGTTAGTTCCACTGCTTGATGTAACGAGTGCTTTCGATCATGTCATGCACTCCCGAAATGGTCGGGACAATCTGCGAAATGATACGATTCCAGCGAACTATCGGTGCGGTGGTGACATAAACGATATCGTAAGGCTGAAGCTGGAATTCCGTACTCATCACCATAGAAGAAGCATCTTTCGCATTCAGCTGATAGATATTAGCTATCTTACCTTTCTGGCTTCCCTTCAGTGGCCGGATAACAAATATCCCGGAAGCATCAGACATACTTTGGCTAATCCCTTCTGAATTGCCTAATGCCTCAGCGAGCGTCATCCCGCTACGATCCATTTTCAGCGTGCTCTGCTTGGTGACTTCGCCCATCACAAATACTTTCAGGTCGTCATTTCGTGGCACGAACAAAATATCGCCGGGATAAAGCAAGCGGTTTTGTGTGAGGTCCCCTTTCTGCATCAGGGCCTGAAGTGAAATCTGAGTATCCCGGCCGTTATGGTTGAGCACGACGTTACGCCAGTCCGCATCTGGCGCTAAGCCCCCAGCGGCGTTAATAGCATCAATCACGGTAAGCGGAATATTGGTAATGGGCTGTTGTCCGGACTTGACGACTTCGCCAGTGGTATAAATTTTCTGAGAACGGAAGGCCGCAATACTCACATCAACCTGCGGACTTTCAATATACGTCGCCAGACGGCTGCTGATGTCCTGACGTACTTCCGTCACGGTTTTTCCGGAGACCTTCAGTTTCCCGATGTAAGGATAGAAAATGGTCCCATCAGCATTGACCCAGTTACCCGTATCGCTGGCGCTGCGGTATTGCCCTGCGGGGGTGGTCAGTTCCGGGTGATCCCAGACAGTAACCATCAGGACATCACCGACACCGATACGGTATTGGTAGTTTTGCAGTTGCATATCCAGCTCAGGATTTGGCCGCGCCTGAACCGTGTCAGGGCGCAGCTGATCAATCAGGCCGGGTGTCATCGGGTAAACGTTAACTAATTTATCAATGTCATAATTGCTATCAGTAGGTTGAACAACGTCTTTGTCCATGGTACTTAACGATTGCCCTGGAATAACCGTACATCCGCTCAGTAACAAAGCCCCGAATAATGCAGAAATCTTAAAGGTATTTTTTTTCATAAAATCCATATCATGTGGTTCAACAGAAATTGATGTTGGCCATGACGCTAATGATTAGCAGCCAATACATGAGGGTGATGCATTATTTAAATAACTGTTAATAAGCACCGTCTTTTCTAAGCACAACACTTACTGTTTTAAATAAAATGGCAATGTCATTCCACATCGACCAGTTTTTTACATACCAGGCGTCCAGATAGACGCGGGTCTCGTAATCCACATCACTGCGACCACTCACCTGCCATAATCCGGTCATTCCCGGCTTACTCAGTAAGTAATAATCTACCTCATCACTGTATCGCTCCAGTTCAGCGTTAATAATAGGTCTCGGCCCGACAAGGCTCATTTCTCCTTTTAGTACATTAAATAACTGCGGCAACTCATCCATACTGGTTTTACGCAATAAATGTCCGATGCGCGTAATACGTGGATCGTTTTTCAGTTTAAATGTCTCATCCCACTCGGCACGCGCTTCCGGGTTATTTGCCAGCAATTCTTCAAGCACTTCTTTGGAATTAATGACCATCGAGCGGAATTTAAGGCATTTAAAAGGACGCCCGCCTTTACCAATGCGTTCATGACCATAAATCGCCGGGCCGCCATCTTTCCTGACTTTGTAGCTGATATACAGCAACAGCGGAGAGAGTATGGCAATAATGCCCAGTGAAGCCGCAATATCGAAGGCGCGCTTCAGGAAACGTGATGACCATTTGGCCAGGTTCTGATGAACACGTAATATCATCACTTCATGGCTGAAAATAAACGACATATCGGTGCTGTCGAGCGGCATACCGCGCAGGGTCGGGATCACAGAGACATACCGGTAGCCGTGGATCATAAACATCCGTAGCCAGTAATTGCGGATATCACCCTGATGCGATTCCACGGCGACAATAAACTGCGTTTTTTTGTCGCAAGGGGTTAATAACCACAGGTCATCGCAGAATATGATCGGGATACCATTAATACTGTCGCCCGGTTTATCTGTTGGTTCACTGGATATAAATCCGGTGACATTTAACCCGAGGTTCTTCTCGCTTTGAATCGCTTTGAAGGCCTCATGAGCATTTTTACCGGTGCCGATAATAATCGCATCACGTCGCCAGATCCCCAGAACCGTTAATATGTGTTTAGTCAGCATGCGGGCACAAGGGACAAGTATCAGCACCAGCACCCAGGTGAGGATCCACATATAACGTGAGAAATTCCACTCGGCGAAAGCCATCACGGCAATTTCAATGACGGCAAAAATCACCAATGTACGTAAGATTTCTTTCAGCTCAAACCAGAAAGTTTTGCGATAGTAATAATGCCGCAAGCGTATGGAGAACCAGCCAACACAGCAAAATGCCAGCGTCCAGTGTAATAAAACAAGGGCGGTGACATGTTCAGCGGGAATATAGTCATCAAACTCTTTGAGCATGAATCTTAACAATATTTTAGCGACATAAATCGACAGAACAAAACTGAAAAAATCCGAAAGAGCAAGGAACAGGCTTGAGTAAAAATTTCTGGTGAGAAATGTCATATTTCCCTCACAACAAGTAACGAAAAAAATTATTACCTGAGGACATCAGGTTAATAGGCTTATAATAATGGACTTCATTAACTGTCTCCTGACATGCAGTAATATCAGAAAAAAAATAAATAAGTCATTTGTAGATGCCTGACTATTCCAGTCAGGCACAACCTTTCTTTAAGGCAACTGCGGCGTATCTCTGTCTGAAGTAATACCGTATAAGCCGTACTGCCTGCCCAGCATCTGGCCACCATCACGCGTTAGCGGTGTCCAGCTAACCGTTGGCGTACTGCGTGTTGGTTTGACCGTCAGCAAGTCCAGCGGAACAGAGATGTAGAACCCCTTAGTAAAGGAGCCTTCCCCGTATTCCTGTTTCGAGACATTCGTCAGCGTCGCATAGGCGCCCACGGTGACACCACTGTCAAAGCGTTTGGAGAGATCCAACGTGCCGCCTTTGTCTTTAGCCAGATATTGCCCGACGCTCATTTTCACCAGCACATCATCCATAAACGCTGGCCGCCAGTAAGCTGTCAGGTTGCCGGTGGCAGTTTTGTAATCGGTGAAACGCATCATGTCGTCCCAGTCACGCTGTTTAACGTAGTTGGCATCAATGCCCAGCGCCCAGTCAGAGTCGAGTGGCCGGTAGAGCACTTCGCCCCCGACGCCGCCGTACATCATCTCCAGATAGCCGCCATAAAGCTGTCCGTAGAAGCCGTTGCCCAGATACCGGAAGTAGTTGGCTTGCAGGTTATTCACATAGACATCGTTGCTGACGTATTCACGGATACGCGTTCGCACGCGTGGCAGAGAAGAGTCATTACTGACGCCATCATAGCGGAACTGATCATAGTTATTGGCGATGTTGCCGAACACACCACCATCAACCAGCAAATGATCTGTCAGCCAGTAGTTGGCATCCGCCAGTACCCCGACCTGATACATGTAAAAGTTTTCAGGGCCGCCGACGGATTGTCTTAATACCGGCGACAGGCTGTAATTAAACCGGTCTTTGCCGATAAAGAATCCCTGACCGACGTCAGTGACAGGTTCAATCCGTTGCTGATTCAGGGATTGCTCCTGGCCCAGCGGATAACCCTCTTGCTGCTGACGCAGACTCGCCACGCGGGTACGGGTGGTGACCATCGGCATACCAAAGCGGTTTTGGGTTACATCCAGTGTATCGACATTGGCTGGCAGATTATTCAGCATGATGAGATTGGCACGGTCTACGCCTTTTGACGTATTGCGATATTTATCCTGCTGCCCCGTGACGTTCAGGGTATCGTCACGAATGTCGATACGCGGTTCGCTAAACCCGGCGTTACTTTTGAGCTGCGCCAGCTGACCGGTGGCGACGCTGTAATTGACCATTCCCGCGCTTTGCTGCTGCGGCTGATAGTCAGGCACCGGATCGTCAATCTGATGCGGTACCCACTCGTTCATGTTACTGCGCAGGGTAAAACCGAACATAAAGGTATTGCCGCGCTCGTAGCTGGCATTGACATCCATCCAGCTGGCCAGGCGATAAACGGCACCGACATTAATCTTACTGCTCTGTTTTAATGCTCCGGCGAAATCATCGCGGTAATTATTGCCATCGTATTCCACTTTCAGGCGCAACGGCTGCCAGGGAGTCTGATACTCCACGCCACCGAATATTCCCGCTGGTCCGCGGAACATATCATTGAGGGAGATATCGCCGGTGGAATGGCTTTGAGCACGGGTACAATATTTATCGCTGGCTTTGCAGAAAGGGTTAGTGATATTACCGCTGTTACCGATATACCCCCAGCCAATCCCCAGCGTGAAATCTAACGGCCCGGCCGCTTTACTGGCAGCCAGATATTCGCTGTCGAACAAACCGGTGCCGCCGATATCGCGCTTGCCGAACGCAACCTGTGGCAGGTAGTAGCCCTCTTCCCACAGCCTTAATTTCACATCGAAAGACTTGTCTTTGTAAGTCTGATCGCCGCTGAAATTCGGATCATTGCTGTAAAGCCGGTTACGCACGTCGGTATAACGCAACGTGGTTTCCAGCCAGGGAAACAGCGCCATCGAGAGCGAGTAAAAGCGGTACGCGTCATTATCACGGTAGTTGGCGCTGAACTCCCCTTCTTTGGGGATCCGCGCCGTTGGTGTTTGTAAAAGCCCCGCGCCGCCAAAATCCGATTGCGAAGGACCAAGAGGTTCATTATAAGTTTGCGCCCGGGCTGTATTAGCACACACCACGGACAAAGCGAGCAGGCTGAGAAGATATTTTGGTTTCATCAGTCAGGGATCCGGTGCGCCAAAACAGAGACGATGTTCTGATTAAGGTTTTTATACTGACGCGGCAGCGTCCAGTCAGAAAAACCGACCCAAATGATACTGCCCGGCTGGGCTTCAACGTGGCGATAGTTCCAGTAAGCGACCGGTGCAACCCGGACGGTTCCGTTGGGATCAATCACCACGGCTTCATTCAGATTGGCACCGGCAAGAAACTGATGCTCCCCGAGATATTCACGCACCGTGCGTCCCGCAACCCACGGCTGTTTCCCCGCCCCGCTCACCGCCCCAAGCAGCCAGATGCTGTCGGGACGCGTTGCGGTATAAACGCGATAATCTCCCTGCAACTGCCGGTTCGCGGCATTGTTGTTCAGGATCAGATCCGCATCCATCGGCGTAAACTGACGGCCGGTAACCCGCAGCCCCTGCAATTGCTGAATAACGCGGTTAATGGTCTGCTGCGTATCGCCACTTTCGGTGATACTCCAGGCTTTCAACTGGTTTTGCATGTTCAGATACTGTTGCTGCGCCTCAGACGTTGCGGCAGGCACAGCAATCACCGTACCGGGTGCCCAGGAATGACGGATCAGATCAGACTCCGCCATCATCTGACGCATATCTTTAATATGGCTGAGTGTCTGCACCGGCTGCCCCTGAGAGGCGCCGGTATATACGGTCACGTTACCTGCGGAAAATGCCATCCCCGGCAAGGTGCTGAAAAGGAATAACAGTGTTTTTATTTTCATGCTGGTGGGATCCCCGCATTGGCTGGTTTGAGCAATGTCATACTCACCGGCATATCTGCTCCCAGCCTCTGATTGCTCTTGAGCACTAATCCGCTCTGCGGATCCACCCAGAACGTGTTTTGCCAGCGGTCACCCGTGGCCTGAAGCGTGACATCCTCGCGCCACACCTGGCAGGCGACGACTCTTCCGGGAAGGGTCAGGGTTTCGTCGTCCTGACGGCTGAAACGGGATGTGACAACCGATGACAAGGGTTGCCGGTTCTCCGTCCAGCGCATCAGGCGTGTCCAGTTCGCCCCCTCATGCAAACTCGCTGCATGCAGCAACGGGTCCTGGGGCAGATTGGTGACTTCCAGCAGATCGCCTTGCGAATAACCGGTTGACCGTACCAGGCGACCATTCCTGGTAATAAAGACAATCTGGTCGCCGGTACTCCATTTTTCAAAGCCATCCTGGAGATAACCAACCACAAAGATTTGCGCTGACGTAGGCAGTTTTAAATAAATGCTGCCGTAAGGAATAGCGGCAATTCTTTCGGGTGGCACCACGACATCCTGCGGCCCCTTCACGGTAACCTTAAAAGTATCAACCAGACTGTTTTGCGAAGGGGTACATGCTTGTAATAAGAGGCAGAGGAGCAATAAGGAATAGCGCACAAGTGATTCCCTATATCTTTATTATCATGTGGGAAAATAACCACACGGATGTGTGGTTATAATTAAGTGACTTATTAGCGTGAGGTTGTGGTGGTAGTTGAGGTATTGGTGTTGCTGTTACCGTTACTATCATCGTTACCTACAGCAATCAGGCCTGCGGCTAATATTGCGCCACCGGTACCGACCACTGCCGCCACTGTTTCCCCTTTGCTGAGTTCAGCAGCAGATGTTGTCTGCGAATATAGCGGCAGCAGCATCAGGGCAATAGCAGAAAGCATGGCTTTTCTCATAATTACTCCTCTTCAATTGACAGACGAATTGTTCACCCAATAAGCAATGGGCTCTTTGAGTATATCAACAGAAAATAATTATTGTACAATTTAACACCGGTATATATTTTAGCTATGCTACCGCCCCTGGTTTACGGCCACCAATTTGCCAAACGATAATTCCGGTAGTAATTTGCACAAGTTACCCTCGCCAAAATATTTCAGGCGATAAGTCCCCGCACCTTTAAAATAACCGCATAAATTAGCTATTCGTGCTTATTATGGGGTTATTATAAACAGTTAATCTTTTCAAAAAAATGACTGTACTAATTCATCCTGACTATATGGCAACCATAATGTACCTTGCATAGCAAGAATATCACTGCCGCTTAAGTACTCAATATGCTGCGAATTCTCGACACCATTGATAATAACGCCCCCGCAATACGGGCGGAGATGGCGGATCACTTTTCTTAGAGACTGAGTTCCCTGGTGTTGCCAAAAAAAGACCTTACTGATTTTTATATATTCAAACTTTTCGCTCATCACAAGCGTAAGGCTGGTGTCACCGGCGCCAAAATTATCCAGCCATAGAGGACAGCATGCCGCTAAAGACTGAAGTACAGGGCGTTCCTGTCCGGCACTGAATTCGTGAAAATCCTCACTCACCTCAAGTCTTATATATTTGTGCTGCTGTAAAACCTTTTGTATCGCCTGATTGTTGGCAATATGCACCGCAATCTCATAGTCAATATTGATCGACAATAAAAAGCCGTTGGCGATAAAGATACTTTCATTGACACAGGCTGTTGTGACCTGCTCAAAGAAGCTCTTCACCTTCTCTTCTGCAGAGAGAGGCAAATCGTAATGCACTGAATTTTCGTTGCTTTCCCTTGCATTCCTTTTCTTAACCAGCTCAAAACCAAGCATCACTCCCGAGACGGACACGATGGGTTCATACATGAAGCCGGGATGGCTTCTTTTGAGTGATCGCATTTCTTACCCCTGAAAAATAGCAACGTCTGGCGCGCTTACCTGCACTGTGCAAGGCTGGCTTAAAATGTTTTCTTCTTATCGGACAATTCTGTTTCCCACTGCATGTTTGTGCAAAAAGAACAAAGCTGAACTGCTGCTGGCATCAACACCTATTTTTCTTAGTGAGTTGCATTTATGCACACTTATCGTTTTAACACTGAGCTTTAGAATATTTGAAATGCTGGTGACAGACAGACCAGACATCATCATCACCAAAACTTTTTCTTCCATCTTGGTAATATTATAATTGAATTCTTGCTTGTTAATCGCACTGCCCTGAAGCCGGATGAATTGCTCGACCGATGTCTCCACGTCTGACAATTCACTCTTCTTCTTGAGGAATTTAAACTCCTTTTTCAGTAAAAGTTCGAGCATTAACATATCCACGGCTGAAGACACAACCAGAATTCTCTCCGGGTCCAATATATTCAGATTTTCTCTTAAAAACTCATAACACCTGTGGAAGCCACCGCCTGACGGATCGATGATTAAGTAATCTCTCGCCAACAAGTTCATCCCATTGCTCTGGTCAAAAGAGATGACATGGTCAACGTAAGGCAGCTTCTTGGAGATTATTTCTTTTAACGCCAACTTGGTAAATTGGCACTCACTCCAGATTATTACCCGAGGCATTGGGCCGCCTAATTATGTGGTTTTAAAAACGCTCAAATTCTGCCTCGTCAATCCGGGGAAGAATAAAGCACTCTCAGAAAGAGATAAGAAAAAAGAATGTTTAGATCCGCTCTAAAACATATTTAAAACTTTTCAGTATCTATACGTAGAGTAATACGCAGCCGAAACTCTTCAAATCGTTTTTCTCGCTCATAATAAGACCTAACAATAGGTTTGACCGATCGATTTACACTTTCTTATCGTTAAATGCATGCCTGTTTTCTAGGCGGATTCTTATGCTTATTCCTAATCAGAAACCAAAATGTGACGTATACGACGCTTTTGGTGTTAATGACTTCGCAGATCTAAGAACATTCTTAGACAGAATCTCTCTCGATTAAACAACTCCGTTATTTCACTTAACTGTCTGCATTTTTGATTTAAAACAGGATTTTTCACTATTTTAAGTATGATTTCAGTTTTACCTTTTTACGAAAACCAAACATTTATATTTCATTTCTGAGTCATTATCTGAAAAACCACTCAGAAGAACTAACCTATTGCTCTTTTATACACAGTTATGCATAGCGATTAATCAGCCCGGCAAACTACAATTTATCCAAGATAATTCCTAATACATAAGATTAATCATATTACCTCTTTATTTTCAGGCAAATAATCACTTTTTTTATGTTTTTACGGTAAAAATAAATTTGGAGTATTCTTATATAAATGGTTTTTTTGGCCTAAATATCGGGCAGGAGCCTGAGGTGCATAACATTTGAATGCCAGTGACTATCAGATAACTCGGATAAATATTAAAAAATCAAGCTTTTCAACATGATGAATTTACAGGCAATTAAAGGATGCGAATGACCAATAAAAAACCAGCCTTCCGGCTGGTTGATGTTTTTGGGCATACAGATGCTCGATAAAAGGACGGCTTGTTTACACCTATCCAACCATACCGCTAAAATTTTTCGGGTCACATTTCCCGCACCGACGGCAAATGAGACTGACGGATAATAGCGTGCCGAAGAAGCCAATGACGTTTTTGATATCGGGATTAACCATCCGGCATTTCTCCTTTTACTTGTCGAATTTTCCTTTCTACCGGACGACCGGCTGCATCAAAATACCGGCTCGGCCAGATTTTTTCTGGCGGAATACCCATTGCCTCTGCGATCAGCTTTTCCCCTTTCGGCCACGGACGCGTCAGGGCATTCGTCAGCGTTGATGAGGCAAGTCCGGCGGCACGCGAAACGGCGGCAAGCGTTGTCTTTCGTTTTCTAAGCGAAGCAATAATGTCGGCCTGGTGCCAGTCTTGATTTTTCATGCCAGTTCCTCCGGACCCTGCGCCGTTCTCAGGTACCGGGGTGCCTGTAAATCCGCAGCGAAGTAACTGACCAGATCATAAAGAAGCCCGGTCAGGGATTTTTCGGACTGATCGGTGACCTCACGGTTTATCAAAATCTGCGTCAGGGTGAGACAGTATTCGGCCAGCTGTTCAGAATCAGGCTCAAAACGGGGTGCGGAGGCAGGAAGGGCATCTACCGTCAGGCTGTTAATCAGATGAGGTGGAACAGGATTGAGCAAGCCGGATTGCAGTCTGTTCAATGCCGTGGCCAGAGCATCAGAAATATTGCGACGTTGCCGCGGATTGTCGCTTTCTAACAGCGCTTCAGCATATTGTTCGCAATGCGCAGCCAGCACAGTGAAATCAGTGGCGGCATTAAAAGGAAAGGCTTTTAAAGAATGAACTTGGGTTGGGGTCGTAGCCATCGTGGCAGCCTCCGGTAAGTAAATTTTACTCACTACCCGAGAGGTCAATCTCATTGGTGGTGAGCTGAACAAGGTTGACCTTACCGGCCTTACTGGACACCGGCGCATCTTTCGATGCCCTCGCTCAGCCCACCATTGAAAGGTGTAGCAAAACGCGCGACACAATAAACGCTAACGCGTCATGTGTCACCAGTAAAGTCAGGCAGGAGGTCAATCCCGACACCTGATTTTCAGGTGCGGGGAGAAGATACAACGGTGACGAAACCACGACAAGAAACACCGGCTGGTTTTCCAGGACGTCTCGCAAAAATTATTAACGCACCTTCTTTACCCGGACCGCTGCTAAAAACAATGTGACGAAGAAGCGCGTTAATTATTCTGCTTATCTCTGCCGGTAAGCTTATCTGTTGCTTTAGACAGTAAATAGAGGAACACCAGCCATACACCCATGCAGACATACTTCATCGGCCAGGGCTCAAAAAACATAATGCAGAGTATTGAGCCAACAACGATCAGCGGGCCAATAAGTGCTTCGAAAGTGTGAAAAATAATGAAGGTGATGATCTTAGTAGCAATGCAGCGCAATGACCGGATAAAGCGGATAACACAATTATTATGCTGCATTGAGTTTATTCCTCATGCGAACCATAATTTTTATGAATTTGTGGCCATCTTTTATAAGGCCATATACAGCATCAGGGGAAAGAATAATCCCGGCAATGCGCGTTGCAATATCAGCCATGTCAGCCATGTAGTCCCTTCGCGATAAATAATACCCCTGTAAATTGCAGGACATTCATCACTCAGCAACCAGACTCTTCATTGCGCCTGTCTGTCGCATAACCTTCCGGGATCACAACGCCATCATGAACACAAAACCTCAACTCTGCTCTGATACCAGCACCGCCATGGTGTCAGGCTCCAGCGCGCGAAAGA
This sequence comes from Rahnella sp. RFA10(1/100), assembly GCF_004195115.1. Taxonomy (NCBI): domain Bacteria; kingdom Pseudomonadati; phylum Pseudomonadota; class Gammaproteobacteria; order Enterobacterales; family Yersiniaceae; genus Rahnella; species Rahnella sp. RFA10(1/100). The sequence continues at coordinate 363,966 of NZ_SEWR01000003.1, forward strand.
TATGTTCAACGTCGGCAGGATAGGAAATGTAATCTCCGGCATTCAGTTCTACCGGTGAATCCACCAGCCCGACCAGGGCGCGCCCCTGGGTGATAATAATGTGTTCCACCGAACCCTGCGGATGCGGGCTGGAAATACGGTCGGCTCCCGGCTGGGTGGTCAGCAGATAAATATCCCGGTGCGCAGCGGGCGGACAGGTCGCGAGTAATACTGCTTTATAATCCGCCAGTTCGGCCACCACCGCAGGACCTTCACCCCGGCGGATCACCTGCATTTTATTCACTTCCGGCTCCATCAGGCGCGCAAAAGGAATATTCAGCGCCACACACAGCGCCCACAACGTTTCCAGGCTCGGATTACCGTTGCCCGCTTCAAGCTGCGAAAGTGTCGATTTGGCGATACCCGCACGGCGGGCAACTTCCGCCAGTGACAGCCCGGCCCGCTGGCGCTCGCGAACCAGTCCCTTCGAAATAACGCTAATAGGTTGTGGCATAAACTTACCCTGATCATTATAACGAACGATCGTTCGACTTGAAGAACGATGCAGATGCGTTCATTATAATAGAGACTTGTTCGTTATGGGATTGAATTATGCGTACGCGTTTCTTTTCACCGCTGGGAAATGATGTGATTAAAGCCATCTTTCTGGTGTGCCTGGCCGATGGCCTGGTGGGGATTTCTTATGGGTCGCTGGCGGTCGCAGGCGGTTTCCCGCTGTGGGTACCGCTGATGCTTTCACTGCTGGTGCTGGCGGGGGCATCAGAGTTTCTGTTTATCGCCATTGTCGGCGGGGGTGGCAGCCCGTTTGCGGCAGCGGCGGCCGGATTACTGGTCAATGCACGCCATTTACCGTTCGGGATTGCGGTGAAGGATCTGGTGGGCAGCAAAGCTATGAGCTGGCTGGGTTGTCACATCATGAACGATGAAAGTGTGGTATTTGGCATCTCACAATCTACCCCTGAAAAGCGTAAAACGGCTTACTGGTTATGCGGCGCAGGCATCGCCTTGTTCTGGCCGGTCAGCGTGATAGCCGGGGCTTATATCGGGCAGTTTATTCCGGATATCAAAGCCATCGGCCTTGATGCCGTATTCCCGGCCATTTTACTGGGGTTGATTTTCCCGTCGCTGCGCAGCCGGAGAACGCGTACTCCTGCCACTGGCGGTGCCATCATTGCGGTAGCTGCGGTGCCTTTTGTTCCGGCCGGTATGCCGGTGCTGTTTTCACTGCTCGGATTGCTGGCGTGGAGGAACCGAAAATGACCTCACACAGCCTGATGGTGGCGGGAATTGCGGTGCTCGCCGCCGGAACATTTCTGATGCGCGTGGCCGGTTACCGGCTGGGTTCGCGCCTTAATTTTTCCCCCGCCACGCAGACAATGTTATCGGATGCGGCGACCACCTTACTGCTGGCGGTCGCGGCCACGTCAGCCCTGTTTGAAGGCCAGCATTTTGCCGGATACGCGCGGATTATTGGCGTCGGTGTGGCGCTGTTTTTAGCCTGGAGAAAAGCGCCGCTGATGGTGATTATTGTCGCGGCAGCCGCCGTCACGGCGCTGATGCGCGGGCTCGGTATGGCGTAGCAGAAACAAAAATGGCTTCCGCAGAAGCCATTTTTCACATCGGTGATGAGTTACGCCACGTCTTCGTATTGCGGTACCGGATTGCGGAAACTTTTGGTCATACAGGCCAGATAGATAAAGCCGATTGCCCCCCAGATAAGCCCCAGCACCATCGATCCTTCTTCAAGATTCACCCACAAGGCGCCGACAGTCAGCGCACCACACAACGGCAGAAGCAGATACTGGATATGATCCATAACGCTTTTGTTGCGCTTCTCGCGGATCCAGAACTGCGAAATGACCGACAGGTTGACGAAGGTAAAAGCCACCAGCGCACCGAAGTTAATCAGCGCTGTCGCCGTGACCAGATCGAAATTAATCGCCATCAAAGCAATGGCACCAACCAGCAACACGTTGAAAGACGGGGTGCGCCATGTCGGATGGATATAGCCGAAAAATCGTTTCGGAAACACGCCGTCGCGGCCCATTACATACATCAGGCGCGAAACGCCCGCGTGTGCCGCCATACCGGAGGCCAGCACGGTGATGCTGGAGAAAATCAGCGCACCAAACTGGAACGCCCTGCCTGCCACCTGCAACATGATTTCCGGCTGTGAAGCGTCCGGATCTTTGAAGCTGGAGATATCCGGGAAATAGAGTTGCAGAAAATAGGTCGCCGCAATAAAGATTACGCCGCCGATTAATGCCGTCAGGAATATCGCCCGCGGGATCACGCGCTCGGCATCTTTAGTTTCTTCCGATAAGTTACTGATGCCATCAAAACCGGTGAAGGAGAAACACAAAATGGTGGCACCGGTAATCATCGGCACGGTATGCGCATTTTCGCCCCAGAAGGGTTGGGTACTGGCCAGCGTGCCATAGCCGGTGCCGTGACCCACGCCATAAATCACCATGCCGGTGATCACCGTGATCAGCACTATCTGCAAGACAACCACCAGCGTATTAATATTGGCGACCGTTTTAATGCTGCGTAAATTCGACAGCGTCATAAAACCGACCAGCACAACGACAAATATCCACGACGGCACTGACGGGACCAGCGCTTCAAAATAGATTTTCGCCAGCAGGATATTGATCATTGGTGCGAATAAGTAATCGAGCAGCGACGACCAGCCGACCATAAAACCGACCACCGGATGGATGGCTTTTTGCGCGTAAGTATACGCAGAACCGGCGGAAGGATAGCGGCGCACCAGCTTGCCGTAACTGAGCGCGGTGAACAGCACAGCGATCAGCGCAAAAGCATACGCCGTTGGCACATGGCCGTCCGTCAGGCCGGAGACAATACCGAACGTATCGAACAATGTCATGGGCTGCATATAGGCCAGGCCTATCATAACAACCGGAATCAGCGTAAGCGTTTTACGTAATTCCACGCGGGAAGTGGTACCTGTCACGGCATTATCCGACATGATGTTGATTTCCCATGACGGAGAACGCGGCATATTGAGAGTGCTGCACCATTGATGTTTCCTTGCGACAAGACTGTCGGTATCTGAAAGTAAATATCTATCCGGTACTTAGCCCGGCCTCTGGTATTTGAATGTTTTCTGGTATGAAGAATGCGTGTATCAATGAGCCAGTAACGGATCATCCCCGTTTTGCGGGGCGCATATTTTGCCTTATTAAGTATTGAATTTACAAGCCGCATAAGAATAAACACCGCCAATAAATAAAACCGTCAGCCAAAACGAGCACGTATTGCCAAAAGTCGTCTGACGGTGATTTTGTTAATTGTTTTTATTCTGTAAAACAAAAAACAACTCCCCGTTATTGCCGTTATAAAATATCGGTAGCATGTCCGGAAAAATAACGACTGCGGCTCTTAATTAACATTTGGATTACATTCCGTGCATGCCTGCTGTCCGGTTTACCTTGCCGGCAAAAGATGAATTTTCCCCGCTTTTGTGGTTAACAACTTGTGTTATAAGTTCGTTATAAGAAAAACCGATGCTGCCCCTTTTTCAGCACAGCAAAGATTTTCGGAGTGTAACGTGTCTCTTTCTATTTCTGAATGGACGATGGCTAACGACATTGAGTACTCGCATCTGACAGCGAGCAATTCATCATTCCCCCGCCATACGCATGATGAATATGTCATCAGTGCCAATCTGACCGGTACGGAAGAAATCAGGTTGCACGGGAAAACCGAACTGGTGCGCGGCGGCGATATTACGATTTATAATCCGGCCACCGTCCAGTCTTCGCTGTTTGGCAACGACAAAGTCGAATTCCTCAGCGTACATATTCCGCAATCTTTACTGCGTCAGGTATCGGTCGATCACAATCTGCGTTCTGATCACTGTGCGCCGGTGTTAACCGAAGGCGTGCTCAGCAATCCTGCGCTGTTTTCCGCGCTGTGCCATTACCGGCGCACACTGAACGACGACGATCAGGAACAGAATTTGTTATGGCTGCTGGGGGCGTTGCTGGAAGAACCCGCCAGAGAGCAGGAACAATCTTTGCGGCCGGTTATGCTGGCGCTGGATTTTATGCGTGACCATCTGACCCGGAAAATCCATCTCGATACGCTGGCGCAAATCAGCGGACTGAGTAAGTTTCACTTTGTCCGCCTGTTCCGCCAGCACATTGGCATGCCACCACTGCAATACCATATGCAGTTGCGTTTGCTTGAGGCCCGGAATCAGCTGCGTAAAAATAATAATGCGCTGGATGTGGCGATACGGTTGGGCTTTTATGATCAAAGCCATTTCATTAATACATTCCGCAAAATGATGGGGATCACCCCCCACCTTTATTCACTGTCACTTCATGCGTCGCCGGCGCTTATACCAAAATGAATTCCCGATAACCGGTGATGACCACATACAGCGCGAAATAAGAGAAGATCACTGCTGAAGCGACATAGGAGTATTTCAGCATTTTGGTGCCGAGCATTTTTCCGCCCAGGCTGCCGACGAAACAAATCACCATCGTCCAGCACACACCCGCAATAAAGAACCCTCCCAGAAACCACGAAGCATTCGCCGTGCTTCCCTGCCCCATGCGGGAAATCAGCGCACCACCGACAGCGGCAAACCATAAAATAGCGGTCGGTGAAGACACCGCCAGTACAATGCCGCGGCCAAAATTACGGATAACAGAACGTGACTGCGTGCTGTCACCGGTGCCCAGGTCCCCGGCAGGCGCCAGTGCAGCGCGGATCATTTTGTAGGTAAACCACATCAGCATCAGCGAGCCGCCGACCCATAACATCCAGCGCACGCTCTGGTATTGCAGCAACATCGTCATCCCGGCCAGCGCCAGTACGGCGTAAATTAAGTCGCCGATGCAGGTGCCAATGCCCAGCCAGAATCCATGAAAATAACCCCGCTGCATCGCCAGCGTCATCATGGCGATATTAGCCATTCCGATGTCCAGACACAGCGACAGGCTGAGTAAAAATCCATTTGAAAACGGCATCATTACGGGACTCTCTTAGTTAACGGGTTGTATTCAATTATGTCATTTGCGGATAAAACAGGTCGATCCGCCATGGATACCTGACAGGCCGCAACGGCTGACCCAAATAATGTCGTCAACCTAGTGTCAGCCCCCTGAGCACAATGGAGAGACACGATTTAAACACGCTCCTGCGGCCGGGTATTGGAAGAAATTGCGCGTAAATCTGCATACCGGATAGTGCCCGCAGCATCTACAGTTAACCTCACGTCGGGGCGGGATTACTGAGTTACCTTCGCATTGAAGTAATGCACTGTGATTGGGGGGATTTTCCGCAGAGTTCACTGTAAGTCTGAAAAGGCTTAATTTAGACTTCTATACGTCTAAAACTTAGTGTAGGTTTTCACAATAATCTCTCAATTTGGTTACGTTTAAGGAAACTCTGTTTATGCGTACTCCGTTTGTCGTGGTGACTCTGCTTGCCGCCTCCCTGTTTTCAGCTGCCTCATTTGCCGGTGCGACGCTGGATCGCGTGACCAAAACCGGTGTGTTGCGTAATGCCATCGTTAACGATTACCCGCCGTTTGGTTTTATTGATGATAATAACCAGCTGGCCGGTTTTGACGTTGATGTGGCCAAAGCCGTGGCACAGCGGATGGGCGTAAAACTTGAGATCATTGCACCGGGCTGGGAAACCATTGTCGGCGGAAAATGGCAGGGTCGCTGGGATACCTGTATCTGCTCAATGACGCCAAACACCGAACGTGCCAGGGTGCTGGATTTCCCGACACCGTATTACAACTCCCCGGCTGTCTTAGTGGTCAATAAGAAAGATGACCGCATCAAATCGGCGGCTGATCTGAGCAATAAAAAGATTGGCGTCGGCATCGGTTCGACTTACGAAACGTATCTGCAAAAAACGCTGGTGATCCCAGGCAGCAAACCCCTCGCATTCCCGTTCGATAACGTACAGGTGATCCCAAGCGACGAAGAAGTGGCGTTCCAGAATCTGGCGCTCGGGCCCGGTGTGCGTCTTGACGGCGTGGTATCCGATTTAGCCACCGCGAATGCCCGTATCAAACGCGCGCCGGTGTTTAAAATTGTCACCGAGCTTTATGCGGAACCGAACTGGGTAGCCACCGACAAAGGCGATCCGGAATGGGATAAGAAAGTGGCCGATACCATCAAATCGCTGCGCGACGATGGCACACTGGCCAAAATCTCTCAGCACTGGCTGGGTGAAGATATTACCCACGAGGTACCGTAATGCCACAAATCCCGGACAGCCAGCCGAAAGTGGAAACGCCGGAACGCTGGCACCACGCACACGCGTTTAAATTTAAAACCGGGCTGACGTGGCTGATTTTGCTCAGCCTGCTGCTCGGCACGTTCAGCAAAATGGGCCTCGACTGGAGCCTGATTAGCCAGAAACTGCCGTTCCTGCTTGGCCTGCGCCTGTCACCGGACGGCTTCATTCAGGGGGCAGCGCTGACCATTATGATCACTGCCTGCTCAATGTTTTTCTGTCTGTTGATCGGGCTGGTTACCGCGCTCGGACGGATGTCTGAAAATGCGCTGGCGTTTGGTTGCGCGACGTTTTATGCCTCGCTGTTTCGCGGTACGCCGCTGCTGGTGCAGGTGCTGATTATCTATCTGGCGCTGCCGCAGGCGGGCATTGTGCTCGGCGCGCTCAGCTCAGGCATTATCGCTTTGTCGATGAACTACGGTGCCTACCTGGCGGAAACCATCCGCAGCGGCGTACTTTCGGTCCCGCGCGGTCAGCAGGAAGCCGCGCTGGCGCTCGGCGTATCACGCTGGACGGTTGCGGTGCACGTCACCGCTCCTCAGGCGCTGCGCATCATTATCCCGCCCGCCGGTTCGATATTTATTTCGATGCTGAAAGATTCCTCGCTGGTCTCGCTGATGGGGCTGTGGGAACTGAACTTTCTGGCACAATCTTACGGGCGCAGCACCTACCGGTATATGGAAATGCTGGCGACCGCAGCCGCGATATACTGGATTATGTCGATTGTGTTAGAACTGCTGCAAAGCCGCCTTGAGCGCCGTTTTGCGCAAGGCCAGCGCCGCTGATGTTTTGATTTTTCATTAACTAACGCTTTGATTTTTCATTAGCAGGTACGCCATGTCTTTTCCTGAAGATTTTCGTCTGATCAGTTACCTCTCGCGCCTCGAACATGCGGTGCGTTTTCCGCTGTCCTCTTCCTATCCTGAATCAATGGACCTCGATACGCTCTTTGAACTGGCAGGGAAAGAACACCGCGCCCCGTTCATGCAGACGATGCTGGATTATCCGCCGTTACGCGGGACACCGGCACTGCTTGATGCTATCGCCTCGACCTATCAAAAAATTACCGCGCAGGACATCATCAGTTTTGCCGGTGCAGACGAAGCGATTTACGCCAGTTTCCAGATGCTGCTCAAATCCGGCGATCACGCCGTGGTGATTACCCCGAATTATCAGTCGCTGGAAAGTGTGCCGTTATCGCTGTGCGATGTCAGCGGCGTGGCGCTGGATGCAGATAATGACTGGGCGCTGGATACCGGCAAAATCCGTGATGCATTGCGCCCTAATACCAAAGTGCTGGTCATTAACTTTCCGCATAACCCGACCGGCGCGCTGATAAGCCGTGCGCAGCTTGATGAACTGATCGACCTGTGCCGCGAACGCGGGATCTGGATTTTTTCGGATGAAGTGTACCGGCTGACAGAGTTTGATCCGGCTGACCGCCTGCCGCAACTCGCCGATATTTATGAACGGGGTATTTCGCTGAACGTGACCTCAAAAGCGTACGGTTTGCCGGGGCTGCGCATCGGCTGGGTAGCCTGTCAGGATAAAACGTGGATGCTGGAACTGGAACGTATGAAGCAGTATCTGTCGATCTGTAATTCCATGCCTGGCGAAGTGCTCACGACGATAGCACTCAATGCCCGTATTCCGATCCTCGAACGGGTGATGGAACGTTCGCGCCGCCGGCTCGCCTCACTGACCGCGTTTCTGGCGCGGTATCCGCACTTGTTTCAGTTATCATTGCCGAAAGCCGGGGTGCTGACGTTTGTGCGCTATACCGGCGCGGAAGGCGCAGAAGCTTTTGCTACGCAACTGGTGCAACAGGCGGGAGTGATGGTCATTCCTTCGGTGGTCTACGGCTCAGCACTCAATGCCGTATCTGAAGATTTCCTGCGTATCGGTTTCGGGCGTGAAAACCTTGATGAAGCCCTGGGCGAAATGGGCAAATGGCTGGATAAACAATGAGAGAGAAACTGATCAGCCCAGCACCTGCTTTTCGGTCAGGAAATCGATAAAAACCCGTACTTTCGGTAGCATATGGCGGCTGCTTGGCCAGACTACCGAAAACTTCCCACCTTCTTTCAGATAGGCGGGCAGTACCGAAATCAGTTCACCGGATGCCAGATACGGCCGCACGATAAATTCCGGTACATACGCCAGCCCTAATCCCTGCACCGTCGCCTGCAGTATCGACTCCAGATTATTGCTGCTTAGCGCCAGCGGCAGTTCCGGCGGCGTCGGGCTGGTCATTTCCCATTCCTGCCATTGTCCGTTGCCCGGAAACCGGTAGCGAAGGCAAGCATGTTGATAAAGGTCGTCAGGTGTAAGCGGCGCAGGATGCGCGGCAAAATATTGCGGAGCACCGACAATGGCAAAACGGAATGGCCCGAGACGGCGCGACATCATCTGCGAACTGTTCAGTTCCCCGCTGCGGATGGCGATATCAAATCCTTCATCAATAACGTCCACCATACGGTCACTGAAATCCAGATCCAGCTCAACGTCGGGATAACGCTGGCGAAATTCCGGCAAATGCGGCAACAACATGCGGTAACCAATAGCAGGCGCGGTGATACGTAATTTACCGCGTGGCACGGCGGAAATCCGTACCAGTTCCTGCTCGGCGTCTTCCAGTTGCGTGACGATATTCTGACAGCGCTCAAAAAACAACTGACCTTCATCGGTCAGGCTGATGCGCCGCGTACTGCGGTTGAACAGCCGTACGCTGAGTTTTTCCTCAAGCCGTGCCACACTTTTCCCGACCGCCGAGGCCGAAATGCCCATCCGCTCTGCCGCTGCGGCGAAACTCTGACTTTGCGCCGCGCGGACAAACGCCAGCAGGCCGTTGAGGTTTTCCATATTGACTCCCGTTTATACGAGCGTTTTAGTCCGCAATCATCGGACTGACGGCCTGTTTCCGTCACATTACCGACATTTTATCATCATCGCTAACCCTAATTCGTTGGAGAAACCCATGCATCCCTCAACAACCCCCCCGGCGGGCAGCCTGCGCGTTCTGTTTACCGTATGTCTGGCGGCAGTGATTTTACCGCTCAACTTTGTCAGCGGCGCGGTGGCAACGCCCGCGATCGCCCGTGAACTCGGCGGCAGCGCGCAGGCGCTGAGCTGGATAACCAATGCGTTTATGCTTACTTTCGGCTGTTTTCTGATGGCCGCCGGGGCGCTGGCCGATGAACTGGGGCGCAAAAAAGTGTTCGTCAGCGGCGTCTCGCTGTTTGCACTTTTATCCTTATTGCAGGCTTTCAGCAGCAGTGTGCTGGCGATTGATTTACTGCGCGCCGCGCAGGGTATTGCGGCTGCCGGTGCGCTGGCAGGGGGTGGTGCAGCACTGGCGCAGGAATTCGATGGCACAGCACGTACCCGGGCCTTCAGCCTGATGGGCAGCAGTTTTGGCGTCGGACTGGCTTTCGGCCCGTTCCTTGCGGGCGTGCTGATCGCGCATTTCGGCTGGCGTTCGGTGTTTCTCTCCGCGACAGTTATTGCGGCTCTTTCTCTCATCACCGGCGCAGCCAAAATGCGCGAAACGCGTAATCCGCAGGCATCCGGCATTGACTGGCCGGGCACCCTTTCCTTCACCGCCATGCTGGCGTTACTGACCTGGGCGCTGATGGATATTCCCCAATCCGGACTGCACAGCACGCGAGTACTTTCTCAACTGGGTGGCGCGGCACTGCTACTCGCAGTATTTGTGGTCATTGAATTACGGGTGAAAAAACCGATGCTGGATTTATCGCTTTTCCGCTACATCCGTTTTATCGGTGTACAGGCATTGCCGCTGGCGACCGGTTTTTGTTTTGTGGTGCTGCTGGTGGTCTTGCCGATGCTATTTATCGGCGTTACGGGTCTGAGTGAAGAACGCGCCGGGCTGATGATGATGGCGCTTTCACTGCCGATGCTGATTGTACCGATGCTGGCGGCATGGCTGACGCGCTGGATTTCTGCGGGGGTATTATGCACATCAGGGTTAGTGATTGCCGCCGCCGGTTTGGGCTGGCTCAGTCAGGCTGTGCTGGCACAGAATCTGACAGGCATGATTGCGCCAATGGTGGTTATCGGCATCGGTACCGGTTTGCCGTGGGGGCTGATGGATGGCTTGTCGGTGAGCGTCGTGCCAACGGAACGTGCGGGCATGGCAACAGGTATTTTCAGCACCACACGCGTGGCGGGAGAAGGCATCTCACTGGCGATTGTCAGTGCTATTGTGTCGGCGTTAACCCGCAACGCACTGGCAGCGCATTTCAGCAGTGATGCGATCAGCTCAGAAACTATCAGCCAGGCGGCGCAACGTCTGGCGACCGGTAATCTTTCCGTGACACAGCAGCTTATCCCGCAGGCCAGTACGCCGCAGCTACAGCAGCTTTATGCCGCCTCACTGCATCCCTTACTGTTGTGTCTGATGGCGATTACGCTGTTCTGTGCGCTGGTGGTGTTGCTGGCACTACGCGGGAAACCCCGTGCGTCAGCCTGTTCAAAAAGCAGAAAACGCGCCGGCGGTTTCCCCTCCTGAAGCACATCAACATAAAACATCAGTAGCGCTGTTAAACAATGACGGGCAGCAAGCAGGTAACACCACAACCAGAAAGGTTAAACAGCTGCGTTTTTTGGTTTAGACAAGGCAATCATTATCAACATAAATCAATAATAAACAGGATAAAAATTCGATAATTTGTAATTTATGGAGTTTTTATCCTTATTGGCCTGAATAATGAAAAGATTACCTTAAGGTAAATTTATTAACTTATATTTAACCATGATGGCGTTTTTCATCATGCACATAAGGTCAGGGTTCCGCTCCGTTGTGAAGGGAAAACATAACACCCGGCCTGCACGCTGTTTCTTACCGGCTTTTTTGCAGTTTTTAGCGTTAATTATTCATCACCAGAGGATTTCCACATGCAACGACGTTGCATGAATACACAACGGTGTAAGCTGTTTTTGGGAGTCATCATGGGCGAAAAAAAATCATTATTGCTGGCCGTTCTTGCCGCTGCAACGCTGACATTAGCCGCTGGCGCACAGGCAGCCGGCACTTTAACAGGACAGGTAGGCGTTCAGCTGACCATCAGCACCGGTTGTACGGTCGGTAACGGCACATCAACGGGGGGGACCAACCAGTGGGGTACACTGAACTTTGGTAACTACGCCGATCTGACCAGCGTCATTAACGGGACGGTATTCGGAGCCAACGGCACCGGTGCAGTCACGATCACCTGTAGCACCGGACTGACCCCGACGCTGTCACTGAACGGCGGACTGGCGGCAACCGGCGGGCTGCGTACCATGACATCCAGCGGTAACAGCATTCCTTACCGCCTCTATTCCGATACCGCACGGACTACCGAAATCGCGATTAATACGCCGATTACGCTCACGACAGGCACCACGGCGCAAAATATTCCGATTTACGGTCGTGTGCTGCCTGCCGATCAGACCAGTACCACACCGGCTGCGGGCACCTATAACGATACCGTTGTTGCCACTCTTTCCTGGTAAGAGTTTTTCCATCAGAGTCGGTTCCGCCTCTGACTGGCTTTCGGTTCAAGGAAGGAAAGATCATGGACATCAAGGTACTGCTGCTACTGCCAGCCGCACTGCTGGTGTCAATGCAAGGGTATATTTCACTGAGTCAGGCGGCAACAATAGGCATCAGTGCCACGTTGCTGCCCGCCTGTGAAGCGGGAACCACGACGTCCGGCAGCACCAGTTTCGGTACGCTGAATTTTGGCAATTATGCATCGCTCACCAGCGCGGTGAATGCGACCAGCGCACAACTGGCGGGATCGATCCGCGTGAAATGCGTGAGCGGGGTGACGTACAAAATTGTCATGGATGGCGGCAGCAGCGGCGTGGTCACGGCGCGGCGAATGGTGAACACCACCAACAGCGCTTCCACCCTGCTTTACAATCTTTATACCACGGCCGCCCGCACCACGGTGTGGGACAACACCACCGGCGTCAGCGGCACCGGTAACGGCGCGGATCAATGGAGCACGGTCTATGGCCGCGTTCCGGCACAAACCACGCCCGCTGCCGGTGTTTATCAGGATACGGTGAATGTCACCGTATCCTGGTAGAGGTGATGATGCCTGGCCGTCAGCGGGTTCCGACCGCGTTATTACCGGTGAGGGTATTATTGCCGCTGGTTTTATTGTTGCTGGTTTTATTGTCGCTGATGTTATGCAGTTCAGCGCGTGCCGCCACAGCTACCAGCACATTTACCGTTTCAGCCACTCTCACCAATGGCTGCGTATTTGGCAGCTCACTTTCCAGCCCGACCACCAATCTCGGCACCATCAACTTCGGTTCCATGTCGTCCCTCACCAGCAACGTCGATACGGTCAGCAGCACGGGCGCCGGTTCCGTGGTAGTGACCTGCACGCCGGGTGCCTCCGTCAGTATTGCCATGGATTACGGTATCCACGGGGGCACCGCCACCCGGCGCTTTATGCAAAACACCAGTAATCCCGATCAGCTCGGCTACCAGCTTTTTCGCGACGCCGCCCGCAGCCAGGTATGGGGCGATGGCGCGCTGGTGATGTCCATCCCCAGCTTTCCGGCTACCACCCAAACCTATCCGGTTTATGCACGCTTATACGCTGTGAGCCCCCTGCCTTCCGCCGGGACGTATACCGACACGGTCACCGTGACATTAACCTATTGAATTATCAGGATATAGAAATATGAAGACATTGCTTTTACGCCTGTTCGCCACCGCCGCACTGACCTGGGCTTTTCTGTCTTGCCTGACCGCACAGGCTGCCAGTTCGGTGCTGGTCTGGCCGGTCTATCAGATTATTGAATCCGATCAGAACGGATCCGCCCTGTGGCTGGAAAACCGTGGCGCGGAACCGGTGTCCTTGCAGGTGCGCGTACTCGCCTGGAAGCAGGAGAATTTTAACGAGAAATACGCCGATCAAAGCAACGTAGTCGCCAGCCCGCCTTTCGCGACCGTGCCACCGGGTCAGCGTCAGTTGATCCGGCTGATCCGCAATACCCCGGTTGCGGCCAATACCGAGCAGGCGTACCGCATCATTATTGATGAGATCCCTTCCCCGCTGAATGATTCCTCACAGGGGAAAGACAAAGCGGTGGTCGGCCTGCAATTGCAGATGCGTTATCTGCTTCCGCTATTTATGGATGGCGGCAGTTTGTGGACCCATGATCGTAGCGACGTGAAGCGTGATCCTTCCACGGCAACGCGCCCGAACCTCAGCTGGAGTACGGTATCCGAAAACGGGAAAACGTATTTGCAGGTGCGCAATACCGGCATCGTGCATGCGCGGCTGAGCAACGTGTTCTGGTCCGCCACCGGCAATCAGAAACAGGGGGTGAAAACCCTGGTCGGCGGTTTTATGGGTTATGTATTGCCGGGGCAGCAAATGCGCTGGCCGGTGCCGGCGGGGGTGACGCCGGGTGCGCAGCTCAATGCGCAGATAGCGGATAACACCCAACCGATTGTCATCGCGCGCGGCCAGTAACAGCAGGAGCTGCAAAGGATGCCAATCAGACGTCTTCTCCGGAAAGGTCATCAGCGACCACTGTATTTTCGGGGAAGCCTGTGCCTGTTATGCCTGAGTACCTTCAGCGCACAGGCGCAGGAATATTCTTCACTGCCCGATGCCCCGCGTGCGGCACCGGTGGTCACAGACGCCCTGTTTTATCTGTCGATTGTGGTCAACGGCCAGACCGACAATCAGGTCGTACCGGTCACCTGGCGCAATAACGCGTATTTCGTGGAAGCGGGTGTGCTGGCGAAAAATCATATTCATATTAACGGCCGGCAGGGGTTGATTAATGTCGGTGAACTGCCGGACGTGAAAGCGAAATACGATTCGGCCACCCAGCAGCTGATACTCAGCGTGCCGGACGCCTGGTTGCCGAACCAGAATATCAGTGGTGATCCCCTGATGAACTACACGCCGTCGCAAAGCAGCACCGGCCTGCTGTTTAACTATGATTCGTACTACACCGATTCCCCCGGCGGAGCGAAAACTATCGCCACCTGGATGGAGCAACGTTTATTCAGCGGCCTCGGGCTGGTCACCAATACCGGCACTTACCGCTATAACGTTGATAACATCGACAGCAGCAACGGCGGCCAGACCACACAGGATGGCTATCTGCGTTACGACACCTTCTGGCGTTTCACAGACGAGAAAAATCTGATCAGCTACCAGGCCGGGGATTTCGTCAGCGATTCACTGACATGGAGTAATTCAGCACGTATGGGCGGTTTACGTATCAGCCGTAACTTTGGTGTCCGGCCGGATCTGGTGACTTATCCGTTGCTGCAATACAGCGGTACGGCGGCGGTACCAACCACGGTGGATTTGTTCCTTAATGGCTACAAAGCCAGCAGTAATAACCTGAATTCAGGGCCCTTTACCCTGACCAACGTGCCGTATATTAATGGCGCCGGTGAAGCGACGGTTGTCACCACCGATGCGGTCGGACGTCAGGTTTCGACCAGCGTGCCGTTTTATGTTTCCAACACCTTACTGCGCAAAAACCTCAGCGATTTCGATTTCTCACTCGGGGCCGTTCGCAAAAATTATGGCATCACCAACGGCGATTATTCGGATGCCGCATTCAGCGGGATTTACCGTTACGGGCTGAACAATTATCTGACGCTTTCCGGTCATACCGAAGCCGTACAGGGTCTGGTGCTGGGCGGCGCAGGCGCGGATATCGCGGTCGGTACCTGGGGCACACTGAGTGTTTCAGCCAGCCAGAGTAAAGCCGATCATCCGCCGGTCAGCGGTGATAATCAGATAACGACACAGCTTAATGATAACCCGACGGCAGGCATGCCCGATGCCGGAGCTAAAATGCTCCCGCCGCCCGACGAAAGCGTGACGGATAAAAAAGACGGCAACCAGTTCACGCTGGGCTATTCCTACTATTCGACGGTATTCAGTCTGTCAGCACTGCGCTCAAAACGTACGGCGGGTTATCAGGACATCACGTCTTACACCAGCGACACACGGTTAAGCCGTCAGTCGGATCAGGTGACGTTCAGCACGTCGCCGTTCGGGCATGCTAACGGCACGATGGGTATCGGGTATTACGATGTCGAAGCCTATGACAATTCGCATACCCGTCTGGTGAATTTTTCCTACAGCCGCTCGCTGTGGGGGCAAAGCAGCCTGTTTTTATCGCTCAATAAAACGCTGGGTGATAACGGCTACAGCGCACAGCTGCAATTTATCATTCCGCTTGGCCCCGATATTAACCTGAACGCCGGTGTGCAACGGGACAGTGCGGGCCATTATCAGGAACAAACCGGCGCCAGTAAAGCCACGCCAACCGACGGCGGTCTGGGCTGGAATCTGGCCTACAGCGGCGGTAACAATCCGTATCGGCAAGCCGACGCCACCTGGAAATCCCGTTACGCGACGATCCAGGGCGGATTCTACGGCAATCAGGGCGATTACACCCGGTGGGGGGATCTGAGCGGATCGGTGGTGTTTATGGCCAATGACTGGTTCCTTTCAGACAAGATCAATGACGCCTTTATCGTGGTGGATACCGACCATTATGCCGATGTTCCGGTGCTGTACGAGAATCAGAAAATGGGCAAAACGGATAGAAACGGCCACCTGCTGATCCCGACCGTCAGTTCGTATTATCCGGCCAAAGTAGAAATCGACACCCTGCCGCTGCCCGCCGACGTGGTCGCCAATAACGTCAACGACCGTATTGCGGTGAAACAGGGCAGCGGCGTGGTGGTGAAATTCAACGTCGAGAAAGTACTGTCCGCCAATATCACCCTGCATGACGCTGCCGGACAGCCCCTGAAGCCCGGCACGCTGGTCACGGAGCAAAATACGCAACAAACCACCGTCACGGGTTACGACGGGCTGGCCTATTTCTCGCACTTACAGGAAAACAACGTACTGAATATCCGGACGGAAGATCATTCGGTCTGCCGGATCAGTTTCACACTCAACCCTGACTACCACAGCATTGAGCAGATCGGCCCGCTGGCATGCCCCGGTGGCTCAGCGAAAGTCACAGCAGGAGATAAATCATGAGAATGTTCAGGCAGAGGATGCATCGCGGATTGCTACTGATGTTATTGCTGGGCGCGTCGTCGCTGGTAAGAGCGGGTTGTACTACCACACCAGGCACCATCACGCTGGGCACACAGAACTCCTTTGCCGTCAGTTCCTCACCCTTGATCACATCAGGCGGCAGCGGATTAAGCTGTACCGGCGGACTGCTTAACATTGCAGGCACCAATACCATCACCGCCCTGATCGGCGTGACTCAGCATCCCAGCAACTCACAGCCAAGACTTTACAGCGGGACAACGGGTCAGTACTTGCCCTACAGCCTGTGCAAAGATGCCAGCTGCAGTGCCGTTTATAATCAGAACGATACCATCACCTGGAGCAGCACCACGGCACTGGGATTGCTAGGCTTATTTTCCGGCCCCAACAGTACGTTACCTCTCTACATCCGTCCGGCCGCCATTTCCAATCTGGCCGCCGGCACCTATACGGATGTCGTTCCCCTCTCCTGGACATGGAATATGTGTTCAGTGGCTATTGGTACCTTACTGTGTCTGGCAGACTCCGGCTCCACGACAGGGAATATCAACCTGACTCTCAACGTCACCAATTTCTGTTATATCGACAGTGCACCCAACGTCGGTTTCGGCAGTGCAGCCCTGCCTTCCGGACTGACCACGGTCGTGGCAAATACTATCAGCGTACGCTGTACCCTGAACGCCAGCTATTCCGTCAATCTGACCAGCAGCGTGCCGGTGTCCGGGCAATACCGGCAGATGGCCTCAACCATCGGCGGCACCACCTCTTATCTGCAATATCAGATTTTTAAAGGTGACAGTACGGTATGGACGGCTTCCACCAACAGCAGCGCGACCGGCACCGGTACATCACAATCGTTTCCGTACACCGCGTCGGTGAATCTGGCGCAAAGCAACCAGCCTGCAGGTAACTACAGCGATACGGTGACAGTGACAGTGACGTATTAAAAAAGGGGGGATAACAGAACCGGTGCCACGGATGTGCACCGGTTTGAGAAGGGTATTACAGCGCTTTCAGCGTTTTGACCGTGGCATCCACGTCAATTTCATCTTCGGTGAACACATAGGTGCTGTTCTGGAAGGTGGTGATCAGCAGCTTTTTCATGGTGCGCGTTTCCGCTTTTTTCTCTTCTTCCTGCGGACGGATACGGTTCATCAGCAATCCGACGGACAGCACGGCATTTTCTTTATCGATTTTCGTCTCTGCCGGGACTTCTTCGTTAAACGCCAGGAATGATTTAATGCTGGTGATTTTGATACGCTCACCGGCGATAAAGATGTATTTGCTCTCCGGCTCAACTTTCACCGCAAAGGCGGAAAGCCCTTTGTTGTTAGTGGTCGGTTCAAAGGTGACTGCCGCATCTTTTTTAATCAGCTCAGGGTTGGCAACTTTAATCACGTGGAAATAACGGTTATCGCCGTTTTCATCTTTGATAAAACCGAAACCTTTATCTTCAAACCAGGTTGTGATTACGCCGTTCATCGCTTACCGCCTAAGTAATTATTTATTCAACATGTCATTTTTGCAGGGCGGCAGTGTAAAGCAGAATGCGGACAAAGTCCTGTGCTTTACGGCCTGATCCCCACGGAATTACGTCGCTTTTCTGAAAGTCAGGTTAAACCGGTACTGACCGGTCAGCGGATGCTCGCCTGCTTTGAGCGGCAATACGCCGTGATAACGCAACCGCGACGGGCCGCCCCACACCACAATATCACCATGTAACAGCGGCACACGCTGCGTTTTATCACTGCGTTGCATGCCACCAAACTGGAAAACAGCCGGTAAACCCAGCGAGACAGACACGATCGGCTGGCCGAAATCGTGCTCGTCTTTATCCTGATGCAGGCTCATTTTTGCGCCCGGCTGATAACGGTTGATCAGACAGGCATCCGGCGTAAAGCCCGCAAAACCCGCCTGTTCTGCCGCGCTGACGGCAAGCCGGCGAAATAATTCCGGCATCGGCGGCCAGTGCTGATGACTTTCCGGCGAGGTGGACTGATAGCGATAACCTGCCCTGTCCGTCACCCAGCCAACATCACCGCAATTGGTCATTGCCACCGACATCGCATAGCCGCCCGGCGTGGCGCGATACTGAAAAGGCACCAGCCCGGCGATGCGGTCGATCTCCGCCAGCAACGCCGCATCATCTGCCAGCGCCGCACCGCGCAATACCACTGCACCCGGACACAGTTCTTCGCGCCAGTTGGGGTGAAAATCGGGGTGATCAAATAGATCTAAATTCATGTCAGCCTCCGTGTTCACGCATCCGTTAAGTATAACAGCCGATTTGAGACAGAGGCAGATTGTCGAGGCTGATCGTTTCAGCTAAGGTTGCTTAATAGGCCGTAAGGTCATTAAGAATATCTTAAAAGGAGAATGAAATGAGTCGGGAAATTAACAAAGACACCCAGTTGTGTATGTCCCTTTCCGGTCGTCCGGGCAATTTCGGAACCCGTTTTCATAACAGCCTTTATCAGGCATTAGACCTGAATTACGTCTACAAAGCGTTTTCCACTCAGGACATCGAAGCCGCAGTGAAAGGCGTACGCGCACTGGGCATTCGCGGCTGCGCAGTCTCGATGCCGTTCAAGGAAGCCTGCATTCCTTTCCTTGATGAGTTGGATCCTTCCGCAACTGCCATTCAGTCAGTGAATACGATTGTCAATGACGATGGATTCCTGCGCGCTTACAACACCGATTACATCGCAGTCGCCAAGCTGCTCGACAGCCATCAGGTGCCGCGCGACGCCGTTTTCGCCCTGCGCGGCAGCGGCGGCATGGGTAAAGCCGTGGTGGCAGCTATTCGTGACGCAGGTTTCAAAACCGGCTATATCATCGCCCGTAACGAAGCCAACGGCCGTGCACTGGCAGAAGAATACGGTTACGAATGGAAAGCAGAAGTCGGCGATCTGGCCGTTGATATGGTGGTTAACGTCACACCCATCGGCATGCCGGGGACACCGGAAGCGGACTCTCTGGCGTTTGAACCGGCCGTGATTGATCGTGCCAGTATCGTCTTTGACGTCGTCGTCGCACAAGCCACCGAAACGCCGCTGATCCGCTATGGCCGTGAACACGGCAAGAAAATCATTACCGGTGAAGAAGTGGCCGCGTTACAGGCCGTGGAACAGTTCGTGCTGTATACCGGTATACGTCCATCCGATGAACAGATCGAAGCCGCAGCGGCACACGCACGTCGCTGATCCGCAGCGCTGAATGCAAAAAGCCTCTCACGGGAGAGGCTTTTTTAATGGCCGGGATCTGGCCGGCGATCACCGCACCAGACACGGTTTTTTCGGATCGAACTTCCAGTCCGGTATCAGGAACTGCATGCCCTGTGCATCGTCACGGGCGCCCAGTCCCATGCCTTTGTACAGCTCGTGGGCTTTCATCACCTGATCCATATCCAGTTCAACGCCCAGTCCCGGTTGTTCCGGTACGCGCACTTTACCGCCTTTGATCTGCAACGGTTCTTTGGTCAGGCGCTGATTGCCTTCCTGCCAGATCCAGTGGGTGTCGATGGCGGTAATTTTACCCGGCGCGGCGGCAGCTACCTGGGTGAACATTGCCAGCGAGATATCAAAGTGATTATTAGAATGCGAACCCCAGGTCAGCCCCCACTCGTGGCACATCTGCGCCACGCGAACCGACCCCTGCATCGTCCAGAAGTGCGGATCCGCCAGCGGAATATCGACGGATTTCAGCTGGATGGTATGCCCCATCTGACGCCAGTCAGTGGCGATCATGTTAGTGGCCGTCGGCAGACCGGTCGCCTGGCGGAACTCGGCCATCACCTCACGCCCGGAGAAGCCCTGCTCTGCGCCACACGGATCTTCCGCATACGCCAGCACACCGCGCAGTTGTTTGCCCAGCGCGATCGCTTCATTCAGCGACCAGGCACCGTTAGGATCGAGCGTGATCCGCGCCTGTGGGAAACGCTGCGCCAGCGCCGTCACGGCTTCGGCCTCTTCGCTCCCGGCCAGCACGCCGCCTTTTAATTTGAAATCATTAAAACCGTATTTCTCATACGCGGCTTCCGCCAGACGCACTACCGCCGCCGGTGTCAGCGCTTCCTCGTGGCGCAGGCGATACCAGTCGCAGCTGTCGCCCGGCTGGCTCTGATAGCCCAGCGACGTTTTATTACGGTCGCCGACATAGAACAGATAACCGAGCATTTCGACTTCATCACGCTGTTGTCCGTCGCCCAGCAATGAGGCCACGGTGACGCCCAGATGCTGGCCGAGCAGGTCAAGCATGGCAGCTTCGATCGCCGTCACGACGTGAATGGTGGTGCGTAAATCAAAGGTCTGCAAACCCCGGCCTGACGCATCACGGTCGGCAAATTTCTCCCGCACGGCGGTCATCACATTTTTGTATTCGCCCAGAGTTTTGCCGATCACCAGCAACGCAGAATCCTCCAGCGTCTGACGAATTTTCTCGCCGCCCGGCACTTCGCCGACGCCGGTGTGACCACTGCTGTCCTTGAGGATCAGGATGTTGCGGGTAAAGAAAGGGGCGTGTGCGCCGCTGAGATTAAGCAACATGCTGTCGTGCCCGGCGACCGGGATCACCTGCATGGAGACAATTTTAGGTGTAGATGAAGAGGTCATGCTGACTCCTTAGTCAATTCAGATTCCGTTAACCGCGCCCGAGTGCCGGGCGCTTACGATCGAATGTCCAGCCGGGGATCAGATACTGCATCGCGGCCGCATCGTTGCGCGCACCGGTCGGCAGTGTCCGGTGCAGCGCGTGGGCACGATGGATTTGATCCATGTCGATCTCCACACCCAGCCCCGGTTTTTCAGGCACTTTGATTTTCCCGTTCACAATTTGCAGCGGCTCTTTGGTCAGGCGTTGGCTGCCTTCCTGCCAGATCCAGTGCGTATCTATTGCCGTCGGCTTACCCGGTACGGACGCGCCGACATGAGTAAACATCGCCAGCGAAATATCGAAATGGTTATTCGAATGACAACCCCACGTCAGGCCCCATTCATCGCAAAGTTGAGCGACACGCACTGCACCGTGCATCGTCCAGAAGTGTGGGTCCGCCAGCGGAATGTCCACCGACTGCAACATGACCGCGTGCTGCATCTCACGCCAGTTGGTAGCGATCATGTTAGTGGCGACCGGCAAACCGGTGGCGCGGCGGAATTCCGCCATCACTTCACGACCGGAAAAACCCTGCTCCGCGCCGCACGGATCTTCGGCATAACTGAGGATACCGTGCAGGTTTTTGCACAGACCGATCGCTTCATCCAGCAGCCATGCGCCGTTCGGATCGACGGTGATCCGCGCATCCGGGAACCGTTTTGCCAGTGCTTTAACCGCCTCGATCTCCTGCTCGCCCGGCAATACGCCACCTTTAAGTTTGAAATCCCTGAAGCCATAACGATCCTGCGCCGCTTCGGCCAGCCGCACTACCGCCTCGCTGTTCATGGCCTCCTGATGACGCAGGTGATACCAGTCATGGTTAACGCGCTCCCCAGTCTGATAAGGCAAATCGGTTTTCTGCCGGTCACCGATATAGAACAGATAACCGAGCACCGTGACTTCATCCCGCTGTTTGCCCGGCCCGAGGAGTTCACATACCGGCACACCGAGGAATTTGCCCATCAGATCCAGCAGTGCGGCTTCGAGTGCGGCGACGGCGTTAACACGCAGCTCGAAAGTCCATGCGCCTTTGCCGAAAGAGTCAAAATCAGACGACTGATTGCCCATGTGGATCTGGTGCACCAGCCGGTTCATGCGCGCGACTTCCTGGCCTTTCACCTGAGCAATAGCTTCCGTCAGCGTGTGGTAAATCACCTCACCCCCCGGCGCTTCGCCCACACCGGTATTCCCGGCGCTGTCTGTGAGGATAACGATATTGCGGGTGAAGTAAGCGCCATGTGCGCCACCGATATTCATCAGCATACTGTCATGCCCGGCCACCGGAATGACCTGCATATCAGTAATGACGGGTGAGGATTGCGTACTCATCACAGTTCTCCTTTTATGCTGCCTGTACTGGCGTACGGACGAAGCTGGATACGTTCGATTTTTCCCACAATAAATACATAACTCACCACAGCGAGCAGCGCGTGGACGCCGACATAAATCAGTGCACCGTTGAAGGAGCCGGTCGTCCCGATAATGTAGCCGATAGCGATCGGCGTGATGATGCCGGAGACGTTACCGAACATATTGAACAAACCGCCGCTCAGCCCGCTGATTTCTTTCGGTGCGGTATCGGCCATCACCGCCCAGCCCAGCGCCCCCAGACCTTTACCGAAGAAAGCGAATGCCATAATGCCGACCACCATCCATTCGGTATCGACGTAGTTGCAGAAAATCATCGACATCGACAGCAGCATGCCAATCACAATCGGAGCCTTGCGCGACAGTGTCAGGTTGCCGGTTCTGCGCATCAGCCAGTCGGAAATGATCCCGCCCAGCACACCGCCGAGAAATCCGCAAATCGCCGGTACCGAAGCCACCATACCCGCTTTCAGTATCGACATACCCCGCGCCTGAACCAGATACACCGGAAACCAGGTAATGAAGAAATAGGTCAGCGCGTTGATGCAGTACTGGCCAATATAAATGCCAATCATCATGCGGGATTTCAGTAACTGCTTCAGCTGGAAGGTTTTTTCGCCTTTGACGACGACTTTTTGGGCGATCTTCTGATCCATATTGATCAGCGCTCCCCCGGCTTCCATGTAATCAAGTTCGGCCTGATTGACGCCCGGATGATTTTTCGGATCGTGGATCACTTTCAGCCAGATGAAACTCAGGATGATGCCGAGGCCGCCCATAAAGAAGAAGACATGTGACCAGCCCACCTCATGCGTCAGCCAGCCCATGATCGGGGCGAAAATAACCGTGGCGAAGTACTGTGCGGAGTTAAAAATAGAGACCGCAGTGCCACGTTCCTGAGCCGGGAACCAGGCGGCGACGATACGGCTGTTGCCGGGGAAGGACGGCGCTTCGGCCAGACCGACCAGAAAACGTAAGGCAAACAATGAAACAACAATGCCGAAGCCGCTGAAGACATCAACAAAGCCCTGCAACAGGGTGAATAAAGACCAGATGAAAATGCTGTAGAAATAGACTTTTTTCGAACCGAATTTATCGAGCAGCCAGCCACCGGGTATTTGACCGATGACATAAGCCCAGGAAAATGCCGAGAAGATATAACCCATCCCGACGGAATCCAGCCCGATATCTTTGGCCATTGCC
Source organism: Rahnella sp. RFA10(1/100) (assembly GCF_004195115.1). NCBI lineage: Bacteria > Pseudomonadati > Pseudomonadota > Gammaproteobacteria > Enterobacterales > Yersiniaceae > Rahnella > Rahnella sp. RFA10(1/100). Next base: position 387,551 of record NZ_SEWR01000003.1, read on the forward strand.
GAACCGGCAATGGATAACGTGGCACGATCGCCGTAATTAAATGAGGTGACAATAAATAACATCACCACTATCCAGTACCGCGTGTTAGTTCTTTTTTTGACAGCACTGGCTGCTGAAACGGTAGTTTCCATGGTGTTCTCCGGAATTAATGACAACGCCTCTAAACAGAGATAAAAGTCATTCCATTCACAGAACTGTAGGGTTCAGAGAGGAAGGAACGCAGCCAGTATATGAACAACGTTCCTTTTACTCATTGGGCAATCTTCCAAGCATAAACAGCCCGTTGCATTTATCCTGAGGCAAATGCCCAGCCACATGGGAGTTGTTTCACAAAAAATGAAACAGCTGTGATGGCTGTCACAGATGGTTATTATCTAATTGCAGAGCGACGTAGAGCAATAAACGATCGTCGAAATTACCCAGATCCAGACCGGTTAATTCCGAGATACGGTTAAGGCGATATTCCAGTGTATTACGATGAATATACAATGCTTTAGAGGTCGCAGTCGGCTGAACGTTATTCTGGAACCACGACACCAATGTGCGCCGCAGTAATCCATTGCCATCTGTCGCTTTAAGACGCGCCAGGGGACGCACCAGTTCGTCGGCCTGCCAGCCGCCACGCAGGCTGTCGAGCAGCACGGGTAAGATCAGATCCTGATAGAAATAACAGCGCTGTTCCGGCATCCGCTGCTTGCCTACCGTCATGGTGGTGCGTGCGGTGCGGTAAGAACGGGCGATACTGCCGGGGCCGGTAAAGAAGTTACCCAGGGAAATGCGCACGCGCAGGCGTCCGGTTTCGGTCATGCGCGACAGCAGATGATCAATGCGCTGACGGTGGCTGTCCGGATCCCAGCGATCGTAGCTGTTCAGCGCCGGTTTCAGCACCACCATTTCAGTGAGGGAAACGATAGCGATCAGGTTGTCGCGCTCCGGCGTAGTCAGCAAGGTTTGCAACTGCTGCAGTTCGGCCATGGCGGAATCCACACCAAGCTGTCCGCTGTCTACTTCTACCACTGCCGCAACGCGTGGCCGGTTCAGGTCGATGCCCAGACGCTGCGCCCACTCCATCAGCGCCGGTGAAAGCTCATCCACACGGATCAGGTTAAGCACCAGTTCTTCACGCAGACGGCTGTCCTGCGCCAGCATATGCAACAGGCGCGCCTGTTCGAGCATCATTTCCGCCGTCATACATACCAGCTCGCCATACTGACGCAACTGGGACGGATTGCCCGTCAGACCGATAACGCCCACGATCTGGCCGTCGATACGCAGTGGCAAATTGATACCCGGACGTACACCGTGCAAATGCCGTGCAACGCCTTCGTCGATATCGACAATACGCTCCTGCGAAATCGCCAGCAAAGCGCCTTCGTGCAATTCACCAAGACGCTGATCGTCGCCGCTGCCAATAATCCGTCCGCGGCCATCCATGACATTCACATTACTATCAATAATTTGCATTGTGCGGGCAACAATTTGTTGCGCCAGCTTTGCATCGAGATGATACGCCGACATGGAGCCCCTGCCTTGCCTGTTTTATCGTTGTTAAAACAGCATACTCAGGCCGTGATGCCCACACATTATGCAAATGCCCAAAGAGCGAAAGCGCCTATTGAAGTTGCGGGTAACGTCACAGTTTTAAGCAAATGCCCAACCTGCCCGGCAAAATCCGCATAATTTATGTGTATTACTGAAAAACAGGCAAAAAAAAGCACGCCGGAGCGTGCTTTGTATGCGGTCTTGCAGACGTAAATTACTGCGCCAGCAGATAAATGGAGGTATCGCCACGCTGAATATCCAGCGCCAGAACGTTTGGCTTGGTGTCGAGAATTTTACGCAGCTCACCCAGATTGGTTACTTTCTGCTGATTCACACCCAGGATCACGTCGCCTTTTTTCAGGCCGATGCGCGCCGCCGTTGAACCCGGTTTCACTTCATCGACTTTCACACCTTTCTGATCGCCAGCCGCGCCGTTGCTCAGTTCAGCCCCTTCGATGCCGGTATAAATATTGCCGGATTCCACTTTCGGTGTCTGAGTGCTTTGCTCGATAGTGACGTCAACGTTCATCGGTTTGCCTTCACGCAGCAGGCCGAGCGTCACTTTAGTACCGATTGGCAAGGTGCCGATATCAGCACGGAACGAGGCGAAGCTGCTGATCGGTTTACCGTTCATGCTCAGTATCACGTCACCGGCTTTGATGCCCGCTTTCTCAGCGGCGGATTTCGGCATGACCTGGCTGATGAACGCACCGCGCTGTGCGTCAACTTTCATGGCTTTCGCCAGTTCGGAGTTCAGCTCAGTCCCCATGATGCCCAGTTCACCGCGTTTCACCTGACCGAATTCGATCATTTGTTTAGACAGGTTTTTCACCATGTTACTTGGGATCGCAAAACCGATACCGATGTTGCCGCCGTCCGGGGCCAGGATCGCCGTGTTAAGGCCAATCAGTTCACCGTTGAGGTTCACCAGCGCACCGCCGGAGTTACCCCGGTTAATTGCCGCATCAGTCTGGATGAAGTTTTCGTAGTTCTCAATATTCAGGCCGGAACGACCCAGTGCGGAAACAATACCGGAAGTCACGGTTTCGCCCAGACCATACGGGTTACCGATTGCCACGGTGTAATCACCCACACGCAGTTGTTCGGAATCAGCCATCTTAATCGCCGTCAGGTTTTTCGCATTTTCTAACTGAATAACGGCGATGTCAGAACGCGGATCCTTACCGATGACTTTCGCGTCGAACTTGCGGCCATCGTTGAGCTGCACAGTGATTTTAGTGGCGTTATCCACCACATGGTTGTTGGTGACAACATAACCTTTGTCGGCATCAATGATGACACCGGAGCCCAGCGCGCGGAAATCTTCTTTCTGTTCAGGCACAGGCTGACCGTCCGGCCCCTGGCCACCGCCCTGGCAAACCGGAGAACCCTGGAACGGCGAGCCGTCCTGGCACAGCGGTGAATTTTGACCAAAGAATTGCTGGAACTGCTGGCCCATACGCGGTGTTTTTACCGGCGCGCTGCCTTCAACGTTAACGCTCACCACGGATGGCATCACTTTTTCAAGCATAGGTGCCAGGCTAGGAAGCTGAGTGGTACTGGTGCTGGAAGACGCTGTTTCAGCAGCCAGTGCAGAAGAAACCGGGGCCATTGCCATGCCGATGCTTAACGCTAATGCGCTGAGGAATAAACTCGATTTTTTCATTTTTCAGGATCTCTTAAAATTATTGTGGCAACCAAAAATAGTCGCATTGCTTGGTAGTCGTGATACTGAGAGAGTATTAATAACGTGAAGTTCATCAGGGTCGAACGGACAATGGTAAAAAATTATTGTCAGTGCTTACAAATGGCGAACTTTCAGACAGTTCAGTAAAGAAACTTAAAGACATTTAAATTTAATCCTTAACTATCACCCTAAATAATTCGTATTACCGCAAGACGGCAAGGGCAGAAATCCCGGTGAGCTGGCATGAGTCAGGGATCCGGATAACTGAAAACAGCCAATGCCTCTGTCATACGAAATATGACGGGAAAATTACTCAGCCGCCATTAGTCTTCTGTATTCATCGTATGCATAAAGGTCAGTCATACCGCTGATATAATCCTGGATCATTCGCGCCCGGTAATAAAACTCCTGCGCGGCATGTTCCGCGACCGGTAACCCTTCCAGAGCCGCCACAGCATTGTTGTAAGCCAGACGATGTTTAGCAGAAACCTTATGCAACAGACGGGTTTCTATAGGATATTGCTTGTGCGTGTCTTCCTGAACCAGACGGGTAAAATCGGTCAGCGGCATATCCAGCAGCGGGCTGTAAATATCCAGTAATCCGCTGATCACCCGATAGCCTTGTAATTCCAGCTCCTCCACTTCGTGATGATTGAATACCTGTTTGAAGGCGACCGCTTTATAAATCTCTAACAACCGGTTGGCCTGGCTGTCATCTTCGAGTAATGCATGATTAAAGGTGCCCTGATAAATATCTTCTATATGATCAATGAATCTGCGGGCAGCATGGGGCACCAGTTGTTTCACCGTCTGAACACGCAGTTCCATAAAGAAGTAATCTACCGGATTACGGAACGTTTTCGCTTTATCCATTTTTTCGTAAGCGGTGCGAACCACTTTATCGAAGAAGTCATTTTTCTCTATTGTGCCCCACTCGCGACACAGATATTGATAAAGCTGTTCAACGCTGAAAATACTTTTTTCAACTGCATCTTCCAGATCCGCAATGCAGTAAGAAATATCATCGGCCGCTTCCATAATGTAGGTGAGCGGAAAACGGTTAAATTCACCCATCCCGAGTTCGCTGCGCAGTTTATTGATGAACGGCTCTTCCGCCAGATAAAAACCCGGTTTTTTCATCAGGTAATCATGCGAGGCCAGTTTGGTCATTGAGTACGCAGGGCGGGTATATTTCAGAATGCACGCGGTCTGGCTGTAGGTCAGATTGAGTTTCAGCAAAGTGAAGACCAGCCGGATGGCCTGCGCATTACCTTCAAAATTAGACAGATCGTAGCGGATTTTACTGCGCAGCTGATTCAGTTCAGTATCGCCTGACGTCAGGCGTAAACACGCGACCAGACAGGAATCGATTTCCTGCGGCGTTTCGCCGCAACCGGAAGTATCCATCCGCCTGGCAAACCAGTTATTGATGGCGGATTCACCAAAATGACCGAACGGTGGATTGCCGATGTCATGCATCAGACATGCCATTTCGACCACACTTTCAAACGGATCCGTCACCTCGTCCAGCCCGTAATATTCCAGTTTTCCCTGCCGGCCCAGACGATGCAAAATTTCTTTGGCAATGTGACGCCCGACCTGTTGAACTTCAAGGGAATGGGTCAGGCGGCTACGAACGGCGGCATTTTTCTCCAGCGGAAAAACCTGCGTCTTCTGTTGCAGGCGACGGATGGCTGCCGAGTTGATAATGCGTCCGCGATCGCTTTCGAACTGACGGACGACGTCATAGGCATCGCGTGCCTCGATCGGTGCGCTGAAAGGGCGCTGAAAATTGAATTTCGCTTTAAAATCGATCCCGGACATGTTTTCCCACCTTTTCAGCCACTCACACATCAAACCGACGCACTTTTTGCATTAACAACCTGCATCCCAAACGGATTATTTCTTATCTTTAGCCATGATAGACTATCGCGCATTGTTTTCGTGATTAAACCGACAATTCCGCACATGCTGCGGCTCATTCCATACACATCTGCGAGTATTCATATGAAAGTAGGCATTATCGGTGCAATGGAGCAGGAAGTGACTCTGCTGCGCGACAAGATCATCAACCGTCAGACTATCGAACGTGCGGGCTGCGAAATCTATACAGGCCAGTTAAACGGCGTAGACGTGGCGCTGCTGAAATCCGGCATTGGTAAAGTGTCTGCGGCGATGGGCACCACGCTGCTGCTGGAACATTGCCGTCCTGATGTGGTGATTAACACCGGTTCCGCCGGCGGTCTGGCGAAAACGCTGAAAGTCGGCGATATCGTTGTCTCTGATGAAGTGCGGTATCACGATGCTGATGTCACCGCGTTTGGTTACGAACCGGGCCAGATGGCCGGTTGTCCGCCTGCGTTCACCGCTGATCCGGCATTGATTGAACTGGCAGAGAACTGCATCCGTGAACTGAACCTGAACGCCGTCCGCGGCCTGGTTTGCAGCGGTGACGCCTTCATCAATGGTGCCGCGCCTCTGGCACGTATCCGCGCGACCTTCCCGCAGGTGGCGGCTGTCGAAATGGAAGCTGCCGCTATCGGTCACGTTTGCCACCTTTTCGATACGCCGTTCGTGGTCGTTCGCGCGATTTCTGACGTTGCCGATGGTGAATCTCACCTGAGCTTTGAAGAATTCCTGGTTGTCGCCGCACAGCAATCCACTCTGATGGTGGATGCGATGCTGACAGCGCTGGCAGCTTCCGAAGAATAATGATAAGCCGGTTCTGCCTCATTCTGAGCGGCCTGCTGTTGCCTGTGGTGGCCAATGCCGCACCTGCACAACGGGTGATCACGCTGGCACCCAGTCTGACAGAACTGGCGTTTGCCGCCGGTCTGGGCGACCGGATAATCGGAGTTAGTGCTTACTCCGATTATCCACCCCAGGCCAGAAAGCTTGAGCAGGTGGCTAACTGGCAGGGAATCAACGTTGAACGTATTGTGACGCTGAAACCTGATTTGGTCCTCGCCTGGCGGGGCGGTAACCCGCAACGCCCGCTGGATCAGCTGATTTCGCTGGGGATACAGGTTATCTATCTTGATCCGCAAAATGCTCAACAGGTAGCACAGGCACTGGAACAGCTGGCGGTGTACAGCCCTTCGCCGGAAAAGGCAAAACAAGCCGCGGCGGATTTCCGTCAGCAATGGCAGGCGCTGAAGCTGAAATATCGCCGCGAAAAACCGGTTTCTGCCTTTATTCAGTTCGGCACCCAGCCGCTGTTTACGGCTGCCGCCACCACAATGCAAAGCGAAGTGCTTAACGTGTGCGGCGCAAAAAATATTTTCGCTGACAGCCGCGTACCCTGGCCTCAGGTCAGCCGGGAACAGGTTTTAAGCCGTCATCCTCAGGTTATTGTTATATCAGGCGGAAAACCGCAGAAACAGGTGATAGAAGATTACTGGGGCCCGATGCTCAGTGCGCAGGTTATCGCCCTGGATCCCGACTGGTTCAGCCGCGCCGGACCACGTATCCTTCTGGCTGCACAACAACTTTGCCCGCAGCTTGCTGCTATCCCTGAAGGGTAAATGCTCACCAACATGAAAGTGTTTCAACGGGCAGACCCGCAGGCGCCTTCCCGGATTGTTGTATTATTAACCGAAATCAATAATTTTTCGTCGCCTTCTGTTACTCTATCCGGCGTAACATCCTTCGTACGTTGCCACCCCCGCCTTACGATTATCTGTTTGTTAAACAAGCAAATTAATATAAATAACGGTATGAACAACGACAAAAAAGCGGTTTATCTCCAAATCATAACAACTTCGGATTAAAGACCGCGAAAATTAGACCGATAACCTTTTCAGCCAGGCTGATTTTGTTGATCTACACCAGCAGGAATAACAATAATGAAAGCTCTTTTACTCAGTGTGCTGCTCGCACTGAGCCCGCTGTTTGCTGTCGCGGGCATGACGGGCGGCCAGATTGGCGTCAGCCTGACGATCATGCCAGGTTGCAAGATTAATGCTGCGCGCACTCACACTTCAGTCATCTGCGCCAGCCGGACGATGATGCAACCGCACATCAGCGAAAAAATGCTTACCGCCGTGCCGGGGATTAGCCCCGGTTCGAAGCTGGTGACGGTTGAATGGTAACCCCCTTGTGAATACTCACTTACCTGAGCGCCCTTTTGAACGGGGGTTTTAAGCATAAAAAAGCCCGTCTGCATGCGCAAACGGGCTTTTTCTTTGAAACGGGTAATTAAATGCTGAAAGAGGAACCACAACCACAGGTGGTTTTTGCATTCGGATTGGTCACCACAAAACGTGAACCTTCCAGCCCTTCGGTATAATCCACCGAACCGCCGACCAGATATTGCAGGCTCATCGGATCCACCACCAGCGCCACACCGGCTTTTTCGATGGTCATGTCACCATCATTAATTTTGTCGTCAAAGGTGAAACCGTACTGGAAACCGCTACAACCGCCCCCGGTGATATACACACGCAGTTTCAGGTTCGGGTTTTCCTCATCGGAAATCAGGTTTTTCACCTTACGTGCCGCGGCCTCAGTAAACTGTAACGGCAACGCGGCTGTTTCATTCAACAATGCTTCACTCATAATTTCTCACTCCCAATCCGCATTTGTTCAGGCCGCCGGATTGACTGTCTGAATAATATACTCATTATCTTATACCTGAGTTAATGCTTCAAGTATGGGCATTTTTGGCTGCGTTGTCCTGCTCATTGGTGCTTTCAGTGGTAACCCCGGCCTGCGTTTTTTCGGCATTCTCACGTTCCTGCCTCTGTAAGGTGCGGGTCAGGATGGCGGAATACAAGGGCTTACCGCCCAAAAACTGCGCCAGCAGGGTCGCCCCCAGGCAGGTAATAATCATCGGTAAAATCAGCTGATAATTATCGGTCATCTCCAGCACCAGCACGATACCGGTCAGCGGTGCACGCACACTGGCGGCAAATAGCGCGCCCATTCCGGCAATGGCAAAAGTGGCGGGCTGAATACCGTATTGCGGGAACCACGCCAGTGCCGCCGTACCGAATGCGGTGCCGAGCAACGTGCCCAGCGCCAGCATCGGGGCAAAAATCCCCCCCGGTGCACCGGACGCAAAGCACAACAGCGTCGTGACCACCCGGACAACGAAGATCGCCAGCAACATCATCAGGCTGTATTTTCCTGCCGCCGCCAGCGGGATCAATGCGAATCCACCCCCGGTGGCTTCCTGATGCACCAGCCCGAGCAGGCCGCAGAATCCTCCCAACATGCCGCCGATAAGCAGGATTTTACGCAGATTTCCACCATGCACGCGGGCAAACATATCCTGCGTACGGAAAATAAGGGCGTTAAAGCAGACGCCGACCACACCAAATACCATGCCTAACACCAGATACAACCACAGTGTGTTGAGCGGCGCACTCGCCAGTTTGCCGACTTCAATCACCGCGCCGTCACCGTTAAAAATACGGAAAACGATACTCGACATGATCACGCCGATAAACACCGCTTTTATCGATATCAGGCTGTAACGGAACTGCAGCCGCATCTCTTCGAGAATAAACAGAATACCGGCAAGCGGCGCATTAAATGCGGCCGAAAGACCGGCCGCCGCACCGGTTGCCAGCAACGAATGCCGCGCCTCCGCACTGCGCAGCCGGAAAATATCGACCATCATTTTCCCGACATTCGCGCCCATCTGAACAGTTGGCCCTTCCCTTCCCAGCACCATACCCGCGCCCAGCGTCCCCATGCCGCCGAAAAATTTCACCGGGATCACACGCCACCAGCGTACCGGCCTTAATTCCTCCAGCGCGCCTTCAATTTCCGGAATCCCTGAACCGCCCGCCTCGGGCGCATAACACCGAACCAGATAGTACCCGACCATCGCCAGTGCGGCGGAAAACACAAACGTCAGTGGCCACAGCAGGATCCAGTAATCACTGAAGACATCCAGCCCGGAAAGCCGGACCGCCATCACCCAGTTCACCGCTTTTTCGAATGCTACGCCGAGTAAACCGGCGGCCGTGCCGACCACAGCGGCGACAAGCAAAATGGTGACCGGCGTTTTATCGCGACGCAATACAAGGCGCAGGATTTCGCTGCGTTTGCGCGGACCGCGCGCGGGCGAATCCGCTAAAATTTCAGTGTCTGATTCATTCATCACGGAAGGCGAAATACAAAAAAGGTTATGGAAGGTAAATGGATTTAATCATACAAATTGCCGTCCTGACAGGATCTGCAACAAAATGCCGCACGGTTTACGGTTTGATAACGCCGCTCAGTTCACTAGAATGGGCGCGTTAATCATTTCATCACATATTGAACCCAGCAATTCAGGAGCCGAATAATGAGTAAGTCAGAAAGTCTGTTCACGCAGGCGCAAGCGCTGATCCCGGGCGGTGTTAACTCGCCGGTACGTGCCTTCTCCGGCGTCGGCGGCACCCCCTTATTCATCGCGCGTGCTGACGGCGCTTTCCTGTTTGATGCTGATGGTAAAGCCTACATCGACTACGTGGGTTCATGGGGACCGATGGTGCTTGGCCATAACAATGCTGAAATCCGCAATGCGGTGATTGAAGCGGCAGAGCGCGGTCTGAGCTTTGGGGCACCGACCGAGATGGAAGTCAAAATGGCCGAACTGGTGACCGGTCTGGTGCCCAGCATGGACATGGTGCGCATGGTGAACTCCGGCACCGAAGCGACGATGAGTGCCATCCGTCTGGCGCGTGGTTTCACGCATCGCGATAAAATCGTCAAATTCGAAGGCTGTTACCATGGCCATGCCGACTGCCTGCTGGTAAAAGCCGGTTCCGGCGCGCTGACCCTCGGCCAGCCAAACTCACCAGGCGTACCGGCTGATTTTGCCAAACACACGCTGACCTGTACCTATAATGATCTGGATTCTGTCCGCGCCGCGTTCGAACAATTTCCTGACGATATCGCCTGTATCATTGTTGAGCCGGTCGCCGGCAATATGAACTGTGTACCGCCATTGCCTGAGTTTTTGCCCGGTCTGCGGGCAATTTGTGATGAATTTGGCGCACTGTTGATCATCGATGAAGTCATGACCGGTTTCCGTGTCGCACTGGGTGGTGCGCAGGATTATTATGATGTGATGCCTGACCTCACATGCCTGGGTAAAATCATCGGCGGCGGAATGCCGGTGGGCGCATTCGGCGGGCGCCGCGATGTGATGGAAGCGCTGGCACCAACGGGGCCGGTTTATCAGGCAGGAACACTTTCCGGTAACCCGATTGCCATGGCTGCCGGTATTGCCTGCCTGACACAAGTCGCACAGCCGGGCGTTCATCAGACCCTGACCGAACGCACCACCCAACTGGCCGAAGGCTTGCTGGACGCGGCACGCAAAGAAAATATTCCGTTCGCGGTGAATCACGTCGGCGGCATGTTCGGGTTGTTCTTTACCGATGCTGAAACCGTCACCTGCTATCAGGATGTGATGAAATGTGACGTTGAACGTTTCAAAAAGTTCTTCCACCTGATGTTGGATGAAGGTGTTTACCTCGCCCCCTCCGCGTTCGAAGCAGGTTTTATGTCTATCGCCCATACGCAGGAAGATATTCAGCGCACCATCGATGCAGCACGTCGTTGTTTCGCTAAGCTTTAATAATGTAAATTAATTTATTATTCACGGGAGGAATACCTTCCCGTGATATATATAATATCTGTATTTTATTTAACCACCGCCAAAAGATACAATTCCGGCTTTTCAAATATCACTTCAAATGAATGATGCAAAGGAATTGTATTCAGCATGGTATATAAAAATTATTTAACTTCCAGGACGACAGGGAATATACCTGTTAAATCCCGGATCTCTGTACTCAGAATTGCCCTTTATACCGCACTCCCTCTTTTTCTGGCACAGGGAATTCCTCCGGCAATGGCGGCCTCTGCGCCGGTAAAAGCAAACAGCGGAGCGACCCTGCTCACAACCACGTCTTTCGATGGCACCGACACATTATTCCAGCCTGCAGAAAGCCTTACCGATCCCACAGGTACTGCCGTCATTGTTACGGGTGACGGGAATACTTTCGAAATGGTACGGCCTTCACCGTCAGACAGCGAAAGCATTGTGCCTGAAATAACCGGAAAAAATGGTATTTTATTTGAGGGGAATAATTCAACACTTAATAACACTGTAAGTATTACTACAACCGGAACAGAATTTGCCGGTAATGATTATGCTGTACGAATGCAAGGTAGCGGAACGGTCAATAATAGTGAGTCTGGTTATATTGAATCTCAGTCCGATGCTATCTATCTCCAGAAATTTTCAACCGTAAATAACAGCGGCACAATAAAAGCGTCCAATCCTGGCAAACCACGCACAGCGGTTTATTTTTATAACGGCGGCCACTATAACAGTAACGCAGGTGGCGTGGTGAACAGCACCGGCTACGGTGTGATATTCAACTCAGCAGCAGACGGCGATCCGCAAAGCCAGATACTCAATTCCGGACTCATCTCAGGTAAAACCGGCGGTGTGTTAGGCAGGGGAAATTCCAATGGGGTGATAGTCAACCAGGCCGGGGGCACGATATCTTCTGAACTGGATTCAGGCATCCTGATTTCTGACACTGCCAGTTTCGATATCACCAATTACGGCACCCTCTCAGGGAAAGAAGCAGCGGTTAATTTCTCAGGCACTGGCAGCAATTCCCTGACACTTAGCACCGGATCCGTGCTCGACGGCGACGTTATCAGCAGCACAGCAGACACCAATACCCTGGTGCTTTATGAAACCGGATCTGAGGATGCCAATTTTACCGGCACGTCGGCCGGCACTGGCTTTAAAACGCTGACGATGAACGGTAATGACTGGGCATTGTCCGGTGATATCAACCTTACCGGCAGCGATGAATCAACATTGTTGGTTAACCACGGACAACTGACCCTGAGTGGCAATGTCACCTCGGCGGGAAATGCCCTCATCAATAGCGGCGGCGGATTACTGGTTGAGGCTACCGGCTCCCTGACCGCACCTGAAGTAAATGTCGCGCAAGGTGCCTGGTTTGCTTCACAAGGGAATGTTACGGGTGACATTAATAACAGCGGAACGGTGATGGCCTATAACGCCCTGCCCGGTAAAGCATCAGTCACCGCTGGCACAACAACGTTGCAGGGAAACATGAACAATGCCGGCACACTGTTGCTGGGCGGCGGCCAGGTAGGTAATCGCTATGTCATTACCGGCGATTATACGGGCGATAACGGAACCGTAGTGATGAACAGCGAACTGGGCGATGATGCATCACTGACTGACACACTGGTGATCGGAGGTAACAGCTACGGACAATCTTTCCTGACCGTCAATAATATCGGTGGAATGGGCGCTGAAAGCCTGCAAGGCATGGAAGTCATCAGTGTAGAAGGCACTTCTGACGGGCAGTTCTCGCTGGCGAACCGCGCGGTTGCCGGGGCATATGAATATAACCTGTTCCAGAATACCCAGAATGGCGACTGGTATCTGAGTTCGGCAACCGCGCCGGAACCGGATCCCACCCCGGAGCCCGACCCTACGCCCGATCCCGATCCTACGCCTGAGCCTGATCCAATTCCTGATCCCACCCCGGATCCCATTCCTGACCCCACGCCTGAGCCGACGCCGGACCCGACACCGGCACCTTCGCTCTATCGCCCTGAAACCGGTGCTTATCTCGGTAACCAGCTGGCTGCGCAGCGTATGTTCACGTTGCAGCAGCATGATCGCGGTACTGCACAAAAAAGTGAGGACGGGCGGGCCTGGCTGTTCATTCACAGCGATGCGACTGAGCTTAATGCGGCGGGCGGCGATTTATCCCTGGATATCAACAGTACCGCACTGCAACTGGGAACTGAGCTTCTTACCGGCGATACGGCCAGTGGTGGCCAGTATCAGTTAGGCATCATGGCAGGTGTTGGCGAAAGCAGGACTCAATCGCAAGCAGAGGGCAACCACTACGGCGCAACGGGTAAAGTAAGCGGTTATAGCGTGGGGACCTATGCGACCTGGTATCAGGATGCGCAGCACCAAAAAGGCTGGTATGTAGACAGCTGGGCACACTATGCCTGGTATGACAACAGCGTTCAGGGCGACCAGTTGGACAAAGAAAACTACCGCAGCCAGGGGATCCAGACTTCACTGGAAACAGGGTATCTGCTGGCTTTCGGCCAGTCAGCAACCCGTGAATGGACGGTTGAGCCTCAGGCGCAGGTTATCTATAACCGCTATGACAGTGAAAACCACACCGAAACCAACGGTAGCCGTATCACCGGCGGCAGTGATGATGCATTGCAAAGTCGCGCGGCTATTCGCTTATCTAACCGTAGCAGCAATGACAGCAGCGCACTGGTTCCTTATGTAGAAGTGAATTGGGAAAATGGCCAGTATGCAGATTCTCTGACCTTTAACGGCGATACCCTCAGCAGCGATGTCCCGGAAAACCGCTATGGATTGCGGATGGGTCTCAGCGGAAAAGCGTCAGAAAACATACAGGTCTGGGGTCAGGCGGGTGCCTCTGCCGGTGAAAATGATTACAGCAACTATCAGGCCGCTGTCGGTTTAAAAGTGAATTTTTAAGACGATATCAGCTGATTTCAGGGCACTCACCGGAGTGCCCTTTTTTATTATTGTGCCTGCTTTCTCAGCAGATAAATAAAGTACGGTGCGCCGATAAACGTCGCCAGCAAACCAGCGGGGATCTGATCCGGGAAGATGATCATACGTCCGCACCAGTCGGCAAAGACCATCAGCAACCCGCCCAGCACGCTGGCGACCATCCACTGCGGGATCGCCCTGCGAAATCCCATCATACGCGCCATATGCGGTGCCATCAGCCCGACAAAACTCAGCGGTCCGACCGTCAGCGTCGCCGCTGCCGTCATCACCGCCGCCAGCAGTAAGATCGCCACGCGGGTGGGCGTCAGCGCCACTCCGACCGATTTCGCCGTCACGCTACCCAGTGGCAGAATATTGATCCAGCGGCGGCAGAATGGCACAAGAACCATCAGCACCCCGGCCAGGATCAGCGTGCGCCACGCCGCTTGTGCAGAAACGGAATAGGTTGAACCGGAAAGCCAGGTCAGCAAGCCGCCCATGCGCGGATCGCCGCTCGCCAGCAGCAACGTCATCAGCGTGGTGAATGCGGTACTCAGCGCGATACCGGTCAGTAACATACGTTCGGCCGAAAAACTTCGCAGCCCCGAGGCGACCATAATCACCAGCAGCGTCAGCGCCGCACCGGCCGTGCCCGCCGGCAACAGCCATACAAAGGCATCGCCCGGCACGATAAACATCATCACCACCACACCCGTCGCCGCACCGGAGCTGATCCCCAGCACTTCCGGGCTGGCCATTGCATTACCGGTCAGTTTTTGAATCAGCACACCGGATGACGCCAGCATCACGCCTGCCGCCAGCGCTGCCAGCACGCGCGGTAAACGCCACGGCAACAGTGCCTGCAGGTCGGCACCGGTTGACCAGCTCCAGCCGGTGGCGTTACGTCCGGCCATCAGCGCAACCATCAGGCCGAAGAACAACACGGTCAGTGCCAGTGACACCCAGCGCACCAGATGCTGACGTTCATCAGGCACGTGGTCGCCCTGATTCATCGGCGGCGGTGCCATGTTATTACGCAGACGCGGCAGCAGCCATAACAGCAGCGGCGCACCCACCAGCGCCGTCGCGGCACCGGTCGGAATTTCCATCCAGAATGTGGTGATGGTTTGCATCACCTGATCGGTAAACCAAAGCAGCAACGCACCGATCACCGGCGCCATGACCAGCCGTACAGCCAGTCGACGTGCGCCCAACATTTTTGCCAGAAGCGGTGCAAACAGGCCAATAAAGCCGATAATCCCCACCGCATTAACCAGTTGCGCACTCATCAGAATCGCCAGCGTCAGCACAGCAAGACGCGCCGCTGACAGCCCGAGGCCGAGATTTTTGGCAACACCGTCATCCAGCCCCAGCAACGTCATCGGACGCTGCAACAAAAATGCCAGCAGCCAGACGATAATCACACGTGGCAGCAGGAAACTCGCCACATCCCAGTCCTGCTGGTTCAGCGCACCACTGCTCCACATGTACAAACTTTGCAGATTCTGATAGTTGAAAATGCCGATCAGGCCGTTCACCGCACTGCAATATAAGCCGAGCACCAGACCGGCGAGGATCAGCGTGACCGGTGACATGCGTTTGCCCCAGGCAATACCGAACACCAGTGCACCGATAACCACCGCGCCCGTCATGGCGGCAAACTGCTGGGTGATCATTCCGCCCGGCAGCGCCCACAAAGTGGCCACCGTCAGACCGAGCTGTGCGCCCGCCGAGACACCGAGTGTTGCGGGTTCCGCCAGCGGATTGCGCAACACCTGCTGGAACAGCAAACCGACCAGTCCCAGCCCGGCTCCCGCCAGCAAGGCCACGACGACACGCGGCAGCAAACTGTAATGAAAAAGCATCTGCTGAACATTGTCGATATCAGGATGCCATAGCGCGCCGCGCCACTGCGCATAAGGCAGTTGCTGATGCAGGTTGTAGATACTGAGCGCACCGGCGGCCAGCGTCAGGAGAATCAGCAGGAGCAGCGAAACGCTGAGCGCACGGCGATTCATACCGGTTTCCTCAGGGTTCGGGTTAACGTCTTGCAGAAGTGCATCGCGCTGAAGGTTGCGCCGTAATACCACACGGCGGGCACGATGCTGAACTGATCCGCACGTACGAACGGCATGGATTTCCACAGCGGCGTTTTCGCCACGGCATCCATCATGTCGGTGTTGTCATGTTCGAAACACAATACGCGGGCATTTTTAATGCTGGCCAGGCGCTCAACGCCCACCGATACGCTGCCCCAGAAGCTGCCTTCCCCCGCCCAGGCGTTAGTCAGCCCGAGTTCGCCCATCACTTCATGGAACATGCTGCCTACGCCAAACACCAGAACGTGGCGCGTATCAATGAAGGTGATTAACAGCAGCGGCTGATGCGCGACCGGCTTCAGTTGCTCGCGGGTTTGCGTCAGCGTGTTGCGGTACAACTGCAAATGCGTTTCGGCGCGATCCTGTAACCCGAGGGTATCGGCCAGTTTATGCAGAGAACTGATGGCCAGATTTAGCGGTTTCGCCGAACCGTCATTGGCTTTAACGCCCAGCACCGGCGCGATCGTTTCGAGCTGACGGGTGGTCGGGCCATAACCGGAAGTGATCAGCAACAGCGAGGGTTTCAGTTGCTGAATAAGTTCCATATTAGGTTCGGTACGCTGACCGACATCAATCACGCCCGGAGCCAGCGTCGGTTCAACAACCCAGGTGTTGTAATTACGAATATCTGCAATCGCCAGCGGCATCACGCCGAGTGCGATCAGCAACTCGGCAGGCAACCATTCAAGGGCAATAATCCGGCTGAGATCAGGACGCGATGCCGACAGTGCCGGCAGCGACGTCAGCAACGGGGAAAGCGCCATCATCTGCAACAGACGGCGACGGGTTAATCCGGAAAAGTTTGAAATATCAGACATATTAGTATACGAAGCTCACCGGCGCGCCACCCGCAGGATGCGGCAGGATACCCATCGGAATACCATAAATTTGTTCAAGCACATCGCCGCGCATCATCTCTTGCGGCGCGCCCTGTGCAATCATTTCGCCACCGCGCAAAGCCATCAGCTGATCGCAATAACGTGCGGCCATGTTCAGGTCATGCAGCACCGCGATCACCGTTAAGCCTTTTTCACGGCTCAGACGCTGGATCAACGCCAGCACGTCTTTCTGATGGGCAATATCCAGCGCAGAAGTCGGTTCATCGAGCAGCAGGCAACGGCTGTCCTGCGCCACCATCATTGCCAGCCAGGCGCGCTGACGTTCGCCGCCGGAGAGGCTGTCTACCAGACGCCGGGCAAACGGTTTGAGGCCGACCAGTGCAATAGCTTCTTCAACCTTTTCTTTGTCCTGAGGCTTGAAACGCCCCAGTGCGCCGTGCCAGGGATAGCGGCCAATCGCCACCAGTTCCTGTACGGTCATACCTTCTGCGGCAGGAAGCTGCTGCGGCAGGTAGGCAACCTGACGCGCAAAGGCTTTACTGTCCCACTGTGCCAGTGGCGTTTCATTGAGATAAATCGTTCCGGATGTCGCAGACTGATGCCGCCCGAGCATTTTAAGTAACGTCGACTTTCCCGACCCGTTATGACCAATCAGTCCGCACACTTTTCCCTGTGGAAAAGTCAGCGACAGTGGCGCCAGCAGCGTTCTCCCCGGCACGGTAAAGCTGACATCTTGCAGGCGAAATACGCTGTCTGGCAGCGGGGAAGAAGGATGTACGTTGTTATCAGGCATAAGATTTTCTACGTCGACATCTGGTTGAGAACAGGAAACGGGCACGACCAGCGTGCCCGGATTTGACCACGTCACTGCTACCGATACCCTAAATAATTCTGGTTGCAGATGCGTTGACGGGTATCAGAAGCGGAATGTCGCTGTTGCAACCACCTGACGATCTGAACCCCAGTAACAGGCGTAATCGCGGTAGCAGCTGGCGACATATTCACGATCCAGCAGGTTGTTGATGTTCAGACCAACAGAAGAACCCGGCATACCGAAACGACCCAGATCGTATTTCACCGTGGCATCGACCAGCGTATAGGACGAGACGTTGAATGCCTCATTTTCTCTGGATGCATTCACGCCGTTTGCGGTGTAGAAGCTCGAACTTGCCCCCACATAGCGCACACCAGAACCGAGCGTCAGGCCGCTGAGCGCGGTTTCGTGGAAGGTGTAATCTGCCCACAAAGACGCCATATTTGCCGGCACTTCAACAGGACGCTTGCCTTCGAAATTGGTGTCATGCGTGTATTTTGCATCGGTGTAAGTGTAAGACGCCGTGACGTTGATGTTGGCATTCACCGCGGCTTTGGCTTCCAGTTCCACACCGCGCGAACGGATCTCACCGGACTGAACGCTGAAGGCGGCATCAGACGGGTTAGCTGTCAGGTTTTTGTCTTTCGTGAGCTGGTATACCGCGGCCGTCAGGCTGACCGGACGATCGTTCGGGATGTATTTGATCCCGGCTTCGTACTGCTTACCCATTGAAGGATCGAAAGGCTGACCTTGCTTGGTCGCGCCTGCCGTTGGCTCAAACGACTCGCTGTAGCTGAAGTATGGAGAAATACCATTGTCGAACAGGTAGTTCAGACCACCACGCCAGGTAAACTGCTGGTCGTTAATCTGCGATGCGCTGTTGGTAGTGCGGGTGTAGGTTGAGCTTTTCGCAAAATCGTAACGGCCACCGACGGTCAGGATCCACTTGTTCCATTCCGCCTGATCCTGCGCGTACAGGCCGGTTTGTTCCTGACGGTTGAGGAGCTTATACGGGAAATAGAGCGAAACATTGCCGTTACCGTATTGCGGATTGGCCAGGTTCAGATTACTTGCGCTGCCGTAATCGGCATTAATGTCATTACGCATACGCATGTAATCGACACCCACCAGCACGGTGTGACCGACATCGCCGGTGCCGAATTTAGCCTGAGCCTGTGTATCGACATCAAAGTTCGCCAGCTTCTCTTTGGACTGAACATAGCTGCGGGTAATGTTACCGTTACCGAGGTAGCCGAAGCCGTAAACCGATTTATATTCCGTATCGAGTTTGGTGTAACGCAGGTTCTGGCGAACCGTCCAGGTATCATCAAACTGATGGGCGAAGCTGTAACCGACCATTTTCTGGTTACGGGACATGCGGTTACCCGCTTCACCTTCGTTGAAATCTGTCGGTAATTTATGCGCTTTTCCATTGGCGTCGTAATACGGCACCACAGTCCCTTCACGAGGTAACCATCCGTAGAATCCGGCATCCGGATCGTTCTGGAAATTGCTCAGGAAGGTAAAGTCAGTTTTATCATCAGGACGCCATGAGAAAGACGGCGCGATTGAATAGCGTTTCTCTTTTGCCATTTCCTGCTGCGCATCCTGACTGCGCGCCACGCCGGTCAGACGGTAAGAATAGACGCCTGCATCATCGATAGCATCGCTGAAATCAAAACCGGTCTGGAACAGGTTATCGGTACCCATTTTGAACTGCACTTCTTTCAGCGGTTCAGTCGTCGGGCGTTTGCTGACCATGCTGACGACACCGCCAGGGTTGCTCTTACCGTACAAAACGGAAGACGGCCCGCGCAGCACTTCAACGCGCTCCAGCATGTACGGATCCATCGACACTTCGGAATAGTTATCCCCCTGAAGTTTGATGCCATCGAGATACTGGTTAGTGTTGACCGAGGTGAAGCCACGGATGGCCATGGCGTCAATAGTGTTAGAGCTGCCACGACTGGCAAAGACGCCCGGCGTATAGCCCAGCGCCTCTTTCACGGTCCCTGGCTGCTTCATGTCCATTTCTTCGCGGGTGACCACGGAAACAGATTGTGGTGTCTTCACCAGCGGCGTGTCGGTTTTCGTGCCGGTTGCGCTGTGTTTCGCAGCGATAGTGGCCGCCGGCCCCCATGCCGATTCTGGCGCCGCTTCAGCCGTTGCCTGGCTGGTCACGTTGATGGTGTCTTCTTTCGCAGGCGCGGTGGTGGCTGCACCGGCATAAAACGCGGCAGAGCTGAGCACAGCGGCGATAGTTAAAGCTAACGTCCGGCGCCTAAATGCGCCTTGTCGGACTGAGGTTGAAAGCGAACGTTGAGAAACCATTGCATAATCTCTGGAGGAGTAATGGGAATGTAAACGATAATTATTATTATAACCGTCGCATATTATGCTCAATGCTTGCGCGGCTGCAAGCCTATTTAATGTATAGATTGTCCGAACGAATAAAAAATCTCCCCATGTTAAACAGGGGTAAAAACTCTTATAAATTAAACGGGAATGAATGTGGTGTATTTGCAGAAGATGTAAAACGCGGCGGGTTAATTTGAGTGAGAATAACAAATAAAAAAGGCGCAACTTTCATTGCGCCTTTGAGGTTTATGGAATTAATTCCCTGAGCCGAACATATCCTTGATCCAACCCGCAACACCGTTACTGTCTTTCTTCTCATCCTGCGGCTGTTGCTGCCCGGATTGTTGTTGCTGCTGGATTTGTTGCTGTTGCTGGATCTGTTGCTGTTGTTGCTGAACAGCAGTCACAGACGCCTGGCACATGGCGTCAGGCGAATCGGTCCAGACCGGGATTGAACGCACTGCACCACTTCCGCCCAACAGGCCACCGCTGTTGCCACAGACAAAGTTACCGCTGCCATCAATATTCATCGTACTGATGCCTTCCGGCATTTGCAGATCCAGTGGCTGAGGTGTGCCGTTTTCCAGATAGCGTCCGTAAAGCACCAGCGCACCGGTGGACCCCCACAGTTTGGACGGACCATTGTTATCACGACCTACCCAGGTGATCGCCACCTGGTTACCATCGATGCCGGCAAACCAGCTGTCACGCAGTTCGTTCGAGGTACCGGTTTTCGCTGCCAGATGCAGTTTCGGGAATTTATTCGCCAGGGCACGTGAGGTCCCTTCCTGCACCACCTGTTGCATGGCATACAACGTCAGATATGCAGCCTGCGGCGGGATCACCCGTACCGCCTGCGGGAAGCTCTGATAGAGCACCGTGCCGTCTTCAGCAATCACCGAGCGCACCGCAGACAGTGGCGCTTTATTGCCGCCGCTGGCTATGGTCTGGTATTCCTGCGCGACTTCCATCGGCGTCAGGGCAATCGCACCCAGCAGCATGGATGGCGTCTGGTTCAGCGATTCTTTCGGTATCCCCAAATCAATCAGCGTTTTGGTGATGTTGTCGAGGCCAACGGCCATCCCCAGATTAACTGTCGGGACGTTCATTGAACGCGCCAGGGCATCCACCAGCAGAACCTGGCCCCGGAACTGATGGTCATCGTTTTTCGGCGACCATGTCTGGCCGTTCGCCAGTTTCAACGTCAGCGGCTGGTCAGCCAGAATGGTGTTCAGACGGTATTTATCCGGCTGAGACAACGCGGTCAGGTAGGTCGCCGGTTTAGCCAGCGAGCCGACCTGACGTCGCGCCTGCATGGCACGGTTAAAGCCCGCGAACTGCGTTTCCGCGCCGCCGACCATCGCCCGCACCTCACCGGTATAGCGGTCAACCACCACCATCGCCGTCTCGATATCATTCAGACCGCTTTTCTTACGCAGTAACGGAATGCCTTCCTCGACCGCTTTTTCCGCCGCATCCTGAGAAATCGGATCCAGCGTGGTGAAGATTTTCACCCCGGACATGTCCTGAACTTTATCGCCCAGTTTGGCCTGCAGTTCCTGACGCACCATCTGCATAAATGCTGGCTGCGGCGAAATCACCCCGCCTTTCGGCTGCACACCCAGCGGGCGGGCGCTCAGCATGTCATACAGTTCCTGATCGATAACTTTCTGCTCAACCAGTAAACGCAGCACCAGATTACGACGTTGCAACGCCATCTGCGGGTTACGCCACGGGTTATACAGCGAGGCACCTTTTACCATACCCACCAGCAAGGCCTGCTGATCGAGGCTCAGTTCATTCACCGGACGGCCAAAGTAATACAGGCTCGCCAGCGGGAAACCGCGGATCTGATCGGACCCGCTCTGACCGAGATACACTTCGTTCAGATACAGCTCGAGAATGCGATCCTTGCTGTAATCCGCATCAAGCAGGATGGCCATCACCGCTTCACGCGCTTTACGACTCAGCGAACGTTCGTTGGTCAGGAACAGGTTCTTCACCAGCTGTTGTGTCAGTGTTGAACCGCCCTGCACCGCGTGACCCGCGGTCAGGTTAGCCACCACGGCACGACCAATGGAATAGAAGTTGATACCATCATGCTCGTAGAAATGGCGGTCTTCCGTGGCCAGCAGCGTATCGACCAGCAAATCCGGGAAGCCGGAACGCGGCACGAACAGACGCTGTTCCCCGTTGGCATTCGACGCCTGCAACATGGTGATCAGACGCGGATCAAGGCGAAACAGCCCGAAATCACGCTGGTTATCCAGGTTTTTAATCTCTGAAAGGCTGCTGCCGTCAAACATCAGGCGGGCGTTGACCTGCCCTTCTTTCCCTTCCGGGAAATCAAACGGGCGGCGCAGCAAATCAATGTAATTCGCGTGAACCGTAAACTCGCCCGGGCGGGTGATGCGCGTGACTTCGCGATACTGCGTGCCTTCCAGCAACCCGACCATTTCAGCTTTGCTGATTTGCATGTCCGGCTCAAGATTGACCTGACGGCCATACACCGCCGCAGGTAACTGCCAGACTTTGCCGCCATCAATACGGTCATGAATTTGCTTGTTGAGATAAACCGCGTAAATCCCCAGCAAAATCAGGAAGACGACAAACAGTTTGACTAACAACCAGAACAGCCAGCGCTTCTTGCTTTTCTTCCCGCCTTTGTTGGCTTTACGTGGCGGGGCTTTACGGCTCATGCGCGACCCCCGTTCTGCTTCGTCATCATCATCCTCATACTCGTCATCGATTTCCTCTTCGTATTCTTCGTAGTCGTCATCCCGGCGGCTACGGCGAACGGGACGAGCCCGCGCAGGCTTGCGCCCGGCAGGTTTACCTTTACGGCCAATCGGCTCGCGATCATCGCCAGACATTAGTCATTCTCCCAACGCGCTGCTGTGTTCGTCATAATGATTCTGCTTAGCTGAGTCATTTTCATTTTTGATTTCAAAAAACACGTTATTTCAAAAGGATAGATTATCGTGCCTGAAGTTCAGGCAGCAAGGCGCTTACTCTGTGCCCCGCTTTACATTTCGCCCAGAAGAAATGTCTGAAAAAAAGGGGTTCTCTGTACATTTCTTCATGGCGCAGAAGCCTTTTTGGTGCGCCGCGTCGGCAGCGCCTCCGCCGGATTGTCCGGCCACGGATGTTTCGGATAACGCCCTTTCATTTCTTTCTGCACCTCACGGTACGAACCCTGCCAGAATGCCGCCAGATCGGCGGTGATTTGCAACGGCCGCTGCGCCGGTGACAGCAGTTCCAGCACCACCGCAATACGCCCTTCCGCCAGTTGCGGGCTGCGCTGTTCGCCGAACATCTCCTGCATTCTCACCGAGAGTGCCGGGGGCTGGTCTGCATGATAACGGATTGGCAGACGACTGCCAGTCGGTACGGTGTAATGTGTCGGCAACGCGCTGTCCAGACGCTGACGTTGTTGCCAGTCAAGCAATCTTAACAAAGCCTCATGTAAATCAACCTGTTGCAATGATTTTAATGAGCGAACGCCCTGTAAAGACGGCTGTAACCAGCGTTCTAAATTGTCGAGCAATGCCTGCTCGTCAACCGCCGGCCAGCCTGCTTCCGGCAGCCATTTTGCGGCGCAGATCAGACGCAGGCGCAATTGCTCCGCGGCCACAGACCAGTTCAGCGCCTGCAAACCTTGTGTGCGGATCCAGCCGATCAGCGCCTGTTGCAGCTCTTCATCGTCCGGCTTTGCCAGCGGATTGGCTTTCAGCACCAGACGCCCGATCTGCCAGCGTCGCCAGGCACGCAGTGTGCCTTTTTCTTCATCCCATTCCACCGCTGTCTGCTCTTTCACAATTGCGGGCAGGTGCGACGGCAGTTGCGTGATATCCAGAGCCATTGCCAGCAAAATGCGGGCATCCGGGCTGTTGTTACCCTGCAATAACTGCGGGGCAACTAACCACGGCGAACGGGTCAGTCCGTCATCCTGCGGCAAAGACGCGCCCAGCCCGTTCGCCAGTAAATAGCGGCCATCGTCGCCGCGCCGCTGTGCGATACGGTCACTGAACGCCTGCGCCAGTAACCACGGCGCGAGTGCGATATCCGGTTCACCACTTTTCGCGCCGGTGCGCTGCGACAGTTGCTTTGCCCGCCGCTGCCAGTTGCCTTGCGGGCGGCTGAACCAGTAATCCATATCCGGCAATCCGCCGCGTGGCGGTTCTTCGAGCATCGCTGCCAGCAGCGCCGCCGTGGCCAGCGCTTCAGGACTTTGTGCGGCGGCAGAAATCAGCATCGCGGCCAGTCGCGGCTCGCAGCCGAGTTGAGCCATACGTTGCCCGGCAGCGGTGAGCTTGCCTTGTGCATCGGTCGCGCCGAGCTGCTGTAACAGATTTTTTGCGGCAGACAGCGCGGCAGCGGGCGGCGTATCCAGCCACTGTAGCTGTGCCGGATCCTGACAGCCCCACTGCAATAACTCCAGCCAGAAGCTGCTCAGGTCGCTTTGCAGCATTTCGGCTTCCGCCTGCTGACTGGCGCGTTCAGCCTGATCTTTGCTGAATAAATGCCAGCAGAGGCCCGGCGCCAGACGCCCTGCACGACCCGCACGTTGGGTCATCGAGGCCTGGCTGACTCGTTGCGTCACCAGCCGTGTCAGGCCGCTACGCGGGTCAAATTGGGCGCTGCGCTCCAGGCCGCTGTCGACCACCAGACGGATCCCTTCGATGGTCAGACTGGTTTCGGCAATGTTCGTCGCCAGCACCACTTTACGGCGTCCGGCAGGCGAAGGCTGAATGGCTTTTTGCTGCTGTTCTAATGACAGCGCGCCGTACAGCGGACAGAGATCGACATCCTGCGCCAGTCTGCCCGTCAGCAGGTTTTGTACACGGGTGATTTCCGCTACACCCGGCAAAAACAGCAGCATGGAGCCATGATTTTCGCCCATCAGACGGCTGACAACACGCGCCACACCCTCGTCCAGCCGTTCATGCGAAGCCAGGGAAAGATACTGGCGATCCACCGGGAAACTGCGGCCTGCGGATTCAATCACCGGCGCATCCGGCAGCAAATCCGATAAACGCAGGTTATCGAGCGTAGCCGACATTATCAGGATCTTTAAATCGTCGCGCAGGGCATTTTGCACATCGAGTAACAATGCCAGCGCCAGGTCGGCCTGCAAACTGCGCTCATGAAATTCATCGAGGATCACCATCGACACACCGGTCAGTTCGGGATCAGCCTGTACCCTGCGGGTGAGAATACCTTCGGTCACCACTTCAAGGCGGGTCGCCGCGCTGGTTTTGCTTTCAGCACGCATGCTATATCCCACCGTCTGCCCCGGCGTTTCGCCCAGTTGCTGTGCCAGGCGAAAGGCGACGTTTTTCGCTGCCAGACGGCGCGGTTCAAGCAACAGGATCTTGCCCGGCAGGTTAGCCTGTTTCAGCAACTGCAACGGCAGCCAGGTCGATTTACCGGCGCCGGTCGGAGCCAGCAGCAGGATTTGCGGCGCCTGTTGCAATGCGGCTAAAAGCGGTTCGAGTACGGCGCTGACCGGCAAAGAAGTCAATGAATTCTCCATGAGAGTTAACTTTAAACGGCGGGCATTGTAGCATTTAGCCCCACATCCGGCATGTTGCCGTGATTTGTCTTCACAGGAAACACTATGTCTGCCGAACGCCGCCTGTTTTTCGCCTTATCATTGCCCGCAAAAATGCAAAAGCAGGTAATTGCGTGGCGTGCGGACAACTTCCCGCCAGAAACCGGCCGCCCCGTCGCTGCCGCCAGCCTGCACATTACGCTGGCATTTTTAGGCGAAATCAGTGATCTGAAAGCCCGGGCACTGACCGGCGTTGCCGGGCGTATTCAGGCGCAAAAATTCAGCCTGCAACTGGATGATATCGGCCACTGGCCGGGGTCCGGCGTGGTGTGGATCGGCACAAAGCGCGCACCGAATGCGCTGTTGCAACTGGCCTCCGTATTGCGATCACACGCAGCACGCAACGGGTGTTATCAGAGTACCCTGCCGTTTCATCCCCATGTGTCGCTGTATCGCAGCGCGACCCGTCCGGTCGCTATTCCTCCGGCCACGCCCGGCTGGCAACTGGACGCCACCGGATTCAGTTTGTACGAATCCCTGTTTGAACGGGGACGCACCCGTTACCACAGCCTGCAAACCTGGCCGCTGGGCGATACACAGGAAAGCTGATCTTTTTTAGCACTCTCTTTCACAAGAGCCATTCACACGGAAACTTTCATGGACTTCGAGCCTGCGCTTCAATCTGCCACGCTGATCAAACGTTACAAACGGTTTCTCGCCGACGTGATTACGCCAGACGGCACGGAACTGACCTTACATTGCGCCAACACCGGCGCGATGACCGGTTGTGCAACACCCGGCGACACCGTCTGGTATTCCACTTCGGACAATCTCAAACGCAAATATCCGCACAGCTGGGAACTGACCGAAACCCAACAAAAACACTGGATTTGCGTGAATACGCTGCGGGCCAATCAGCTGGTACGCGAAGCGATCAATGAACAGCGAATACCGGAATTATCCGGTTACAGTAAATTAATGACCGAAGTAAAATACGGCGCCGAAAACAGCCGTATAGACTTGATGTTACAGGCAGAAAATCAACCTGACTGCTATATTGAAGTGAAATCTGTCACGTTGTTGCAGGAGGGGCTGGGATTCTTCCCCGATGCAGTCACACTGCGCGGTCAGAAGCATTTACGCGAGTTACAGTCAATGGCAGAGCAAGGGCAGCGGGCAGTACTTTTCTTCGCTGTTTTACATTCAGGTATTGAAAGCGTATCCGCTGCACACCATATTGATCCGCGTTATACCGATTTACTGAAGTATGTACAAAACAAGGGTGTTGAAGTGATGTGCTACGGTGCTGAACTTTCTGCTGAGGGTATCCGCCTCACAAAAAGAGTACCGCTGCTGACACTGTCAATCAGTGAACATAAAACGTTCGGATAACCCTGTAATACCCTGTCGGCGGCATAAAAAACCGGTCGCGAATACGCTTTTCCTCACAGGCTTGTCAAGCACCTGCGAGGAATAATTGCCAACCTCGTTGCCTTCTGTTATTTATAGCGGCCTGATTTTTTCCCCCGTTGGGGATCGAAATGTTCGAAGCCTGCACATTGCGGCCATGCCGGAATGTGAAAAGTGGATGAACATAGTGCGTGTTATGTAGGAGAAGCATCATGCAAGAAGGCCAAACCCGTAAGACGTCGTCCTTGAGCATTCTCGCTATCGCTGGGGTGCAGCCGTATCAAGAGAAGCCGGGCGAAGAGTATATGAACGACGCTCAGCTGGCTCACTTCAAAAAGATTCTTGAAGCATGGCGCAATCAGCTCAGGGATGAAGTCGATCGTACCGTTTCACACATGCAGGACGAAGCCGCAAACTTCCCTGATCCGGTTGACCGTGCCGCTCAGGAAGAAGAATTCAGCCTCGAACTGCGCAACCGTGACCGTGAACGTAAGCTGATCAAAAAGATTGAAAAAACACTGAAAAAAGTGGAAGACGAGGATTTCGGTTATTGCGATTCCTGTGGCGTTGAGATTGGCATCCGCCGTCTTGAAGCCCGTCCTACCGCTGATTTGTGTATCGACTGTAAGACTCTGGCAGAAATCCGCGAAAAGCAGATGGCTGGCTAAGTCCGGGTTCCACGCGGTGCGTCATGCACCGCGTTCCCTTTTAACGCTGTCCCCCATTCTTATGCCGCGAAAAAAATACACAGGCCGTTTCGCCCCTTCACCTTCCGGTGACCTCCATTTTGGTTCCCTGATCGCCGCTCTTGGCAGCTATCTGCATGCCCACTCGCAAAATGGCACCTGGTTAGTGCGCATCGATGATATCGATCCGCCGCGTGAGATTCCCGGCTCTGCTGACCGTATCCTGAGAACGCTGGAACGTTACGGGCTGGAATGGGAGGGTGAAGTGGTCTGGCAGTCAAAACGTCACAGCGCTTACCGCGAAGTACTGGACGGGCTGTACCATCAGCAAAAAAGTTATTACTGTAGCTGCACCCGCCAGCGTATTGCGCAGATCGGTGGCACCTATGACGGCCACTGCCGTGACCTGAAACTCAGCCCGGAAAATGCTGCCATCCGCCTGCATCAGACATTGCCGGTGTACGGTTTCGACGATGACCTTCAGGGGCATTTGCAGGCCAGCCATCAACTGGCCGAAGAAGATTTTATTATCCGCCGCCGCGACGGGCTGTTTGCCTATAATCTTGCGGTAGTGGTCGATGACCATTTTCAGGGCGTGAATCACATTGTACGCGGTGCGGATCTGATTGAACCGACCGTGCGCCAGATTTCGCTGTACCGGCATCTGGGTTATCCGCAACCGGGATATCTGCATTTGCCGCTGGCGGTGAATGAAGATGGCGATAAGCTTTCCAAGCAGAATCACGCTCCGGCGCTGCCTGCGGGCGATCCGCGACCGGTTATCATTAAAGCGCTGAAATTTTTAGGACAAACGCTGCCGGAAAACTGGCAGGATTATCCTTTGCCTTTATTATTACGCTGGGCGACAACACACTGGACGCCATCAGCGATACCGCGCCGGAACGCTAATGCGCAGCAGATGTGACTTCGGCATTCTCAAAGCGCCTGTCGTGAGCTATGATTAGCCGCTGTTTTTGCGTCACGCCCATTTTTTTCAGTCACTATCGAGGTGTACCATTTTTACCCGAGTAGCCAATTTTTGCCGTAAGGTGCTAGTTCGTGAAGATAAAGTCGTTCGTGAAGAAAAGGCTGTTCATGACGAAGCCGCGCTTCATGCAGAACCTCATCGCGAGGAGACTTCCCGTCGTGATCCGTCTCCTGTGGCTGAAGGCAATGTGAAGGCAAAAAACCCCGAACGCCGTGACAACGAGCAACGCCGTGAAAATCGCGGCCGCCGGGAAGACAACGCGAACAGAGGCGAACGCCGCAATAACAACAACCGGCGTTCTTCGTCATCTTATCCGCCTCGTGGCGAACGCAGCGATACCCGTGGTGATCGTCATAACGACCCGCGCAGCGACCGCAATGAACAGCGAGCCCCGCGTCCTTCTGCCGAACACGTACAGAAACCGCGCCCCTCATTCGATTACGCGGGTGAAACCCGTGCGATGACGATTATTCCCCGCGATGAGCACAACATTTCTCGTCGTGATATCAGCGAAAACGCCCTGAAAGTTTTATACCGTCTGAACAAGTCTGGCTTTGAAGCCTTCCTGGTTGGCGGCGGTGTGCGTGACTTATTGCTGGATAAAAAACCTAAAGATTTCGACATCACCACCAACGCTACGCCGGATCAGGTACGCAAGCTGTTCCGCAACTGCCGTCTGGTGGGGCGTCGTTTCCGTCTGGCTCATGTCATGTTTGGCCCGGAAATCATCGAAGTGGCGACCTTCCGTGGTCACCACGAACAGTATGAAGAGACTGACGATAAAAACGTCTCCCAGCAGGCCGTTAATGGCATGCTGCTACGCGACAATATTTTTGGCACCATTGAAGATGATGCCCAGCGCCGTGACTTCACCATTAACAGCCTGTATTACGGTGTTGCAGACTTCACGGTCCGCGATTACACCGGCGGCCTGCGCGACCTGGAAAATGGTATCATCCGTCTGATCGGTGATCCTGAAACCCGTTATCGCGAAGATCCGGTGCGGATGCTGCGTGCGGTACGTTTCGCGGCCAAACTGGACATGAAAATCAGCCCGGAAACGGCCGGACCGATCCCCCGTCTGGCGACGCTGCTACAGGAAATTCCGCCCGCACGTCTGTTTGAAGAATCGCTAAAGCTGTTGCAGGCCGGTTACGGCTTAGAGACGTATAAAAAGCTTTGCGAATACCAGCTCTTCCAGCCCTTGTTCCCGCTGATTGCCCGCCAGTTTACTGAGCAAGGTGACAGCCCGATGGAACATATTCTGCTCCAGGTGCTGAAAAATACCGACCACCGTCTGCATAACGATCAGCGCGTCAATCCGGCGTTCCTGTTTGCCGCAATGCTGTGGTATCCGGTGATTGAACATGCGCAGAAGCTGGCGCAGGAAGGCGGGCTGACCTACTACGACGCCTTCGCACTGGCCATGAACGATGTGCTTGATGAGCAATGCCGTACGCTGGCCATTCCGAAACGTATTACCACACTGGTGCGTGATATCTGGGCGCTGCAACTGCGCCTGTCACGCCGTCAGGGTAAACGTGCGCACAAGCTGATGGAACATCCTAAATTCCGCGCGGCGTATGATTTACTGGTACTGCGTGCGGAAGTGGAACAGCACCGCGAATTGCAGAGTCTGGCGCAATGGTGGGGTGAGTTCCAGGAAGCCACTCCGGCCTCCCAGAAGAGCATGCTCGGTACGCTGGGTGACGACGCGGCACCGGCCCGCCGTGCACGTCCGCGCCGTCCGCGTAAACGGGTTCCGCGCAAGGATGGCGGTCAGTGATCCGCGTTTACCTGGCTCTGGGCAGTAATCTTGCCCGTCCGCTTGACCAGGTAAACTGCGCGCTGGAGGCGCTGGCACATCTGCCGCGCACCCGCTTTGTGGCTGCATCCCCGTTTTACCGCAGTAAACCACTGGGGCCGCAAGATCAGCCTGATTATCTGAATGCTGTGGTGGCGCTTGACACGCTGCTGCCGCCGGAACAGTTGCTCGATTGCACACAAGGGATCGAGCAAAATCAGGGACGCGTTCGTAAGGCTGAACGCTGGGGGCCACGTACGTTAGATCTTGATATGCTGTTGTATGGCGATCAGGTGATCAACACAGAACGATTAACGGTGCCGCATTACGACATGAAAAACCGCGAATTCATGCTGTACCCGCTGGCCGATCTGGCACCGGAACTGGTATTCCCTGACGGCGAGACCTTGCACAGTCTGCTCGCACGCGTGCCGCTTAACGGCCTGACGCGGTGGTAATTCCTTCAGTGACTGACCCGCACTTCCAGTCCGCCTTCTGCTTTATTGTGATATACAACGTTCAGATGATGTAACTGCGCGATCCTTTGTATGATCGAAATTCCCAATCCGCTGCCAGTCTGTTCCTGTCCCGGTGGCCGGTAAAAACGTTCCCCCAGCCGCGACAGGTGTTCGGTACTGATGCCCGGCCCCTGATCCTCTACCGTGAATCCCCGCGTATCGAGCCGCACCGTGACGCAGGTCCCGGCGGCAGAATAACGAATGGCATTATCCAGCAGATTACGCACCATCAGCGAAAGCAGCAGTGACTGACCACGCATAACAGGTGCCGTCCCCTGCTCCTCAAACCGTAATTCAATGCCTTTACTGTGCGCGCGGTAATCCTGCTCTGCCAGACTTTGTGCGATCAGCATCGGCCAGTCGATGGGCTCCAGCTCTTCAGGTGCGGAAAAGCTTTCCAGCCGGGAAAGCGTCAGCAACTGATCCACCAGCCGCGTGGCGCGATCGATACTGGTAATCAGGTTTTCCAGCGCATGTTCACGCATCCGGGCATCATCGCCGGAAAGCTGTACAACTTCCGTTTGCACACGTAAGGCCGCCAGCGGACTGCGCAGCTCATGAGCGGCATCAGACGTAAACCGCCGTTCGCGCACCAGCATTTGACGGGTGCGGTCAAACAGGGAATTGAGCGCATTTGCCAGCGGCAGAACCTCACCGGGTAACTGATGCGTCCCGATAGGTGTGGCATCTTCCGGTGAGCGCTGCCGCAGACCTTCCGCGACCCGTCGCAGCGGCCGCAGCTCCAGCGTCACCATAATTATCAGCGCCAGCAATAACACAGGTAAAGAGGCCAGCCAGGGCGTCAGCTGGCCGCTCACCAGACTCCACGCCATATCATTGCGATAATCCTGCTCCTGCCCGACAGCCACGCGATATTGCCCGTCCGGCGAGGTCAGCCAGACCATACGCCAGGCATCGCTGTTCCCTCTGAGTTCAACATCATTAAACCCCTGCGTGTCACCGTCAAAACGGATGTGTTTGCCATTCTCACCATCATTGAGCAACATTTGCCCGTGACGATTGAAGATAGCAAATGTCAGCGCGTCATCATCGGTATGGCCCCGTGAGCCTTTGCGTACCATTTTTTTGGTGTCCGGCAGCTCAGTGTCTTTTTGCCGATTAAGGCGGTCGCCTAAGCCGGTGGCTGCCAGACGTTTGGCAAACAGCATCTGCTGGGTATCGAAAACTTCATTGATATGTTTGCGGGTCTGATGCCACGCCACGCCGCTGGCAATCAGCCAGGTCAGCAGTGCCAGCATGGAAAAAAGCAGAATAAGGCGCAGTCGCAGACTGAGATTCTGCAACTTTTTCAGTTTATCCAGCCGCCTCACGCCTCCCCTCCCTCACCCGGTTTTACCTCATCGCCGAGCGTGTATCCCACACCATGCACGGTGCGAATAAAACCTTTGCCGAGTTTGCTGCGCAGATGGTGAATATGCACTTCCACTGCGTTGCTGCTGACCTCGTCATCCCAGTTGTAAAGCTTTTCCTGGATAAGTGTACGTGCCAGTACACGGCCTTTGTTGTTAAGGAACAATTCCAGCACGGCCACCTCACGCGGCGTCAGCGTTACGGTTTCTCCGTTGAGCTTCACACTGCGGGCTGCGGGATCAAATTCCACCGCGCCATGGGTGACCTTCGGCGTTATTACGCCGTGGCGACGGCGGATCAGCGCCTGTAACCGGGCTGCGACCTCCACCAGCGCAAATGGCTTACACAGATAATCATCAGCACCGGCCTGCAATCCGCTGACGCGCTCTTCCAGCGCATCACGCGCAGTGAGGATCAGCACTGGCGTATCCCGGCCAGCCTTTCGCCACTCGCGCAAAAGCTGCATACCGTCCATACCCGGCAGGCTTAAATCAAGGATCACGGCATCGTAAGGCGCACTGTCGAGCGCAGCCCTGCCGGTCAGCCCGTCGGTAAACCAGTCGAGCGTAAAACCCAGTTTCGCCAGCCCGGCTTTGATGCCGTCGCCGATCATTTTGTCGTCTTCAACTAACAGAATTCGCATGGTTCCCTCCGTTTTTGCCATTATAGCCGGTGCTTCTTAATCACTTCTTAAGGCACCGGTCAACCGGCTATCTGCCGAACTTGCTGTCTGACTTTCGGCTCATACAGTAGAATACCGGCATCATATTTATCCGATGAATTATTCAAAGGAACGTGTTCATGAAACCAACCACGCTGAGCCAACTTCGCCAATGGAAGCAGGAAAAACATAAATTTGCGACCATTACTGCGTATGACGCCAGTTTCGCACAGCTGTTTGCTGAACAGGGCATCTCTGTCATGCTGATCGGCGACTCGCTGGGTATGGTCGTTCAGGGCCAGGATTCCACGCTGCCGGTCACCGTAGAAGACATTGCTTATCACACCCGCTGCGTACGTCGTGGTGCACCTCATGCGTTATTACTGGCTGACCTGCCATTCATGAGTTATGCCACGCCGGAACAGGCCTTTGAGAGCGCAGCAGTGCTGATGCGCGCGGGCGGTAACATGGTTAAACTGGAAGGTGGCAGCTGGCTGTGTGATACGGTCAGAATGCTGACCGAACGCGCCGTGCCTGTCTGTGGGCATCTGGGGCTGACGCCACAATCGGTCAATATTTTTGGCGGCTATAAAGTACAGGGGCGCGATGAAGTGGCTGCGAACCAGCTGATCAAAGATGCGATGATGCTGGAAGAAGCCGGTGCGCAGTTGCTGGTACTCGAATGTGTGCCGGTTGACCTGGCGCGGCGCGTCACCGAAGAACTGAGCATCCCGGTGATCGGCATTGGTGCGGGTAATGTGACCGACGGACAGATTCTGGTGATGCATGACGCCTTCGGTATCACCGGTGGTCACACACCGAAATTCGCCAAAGATTTCCTCAGCGAAGCGGGCGATATTCGTGGCGCGGTACGTTTGTATGTCGACCAGGTCACGCAGGGCGTGTATCCGGGTGAAGAACATTCCTTTAAATAATCGGGAGAAGGCTGGTGTTGATAATTGACAGCGTGGCGCTGCTGCGTCGCGAAATCCGCGAGTTCCGCAAGAATAATAAACGTATCGCGCTGGTGCCGACTATGGGCAATCTGCACGAAGGTCACATGACGCTGGTGGAAGAAGCCAAAGCCCGTGGTGATGTGGTCGTGGTCAGTATTTTCGTCAACCCGATGCAGTTTGAGCGTCCGGATGACCTTGAACGTTATCCGCGAACCTTGCAGGAAGACTGCGAAAAGCTCAATAAACGCGGCGTGGATCTGGTATTTGCACCGTCACCGGCGGAAGTGTATCCGAAAGGGCTGGCAAGGCAGACCCAGGTCGACGTGCCGGTGATCTCCACCATTCTGGAAGGCGCGAGCCGTCCGGGGCATTTCCGTGGCGTTTCAACCATCGTCAGCAAACTGTTTAATCTGGTGCAGCCGCAGGTGGCTTGTTTCGGACAGAAAGACTTCCAGCAACTGGCGCTGCTGCGCACCATGGCGGAAGACATGGGCTACGATATTGAGATAGTGGGCGTGCCGATTGTGCGCGCTAAAGACGGTCTGGCTCTGAGTTCACGCAATGGCTACCTGACCAATGAGGAACGTAAAATCGCGCCCCAGCTGTTTAAAATTATGAACATGCTGGCGGAACGGCTGAGCCAGGGTGAACGCCATACTGATGAAATGTTACAGGAAACCGCGCAGCAGCTTCGCGAAGCGGGTTTCACGCCGGATGAACTGTTTATCCGTGATGCGAAAACCTTGCAGGAGTTATCTGTCGACAGCACCTCTGCCGTGATCCTGATGGCGGCCTGGCTCGGTAAAGCGCGACTGATTGATAACCAGGAGGTTGATCTGACGCAGTAGACAGCGCAGGTCAAATCGGCAACTATGTTGGCCGCCGGATGCCCCGGACTGTGAGTCCGTCTGCACGGCGGATCCCCAGACTCTTTACGCACGAAGGTACACACGCAATGGTACGTACAATGCTGCAAGGCAAACTGCACCGGGTTCACGTAACCCAGGCTGATTTGCATTACGAAGGTTCCTGCGCCATCGATCAGGATTTTCTCGATGCCTCAGGCATTCTGGAATATGAAGCGATTGATATTTATAACGTTGATAACGGTCAGCGTTTCTCGACATACGCCATCGCGGCAGAGCGCGGTTCACGGATTATTTCGGTCAACGGCGCGGCAGCGCGTTGTGCCTGTGTCGGCGATCTGCTGATCATCTGTTCTTACGTGCAGATGTCAGATGAACAGGCCCGCCAGCACCAGCCGAAAGTGGCCTATTTCGAAGGTGAAAACCAGCTGAAACGCACCGCCAAAGCCGTGCCGGTTCAGCTGGCCTGATAAAACGCCTTTCCCTTGAAAGAGGGGAAGGACGGGAGGGGGTTTAGCAGACAACTTCAGATTCAGATATGGTCATTAATACCCCACCCCAACCCTCCCCTTCACCGGGGAGGGAGCACAGAAAAATCAGCTACGTAAACCTCTGCCGCGTTCGATCAAGTACCACGCCAGCAAGTAAAACACCGCAATAAATGCCACCAGCACGCTCATGGTAAACACCAATGGCACATCAGAAATCCCCAGGAAACCGTAGCGGAATCCGCTGATCATATAAACGATCGGGTTCAGCTTGGAAATCGCCTGCCAGATGGGTGGCAGCAGGGAAAGCGAGTAGAACACGCCCCCCAGATAGGTCAGCGGCGTCAACACAAAGGTCGGGATCAGGCTGATATCGTCAAACGTTGTCGCAAACACGGCGTTCAGCAAACCACCCAGTGAGAACAGGATTGCAGTCAGCAATAATGTCAGTGCGATGATCCACCAGGAGTGGATCACCAGCGGGACGAAGAACAGCGAGATCGCCGTCACCAGGATCCCCACGCAGATCCCACGCGCCACGCCGCCGCCCACATAACCGGCAATCACCACGTGCGTTGGCACCGGTGCCACCAGCAATTCTTCAATATTGCGCTGGAATTTGGCGCTGAAGAATGACGAGGCCACGTTGGCATAGGAGTTAGTGATCACCGCCATCATGATAAGCCCCGGCACGATA
Source organism: Rahnella sp. RFA10(1/100) (assembly GCF_004195115.1). Classification (NCBI taxonomy): domain Bacteria; kingdom Pseudomonadati; phylum Pseudomonadota; class Gammaproteobacteria; order Enterobacterales; family Yersiniaceae; genus Rahnella; species Rahnella sp. RFA10(1/100). The sequence goes on from NZ_SEWR01000003.1 coordinate 423,438, forward strand.
AACTGCATGTAAGTGAAACCATGCATGTTGCCAATCTGTGAGCCGATCAGATTACCAAAGATGATGAAATATAAGGTCATCGTGATGACCGGTGGAACCAGCGTTTGGATCCAGATGCGACCAAAGCGGTTGATCTCTTTCATCCAGATACTTTTCAGTGCCACCCAATACAATTGCGACATTATTTCTTTTCCTCGCTGCCGTTCACCAGCGTGACAAACAGCTCTTCCAGACGGTTCGCCTTGTTACGCATACTCAATACCTGCACGCCCTGCTTGCTTAGCTGGCTGAACAGGGCGTTCAGTCCCTGCTCACGCATGACTTCCACTTCCAGTGTTGACGTGTCTGTCAGTTTACTGCGATACCCTTCCAGCACCGGCAGCGGGCTTTTCGACCCTAAATCCAGAATGAAGGTTTCGGATTTCAGCTTCGAGAGCAGTTCCTTCATGCTGGTGTTTTCCACCAGCTGACCGCCCTGAATTATGCCGATATTACGGCACAACATTTCCGCTTCTTCCAGATAGTGCGTGGTCAGAATAATGGTCGTGCCCTGTGCGTTCAGCTCTTTCAGGAAGCCCCACATTGAGCGACGCAACTCAATATCCACACCCGCCGTTGGCTCATCGAGGATCAAAAGTTTAGGCTCGTGCATCAGCGCACGGGCGATCATCAGACGGCGTTTCATCCCGCCGGACAACATGCGCGAACGCTCATTGCGTTTGCCCCAGAGATCCAGCTGCGTCAGGTATTTTTCTGCACGCTCAAGCGCCAGCGGACGCGGCACGCCGTAATAACCGGCCTGATTGACCACCACCTGCATGACCGTTTCAAACGGGTTGAAGTTAAATTCCTGCGGCACCAGCCCGAGCTGACGCTTAGCGTTAACGATATCTTTATCGATGTCATAGCCAAACACCTGCACTTTGCCGGCAGTCTTGTTGACCAGTGAACTGATGATACCAATGGTGGTGGATTTACCCGCACCGTTCGGCCCAAGCAGGGCATAAAAATCGCCAGCTTCGACGCGCAGATCGATTCCACGCAAAGCCTGTACACCACCGGCGTAAGTTTTGGTTAACTTTTCCAGTTCCAATGCATAATTCATAAAGGGAGCGTACCTTCTTGTGAAAACCCTGTTGTAAGAATGAGTAAATGGAGATGCCGAATCAGCTTGAAAAGTCGGGGCATTGCCCTATATTACCCCATCGCAGTTAGCTCGCTACAGGCTATTAACCTCCATGAACGACATAGAAAGACTTATCGCTAATAACGCAGCCTGGTCCAAAACCATGATCGACGAAGATCCTGGTTTCTTTGAGCGGCTCTCCGAATCGCAAAAACCCCGTTTTCTGTGGATTGGCTGTTCTGACAGCCGCGTCCCCGCCGAGCGCCTGACCGGCCTTGAACCGGGTGAACTGTTCGTTCACCGCAACGTCGCCAATCTGGTCATACATACTGACCTTAACTGCCTGTCCGTTGTGCAATATGCTATCGACGTGCTGGAAGTTGAACACGTGATTATCTGCGGTCACTACGGCTGTGGCGGTGTACAGGCGGCGGTTGAAAACCCTGAACTGGGTTTGATTAATAACTGGCTGTTGCATATCCGGGACATCTGGTACAAACATAGCTCACTGCTGGGCGAACTGTCGCCGGAAAAGCGACTCGATAAGTTATGCGAGCTGAACGTGGTTGAGCAGGTTTACAACCTCGGCCACTCCACCGTAATGCAATCAGCCTGGAAACGTGGCCAGAAAGTCACGCTGCACGGCTGGGTTTACGGCATTCAGGACGGACGTCTGCGCAACCTCCAGGTAGACGCCACCAGCCGCGAAACGCTGGAACAGCGCTACCGTCAGGGCGTCTCCGCCCTGCTCAACGGCGACCCGCAATAACAAGCCGCCCTACTCTACAGAAATTCAAAAAACAAAAGGCACAAAAATGTGCCTTTTTTATCATTTATTTTTCCTGTACTTTCAACGTGATCACGATAAATCAATGAGTTATATGCGGCGTAAGCAGCTACAAACCCTATAAAGATGCTCAGGTGTGGACACTATGTGAACACTCCAGCCCCGCTTTACCGTTGTTGCCTTAACGCCCTTCGCCAATCTCAAAGACTTAAATTTTGTAATAGCCAGGCTATCAATTTGGAAAGAACACGGGTCATCCATCAGGTTGCAGATGAATTCCAGTTTGGCTTTGTCGAGCTTGCCGTGTTTCACGTTCTGCCCGTGACAGAGCCACCACAGTTCTATCAGCTCGGACAGACACTGCCGCCGTGAGGGCGATTGTGGCGCGTATACGGGAAGAAACACCGAAGGTGAGTAAGTTACAGCGAAGTTTTGACCCAACAAAAGCCCGGGATGTTGCTCCATCGGCAAGACTGACTGCTGAGGAACGGGCGCGATTGCCTGAAATTGAGCGAGAATTGATGAAATGCAAAATCGCTGCTGCGCGCTGGGAGTTGGAGGCATTAAGCCGCGGGGCTACGTTGAAAATAGGTGATACAGAATTACATTTCGGAATAGTTGAGGATTGGCCGGAGTTTAGCTAAAAGAAACGCCCTGGTGGGCGTTGTATTCTAATTGCTGAGTATCTTAGTCTGATGATCTTAAATGTCGCCGGATATAAATGCGACAAAGCAGAATTACCAGAATAGATACTAAGCCTGAGATAATTAGTGAGGCATCGACATAAAGGTCTAGCGTTCCCTCTATGTCATGTACTCCCCAAAATTGAGCGAAACCTTCTATCTGTTCACCTGTAACATAGCTGTCAATCACTTGGGTAAAGATGATCATAAGTATGCAGAACGCCACAAGGTAGCCCAATGCGGCAAAAAAATACTTAATCCACTTCATCCGAGTGTAACCCTGATCGTACCGTGTGCCTTGAGCGAAGACCCAAGTACACCGATCATTGAGGTACCCAGCAATGCAGTCCGAAGATAATCAAAATCGGATTGTGATGTCATGGTAATACAGCCCTCACTGAGTCCCTGTGGTCCGATTGGATGAAGCCGGAAACTTCCACGTTTAACTCCCTCCATAAAAGTTTCATCGTTTATCTTTCCGTCATCGCGATAGAGCCCAAACCATGTTTCTCTGTCAGTGCCGTAACCATATTTAAGGACAGCATTTCGTATGCCGCCTAAGCGCCCCCCAGATACGCGACTGACAATAAAGTAACGCCCTGTAGGAAGTTGTCCCAGATCAGCGATATTAGTTAATGTCGGGTTATTTCGACCCACTAACTGGCCTGAGAAGGCAGGGAAATTGCCGACACCAGCACAACTCAGAATTGATGTTTCCATCCCATTTAATACATAGCTACAGGTGACAGCCATTTAAGCGGTCACTCTCTCATTCCAGGCGTCGGCAAAAATTACGTTGCCGTCACAATATTTCCATGTGATTTTTTCATAGCGAAGCTCAACACTTTCGTTGTGATTATGTTTCTCGAAGGCTGGGTTTTTGATGTGGTGCATTGTTGGGCAGATTGATACAATTTTAACGCCTTCGAGATACATGTTGAAGTACTCAACTTCCTGTCCTGCATCGTTGATTTTGTACCATTTAAACTCGGCTGATTGGAGGGTTTGGCCGGTGGCGGTTGCTTTGTAGAGATAAGGGCTAGAGCTGTCGAATTCTTTCTCAAAACCTAATGCCGCATGTATACGCGTGCCGGTGATCTTGCCTGTAGCCCCGTCAGTTGGAAGATGCAGAGAGTGTCCAAAACCTTGAATCTCAATTGAACCTTCACGCCCATTCACATCGACAGAACCTTTGATATCTGCCCCGCCGTCATCCTTCAACCATAAATACGCTGGTATAGCTATTGTTAATAACTCCTTATGTTTTGTACGGAAAACATATACCCAAAAAACCACTTGAACAATATGGACTTTTACCGCAAGGCAGGGTTTTTCCATTTTGCAGGCGAAGTATTCAGATGGCAGATAATTGCCATACATAACATTCAGAAATATATGGAAATCGTATCAGAAAAAACTTAATCAACAGGGAGCAGGTCATCATGAATGATCTGATCCTGATTGCGGCCAAAAGTCCAATTTATTCAACAAAGCCAGGAATGGTGCTAAAAGCTTGTATCCAGCCATAGGAATAATTGAAAAATTGAATACATAAGGAATTATTAGTAATGAGATGTATTATTTAGATTAATTTCGTAAAAAAAGCTTCAAATAAACTCTGTTCTTAAGGTTTTTCTAAGGTTATTCATGCACAGTTAGCATCATGAGTAATACGGACTCTCATAATTGACGTTAAAATTTCATGGGAAGCTAAAATTTCGACATATTTATAAAAAAACCTTTATCAATGATAATTATTTTTAAATTTCATATCTTTTTAATACATTGACAATTCTAAGGACTTATTATCTGCATGAGATTAAAATTTCGAGAGTGTAAATGGAAGAGTTTTTAATAAAAGCAAATCGTTTTCTTTATAGAAACCCTGAAAATGTAATTATAAATTCATTAACAGGGGGTGATATGAAAATCATTGAGTATAATGATGGTGGCTATACCTATAGAAATTACTTTACGGAGGGGAGGAGTATTTACGGGCAAGTAATCATTTCATTTAAAAAATTCCCCATATGGGTTATGCAGTATCAAGGTGGTGCAACCAATGATAGAATTGATGAAAGAACCATTCGCAAAATGAAAGTTTTATCAATGAAAAATCAAGGGCTTGCAGATGAACTCTATCCTATCAGAGGGCCCCGAGAAAATGAATCTTCGGGTTTCGTTTATTCCAATACTCTTTTTGGTTCTATCCAAAAATTCCAGGGGCAAGAAACAATACAATTTAATGATGAAACATATTACAATTTAATTTTATCAGGAGGAATGTTAGTATAATCGCCCCCCATCAATAAGGTTAGGCTATATTACTTCTGACAACAATCTGGCGTCTTACGGGGGAAATAAATATTCAAAGGAACAGTTACTGGATATGCCATAGCGTAACTGCCTAATCGAGGCTCACTGGATGAGCCAATGTCCGAGCTTTTAGCATATCTTCACCGGCTCGAATACACTATTCTTCCTCGCTTGCTACAGCCACCACACCCATATTTAAACGAGTATTTTTTCTGATTCTGTGTTGACTTCAGAAATGGATGAATTCTATTTTTTACTTTGATGAAGTTCCACTCTGTTGCTCGGCTCGTTCCTGTGTGAAAAAGCAGACTACCCGCCCTTTTTTAAAACCTTCATATGAGGCAAAAGTATCCTAAGAGAAAAAGTGAGCGGCTTTGTTGAATAAATCAGATTTAGATAACAAATCCCCTGTCAGCCACTTCCTAAAACAATCGGTACACTTTCTGGCATACCCACACGCGTCACTTTTGTTCAATACAGGATCATGGAAGTAGGCGCTGAGATGGTCATGTGTAAGTATCCCTGCAATCCGCGCCATTCTCTTTTAGAGATGTTCCGGCATACTGATTATGTTCCCTGAGGAGGCCACCATACGTAAAATTCGCTTCACCGGGTATCAGACCATCTCCATTCTGAAATCTGTAAAAGCCGGGCGCACCGTCAAAGACATCTGCAGCAAGGCCATATTTCGCCTTCACGTTATTACAGCCGGAAGGCGAAATATGGCGGGATGCATCGGTGATCCAGGTGCTGACAGAGATGGCCGAACGTTATCCGCGCTACGGCTTTAAGAAGCTTTGCCAGGTGCTTCACAGGCAGGGGCATGTCTGGAAATACAAACGCATACACCGGATTTACTGTCTGCTGAAACTGATGCGCGTCTCTCCGGTACTGTACAAACCTGTAGATGTCTGACTCTACGCCCCGCATTTGCACCACTTGTATCTGTCAGAAAAACTCATCATAAATAAAACCCTGAGTAATTATTACAAAACAAAAATTTCATAAAGCGCCTTCACTAGGAAACCTCTTAGTTACAATTTATATTTAAAAACTCTTTATCATGTTAGAACAAGGGTTATATCTAAAATTTTAAAATAAGAAAAATCTTAGCCAGAAAAGTCATCACCAAAAACGAACAAAACCCTTACATATTCACTTAAGGTTGGTAAAAAATCCCCTTGCAAATTTCAAAAGAAGTTATGTAAAGTACAATTGAATTAAAGAGTAGCAATTAGAATAATTAAAATAAAATAATATTTAGCAATAATTCATACACAGCAAAAGTTAGTTCGAGAGGTTTACGTGAAAAGCAATCCTATTGATGAGCATGCCATATGCGGGTTTTGTGAGAGTAAATTAGAGAAAAACAGTACCCTATGTCCTTATTGTGGTGCTGAAATAATCATGGCCTATATTGACAGACCTACGAGGAAATTAATTCTATATTTGCGAATCATCCTGATTTCTCTTTCCGCTCTTTTAGTTCTGTTACTCTACCAAATCTATAATCTTGTTAATCTCTCTGTCATTTTAGCGATACCTTTATTTTTACTCGCCTGGGTTATACCATGGTTATTTTTCAGAATAAAAAATAGGGATAATTTCATTTGGAGGAAAAAGAACCCTCTGATTTAGTTTAAAATATTTTTTGTAATGTAAGTGAATTCCAACCCTGGGTTTATGGAGGGTACTGCATGCAGTACCCGCAAGGATGTTTTACATTGAAGGAGAATGTCGATATGGTCAATGCATGGTTACTGAAATAAAAACCATTTAATTTAATTGATTAATATCCTAACTTAAGTCCAAGAATAGGAGGTTTTTCGCGTAGTTTTTACGCCATTATCTGCACACTAACTATGCCGTCGCCCTTTCATCCCAGGCATCTGCGTATTGGATATTACCATCCACATACTTCCAGGTGATTTTCTCATAACGGAATTCTGCGATTTCCATATGATTAAATCTTTCTTTCGCGGGATCTTTGATATCAAACATCACGGGCATCAGGTTAACGACTCTCACGTTTTCCAGCAGAATAGTAAAATATACCACCTCTTGCCCTGCATCGTTGATTCGATAATATTTCAGTTCCACACGCGTCAGCGTTTGCCCCGTAGAAAGCGCTTTGTAGAGATAGGGGGAAGATGAATCGATTTCTTTTTCTATCAGGAATGGAAGGTGCTGGCAGGTTCCGGTGAACTTACCGTTAGGGTTATCGGTTGGTATATGTACACTGTGATGCAGTCCTAACACTTCCACACTGTATTCACGGCCTCGAATGTCAACGCCACCCTTAATAATATTGCCGCCATCATCATACAAAAACATATAAACAGGAATGCCCATATTAATTGTCATCTATAAATCCATTTGATTGTCCGATAGTATTTACAATAGTATCGATACACGCTTTGCTGTTCGGAACCTTATAAAGAGCCTGAATTGCATCAACGACATATTGGTTAAATTCCGGTTCTTTGATGCTATAAAAGGGTAAAGCACATACATTATCGGTACTGAAGGGTAAAGCCCCACCTTTAAGAAGGGAGAGCACCCTGATTTTTTATCTGATGAGTTAACTGCATGGAAGTTTTTTGCATCGTGGCGGCTACCGAAAATGAAAACATTAATAAAAAAGACAGTAAAATTTTCATCATCTGACCACCAGAATCGTGTCATCGCTATTCATGTTTTGTTCACGATTACTTACGCCATCAATGATGATGCAACCATTCGATGCATTGCGTCCGCCTCCCCTTGAACCGCCATGGATTCTGAACAGGTCTCGCCCATATGTATTAGTCCCCAAAATAGGTTCCAATATGATGGTGACAGGCGTAACGGTATTATGTGCTCCAGTTATACGATAATAACCTTTTGGGATTGGACCCTGACTGCTCACAGACTCCATAGCTGGATTATTTATCCCTGCACTATGTCCGCTATAGCCATGCCTAAAAAGTTGTCCGTTATGGCTCAACTCCCCGGTACTTTGATTATATTCCCATGTCATGATATCCATCCTTGTTTGGTTAATCATGGTGATTTTTTTGAGACTTTATGAAACAATCATAGATATCATGAATATAAACTATCGGCATGACCCATAAAATCGTCTCATGCATCATTCATATTGATGTCGTTAATCTTCCAGAAGATTATCATTTATTTATAATTTCATCTCTGACAAACATCTTTTCATTATTCGTTCCATTAAAAACCAGAGCTTATACAAAACTATAATGATGTATGTGATCATTAAAAATAACTTATACTTAAACCCTATGGATTTCAATTTTATGTTTATGGAATGAAAATAGATTAGCTAAATATATTATTTGTTTTTTAAGCAATTAAAAAAACGGCCTCCAAATCTGAAGGCCGTTTTCATTTAAATTCACTGTTACCCTCGCCGGAAATAGCTAAATCGGGTAGCTAATCACTACTCGTCGAGCATCACAACCTTGCCGACATACGGCAGATGGCGGTAACGCTGGGCGTAATCGATGCCATAGCCGACAACGAATTCATCGGGGATCGGGAAACCCACGTATTCCACTTTTACGTCCACTTCACGGCGTTCAGGTTTATCCAGCAGGGTACAGATGGCCAGGGATTTCGGACCGCGCAGTTGCAGGATTTCACGTACTTTACTCAGCGTGTTACCGGAATCGATGATGTCTTCAACAATCAGCACATCTTTACCGCGAATATCTTCATCGAGATCTTTAAGGATCTTAACGTCGCGGGTGGTGGACATGCCGTTGCCGTAGCTGGAGGCGGTCATGAAGTCCACTTCATGCGGCACATCTACGGCGCGACACAGGTCAGCCATGAACATGAAGGAACCGCGCAGCAATCCCACCAGCACCATTTCGCTGCCGCTGTCGCGGTAGTGGTCGGTGATTTCACGGCCCAATTCGGCAATTCGGGTTTTGACTTCCTGCTCGGAAATCATGACGTCAACACGATGTTTCATATAAAGACTAGCCACCTGATTTAAGAATATTTATCGCTGCTTTTCAGAAAAACAGCGACCATATAGTGGAATGGATTATATCAAAGAACCGGTTGATGGGTAACGCTGGTGTCAGCCGATCCCGGCCTGATGCAGGTCATGCAGGTTGATCGCGCCGACCAGCACGCCTTCGCTGTCGACCACCGGCGCGGCGCTGATATGCTGTTGATGCAGTGCTTCAAGCGCCTCACCAGCCCGCCATTGCGCCGGAAGCAGATATCCCGGACGGCTCATGGCGCTGACCAGCGGATCGTTCAGGCTATTGCCTTTGACCAGCCAGCGGCGCAAATCACCATCGGTAAACACACCGGCAACGTGAAGGCTGGCGTCACATACCGCGATCAGACCCAGACCGGTGCGGCTCAGTTCCAGCATCGCATCCATAACATTTTTCCGGCTGTCCACCACCGGCAGACGATCGCCGGTGCGCATCAGGTGATGTACGCGGTTCAGCAACCGCGCACCCAGGCTGCCGCCGGGATGGGAACGGGCAAAGTCTTCTGCGCCAAAACCGCGATGCCGCATCAGTGCCATCGCCAGCGCATCCCCCATCATTAAGGTATTCACCGCGCTCGAGGTCGGTGCCAGCCCCATCGGGCAGGCTTCGCGCTCGACACTGATATCCAGTACACAATCTGCCGCCAGCGCCAGCGGAGAGTCTTTGCCGCCGGTGATGGCAACCAGGCGGGTTCGGTTTTCTTTCAGCAACGGCAGGATCAGATCCAGCTCTTTTGCCCGGCCGGAATAAGAGATAAAAATCAGCACATCTTCGCTGCCGATCATACCCAGATCGCCGTGCAATGCTTCGGCAGGATGCACAAAGAACGCCGGTGTGCCGGTACTGGCCAGTGAAGCAGCAATTTTTTTGCCGATATGACCGGATTTTCCCATGCCGGAAACGACGGCTTTGCCGGTGCAATTGAGCAACAAGCGACAGGCGCAGAGGAAATTATCATCCAGACGCGTCAGTAACCGGCGGGCTTCTTCAATTTCAATTTCCAGCGTTTCACGGGCGTAATTCAGTAATGCGTCACTCATCGTCTTCCCCGACCAGAATAATGCGGATCCCTAATTTTTCGATGGCATCACGGTATTGGCTGCTAAGCCCGCTGTCCGTGATCAGCGTATCGACCTTACCTAAATGGCACACCACATTCGGGCTTTTACGACCAAATTTTGATGAATCCACCAGCAGGAAAATACGTTCAGCCGCTTTACACATTGCCTGACTGACACCGTGAACTTCGTTGAATGTCGTGACGCCGCCATCCAGATCGACACCATCAGCACCGATAAACAGCTTATCGAAATTGAATTTATCAAACGCGCTTTCGGCCAGACTGCCGTGGAAGGAAGAGGATTTTTTGCGGTAGGTGCCGCCCGGCATCAAAATGGTCTGGTCATTATCCAGCTCGACCAGCGCATTGACGATATGCAGGCTGTTGGTCATAACCGTAATGTTATTAAACTGGCTGAGGAAAGGCACCATCTGCATCACGGTGCTGCCCGCATCAAAAATCAGCGAGTCGCCGTCCTGGATCTCCCCGATAGCTGCGCGGGCGATACGCAGTTTTTTGCCGGTATTGATGTGGGTTTTACGGTCGATAGGCTGGTCGCCTTCTTCACGACTGAGCACCACACCGCCATAAGTGCGGATCACTGCGCCCTCTTCCTCCAGCAGGGTGAGATCTTTGCGGATAGTGGTGCCGGTTGTGGCGAAATGCGCGGCGAGATCGTCCACCGCCGTTTTTCCAAATTGCTGCAAATGCGCCAGTATCGCCGCCTGCCGTTGCTTAGGTTTCATCACGATTTTCGCTCAAATTTTAAGATAAATTCACAGCTATCATTCTTTTTGAAAGATAATAGCTTTTAAAGTGAAAATATCATGATTTCGGTTCAATCGCTAATGATAGTGCAGTTTGAATATTCGGATCTTTCGGGAAGATCACACCTGACATCAATTGTTCCCGGCTCATGCCCTTAAGCGTCGTGACCGGCTGAGGACGGGCGAAAATTGTCAGGCCGCGCAGTAAAAATCCGTCACAGACTTTTTCCTGTTTATCGAAAGCCAGCGCCAGTACCACTCGCGGCTTGAAACGTCCGCCGGAACGCCCGATGCCCACCTTTCCCTGCATACACAACCTGTCAAATGCCCGGTTAAAGCGCTGCAACTGCCACCAGCCGAGCGCGATTTGTGCCACCCAGGCCAGTACCGCACAGAGTATTAATGCCGAAGTCGGGGTCATTATCTTCTCCTTTATGTCAAAAATCCGCCCCTGTAAACAGAGGCGGAACACATCAGAACATCACCTGACCGCCAGTGATATTGATCGACTGACCGGTGCAATAAGAGGCTTTATCGCTGGCATAAAACAGCAGCATATTCAGCACATCCTGATAGTCACACCCGCGTTTGAGCGGCACTTTATCAATGTAATACTGCTCGACTTCGTCGGCCTGAATGCCCAGTTTTTTGGCGTACTGCGGCAATAATGACTGAAACATCGGCGATTTGAGTAAATTGCCCAGCATCAGTGAATGCACGGTGATGCCATATTCCGCCAGATCCAGCGCCAGAGACTGCGTCAGCCCCACGCCGCCGAACTTGGCCGCGCTGTAACCGGCATTATGTTTGCTGCCCACTTTGCCGGATTTAGAATTGATCTGGATGATGCGTCCCGGAATACGGTCGCGGATCATCAGACGGGAAAACTCCCGGGCACAGAGGAAGTACCCCACCAGATTGACCTGCAACGAGAGGTCAAAATCGTTGAGGGCAAAATCCGTGATCGGCGATGCCTTCGCCATCCCCGCGCTGTACACCAGCAAACTGACCTTGCCGAACGTCTGATCCACCGCTTTCGCCAGCCGGACTACGCTGGCTTCACGGGTAGCATCAACAGCAAACCCGAATGCCCTTTCCCCGCCAAACTGCCGGTTAATCTGCTCTGCCACGGAGGCAGCATTTTCCTCATTCAGATCCGCCACCGCCACGCGATAGCCGGATTCAGCCAGCCCCTGACAGAGAAATGCGCCCAGCGTCTGCCCCCCGCCGATCACGACTGCAACCTGTTCCATTACTGACTCCTGACTCTGCTAGTTAATCGATAAATTTCAATACGCTGCCCAGCGGAATATCGTCGGGCGCGGTGCCTTTTACATGTACGCTGCCGGGAAATTCCGCTTCGGCACTGCCGTCAAAACGCAAAGTGATATGCCCCAGTTCACGCAAATTTTGCATTGCCACCTCTCCCACGGCAGTCACCGGATAACGCACATCTGCCAGTTCCATGTACGCACCACGGTGCAGTTCCCCTTGCATGTCCCCGTGCCGGTGGATGAAGCAATAATCCTGAATATCCGCCGGCGCACCTTCACGGAAGGTGATCAGCATCTGGTCGGTTAAGGCTTCACGGGCGAAGTCGCCGATTTGCGTAATCGTGGTTTGATAAATGGTTTGCACAGTGACTCCTTACTGATAAATGAAAGCGGAAGCGGCCCAGGCGATAAGTACCGTCGGCGCACCGGTCAGAAAACGGCTGACCAGCACCGAAGGCACACCGACGCGCACGGTGTCTTGTTTGGCTTCAGCCAATGAAAGCCCGACAGGAATGAAATCGCACGCCGCCTGAGCGTTGATGGCGAAAAGTGCAGGCAGTGCCAGATGTGGCGGGATATTGCCCAGCCCGATCTGCACCCCGACCAGTACACCGATGACTTGGGCGATCACCGCGCCGGGGCCGAGGAAAGGAGAAAGCAGCGGGAAGGAACAGATCAGCGCCAGCAACACCAGCCCGACGGGGCTTTTCGCCAGCGGCGTCAGCCCGTGCGCCACCAGATCGCCCAGACCCGAGGCCATAATGATGCCGATCAGCGCCGCCACGAAGGCCATAAACGGCAGGATGGTTTTGAGCACGGTATCGATGGTGTCGCGCCCGGCCTGGAATAAAACGGCCACGCCGGAGCCCATGCCCATACCGACTTTCGCCAGCAGGCCGTCGCTCTGTTCGGTGATTTTTTTTGTGGTGTCGTAATCACGCCCTGCCCCAGCCGGTGCGGGTTTAGCCGCCACCGTGGCCGGTTCAGCGGCGTCTGCATTTTCCAGCACGATGTCATGCTCACGGACACCGGAAACATAAATGTCTTCGGTAATAAACTGTGCCAGCGGGCCTGATTTACCGGTCGAATGGATATTAACGGTCGGGATGCGCCGTTTTGGGTAGATGCCGCAGCGCAACGTGCCGCCGCAGTCGATCACCGCCACACCGATTTCTTCTGCTGGTGGTTCACCTTCTTTAAAACCGTCTACCGTTTCCCAGCCGGTCAGTTCTGCCAGCTTGTCGACGATCGCCGGGCGCGTGCCCGCCGTGATATACATCACTTTTTTGCCGGGCACCGCGTCAATCAACAACGGCCCACCCCAGCCACCTTCACCCCGGTTAATGCGAATCGTAACGCTCATTTTCTGCTCCGCTTTTTAGAATTTGACCTGATTAGAATTGACGCTGATTACAGCCGAACCTCACGATCAAGCTGAATGCCCATCTTGCGTTCAAAGATGCGTGTGGTGAGATCCGTGACCCAGCCGCGGAAGAAGTTAGTCACCATGCCGACCAGGAAATAACTGACGGCCAGCGGTCCGAGCGGTAATCCCAGCGTGGTCAGCCCGCTGGCAACGCCGAGATACACAAACAACTCACCGGGGTTAATGTGCGGGAAGAGGCCGTTCATGGAATGGCAGCTGTAAGAGCCAGCAGCGTAATAACTGGGTTTGTAGATTTCAGGCATAAAACGGCCAAGACTGAGGGTCATCGGATTACAGAAAACAAAGGTGCCAATCACCGGTAACAGCAAATACCGTGAAACCGGATCACCGGCACAGCGCTGCGCCAGACGTTCGATCCGTCGCTGTCCGACAAAAACGATCAGCGCGTTCATGACCACCAGCAAACTAATCAGGAGAGGCAGAATGCCGGTGACCATCCCGACAAACACTTCTCCTCCTTTTTGAAACAGGCCGATAAACCACCCGGCACCGTGCGTTATTACGTCAATCATCATCTTCTCCTGTAGGGATACGTGGGTTTAAGCTTTCATGTTTTGTCACTCCACGCAGGAAATATAATCATTATGAATTTATATTAATTATATATTTATCACATTTTGAAAGTTTAATCTTTCAATTTGAAAGATTGAAAATCATGAGAGCGCACAGGTAAAGACAGGGACGAGGGAAGATACGGAAAGGGGCGGGCCGGATAATGGCTCCGGCCCGCTGATTTTTAAGAAATTACAGAAAGAAAAGCAGTTATACGGATTACGCTGATACTGTGAAGCCAAGCATCATGCCGGTATCTTCGTGTTCAAGCAGGTGGCAGTGCGCCATGTAGGCATGTTGTTTACCGGCAAGATGGTTAAAACGCACCAGCACTTCGCTGCGGGCACCTTCAACGCGCACGATGTCCTTCCAGCCCTGACGATGGGCCGCCACGGGCTGACCGTTTTCAGAAAGAATACGGAACTGTGTGCCGTGGATATGGAAAGGATGCAGCATCATGTCGCCCTCGCCCGAGATAGTCCATTTCTCATACCGGCCTTGTTTCACATCGAAAGCAGGAACGTTCATGTCGTAGGCTTTACCGTTAATTTTATTGCCCTGCATGAAATCGTAACCCGGGGATGATTTACCCATGTCCGTACCGGCCATGCCACCCTGCCCGTCGTGGGCAGAATCAGACATTCCCGGCATGGCTGCCATCTCATCCCCGCCATGATCCATGCGCATTCCGGCCATCGCATTGTGTCCGTACCGTTTCATCAGCGCCGCCATACCCTGCTGATCGAGCTGCGGATCCATCATCAGTTGCAGCCAGCGGGTCGGCAGATTATCGACTGACACCAGCGCGGGCAACGGCACCAGCGTGTCCGGCAATGCACTGCCGCTTTGAGTCAAAGTCGGCTGAATACGCAACACTGGCAATGGTTTATCGAACGGTGCCAGCGTCATGCCCATCTGCTTCACCGGCAACGTGACCAGATCAAACGCTTTGCCGTCGCTGCAATCAATCAGCACTTCAAAACGCTCGCCCGTCAGTAACGGCAGATCACTGACTTTCACCGGCTCAGGCAGGAAACCGCCGTCACTGGCGATGACATACATTGGCCGTTGATCGCTGGTGGCGATATGCAGTGAGCGGGCATTACAACCGTTGAGTAAACGAAAACGTACCCAGCCACGGGAGATCCCGTGCTGCGGATACACCGCGCCGTTAGTTAGCATGTGCTGCCCAAACCAGCCGACGGCGGCAGTCATGACGTCCATCTGATAATCGATTTTACCGGCATCGTTTAAGCGCTTATCCTGCAAAATGACCGGAATATCATCCACGCCCCAACGTTTCGGGATTTGTAACAGATCACTGCTTTCATCTTCAATCAGCACCAGCCCGGCGAGCCCCATCGCCACCTGATAACCGCTGGTCTGATGCGGATGCGGGTGAAACCAGCAGGTCGACGCGGGCTGATCGAGTTGCAAACTGACTTTGCGATTCTCACCGGGTCCGATCAGACCTTGCGGACCACCATCCACATCACCGGGAATTTCCAGCCCGTGCCAGTGAACGGTGCTGGCCACATCCAGCCGGTTATTGATGGTGACACTGACCGGTTTACCGCGACGGATACGCAGCGCGGGGCCGAGCAGATTACCGTTTATGCCCCAGGTTTCGGTGTTCACACCGGGCAGAAACTGGCTCTGGCCGCGTTGTAATGTGAGCGTAATGGCGCTGTGGATATCCGGTTCAAGTAATGCAGGAACAGGCAATGCCGGGCGGTCTGCAGCGAGCGCGAAGCGGCTCCAGCCAGGCAGCGTAGTGGCAGCGCCCATCAGGGTCGTCCACTTCACGAAATCGCGACGGTTCATTTTTCAGTCCTTATGAGGGGGTGACCAGACGGATGGCGCAAACGTGCCATAATAGTACAACAGCCTACCCCTTCCCCTAAGGGGAAGGTCAAGCGCCTTCGCGGCAAAAGAAATTTGGTGCCGCTCAGCGCAAATATGGTAACGTCCTTTTAACTGCCTGTGAGCCAAGTCTTCCTGACTTTCAATCTACAAGAACAAGAACACACCCATGAAAAAAACAACACTGTGTTTGTTATTACTGTCGCTGCTCGGTTTCTCCTCCGCCAGTCAGGCGCTGAGTGAATCCGAAGCGGAAGATCTGGCGGACCTGACGGCCGTCTTCGTTTATCTGAAAAATAACTGCGGTTACGAACAACTGCCGAATACCCAAATCAAACGGGCTATCGTATTTTTCGCACAGCAAAACCGCTGGGATCTGAGCAATTACAACAGCTTTAACATGCAGTCGATGGGCGAAGAAAGCTACCGTGATCTGAGCGGGATCGCCGTGCCTAAACCGACAAAATGTAAGTCTCTGGCGCGTGACTCGCTGAGTTTACTGGCCTACACCAACTGAATTCCGTCAGCCAGTTTTTCAGCCGTGTGCTCCGTCATTGTGATGCCGGAGCCTGTTCCCTTCCCCCGCTTTCCCCAACTTTTCGCGCCACACCAGCCTCGTCTACACTTAACCTACATTCACCTGTCTGAAATTCAACCGTGCATGGACAGGCAGAGTTAGCTATCATGTGCGCCCATTTTTATGGCTGCGATTGATCAGGAGAAACAACGACATGTCCCGGAACTCGTCATCCAAAGAAATATGGTATGAGACGCTGCACGATCATTTTGGTCAGTACTTTAGCGTCGATAAAGAGTTATACCGTGAAAAAACCGATCACCAGGATCTGGTCATTTTCGAAAACGCGGCGCTGGGTCGCGTCATGGCACTCGACGGCGTGGTGCAAACCACTGAGCGTGATGAATTCATTTACCATGAAATGCTGACCCATGTGCCTTTGTTCGCCCACGGCCACGCTAAAAAGGTGTTGATCATTGGCGGCGGTGACGGCGCCATGCTGCGCGAAGTGTGCCGCCATAAAGGCGTGGAAGCGATCACGATGGTGGAAATTGATGCCGGTGTGGTGGAGTTTTGCCGCCAGTATCTGCCCAACCATAATGCCGGTGCGTATGATGATCCGCGTTTCAAACTGGTGATCGACGACGGTGTGAACTTCGTTAATCAGAGTGCTGAAACCTTCGATGTGATCATCTCCGACTGCACCGATCCTATCGGTCCCGGCGAAAGCCTGTTTACGTCGGCGTTCTACGAAGGTTGTGCCCGTTGCCTCAATCCGGGCGGCATTTTTGTGGCACAAAATGGCGTGTGTTTCCTCCAGCAGGATGAAGCGGTGAACAGCCACACCAAACTGAGTCATTACTTCAGTGATGTCAGTTTCTATCAGGCTGCGATCCCGACTTATTACGGTGGCATCATGACCTTCGCCTGGGCGACAAACAGCCCGGAATATCGCCAGATGGATAACCACACCTTGCAGGCGCGTTTTGACGCCGCAGACATCACCTGTCGTTATTACAATCCGGCGATTCATCATGGCAGCTTTGCCCTGCCGCAATATTTACTGAATGCCCTGTCAGCCGCGCGCTGATACCGCATCCATAAGGGGGTGAACTAAATTGCAAAAGCTGAAACTGCACGGTTTCAACAACCTGACCAAAAGCCTGAGTTTTTGTATCTACGATATCTGCTACGCCAAAACCGCAGATGATCGTGACGGCTATATTGCCTACATTGACAAAGAATATAACGCCAACCGTCTGACGGAAATTCTCACCGAAACCTGCTCCATTATCGGTGCCAATATTCTCAACGTAGCGCGACAGGATTACGAACCACAGGGTGCCAGCGTCACGATTTTGGTGAGCGAAGAGCCGGTGGATCCCCGTGATGTGGATAACACTGAGCATCCGGGCCCGTTGCCGAATTCGGTGGTCGCGCATCTGGATAAGAGCCATATCTGCGTGCATACCTATCCGGAAAGCCATCCTGAAGCGGGCCTGTGCACCTTCCGCGCCGACATCGAAGTCTCGACCTGTGGGGTGATTTCACCACTGAAAGCGCTGAACTACCTGATTCATCAGCTTGAATCGGATATCGTCACTATCGACTACCGTGTGCGTGGTTTCACCCGTGACGTGAACGGCGTTAAGCATTACATCGACCATTCCATTAATTCGATTCAGAACTTCATGTCGCAGGATATAAAAGCGCTGTACGACATGATGGACGTCAACGTGTATCAGGAAAATATCTTTCATACCAAGATGTTATTGAAAGAATTCGATCTGAAGCATTATTTGTTTAATGCCAAACCGGAAGAACTGAGTGCCGCAGAACGCAAGGAAATCACCGATTTGTTGTACAAAGAAATGCAGGAAATTTATTACGGTCGCAATCTTCCGTCAGTCTGATCAGGGCCGAATAAAGAAAAGGCCGGGCATGTTTACAATGTCCGGCCTTTTTGGTTTTGGCGGGGGTAATAAATCAGGCCAGTGTCAGCGTAAAGGGCTGTTCGCCCAGTGCCTGCTGAATATCCCGGTTCAGCCCTTTATCGGTAATAATATCCGTCATCTCAGCCAGCGGCGTGACGCAAAACAGCGAGTACGCACCGTATTTACTGCTGTCGGCCAGCAACACCCGGCGACGTGCATTCACCGCCAGATCCTGCTTCAGCCCGGCTTTTTCTTCCGTCGGCGTGGTGATGCCCTTATCCAGACTCCACGAGTTGCAACTGACAAAAGCAATGTCAGGGTAAACGCTGCGCAACAAACGACGGCCATGTTCGCCAACACAAGACTGACTGCTGTCGTCGATACGTCCGCCGATAATCGTGACTTCAATTTGCTTAAACTCTGATAAAAACAGCGCGATACGCAGATCGGCGGTGATCACCCGCAGTGGCAAATGCGTCAGGTTACGCGCCAGTTCCAGCATCGTGGTACCCGCATCCAGCACCACAGCGTCCCCCGGTTTCACCATCGCAGCGGCGACTTCTGCTATGGCCTGCTTTTCCTGCAAACTGCGCTGCAGTTTTTCATTGGTGGTCGGCTGGCTGGGAATAAACCGGTTGAGCGTCACACCGCCATGACTGCGGCTGATCACGCCCTGTTCATCCAGTTTTATCAGGTCGCGGCGAATAGTCGCCGGAGATGCCGCAATGGCGGCAACCAGTTGTTCTACGGTGACCAGATTATGGCTTTTCAGATAATCCATAATCTGATCGAGGCGGCTTTGTCCGGTCAACGTGATTCCTTTTTGCTCTGCGCCACTGACGCGAAATTACGCCAGTTGTACGGCTAACTGAATAGAGATCGCCATGCTCTCAGACTTGGCTTTTCCTGTCCACGCAATATCAAACGCGGTGCCATGGTCAGCCGACGTGCGGATGAACGGCAGACCGGCGGTGATGTTCACCCCGTCATAGAATCCCATCAGTTTCAGCGGGATATGGCCCTGATCGTGATACATCGCGACCACCATATCGTACATCCCTTCATAAGTTTGCAGGAAAACCGTATCCGGCGGGCATGGACCGTAGACGTTAATTCCTTTGGCTTTCATTTTCTCTACCGACGGCCCGACAATCTTAATTTCTTCATCACCGAACAGCCCGTTTTCACCCGCATGCGGATTCACACCGGCGACAGCGATACGTGGATTTTCATAACCGACGCGACGCAGGAAGGTATCCGCCATCTGAATCACCGTTTCTACCCGCTCGTGACTGAGCGTATCGAGGAATTTACGCAGCGCGATATGCGTGCTGACGTGGATAACCTTGAGTTTGTCGGTGTAAAGCACCATCGCGTAGTCGCGGCTGTCAGTGAGTTTCGCCAGCAGTTCGGTATGTCCCGGATAAATATGCCCGGCAGAATGCAGCGCTTCTTTATTCAGCGGTGCGGTAGCAATGGCGTGCACCTGTCCGGCCATGGCCAGTTCTGTCGCGCGTTTTACACAGCGATAAGCCAGATCCCCGGCCTCTTTTTGCACTTTGCCCGGCACCAGTGCATCAGGATTTGCCAGCGGTTCGTCAATAACGTTAATCACACCGGGCGCGAAATTCGCCTGCGAGACGTCATCGATAATACGCAGTTCCGCTGCAGGCGTGATACCTAAGCCAAGGATACGGCGGAATGTGGCGGCACAACCGACCACCACCGCTTTCGTGCCGGAAAGCTCACCTTCAGCCAACGCTTTAATGATAATTTCAGGGCCGATACCGGCAGGGTCACCCATCGTTACTGCGATAATTTTAGTCACTCAACTTCTCCTCAATAAAGCGTAAAACTTCAAGTAGCGTACTTTCGGTACCGAACCCTCCGGCCTTGGTCATGACCGGCAGCCGGTGAATCTGACTGCCTTGCAGATATCCCCAGGGAACGCAGCCTGCAATTTGTCCTTTAATTTCAAAACCTTTTGCCCCGAGCGCACGAACCACCGCCAGCGCGATATCACCGCCGGTAAGGTAAATGCCGCCCGGATGCGTCTGCTGTAGGACATGCCGGATCAGTTGCCCGAGAAAGGCGGCAATCCGCTCGCCCATCTGCGAGCGGCTGATGTCATATTGCTGGCAAAATTGCGCAATCCGGTGCCGCTGTTCTGCGCCCTGCGACGTGCGGATCACACAGTGTTTGCCCTGCGCCAGCGCTTGAGAAATCTGCGCGACCAGCGTTTGCTGTATATCGATAAATTCATCTGAAAACAAAGGCATAACATCGATATCCAGCAGCGAAATCGCCCTGTGCTGCATTACGCAGGCCACCTGTTGCAAGGCGATTTCACTCATCGAACCGACCACTGCCAGCAACGGCAATTTCTTACCGGATATCACCGGAGGATGTTCATTGTCATGCAACGCGGCATCGGTCAGCGCATGGATAAGACCCGAAGCCCCCACCATCAGCGGTCTGAATGGCAGGCTTTCAGCGGCCTGAACAATCAGCTTCAGATCTTCTGGCGTCTCGCTGTCCGCTATCAGAATGCGGACGCCGGACGCCACAAGAGCAAATATCACTTTGTGCAAATCACCGCTTCGTAACGCTTCAAGGCTGACGTGGTGCTGTTTCAGCGACGTCTGTTCAGCCAGTCGCTCTGCTATGCTGGCGGTATGCACCGGCGTTTTCGGATCGCTCGCAAATTCGGTTTCAGTCAGCAATTGGCCGTTGACGTAACATTTACCATCCGCCACCACACGACCAAGTGCAGGCACAGCGGGAGCGACAATCGCCAGCGGGCAATTGAGCGCCGTCAGCGCCGCTTCGGTTTCTGCCCCTAAATTGCCGCGCAGAGTGGAATCAATTTTTTTAAACACCCAATGCTGACCAGAGATGGCTGTCATTCCCGCCTGCACAGCCAGAGTCACTTTCTGTGCCGCCTGTGCCGCGCTCAGCGCCCGGCTGTCACTGCTGTAAATCACCGCGCTTGCGCTGCTGCCCCTCTGCACTTCAGTCTGAATATCAAACTGCACATGCGCGGTCAGCCCCTGGCGGACAAGCGCCACGCCGGTGTCATTCGCGCCGGTAAAATCGTCAGCGATAACCAGAAGCGCGGCAGGCGTGCGATACGCCGGGATTGTCAGTGTTTCAGCCATCATGGCTCCGTAAAGGATCGGGTTGGGTTAATCTTACTGGATGTGATTATATTCAATCATGATTGATTATATGTGAGCAACATCAAATTATTCAACTTCAATTTCGCCTATAAATTGCCCTGACGATGTGAGGTATATCGACCTTTGGTGATTGAACTCACTCTTACAAAAGACTCAGACGGCAGGAATCAGGCATGAATATAGACAGTACGATCATCAGCGGTTATCAGTCATTACAGGACATTGGCTACCTTCTGACCGGAAAACGACAGGTGCTGCTGGTCAGCGATAAGAACATTATCGGCCTGCCGCCGGTGCAATCGCTGATAGCACAGATGCAGAAAGCAGGCTGTCAGGTGACGGTAATTGATAACGTACCGCCGGAGCCAAGCCAGCATGACGTGACGGCGATCCTAAGCGCGCTGAAAAAGCCTGTCGTAGATCTGGTGATTGGCGCAGGCGGCGGCAGCGTGCTGGATGTGGCAAAACTGCTTTCCCTGCTTTGTGCGGGCGATGAAAACGTCACGCTGGAAAGCCTGCTGGCCGGTGAAAAGCCGCAGCGCCGCACCCCGTCTTTGCTGATCCCGACCACTGCCGGCACCGGGTCAGAATCCACGCCAAACGCGATTCTGGCTATCCCGGAAAAGGAAACCAAAGTCGGCATTATTACGCCAGTGATGCTGCCTGATTATGTGGCGCTGGTGCCGGAACTGACCACCAGTATGCCTGCGCACATCGCGGCCTCCACCGGCATTGATGCGCTGTGCCATCTGTTCGAATGCTTTACGTCAGTGATCGCCAGTCCGGTCAGTGACAACTTTGCCCTGGTCGGCATGAAGAAACTGTTCGCCAGTATCGAAACGGCCGTCGCTGAGCCGGGAAATCTGGCAGCACGGCTGGATATGCTGTGGGCGTCTTATTACGGCGGCGCGTCGATTGCCCATGCCGGTACGCATATGGTGCATGCGATGTCCTATCCGCTCGGCGGGAAATATCACATTCCTCATGGGATTGCGAATGCCATTCTGCTGGCACCGTGCATGGCGTTTGTACGACCGTCGGCGGTCAGTAAATTCGCCCGCGCCTGGGATTTAATTCCGGACGCTGACCGGAAATTAAGTGAGGAAGAAAAATCCTATGCGCTGGTGGAATATTTTGACGCACTGGTACATCGCCTGGATTTACCGGTCAAATTAAGCCAGCTGAATATCACACCTGACGACATTCCCTATTTGTCGCAGGGGGCAATAGAGGTACAACGTTTGATTAAAAATGTGCCCATGCCGGTTGAGAAAAACCAAATAGAAGAAATTTACCGCAGCATCAGATAACCCCTTATTTCGTATCCGATGACAACGACGTGAAGAGAATAAGATGAATAACATTACCGGAGTTTATACCGCGATTGTGACGCCCTTTTCCGCTGACGGAAAACTCGATAGCGACGCATTGCGCCAGCAGGTAAAACGCCAGAAACAGGCAGGTAATAATATTTTCTGCAACGGCACCAACGGGGAATTTTTTATGCTCAGCGAGCAGGAAAAAATTCAGGTAACAGAAATCTGTCTTGAAGCCGCAGGGGATGACACGGGCGTGATGTCGCATGTCGGCGAGATTTCTACCCGTGACACACTCAGGCTGGGCAAACAGATTGAAAAACTCGGCGTGCGCGCCGTGTCAGTGATTACACCGTGGTTTGCGGCATTGCGTCCGCAGGAACTGATCGCGCATTTTCGCGCGGTGGCCGATGCGCTGACCGTGCCGGTGTATCTCTACAATATTCCCGCCCGCACCGGCAATACGCTGACGCCAGAGGTCGTGCGTGTGCTGGCCGACCATCCGAACATCAAAGGCATTAAAGACAGCGCCGGTTCGTGGGAAAGCCTGCACGGCTTCCATGAGGTCAGTCGTCAGTTTGCGGATTTTGATGTGCTGACCGGGCCGGACTCACTGATTTACAAAGGTTTCACCGAAGGCAGTGCCGGATGTATTTCCGGTATCGCCAATATTATTCCTGCTCAGGTGAATGCCGTTTACCGCCATTGGCAGGAAAACAATGCGCCAGCGGCCGAAATCGTTCAGGCCGATATCAATCAGATCCGAACCGATCTTTACAGCATCGCATTTTCCCCGGCTGTGGTTAAAAAAGCCGTGAATCTGCTCGGTTTTAACGTGGGTGAAAGCCGGTATCCGGTCGAATTCACGCAGGACGATACACAAAAGATCCTGACCGTTATTAAGACCTTTAATTTGCGCGATTAAACGCGCCTTACACCTTCTGAATCCACCGACACCTGCGCATGAAAATCCGCAGGCAGGGTCCCCTACGCGCTGTGTGAGGAAAAAATGAAAGAATTTAGCTCATCAGATACGTTAATTATCATCGGTATAGTTCTGGCCTACATCGTGTTTACCACCTGGCTGACCTACCGGTTACGCAGTAAAACCAACGGCGATTTCATGGAAGGCTCGCGTGCAATGCCGGCCTTTATCGTCGGCGTGTTGCTGATGTCGGAATACATCGGCGCAAAATCCACCATCGGTACCGCACAGGCGGCGTTTGAAGGCGGTTTCGCCGCGTCCTGGTCGATCCTGGGTGCGGCCATCGGCTTCCCGATATTCGGTTTACTGCTGGTAAAACGCATTTATAACACCGGAAAAATCACCATTTCCGGGGCGATTGCCGAGAAGTACGGCAATACCACCAAGAACATTATTTCGCTCATCATGATTTACGCCCTGCTGCTGGTGAACGTCGGTAACTACGTCAGCGGTGCGGCGGCAATTTCCACCGTGCTGAAAGTGAACCTGCCGGTCGCGGCGTTTATCACCGCCGTGGTCAGTACGTTCTACTTCGCCTTCGGCGGCATGAAAGGCATGGCGTGGGTCACCATGTTGCACAGCGCCATCAAGTACATCGGCGTACTGATCATTCTGGGCATCGCACTGCACATGACCGGCGGCGTGATGCCGATGGTCAAAGAGATGCCTGATTTCTACTGGACGTGGGACGGCAGCATCGGTGCCAGCACCATCTTCGCGTGGCTGATCGGCACCATCGGCTCCATCTTCTGTACGCAATTCGTCATTCAGGCGATTTCATCGACCAAAAGCGCCGAGTCTGCCAAACGCGCAACCTGGGTTGCTTTCTTCTTCTGCATTCCGATTGCGCTGGCGATTGGCATGATCGGTGTCGCGGCGAAGTTTCTGCATCCTGAAATGAACAGCCTGTATGCCCTGCCAATCTTCATTCAGGACATGAATCCGTGGCTTGCCGGTCTGGTCACTACCTCGCTGGTGGCGTCGATTTTCGTCAGCGTGAGTACCGTCGCGCTGGCCATTGCCTCGCTGATTGTGAAAGATTTCTACGTGCCTTACCGCAACCCGACGCCGGAGCGCGAGTTCAAAATGACCCGCTGGCTGTCGCTGCTGATTGGCTTCCTGCCGCTGATTTTCGTGTTACTGGTGCCGGAAGTGCTGAAGCTGTCGTTCTTCACCCGCGCTATCCGTCTGTCGATTTCCGTGGTCGCGGTGATGGCCTTTTATCTGCCGTTCTTTAAAAGTGCGCGCGGTGCAAATGCCGGTCTGATTGGTGCCTGCGTAGTGACCTCCGTCTGGTACCTGCTCGGCGATCCATTTGGTATCAATAACATGTATATCGCGCTGGTCACACCGGCCATCATTATGTTGGTTGACCGTCTGATCCCACAGCGCACCAATAAAAACAAAAATGCACACATTATTCAAAAGTCTGGAGCCTTAAGATGATCACTGAAACGCTAACCGTCGAACGCAGCGGCAAAGTTCATACTGCTGAACATGACGCCGCGCGCCGTGAGGCTATGTTGCCGTCGGATTGTCCGCAAAATCATGCCGCCAATCTGCTGCCTTTACCCGACGGCAGCCTGTTATGCACATGGTTTGCCGGTACCCAGGAAGGTATCGCTGATATTTCCATTTACCTGTCGCGCCTGGAAAAAGGTGCGCAGGTCTGGAGCCGGCCGGTGAAACTTTCAGAGGATGCCAGCCGTTCCGAGCAAAATCCGGTGCTGTTTCTTGACCCGGATAATGTGCTCTGGCTGATGTACACCGCGCAGAAATCCGGCAATCAGGACACCGCGATTGTGCGTTTTCGTCAGTCCCACGACATGGGAAAAAGCTGGGGAGAAATCGGTACATTACTCGGTGAGCCCGGCACTTTTATCCGTCAGCCGGTCACCGTGCTGGCCAACGGTGACTGGCTGCTGCCGGTATTTTATTGCCGCACACAGCCCGGTGAAAAATGGGTCGGCAACAATGACGACAGCGCCGTCAAAATTTCCAGTGATAAGGGCAAAACCTGGCGTGACGTGGCAGTGCCAGAAAGCACCGGCTGCGTGCATATGAACATCACGCCGCTGCACGACGGCAGCCTGCTGGCGTTGTACCGCAGCCGCTGGGCAGATTTCATCTACCAGAGCCGTTCCGTGGATAGCGGCAATAGCTGGAGCGCGCCGCAACCGACCGCACTGCCTAACAATAACTCATCGATTCAGGTGACGACGCTCGCCAACGGGCATCTGGCGCTGGTCTTCAATAATCTCAGCGCCGCCGATGCCAGCGAACGCCGGGCCTCGCTGTATGACGAGATTGAAGATGAAGACGACGACGTACGTACCGAAACGCCGGGGGAAACCGGTGGCCGCACAGCCTTCTGGGGCGCTCCGCGCGCACCGATGACACTGGCGATTTCGGAAGACGGTGGCCGCTCGTGGCCATACCTGCGCGATCTGGAAACCGGCGATGGCTATTGCATGACCAATAACTCACAGCAAAAACTGAACCGCGAATTTTCTTATCCCAGCATCAGGCAGGGGCTGAACGGCGAACTGCATATCGCCTTCACCTACTACAGGCAGGCGATCAAATACGTCTGCGTTGAAGAATCCTGGGTAAAAGGCTGATACCGGCCCGGCCTCATTGTCAGGAGTAAGCCATGAACCCAACACCGAGTAAACACGCGCTGGTGACAGGATGCAGCTCAGGCATTGGCGAAACGGTGTGCCTGACACTGCTGGCGCAGGGCTGGAAAGTGACCGGACTGGCGCGCCGTGAAGTGAGTTTTTCTCATCCTCACTTTACCGGTATCCTGCTGGATATCACCGGCACGACACAACTGACGGCATTTCTGGAAACACTGCCTCAGGTGGATGCCGTGGTTCACGCCGCAGGCATGATGCAAGCAGCGCCGCTGGGGCAACTGGATCTGCAGGCCAGCGAAGCATTGTGGAAACTGCATATTGGCGTGGCAGAAGTGCTGGCTGACCGGCTGGTAGATAAAATGCCCGACGGCGGGCGCATCGTATTGCTGGGCAGCCGGACGTCATCGGGTGCCGCCGGTCGCAGCCAGTACGTCGCCACAAAATCCGCCATGACCGGCATGGCGCGCAGCTGGGCAGCAGAGCTGGCACCGCGCGGCATTACCGTCAATATTGTGGCTCCCGGCGCGACGCAAACCCCGATGCTGGATAATCCGCAACGGCAAAGTTCTCCGCCTAAATTGCCACCGATTGGCCGGTTTATTCAGCCCCAGGAAGTTGCCGATTTAGTCTGTTATTTACTTTCTCCTTCTGCGGCTGCGATTACCGGTCAGCAATTAATCATTTGCGGCGGCGCATCGCTGTAACTCAATAAGCAATCCTTAAGTAAAATATCCTGGCCGGTATAAAAACCGGCTATACTTCTTAAGGCAAATTAATAGTTAAAGAGTGATTAAATTTTTATTTAAGTCAAATTTATCGTCAATCGATCTAGCTATTAAGCCAAATTTAAAAAACAATACACAAACCCTAAATCAAATATAATTTATCTATAACCAATAATTTAGCTTATGGAAGATCAAAAGATCGCTTTTTTATTAAAAACAGATAAATTGCTTTAATTATCCCCGCCCGCCCATTAGCATCGCGTCATTGCTTACTAAGCAAACAGCTCCATCCACCGCAAGCAGAAATAAAACATGAAAATGATTAAATTAAAGACCGTATCCAGCCTGCTGGTCGCGAGTTCTTTATTGGTTTCCGGGGTTTCCCGGGCCGGGGAAAATTTGTTAAGCAGCAATACTGAAGGGATGCGGCACTATGTGAGTTACGGTGCTGAATATTATAAGTGGGACGAATCCGTCGATAATATGGACGGTAAATATGTTGCTGAACATGGCCCGCGCCTGCGCGTTAATTTCGGATCCAATAATTATCTTGATACGCAAAGCGGCTTATTAAAAGCCTGGGACATGAGCGTCATGTTCGGGATCGTCCGTTATAAAGGCAGTACGCTTGACGATCAGGCCAACGTGCAAAACGGATCGCTCAAGGGCAAAACCTATTACACCGGCTACAGTGCGGACATGACCCGCGGCTACCGTTACCGGGCATCCGACAGTGTTTCTTTCGATATGAAAGGCGCGCTTGGCGGCCAGGCATGGCTGAGAAATATCCGCTCTGATGATGTTTATATCGCCTCAGAAAATGCCACGCGGCAGTACACCGCCGTGGAAGTGACTGTGCAACCTTACGCTAAAGCGTCATTGGGTGCGAACTGGCAAATGACCACAGATTCACGTCTGAGTCTGGAAGGCGGTGCGCTGTATCCGATTAAAACCTGGACGCACAGCAATCAGGGCTCGGTCTGGCTGGAGCCGAAATCCAGGCTTTCGCCATTTACCAGCCTGACCTGGAATATCAACAAAGATGTTTTTGTGAAAGCCAGTTATGTGCATCAGAAATACGGTAAGTCTGACGAGAAACAAGGTGATCTGAACGGACGTACCGTCGGTTATTATCAGCCCGCGACCACCACTTCCACCGTGGGTCTGGAAGTCGGTTTCTACTTCTGATGATTTCAGCAACTCAGCGCCCCTCAAGCGGATTGTTCCGGTGTAAATAACCGGGACAATCGCTTATCTTAAAAGCCTCCTTTTCCAGAGGCTTACCTTTCTTATGGATCGTTTTGCAACGCTGTGTGGCGTTCTCGCCATTTTATTGTGGAGTATGAGCGTGGCGCTCACCCGCAGTTTGTCCGAATCTCTGGGGCCCTTTGGCGCGGCCGCGTCAATTTATACTGTCAGTGGGATTTTAGTCTGGATGGTCGGCGGCAAGCCAACGTTGCGCGGCGAATCTGCGGCCTATCTGATCATCTGCGGTCTGTTATTTATCTTTTATATGGTGGCGTTTTCGCTGGCGATTGGTCTGGCGCATACCCGTCAGCAAACGCTGGAACTCGGGTTGATCAATTATTTGTGGCCAAGTCTGACGCTGCTGTTTGCGGTACCGCTGCTGAAATTGCGCGTACGCTGGTGGATCTGGCCGGGGGCAGTACTGGCGTTTGCAGGCGTGTTATGGGCGATCAGCGGCGGTCACGGGCTGGATATTCATCAGCTAATGCGCAATGTGCACGGCAACCCGGTGGCTTATGGTCTGGCATTGGGTGCTGCCGTTTCATGGGCGCTGTATTCCAATCTGGTGCGCGTATTGTGTAAAGGTAAAGGCGTGCTACCGCTGTTTTTGCTGGCAACTGGCGGTGTGCTGTGGGCACTGTACTTCACGTATTCTTCCAGCCGTATCAGCCTGACGTTACCGGCCATTCTCGAATTGCTGGCGATGGGCGCGGTGACGGCCATTTCGTATCAGTGCTGGGATATCGCGATGAAAAAAGGCAATGCGACGCTGGTGGCCGCATTGTCGTACTTCACGCCGCTGTCATCGATTCTGATTGCCGGATTATGGCTGCACACACTGCCGGGCGCGAGTTTCTGGCCGGGGGTGCTGATGGTAGTCGGCGGTTCGCTGCTCTGCTGGACCGCCTCGCGGGGCAAGTAACTCAGCGGTAGGTTGTCACAAAAGAACGGTATTTAGCGAGGACTTGCAGGAAGTCCTCGACACCGCAAAATGCCAGACTTTCTTCGTCGTAATAGCTCATGCCTTCTTCAATCTCATCACCGTCGAAATCCAGCTGATTGGCGCGGATCATCACCTCATCGTCGGCTAACAGCAGCGTGTATTCATGGCCAACCATTTGCGTCTGGCGTTCGCTGCCTTTCAGCTCACTCAGCGCGGCTTCAACGTGATCGAGCACGCTCAGGTCGCCCTTCACTTCTTCATTCAGCCAGTGGCCCAGCACTTCGTGGCCCATTGAAAAACGCACTTTGACCTCACCGGTGATGTCGCGTAAAAAATCGTAATCCATGGCGCAGTCCTCTGGAAAAATCACAATAAAAAAGGGAGCCGAAGCTCCCTTTCAACACTGGCGCAAATATAGCGATTTAGACTGCGGTTTGGAAGATCACACCGTCAGCTTTATCCGTATATTCGCTCAGTTTGTCGAAGTTCAGATAACGGTAGGTATCCACCGCAGTCTTATCTACTTCTGCCATATAACCGAGATATTCTTCCGGTGTTGGCAGGCGACCCAGCAGGGACGCCACCGCGGCCAGTTCTGCGGAAGCCAGATAGACGTTAGCGCCATTGCCCAGACGGTTCGGGAAGTTACGGGTAGAAGTGGAAACCACGGTAGAACCGTCGGCCACACGCGCCTGGTTACCCATGCACAGTGAACAGCCCGGTATTTCTACACGCGCCCCGCTCTTACCAAAGACGCTGTAATAGCCCTCTTCAGTCAGCTGTGCCGCATCCATTTTAGTCGGTGGTGCAACCCACAGACGGGTTGGTAACGCGCCTTTATGGCTGTCGAGCAGTTTACCGGCCGCACGGAAGTGACCAATGTTAGTCATGCACGAACCGATAAAGACTTCATCGATTTTGCTGTTCTGTACGGAAGACAGCAGACGCGCATCATCCGGATCGTTCGGCGCACAAAGGATTGGCTCTTTGATGTCCGCCAGATCGATTTCGATCACAGCCGCGTATTCGGCATCCGCATCCGCTTCGAGCAGGGTAGGATTCGCCAGCCACTCTTCCATGCCTTTGATACGACGCTCAATAGTACGACGATCGCCGTAACCTTCAGAGATCATCCACTTCAGCAATACAATGTTGGAGCTGAGGTATTCTTTGATCGGTGCCTGATCCAGTTTGATCGTACAACCTGCCGCTGAACGCTCTGCAGACGCATCCGCCAGTTCAAATGCCTGTTCTACTTTCAGTTCCGGCAAGCCTTCGATTTCCAGAATACGGCCAGAGAAGAGGTTTTTCTTACCTTTCTTCTCAACGGTCAGATGGCCTTCTTTAATCGCGTAGTAAGGGATCGCATGCACCAGATCACGCAGGGTGATGCCCGGTTGCATTTTGCCCTTGAAACGCACCAGAACGGATTCCGGCATATCAAGAGGCATCACGCCGGTCGCTGCCGCAAAGGCCACCAGACCGGAACCCGCCGGGAAAGAAATCCCAATCGGGAAACGGGTATGGGAGTCACCGCCGGTGCCAACTGTATCAGGCAGCAGCATGCGGTTCAGCCAGGAGTGAATAATGCCATCGCCCGGGCGCAGTGAAACACCGCCACGGTTCATGATGAAATCAGGCAGCGTGTGATGGGTGGTCACGTCAACCGGCTTAGGATACGCCGCGGTATGACAGAATGACTGCATCACCAGATCGGCGGAGAAGCCCAGACACGCCAGGTCTTTCAGTTCATCACGGGTCATCGGACCGGTGGTGTCCTGAGAACCCACCGATGTCATTTTGGGTTCGCAATATTCGTTCGGACGAACACCGGCAACGCCACAGGCGCGGCCCACCATTTTCTGCGCCAGCGAGAAACCTTTATTGCTTGCAGCGACGGGTTTCGCAATGCGGAACACTTCGCTCTGCGGTAATTTCAGCGATTCACGGGCTTTGGTGGTTAAACCACGGCCGATGATCAATGGAATACGACCACCTGCACGCACTTCGTCGAGCAGTACGTCGGTTTTCAGTTCGAAAGTGGCGAGCACTTCGTCGGTTTCGTGGTGACGCACTTCGCCTTTGTAAGGGTAGATGTCGATGACATCGCCCATGTTCAGGTTAGACACGTCCACTTCGATCGGTAAGGCACCGGCATCTTCCATGGTGTTGAAGAAAATTGGCGCGATTTTACCGCCGAGCACCACACCGCCGCCGCGTTTGTTTGGCACATGAGGGATATCATCACCCATGAACCACAGCACGGAGTTAGTGGCTGATTTACGCGAAGAACCGGTACCGACAACGTCACCCACATAAGCCAGCGGGAAACCTTTTTTGTTCAGTTCTTCGATCTGTTTGATCGGACCGACGCTGCCCGGTTGATCCGGATGAATGCCTTCGCGTTCATTTTTCAGCATTGCCAGCGCATGCAGAGGAATATCTGGACGGGACCAGGCATCCGGAGCAGGTGACAAATCATCGGTATTGGTTTCGCCGGTCACTTTAAACACGGTGACGGTGATTTTTTCGGCCAGTTGCGGGCGCGACAGATACCATTCGGCATCCGCCCACGACTGAAGGATTTTTTTCGCGTGTTCGTTGCCCGCGTGTGCTTTTTCTTCCACATCGTAGAAGTTATCAAACATCAGCAACGTGTGGGACAGCGCTTTCGCGGCAATAGGTGCCAGCGTGTCGTTATCCAGTGCGTCGATCAGCGGGTGAATGTTGTAACCGCCCTGCATGGTGCCCAGCAGTTCAACAGCTTTTTCAGGAGTGACCAACGGAGAGGTAGTTTCGCCTTTGGCGACGGCGGCCAGGAACCCGGCTTTAACATAGGCGGCTTCGTCGACGCCCGGTGGAACACGGTTAATCAGCAGGTCTAACAGAGTGTCTTCTTCGCCTTGCGGCGGATTCTTCAGGGACTCAACCAACGCTGCCATCTGTGAAGCATCAAGTGGCTTAGGGACGATGCCCTCTGCAGCACGCTCGGCTACGTGCTTACGGTATTCTTCTAGCACGACTTTCTCCTCGCTCTCATTGTCATTTATTATGCCTGGCTTCCATCATCAGCATCGCGTCATGCCTGTAGGGACAGGGGAATTCAAGCGGTCTGATGAATCGGGGACACTGCGGGTAAGAGGGTTTCTTGTTCTGAAACTATACGTCCTGAACCTGAGCACAGTGCCCTTTAGCGCCTGGGCAGCATAGCAGGATTTTGCCCGCTTGTTAATTCGTTCACATAAAAGCAACATTAAATCTTTGCTGAATCGTTGAGCACAGACGGATCGGCTGTTCATCCCGATTCGCCCTCCAGATCATCACAACAACCCTGATCATACAAGGGAATAAATGGCAGTAAATGCAGAAAAAAGACACCAAAAAACCGCCCAAAAGGACGGTCGATTTGTCTCTTCGATGTGCTGGCAGATAAGTGCTTCCTGAACAGAAAGTGAGTGAAAAGCAATCTTATAACTGCCGAACTTATCTTCGGATCGCAAAACACAACATTGGCAGGAAATACTTATTGCTCGGAAAAATAACTTCGCTATATGTTTTTGAATATTGATTTATTACTGATTACTCAGAAAGAAAGTTACAGTTTATTTAATGCAAAAAATTTATGATGGTAGTTTAACTATTGATATTTAGTATGAAAGTTAAGGAGTATTGAAATGATGGGATGCAATGGTAATGTGGCATTTGACCAGTACGCAAAAAACCAAATTTACCTTTCAATAAACAGGCAACTGATATTTTCGACAACGCATGGCACAGAACATGATTTCTGGAAGTGCATGGAAAAAGCGTTTAAATAACAAGGAACGTTCAGTATGAAAAAAATCCTCCTGATGTTGATGCTCACGATGGCATCCCCTTGCTTTGCGCATATCAATGAAGACATCGAATATAGCCGTGATAAGTACCTTTTAGCCTACAAGAACCTCAACACTAAACTAGAGGAATGTTTGACAGAAATGAAATCCCTGCCGTTTATTACTTCTGCGGATATCAAGGGTTTTGATAAACGAACGGTAAGCATAGCCGTTTTATACCTTGGCACAGCCCAAATCGATCAATGCGCCGGGGATGAACATCATCAGTTTATGATCAGGGCATTTGACTACTACGCTGCACTTACAGAAGTCAGCGTCTACAGCCAACAAATAAAAACACTTCATAATGATATCTTTGCCCTTTTACCTGCCGGAAATATAAGGTTAGAAAGAGAATATGAAAGCTTTCCTTTAAAAACCAGAACGGAGCTTGAAGCACGCTTAAAAAATAAAAACCTCCGATCCTACCCCTCATTTCAAAGCAGCCCGCAGTATGATTTTGATGATAAATAGGCCGACGCCATCGTACATATCGTATTTTTTATCAGAACAAACCTCACTTCAGGTCGTTTGCAAGGGCGACCTTTTTCAGTAATAAATCATCGTAAACGTCGCCGTGCCATTCGCACTACCGCTGCTGAGTGTTTGCCCGTTGAGATAGTAGCGGGCAAAAAAAGGAATACTCAGGTTTCCTTCACTGGCCGAAGGGGTGATTGCCCATTGTTGCCCGAGGTTTACAGGCGTTGTGTCGCCTTTCAGTATCTGATAGTTGAGACTGCTGTCCAGGTTACCCAGCGATGTGTTGCGCGTATCGCAACTTACCCCGCCGCCAACCACACGTTGCCCACTGGAGTTAGTCAGGGCAATACCGCCCCCCTTGACGCCGGTGGAGTAAACCCCAGGGAAACCCGCGATTTCTGTACCGTTTCCGTAGTAACAGGCGATGATCGGGTCGCCGGAGAGTTCGTTGCTGCCACTCGTACCGCAAGTACCGCTCACATTGAAAGTATGCTGACTTCCGGGAATATCCGCCCCAACAGGCAAAGAAGATGTCACCGCAACTGAACTTCAATCCCAGGACTGCGGCATGGCCGGAGCGGTAGAACAGACCGCCCATAATTTGCCAGAAAACAGGGCCAGAAACTGGTTCTGGTCGCTGCCGCCCGTGTTTTGCCAGGTACTGGCACCGCTGAGGTTGTAGTTGAGCAGCAAGGCCGGTGCGCCTTCATCCCATAATTCCGGGCTGACCGCGCCCCTTGCCAGCGTGTCGAGTAATTCCTGAGGAAGGGTGATCAGTAATTTCTGATGGGAAAAATCAAAATGGACGACCACGCCGGACATCAGGGTAGCGAAATCCTCCACCGGTTTCTGTGCCGGCCAGTCGCGTAATGCCGAAATGCTGCCGGTTTTCAGCCCCAGGGTCTGCCATTCTGCCGGGGTGAATAACGGCGACAGCGTCTGGTCCTTCAGGGCAATAAAGGTCACATCCTGCCGCCCTTTCAGCATGTCGTTGACCCACACATCCACACGGTAAATACCCGGCGTCTGTCCGCCCGCACGGGAAAATTGCAGTTGCCGCCAGGCGCTTTGTCCTGCGGGGGTGAGCAACGCCGCGGGGCGATAAAAAAGCTTCAGTCGGGTCTTCACCACGATTTGCAATAAACCGGCAGGGGATTCTTCAGGCAGGCGGGGAATGGCTTTGATGTTCAGCCAGAACAGGGATTCGCGATCGTCGGGTAATATGCCGCCGGTGCGGATAATCCGCAGGCTGTTATCTTCTCCGGCATTCAGGCGGAATAGTGCAAAAAAAAACGCCTCCGGAGAGGCGTTCATCAGCAAAAGCCAAAGATTACTTTTTCTTGGCTTTCGGGTTTGGCAGGTCAGTAATGCTGCCTTCGTAGATTTCTGCTGCCAGACCCACAGACTCATGCAGCGTCGGGTGAGCATGGATGGTCAGCGCGATATCTTCTGCATCACAACCCATTTCGATAGCCAGGCCGATCTCGCCCAGCAGCTCGCCGCCGTTGGTACCGACAATTGCACCACCGATAACACGGTGAGATTCTTTGTCGAAGATCAGTTTGGTCATACCGTCTGCACAGTCGGACGCGATAGCACGGCCTGAAGCTGCCCACGGGAAGGTGGCGGTTTCGTAGCTGATGCCTTTCTCTTTCGCTTCTTTCTCCGTCAGGCCAACCCAGGCAACTTCCGGCTCAGTGTAGGCGATGGATGGAATGACTTTCGGATCAAAGTAGTGTTTCTTGCCGGAGATAACTTCGGCAGCCACGTGACCTTCGTGAACACCTTTGTGTGCCAGCATTGGCTGACCGACGATATCGCCGATAGCAAAGATATGTGGCACGTTGGTGCGCATTTGTTTGTCGACGTGGATGAAACCACGGTCGTCCACTTCGATACCTGCAGCGCCTGCTTCCAGCAGTTTGCCGTTAGGTACGCGGCCGATAGCCACCAGCACGGCGTCGTACCGCTGTGGTTCTGCCGGGGCTTTTTTACCTTCCATCGTGACGTAGATACCATCTTCTTTGGCTTCTACTGCGGTCACTTTGGTTTCCAGCATCAGGTTGAATTGCTTGCTGATTTTCTTAGTGAAGACTTTCACGACGTCTTTATCAGCCGCAGGGATCACCTGATCGAACATTTCTACCACATCAATCTGAGAACCCAGTGCGTGGTAAACGGTGCCCATTTCCAGACCGATAATACCGCCGCCCATCACCAGCAAACGCTCAGGGACGCTTTTCAGCTCCAGGGCATCAGTGGAATCCCAGACACGTGGATCATCATGTGGAATGAATGGCAGTTTGATTGGACGGGAACCCGCCGCAATGATGGCATTGTCGAAAGTGATGGTCGTCGGACCATTTTCGCCTTCAACAACCAGAGTATTCGCGCCAGTAAATTTGCCCAGCCCGTTCACGACTTTGACTTTACGGCCTTTCGCCATACCGGACAGACCGCCGGTCAGCTGGTTGATAACTTTTTCTTTCCAGACGCGGACTTTATCGATGTCCGTTTTCGGCTCGCCGAAAACAATACCATGTTCAGCCAGTGCTTTTGCTTCAGAGATCACTTTCGCGACATGCAGCAGAGCTTTAGAAGGGATACAACCTACGTTCAGGCACACGCCACCGAGCGTGGAATAACGCTCAACCAGAACGGTTTCAAGACCTAAATCAGCGCAACGGAAAGCAGCAGAATAGCCCGCAGGGCCAGCCCCAAGTACCACGACCTGAGTTTTAATTTCAGTACTCATCATGACCTCTTAATTTATGTCCGGCGGGTCTGACGTCATTTTTGTGTTGCAACGCCCATCATCCACCGGGTCGTTCTATCCGCCCGCAGTTTACAAAATTGTTAACAAATTTGAAACAACAAACGGCATACGATTTGTGCTTAGTGCCTGAAAATCCCAAACAGCATGAAGAGATTATCAGAAAAAAGCCGGCCGTCTGGCCGGCTTTTTCGCTTACATCACCAGACGGCGAATGTCAGACAACACGTTGTTGATGATGGTAATGAAGCGCGCACCATCAGCCCCGTCAATCACACGGTGGTCGAAGGAGAGCGACATTGGCATCATCAGACGCGGTGTGAACTCTTTACCGTTCCAGACTGGCTCAATGGCAGACTTGGAGACACCCAGGATAGCCACTTCCGGCGCATTAACGATTGGCGCGAAATGGGTCGTCCCGATACCGCCGAGGCTGGAGATGGTGAAGCAACCGCCCTGCATTTCACCGGCAGTCAGCTTACCGTCACGGGCTTTCTTGGAGATCGCCATCAGCTCACGGGACAACTCGGCGATGCCTTTTTTGTTCACGTCTTTGAAGACCGGAACAACCAGACCGTTTGGCGTATCGACCGCCACACCGATGTTGATGTATTTTTTCAGCGTCAGTTTCTGACCATCTTCGGACAGAGAACTGTTGAAGCGAGGCATCTGCTCAAGCGCAGCCGCAACGGCTTTCATGATGAAGACCACCGGCGTGAATTTCACGTCCAGTTTGCGTTTAGCGGCTTCATCGTTCTGCTGTTTACGGAACGCTTCCAGCTCAGTGATATCGGTTTTGTCGAAATGCGTAACATGCGGGATCATCACCCAGTTACGGCTCAGGTTCGCACCAGAGATTTTCTGGATACGGCCCAGTTCGACTTCTTCAATTTCACCGAATTTGCTGAAGTCCACTTTCGGCCAAGGCAACATGCCAGGAAGACCGCCACTCGTTGCGGCTGCCGGCGCGGCTTCCGCACGTTTGACCGCATCTTTCACGTAAGTCTGAACGTCTTCGCGCAGGATACGACCTTTACGGCCAGTCCCTTTCACTTTCGCCAGGTTAACGCCGAATTCACGGGCCAGACGACGGATAACCGGCGTGGCGTGAACGTAAGCGTCGTTCTCAGTGAATT
Source organism: Rahnella sp. RFA10(1/100) (assembly GCF_004195115.1). Lineage (NCBI taxonomy): Bacteria > Pseudomonadati > Pseudomonadota > Gammaproteobacteria > Enterobacterales > Yersiniaceae > Rahnella > Rahnella sp. RFA10(1/100). The sequence goes on from NZ_SEWR01000003.1 coordinate 461,085, forward strand.
CGCCTTTGCTCTCTGCTTTAACAGCAGGTGCAGCGGCTTTTTGTTCCTGTTTCGCCGGGGCAGCCGCTTCTTCTTTCTTAGCCGCCGGAGCAGCAGGCGCAGCGCCTTCTACTTCAAAGACCATGATCAGAGAACCGGTGCTGACTTTATCGCCCGCCGCGATTTTGATTTCTTTCACCGTGCCCGCGAACGGTGCCGGGACTTCCATTGAGGCTTTGTCGCCTTCAACGGTGATCAGTGACTGTTCAGCACTGATTTTGTCGCCGACTTTCACCATGATTTCAGTGACTTCCACTTCGTCGCCACCGATATCAGGTACATTCACTTCTTTGCTGCCGGACTGAGCCGGAGCCGCAGGTGCCGCGTCTGATTTGGTTTCTGCAGCAGCGGCAGGTGCGGCTGCACCCGAGCCTGCCACGTCGAAGACCATGATCAGAGAGCCGGTGCTGACTTTATCGCCCGCAGCGATTTTGATCTCTTTTACTTTACCCGCGAACGGTGCAGGGACTTCCATAGAAGCTTTATCGCCTTCTACGGTGATCAGCGATTGTTCCGCTTCGACTGTGTCACCCACTTTCACCATGATTTCAGTGACTTCTACTTCATCGCCACCGATATCAGGCACGTTCACTTCTTTGCTTTCGCTGGAAGCAGGTGCGGCGGCAGGCGCTTTCTCTTCTGCTTTGGCTTCCTGTTTCGCAGGTGCCGCATCAGCAGCACCATCAGCGGCGTCGAAGATCATGATCAGTTTGCCGGTTTCAACGGTATCGCCAACCGCAACTTTAATTTCTTTGACCACGCCAGCCTGTGGAGAAGGCACTTCCATAGAAGCTTTATCGCCCTCAACGGTGATCAGCGATTGTTCAGCTTCAACTTTATCGCCCACCTTCACCATGATTTCGGTGACTTCCACTGCATCTGCACCGATATCCGGTACGTTAATTTCAATAGCCATCTGTCTTTACCTCTTATGCCAGACGCGGGTTAACTTTTTCTGGATTGATATCGAATTTCTTAATGGCTTCAGCCACTACAGACGTTTCGATTTCGCCGCGTTTAGCCAATTCACCCAGCGCAGCAACCACAACGTACGATGCATCCACTTCGAAGTGGTGACGCAGGTTTTCGCGGCTGTCTGAACGACCGAAGCCATCCGTACCCAGAACGCGATAATCACTGGCCGGAACGTATGTACGAACCTGTTCAGCAAACAGTTTCATGTAGTCAGTTGACGCTACCGCTGGCGCATCGCTCATTACCTGGGCGATGTACGGAACGCGTGGTGTTTCGGTTGGATGCAGCATATTCCAGCGCTCACAATCCTGACCGTCGCGGGCCAGTTCAGTGAAGGAGGTCACGCTGTAAACGTCAGAACCTACGCCATAATCTTTGGACAGGATCTCAGCGGCTTCACGTACGTGACGCAGGATAGAACCTGAGCCCAGCAGCTGCACTTTACCTTTGCTACCTTCCAGCGTATCTAACTTGTAGATACCCTTACGGATGCCTTCTTCCGCGCCTTCTGGCATGGCTGGCATGTGGTAGTTTTCGTTCAGCGTGGTGATGTAATAATAAATGTTTTCCTGCGCTTCACCGTACATACGTACCAGACCATCATGCATGATGACAGCCACTTCGTAAGCGTAAGACGGGTCGTAAGAAATACAGTTAGGGATAGTCAGAGACTGAATGTGGCTGTGGCCATCTTCATGCTGCAGACCTTCACCGTTGAGGGTAGTACGACCTGAAGTACCGCCGATCAGGAAGCCACGCGCCTGTTGGTCACCCGCTGCCCAGCACAGGTCGCCGATACGCTGGAAACCAAACATAGAGTAGTAGATGTAGAACGGGATCATTGGCAGATCGTTGGTGCTGTAAGACGTCGCTGCGGCCAGCCATGAAGATGCGGCACCCAGTTCGTTGATACCTTCCTGCAGGATCTGACCTTTCTCGTCTTCTTTATAGTAAGCAACCTGCTCACGGTCCTGCGGGGTGTATTGCTGACCGTTCGGGCTGTAAATACCAATCTGACGGAACAGACCTTCCATACCGAAAGTACGCGCTTCATCGGCGATGATCGGGACCAGACGGTCTTTAATGGAGTCGTTTTTCAGCATCACGTTCAGGGCACGGACGAAGGCGATAGTGGTAGAGATCTCTTTCTTCTGCTCTTCCAGCAGTGGTGAGAAATCTTCCAGTTTCGGCATTTCCAGCTTCTGAGTGAAGTTTGGCAGACGAGTCGGCAGGTAGCCTTTCAGCGCAGCACGACGCTCATGCAGGTATTTGTATTCTGCAGAGTCTTTTTCCAGCGTGATGTACGGCAGTTTTTCCAGATTTTCATCGGTGACTGGCACACTGAAACGATCACGGATATAGCGCACGCCATCCATGTTCATTTTCTTCACCTGGTGAGCAATGTTTTTACCTTCGGCAGCGTCGCCCATGCCATAACCTTTAATGGTATGCGCAAGGATAACGGTCGGCTGGCCTTTGGTATTCTGTGCTTTGTTCAGTGCAGCGAAAACTTTCTTCGGATCATGACCACCACGGTTCAGTGCCCAGATTTCGTCGTCGGTCATGTCTTTGACCAGCGCCGCAGTTTCAGGGTATTTACCGAAGAAATGGTCACGAACGTATTTACCGTCGCGGGACTTGAAGGTCTGATAGTCGCCATCAACGGTTTCGTTCATCAGCTGGATCAGTTTACCGCTGGTGTCTTTACGCAGCAGTTCATCCCAACGGTTGCCCCAGATCACTTTAATCACGTTCCAGCCAGCGCCTGAGAAGATGCCGTCAAGTTCGTTGATGATTTTACCGTTGCCGGTTACCGGGCCATCAAGACGCTGTAAGTTACAGTTGATGATGAAGCACAGGTTATCCAGTTTCTCACGGGTCGCGATGGTGATCGCACCTTTGGATTCTGGTTCGTCCATTTCACCGTCGCCCAGGAATGCGTAAACGCGCTGTGCGGAGGTATCTTTCAGGCCACGGTGTTCCAGATATTTCAGGAACTTAGCCTGGTAGATGGCACCAATCGGGCCCAACCCCATCGATACCGTCGGGAACTGCCAGAATTCAGGCATCAGTTTAGGGTGCGGATAAGAAGACAGACCTTTACCGTGAACTTCCTGACGGAAATTGTTCATCTGCTCTTCAGTCAGACGGCCTTCAAGGAAAGCACGTGCATATACGCCCGGAGAAATGTGGCCCTGGAAGTACACCAGATCGCCGCCGTCTTTTTCGTTGCGCGCGCGGAAGAAGTGGTTGAAACACACTTCATAAACAGTCGCAGAAGACTGGAAGGAAGCCATGTGACCACCGAGTTCCAGATCTTTCTTGGAGGCACGCAGAACGGTCATGATGGCGTTCCAGCGGATAGCGGTACGAATATTACGTTCCAGCTCCAGGTTACCCGGGTATTCAGGTTCGTCTTCAACAGCGATGGTATTGACGTAGTTACGGCTGGCTGCGCCAGCAGCGACGCTTACGCCGCCCTTACGCGCTTCACTGAGAACCTGATCGATCAGGAACTGTGCACGCTCAACACCTTCTTCACGGATGACCGATTCGATCGCTTGTAGCCAGTCGCGAGTTTCGATCGGATCCACGTCATTATTTACACGTTCTGACATGGTGCTTTTCCTTATCTGTCTCTAATACGTTGGTTTATCTGGAGCCTGTCTTCCTGCACTCTTTCAAAAATGCGCTTCGCCGCTAAGAGAGCGCACGAAGACAGGCCCGTCATGTAGTTGCCGTGAGCCCTCAAATGAGGGCTCTAAAAATTAACCCTGATGGTTAACTTTCATCTTTTCGTTGCTGGAGTCGTCGTAAAGACCGATCCCGCCGGGTGTGTTCCCTGCTGAGATCCAGCAAAACTTCTTCAATGAACGCCAGGTGACGGTGAGATGCGGCACGCGCTATTTCTGGTTCCCGTGCAACAATCGCCTCGAAAATACTGGCGCGGTGGTTGCTTACTGTCGCCAGCATTTCCCGGCGTGAGTAAAGCAATTCAAAGTTCTGTCGAACATTCTTCTCGAGCATTGGCCCCATACAGCGGACCAGGTGCAGCAGCACCACATTATGGGCTGCTTCTGTTACAGCGACCTGATACTGCATAACCGCATCGGCTTCTGCATCCAGATCTCCGCTGTCTTGTGCGGTCTGAATAACCACATGACAATCGCGAATGCGCTGCAGATCTTCCTCTGTGCCACGAAGCGCCGCGTAATACGCAGCGATCCCTTCAAGGGCATGTCGTGTTTCAAGGAGATCGAATTGTGATTCAGGATGGTCGGCCAGTAACTCGGCCAGCGGATCACTCACGCTTTGCCACAGGTTACTTTGTACGAAAGTGCCACCACCCTGACGGCGCAGGAGTAGCCCCTTCCCTTCCAGGCTTTGGATTGCCTCTCTGAGAGAAGGTCGCGATACATCAAACTGTTTGGCCAGTTCGCGCTCTGGCGGAAGCTTTTCCCCAGGCCTCAAGGTGCCTTCGAGGATCAGAAACTCAAGTTGCTGCTCGATCACATCGGATAACTTAGGCTGTCGGATTTTGCTGTAAGCCATATATGTGCGGTTCTCTGCGAGTAGCGACTCTGTAAGTTGCCGGAGTCAATTGGTAATACCAATTTAAAAAACGTGGCCGTAAAGTAACAAAGTATTCACCTTGTGTCCATATGGCTACCCAGTAAATGCGTCGACCCCGCACATTTTAACAAATTTTTATCATTTATCGTTTTTACGCTGCGTGAGATCTCATTTTAGAGATCCAGAACAAATTTCCGGTCAATTTGATTATTTGTTATGCGGATGGCGCATAAACCCCGTGCAAACTTTTCCGCATAACATTATTCTTGCCCGAACGGTAGATGATCCTGATTTTTAGGCTCAATCCAGCCGTAAATAATTAGATACAAAAAGTGTAATTATCGCCTTACATTCTCTCTAACACACAGAATGTTATGGGTTTTGCCCCTATGACAGAGGACAGGTAAATGGTTGATCAACAACAAGGCGATGAGCTGAAGCGCGGCCTCAAAAACCGTCATATTCAGTTGATTGCATTAGGCGGGGCCGTCGGTACAGGGCTGTTTCTGGGCAGCGCTTCCGTCATTCAGTCCGCGGGGCCGGGGATTATTCTTGGCTACGCCATTGCGGGTTTTATCGCATTCTTAATTATGCGTCAGTTAGGGGAAATGGTTGTTGAGGAGCCGGTTGCAGGCTCATTCAGCCACTTTGCTTACAAATACTGGGGCGGATTTGCCGGGTTTGCTTCTGGCTGGAACTACTGGGTTCTGTATGTTCTGGTTGCGATGGCCGAACTCACTGCCGTCGGTAAATATATCCAATTCTGGTGGCCGGAAATCCCGACATGGGTTTCTGCCGCAGTATTCTTCGTGCTGATCAACGCGATCAATCTTACCAACGTTAAAGTTTTTGGTGAGATGGAGTTCTGGTTTGCGATCATTAAAGTGGTTGCCGTGGTGGCGATGATTCTGTTCGGTGGCTGGTTGCTGTTCAGCGATACGGCAGGCCCGCAGGCAACAGTACGTAACCTTTGGGAGCAAGGCGGTTTCCTGCCTCACGGCATGACCGGGCTTGTGATGATGATGGCGATCATCATGTTTTCCTTTGGTGGCCTGGAACTGGTCGGGATTACTGCTGCTGAAGCGGATAATCCGGAAGTCAGCATCCCTAAAGCGACCAATCAGGTTATCTACCGCATCCTGATTTTCTATGTAGGCTCACTGGCTGTACTGCTTTCGCTGATGCCATGGACCCGTGTCGGACCGGATACCAGCCCGTTTGTGCTGATCTTCCATGACCTGGGGGATGCACTGGTGGCCAACGCCCTGAACGTGGTGATCCTGACAGCCGCGCTGTCGGTTTATAACAGCTGTGTTTACTGTAACAGCCGCATGCTGTTTGGCCTGGCTCAGCAAGGCAACGCGCCTAAGGCATTGCTCAATGTCGATAAACGCGGCGTTCCGGTGGCTTCCATCCTCGTTTCTGCTGCCACCACAGCGCTGTGTGTTCTGATCAACTATCTGATGCCGGGTGAGGCGTTTGGCTTGCTGATGGCCCTGGTGGTGTCTGCACTGGTGATCAACTGGGCAATGATCAGCCTTGCGCACATGAAATTCCGTCAGGCGAAACGTCGTGAAGGCGTGGAACCTAAGTTCAAAGCGCTGCTGTATCCGCTGGGTAACTATATCTGCCTGCTGTTTATGGCAGCAATTCTGGTGATCATGGCTATCACGCCAGGCATGGCGATCTCCGTGTGGCTGATCCCTGTGTGGCTGGTGGTGCTGGGCATCGGTTACTGGATCAAAAATCAGCAAAGCGGGAAATCCGTTAACGCTTAAGTTAAATAGTTAAGAGATACCCAAAATAATTCGAGTTGCAGGAAGGCGGCAGGCAAGAGAACCCGATGAACTTACTCTGGTAAGTGATTCGGGTGAAAGATGGTAGCCAACGCACCTGCAGCTCGAAGTATGATGGGTATTTGTTATCTGGCTCACATTTCCTCCCGTATGACTAAAATGTCCATCTTCATGACTCTTACCTCCTGACCACTCTGTCTCACTCCGACCAATACTCTGAGCTATCAAACAGTTTTTTAACAAAATCCTTTTATCCAATAGCCGGAGTGAACATCCATGAAGGAAGGCGCACTGTCGTTTAAAGAGAAAGTAGCGTACGGAATGGGGGATGCGGGCTGCAATATGATTGGCGGCGCCATCATGCTGTTTCTTAATTATTTTTACACCGATGTTTTCGGTTTAGCCCCCGCGCTGGTGGGGATATTGCTGTTGTCGGTGCGTGTTATCGACGCGGTAACCGACCCGATAATGGGGGCGATCGCCGACCGTACCACCACCCGCTGGGGACGTTTCCGCCCGTATTTGTTGTGGGTTTCAGTGCCGTATGTACTGTTCAGCGTGCTGATGTTCACTACACCGGAATGGAGTTACAACAGCAAAGTTATCTATGCCTTTGTCACTTACTTCCTGATGTCACTGACTTACACGGCCATCAACATTCCTTATTGCTCGCTCGGTGGCGTCATTACTGCCGACCCGCATGAGCGTGTTGCCTGTCAGTCTTACCGCTTCTTTATGGTAGGGATCGCGACACTGATCCTCTCTTCCACCTTGCTGCCGATGGCCGATTTTTTCGGTGGCGCAGACAAAGCCAAGGGCTACCAGATGTCGATGGGCGTGATGGCGATCATCGCGCTGTTCATGTTCCTGTTCTGCTTCAACTCGGTAAAAGAACGGATCCAGCCCGCAGTACCGTCAAAACACGCCTTAAAATCTGACCTTAAGGATGTATGGAAAAACGATCAGTGGGTACGCATCCTGCTGCTGACATTCTGCAACGTGTGCCCGGGCTTCATCCGTATGGCCGCCACCATGTATTACGTTACCTGGGTGATGGAAAAATCCACTTCATTTGCCAGTATGTTTATCAGCCTCGGCGTAGTGGGCATGATGATCGGCAGCGCGCTGGCAAAACCACTGACAGATAAATACTGCAAACTGAAAGTGTTCTTCTGGGCCAACATCATCCTGACCATTTTCTCCTGCGGATTCTATTTCCTCGACCCGCACGCCACGACACTTATTCTGGTGGCGTACTTTATCCTCAACATCATGCACCAACTCCCTTCCCCGCTACACTGGTCGCTGATGGCTGACGTTGACGATTACGGCGAATGGAAAACTGGCAAGCGCGTCACCGGCATCAGCTTCTCCGGTAACCTGTTCTTCCTGAAATGCGGACTGGCGGTAGCAGGCGCGATGGTCGGCTTCCTGCTCTCTGCGTACGGCTACAATGCCAGCGCAACACAGCAAAGCGACCATGCCATTAACGGCATTATGTTGTTATTCACTGTCATTCCGGGCGTGGGTTATTTCATTACCGCCGGTGTTGTACGTCTGCTGAAAGTTGACCGCGAAACCATGCGTACCATTCAGGCAGATCTGGAGATTCGCCGCCGTAATTACCGCGAACTGAATGAATATCATGACGCGAAAAATACACAAGACGCAGAAATAATCAGCGTCCCCCTGACCAGCAAGGAGCTGAAACATGAGTAATTACCCCAACCCGCTGATTGAGCAACGTGCCGATCCACATATCTGGCTGCACAGCGACGGAAACTATTACTTTATCGCATCAGTACCTGAATATGACCGGCTGGAGATCCGCCGCTCGTCAACGCTGACAGGGCTTGCTCAAGCTCCGGCTACCCTCGTCTGGCACAAGCCAGATACCGGCCCGATGAGTGCGCTGATCTGGGCACCGGAGTTGCATTTCATCGACGGACAATGGGTCATTTACTATGCGGCCGCCCCGTCACAAGAAATTGTCGATGGCTTATTCCAGCACAGAATGTATGCGCTGGTGTGTGAGGATGCTGATCCGCTCAGCGGAACCTGGCAGGAGAAAGGTCAGATCCAGACCCCGATTGACAGTTTTTCGCTCGATGCCACTCATTTTGAGCATCAGGGCAAAAGCTATTATCTGTGGGCTCAAAAAGACCCAACAATTCGCGGAAACTCCAATTTGTATCTGGCTGAAATGGAAAACCCGTGGACGCTGAAATCACCGCCCGTCATGCTCAGTAAGCCTGAACTGGACTGGGAAACTATCGGTTTTTGGGTTAACGAAGGGCCGGCCGTGATCAAACATGGTGATAAAATTTTCATCACCTATTCCGCCAGCGCTACCGACGAAAATTACTGTATCGGCCTTCTTACCGCAGATATCAACAGCAACCTGATGGATCCGGCGAGCTGGCATAAATCCCAGCGTCCGGTATTCAGTACTCAGGCGCAGAACCGGCAGTTCGGCCCTGGTCATAACAGCTTCACCCGTAATGAACAGGGCGAAGATGTGCTGGTGTATCACGCCCGCAATTACACCGAAATTGAGGGTGATCCGCTGTACGACCCGAACCGACATACGCGCATTAAAACCTTCCGCTGGGATGAGAATGGCATGCCCGATTTCGGAGAACCCGCCGCCGATAACCGTCCGCTGACGTTACAAAAACAGCACTGACAAAAAGCAAAAAGCCCGGACCATGAAAATGTACCGGGCTTTTTTAATGCGCTAAGCGTCACAAAATAGTGGATGGCAAAATGCGCTAAATCAGGGTGCCATAAATCGTCAGCAGTGCCACAACCACCAGAATGATCATCGTCACTTTACGTGCGAGACTCACGGCCGCACGAGGCGTCTGTACCGGATCAGTATGCGGGTCACGCGCCAGAGAGAACTGCGCCAGCCGTGTTAAGACCTGATATTGTGAGGAGTGAATATCGCCTAACGAAGCAAACCAGGCCGGTAAGGCTTTTTCCCCGTGACCAAGCAATGCATAAGCAACGCCAGCCAGACGAACCGGGATCCAGTCGAGAATATGCAGCAGTGCATCCACCCCGGACTGGGAACGTTTCAGTGGTGGCATGTGACGCGCCAGCCAGGTCTGATAACCCCGCAATACGGCATAACCGCCCAACGCTATCGGTCCGTAAGGCCCGCAGACCACGAACCAGAACAACGGCCCGAGATAGTAGCGGTAGTTGATCCAGAGAAGTGCATTTTGCAGCTCTCTCAGACGGGCTTCTTCACTGCAATCTGTTGGCAGCCCATGGATCAAGGCCAGCTCTTCTGCCATTTCCTTACAGGCATCGACATCACCCTGGCGGGCTGACTTAAGGTAGGCACGGTAATGCTTGCGCTTGATGCCCGCGCCAATGCACAGCAGGCATAAAATCACCCATAAGATCAGCGTTGGCACACCGAAGAAGAGCCCCTGCACAGCACGCAATACTCCCCCGATTATCACCATCCAGATAATCATGATGGCCAGGGTTTTAGCCAGAGAAGCCTGCCGGCCGCGGCGAAAAATCACCTCAAACCGATGATCCAACTGCCAGTGTTCACCCAGTTTGAATAAGCGTTCCCAAGCCAGCACCAGAAGCAAAGTAAATAACGTCATCGATTGTCACTCTCTCTTAATACATTACCCATGTAAAACAGATACCGAAGCCCGGTTAATTACCGGTCAGAAAGATCATTCTGCCCTACCGGCAACGCTAGCAGCTTGCGATAAAATGCCCAGTCGAATTCAGGGCCGGGATCGGTCTTACGCCCGGGAGCAATATCACTGTGTCCGGTAATGGCATCGGGACTGATGGGATAATGCTTAATTAACAACTCAGTAACAGAAGCCAGACTGCGATATTGTGCATCAGTAAAGGGTTGAAAATCAGTCCCTTCCAGCTCAATACCAATCGAAAAGTCATTACAGCGCTCACGCCCCCGCCAGCTGGATATACCGGCATGCCAGGCACGTTTATCAAACGGAACATATTGCACAATCTCGCCATCACGACGAATTAAACAATGCGCAGCAACGCGTAAATGGCTGATCCCTTCAAAATAAGGATCATCCAGTGGATTCAGCGTGCCGGTAAACAATTGATCAATATAAGGACCGCCAAATTTTCCAGGCGGCAAACTGATGTTATGGATCACCAGCAATGAGGGTATTTCATCTTCAGGACGGAGATCAAAATGGGGAGAAACGACCTTCCGGGCTTCAGTAATCCAGCCTTGTTTTAAGTGCATCAAAGACCTCAATGATGTGCTCGGGTGGTACTTATCACAGCAACAGGGTAGCATGTTTTTTTCTCCTTCTTATCCGCCATTTCGGAGTATTTGTATGTCTACCCGCAGCTACAGCCCTGAAAGTCGCCGCGCACAGTTACTCGAACGTATCCAGAATGATATTCCTTCTCTTGTTACTCAGGCTCTCGGCGAAGATCTGGGGGGCGAAGTCAATGCCAACAATGACTTAACAGCTCAGCTGTTGCCGCAAGATAAACAGGCTAACGCCACCATTATTACCCGCGAAGCTGGCATTTTCTGCGGTCAGGGCTGGTTGGACGAAGTCTTTACCCAACTGGCTGGCGATAAAATCACCGTCAGATGGCATGTTAAAGACGGCGATAACGTATCTGAAAACCAGACTTTATGTGAACTCTCAGGTTCCGCGCGCATGCTGCTGACCGGTGAACGTACCGCACTGAATTTTGTGCAGACCTTGTCCGGCGTGGCAACTGAGGTGAATCACTATGTGAAAATCCTTGAGGGCACCAAAACTCAGTTGCTCGATACCCGCAAAACCTTACCCGGCCTGCGTACAGCGCTGAAATATGCCGTGTTATGTGGCGGCGGAAGCAATCACCGCCTTGGTCTGGCTGATGCGTTTCTGATTAAGGAAAACCACATCATTGCCTGCGGCTCCATCAAAGCGGCCGTAGAGCGTGCCTTATGGATCCACGCGGAGGTGCCCGTTGAAGTAGAAGTCGAATCCATCGATGAACTTCAGCAGGCGTTGGATGCAGGTGCTGATATTATTATGTTGGATAATTTCACCGTGCCGATGATGCGCGAAGGCGTTATTCTGACCGCAGGCCGTGCGCTGCTTGAAGTGTCCGGTAACGTGACGGCAACAACGCTATGCGAATTCGCGGAAACCGGCGTGGATTACATTTCTGTCGGTGCGCTGACCAAGCATGTCAGAGCCATGGATCTTTCCATGCGCTTCAGCTAATCATTTCGCTGTTGCCCCCGGATTCCTTTTCAGGGGCAACACGACGTCTTTCGCTCTATTTCATCTTGCCGTACTACCCTCACATTCTCTCCTTCTGACCACCATCACTTTTTTCATTTCATCTTTGTTGTTGCGAGTCCTCGCGCAAAAATTTTGACTGCCTTGCTGGCAGACATATTTATCCTGGAAGATATCGTGGAAAAGCCAGAAATGGCACTGGAGTCAGGTTTTTTCTCCGTTTAATTTGCTGCCTGAGAAACGACAACGCAGCCTTACGAAACGGAGAACGTCATGAACCGGCAACAAGGATTTACCCTCATTGAACTGATGGTGGTGATCGCGATTATTGCGATCCTCAGTGCCATCGGCATACCCGCGTACCAGAGCTATATCCAGAAAGCAGCCATGACAGACATGCTGCAAACCATGGTGCCCTACAAAACCGGTGTCGAACTGTGCGTCATAGATACGGGGGCGCTGACAAATTGCAACGCCGGTAGTCAGGGCATTCCGGCAACGACCACCAGTCGCTATGTCAGCCAGATCCAGGTTAATTCCGGTGTAATTTCACTGACCGGTCAGCAGGCACTGGATGGCCTCAGTGTTGTGATGACGCCGGTTCCGGATAACCAGGCGGGAGGTATTACATGGAGCAGAATCTGCAACAATGCCGGTAATACCTCGATGGTTGAAGCTTGCGAAAGCATTTTCCGCTTTGACACCACAGGAGCGCCATAATGAGCGATACCCCCCTGCGCCCAGAGTCTCCATCCATTAACGACCGCCTGCAAAGTGAAGCGTCACTTGAAGCATTGTGTCAGCGCTACAAAGCCGTTGTGTTGCATCGCGACCACCAGATGCTTCATGTTGCATGCCATGAAACAGAGGCAGATTCTGAGGCGTTAAGTCAGGTACTGCGCTTTGCCACCGGCTTAAAAGTGCAGCTTGAACGCTGGCCACAAACGCGGCTGGAACAAGCTATGGAGCAAGGCAGTTCAGAAATAAAGGGAAATATCGCTGCAGAAAAACCGTTATCGCCCGCAGAAACGGATGAAAGCAATGAGCTGAATAATCAGAGTGATGCGCCAGTCATTAACATCCTCAATCAGATACTCAGACTGGCAATCACCCGCAGGGCATCTGATATACATTTTGAGCCCTACGAGCACAGTTTCCGGGTTCGTATGCGAATTGACGGAGTATTGCAGGAAGTGCCCGGCCCTGAATTTTCGATGGCAGCCGGGGTATGCGCGCGACTGAAGATTATGGGGCAGCTGAATGTGGCTGAACGACGGCTACCACAAGATGGCCAGCTCTCAGTCATGCTGCAAAAGCAGAGATACTCCATGAGAGTATCTTCCCTGCCGACCCTGCACGGAGAGAAAATCGTGCTGCGCATTCTGCACATGACTCAGCAGGATCTCTCTATGTCGCAACTGGGTTTTACGCCACGAGACCTGGACTTTTTCAAAACCGCACTGAAGCATCCACAAGGTTTAATTCTGGTCACCGGCCCGACAGGCAGTGGAAAAACGGTAACGCTTTACAGCGGCCTTCGTCACCTGAATGCCATCTCCCGCAATATTTGCAGCGTGGAAGATCCGATTGAGATCCCGGTCAGTGGCATCAATCAGACGCAGATTAACAGCAAAACAGACCTTAGTTTTGCCAGCGTCCTGCGTGCCTTATTACGTCAGGATCCTGATGTCATTATGGTTGGCGAAATCAGAGACAAAGAAACAGCCGAAATCGCCGTAAAGGCGGCGCAAACCGGGCATCTGGTCCTCTCAACCCTCCACACTAATTCTACCTGCGAAACACTGACCCGCCTCCGACAGATGGGGATTGAAGGTTTCCATATTGCCGCCAGTTTGCGTCTTGTGATTGCCCAGCGGTTGGTACGAAAATTGTGCCCGCATTGCCGCAAACCGCACATGTCGCTGGTTGAAAAAAGTGCTGATGGCATAAGCGGCCACATACCTTTATGGCTGCCTGCAGGATGCCATCAATGCTTTTCAGGCTATTACGGGCGTACCGGTATTTATGAAACGCTGAACATAACCCCCATGCTACAGCAGGCACTGGTGGCAGAGGCCAATGTGCATGAGCTGAGTAAAATTGCCCGGGAACAAGGGCAAAAGACATTGCATGAGGCCGGTATGTTGCTGGTCGAACAGGGGATCACCTCACTTGAAGAACTATATCGTGTTACCGGTGAGGGGGAAGGGGCATGAAAACTGAGGGTGACACACCTCATTCCTGGCGACTCTATCGCTGGCAGGCTATCGACACACAGGGAAGTATTCAGCAAGATCACTGTATTGAGCTGGATAAGGCCAGAATTTATCCGCAGCTTTTTGCGGCCGGTTTGCAACCCCTTAAAATCACTATGAAACAACGACTGGGAAAGCGTTTCTGGAAAAATCAGGAACGTGTTGCGTTCATCAGGCAACTTGCAACGCTGCTACAAGCCGGGTTACCACTGGTGAATGGCCTGACCTTACTGGCCAATGAACACCCGAAACCCGCGTGGCATTGTGTATTGTTAAATATCGCGAAAGGCGTTCGCGAAGGGAAACCGTTATCGGTCACATTGAATTATTATCCGGATGTTTTTCCAGATATTTACAGGCAAATAATTTCTATTGGTGAACTCACGGGACAACTGGACAAATGCTGTCTGCAACTGGCCGCTCAACAGGAACAACAGGCTGAACTAAGAAGCAAAGTGAAAAAAGCACTGCGGTATCCTCTGATTGTCAGCCTGATCGCGATAGTGGTCACGTTGCTCATGCTGACTTTAGTGTTGCCTGAGTTTGCCAAAATTTATGCTTCTTTTGATGCCGAACTCCCCTGGTTTACACGCATGCTGGTCGTTGCTTCTGATGCCATCCTCAACAGCGGCCCCTGGCTGGCGGGTATTTTGTCGCTTTTGTGTTTCGGCTACTGGCAGAAATTGCACCCGCTTAAGCATTGGAAACTACGCGAGCAGATGTTACTGCTCAGGCTACCTCTGACATCACGCCTGGTGACAGACAGTTGCCTCAGCCAGATATTTCAAACGCTGGCAATGACACAGCAGGCTGGAATGACGTTAATTGCCGGGCTCACAGCAGCATCTGCATCAATGTCTAATCTGCATTTTCAGGCTGCACTGAACCACATACGCGAGCACATCATGCAAGGAACGCCACTGCATAAAGCTTTTGTCCAGTCGCCACTGTTCCCGACCTTATGTCATCAGCTGATAAAAATCGGTGAAGAATCAGGAGCGCTGGATGAGTTATTGCTGAAACTCGCACATCTGCATCGTGACAAAGCTAACTCGCTTGCGGACTCATTGTCACAAATGATTGAACCGATACTCATGGCTGTAATGGGAGTGATTGTTGGTGGACTGGTGATTGCGATGTATCTGCCCATTTTCCAACTGGGTTCGGTGATGGGGTAAACAGAGAGGTAAAAAACGGTGAAATAGCGGCGAAACATGTTTCGCCGCTATGACTGAATCGGGCTTATTTACTGCCAAACAGACGATTTTCCTGTTCCGCGACACGGATAAAGGTTGTTCGCTTGGTCAGTTCTTTCAGACGCTCTGCACCGACATAAGTACAGGCAGAACGCAATCCACCGAGAATGTCACGCACGGTGTTTTCAACCGGGCCACGCAAAGGCAATTTGACTGTTTTACCTTCTGCTGCGCGGTATTCAGCAACACCACCAACGTGGCGTTTCATGGCAGACTCTGAACTCATGCCATAGAAGAGCATGAATTTTTCGCCATTCTCTTCAACGACGGTGCCTTCACATTCATCATGCGCAGCCAGCATGCCGCCAAGCATGACAAAATCAGCACCGCCACCGAACGCTTTTGCCACATCGCCAGGAACAGCACAACCGCCATCGCTGACAATCTGCCCGCCCAGACCATGAGCAGCGTCAGCACATTCGATAACAGCGGAAAGCTGCGGATATCCCACACCGGTTTTTACGCGAGTCGTACATACCGACCCCGGACCGATGCCGACTTTTACGATGTCCGCGCCAGAGAGAATAAGCTCCTCCACCATTTCACCGGTCACCACGTTACCCGCGCAAATGACTTTATCCGGGCAGGCTTCGCGTACACGTCGCAGGAAATCAACAAAGTGCTCGGAATAACCATTAGCAACATCCAGACAAACAAACTTCAGCAGAGGCGATAAAGCAAGAATTTGCAGGGTCTTAACGAAATCAGCTTCTGACGTCCCGGTTGATACCATGACATTACGCAGCACGGATTCATCGGAGGACGTCACGAAAGCCTGCCACTGTTCTACGGTATAATGTTTGTGTACAGCCGTAAGCAGGCCAAAAGACGCCAGTACGGTCGCCATGCGGAATGTGCCAACAGTGTCCATGTTCGCGGCAATAATCGGGGTGCCGGACCAGTTGAAACCTGAGTGTTTAAAAGTGAATGTGCGCTCCAGTTCAACTTCGGAACGACTTTTGAGGGTAGAACGTTTTGGGCGGATGAGTACGTCTTTAAAACCTAACTTCAAATCTTCTTCAATGCGCATGGCGTGTGAGTCCTGGTTTGGCGACGGGTCGCTAGGGTGCACGGCAAATTTTTACACACCCTTTCCAGTGGTTTTATCATACACAGGAAAATGACAACGGCAAGATGGCTTTTACAACCTCCATCACAGACTTTTGATTGTGCAGATTAATAATTTTTCTCATCAAAACCGGGAACACCACGGCTTGCACTTACTCATAATCTCTTTATCATTTACCTAACGAATTTTATCAGAGCACCAATATGAGCTATATCGTTGCATTGACCGGAGGTATCGGTAGTGGCAAAAGTACCGTTTCCGCAAGCTTCGCACACCACGGCGTAAGCATTGTCGATGCAGATGAGATTGCCCGTCAGGTTGTTGCACCCGGTGAACCCGCACTGCAAGAACTGCGTCAGCGATTTGGTGAAAGTATTATTTCCGCTGATGGCTCACTGAAACGTCCGGCGCTTCGTGAGCGAATTTTCAGCAATGCTGATGAAAAAGAATGGGTTAATAAATTATTACACCCCATTATTCATGCCAGAACACAATATTTGATTGCTGAGGCGCAGACGCCGTACGTACTCTGGGTCGTACCGCTGCTGATTGAAAATGGATTACAGACGCAAGCGAACCGCGTTCTGGTCGTGGATGTAGAACCCCATATTCAGCTTTCCCGGACGATGTCGCGCGATGGTATCAGCCGCCAGCAGGCTGAAAGTATTATTGCTGCGCAGATCAGCCGTGAAAAACGTCTGGCCTGCGCGGATGACATTATTGATAACAGCGGTGATCCGAAATTAATTGAACCGCGTGTTGCCCAATTACATCACCGCTACCTGCAACTTGCGGTGTGAGTAAACAGACAGGATATTGCCAAGCATGACTGATGTAGCTGCAACCGTTCTCTTTGAACATCCACTGAATGAGAAAATGCGTACCTGGCTTCGCATCGAGTTTTTGTTGCAACAGATGCATTCCAACGCACAACTCACTGATATCGCCTCTGCTCTGCTATTTTTTCGCACCGCTGCAGATTTATTGGATGTGCTGGAACGTGGTGAAGTCCGCACCGATTTACTGAAAGAGCTTGAACGCCAGCAGCAAAAATTGTCTCAATGGAAAGATGTCCCGGGCGTTGATTTAGTCAGGATCGAAGGACTGCGCGCTGAGCTTAAGCAATGCGCATCGGTATTAATGAAAGCTCCACGCATAGGTCAAGCCCTGAAGGAGGATCGTCTGGTCGCGCTGGTTCGCCAACGTCTGAGTATCCCGGGCGGGTGCTGCAGCTTTGATTTGCCGACACTGCATATTTGGCTTCATCTGGCACAGTCACAACGTGATCGTGAAGTGCAAAACTGGCTCGAAACTCTGGCTCCGCTGAATAATTCGCTGATGATGGTACTGGATCTGATCCGTCAGTCTGGCGCGTTTCGTAATCAAATCAGTTTGAATGGATTTTTCCAGGACAACGCGGAAGGCGCAGATCTGTTACGATTACGGCTCTCGATGGAAAACCAGCTTTATCCGCAAGTATCCGGGCATAAAACCCGTTATGCCATTCGCTTTTTACCCCTCGACAGTGAACATGGCGTGGTTCCCGCGCGACTGAATTTTGAACTTGCCTGCTGCTAGGAGTTGCAAATGGACCCTGAAATTATTGAAGTAAATTGCCCGACCTGTCAGAAAATCGTGGTTTGGGGTGAACAAAGCCCTTACCGCCCTTTTTGTTCCAAGCGTTGTCAGCTCATTGATCTCGGCGAATGGGCCGATGAAGAGAAACGCATTCCAAGTAAGGGGGATGTGAATGATCTGGATGACTGGAGTGAAGAAGAGATTTAATCCGTACAGCATATAAAAAGGAGCTCCGGCCCCTTTTTATACGCTTTCGAATTGTGTATACCATTGAATTCCAGGCGTAATCAGTACTGATTATTCTTGAGGGCGGTAACAATCCCTTCATTGGCGGGAGGAAACTCCTCCTCTTTCAAGCCGGCCTGCGCAACCCAGCGCTTCGGCTGCCCTTCTTTGCCATACGGCTCGCCCTGCCAGTCTTCTACCAGAAAAAAATAGAGCGTAATAATACGATCCGGAAACCGGTGCTCCAACGTTTTCAGCAACACAGGAGATTTAGCATCTATGCCGACCTCTTCCTGTAGCTCGCGAATAACGGCCTGTTCCGGTGTTTCGCCCGCTTCAATCTTACCGCCCGGAAACTCCCAGAACCCGGCCATATGTGATGATGCATCGCGCTGAGTGATAAAGATTTCTTTGCTGGCATTCCGGATAATGCCTGCTGCGATATTAAGTTGTTTAAGCGCCACAGTTCCACCTATCCGCTGACTACATTGACTGTTGTTATGAGGACTATTTAGCCAAAAATAAAGGCGGCAATTAAGCCGCCTTCAAGATTAACACGATGACTTAGCCGGAGATGTTACTTTTGCAGGCGGCCATGACATTGTTTGTATTTTTTACCGGAACCACACGGGCAGAGATCGTTACGGCCTACTTTGCGATCTCCGGAAGAAGCAAGTCGCGCTGCCTCAGCCACTTCGATTTCCTGCTGATCCTGATGGCTAAGCTGCTGCTGACGAGCCAGACGCTCAGCTTCTTCACGGCGCTGAATCTCCATCGCTTCCACTTCTTCAGGCATACGCACCTGGACTTTGCTTAGTACGCTGACCACTTCATATTTCAGGGATTCGAGCATGGCAGCAAACATCGCGAAGGATTCGCGTTTGTATTCCTGCTTAGGATCCTTCTGCGCATAGCCGCGTAAATGGATGCCCTGACGCAGGTAATCCATCGCCGCCAGGTGCTCTTTCCACAGTGAGTCCAGTGTCTGCAACATCACGCCTTTCTCGAAGTTACGCATCATTTCAGCGCCAACCACTTCTTCTTTACGGGCGTAAGATTCTTTCGCGATCTCCATGATACGTTCGCGCAGGGTTTCTTCGTGCAGTTCCGGCTCTTTATCCAGCCATTCAGAAATCGGCATTTCCAGCTCGAAATCATTCTTAAGGCGCTCTTCCAGACCTTTTACATCCCACATTTCTTCAAGGGATTGTGGCGGAATGTAACTGTCGATAGTGGCTTTGAATACATCTTCACGGATGCTGGCGATGGTTTCGCTCACATCAGACACGTCCAGTAACTCGTTACGCTGGCTATAGATCGCACGACGCTGATCACTTGCCACATCATCGTATTCCAGCAATTGCTTACGAATATCGAAGTTACGGCTTTCAACTTTACGCTGAGCGTTAGCAATGGCTTTAGTGACCCATGGATGTTCAATCGCTTCGCCCGGTTTCATACCCAGTTTACGCATCATGCCTGACACGCGGTCAGAGGCGAAGATACGCATCAGGGCATCTTCCATAGACAGATAGAAACGGGATGAACCGGCGTCACCCTGACGGCCCGCACGGCCGCGCAACTGGTTATCAATACGACGGGATTCATGACGCTCAGTACCAATAATGTGTAAACCACCTGCAGCCAGAACGGCGTCATGACGGATCTGCCATGCGGCTTTAATTTCAGCGATTTTCTCATCCGTTGCTTCTTCGCCCAGGTTTTCGACTTCAACCTGCCAGCTGCCGCCCAGCACGATATCTGTACCACGACCGGCCATATTGGTGGCGATGGTGACTGCACCTGGCTGACCCGCCTGAGCAACAATGTCTGCTTCTTTGGCATGGAACTTGGCGTTAAGGACGCTATGCGCAATGCCCGCCTTGGTCAGTTCGTTGGAAACAACTTCTGATTTTTCAATGGAAATAGTACCAACCAGAACAGGCTGACCTTTGGCAGTACACTGGCGGATATCTTCGATAATCGCGCCAATTTTTTCCATTTCGGTCATGTACACCAGGTCGGCCATATCTTTACGCACCATAGGGCGGTTCGTTGGCACAACAATGGTATCCAGTTTATAAATAGAGCTGAATTCGAACGCTTCGGTATCCGCAGTACCGGTCATGCCGGCCAGTTTTTCATACAGACGGAAGTAGTTCTGGAAGGTGATGGATGCCAGCGTCTGGTTTTCGTTTTGAATTTCGACGCCTTCTTTGGCTTCAACTGCCTGATGCAGACCGTCTGACCAGCGACGGCCTTGCATGGTACGACCGGTATGTTCGTCGACGATAATGACCTCGCCGTCTTTCACGATGTAATCAACATCGCGGGTAAACAGCACGTGCGCGCGTAATGCCGCCGTGACGTGGTGCATCAGCATGATATTAGTCGGGGAATACAGAGATTCGCCTTCATCCATAATGCCTGCATCTACCAACATTTCTTCGATCAAGACCAGGCCACGCTCGGTCAGGTGAACCTGGCGCGCTTTCTCATCAACAGAAAAATGTCCTTCACCCTGGAAGGTATCTGAATCTTCTTTTTCCTGACGGATCAGTTTAGGGATCAGTTTATCTACCCGCGTATACATTTCTGAGCTGTCTTCGGCCGGGCCGGAGATAATCAGCGGGGTACGTGCTTCATCAATCAGGATGGAGTCAACCTCATCCACCAGCGCATAGTGCAGTTTGCGTTGTACACGTTCTTCAGGGCTGAATGCCATATTGTCGCGCAGGTAGTCAAAGCCGTATTCGTTGTTTGTACCGTAGGTGATGTCTGCAGCATAAGCAGCACGCTTCGCCGGAGAAGGCATACCTGGCAAGTTGATGCCGATGCTCAGGCCAAGGAATTCAAACAGCGGACGGTTATTTTCGGCGTCACGCTGTGCCAGATAATCATTGACGGTAACGACGTGAACGCCCTTGCCACTCAATGCGTTCAGGTAAGCTGGCAGGGTTGCGGTCAGCGTTTTACCTTCACCGGTACGCATTTCTGCGATGCAACGCTCGTTCAGCACCATACCGCCCAGCAGCTGCACATCGAAGTGACGCATACCGAATACACGTTTACTGGATTCACGGACAACCGCAAAGGCTTCCGGGATCAGGTTTTCCAGTACTTCACCTTTCGCCAGGCGCTCACGGAATTCGTTGGTTTTCGCCTGCAGTTGCTCATCGGTCAGCTTTTGGATTTCAGGTTCCATGCGGTTGATCAGGTCAACCACTTTACGCATACGGCGCAAAGTACGGTCGTTACGGCTACCAAAAACTTTGGTCAATAATTTGATTAACATAGTGCTTAATATCTCTTGGAGGCCACGCAATGTAGCCAATAATTTGTTGATTTATAAATAGAGTTTAGAATTACAGTCTGTTAAATCAGAGGGGACGGACCGGCACGAATGCCTTGCACCTGTGCTAACCACAGGCCGGTTTGATACGATGAAGCAAGAGGGAGAAAAGGTTGCTGCGTCTGACGGATGATAACCGGAGGTTTTGGCTCATGGGTCAGTAAAGCATTCAGGGTCACCAGCAACGCGAGTTGCTGAACATGCAGCGGTTCAGCTTCCTGCATTTCTGCTTCCGGCTGCGCGACGGTGTAAACGACCTGCGGTGCCAAAGCAAAAGAAAGATGACGGATGACCGTGCGTAATGCATGCTGTTGCCAGTAATCTACACCGAAAGACGGGCGGCGATTCGCCTGGAGTAACGCAAGATTACTCAGCCCTGTGCTGGCGATAGTAAGACGGTTTAGGCTTGAGGATGTATTGGGAGCCGCTGGCAGTTCCGTTTGCGACAGGTTAGTGGACACGCCAAGGCTTGCCGCGACCATCCCCAACAGGAGATGCGGCCAAAAATACCTTCTGCCAAATTGTCGCCAACGATTTAGAATGCCAATCACAAGTTTACAATCCGCCGGAGCCCATCATGCGCGATAGTCGCCCACAATTATTAGATATCCTGTTCGATGACGCCTCTTCGACTGAACAAAGCCCGCTGCGTATTGTTCAACAGCGTGCGGCGGCGTTATTGAAACTCAACCGCGCAGTGAAAGGCCTGTTACCGGCACCCATGCAACCCTGGTGTCGTGTCGGTAATTATCGACAGGGAGTTTTAGTACTTGAAATAGCTAATGCCAGCTGGATGATGCGATTACGCTATGAACAACCCGCATTACTCTCTGCACTTCGAGCGCAAATTCTACCATCATTGTCATCAATCGACATCAGGATTAATCCTTCGCTCATGGCGAAAATGGAAAATGCTTCGCAGATTGCGGTTAAAAATAAAGCGAACGCGTCAGAATCTATGCCTGTCAGGCATTTGAGTGCACAAAGTGCAGAGGAATTAAGGGGACTTGCGAGCCGGAGCCCGGAGAAACTCAGAAAGGCTTTAGAACGACTGGCTGAATTGGCCGGAGAGAGTGCCAAACCAACCAGTCGTAATAAGTAATACCAAAAGTACCGATTACGCCAATACTGTAGACGGTGCTTTAAAAGCCAGTGGCATTTCAGCTTCATCCTGGAACGTGACTAATTCCCAGGCTTCCTGCTTAGCCAGTACCGCTTGCAATAACTTGTTGTTCAAGGCGTGGCCAGATTTGTAGGCGGTAAACGCACCAATAATGTTATGCCCACACATGAACAAGTCACCGATAGCATCCAGCATTTTGTGACGAACGAATTCATCTTCAAAACGCAGGCCATCTTCATTAAGCACACGGTAATCATCTACAACAATTGCGCAATCAAAGCTGCCACCCAGGCACAAACCGCGTGACTGCAGGTACTCGATATCACGCATGAAACCGAAAGTACGTGCCCGGCTGATTTGGCGAACAAATGCTTCTGCGGAGAAGTTCATCTTGTAGCGCTGAGAACTGGAATCAATCGCCGGGTGATTGAAGTCGATGGTGAAGTCCAGAGAAAAACCATTAAAGGGTTTGAACTCAGCCCACTTATCACCGTCTTCAACACGCACAGTATCTTTGATGCGCAAGAATTTCTTCGCGCTGTTCAGTTCTTCAATCCCTGCATCCATCAACAGATAGACGAAAGGTGCAGCACTACCATCCATAATAGGCACTTCCGGCGCGTCGACTTCGATAATAATGTTATCGATGCCCAGGCCTGCTAATGCCGCATTAAGGTGTTCTACCGTAGAAATGCGTACGTCATGCTCATTAACCAGGCAAGTACAGAGCATGGTATCACGCACGGATTTTGCATCTGCCGGGAAATCAACCGGTGGATTCAAGTCAGTGCGACGATAGATGACCCCGGTATTTGCCGGTGCAGGACGCAGAGTCAGGGTGACTTTCTTGCCGGTATGCAAACCGACGCCCGTCGCCTGAACGATACGTTTTAATGTACGTTGTTTGATCATCGTTTTTATCTCGCAATGTTTATCCATCCAACCGACCTAAGCATACCTTAAGGTCGGCGGGACAGTTTAGCACAAAGAGCGGAGATCCTACAATTCGGACTAGTCTGCCTGCTTACGCAGGAAGGCCGGGATGTCCAGATAGTCGGGCTCTTTATTGGATTGCGCACTTTGATCATTCACCACTTTAGCAGCAGGTTTCGTTTCCTGCGGCAACGGAGACATACCGTGCTGCTGGTAACGATGATCCATCACGGGCTGGCTGGCTGGCTTGTTAGTCACCAAAGTGATCTCAGGACGTTTGTCCATGCCGATACCGGTTGCAACCACGGTCACACGCAACTCGTCGTTCATTTCCGGATCAAGAGACGTACCGATAACCACGGTTGCGTTATCTGATGCGAAAGCACGAATGGTGTTACCCACGGTTTCGAATTCATCCAGACGCAGGTCGAAGCCAGCAGTAATGTTGACCAGAACGCCGCGCGCGCCGGACAAGTCGATGTCTTCCAACAGCGGGCTGGAGATCGCCATTTCTGCCGCTTCTTCAGCACGGTCTTCACCGCATGCCACACCAGAACCCATCATGGCATAACCCATTTCGGACATGACGGTGCGCACGTCGGCGAAGTCGACGTTCATCAAACCCGGACGGGTGATCAGCTCAGCGATACCCTGCACCGCACCTTTCAGCACGTCGTTGGCCGCACCGAAGGCGTCCAGCAGAGAGATACCGCGACCCAGAACTTTTAACAGCTTGTCGTTCGGGATAGTGATCAGAGAATCCACATGTTTGGACAATTCAGCGATACCCTGCTCCGCAAATGCCATGCGTTTTTTGCCTTCAAAGTTGAAAGGCTTAGTCACCACAGCAACGGTCAGAATACCTAAATCTTTTGCTACTTCAGCCACCACAGGCGCTGCACCGGTACCGGTACCGCCACCCATGCCCGCTGCGATAAAGACCATATCAGCACCTTCAAGCGCAGCGCGCAGGGCTTCACGATCTTCTTCTGCAGAATTGCGACCCACTTCCGGGTTCGCACCAGCACCCAGACCTTTGGTAATACCACTACCGATCTGAATAGTCTGTCCTACTGCCGTTTTACGTAACGCCTGGGCGTCTGTATTAACGGCAAAGAATTCAACACCTTCGATGCGCTCACGCACCATGTGTTCGACAGCGTTGCCACCGCCACCGCCGACGCCGATGACTTTAATCACCGCGTCATTGGTCAGTTCCATAGGTTCAAACATAGTTTCTCTCCGTTTTGTGCCTGTCGCTTCGGGATCAAAAAGCTTAACAGCATGATCCCGTTGTTAAAACATTAAAACTCTTTTCTCAGCCAGCTGTTGATTCGTTTGAACCAGTTGCCCACTGAGGCGCGTTTTTCCACTTCGGCCTCACCGCTCAGGTGAGACTCCTTCCCGTAGTGCAGCAGCCCTACAGCCGTTGAGTAGTAAGGTTCCTGCGCATAATCTGTCAGCCCGGTGATGTTCAAAGGTTGCCCGATGCGCACCTGGGTATGAAATACCCGCTGCGCACAAGCTGCCAGACCATCAATTTGTGCTGCACCGCCTGTGAGTACAATGCCAGCGGCCAGATGATGTTTTACGCCTTGCTGACGTAACTGCTCCTGCAATTGCAAAATTTCGTCGTTCACTAAATTCAGCAATTCTGTGTAACGAGGCTCGATAACTTCAGCCAGTGTCTGACGCTGCAGACTGCGTGGTGGACGTCCACCGACGCTCGGCACTTCGACATTTTCGTCTTTGCCGACAATCGATCCTAATGCACAACCGTGGCGAACTTTGATCGCTTCGGCATCGGTCGGCGGCGTTCCAAACGCATAAGCGATGTCGCTGGTGACCACGTTCCCTGCATACGGGATGACCTTAGTATGACGTAGTGCGCCGCCGGTATAAACCGCGATATCCATGGTTCCACCACCAATATCAACGACACAAACCCCTAATTCACGCTCATCTTCGGTCAGTACCGCATAACTGGCGGCCAGACCGGCAAAAATCAGCTGGTCAACTTTTAAGCCACAGCGTTCAACCGCCTTCACAATGTTCTTTGCCATATCGTTATGGCAGGTAATCAGGTGGACTTTAGCCTGCATACGCACGCCGGAAAGACCGACCGGATTTTTAATCCCTTCCTGATAATCAATGGCATATTCCTGAGGGATCACATGCAGAACCCGATGCTCATCCCGCACGCGGACTGATTTAGCGGTATGCACCACATTCTCTACATCTTCCTGCGTGACTTCCTCTTCTGAAATAGGAACCATCCCTATTTCATTCTGACAGCTAATATGTTTACCAGACAAAGCAAGGTAAACAGAGGAAATCTGGCAATCCGCCATCAGTTCAGCCTGATCGATGGCGCGCTGTACGCACTTCACCACCGATTCCAGATCATTCACGCCACCCTTGTCCATGCCCCGGGACGGGCAACTGCCCACACCGATAATATTGACCATGCCATCGGGCAGAACCTCCCCCACCAATGCGGCTACTTTTGCCGTACCGATCTCCAGCCCAACTACCAGTTTTCTGTCCGTCGACTTGATCATTGTTGTTTAGCCTGTGCCTGATTCTGTTGCTGATTACTGTTTTGCTGGTCAATAAACTCTGGAGCCCAACCCACCGACGCACCGCTGTCATAACGTAAATCGACATAAATGATGCGTTTTTTATCGGCTTGTGCCTGTTGCTGGAATCGCGGGTAAAGCTCGATAAAACGTTGTAAACGCCCCATCCGGTCATCTCTCCCCAATTCCAGCCGGACGTCATTATCCAGAGTTAACTGCCACGAGTGACGCGCACTCATTGCTACCGCTTTCAACGTGAACTTACCGGCGGCCAGCGCCTGACTCATCGTTTGAAAGCCCTGCAAAACATCCTGTTCGCTGCCTTCCGGACCGTAAAGCAACGGCATTTTTTGTTTGACCACACGCTCAGCGGGTATGCTGAAAGATTTGCCATCGGCATCAACCATATGCAGATCATTCCAGTGTGCGACCGGCACATACTCCACGAGGTGTATCTTGAGTTCATTCGGCCATTGCTTACGTACGCTGACCTGTTTTATCCAGGGTAAACGCTCAATCTGCTGCTGAATGACGTTTACATCCTGCGTCATGAACGTTCCCGGTGCCCCTAAGGACAGAATCGCCTGACGAATATCATCATTGGTCGTGTAATGCCGCTCGCCGGTGACGACTAACTGGGATAACGGCAATCGGTTTGCATCCTGCATCCAGCCGACAACGGCCCACGCACTCCATAAAATCGTTCCTACCACCAGCAGCAGAAACACGATCCCTGCCAGCTGGCCACCGTTACTGCGACGGCCGTTGCTCTCAGCCGTCTCACGCTCTCGGGTATTCAGGGCGGCTTGCGACATATCAGTCTGCCAGTTCCAGAATACGGAAAACGAGTTGCGGGAAACTCAGCCCGGCGTGTTTAGCCGCCATCGGCACCAGACTGTGACTCGTCATTCCTGGCGAGGTATTCGCTTCCAGTAAATTGAAATTGCCATCACCGTCCTGCATGACGTCGACACGCCCCCAGCCGCTGCAATCGAGCGCCTTATAAGCCTGCAACGCCAGTACAGTCAACTGCTGCTCCTGCGCTTCGCTTAACCCGCTCGGGCAAAAATATTGTGTTTCATCAGACAAATATTTTGCCTGATAGTCATAAAATGTACCGGCAGGCTGGATGCGAATTGATGGCATCACCTGATCGCCCACGATAGCCACGGTATATTCCGGGCCGCTCAGCCATTTTTCGATCAGTACGTTATCGTCATGCCTGAAGCCTTCCTGCAGAGCAGGCAGCAACTCTTTTTCCGTTGTCACTTTGCTCATCCCGACACTGGAACCTTCACGGCTTGGTTTGACGATCAGCGGCAGACCCAGTTCGGCGATTTTTGCCGCCAGAGCGCCCTGCCCTGCTTCTTCAATTTGTGAACGATGCAATGCGACAAACGGCGTAACCGGTAGCCCTAAAGCCTGCCACACCAGTTTGGTGCGGAACTTATCCATGGTAAGCGCTGACGCCATTACACCGCTGCCGGTATAAGGCAAACCGATTTGTTCCAGCAACCCCTGCATCGTCCCGTCTTCGCCACCGCGACCGTGAAGTGCGATAAAGACTTTGCTGTACCCTTCTTCCCTGAGAAGCGCCACATTAAAGGTTTTGGTATCGATGCCGTGGGCATCAACACCGGATTCGCGTAAACCTGCCAGTACCGCGGCGCCTGACTGTAATGACACATCGCGTTCTGCGGAAGTTCCCCCGAACAATACCGCTACTTTCTCAGACATGATGTTCTTCACCTTTCTTAACCGGTTGCAGCTTTTGATCAGCCAATTTACGGGCTACTCTGCCGACATTACCGGCACCCTGAACCAGAACTAAATCATCATCTTCAAGGATTTGCGCCAGACTTTCCGGCACCGCCTCAATATCAGAAACCAAAATCGGATCAAGCTTGCCGCGTGCGCGAATAGTGCGGCACAACGAGCGGCTGTCCGCGCCCGGGATTGGCGCTTCTCCGGCCGGATAGACATCCAGCATAATCAGCACATCAACCTGTGAAAGCACATTGGCAAAATCATCGTACAAATCGCGGGTACGGGTGTAACGGTGCGGCTGGAAAATCATCACCAGGCGTTTGTTTGCCCAGCCCGCACGTGCCGCTTTGATCGTGGCATCGACTTCTGTCGGATGGTGACCGTAGTCATCGACCAGCATTGCACTCCCCGTTTTACCGTTCACATTTTCCAGCGCGTACTCGCCCAGGAAATCGAAACGGCGTCCGGTACCCTGGAAGCCTGCCAGCGCACGTAAAATAGCGTCGTCGCTGATATTTTCGTCAGTCGCGACGGCGACGGCGGCCGCAGCGTTCAGGGCATTGTGACGACCCGGCGCGTTCAGCGTCACACTGATGAGCGGCAAGTCCTGGCGGCGCAGCGTAAAGTGCCCTTGCGCACCTACCTGACGATAGTTTTCGATAATCACATCGGCATCTTCGCTGAAACCGTACGTCGTCATATGACGGCCTACGCGGGGTATCAGCTCACGGATCACCGGATCATCAATGCACATCACTGCGCGTCCGTAAAACGGCAGGTTATGCAGGAAATTGATGAAGGTTTGTTTCAGGATTTCAAAGTCACCCTGATACGTATCCATATGATCTGCTTCGATATTGGTCACGATAGCAACCATCGGTTGCAGATGCAGGAAAGACGCATCGCTTTCATCTGCTTCAGCAATCAGAAAACGGCTTGAACCCAGACGCGCATGCGTGCCTGCGGCTTTCACCAGTCCGCCGTTGACAAAGGTCGGATCCAGCCCGGCCTCGGCATAAATACTGGTTACCATTGCCGTGGTCGTTGTTTTACCGTGCGTACCTGCCACGGCGATGCCGTGACGAAAACGCATCAGTTCTGCAAGCATTTCCGCACGGCGGATCACCGGAATACGGGCTTCGCGCGCCGCAACGATTTCCGGGTTATCGGATGAAATCGCCGTGGAAACCACCACCACGCTGGCATCCAGCACGTTCTCAGGGCGGTGATTAAAATAAATCGTCGCGCCCAGTGCAGTCAGTTGCTGAGT
Source organism: Rahnella sp. RFA10(1/100) (assembly GCF_004195115.1). NCBI lineage: Bacteria > Pseudomonadati > Pseudomonadota > Gammaproteobacteria > Enterobacterales > Yersiniaceae > Rahnella > Rahnella sp. RFA10(1/100). The sequence goes on from NZ_SEWR01000003.1 coordinate 490,139, forward strand.
CACCGCATTCGGTGCTAAATCAGAACCGCTGATCTGATAGCCTTCATTGGCCAACACTTCGGCGATACCACCCATGCCGGCACCACCGATGCCAACAAAGTGAATGTGCCGGACACGATGCATCTCAGGCACGAAGGTACGCAGTTTCGCCAATTGTTGTGTATTCACGTTTTTATTCACTATTTCAGGTTACTGATTAATCCGTTTCTTACGGCTGGGACCATACACTGCATGGCCCGTTCACTTTCATTTTTTGCTGGCGGTAACCACTTCTGCGGCAACACGCTCTGTCGCATCGGGAATGGCGGCGGCACGTGCAGCCATCGCCATCCCCATCAGATGGGTTCTGTCCCATCCGGCCATCAGATCAGCGACGGCGGCGGCACTAAAATCTTTCTGCTCAATAATCTTCGCAGCGCCGGCTTTTTCCAGCGGCAGCGCATTCCAGTACTGTTGACGGTCTTTGTGCTGGAAAGGCACAAAAATCGCGGGTAAGCCTGCGGCAGCAATTTCGCTGACCGTTAACGCCCCGGAACGGCAAACCACCACATCAGCCCAGGCGTAAGCCTCTGCCATGTCATCAATGAATTCGGTCACTTTATGCTGCGCCTGACCGGCTTTTTCATAAGCCTGATTCACGGACTCCAGCGCACCTTTACCCACCTGATGCCACAGCGTAATTTTATCGCCCATCAGCGCCGCCACGTCCGGCATGCTCTGATTAAGGACGCGTGCGCCCTGACTGCCACCAATCACCAGCACACGGATTGGCCCTTCACGACCGGCCAGTCGGGTTGCCGGTAATTCCAGCGCCAGGACATCCGTGCGCACCGGATTGCCAACAACGTCAGCATGCGGAAATGCACCCGGAAACGCCTGCAACACTTTTTTTGCAATATGCGACAAACCTTTATTGGTCATACCGGCAATACCATTTTGCTCGTGTAACACCACCGGAATGCCCAGTGACCAGGCCGCCAGCCCCCCGGGGCCGGACACGTACCCGCCCATGCCCAATACCACATCTGGCTGGAAGCGTTTCATGATCGCCTTCGCCTGACGCCACGCATGATATATGCGAACAGGGGCAGTAAGTTGCGCTTTCAGACCTTTCCCACGCAATCCGGCAATTTTAATGAAATCAATATCGATACCGTGTTTGGGTACCAAATCCGCTTCCATCCGGTCTGCTGTACCCAGCCAGCGAACTTCCCAACCTTGCGCGATAAGATGATGGGCTACTGCCAGTCCAGGGAAAACATGTCCACCGGTACCGCCGGCCATCACCATTAAACGCCGGGCATTGCCACTCATCGGGCACTCCTTACAAACGCCTGGGCTTTTGCCAGCCGCGTTTCAAAATCCACTCGCAGCAATAACACGATTGCCGTCGACATAATTAACAGGCTCGAACCGCCGTAACTGATGAGCGGCAGTGTCAGGCCTTTCGTTGGCAACATGCCCGCCGCGGCTCCGACGTTAACCAACGCCTGAAAGCTGAACCATACGCCAATTGAACAGGCTAAAAACCCGGAAAAACGCTGGTCAGTTTCTAACGCCCTGCGTCCGATAGACATGGCGCGAAAAGCGACGAAGAATACCATTAACAGGGCTAAAACCACACCGAAATACCCCAACTCTTCACCTAAAATGGAGAAGATAAAGTCAGTATGTGCTTCAGGTAAATACTCCAGTTTCTGGACTGAATTACCTAATCCCTGCCCCCAGAATTCCCCACGACCAAATGCCATCAGTGACTGCGTTAACTGGTAGCCACTACCAAACGGATCCGCCCACGGATTCCAGAACGATGTCACACGACGCATACGGTATGGCTCGGCAAGAACCAGCAGTACTACGGCGAATACGCCCGAACCGATAATGGCCAGGAACTGCCACATCTTGGCACCCGCCAGGAATAGCATCGCCAGCGTAGTGATAAACAGCACAACCACCGTACCGAGGTCAGGCTGAGCCAACAGCAATACGGCCAGCACCACCATCACGCCCATGGGTTTGCAGAAGCCCCAAAAGTTACTGCGCACTTCATCCACTTTGCGCACCAGATAGCTGGCGAGGTAGCAAAACAGTGACAGCTTGGAGAACTCTGCTGGCTGAATACGCAGGGGGCCGAGTGAAATCCAGCGTGATGCCCCGTTAACCGAGCTACCCACAACCAGCACCACCAGCAGCATGATCACCGACAGCAGTAGCAGAACGTTGCTGTACTTCTGCCAGACCGCCATCGGCACGCGTAATGTCACCAGCGATAAACCAAACGCCAGACCGAGATAAATCGCATCGCGTTTAGCAAACAAAAACGGGTCATCTGCCAGACGCTGGCCAATCGGCATTGAGGCCGATGTCACCATCACGAAGCCGACGATAGCCAACCCGAATGTCAGCCACAGCAACGTCCGGTCATACAACACCAGTGTGACGGAGTCGTTTTCTTTGGAGCCCATCACCCAGTCATTAAACTTGGCGGCGAGACTCAGCCCGGGGATCCGAATCCTCATGAGCCCAGCTCCTTCGCCAGCGCGGTAAAGACATCGCCGCGTTGTTCAAAACTGCGGAACTGATCCAGACTCGCGCAGGCTGGCGACAGTAAAACCATGTCCCCGGAAGCCACACGCGTGCTGATATCACGCATCGCCTGTTCCATCGTTTCAAACAGGGAGGAAACCTCAGGACGCAAATCCGCAAGCTCCGCACCATCACGCCCAAAACAATAAATACGTAACTTATCGCCTTGCAGATAGCGCGTCAGTGGCGAGAAATCAGCTGATTTCCCGTCTCCGCCCAACAGCAGGTGCAACGTGCCTTCAACATGCAGCCCGTTTAATGCCGCTTCGGTGCTGCCCACATTGGTGGCCTTCGAATCATTAATCCAGCGCACGCCGTTATGCTGCCATGCCAGCTGGAAACGGTGAGCCAGACCGGTAAAGGTCGTCAGCGCTTTCAGACTGGATGCATGAGGGATACCGACCGCATCCGCCAGCGCCAGCGCCGCCAGGGCATTGGTATAGTTATGGCGTCCTGTGAGCGGCATTTCGCGGGTATTCAGGACTTTCTCACCACGGACACGCAACCAGATATCATCTTGCTGACGGGTCAGATGGTAATCACCCACATCGACGCCAAAACTCACGCAACGTTTATCCGCACCACGTACCGGCATGGTCAGCGCATCGTCGGCATTAACGACACACAATGCTGCGTTCTCGTAAACCTTCAGCTTGGCTGCCCGGTATTGCTGCAAACCAAACGGATAGCGATCCATATGGTCTTCAGTTACGTTAAGAATGGTCGCCGCAGCCGCGTGCAGACTGTGCGTGGTTTCAAGCTGGAAGCTGGAGAGCTCAAGCACAAACAAATCATATTCGTGATCCAACATAGTCAGCACAGGCAAACCGATATTACCGCCTACGCCCGTGCGCCATCCGGCCGCTTTCGCCATCTCGCCAACCAGCGTGGTGACGGTGCTTTTGCCGTTCGAACCGGTAATGGCGACGATCGGGGTTTGCGTTTCACGGCAGAACAATTCGATATCGCCGATGATTTCCACGCCTGCGTCTGCAGCAGCGCTGAGTGCCGGCGTTGCCAGCGCAACACCCGGACTTGAAATGATCAAATCCGCGTCCAGCAGCCAGTCTTCATTGAGCGAACCGAGGTGACACTCAATATTATCCGCCAGTTTATCGAGCCCTGGCGGGCTGACGCGGGTATCAATAACACGCGGCGTTACGCCACGTGCTGCAAAGAAATCAACACAAGAGAGGCCGGTAAGACCCAGCCCGATGATGACCACTTTTTTACCCTGATAGTCAGCCATATTTATCGTACCTTCAGCGTCGCCAGGCCAATCAGCACCAGCATCAGCGAAATAATCCAGAAACGCACAATGACGCGCGGTTCCGGCCAGCCTTTAAGTTCATAGTGATGATGAATCGGCGCCATACGGAAAATACGCTGCCCACGTAACTTAAAGGACCCGACCTGCAGGATGACCGACAGCGTTTCGACAACAAACACACCGCCCATAATCACCAGTAAGAACTCCTGACGCAGCAGCACGGCGATAGTACCCAGCGCGCCTCCCAAAGCCAGAGAGCCGACATCCCCCATGAAAACTTGTGCCGGATAGGTGTTGAACCACAGGAACCCCAGCCCGGCACCGACAATGGCAGTACACACGATCACCAGCTCACCGGCATGGCGCAGATACGGAATGTGCAGGTAGCTGGCGAAATTCATGTTACCGGTCGCCCATGCCACCAGCGCAAACCCCGCCGCGACGAAAACCGTTGGCATAATCGCCAGACCATCCAGACCGTCCGTCAGATTTACTGCGTTACTGGTACCGACAATCACAAAATAGCTCAGCAGGATGTACATCAAACCCAGCTGCGGCATGATGTCTTTAAAGAACGGCACCACGAGCTCGGTCGCAGGCGTGTCTTTACCAATGGCATACATCGTGAAGGCCGCCGCCAGCGCAATCACGGACTGCCAGAAATATTTCCAACGGGCAATCAGGCCCTTGGTGTCTTTACGCACGACTTTACGGTAGTCATCGATAAAGCCCACCACCCCGTAACCCAGCAATACGAACAGTACACACCACACGTACGGGTTAGACGGATAGGCCCACATCAATACGGAAATCGTGATAGACGCCAGAATCATCAGGCCGCCCATCGTCGGTGTACCACGTTTACTGAAATGTGATTCCGGGCCGTCGTTACGCACAACCTGACCGAAAGACATTTTCTGCAGGCGGGCAATCATGCGAGGCCCGATCCATAACGACAGGAACAACGCGGTCAGCAGGCTGACAATGGCGCGAAACGTCAGGTAAGAAAAGACGTTGAAGCCGGAATAATATTTGACCAAGTGTTCGGCCAGCCAAACTAACATGTTGCATTCTCCTGTAACGCGCGTACTACCTGCTCCATTGCGGCACTACGTGAACCTTTAATTAAAACGGTAATTACCGCATGTTCAGACAGTAAGCTCGTTAAACGGGCCGTCAGGGCTGCCTTATCTTCCAGATGTTCACCACACCCGCTGACATCACTGATGATGCGGCTGTCATGACCAATACTGAATACCTTGTCGATACCGGCGTCGCGGATAGCTTCGCCGACCTGGCGGTGGCAGCTTTCGCTTTCAGCGCCCAGTTCCGCCATATCGCCTACCGCCATTACGCGGTATCCCGGCATCTCTGCCAGCACCTGTGCGGCAGCGGTCATAGAACCGACGTTGGCGTTGTAGCTGTCATCGAGCAAAGTTTTGCCGTCGCAAAGTGCGATAGGGAACAGACGCCCTTTGACGGATTGCAATGTCGCCAGCCCGGCGCGCACGTTTTCCAGCGATGCGCCTACAGACAGCGCCAGCGCGGCCGCAGCCAGAGCATTGGCGATGTTGTGAGGGCCAGGCACCGGCAGTGAAACGTCAATGTTTCCCTGAGGAGAATGCAGCGTGAATGCGGTATTTAACGGGCTGAGCTTGACGTCAGTTGCACTGAAATCGATGCCTTCAGCAAGAATCGGGGAGAAACGCCAGACAGTTTTGCCGTTAAGCTTGTGCTGCCAGTTGGCATAATCATTGTTGTCCGCATTAATAACGGCAATGCCTTTTTCCGGCAGCCCTTCGAAAATCTCGCCTTTCGCACGGGCCACGCCAGCGAGAGAACCGAAACCTTCCAGATGTGCGGCAGACAGGTTATTTACCAGCGCCGTTTCAGGCCGCGCCAGCGCAGTGGTATAGGCGATTTCACCCGGATGATTCGCGCCCATTTCTATCACAGCAAAATCATGTTCTGCCGTCAGTCGCAGCAATGTCAGCGGAACACCAATATCGTTATTGAAGTTACCTGCGGTATACAGCACATTGCCGCACTCGCGCAAAATCGCCGCTGTCATCTCTTTCACAGAAGTCTTGCCGGAAGACCCCGTCAGACCAACGACTCGGGCAGGAACCTGCTGACGCACCCAACCGCCCAGTTGTCCGAGTGCAATACGAGTGTCCGTTACCAGGAGTTGAGGAACATCCACCGGTAAGCGCTTACTTACCAGTAAAGCCCCGGAACCGGCTTTTACGGCATCAACCGCAAAGTCGTGGGCATCAAATTTTTCGCCTTTGAGTGCCACAAACAAACCGCCTTCGGTCACCTGACGGGTATCGGTCGTTACACTGTCGATTTGGGTATCAACCCCGATAAGCTCAGCGTTGAGCGCATCGGCCAGAGTTTGCAGGGAAACGCGGATCATGCGATCACCCCCAGCAAACGAGCGACCGTAACGCGGTCGGAATAATCGAGACGCTGATTGCCGACAAGCTGGTAATCCTCATGTCCCTTACCGGCAATCAACACGACATCATCTTCTTTAGCCTGCATGATCGCACTGGTGACTGCTTCTGCGCGGCCATGAATTTCCTGCGCGCGCCCGGCATCAAGCAGGCCTGCAAGAATATCGGCAACGATAGCGCGAGGCTCTTCACTGCGGGGATTATCATCGGTGACAATCACGCGGTCGGCGTATTGCTCAGCGATACCACCCATCAGCGGACGCTTGCCTTTGTCACGATCGCCACCGCAACCAAAGACACACCACAACGTGCCACGACAATGCAGACGTGCTGCCGCCAGGGCTTTTTCCAGTGCATCAGGCGTATGAGCATAATCAACCACCGCCGTGGGTTTACCCGGCGCATTGAAAACTTCCATGCGACCGCAGACCGGTTGCAACTGAGAGGCTGTCGCCAGCAATTGTGCCAGCGGATAGTCCAGGGAAAGCAGCGTTGCCAAGGCAACCAGCAGGTTACTGACGTTGAATGCGCCCATCAGGCGGCTCTCCAGCCGGCCTTCGCCCCAGCTGGAATCGATGTTTACGGTGGCACCGTTATCGTGATAATTCACGCTACGGGCTACCAGCCAGCGGCCATTCCAGCCTGCCGGAATTTTGTCTTCCATGCTGACCGCAATCGCATTTGGCGTTTTTGCCAGCCAGCGTGCGCCAACGTGATCGTCAGCATTAATAATTTTTTGGCCGACCTGATGTGAAGCGAAAAGCTGCCATTTGGCGTCTTCATAGCTTTGCATATCACCATGATAATCAAGGTGATCACGACTCAGGTTGGTAAATGCGGCAGCGGCAAAGGGCAGTGCGGCAACACGATGCTGAACCAGCCCGTGTGAAGAGACTTCCATTGCAGCAAAAGTTGCGCCCTGTTTCACCAGATCAGCCAGAATATGCTGAACCTGTACGGCAGAACCGGTGGTGTTTTCGGCGGGCACCACGCTATCCAGCAACCCGTTGCCCACGGTGCCCATGACGGCACTGGTTTCGCCCAGCAACTGGCTCCACTGCGCCAGCAGTTGCGTGGTGGTGGTTTTGCCATTGGTGCCTGTTACGCCAACAAGACGTAATGTTTTGCCCGGCTGCTGGTAAAAACGGCCCGCCAGCTGTGACAGCAAAATATTTAAATCTTCCAGATAAACGACCGGTACACCATGCATCTGGCAGACCGTTCCGTGCTTTTGTTCACCTTTTGCCTCGGCCACCACGGCGGCGACGCCCTGAGCAATTGCCTGGGGAATAAAACGACGCCCGTCACTGGTATGGCCTGAAACCGCGACAAACAGATCGCCGGCAGCCGCAACGCGGCTGTCCAGAATCATGTCTTTTAGCGCTACCGCCGGGGCATCACTCACCCAGGGCGCTAAGATGTCGCGCAAATTACGATCTGCCACCTGAAGCCTCTTTTTGATTATTCACTATGTCTGCGTTTTCATCGGCAGTCAGCGCATCTGGTTCAACGTTCATGGTACGCAATACCCCGCCCATGATGGCGCCAAACACCGGTGCGGAAACGGCCCCACCGTAATATTTCCCTGCCTGTGGATCGTTGATAACCACGACAAGGGCAAATCTTGGATTGCTTGCTGGCGCAACGCCGGCGGTATAGGCAATGTATTTATTAACGTATTTCCCGTCCGGCCCGACCTTTTTCGCGGTACCGGTTTTGATCGCAATGCGGTAGCCCTTGATCGCCGCTTTCACACCGCCACCGCCGGGCAGCGCCACGCTTTCCATCATATGTACGACGGTACGCACCAGTGGTTCAGGGAAAACGCGCTCGCCGGAAACCGGCGGATCAACCCGGGTAATCGACAACGGGCGATAAACGCCCATGCTGCCGATGGTTGCATAGACTCGCGCTAGCTGGAGAGGTGTCACCATTAGCCCGTAGCCGAAAGAGAAGGTGGCCCTCTCTATGTCAGACCACCGTTGTTTTTTAGGGTATAAGCCACTGCTTTCTCCAACCAGCCCCAAATTGGTCGGTTTTCCCAATCCGAATCGCGAGTAAGTGTCTACCAGCTCTGCGGATGGCATCGATAACGCCAGTCGTGAAACACCAACGTTACTCGACTTCTGCAAGATACCCGTGACGGAAAGTTCCGCGTAACGGGCCACATCTTTAATCTCATGACCGTTAATCCGGTACGGCAAGGTATTGAGTACGCTGTTCTCGCGCACCACACCATTTTTCAATGCCGTCATCACTACCATCGGTTTCACGGTTGAACCCGGTTCGAAGATATCGGTGATGGCGCGGTTACGCATCACGTCTTTTGGCGTATCCGGCATGTTATTCGGGTTGTAGGACGGGCTGTTGGCCATCGCCAGAACTTCACCGGTTTGCACATCGACCAGTACCGCAGTGCCCGACTCCGCTTTATTGAATGCCACCGCGTTATTGAGCTCGCGGTAAACCAGCGCCTGCAAACGCTCATCGATGCTCAGCGCCAGATTGTGTGCCGCCTGGCTGTCTACGGTAGAAATATCTTCGATAACGCGACCGAAGCGGTCTTTACGAATAGTTCGCTCGCCCGGTTTACCGGTCAGCCAGCGGTCAAAACTCTTCTCAACGCCTTCAATACCTTCGCCGTCGATATTGGTGACGCCAATAACATGCGATGTCACCTGCCCGGCAGGGTAATAGCGGCGGGATTCCTGACGCAGGGAAATCCCCGGCAGTTTGAGTTTACGAATATATTCGCCGACCGCAGGATTGACCTGGCGTGCCAGATAGACAAAGCGTCCGTTGGGATTGGCAGTAATACGGGAAGAAAGCTGAGCAAGCGGCATATTCAGCGCATCGGCCAGTGCTTTCCATTTGGTATCGGTGGTGATACCGCCGCGATCGCTAATTTCTTTAGGGTCAGCCCAGATGGCGTTAACCGGCACACTGACCGCCAGCGGGCGACCTGAGCGATCAGTAATCATGCCACGGGATGTGGGAATGGTTTGTACGCGCAGGGAACGCAGGTCGCCTTCCTTCACCAGCTTATCCGGATTAATCACCTGCAGATACGCCACGCGCAACATCAGGCCAACCAATGCCAGCAGGATACAGGCGCACAACAACGCAAAACGCCAGCTGATGAAGCTGGCTTGGTTTTCGGGACGCTTTAACTTCGCGGTGCGTGTTGCTTTCATTCGCTGCCTGTATTCTCCGTGGGCATTTAAGGTTGAACCACAATAATTTCTTGAGATGGATCAACGTGTTGCATCTGCAATTTCTCCGTTGCGATGCGTTCCACCCGGCTGTGATCGCCGAGGGCGTTCTCTTCAAGGATCAGGTTGCGCCATTCAATATCCAGCGCATCCCTTTCCAGGACTAATTGTTCGCGCTGAGCCGTCAGCAAACGCGTACGGTGAGCGGTAGTGACCACTAAAATTGCACTGACCAAAACGGCGATCATCAGAATTAACGGGATTTTGCCGTTGCGAAGAATATCGCCGGCGATAACTCCCACTAATCCGTGGCGTTCGTTGCCTATCACGCTGTTGTTCTCTCAGCAAAACGCAGAACAGAACTGCGGGCCCGTGGGTTTTCGGCCACTTCGGCTTCAGAGGGCATCATTTTCCCGACTGATTTCAGTGAACGTCCGCCAAGTTCTGCGATTTGTGCTTCCGTCATCGGAATACCGGCCGGCACCTGTGCGCCACGGCTATGCTGACGGATGAAACGTTTTACAATCCGGTCTTCAAGAGAGTGGAAACTGATCACGGATAAACGGCCTTCAGGCGCCAGAATTTCCAGTGCGCCATCCAGCGCGCGTTCAATCTCTTCCAGTTCACTGTTGATATAGATACGGATCGCCTGGAAACTGCGTGTGGCCGGGTGTTTGTGCTTCTCACGTACTGGCGAGGCATTAGCGATCAAATCCGCCAGTTCCTTGGTCCGTGTCATCGGCAATTCGCGGTTACGCTCGACGATCGCGCGTGCGATACGTTTGGCAAAACGCTCTTCACCAAACGTTTTCAACACCCAGGCAATATCTTCAGCTTCAGCTTTCATCAGCCACTCAGCAGCTGAATAACCTCGGGTCGGATCCATACGCATATCCAGTGGCCCGTCACGCATGAAGGAGAATCCACGTTCAGGATCGTCAAGCTGCGGAGAGGAAACACCTAAATCCAGTAAGACGCCGTCGATCTTGCCTTCCAGACCACGATCCCGCGCATAGTCAGCAAGGTTGGAAAAAGGTCCGTGAACAATGGAGAAACGGGGATCATCAATAGATTCTGCGGCTTTGATCGCTTGTGGATCGCGATCAATCGCCAGCAAGCGTCCGTCCGGCCCAAGCTGGGACAGAATCAAACGTGAATGGCCACCACGGCCAAAAGTTCCGTCTATGTAAATGCCGTCCTGTTGAATGTTGAGGCCGTTAACGGCTTCATCCAGCAAAACGGAAGTGTGTTTATAGTTTTCAACCATGCTTATAATGACAAGTCCTGTAACCGGTCAGAAAGGGGTTCCTGAGACGATTGTTCAGCGTCGATGTCTTCCTTAACTTGTTGATACCAGGTCTGTTCATCCCACAGTTCAAACTTGTTGAACTGCCCAACCAGCATCACTTCTTTTGCCAGCCCGGCATGCTGACGTAATGTCGTTGCAATCAGCAGACGTCCGGCGTTATCCATCTGACACTCACTGGCATGCCCCAGTAACAGGCGCTGAATACGGCGCTCAACAGGGTTCATGCTCGACAGACGGGACAATTTTTGTTCGATAACTTCCCACTCAGGGAGGGTGTAAAGAAGAAGGCATGGGTGATGGAGGTCTATGGTACATACCATTTGACCTTGCGATTCTTCGCTCAACAAATCCCGATAACGGGTAGGTACGGCAAGTCGCCCTTTGCTGTCGAGGTTAACCATCGTCGCGCCACGAAACATGACCGCTCTACCCCTCTGTGACCCTTTCCACCACTTTCCCCCACAAATTCCCACAGAAAAGAGTTTACGGATGGTTTTAAAACCTTGTCAAGCCAGAGCGGAGACGGTTTGGCAATATTTACGCAGCCACACAAATGCTTAGCGCAATGTGATGAGGTTTTTTAGAGGGGGGATAGAAAATAACGTCATGATTAGTTGAAGAAATTTCGGAGGGTTAATAATTTCGTTTAAAAAAAAGCCAAACTGAACATTATTTAACTATTTATATTCTTCTGCTATCTAACTCTCATTTCCTGACCGCTTTGCCTTAACAAAAATCATTTTCAATTTTTTTCTGGCTGTCACGTCTAAATCAACATCATTTTACATGCCAACCCGCATGGCATAAGCCTTTGGGGAGTTTCAAAACCACCAGTCGTGCAGTAAAACCACGCTTCCGGAAATTAAGCGGGGAATTCTACAGCACTTTTGCGGGGAGCATTAACGTATTTTAGAAATTGATGGGAGGATTTATATCTGTGCAAGAAAGCATAAAACATTTGTTAATAATTCAGCAGGCTGGGAATGCTCCTAAATTACCCGTTAAAGTCATATGGGAATTTTCGTATTTTGATTATAAGAACCGGTGAGACAAATTATCGGAAGGTTTAACGCGATTCAGCAACGAAGAAAGAGTCGGGCAGTCATTATGAATGCCCGCCTGCTGATTATTTTCGGCTCAGACGGCCCCGGCGGAACAAATTACGCCGGATACGGGTTAGCCCTGCTTTCGGCTTTTTAGGTTCATCCAGACAAGCCAGAACCAGTTCAAGCACGCGTTCAGCCACATCGCGATGACGCTGCGCCACGGCCAGAACCGGGCATTCAAGGAAATCGAGCAGTTCGTTATCACCAAATGTGGCGATAGCCAGATCGACCGGCAAACGTCCTTCCGTCTTTAACGTAACATCCATCACGCCCTGCAGCAGCTGGAATGATGTCGTGAATAACGCCTGTGGCATCGGGTTCGTTTTCAACCATTCGGCAAACACAATCGCCGCAGATTCACGATCATACGCATTCGCATAAAGATATTTTGGCTGACGTGGATCTTCAGCCCATGCCTGACGGAACCCCTGCTCACGCAGAAAACTCACGGAAAGCTCAGGCAGCGCACCAAGATACAATACCGATTCAGCAGGGAACGAGCGCAGTTCCTGCGCCAGCATCAGTGCATCGTCCTGATCGGCTCCCACAACACTAATGAAATGTTCAGGATCAAGAGCGCGATCAAGTGCAATGATCGGGAAATCGTTGTTGGCCCAGCGCTGATAGAAAGGATGTTCCGGCGGTAACGACGTGGAAATGATGATTGCATCGACCTGACGTTGCAGCAAATGCTCGATGCAGCGCATCTCATTGTCAGGCTGATCTTCAGAACAGGCGATCAGCAGCTGATAACCCCGCTGACGGGCCTGACGTTCCAGGAAGTTCGCGATTTTGGTGTAGCTGGTATTTTCCAGATCCGGGATCACCAGGCCAATAGAACGGGTGCGACCGGCGCGTAGGCCCGCTGCCACCGCATTCGGGTGATAGTTATGTTCCTTCACGACAGCCATCACTTTTTCGACTGTCTTATCGCTGACACGATACTGTTTCGCTTTGCCATTAATGACATAACTGGCCGTTGTACGCGAAACGCCCGCTAACCTCGCGATCTCATCCAGCTTCACTGAGAAAACCCCTTAATAAAGATAATGCTTTATCTAACCGCAGAAGCCCCTGCCGGGCAAGGTGTTTTACCGAATCGCTTCACCAGATTCGCAAAAATAAAGCCCGGCTCAGCAGCCGGGCTTGTATATATCAGATAAGTTTCACATCTTGCTGATTATTTACACTTTAGCGCATGATCTTGTCGCCACGGGAAACGCCAACTACACCGGAGCGTGCAACTTCGACGATTTCAGCCACATCACGAATACTGGCCAAAAACGCGTCAAGCTTGTCGCTGGTACCCGCCAGCTGAACGGTGTAAAGCGTTGGCGTGACATCGACGATCTGCCCGCGGAAAATCTCGGTTGAACGCTTCACTTCTTCGCGGCCATAACCCGAAGCCTGCACCTTCACCAGCATGATTTCACGCTCAACGTGAGCGCCCTGCACCAGCTCGGTCACTCGTAAGACGTCCACAAGCTTATGGAGCTGCTTTTCTATCTGCTCGAGTACTTTGGCATCACCCACGGTCTGAATGGTCATACGTGACAGCGTGGGATCATCCGTCGGTGCAACGGTCAGGCTTTCAATGTTGTAGCCACGCTGAGAGAACAGGCCAACGACGCGGGACAATGCCCCCGATTCATTTTCCAGTAATACTGATAAAATCCGGCGCATGATCAGGTCCTCTCCGTTTTGCTTAACCACATTTCGTCCATCGCACCGCCACGGATGTGCATCGGGTAAACGTGTTCTGTTTCATCCACGCTGATATCAACAAATACCAGACGGTTTTTCTGTTCCAGCGCCAGCGCCAGCTTGCTTTCCAGCTCATCAGGCGTGCGGATAGCAATACCCACATGCCCGTAAGCTTCCGCCAGTTTCACGAAATCAGGCAGCGATTGCATGTAAGACTGGGAATGGCGACCGGAGTAAATCATGTCCTGCCACTGCTTCACCATGCCAAGATAACCATTGTTCAGGTTCACAACGATCACCGGCAAATCATATTGCAGCGCGGTTGACAGCTCCTGAATGTTCATCTGAATACTGCCGTCACCGGTAACACAAATTACCGTTTCATCCGGCAGGCCGAGTTTCACACCCAGCGCAGCGGGCAGTCCGAAGCCCATCGTGCCGAGCCCCCCCGAGTTGATCCAGCGACGCGGTTTGTCGAACTTATAATACAACGCGGCAAACATCTGGTGCTGCCCGACGTCCGACGTCACATACGCATCACCCTGAGTCAGGCGATGCAACGTTTCGATAACGGCCTGTGGCTTGATGGTACCGGTATTTTTGTCGTAACTCAGGCACTCACGCCCGCGCCAGTTCTCAATATTTTGCCACCAGTCGCGCAGGGCATCGAATTCCTGTTTTTCATCGCTTTGTGCCAGTAATTCCAGCATCTGAACCAGCGTCTGTTTTGCATCGCCCACGATCGGAATATCAGCATTCACGGTTTTGGAAATGGACGTCGGGTCGATATCAATGTGCATAACCGTCGCATTCGGGCAGTACTTCGCCAGATTGTTGGTGGTGCGGTCATCGAAACGCACCCCCACCCCGAAGATCAGATCGGCGTTATGCATCGCCATATTGGCTTCGTAAGTACCGTGCATGCCGAGCATACCGAGGCTCTGGCGATGAGTGCCAGGAAATGCGCCCAGCCCCATCAGGGAACTGGTGACAGGCAGATTCAGTTTCTCCGCCAGTTGCAGCAGTTCAGCGTCACATTCAGAATTAACCGCACCGCCGCCCACGTACAGCACCGGTTTCTTCGCCGCCAGTAATGTCTGCACCGCGCGTTTGATTTGCCCGCGATGGCCTTGCACCGTCGGGTTATAAGAGCGCATCGCAACCTGTTCGGGATAGGCGTAAGGCAGTTTAATCTGCGGATTCACTACGTCTTTTGGCAGGTCGACAACCACCGGGCCAGGACGGCCGGTAGAGGCAAGATAAAACGCTTTTTTCAGTACAGTCGGAATATCTTCCGCACGTTTTACCAGAAAGCTGTGTTTTACCACCGGGCGGGAAATCCCCACCATGTCGCATTCCTGAAATGCGTCATAACCGATCAGCGAACTGTGTACCTGGCCGGACAGCACCACTAACGGAATGGAATCCATATAAGCCGTGGCAATACCGGTGATAGCATTGGTAGCGCCGGGGCCAGAAGTTACCAGCACGACGCCCACGTCACCCGTAGCACGCGCATAACCGTCCGCCATATGAACCGCACCCTGTTCATGTCTCACCAGCACATGATCTATCCCACCGACCGTATGCAGGGCATCATAGATATCCAACACCGCACCGCCGGGATAACCGAATACGTGCTTTACGCCCTGGTCGATTAATGACCGGACGACCATCTCGGCTCCTGACAACATCTCCATGGTTTTGCCTCCAGGCTTTTTGCTTCTTCTATAGGATGACTTTTGTTTCAGCTAGCTGTTCTATCAGCAGCGATTTCAACATAAATCGCTGAATTTTAGGACTTTCTATCGGGCTTACTACACCCTGCTGTTCTTATTAGCGTTCAAGAATCTAACTCAGTACCTTAGCGTCAGAACCCGAGTCAGGCAAACGCCAAAAATTCTGTGCAGACAGAATTTTATCGCCTCACACTGCCTTCATTCTTTCGTTCGGGACAAAACACTGCCTGCGCGCATTAACCAGTCAGAAATATCAGGGAGGCTGGAAAAATTACAGTATTAAATTATGTCTGTAAGGGAGGTAAAACGAAGGGAAAAACCGGCGAAGTGACAGGCACCGGTGATTCAGAAAAGAAAATGATGAAGCGGACGGGTGAAGCATTACTCCTGATAAAGCTGATCGATTTCCTTCTGATAACGGCTGAAAATGATTTTGCGGCGCAGTTTAAGGGTTGGCGTCAGTTCCCCGGCCTCCATCGTGAAAGGTTTGGTCAGCAATACAAACTTTTTCACCTGCTCAAAACCGGCCAGATCATGCTGTATCTCACGTAACTGATGAGCAAACAGCGAGAGGATTTGCGCATTTTTCACCAGCCCGGCGCGATTGAAGTAATCGATATGGTGCGCCTGGGCATAGACATTCAGCACATCAAAATCAGGCACGATCAGCGCGGAAACAAAGTGCCGTTCATCGGCGATAACGGCTGCCTGCTCAATATAACGATCCTGAACCAGCGTGCCTTCGATACGCTGTGGAGCAATGTATTTACCCCCGGACGTTTTCATCAGATCTTTCAGCCGCTCAGTAATGAATACGTTACCTTGTGCATCCATTTTCCCGGCATCACCGGTTTTGAACCAGCCGTCATCGGTGAAGCTGGCCGCCGTCTCTTCCGGCTTATTGAAATAACCACGCAGTAAAGTCGGACCGCGAACCTGAATTTCATTCTCCCCGCCGATCCGCACTTCGATCTCTGGTAATGCCGTACCGACAGAACCAAAGCGGAAGTCATTTTCCTCCCAGCAGGTCACCGTCGCGCAGGTTTCCGTCAGGCCGTAGCCATATTTGATGTTCAGGCCGAGTGATTCGAAAAAAAGAATGACGTTGTCATCCAGACTCGCACCGGCGGCAGGCAGAAAGCGCAGATTACCTCCCAGCAAATCACGCAACTTTTTCAGCACCAGCTTATCGGCGAGAAAATGTGCGGGCGTCAGCCAAAACGGATGACGCCCGCCACGACGTTCGATCAGAAACTTCTCTTTACCCTGTGCGACGGCCCAGTGGAAAAGCCGCTTTTTGAGGGGGCCCGCGCGGGCGACTTTGTCGTGGATCGCGCTGAACACTTTTTCATAGAAACGCGGAACCGCACACATCACCGTCGGTTTAATGGCCTGCAAGGCCTCACGCACCAGATCGGTTTCGCGCAGGAAGACATTTTGCGCACCGCTATGCATCACGAAGAAACTCCACGCGCGTTCAAAAACATGCGCAAGCGGCAGGAAGCAGAGGGAAACATCATGTTCAGTAATACTCAGACGCTTTTCATGCTGCATCAGTTGCGTCGCCATGCTGCGATAATCCAGCATCACACCTTTTGCTTCTCCGGTGGTACCGGAGGTATAGATAAGCGTGAACAGATCATCGAGATTACGGGCATTGATCCGCACTTCACGCTCAGCAGCTAAAGCCGCATCCTGCGGAACGACGCCAGAAACATGCCGGGCAATCGGTACGCCACGTAACTCGACCTCATTGTCCAGCACCAGAATATGTTTCAGTTGCGGACAGAGATCACGTACGGCCACCGCTGCGTCATATTGCTTCTGGCCGATGACAAACAAAATACGGATATCCGCATCATTGAGGACATACGCAGACTGCGCGGGGGTATTAGTTGCATAAACCGGCACGGTGATCGCACGCAATTGCAAGATCGCCAGGTCTGCCGTCGCCCAGGCTATCGAATTATTCCCACAAATGGCGATGCGTTCCTGAACGCCAACGTGTTCCTGCAATAACACATCGGATAAGGCATCCACCTTTCCGCCAAGCTCACGCCAGGTCAGGGCGGATGTCACCGCCGGGGACCACTCGCGAAATGCAGTCTGTTCAGCACGGGCACTGACTTGCTGACGGAAACGGGTTATCTGATGGTAATCATTTAAGGTTGGATTCATTGAGCGTTTATACCGGCGTCAGGCGTAGTCAGTAAAAGGGAGGGAGCTCACTGCGTTGCTCTGTTACAAAAATTTAACGCAGTCTACCGGCAAATATTGCACGGTGAAATGAAATTGTAGGAGCAGCAGCAGGGTTTTGGGAAGATGTCCCGGAAATCCGATGACGAAAAAAAACCTGCAGGGCATTAACGAGGAAAAAACCTGCAGGATAAAAAACCATGTGAAGAAGAGCAGGCAGCCACTTTCGCTGCAATCACGGCCGCAAAAAACATCGTAAAGACTGTCTGATTACAGAGAAACAACACACTGGCTCAATAATGTTTTCATCCACATATTGCCTTTGTCTTTGCTGGAGGATTCATGCCAGGAAAGATAACATGTGAGTGTATTTTTCATCCACGGTAGCGGAATGACTGACAAATTAAGTATTCCGGCATTTGCCTGTGCCAGCCAGCGCGGCACCAGCGCAACCATGTCGGTTTTGGAGACAATTTCCATAACACTAAATAAATCAGTTCCCTGATAGGAAATCAACGAAACTAACTCAGAGTCGTCGTAATAAGGAGAGCTGAACGAGTAGAACCGGTCCATCATCATGACAGCATGTTTTTCTTTCAGATATTTTTCATCTGACATGTGCGGACTGATACGGGGATGATTTTGCGCTGCAACCAGAACCAGCTCATCATTGAATAAAGCTTGATTGCAAAAATCAGCACGTTCAAACTTACGATAACTGATCACAAATTCTATATTCTGATAACGCAACTGATGTTCAATATCATCGTTCACAATGGTCTGTAGTTTAACACTGACACCCGGTGATAATTCTTCTGCAGCATTCAACACCTGGCTGGTGAAGCGTTTATCGAGCGGGCTGCAAATAGCGACATTAAACTGGCGCGTACTGAGGAAAGGGTCAAAACCTGCCCCCGGTAATTCATTCATCACGAGCTGCAAGGCCTGTCTGACAGGGCCAAAAAGCTGACGCGCGCGCATTGTTGGTTGGATCCCACGCCCGAAACGCACAAATAAGTCATCGTTAAACATTACTTTTAAACGGGCAACGGCATTACTGACCGCCGGCTGGGACATCCCCAACATATTGGCCGCACGTGTAATATTTTGTAATTGCATCACGGCATCAAAAACTGTTAACAAATTTAAATCAACATTGCGAAGGTGCGTTTCTGCCTCAGCAGGTTTAGGGTGAATTTCTGTATCGGCGTCAGACATGATATCCCTCATAATTGACATTCGAATCCAAATAAAAATGATTATCTTCAATAATCTATTTTATAAAGCGCGGCATTGAGATGACATTGGGGAACATAAATATCGGCAGAGAAAACACGCTATATTCTCATCAATTCATTTTTTAGAAAATATGAATTTTTGTTTCCAATAATCAGAAACAGAAATGCAAATTTTATTTCCCGCAAAGAAACTTATGATATAAGACAGCAAAATATTTTTGGAAACAACATTTGAAAAATGAATAATAAGTTAAGCCAAACTAAATCACTTTTAAATGACTGTATTAAATAGAGTATTTATCCCGACAATGGCGAACATGGCATTTTTTTGTTGTTGTTTTTTTTACGACCCTTGTTAAAACGCCGGCATGCCGAGGACTTCATTAATACCAGAGTTTTATGCTAAATGAGAGTGAATATCATCATGCCAATTTTCTGGAATTTCCACACAGTGAAGGTTGACATACCGCACACATTCCCGTATCACTTTAGTCACTGTTTGAACGAAAGCCGTTCTGACCACCCCATGATGAGAAGCTGAAAACACATGTTCAAGATGACCCGTCTCCTAGGCCTACTACTCAACGCAGAATATATGCGCGGTAAGCCAGTGGGCGAAAATCAGAACTGATTCAACTTCCACAGACAATAAACCCGCGCCGATGCGCGGGTTTTTTTTTATCTCCCCGCAGGGCGCGAAAATAAAAGCAGACAAGGAATAACCCATGAGCGAGCAAGTCATTATTTTCGATACCACGCTGCGTGACGGTGAACAGGCGTTACAAGCCAGCCTGAGTGTTAAAGAGAAGATTCAAATTGCAATGGCGCTGGAAAGAATGGGCGTTGATGTGATGGAAGTCGGCTTCCCGGTCTCCTCTCCCGGTGATTTCGAGTCTGTACAAACTATTGCGCGCCAGATTAAAAACAGCCGTGTTTGTGGTCTGGCCCGTTGCGTAGACGGTGATATTGACGCCGCCGCCGAAGCATTGCGCGTGGCAGAGGCCTTCCGCATTCACGTATTCCTGGCCACTTCTACCCTGCACATTGAATCTAAACTGAAGCGTTCATTTGATCAGGTGCTGGAGATGGCCACACACTCCGTAAAACGCGCCCGTAACTATACCGATGACGTTGAATTCTCGTGCGAAGATGCAGGCCGGACCCCGCTGGATAACCTGTGCCGTGTGGTAGAAGCTGCGATTAAAGCCGGTGCGACCACCATCAACATCCCCGACACCGTCGGTTACACCACGCCGGTTCAGTTCGGTGGCATCATCACCAATTTGTATGAGCGCGTGCCCAATATTGATAAGGCGATTATCTCTGTGCATTGCCACGATGATCTGGGCATGGCAGTCGGTAACTCCATCGCTGCGATTCAGGCCGGTGCGCGGCAGGTTGAAGGCACGCTGAACGGTATCGGTGAACGCGCCGGTAACACTGCGCTGGAAGAGGTGATCATGGCGATCCGCACCCGCAGTGACTACATGAACGTTCACACCAACATCAATCACAAAGAAATCTACCGTACCAGCCAGATTGTCAGCCAGATCACTAACATGCCTATCCCGGGCAATAAAGCCATTGTCGGCTCTAATGCCTTCGCGCACTCTTCAGGTATCCATCAGGATGGCGTGCTGAAAAACCGCGAAAACTACGAAATCATGACACCGGAATCCATCGGCCTGAACCAGGTTCAACTGAACCTGACTTCCCGTTCCGGCCGTGCTGCCGTTAAACATCGTATGGAAGAAATGGGCTACAAAGAATCCGATTACAACCTGGATCATCTGTATGCCGCATTCCTGAAACTGGCGGACAAAAAAGGCCAGGTTTTCGACTACGATTTAGAAGCGCTGGTCTTCATTAACAAGCAGCAGGAAGAGCCTGAATTCTACCGCCTGGATAACTTTAGTGTGCAGTCCGGCTCTAAGATTACCGCCACCGCGTCAGTTAATCTGGCCTGTGGCGAAGAAATCATTACCGAAGCCGCCACCGGCAACGGCCCGGTTGACGCCGTTTATCAGGCCATCAACCGCATCACCGGTTATCAGATTGAACTGGTGAAATACCAGCTGAGCGCCAAAGGTCAGGGCCGCGATGCGCTGGGCCAGGTTGACGTAGTCGTCTCCTTCAATGGCCGCCGCTTCCACGGTGTCGGGCTGGCGACAGACATTGTCGAATCCTCCGCAAAAGCGATGGTACATGTACTGAATAACATCTGGCGCAGCAAACAAGTTGAGATCGAAAAGCAACGTTTGCAGCAGACAGGTCAGCAACACAACAACATTCAAAATAATCAGGAAACGGTGTGAACATGAGCAAGACCCATCATATTGCCGTCTTACCCGGAGACGGAATTGGCCCGGAAGTCATGGCCCAGGCATACAAAGTGCTGGATGCCGTACGTCAGCGTTTTGGCCTGAAGATCACCACCAGCGAATACGATGTGGGTGGCGCAGCCATCGACAAACACGGCAGTCCCTTGCCGCCAGCGACCGTCGCCGGTTGCGAACAAGCTGATGCGATCCTGTTTGGCTCCGTGGGTGGCCCGAAGTGGGAACATCTGCCCCCGAACGATCAGCCTGAGCGTGGCGCATTATTGCCCCTGCGTAAACATTTCAAGTTGTTCAGCAATCTGCGCCCTGCCCGCCTGTATCAGGGGCTGGAAGAGTTTTGTCCGCTGCGTGCCGATATCGCCGCAAAAGGTTTCGACATTCTGTGTGTCCGCGAACTGACAGGCGGTATTTACTTCGGTCAGCCTAAAGGCCGCGAAGGTCAGGGCATGCACGAGAAAGCGTTTGATACCGAAGTATATTACCGCTTTGAGATTGAACGTATCGCCCGCATCGCCTTTGAATCGGCGCGCAAACGCCGCAGTAAAGTGACCTCCATCGATAAAGCCAACGTCTTGCAGACTTCGATTATGTGGCGCGAAGTGGTGAATGAAATCGCCAAAGATTATCCGGATGTCAGCCTGAGCCACATGTATATCGATAACGCGACCATGCAGCTGATTAAAGATCCGTCGCAGTTTGACGTGTTGCTGTGTTCAAACCTGTTCGGCGACATCCTGTCGGACGAATGCGCGATGATCACCGGTTCGATGGGGATGCTGCCTTCAGCCAGCATGAACGAGCAGGCGTTTGGTCTGTTTGAACCCGCGGGCGGCTCAGCGCCGGATATCGCCGGTAAAAACATTGCCAACCCGATTGCACAAATTCTGTCTGCCGCGCTGTTACTGCGTTACAGCCTGGGCGCTGATGACGCGGCCAATGCTATCGAGCAGGCCGTTAATAAAGCACTGGAAGCAGGCCACCGCACCGGTGATTTGGCTAACGGCCAGCAGGCGCTGGGTACCAGTGAAATGGGCGATATCATTGCCCGCTTTGTAAAAGAAGGGGCATAACATGGCCAAGACTCTGTATCAGAAATTGTTTGATGCGCATGTGGTTTACGAAGCGCAAAACGAAACGCCATTGTTATACATTGACCGCCACCTGGTTCACGAAGTGACCTCTCCGCAGGCGTTCGATGGCCTGCGCGCGATGGGCCGTCAGGTACGTCAGCCGGGTAAAACGTTTGCGACCATGGATCACAACGTGTCCACGCAAACTAAAGACATCAATGCGAGCGGCGAAATGGCACGCATTCAGATGCAGGAATTAATCAAGAACTGTGCTGAATTCGGCGTGCAGTTGTATGACCTGAACCACCCGTATCAGGGCATCGTTCACGTTATCGGCCCTGAGCAGGGCATGACTTTGCCGGGCATGACGATTGTCTGCGGCGATTCCCATACCGCCACACACGGTGCATTTGGCTCACTGGCTTTCGGTATCGGAACTTCTGAAGTTGAACACGTTCTGGCGACACAAACCCTGAAACAGGGCCGCGCCAAAACAATGAAAATCGAAGTAACCGGCGAAGCACCTGCGGGTATCACGGCGAAAGATATCGTTCTGGCGATCATCGGTAAAACCGGCAGCGCGGGCGGTACCGGTCATGTGGTGGAATTCTGCGGTAAAGCCATCGAGCGGCTGTCCATGGAAGGCCGTATGACCCTGTGCAACATGGCGATTGAAATGGGTGCGAAGGCCGGTCTGGTTGCGCCGGACGAAACCACGTTTGCCTATCTGAAAGGACGTCAGTTTGCGCCGAAGGACCAGAACTGGGACGCGGCAGTGGAATACTGGAAAACCCTGAAAACAGAAGAGGGTGCGAAATTCGACAGCGTTGTGACGCTGGATGCCTCCGAAATAGCACCGCAAGTCACGTGGGGCACCAACCCGGGTCAGGTAATGGCTGTGAATCAAACCATCCCTTATCCTGCCTCGTTTGCTGATCCGGTAGAACGTGCATCGGCTGAAAAAGCCCTGGCGTATATGGATTTGCAGCCGGGCATTAAACTGACCGACGTGGCGATTGATAAAGTCTTCATCGGTTCCTGCACCAACTCACGCATCGAAGACTTACGCGCTGCGGCAGCGATAGCCCAGGGTCGTAAAGTCGCCAGCGGTGTGCAGGCCATCGTGGTCCCTGGCTCCGGCCCGGTAAAAGCGCAGGCTGAAGAAGAAGGTCTGGATAAAATCTTCATCGAAGCCGGTTTCGAATGGCGTCTGCCAGGCTGTTCTATGTGCCTGGCGATGAATAATGACCGCCTGGAACCGGGTGAGCGTTGCGCATCCACCAGCAACCGTAACTTTGAAGGCCGTCAGGGTCGTGGCGGCCGTACGCATCTGGTCAGTCCGGCAATGGCGGCGGCGGCGGCTGTCACCGGCCGTTTCGCTGATATCCGTGAACTGAACTGAGGAAAAACACCATGGCTAAATTTACCCAACACATCGGTCTGGTGGTTCCGCTGGATGCAGCTAACGTCGATACCGATGCCATCATTCCCAAACAGTTTTTGCAGAAAGTGACCCGTACCGGTTTCGGCCAGCATCTGTTTAATGACTGGCGTTTTCTGGACGATGCCGGTCAGGTGCCAAACCCTGATTTCGTGCTGAACAAACCACGCTACAAAGGCGCGAGCATTTTGCTGGCACGCGAAAACTTTGGCTGCGGTTCTTCCCGTGAACATGCACCCTGGGCACTGACTGACTACGGTTTCCATGCTGTGATCGCGCCGAGCTTTGCCGATATTTTCTACGGTAACTCGTTCAATAACCAGTTGCTGCCAATTACACTGAGCGAAGCCGAAGTGGACGAACTGTTCGAGCTGGTGAAAAACAACGAAGGTATTCAGTTCGAAGTGGATCTGGAAGCACAGACCGTTAAAGCGGGTGACAAAAGCTATCCGTTCGTCATCGACAGCTTCCGCCGTCACTGCATGATCAACGGTCTGGACAGCATCGGCCTGACGTTGCAGCACGAAACAAACATCTCCAGCTACGAGAAAAATCAGCCTGCCTTTATGCGCTAATTATTTACTGGCCTGCGAAGAAAAAGCAAAAGCGGGAAATCCTCCCGCTTTTGCGCATGGCAAGTCTCTTTTTCCTGACAGACTCATGTTATCTGCAAGCGTCTTGTGATCGTTATCTCGCTTAGAGGCATAACATTCTTGTACTTCCCTGATAAGAACTGAGCAATTTCCAGCATGGGATATCTTGTAATCGTCTTAAATAAACCGAAGTTGGGATCGAGGAAAAAAGCCTCGAACTCACTATGACGAAATGCAGCGACGGCATGGAATGCCGCTTTATCCTCTCCTTTTGTGAAACGGAATGAAATGATCACGCCTGAGATGGTTTTTTTATCTCTGTACGCCTCCATCCCCTTAAATGACATAAAATCACTTCGCTCCCTCAGCGAGTAATGCAGTCCCGGAATACCGGTTATTTTTCCTTTTTCCTGCTGATGCGCATTTTTATAGTTCACCGTGACTTCGTCATACGTTAACGCATCAAAGCTGTTCAAGTGATTCTCCTGATAACGCCTGGCATAGTTTTTTTGCTTCCTCATCGCCCGTTCGAAAAGCAGACGTTGACGGGCGGCATCTGCAGGTAACAGAGCTTTTTTATCAGCAGACGGTACGGATGAAAACCATCCGGACAACCAGCGGCCGGAGGGCTGTAATGGCCGTTCTTTTATAATGTCGCCCAGCCAGGTCAGACAAAAGCCAAAACAACATCCCTTAGCTTGTTGCTCAGCAAGAAACGACGCATAATTTTTTTCTATAGAAATAATATTAATCATATTAAAAAACTTCCAATGTTTTTATTCAACTGCGGGTGCTGCGCGTAAAACCGCCACTTTTTTATTAATTATTCCTGGTAACTATAAATTCTAATAATGACACTACCTCCTTGTATAGTTTATTAATATATTTAGTGATATCCCGCATAGGATAAGAAGATGATGTTTTAAATAACCCTAAATTGGGATCGAGAAAAAATATTCCGTGGCGTTGTAGCGAAAAGCCGCGACGGGATGGTAGCCGATCTCACCCGGTATCTCAGAAAACCGGAAAGCAATGATCGCCCCGGTGAGAGGGTGAGCGTGACCAAAAATATTTAAGCCGTTAAACAACATGAAATCATTACGTGCTATCAGACGATATTGTAATCCAGGAACACCGGTTATTTTTTCCTTTTCTGCCTGACGGAAAATTTTGTAATTAACAAAGGCCTCATGGCGTCCTGTCTGACGTTTCGGATCCTGCTGACTCTCCCTGCAGCTTTTCAGATAGCTCTCATGCCGTCGGTATGCCCGCTCCAGTAATAGCCTTAGCTTCACAGTATCAGAGGGGATTGAGGCTTTCTTATCCGGTGTCAGTGGCGGGGAAAACCAACCGGAAAGCCAGCCGGAAAACCAGCTGCCCATTTTCTGTGCTGGCCGTTCTTTTAATATATCACCAAGCCAGGCCAGACATAAACCAATACAAACGCTCTCAGATTTCTTCTCATCAATAAATGAATTATATGTTTTCCTTATAAGTACACCCGGAATCATATTTTTCCCCTTTGTCACTATATTAGAAAGCCGATAATATAGCCACTTCCTTTAATTATCCAGACGGTAAGGAGGATTAGAGGGGGAGAAGAATGTTTATTCCTGAGGGAGAATCCAGATAACTAATAAAAATTAAGTCATTGCAGAAACTTGAAAAACTAAATGTATTATTCAGTTGAATAGGTTAAAGAGCGAATTAATCGCTCTTTAAGCCCACGTCATTCACACGTCTTTGACTTTATACATCAGCCCGAGCGCCACCACCGCCAGCACAGTCGCCGCCCAGTACAC
The DNA here is from genome assembly GCF_004195115.1 of Rahnella sp. RFA10(1/100). Classification (NCBI taxonomy): domain Bacteria; kingdom Pseudomonadati; phylum Pseudomonadota; class Gammaproteobacteria; order Enterobacterales; family Yersiniaceae; genus Rahnella; species Rahnella sp. RFA10(1/100). The sequence goes on from NZ_SEWR01000003.1 coordinate 516,203, forward strand.
CGGATAGTGGCCGAAGTTTTCCACGATAAAGCCCTGCAACAACCCCGCGCAAATCACACCAGTGGAGATGCTGTTAGTGAACAGTGTGGTCGCTGAACCCGCCCTTCCCGGCATCAGATCCTGAAAATATAACATTCCGATCCCGGCGACGATGCCGATGAAAATCGCGTTGAACAATTGCAGGATCATCAGCGCGGCTTTGAACTGAAACGCCACCAGTCCGGCATAGAAAATCACACCGCTTACCACGGCATACAGCATCAGCTTGCGTTTACCAGTACGTTTGACCAGATAACCCGCCAGCAACATCGCCGGAATTTCCAGTCCGGCAGCGGTTCCCATCAGCAGCCCCGCCAGCCCTTCCGGCAGCCCTAAATCACTGGTGATGTACAGCGGCATATCAATGACATACATGATATTGCAGGTCCACATCAGCAGGGAGGAAAAGAACAACAGCCGCACATCTTTGTTGCGCCAGGCGCTAACCGGCACCACTTTTTCATCCACCGGTTGTTCAAGGCGCGGCACTGACGGCAGGAAGAAAAGGATCATTAATATGCTGCCGACAAACACTGCGGCGGCACTCAGGTACATCGGCGTAAAGCCGTAATTCAGCGCCAGCATAAAAGAGAGCGGCGGGCCCAGCACCCACGCCAGCGAGAGCATCGCACGCATCATCGAGCTGAACATCACCACTTCACTGGCGGAGCGATCGGCATGTTCACGCGCCAGCGCAAAGAGCTGCGGCATCGACGCATTGCCTATCGCCGCCAGCAGGACACCAACGGTGATCAGCACCAGGTAATCGCGGCTGAACGCAAAGACCAGGCTATTACCGAGCGCCATCAGGCAGCAGAACATCAGCAATTTTCGCCGGTCGCCTTTGTTGTCCGAACGGTTAGCCAGCAGAAAACTGATTGCGATCCCCGCCAGCGCATTGACGGTATAGAAGAAGCCAACCCACAACGGGCGGACTTTCACTTCGTTGGTCAGAAATAAGCTGAGTGTGGGCGCCTGCAGCGCCCCTGCAATACCACACAGCAAGGACACCACCAGAAAGGTGACATAAATGACATTAATACGAGGTTTTGACATAACGTCGTCCCTGAGAAATGAATGTCTTACGGCAAAACATACAGTGTATACCCAAACAGTTCGGGTTGCAGAACGGCGGCAATCGCGCGAATCCCGATGAGCTGACATAAGTCCCTGATTCGGGTGAGCAAGAGCAACCAACGCATCTGCAGCTTGAAATGTGAAGGGGATAATGTGCATAAAAAAACCAGTGAGTTACCTCACTGGCTGGTGACAATACACCATTACTCAGAAAATCGGATTCGGTTGCCGTTGTGATACGGGGGCTTACATCCGCTGACGGTATTCCTCGTCATTCATGGAATCCATATCCCACTGCGTCAGCCGCGCCAGAATATCCATCCGGTACTGCACCGGCACCCATGACAGCCAGTCAGCACGGTTTTTCTCCGCGCCTTGTCTGATGGCCTTGAAGTAAAACTGATAAAAACGGGCAGTTAACTGGCGTTTCATGCTGACCTCCGGTCATTCACAACAGGCTTTGGTTGAGAAACAGTATCGGAGTAATATGGGGAAAGATAAATTGATGAAAATCGCTCACGGAGTTCCTCTTTTATGCCCTCGTCCCGTTTGCAACAACAATTCATCCGCTTGTGGCAAAGTTGTCACGGTGAAGACACCGAAACTACCTTACAGGCGTTGTCTGAGGTTCTGAACTGCTCGCGCAGACATATGCGATCGTTGCTCAGCACCATGCAGCAACGGGGCTGGCTGACGTGGGATGCTGAAGCCGGACGCGGCAAACGATCTACCCTGCGTTTTTTGTATACCGGGCTGGCACTCCAGCAACAGCGCGCCGAGGAGTTGCTGGAACAAGATAGCATTGATCAACTGGTGCAACTGGTCGGCGACAAAACGAGGGTGCGTCAGATGCTGCTGTCACAGCTCGGACGCAGTTTTCGCCAGGGCAAACATATCCTGCGCGTGTTGTATTACCGTCCGCTGATTAACCTGCTGCCCGGCACTATGTTGCGCCGTTCAGAAACCCATATTGCCAGACAGATCTTCAGCGGTCTGACACGCATAAATGAGGAAAATGGGGAAGCAGAAGGCGATTTAGCCCATCACTGGCAGAAAGTTTCTCCGCTACACTGGCGGTTTTATCTGCGTCCCGCCATTCATTTTCATCACGGCCGTGAACTCGGGATGGCGGATATCATCACTACTTTTATGCGCCTGAAATCGCATCCGTTGTTCAGCAACCTGAAGTCGGTCACAACGCCCACGCCGAATGTCATCGATATCCATCTGAATGAACCCGATCGCTGGCTGCCATGGCTGTTCGGCAATATCCACGCCATGATCCTGCCACAGGAATGGCAGTCCCTGCCTGATTTTGCCCGCCATCCGGTCGGCACCGGTCCTTACGCCGTGGTACGTAATATTAAAACGCAGCTGCGCATCCGCGCCTTTGACGATTATTTTGGCTTCCGGGCGCTTATTGATGAAGTGAATATCTGGGTACTACCGGAACTGAGTGAAGAGCTGGTGCATTCCGGCGTGCAGCTTCAGGCCGATGAATCCGGCAAAAGCGAGCTGGAAAGCCGCCTTGAAGAAGGCTGCTATTTCCTGCTTTTTGACCAGCGCTCACCGGTCGGACAATCAGAAGAAACACGCCAGTGGTTGTGCGATTTACTCAATCCCATCGCTCTGCTGAATAATGCGGAACCCATTTATCAGCGCTACTGGTCCCCGGCGTACGGCCTTTTGCCGCGATGGCATCATAAAGCGCCGCAGCCGCGTCCGCCCAGACCGCAAAATCTGACGCAGATAACACTGACATTTTACGGCGAGCACTCCGAACATCAGGCCATTTGTAATGCGCTGAAACCGCTGCTGGTGGCTGAAGGTATCGAACTGATTACTCAGGTAGTGGATTACGCAGTCTGGCACCGCGGCGACGCTAAAAGTGATGTATGGCTCGGCAGTGCCAACTTCACCCTGCCGCTGGAGTTTTCATTATTCGCGCATTTCTACGAATTGCCACTGGCCAGGCATTGCTTCAGCGAAGAGATGAACGACGATGCCGCGCAGTGGCACGCAGGGAACTTATCGATGGCGACATGGAGTCAGAAACAGACGGTCAGCCATCAGATCCACCCGCTGTTCCATCACTGGCTGGTATTGCAGGGTCAACGCAGTATGCGCGGCGTGCGCATGAATACCCTCGGCTGGTTCGACTTTAAATCCGCCTGGTTTGCGCCACCTGACAGTTAATCGGACTATCGCATCGCGCCGTTAATCACTAGAATGACATCCGTTCTCAACGGGGTGCCCGACTTGTTAAAGCAGCGATGTAAACGCCGCGAGCAAGTGTTCAGCCGGTGAAGGCCAGCGCGGAGAAAGCAGAGCGTACACAAAGTACGTGAGCATTTCGAGCACTGCCCGACGCCGGATCAACACCTGCGCAGCAAGTTTGGCTGAGATATAGACCCGTCGAACCTGATCCGGTTGATACCGGCGGAGGGATTTGAGACTGCGCGATGCTCACTCAAAATCCTTTGCCCTTTCATTTTTTTGGAGCGCAAAGTTGAAAAAATTATTGTCCTGCTTGCTGTTACTTTCTGCACCTGCATTGGCTGCAAAACCTGTTCTGACGGTATACACCTACGATTCTTTCTCTGCCGACTGGGGCCCCGGTCCGGCCATTAAAAAGGCCTTTGAGGCGCAATGCGGCTGTGAACTGAAATACGTGGCGCTGGAAGATGGCGTATCTTTGCTGAACCGTCTGCGGATGGAAGGTAAAAACAGCAAAGCTGATGTCGTCCTCGGTCTGGATAACAACCTGCTGCAGGCGGCAGAACAAACCGGTTTATTTGCCAAAGCGCCGAAAACCAGCGCCACACTGACAGTGCCGGGTGGCTGGAATGACAGCACGTTCGTGCCTTACGATTACGGCTATTTCGCGTTCGTCTATGACAAAAATAAACTCAAGAACCCGCCAAAAAGCCTTGATGAGCTGATTAACAGCGACCAGAAATGGAAAGTTATTTATGAGGATCCGCGCACCAGCACGCCGGGTCTGGGCCTGATGCTGTGGATGCAAAAAGTTTATGGCGACAAAGCCCCGCTAGCCTGGCAAAAACTGGCGAAGAAAACCGTTACCGTCACCAAAGGCTGGAGCGAGGCTTACGGTTTATTCCTCAAAGGCGAAAGCGATCTGGTACTGAGCTACACCACCTCTCCGGCATACCATATTGTTGAAGAGAAGAAAGATAACTACGCCGCAGCGGACTTCACTGAAGGTCATTATATGCAGGTTGAAGTTGCAGGGCAGCTGGCAAACAGCAGGCAACCTAAACTGGCTGAACAGTTCATGAAGTTCGTCACCACGGAAGATTTCCAGAAAGTGATCCCGACCGGCAACTGGATGTATCCGGTCGTGAATACGCCGCTGCCTGACGCCTTTAAACAGCTGACCGTGCCAGCGAAATCCCTGCAATACAGCGCACAGGATGTCGCCACTCACCGCAGCCAGTGGATTCAGGCATGGCAGAACGCCGTCAGCCGTTGATCCCGCGCTGGCTGTGGCCGGGGGTCATCGCGTCGCTGGCTATGTTGCTGGTGGCCGCACTGGCCTTAGGCTCTCTGTGGCGTCATGCGCCACAGATGAGCGGCCCCGCCCTCTGGCAGGATCCTTATCTCTGGCACGTGATCCGCTTCACCTTCTGGCAGGCGCTGCTTTCAGCGCTATGCTCAGTGCTGCCGGCCATTTTGCTGGCCCGCACGTTGTTCCGTCGCCGTTTTCCCGGCCGCCAGCTGTTATTGCGCTTATGCGCGATGACGCTGGTATTGCCAGTTTTGGTGGCGGTGTTTGGCATTCTCAGTGTCTACGGCAGGCAGGGCTGGCTGGCGCAGATTTGCGGCTGGCTGGGCATGGATTATCATTTCTCGCCCTATGGATTACAGGGGATTTTGCTGGCGCACGTGTTTTTCAATCTGCCGCTGGCGACCCGTCTTTTAGTGCAGGCACTGGAAAATATCGCTGTTGAACAGCGCCAGCTGGCCGCCCAACTGGGCATGAATGTCTGGCAGCAATTCCGCTTCGTGGAATGGCCCGCGTTGCGCCGGCAGATTTTCCCCGCTGCCGCCTTAATTTTTATGCTGTGTTTCGCCAGCTTCGCCACCGTCCTTTCCCTGGGCGGCGGTCCGCAGGCGACGACCATTGAACTCGCCATTTATCAGGCGCTGAGCTACGACTACGATTTAAGCCGCGCGGCTAGCCTGGCGCTGATCCAGCTATTTTGTTGTCTGGCCCTGGTATTGCTCAGTCAGAAACTCAGTCAGGCGTTGCCGGTCGGGCAAACGCATTCTCAGCGCTGGCGTAATCCCGACGATTCCTGGCCGCGCCGCATCGCCGATGCCGTGCTGATTGGCCTCGCGTTGCTGCTGATCCTGCCGCCGTTACTCGCCGTGATTACTGATGGCGTAAACCGGGCAGCCGTGGGTGTTTTGCAGCAACCCGCACTCTGGCAGGCATTATGGACATCAGTACGTATCGCGCTGGGCAGCGGATTATTGTGTGTGCTGCTGACCATGATGCTGCTGTGGAGCAGCCGCGAACTGCGTTTACGCCAGAGAAACAGCTGGGCACAGGCGATGGATATGAGCGGTATGCTGATCCTCGCAATGCCGGGTATTGTGCTGGCCACCGGCTTTTTTCTGCTGCTCGGCGATACCCTGGGTTTACCGCAGTCCCCCTGGCCGCTGGTGATCCTCACGAATGCGCTGATGGCCGTACCTTATGCGTTAAAAGTGCTGGATAACCCGATGCGCGACGTGGCAGATCGTTACACGCTGCTGTGCCTTTCGCTGGATATGCACGGCTGGTATCGGCTGCGCCGGGTTGAACTCAGCGCACTGAAACGTCCGCTTGCGCAGGCACTGGCGTTTGCCTGTGTGCTTTCGCTGGGGGATTTCGGTGTCATTGCCTTGTTCGGCAATGAGAATTTCCGCACCCTGCCGTTTTATCTGTATCAGCAGATCGGCTCCTACCGCAGCCAGGATGGTGCGGTGACGGCGCTGTTATTACTGCTGCTATGCTTTCTGTTATTCACTCTGATTGAGAAACTGCCGGGCCGCCATGCTGACGCTGAATAAACTGACGTATTTGTACGAACATCTGCCGATGCGCTTCGATTTACACATCGATGCCGGTGAACGTGTGGCGATCCTTGGCCCGAGCGGCGCAGGGAAAAGTACCTTACTGAGTCTGGTCGCCGGTTTTCTGGCACCGGTCAGCGGAAAGATCCTGCTCAACGGCGCAGATCACAGCACGACACCTCCGGCCAGGCGTCCGGTGTCGATGCTGTTTCAGGAAAATAACCTGTTCTCGCATCTGACGGTGCGTCAGAACATGGGGCTGGGATTACATCCGGGGCTGAAACTGACCGCGCAACAGAAGCAGGAACTTGAAAACATCGCGCAACAGGTCGGGCTGGCCGAATGTCTGGACCGGCTGCCGTCGCAGCTGTCCGGCGGCCAGCGTCAGCGTGTGGCACTGGCGCGTTGTCTGCTGCGCAGCCAGCCGGTTTTACTGCTTGATGAACCCTTTTCCGCACTCGATCCGGCGCTGCGCAGTGAGATGCTCACGTTGCTGGATAAGGTATGCGGGCAACGTAATCTTACCCTGCTGATGGTGTCACACAATCTCGATGATGCCGCAAGGATTGCACCGCGAACGCTGCTGATTGTTGACGGCCGGATTTTTTACGACGGGCCGACGCAGGCGCTGGCCAACGGCAGTGCACCGCAGGCCAGAGTGTTAGGAATAACACCGGGGATCAGCGGGTGATCACTTTCCACAGCAAATGACCATAAACCGGCATCATCGGCTGTTTGCTCAACATCACCAGGCTCACGGCTGTCGCCACAAGACTCAGTACACAAGCCACGCGCAGACGCGGTAATGGCAACCATTTATTCATCGCGTCAGGTGAGCTTTTCCCCGAACGGATCCAGCGCCACAGCAACCAGGCACTCAGCCAGATCAATACCACGGCAGCAAACAACATCCATTTGAATACCGAACTGTTGTGGCTGGCCGGAATATCAATGGCAACGCCTGCCAGAATGCCTGGCAGAAAATACACCGGTGGCCAGGTGATGCAGCCGATAATATTCGGCGGTGCAAATTTATACGGCGGCAAATTCAGCATACCGGCAACCATCGGCACCAGCGGACGTGTTGGCCCGATGAAGCGGCCGATAATCACTGTCGCAAAACTGTGGCGATCCAGCGCGTAACCGGTTTTATCCAGTAAAGACTGGTAACGCCTGAGGAAACGCCAGCGATGCAGCGGCTCCTTGAAACCACGGCCAATAAAATACGAGGCCCAGTCACCGAAGAAACATCCCAGTCCCGCAGCCAGCCAGGCTTCGTACAGTCCCACCTGACCGCTGCCGATCAGCGTCCCCAGCGTCGCCATCATGACAGTACCCGGAAGGATCAGGCCCACCAGCGCCAGCGACTCGAAGAAAGCCACCACGGCGACAATAATTAATGCAAAGCCCACCGACTGAGCGACCAGATGTTGTAGATAGGCTTCCATAAATTCCCAAAATTGAGTGATGACTGCGCAAATTACGCAGCGTACAAATGAGACAAGTGTAAGTTTTCTGCATTCTCATTGTAGTAAATACATTAAGCGGCTGAATTGTCAGTGCACGAACTATCACAGTCAACCGGGTAATTGTATGCGTATTTGGCAGAAACCTGAGCCGTAGACAAAGACTGTATAAATAACCATACTCTGTCTCAGGCTCTTATTTGTTTATCTCTACCGTTTCGAGGCGCTTATTACTTCCACCTTTGTTCGTCCCGCTTCAGCCAACAATGACACCCTGCCGCGTCAGGGATTTGTGCTGACCCGCCACTGGCGCGACACGCCGCGCGGTACGGAGGTGGAATTGTGGCTGGCGACCGATCAAGGGCCGCAAAAGGTGCGCCTGCCTTTACAGGAATCAGTGGCGTTTATTCCGGCCGCGCAGCGCACGGCGGCGGAGCGAATTCTCACCGATGAAAAAAATGTCAGCCTGCGTGAATTACCGCTACAGGATTTCCATTCCCGGCCGGTTCTCGGGCTGTATTGCCCGCAACACCGCCAGCTGATGCGGATAGAAAAACTGCTGAAAGAAAACGGCGTTAATGTTTTCGAAGCGGATATCCGCCCGCCTGAACGCTTTCTGATGGAGCGCTATATTACCGCGCCGGTCTGGTTTAGCGGCAAACCCGGGCCGGACAAGCTGCTGCTCGACACGAGAATGAAACCAGCGGAGGGTTACCGCCCGCCGCTAAAACTGTGTTCTCTGGATATCGAAACCAGCGGCAACGGCGAGTTGTACTGCATCGGGCTGGAAGGCTGCGGGCAGCGACACGTGTATATGCTTGGTCCGCCTAACGGCGATCCGGACAGTCAGTTTGATTTCAATCTGGTGTATGTTGACAGCCGCCCGCAGTTGCTGGAAAAGCTTAATGAGTGGCTGGAAACTTACGATCCTGACGCCATCATCGGCTGGAGCGTAGTGCAGTTTGACCTGCGTGTTTTGCAAAAGCATGCTGACCGCTACAAAATTCCGCTGAAATTCGGGCGCGGTGGTGGTGAACTGGAGTGGCGTGAACACGGTTTCAAACAGGGGCATTTTTTTGCTGCAGCGGCTGGCCGCCTGATCATCGACGGCATTGAAGCACTGAAATCGGCGTTCTGGAACTTCAGCTCATTCAGTCTGGAATTCGTCTCGCAAAGTTTATTAGGCGAAGGCAAGGCCAGCGACAATCCTTATCAGCGGCTGGCCGAAATCGAACAGCGTTTTCGGGAAGATAAACCGGCGCTGGCACGCTATAACCTCAAAGACTGCGAACTGGTAACGCGTATTTTCGCCAAAACCGAACTGATGCCGTTTTTGCTGGAACGCGCCTCGGTCACCGGCCTGGCCGTGGATCGCAGCGGCGGTTCAGTGGCGGCCTTTACTCATCTTTATTTACCCCGCATGCACCGCGCCGGGTACGTCGCGCCCAATCTGGGTGAATTGCAGGGCGAAATGAGCCCCGGCGGCTTTGTGATGGATTCGCGTCCCGGTTTGTATGATTCGGTGCTGGTACTTGATTATAAAAGTCTGTACCCGTCAATTATCCGCACTTTCCTGATCGACCCGGTCGGGCTGGTTGCCGGTCTGCAACAACCGGATGATGAACATTCGGTACCAGGCTATCGCAACGCCCGCTTCTCACGCGAAAAACATTGTCTGCCGGAAATCGTCCGCCAGATTTGGATGGGTCGCGAAGAAGCCAAGAAACAGAAAAACAAACCGCTTTCGCAGGCACTCAAAATCATCATGAATGCTTTTTACGGCGTGCTCGGCTCCAGCGGCTGCCGCTTCTTTGATCCGCGTCTCGCCTCTTCCATTACCCTGCGCGGACACGACATTATGCGCCAGACCCGCGAACTGATTGAAGCCGAGGGTTATCAGGTAATTTACGGGGATACCGATTCTACCTTTGTCTGGCTGAATAAAGCCCGTTCGCAGGAAGACGCCAACGCGATTGGCCGCCGTCTGGTAGAACAGGTGAATGCCTGGTGGAAAGCGCATCTGCAACAGGCATACGGGCTGGAAAGCGCGCTGGAGCTGGAATTCGAAACGCATTATCAGCGTTTCCTGATGCCGACCATTCGTGGCTCAGAAACCGGCAGCAAAAAGCGCTATGCCGGGCTGGTGAATGATGCAGACGGTGAGCACATCGTTTATAAAGGGCTGGAAACCGTGCGCACCGACTGGACGAAGCTGGCACAGGAGTTCCAGCAGGAATTGTATCAGCGCATATTTCACCGTCAGCCATATCAGGATTACGTGCGCGACTATGTGGCACGTACCCTCAGCGGAGAATTTGACGACAAACTGGTGTACCGCAAACGTCTGCGCCGTAAGCTGAGCGATTATGAAAAAAATGTGCCCCCACATGTTCGCGCCGCGCGGCTGGCCGATGACTATAACGCACTGCATGGCCGGGCAAAGCAGTACCAGAATGGCGGCTGGATCAGCTATGTAATGACCACGTCCGGCCCAGAACCGCTGGAAAATCGGCAGTCCCCTGTCGATTACGATCACTACATCGAGCGTCAGCTGGAACCGGTCGCCGATGGCATTTTGCCTTTCCTTCACGATGATTTTGCTACACTGATTACAGGTCAGATGGGTTTATTTTAAACAAAAGAAGGTGCTGCTCTTGTGATTCACAGGTGACGAATCGCTTACCTTCCATTACCATAGCGCCCTTTCCCATTTCTGAATCATCCTCACACAGTGAATCACTCCGCGCCTACGGGCGGGGAAAGAAAACTATTGCCCGTGAAACATCCCGGGCTGAACAAGCATTGCGCAGTCGCCGTATACAGAGCAAACAACACAGAGAGAGATTATGCCGTTTACATTGGGTCAACGCTGGATAAGCGATACGGAAAGCGAATTAGGATTAGGAACCGTGGTAGCGCTGGATGTGCGCATGGTCACCCTGCTTTTCCCCGCCACCGGTGAAAACCGTTTGTATGCCCGAAATGATTCCCCGATCACCCGCGTGATGTTCAACCCCGGTGATACCATTAGCTGTCACGAAGGCTGGCAGTTGCAGGTCGAAGAAGTTGTTGAAGACAAAGGTCTGTTGACCTATATCGGCACCCGCCTGGACACAGAAGAAACCGGTGTTGCCATGCGCGAGGTGCTGCTCGACAGCAAACTGACCTTCAGCAAACCGCAGGATCGTCTGTTCGCCGGTCAGATTGACCGCATGGACCGTTTTGCCCTGCGTTTCCGCGCCCGTAAATATCAGCGTGAACAGTTCCGGCTGGAATTCGGCGGCCTGCGTGGTATGCGCGCCAGCCTGATCCCACATCAGTTACACATCGCTTACGAAGTGGGTCAGCGCCATGCGCCGCGCGTTTTACTGGCCGATGAAGTGGGTCTGGGTAAAACCATCGAAGCGGGCATGATTATTCATCAGCAACTGTTGTCCGGCCGTGCTGAACGCGTACTGATCGTGGTGCCGGAAACCTTGCAACATCAGTGGCTGGTAGAAATGCTGCGCCGCTTCAATCTGCGCTTCTCTTTGTTTGATGATGACCGCTACGCTGAATCCGTACACGAAGCGACAAACCCGTTTGAAACGGAACAACTGGTGATCTGTTCCCTTGATTTCGTCCGCCGCAATAAATCCCGTCTCGAGCAGTTATCTGATGCTGCCTGGGACATGCTGGTGGTCGATGAAGCCCACCATCTGGTGTGGAGCGAAGACACGCCGAGCCGCGAATATCAGGTTATCGAACAGCTTTCTCAGCAAATCCCGAGTGTTCTGCTGCTGACCGCTACGCCGGAACAACTGGGTCAGGAAAGCCACTTTGCACGTCTGCGCCTGCTGGATCCGGACCGTTTCCACGATTACGAAGAATTCATCGAAGAACAACAGCAATATCAGCCGGTAGCCGATGCCGTAACGTTATTGCTGAACAAAGAACCGCTGACGCCGGAAGCCCTGGCGCTGCTGGGTGAAAGTGTCGGAAATGCCGATACCGATGCCCTGCTGACCGCCGCCAATAAAGGCGACGAAGCCGCCGCGAAACAGCTGGTTTCCATGCTGATGGACCGCCACGGCACCAGTCGCGTGCTGTTCCGCAACACCCGTAATGGCGTGAAAGGTTTCCCTGAACGCCATCTGCACGCCGTGAAACTTCCGCTGCCGACGCAGTATCAGACTGCGATTAAAGTCTCAGGCATTATGGGCGCGAAGAAAACCGCCGAAGCGCGTGCGCACGATATGTTGTATCCGGAACAGATTTATCAGGAATTTGAAGGCGAGAACGCCACCTGGTGGAACTTTGATCCGCGCGTCGAGTGGCTGCTGGGTTATCTGACAGCTAACCGTGACGAAAAAGTCCTGGTGATCTGCGCGAAAGCCGCCACAGCCTTGCAACTGGAACAAGTTCTGCGTGAGCGTGAAGCGATCCGCGCAGCGGTGTTCCACGAAGGGTTGTCGATCATTGAACGTGACCGCGCTGCCGCATACTTTGCTTCCCAGGAAGAAGGTGCCCAGGTTCTGCTATGTTCTGAAATAGGATCCGAAGGCCGTAACTTCCAGTTCGCCAGCAAAATGGTGATGTTCGACCTGCCGTTCAACCCGGATCTGCTGGAACAGCGTATCGGACGTCTGGATCGTATCGGGCAGCAAAACAATATCGATATTATGGTGCCTTACCTCGAACAGACTGCGCAATCGGTTCTGGTGCGCTGGTTCCATGAAGGTCTTGATGCATTCGAGCATACCTGCCCGACCGGCCGCACTATTTATGACAGTGCTTATGATCAGTTGATCGCGTTCCTGGCGACACCTGCCGAACAGGAAGGACTGGACGACTTCATCCTCAAATGTCGTGCAGAACATGACGCGCTGAAAGAGAAGCTGGAAAATGGCCGCGACCGCCTGCTGGAGATGCATTCCAACGGCGGCGAGCAGGCACAGCAACTGGCAAAGGAAATCGGTGAGCGGGATAACGACGTCAATCTGGTGAACTTTGCGCTGAACCTGTTCGACATCGTCGGCATTAATCAGGAGGATCGCAGCGATAACCTGATCGTTCTGACGCCGTCTGATCATATGCTGGTACCGGATTTCCCCGGACTGCCGGAAGACGGTTGTACCGTCACTTTCGATCGTGAACAGGCGCTTTCGCGTGAAGATGCACAGTTCATCAGTTGGGAACATCCGATCGTGCGTAACGGTCTGGATCTGATCCTTTCCGGCGATACCGGCAGTTGTGCGGTATCGATCCTGAAAAACAAAGCGCTGCCGGTTGGCACCTTGCTGGCGGAACTGGTTTACGTGGTGGAATGTCAGGCACCGAAACATCTGCAACTGACCCGCTTCCTGCCACCGACACCGGTGCGTATGCTGATGGATCGCAAAGGGACCAACCTGGCGGCCCAGGTCGAATTTGAGAGTTTTAACCGTCAGTTGAATGCCATCAACAGACACAACTCCAGCAAGCTGGTGAATGCCGTGCAGCAGGATGTTCACGCCATGTTGCAACAGGCTGAAGCGGAAATCGCCGAACAGGCACGGGCTCTGATTGAAGCGGCGAAAGTCGAAGCGGACGAACAACTGACCAAAGAGCTGGACCGCCTGAAAGCGCTGAAAGAAGTCAACCCGAACATTCGTGATGACGAGCTGGAATCGGTAGACTCTAACCGTAAGCAGGTGCTGGCAAATCTGAACGATGCCAACTGGCGCCTGGATGCGATCCGCCTTGTGGTGGTGAGCCATCAGTAAGCCCGACGGGATGCGGCCGGTTTGCATCCCTTCTTTATTTTAACCCGAATGCAGACGTAAAACGCTATGAGCGAACATCAACCGATTATCCCTGAACCGTCGAAAACCCGGCCGCTGGAGAATTATAATCCGCCGACCAATCCCTGGTTACAGGTGATTTTTCAGGATGAACACATCATGGTGGTCAACAAACCGAGCGGGTTGCTTTCTGTTCCAGGCAAACTGGCCGAGCATCAGGACAGTCTGATGACACGGATTCAGCGTGAATTTCCTGACGCTGAATCCGTCCATCGTCTGGATATGTCCACCAGCGGTGTGATCGTGGTGGCGCTGACGAAAGAGGCCGAGCGTGAACTTAAACGCCAGTTCCGCGAGCGTGAAACCAAGAAAGTGTATATCGCGCGCGTCTGGGGACGGGTTGAAGAAGATTACGGTATTATCGATTTGCCGCTGATTTGCGACTATCCCAACCGGCCGAAACAGAAAGTGTGTCACGAGACCGGCAAGAAGGCGCTGACGCAGTATGAGGTGATGTCATGGGATGATGACGGCACTACGCGGGTGAAACTGCGGCCGATCACCGGACGTTCGCACCAGCTACGCGTACATCTGCTCGCGCTCGGGCACCCGATTCTGGGCGATAAATTCTATGCTCACTCTCAGGCGCTGGCGGCGGCAGATCGTCTGCAGCTGCATGCCCAGGAGTTATCGTTTTATCATCCGATCACTGACGCCCCGTTGGTGTTTAATTGTGAGCCGGACTTTTAATCCTTTCTGCTCCTGTCGGTAAAAAAACAAAAAAGGCGCTGAATTCAGCGCCTTTGTCTTTTGCATCACGTTTGTCTCAACGCCAAAAGTTTTATTTAAAACCTTTCTCGCGTTTGATCAGATCATACGCCGCCTGAATTGCCTGCGCTTTTTCCTTCGCCATTTCCATCATTTCCGGCGGCAAACCTTTTGCCACCAGTTTGTCAGGATGATGCTCACCCATCAGTTTGCGGTACGCACGTTTAATCGTCGTCGCATCATCGGTGGCATTGACGCCCAGCACTTTGCAGGCATCTGCCAGCGTCGGGCCTTGTTGCGTCTGATGATAACCACCACCATAAGAACGTCCGCCCTGCTGATGTCCCCCAAACTGCTGGCCGCCTTCCATCATGCGCAGGAACTGATCGAACTGCATCCGTGAAATTCCGAGCTCTTCGGCAATCACATACAGTACTTCACGTTCGTTGGGATGCAATGAACCGTCGGCATACGCCGCCTGGATCTGAATTTCCAGAAAAGTCCGTATCAGGTCAAAGCGACCAAAACACACACTGCGCAGTTCGCGCATTTTCTCACGTAAGGGATAATCAGCTTCTTTCCCGTCACGAAAGGCGCGTTGTGCGGCTTCGCGCTGCTCGCCGTGCAACTGCATCCGTTCCATGTAAAGACTGGCGATCTGAATATCCGCCTCGGTAACCCTGCCTTTTGATTTAGTCAGATTTCCCATCACCTCAAACGTGGTGCGGAAAAAGATGGTTTGACGTGTCTGCTGATCGGCAAAATACCCTTTACGTCTCGCTGAACGCGCGGTATCAAACATATGCCCTATCAGCAGCCCTGCTACAATTCCCCAGAAGCCTAAACCGGACCATAAGCCCAGGATAAGTCCGAGCAGTTTTCCCCAATACTGCATATACTCCTCAATTCGCCATGCCGTCGCTTAAAAATTGCTTTATCATAACCGGCATTTATCGTTGTGCCTAACGGCAGCAACGTAACAGGTGGGATTTAACACTAGCGCAACCATGATGAGTGAGATAGTCTCTGACCGTTTGCCGGCATGATGCCTCTGATGACGGAACACCATTTTACGTATGAAAAACAGACGTCTGAAAACACGCTTACCGACAATGCTGGCCGCCACAATCTGGTCAGTATTGTACAGTCACGGCGCAATGGCC
Source organism: Rahnella sp. RFA10(1/100) (assembly GCF_004195115.1). Taxonomy (NCBI): domain Bacteria; kingdom Pseudomonadati; phylum Pseudomonadota; class Gammaproteobacteria; order Enterobacterales; family Yersiniaceae; genus Rahnella; species Rahnella sp. RFA10(1/100). Next base: position 531,560 of record NZ_SEWR01000003.1, read on the forward strand.
GATCTCGCAGCACAATGTATGCTCGGCGTTCCGACCTATGACAAACCTTTGGTGCAGGGTGATCCTAATTCACTGCCTGTGACCATCAACGCCGATAAGGCGACCGGCAACTACCCTGACAGTGCGCTGTTTAGTGGCAACGTTAACGTTGTCCAGGGTAACAGCACGCTGGATGCTGATCAGGTTCAGCTTAATCAAATCGCCAATCCTAATCAGCCCACCCCGACCCGAACCGCTACTGCGATCGGCAACGTGCGTTATAACGATAACCAAATCAAGCTGAATGGCCCGAAAGGCTTTGCGAACCTGACCACCAAAGATACTGACGTTCAGGATGGCGACTACCAGATGGTCGGCCGTCAGGGACGGGGTCAGGCTGACAAGATGAAGCAGCGTGACAATAACCGTTACACCATTATGGATAACGGTACATTTACCACCTGTTTGCCTGGCGATAACAGCTGGAGCGTCGTGGGTTCTGAAGTGATTCAGGATCGTCAGGAAGAAGTCGCTGAAATCTGGAATGCCCGCTTCCATATTGGTCCGGTGCCGGTGTTCTACAGCCCGTACATGCAGTTGCCGATTGGTAATAAGCGTCGTTCCGGTTTCCTTATCCCGAACGCCAACTACAGCAGCAATAATGGCTTTGGCGTCACCGTTCCTTATTACTGGAACATTGCGCCAAACTACGACGCCACGATCACGCCAAATTACATGAGCAACCGTGGTCTGCAATTGCAGAATGAATTCCGCTACCTGACCGTTGCCGGTGCAGGTCTGATGGAATTCGATTATCTCGGCAATGATAAGAAAATTGACGAGCAGTATGTTGCCGATGAAAACCGTACCAGCGATAAAACCAAGCGCTGGATGTATTACTGGCGACATGCCGGTGTATACGATCAGGTATGGCGTTTCAACATCGACTACACCAAGGTCAGTGACCCTTACTACTTCACCGATTTCGATTCGAAATACGGTTCCAGTACTGACGGCTATTCCACGCAAAAATTCAGCGTAGGTTACGCCAACCAAAACTGGGACGTCACACTGGCCAGTAAGCAGTTCCAGGTATTCTCTGATTTCGGTAACACCAACGCTTACCGTGCTCAGCCACAGCTGGACATTAACTATTACAAAAATGATGTGGGTCCGTTTGACCTGCATCTGTACGGTCAGGCGGTCAAATTCACCAGCGTAAACCCTGACAATCCGGAAGCAGTACGTACTCACTTCGAACCAACGCTCAGCCTGCCACTCAGTAATGGCTGGGGAAGTCTGGATAACGAAGTGAAGCTGATGGCGACCCACTATCAGCAGGATATTCCGGACGCATATTATGATAACAATCCGAATACCAAACTGCGTTCTTCCGTGAACCGTGTGATGCCTGAGTTTAAAAGCGACGGCAAAATGGTATTTGACCGGACGATGGACTGGAACAGTGACTACACCCAGACCCTCGAACCGCGCGTGCAGTACCTGTATATCCCGTACCGTAACCAGAGCTCGGTCAATACCTATGACTCGACGCTGCTACAGTCCGACTACACGGGCCTGTTCCGTGATAAAAGCTACAGTGGTCTTGACCGTATTGCCTCTGCAAACCAGGTGGCGAGCGGTTTAACCACCCGTATCTATGACGAAAATCTGGAAGAGCGCTTTAATGCGTCTGCCGGTCAGATTTATTACTTCCAGCCGCCACGTACCGGTGACGTTGATAGCGTACTGGATAAAAATAATGATACGGGCAGCCTGGTGTGGGCCGGTGACAGCTACTACAAAATCAACAATTTCTGGGGTATTCGTGGGGGCGTACAGTATGACACCCGTCTGGATGCGCTGGCTTTAGGCGATGCTGTGCTGGAGTATCGTGCAGACTCAGAAAGAATGGTTCAGCTGAGCTACCGTTATGCCAGCCCGGAATATATTCAGGCGACGTTACCTAACGTCACCAACCCGGGTTATCAGGACGGTATTTCGCAAGTTGGCGGCATCGCCAGTTGGCCGATTGCTGACCGCTGGGCGATCGTGGGTGCGTACTATTACGACACCAAAGCGCAACAACCTGCCGATCAGCTGATTGGCTTGCAATACAATACCTGTTGCTGGGCTGTCAACGTTGGCTACGAACGTAAGATCACCAACTACGATACGGTTAAGTCAGAAAGTAAGTACGATAATAAGATTGGTTTCAATATTGAACTTAGAGGCCTGGGTAACAATCAAACCCTCGGAACGAAAGAAATGTTGTCACGCGGCATACTGCCTTATCAACGCGCTTTCTAAGCCCGAAACACGATTCATTTCGTGAAGACACGACGAACTCAGTGAACTTGAAACCCGCGCTTGCGGATTAGACAAATGGAAAAAGTATGAAGAACTGGAGAACACTTCTCCTCGGCGTGACGCTTTGTGCCAGCACTGCGTTTGCTGCCCCTCAGGAAGTTGATAAAGTAGCCGCCGTCGTAAATAACGGCGTCGTATTACAAAGTGACGTAGATGGCTTGTTTAATTCTGTAAAGCAGCAGGCAAAGCAGGCTAATCAACAGTTACCGGATGATGCGACTCTGCGTCATCAAATCCTCGATCGTTTGATCATGGACCAGATCCAGTTGCAGATGGCGACCCGCATGGGCATCACGCCAACCGATCAGGACGTTGATAAAGCCATTGCCGGTATTGCACAGCAAAACAACATTTCCGTTGATCAACTGCGCAGCCGTCTGGCGTATGACGGGATGAACTACAACACTTACCGTACTCAGATCCGCAAGGAAATGATCATCAGCGAAGTACGGAACAGTGAAGTGCGTCGCCGTGTCACCATTCTGCCTCAGGAAGTGGAGCAACTTGCCAAACAGGTTGCGGCTCAGAATGGCAGCGGTGCTGAGTTTAATCTCAGCCACATTCTCCTTCCGCTGCCGGAAAATCCGACTCAGGATCAGGTTGATTCTGCAGAGCAGCTGGCGAAGAAAATTGTCGCTGATCTGAACAATGGTGCGGACTTCGGCAAACTGGCTATCACCTACTCGGCTGATTCCCAGGCGCTGAAAGGCGGCAACATGGGTTGGGGCAAATTACAGGAACTGCCTTCCCTCTTTGCTCAGGCGTTAAGCACTGCACAGAAAGGTCAGATTATTGGCCCTATCCGTTCAGGTGTGGGCTTCCACATTCTGAAAGTGAACGATATCCGTGGCGACAACAAAACGGTTTCTGTCACCGAGGTTCATGCCCGTCACATCCTGCTGAAACCTTCTGTCGTGATGACAGACGCGCAGGCGCGTGCGAAGCTGGAACAGGTTGCAGCTGATATCAAGAGCGGTAAAGCCACATTCGCTGATGAAGCTAAACAGCTTTCTCAGGATCCGGGTTCTGCCAATCAGGGCGGCGATTTAGGTTGGGCGTCACCAGACATGTACGATCCTGCGTTCCGTGATGCGTTGATGAACCTGAAAAAAGGCGAAATCAGTGCACCTGTTCACTCTTCGTTCGGCTGGCATTTGATCCAACTTCTCGACACCCGCCAGGTTGATAAAACAGATGCGGCGCAGAAAGAACGTGCTTACCGTATGCTGTTCAACCGCAAATTTGCGGAAGAAGCCCAGACGTGGATGCAGGAACAACGTGCTGAAGCTTATGTGAAAATTATGGACGGGAATGGAAAATAATACTTCCGTGACAAAATCTGTGGTCATTACCCCCGGCGAACCCGCCGGGGTTGGGCCGGATCTGGTGCTGGCGCTGGCTCAACAGGCATGGCCTGTTGAGTTAGTGGTCTGTGCCGATCCGGCCTTACTGCTTGAACGTGCCGCTAAACTTGGCCTGAATATCCGGTTGCAAGATTATCAGAAAGCGCGTCCGCCAGAGCCGCAGGCTGCAGGCACATTGACCGTTTTGCCAGTGAAACTCGCCGTGCCGGTGACGGCGGGTAAACTTGACGTAGCCAATGCGCCTTACGTGGTGGAAACGCTGACACGCGCCTGCGACGGTGCGATCAGTGGCGAATTCGCCGCACTGATCACCGGCCCGGTTCAAAAAAGCATTATCAACGATGCCGGCATTCCTTTCATCGGTCATACCGAATTCTTCGCCGATCGCAGCCATTGCGACCGTGTTGTGATGATGCTGGCAACTGAAGAATTGCGCGTTGCGCTGGCGACGACGCACTTGCCTCTGCTGGCAGTGCCGGCCGCGATTACCCGCCAGTGTCTGCATGAAGTAATCACTATTTTGCATCATGATCTGAAAACGAAATTTGGTATTACCGAGCCGCAAATTTATGTGTGTGGTCTGAATCCACATGCGGGCGAAGGTGGCCACATGGGGCACGAAGAGATCGACATTATCATTCCAGCACTGGACGAACTGCGCCAGCAAGGAATGAATCTCATCGGCCCGCTGCCCGCTGATACGTTATTCCAGCCTAAATATCTGCAACATGCCGATGCTGTTTTATCGATGTATCACGATCAGGGCCTTCCGGTGCTAAAATATCAGGGATTTGGTCGTGCAGTGAATATCACACTCGGCCTGCCTTTTATCCGGACTTCCGTTGATCACGGTACCGCCCTTGAACTCGCCGCCACCGGCACCGCCGATGCGGGCAGTTTCAAGACAGCAATAAATCTCGCCATCCATATGGCAAATAACAGCAACGATAAATAACAACAATGAATAGTAGAGTCCACCAAGGTCACTTTGCCCGTAAACGTTTTGGGCAAAACTTCTTAACCGATCAATTTGTTATCGATAGCATCGTGTCGGCCATTCACCCTATGCCGGGCGAGGCTGTCGTTGAAATCGGTCCGGGTCTGGCGGCATTAACTGAGCCTGTTGCTTCACGCCTGGACAGCATGACGGTTATCGAACTTGACCGCGATCTGGCTGCGCGGCTGGAAACCAATCCGAAATTTCAGGGCAAATTGCGGGTTATCCAGTCTGATGCGATGAAAATCAATTTTGGCGAGTTGTCAGAAGAACTCGGTCAACCGCTGCGCGTGTTTGGCAACTTGCCGTACAATATTTCCACACCGCTGATGTTCCACCTCTTCACCTATACGAATGCCATTAAAGACATGCACTTTATGTTGCAAAAGGAAGTGGTTAACCGTCTGGTTGCAGGGCCGAACAGCAAGGCGTATGGTCGCTTAACGGTCATGGCACAATATTACTGTAATGTGATCCCGGTTCTGGAAGTACCGCCGGAATCCTTTACACCGGCGCCTAAAGTCGAATCGGCGGTGGTACGTTTAGTGCCACATGAAGTGATCCCGTACCCGGTACCGGATATTCGTATTCTGAGCCGTCTGACCACCGATGCTTTTAACCAGCGTCGTAAAACTGTGCGCAACAGCCTCGGCCATCTGTTCACTCCTGAGCAAATGACCGAACTGGGCTTAGATCTCAGCATGCGTGCTGAAAATATTTCAGTAGAACAATTTTGTAAACTGGCTAACTGGTTATCAACACGACCTAAAACCCCGGAACTTCAGGAGTAGCGCTATGCTTAATTCGCCCCGCGTTTGTGTTCAGGTGCAAAGTATCTACGTTGAGTCACAGTCGATACCCGAAGAAGAACGTTTTGTCTTCGCTTACACCATTACCATCCGCAATCTGGGGCGTTTTAGTGTGCAACTGCTCCGCCGTTACTGGTTGATCACTAACAGTAACGGCCGTCAGACTGAAGTCCAGGGCGAAGGGGTTATCGGTGAACAACCGCTGATCCTGCCCGGCAATGAATTTCACTACACCAGCGGTGCCATTTTAGAAACGCCGCTGGGCACGATGGAAGGCCATTATGAAATGGTCACACAAGACGGTGAAACCTTCCGTGTGCCTGTTCCGGTCTTCCGGCTCGCCATCCCTACGCTGATAAATTAATCCTCATGTCGACATATCTTATTGGTGATGTTCACGGCTGCATCGATGAACTCAAGGCGCTGTTAGCGCAGGTGGATTTTAATCCGCAAAAAGATGTCCTTTGGCTGACGGGTGATTTGGTCGCCCGCGGTCCGTCCTCGCTCGAAGTGCTGCGTTTTGTCAGCGGCCTGGGGGATTGTGTCCGGATGGTGCTCGGTAACCATGATCTGCATCTGCTGGCGGTTTATGCCGGGATCAGTTTCAACAAACCGAAAGACCGCATCACTCCTCTGCTTGAAGCCGAAGATGCTGACGAACTGCTCAACTGGTTACGCCGCCAGCCGGTCATGCAGGTTGATGAAGACCTGAAACTGGTCATGGCCCACGCGGGGATCACGCCGCAATGGGATCTCGACACCGCCAAAATGTGCGCCCGTGAAGTGGAAGCCGTATTGAGCAGCGATACCTATCCGCTGTTTCTTGATGCAATGTATGGTGATATGCCGAACAACTGGCATCCTGACCTGACCGGTCTGGCACGTTTGCGTTTCAGCACCAACGCTTTCACCCGCATGCGTTACTGCTTCCCGAACGGACAGCTGGATATGATCTGCAAAGATACCCCGGAAAACGCGCCGAAGCCGCTGAAACCCTGGTTTGATATTCCGGGTCCTTTACAGGAAGCAGGATACAGTATCGCATTCGGACACTGGGCATCTCTGGAAGGAAAAGGCGCGCCGGAAGGCATTTATGCGCTGGATACCGGTTGCTGCTGGGGCGGTGACCTGACGATGTTGCGCTGGGAAGACAAAACTTATTTCACTCAGCCTTCAAACCGCCAGAGCGAAAAACAGCACTCTGAGATCCCAAAGGCTGTGTAAGCAAACAGCGGGTATACAGACAGCAAAAAGGCACCTGAGAAAGGTGCCTTTTTATTTCACGCTGCCGTAGCATCAGGCGCGGCGATCAAGGATTTCGAAACAATAACCGTGAGAATTCTGCTCATCCGCATCGTGGAATTCGCTGAATGTGCTTTCCCAGTCATCCGGCTCATAATCAGGGAAATGCGTATCCCCTTCCACTTCGGCATCAATGTGAGTCAGATATAAACGGTTGGCCTTCGGCAGCAACTGCTCATAGACACGGCCACCGCCCATCACCATCACTTCTTCCACGTCACCGGCAGCAGCCAGTGCAGCCTCAACAGACGTCACCCAGGTCACGCCTTCATGCTCACCCGGTTTAGAGCTGATGACAATATTCAGCCGGCCTGGTAACGGGCGTCCGATTGACTCAAACGTCTTGCGTCCCATGATGACGGGTTTATTGAGCGTATTACGCTTAAACCAGGCCAGATCACCAGGTAAATGCCAAGGCATAGCGTTTTCCATGCCAATAACGCGATCGGTCGCCAGTGCGGCGATCAGGCTAATAATCATTGTGATGCCCTGTGTAGAAAAAGAATTTGTGCGTGACCCCAAAAAAGAGCTGCCACTATACGGAAAGCCCCATCAGCCGTCGATAGGGAGACGGGCGCTTTACAAAGATATAAGAGAGCTCTTACCCTGCCGGGATATTCTCCGACAGAAGTACCAGTTCCGGCGGTAAAGCAGGTTCAAAAACCGGAAAATTTCGCTGTAATCCAGTCGAAAATGCTGAGCCATACGTTGGCTTGTTGTATTGCCTATCCCCGTTGTACAACAGTGCTTACACACCGGGGCGTTTACGGTACAGCCATAATCCCGGTAATGATAATCCGATAGATAATGCCCCCACGATAAAGCTGGCTTTCAGAAAATGGGTAAGTGCCGACGACACTAACGCTTCGCTGTAGCCCAGATGCGAAATTTCCACCACAGAGATCATCGCCGTGTAGGCAGAAATACCGGGGAACATCGGGATAACGGCGGCAACGGTGAAAACTTTAGGATGTGCCAGTAACCAGCGTGACCAGCGAATGCCCAGAATACCAATCAGTATAGCCGCCAGCAGGGAGGCCCACTCGATGTTCATCCCGCCATGAATAAGCATCATCCGTGTACCGTGGCCAAGCGCACCGAGCAGCGCGCAATACCGCAATGCCCGCGGGGGTACATTAAACACCATCGCAAAGCCCAGTGCAGGCACGGCGGCAAAAAGCATATCCTGGATCAGTGCCCATAAAAGACTCATGACCACCCCCGCAGATCCCACAATGCCATTGCCATGACCACGCCGATGCAAGTCGCCAGAGTCAGCAGGCTGGCCATCGCCCAGCGCGCCAGACCGGTATTCACATGGCCTTTGAACATGTCCGCCACGGCATTAATCAATGGAAAACCCGGTACCAGCAGTAACACACTGGCAGCCATCGCGACGTTTGATGACTGATGGAAAACGTCCAGCCGCAACAGCAATCCTGAAACCGAAGTCGCCACAAATGCCGTACAGCAAAAGTTGATCAGCGGATTCATATGCCGCGCAGTGAGGCTCTGGCGTACGGCCATGGCGATGCCACTAGCGAAAAAAGTGACCGTGAACGCATCCCAGCCGCCACCATTAAGTTTGCTGAAGCACCCGCAGGAGAGCGCCACCATCAATACCATCAGCCAGCGCGGATAGCGCAGCGGTTTGATTCTATGCAGACGTTTTGCCACCAGCGTACTGTCGAGCAGCTTATGCTCAGCCAGGATCACCGTATGCTGGACTTCGGTCACAACCTGCATGTTGATCCCGCGGTCGACATTTTTTCGCGTCGAGGTCAGACAGTAACCGCCGCTTAGGGTGCTGAGCACAATCGCATTGGCGGAGATCGAACTTTCCACCCTGTCCATTCCCAGCGCGACGCCAAGCCTCGCCGATAGCTGTTCAACCAGCATACTTTCGGCGCCGTGCTGCAACAGCATCAGGGCACATTCGATGCACAACCGGGTAATTTCACGTTGATGATGCGCTCCGGGGCTTTCGCGCACCGGGTATTCTATGACCGGATCCTGCATACCATTCACCGCCCGCAAAAAAAGCAATAAGAGTGATTTAACTTACTGAGGATTGGCGTATCATGCCGCCTTCTTTTGCTCCGAACATTGACGACGGTTATTTTCATGCTTGAAACCACCCTTTTTGTTGCCAGTATTGCCTTCCTCGGCATGCTTTCTCCCGGTCCTGATTTCTTTCTGGTCATCAAAAATGCGGCCCGCTATCCGCGCATCGCGGCACTCACGACGTCACTGGGCGTAATTTGCGGCGTGATTACACACATGTCTTACTGTGTGGCCGGTCTGGCAGTGGTGATTACCACCACGCCGTGGTTATTCAATTTGCTGAAATACATCGGTGCGGCATATCTGATCTGGGTCGGTATTCAGGCGTTATTCTCACGCAGCAACAGCAAAATGAACCTCGACGGGATTGAGCCACAGCAGGTGGAATTGCGCGTAGCGTTCATGCAGGGTTATCTGTGTAACCTGCTAAATCCTAAGGCAACATTATTCTTCCTGGCGATGTTCACGCAGGTCTTGCAGATCAATTCCACCTTCGGGGAAAAGCTGTGGTACGCCTCGATTATCGTCGGTTTGTCGGCTATCTGGTGGCCGTCGCTGGCTTTGCTTATCCAGAGCCCGCCGGTACGTCGTGGTCTGGCGAAAGCTCAGAAACTTATCGATAAACTGCTGGGCGGTGTGCTGATCGGTTTAGGCATTAAAGTCGCACTGAGCTGAGTCCGGAAAGGAAAAAACCGGTGCGTCAGGCACCGGTTTTGTGTTTTAACAGGCGGCTTAACCTTTCGCTTCAATCACCTCTTTCTCAGGCGCTTTGCCGTCAATACTGCCACGCCAGCCCTGTTGCTGACCGGAAGCCAGACGAACCTGATCCTGCTCGATGGCGGCTGTCAGCATGTCTTTCGCACGCTGCATACTGGCGATACGGAATTCGGTATCTTCGTAATTTCCGAGGGTAGCTTCCAGCATTTTCAGATTATAACGGCGGAACAGATCGGCTTTTTCACGGGCTTCATACGCATCCAGCCCCAGCACTTCCAGAACATCGCGGCCAACGCGCAGTGAGCCTTCAAACAGTTCGCGTTCCGGCGCTTCAACACCCAACTGACGCAACTGGTACCAGTGATCGACATCGCGGGCGCGGGCAATCACTTTCAGATTAGGGAAATGCTCTTTCGCCAGCGCCGTCAGCTGAAGATTGGCTTCCACATCATCGATGGCGTTAATAAGCACTTTGGCCTGGGCGGCACCGGCAGATTCGAGCAAATCAACGCGCGTGGCATCGCCGTAAAATACTTTGGTGCCAAATTTACGCAGCGTTTCAATGTGATCCGGATCGTGATCTAATACCACCGTGTGAACGTTATTAGCCAGCAACAAACGACCGGCAATCTGACCAAAACGCCCGAAACCGGCAATAATCACCTGCGCATTTTCGTCATCAATGGTGTCATGAGGGCGATCATCTTTCGGCGCATTACGCTCAAGACGGGCCGACAGCACCAGCAGTAACGGCGTTACCGCCATGGAAAGTGCCACCGCCAGCGTCAGGGATTTCGACCACGCCACCGGTAACACACCGGCCATTTGTGCGGTGCTGAAAATCACGAATGCAAACTCACTGCCTTGCCCGATTAAGATGGCAAACAGCCCACGCTGCTTTTTCGGCACGCCCAACCAGGGCGCGATCAGCCAAAGTAAAGCGGCTTTCAGTGCCATAAAACCCACCAGCAATGTGGCGATCAGCAGCGGCTGATGGACCAGCGTGCCAAAATCGATGGACATGCCGACGCCGATAAAGAACAGCCCGAGGAGCAGGCCCTTGAACGGCTGAATATCGCTTTCCAGTGCGTGGCGGTATTCAGAACTTGCCAGCAATACACCTGCCAGAAATGCGCCCATTGCCATCGACATACCGGCCATTTCCAGCAAAATGCCGAAGCCGAAGACCAAAAACAGCGCAACGGCACTGAACACTTCACGCATGCCTGAGCGTGCGACAAAGTGCAGCAATGGCCGGGTCACGTAGCGTCCGAGCAACACCACAAGTACCAGCGCACCGGCCACTTTGGCCGCCGACAGGCCAAAGCTCATCAGCGTTGTAGCTTCACCGGTACTGGCCAGTAACGGGATCATCGCCACCAGCGGGATCGCGGCGATATCCTGAAACAGCAATACCGCAAAGGCGCTGCGGCCAAGCGGAGAAGGCGTCAGACTGCGTTCACTCATCGCCTGCATGGCAATTGCCGTGGAGGAAAGTGCCAGCGTCAGGCCGATCAGCAGTGCAATTTTCCAGTCCAGCCCGAGGAAATAACAAAATACGCTGAGCACCGCACCGCAACCCACCATCTGAATGCTGCCGCCGCCAAAAACCGAAGCCCGCATCGTCCATAACCGTTTAGGGTCCAGCTCCAGGCCGATGACAAACAGCATCAGCACCACACCAATTTCTGCGAAGGTCAGAATTGACTCCGCATCCGACACCAGTTTCAGCCCCCATGGGCCAATAATACAGCCCGCAATCAGGTAGCCCAGCACCGACCCCAGTCCAAGACGCACTGCGATGGGCACAAACAGCGCCGCCGAGCCCAGATAAATGAGCCCTTCGATCATCAGGTTATGGTTATCCAAGACTCACCTCCGGCGGGCAGCCTTCCTTCAGACTCAGACAGGCGGTTAAACGGCGACGATATTCTTCGCCCGCAGCTTTGAGCGCCACTTCATCGCAAATGAACGTGTTGTGCACGGCAAAATACGGCAGCCAGTGCATGCCGCAATAAATGGCCGTCGCCTGCAACGGCTGCGCCAGCACGTCAAAATCAGGATGATCACCCAGTTCAAAATGATGCTCATTACCGCCCGTTGTCACGGCCCACAGACAATGTTTACCGTTCAGTGCATTGCCTTCATGACCATACGCCCAGCCGTGTTCGAGCACTTTGTCTATCCACAGTTTCATCAATGGCGGCAGGCTGTACCACTGGATCGGATGCTGGAAAACCACCAGATCCGCGCGTTCAACGGCTTTCTGTTCAGCAGTGATATCGATATTGAAATCAGGATAAAGGTCGTAGAGCGAACGCACTTCGACATCAGGTAAATCGCTGACTGCTGAGAGCAGCCCCTGATTGGCCCGGGAATGGCGCGGATAAGGATGGGCGTAAATTATTAAAATCATGCAGGTCTCTTGTCTTATTAGCTTTACTTCAGCATACGCAATTTTGGGCTTTCCGGATAAAACTCCAACCGTTATACCCAAATAATTCGATTCGCAGGAAGGCAGCAAGTGATGGGATCCGATGAGCTTATTCAGATAAGTGATTCGGGGGACCGGATGTAACTAACGCATCTGCGAATTAAAGTATGACGGGTATAAAAGAAAAAGGCGCAGCTTTCGCCACGCCTTTATAAAACAATGATGCCATTAACCTTTGATTTTCGCGTGCATTTCCTGCACTGAAATCACCTGTTCAGTCGGGTCAGAAGACAATGCCATCGCTGTCGCGAAACCGCCGTTCAGCGTCGTGTCATAATGCACTTTGTATTGCAGCGCACTGCGCCGGATAAGCTTGGAGTCTTCAATCGCCTGCCGTCCTGCCGTGGTGTTGACGATATACACATATTCGCCGTTCTTGATACGGTCCTGAATATGCGGACGACCTTCATGCACCTTATTAACCAGACGCGGGTTAATCCCGGCTTCGCCCAATACCACCGCCGTACCGTGTGTTGCATCCAGCTCAAAACCACGTTTCAGCAGTTTAGCGGCCAGATCCACCACGCGGCCTTTGTCGCCTTCACGAACCGACAACAGTGCGCGACCGGCTTTCTTCATACCGGAATTGCTGCCCAGCTGCGCTTTGGCAAAGGCTTCGGCAAAAGTACGGCCAACGCCCATGACTTCACCGGTAGAACGCATTTCCGGCCCCAGAATCGGGTCAACACCTGGGAATTTATTGAACGGCAACACCACTTCTTTGACAGAGTAGTAAGGCGGGATCACTTCTTCAGTAATACCCTGCTCTGCCAGCGTCTGCCCTGCCATTACGCGCGCGGCAACTTTCGCCAGCGCCACACCAGTGGCTTTGGAGACAAACGGAACCGTACGCGCAGCACGCGGGTTCACTTCAATCAGGTAGACTTCGTTATTCTTCACCGCGAACTGGACGTTCATCAGGCCACGTACGCTCAGTTCAAAAGCCAGTTTCTCAACCTGCCGGCGCATCACATCCTGAATTTCCTGGCTCAGTGTGTAGCATGGCAGTGAACACGCAGAGTCACCGGAGTGTACGCCCGCCTGTTCGATATGCTCCATGATGCCACCAATCAGCACGCGCTCTCCGTCGCAGATCGCGTCAACATCAACTTCTACGGCATCGTCGAGGAAGCGGTCCAGCAGCACCGGCGCATCGTTCGACACGCTGACAGCGTTCTGGAAATAACGGCGCAGGTCGATTTCGTCATAGACGATTTCCATTGCACGTCCGCCCAGCACATAGGACGGACGCACCACCAGCGGATAGCCGATACCGGCGGCTTTCTCAACAGCCTGCTCGATAGTCGCCACTGTGGCATTGGCTGGCTGTTTCAGTCCCAGACGGTTAACCGCCTGCTGGAAACGTTCGCGGTCTTCAGCGCGGTCAATCGCATCCGGGCTGGTGCCGATAATTGGCACACCAGCGGCTTCCAGTTCACGCGCCAGTTTCAGCGGGGTCTGACCACCGTACTGCACAATCACGCCTTTCGGCTGTTCGATACGCACGATTTCCAGCACATCTTCAAGGGTCACGGATTCGAAGTACAGACGATCCGAGGTGTCATAATCGGTAGATACCGTTTCCGGGTTACAGTTAACCATAATGGTTTCGTAACCGTCTTCGCGCAGCGCCAGTGAGGCGTGTACGCAGCAATAGTCGAATTCAATCCCCTGCCCAATGCGGTTAGGACCACCGCCCAGTACCATAATTTTCGGTTTGTCATTGGTCGGGTTAGACTCGCACTCTTCTTCATACGTTGAATACATGTACGCGGTATCGGTTGAGAATTCCGCCGCACAGGTATCCACACGTTTGTAAACCGGATGCAGGTTGTATTTGTGACGCAGTTTGCGCACTTCACTTTCTGACACGCCGACCAGCTTCGCCAGACGCAGGTCCGCAAAGCCTTTGCGTTTGAGCATACGCAGATAGTCCTGGGTCAGAATATTGAAGCCACCTTCGGCTACTTCATTTTCCAGTTTCACCAGTTCTTCAATTTGTACCAGGAACCAGCGGTCCACGTTGGTCAGATTGAAGATACCGTCAACGGACATCCCGGCACGGAAGGCATCCGCGATGTACCAGATACGCTCGGCACCGGCTTCTTTCAGTTCGCGACGGATTTTGGTCAGTGCTTCCGGGTCATCCAGGCTGACTTTCGGGTCGAAACCGCTCGCACCCACTTCCAGACCGCGTAACGCTTTTTGCAGAGACTCCTGTTGTGTACGGCCAATTGCCATCACTTCACCAACAGATTTCATCTGTGTGGTCAGACGGTCATTAGCACCGGCGAATTTCTCGAAGTTGAAGCGAGGAATTTTAGTCACAACGTAGTCGATAGAAGGTTCGAACGACGCGGGCGTTTTGCCGCCGGTGATATCGTTCATCAGCTCATCGAGGGTATAACCTACCGCCAGTTTCGCCGCCACTTTGGCAATCGGGAAGCCGGTCGCTTTGGAAGCCAGTGCTGAAGAACGGGATACGCGCGGGTTCATTTCGATAACAATCAGACGGCCATTTTTTGGATTCACCGAGAACTGAACGTTGGAACCGCCGGTTTCGACGCCGATTTCACGCAGCACCGCCATCGAGGCGTTACGCATGATTTGGTATTCTTTGTCGGTCAGGGTCTGCGCCGGCGCTACGGTGATGGAGTCACCGGTGTGGATTCCCATTGCATCGAAGTTTTCAATGGAACAGACGATGATGCAGTTGTCGTTTTTATCACGCACCACTTCCATCTCGTACTCTTTCCAGCCAATCAGCGACTCATCAATCAGCAGCTCTTTGGTCGGGGAGAGATCCAGACCGCGTTCACAAATCTCTTCGAATTCTTCACGGTTGTATGCAATACCGCCACCGGTACCGCCCATGGTAAAGGAAGGACGGATAATGCACGGAAAGCCAACGTCAGCGGCAACCGCCAGCGCTTCTTCCATAGTGTGTGCAATGCCAGAACGTGCGGTATCGAGACCGATTTTTTTCATTGCCACGTCGAAACGGCGACGGTCTTCGGCCTTGTCAATGGCGTCTGCGGTCGCGCCAATCATGGTCACGCCGAATTCTTCCAGCACGCCCTGACGTTCCAGTTCCAGTGCACAGTTCAGTGCGGTCTGACCGCCCATGGTCGGCAGCACGGCATCGGGACGTTCTTTTTCAATAATCTTGCGCACCACTTCCCAGTGAATTGGCTCGATGTAAGTTGCATCGGCCATTTCAGGGTCGGTCATGATGGTCGCAGGGTTGGAGTTCACCAGAATAACGCGGTAACCCTCTTCACGCAGCGCTTTACACGCCTGCGCGCCGGAGTAGTCAAATTCACAAGCCTGGCCGATAACAATCGGACCGGCGCCCAGAATCAGGATGCTTTTTATGTCTGTACGTTTTGGCATTTTTTATTCGCTCCTGTTATCTGGCGTTGTTTGTGCGGAAAGCTTCAATCAGTTCAATAAAGTGGTCAAACAGCGGTGCCGCATCGTGCGGGCCCGGGCTCGCTTCCGGATGCCCCTGGAAGCTGAAAGCCGCTTTATCGGTACGGTGTATACCCTGCACCGTATGGTCAAACAATGATTTGTGCGTCACGCGCAGGTTGGCTGGCAGGTCAGATTCATCAACTGCAAAGCCGTGGTTCTGTGCGGTAATCATCACGATATCTTTATCGAGATCTTTTACCGGGTGGTTACCGCCGTGGTGACCGAGTTTCATTTTCACGGTCTTCGCACCGCTGGCGAGAGCCAGTAACTGATGGCCGAGGCAGATACCGAAGACAGGAATGTCGGTTTCCAGGAAGGTTTTGATGGCCGCGATAGCGTAGTCGCAAGGCTCCGGATCGCCCGGACCATTGGACAGGAAGATACCGTCCGGATTCAGCTTCAGCACGTCAGCCGCCGGAGTCTGCGCCGGAACCACGGTCAGGCGGCAACCGCGATCGACCAGCATGCGCAGGATATTGCGTTTCGCACCGTAATCGTAAGCCACCACGTGGAATGGCAGATCTTCGGCTTCCTTTGCTGCAGGCAGTTCGTCTTCCAGCGTCCAGCTGCCTTGTTGCCAGCTGTATGATTCGCTGGTCGTCACTTCTTTCGCCAGATCCATGCCTTTCAGGCCGGGGAAGGCTTTAGCTTTTTGCAGCGCCAGTTCTGCATCCGGTGAATCGCCCGCGATAATACAGCCGTTCTGTGCGCCTTTTTCACGCAACAGACGGGTAAGCTTGCGGGTATCAATATCGGCGATGGCAACGATGTTGTTGCGCTTGAGGTAATCAGAAAGATTTTCTTCACTGCGGTAGTTGCTGGCAATCAGGGGTAAATCGCGAATGACCAGACCTTGAGCGTGTACTGCGGAGGATTCTTCATCAGCGGCATTGGTGCCGACATTACCGATATGGGGATAAGTGAGAGTGACAATCTGGCGGGAATAGGAAGGATCAGTGAGGATTTCTTGATAACCGGTCATCGACGTATTGAAGACCACTTCCCCCACTGCCGACCCTTCTGCCCCGATGGCCCGACCGTGGAATTGGGTTCCGTCTTCCAGAACCAATAGCGCTGACTTTATCAAAGCATCCTCCAAGAATAATAAATCACAATATCTGCATATTAATTCAGATAACCCGATCTAAATCAATGCAAAAATCGCTCCCGAAGCCAATTTTTGGCAAATTGCGCGCATTCTAATGATGGCAGCCGGGTTTGTCTACCAAAAGCGCCAACATTTCTCTGTTTTTCGCACAACTCAATGAAAACAGGCTTTCACTGCCATAAAAATACAGTCTAAGTAACTATAGTAACCGTTTGCGGAGGAGGATGTCTGAAAAATGACGAGGAACAAGGGAGTGTTACAGGCAGTAATCACCAGTATGTACAAAAAACAAACAACAGCCCTTCTGAAAACAGAGAAAAAGATATAAAAAGAAGGTTAATTAAAGAAAATAAATTCAAATGACTCTTTTCATATAAAAAGAGAAGGGCAATCAAGGAACTGCCCTTTTATCAAAAGATTATGACCAAAACAACCACATCACATCTAAACCATTTACTACAAATCATCTAAACCCAGGACATCCCGCATGTCATAAAGACCACTTTTATGCGAGGAAAGCCATTTTCCTGCACGAACTGCACCTTTTGCGAAAGTCATGCGGCTGGAAGCCTTGTGGGTAATCTCCACACGCTCACCGATATCGGCAAACATGGCAGTATGTTCACCCACGATATCGCCGGCGCGGAGGGTGGCAAAACCAATACTTTTGGGATCACGCTCTCCGGTATGGCCTTCACGGGCATACACCGCACAATCCTTGAGGTCACGCCCTAACGCATCAGCAATCACTTCACCCATTGCCAGCGCCGTACCCGATGGTGCATCAACTTTATGACGGTGGTGCGCTTCGACAATTTCAATATCGGTATAGTCGCCCATAACTTTGGCCGCTTTTTCCAACAGCTTGAGGACAACGTTTACACCCACGCTGAAGTTGGCCGCAAAAACCACCGGAATAACCTCAGAGGCTTGTTTAATTGCAGCCTTACCGGCGTCATCAAAGCCTGTAGTGCCGATAATCATACCTTTATGGTGTTTCTGGCAGAATTCAAGGTGCGCCAGCGTGCCTTCCGGACGGGTGAAGTCGATCAGAATATCGAAGTCATTGACTACGGAATCCAGATTATCATGCACTTTGATGCCCGCCGTCCCTACGCCAGCCAGTTCGCCCGCATCGGTTCCGACTAAGGAAGAACCCGAACGTTCAAGCGCTGCGCCCAACACCACACCACCGGCATCGGATACGGCCTGAATCAGCTGGCGGCCCATACGACCCCCTGCGCCAACAATGGCCATGCGAATATCAGCGTTACTCATAATTACTCTCTTCTTATTGTGGTTCTGTCTTGAAACAGAATCAGGTTATCGACCCCGCGATCAGGGAGCCAGCAAAATTGCTTCATAATTAGAAAATTATGATACAGGCCCGTTAATATCAGTAAAAGCCATCTGGTTTCAGGTTACGCATTTTGTGATTTTGTGTTAAACGACGGGCAGAACCGGAACTCACGGGCAAAAAAAGCCAAAACATCCACTTTAAGGCGGCTCGCATAACCATGCAATGTAGTGCATAAGTTTCAGCGTCCCCTTCCTTATTTCCGCCTCTCTCACTACTTTGATTTTATCACTTCCGCGCAGGGCACCGTCTGACAATATGTAATAAAGAAGAAAGACCAATATGATGGTTACTGAAAAAGCTTATTTACCCTCTTGGTGCTAACAGATAAGCAGCTAACAAAACATTTCCTAGATCTAAAACATTAAATTTTTATTATATATGATGAAATAATATTGATAAAATCAATGATTGTGATAATAAATAGCCACCTAATTTTAACTGCAGAAATTTGATTTAACGGGCAGTCAAAATGAGTAGCCAGGTTGCATATGGCGCGTCTTCACCCTTACCAGACAGTCATCAGTAAGGGAAAAATAAAAACTACACATTGCCAATTTGGTTGCTGATTTTTCAGAACCGTATATTGGCACAGGGATTTAACATGAAATTCAAACTGAACAAAGTCACACAAGTGGCGACCGCAGGTCTTTTATTTGGCTTAGCTTCCTTTGCTGCACACGCAGAAATTACCCTGCTTAAACAAGATCCACAGCCAAACGATCCGCTGAGCCGTCTTAACTTCCAGGTCGGGGGCAGTATTCGCCCGCAGTTCCAGTTCCAAAACGGTGTGAAAAACTACAAAACCAATGGTTTTGATGGCGGTACGCGTTTCCGTTTCTCTGCTGATTATTATCTGTTTGATGACATCAGCTGGATTAACTACTACGAATTGGGTGTAAATATTCCAGCCCTGACTGGCTGGGATAATCACTATGCGAAGGGTGCGCATAACACCAGCCGTCGTATGCTCTACACCGGTCTGAAAAGCAAAACCTACGGCCAGCTGACCTTTGGTCAGCAAAACAGCGTTTATTACGATGTGGTGGGTGCGAAAACCGATATCTGGGATTACGACATGCTCGCCCAGGCACCAGGCAATGGGGTTAACGGTGACTACGATGGTTCTTACCGTTCCCGTAAGATGTTGAAATATAAAAACACCTTCGGCGACGCAGATGTTTACGCATCGTACTTGTTCGAAGACAGCGAACTGCTGACCGGTAAAAATGGCCTGCGTTACAAACGTAACGGCGGCGGTTCTGTCGGTGTCGATTACCACATCACCAAAGACCTGACCTGGGGTACTGCGTACAACTACACCGATGCAGAAATGAGAAATCCAGGTGATAACACGTCTAAAGATTACAACCAGAGCATTGTCGGTACTGCACTAAGCTGGAAGCCAGGCAACTGGACAGCGTCCTTCGGTGGCGGTTACTACCATGACTTCCTGACAACAGGCGTGAAAACTGAAGATCACTTCTTCGCCGGTGACGCTTACGGCCTGGAATATTTCCTGGGTTATGCTTTCCCAATCAATCAGCTGGCCGTTAAAACCATTCAGCCATACTTCATGGGTGACCGTCTGACCTATGTGACTGGCCGTAATTACCAGCGTATTGATAACGGTCTGGGGGTGTCCTTCCAGCTCGATTACGGCTTCCGTGTAGATTACGAACATGTGTTCACTTCTTCTACCGATAACCTCGGTGATATGAACCTGATCCGTCTGCGTTACGACTTCTAAGCCTTAACGACTGAACTTCCGGGGCCGGCTTTACGTCTTATTGACGGGCTGGCCCTTTCTTTTTACAGCATTTCATCTATCCCCCACGGCCAAAGCCAGACTAGACTGAATACAGACAGTCACCCGCTCTATTCATTTGTAACCTGCAGGAGATCTTTGCGATGTCAGCATTTTTCCGGTCCGACATTACTGCCATTGGCGACTATCGAGCCGAATTGGGTGAAACCCCCGTCTGGTGCCAGCGTACACAATCTTTGCTTTGGGTCGATATTCTGGCTCAGCGTGTTCTGCGTTACTGGCCCGATAACGGGCAAACCGAAATTCATCAACTCCCCGCACTGACCAGCGCCGTGTTGCTGACCGAAAAAAGAAATCAGTTTTTGCTGGTTTCCGTCGACGGGATACATCTCTACGATTACGAACAGAAAAGCCGCCAGAAGCTTTGTGATTATCCCGGCGCAGAAGGCACGCGTCCGAATGAAGCGGCCATTGCGCCTGATGGCTCACTGTGGTTTGGCACACTGGATATAAAGGAAGAAAAGGACAACGGCGAATGGTTCCGCTATGAGGCAGGTACAGAAAGGCCGGAAATGATGCTTGATAATGTCGGGTGTACCAATACTCTGGTCTGGTATG
Source organism: Rahnella sp. RFA10(1/100) (assembly GCF_004195115.1). Lineage (NCBI taxonomy): Bacteria > Pseudomonadati > Pseudomonadota > Gammaproteobacteria > Enterobacterales > Yersiniaceae > Rahnella > Rahnella sp. RFA10(1/100). Next base: position 551,981 of record NZ_SEWR01000003.1, read on the forward strand.
AAGGCAAGGTATGGTTTGCAGACAGCAAAAAGAAACGTTTCTTCTCCGCCAATGCCCGCCGCATCAATCCGCTGAAAATATCCTGTTTTTCTTCGGGTGATAAGATCCCTGATGGCTCTGCGCTGGCACTGAATGGCTGGCTGATCACCGCCTGCTGGGGCTCAAAATGCCTGCTTCGCCAGCAAATCAATCAGGGTGAACTGCTCACGCTGGATACGCAACCGGTGCCGGTGACACAACCCAGTTGTTGCACCTTTGGCGGTCCGGATATGACAGAACTGTTTATCACCTCGGCACGCAAAAATCTCGATGCACCGCATGCACTGGAAGGCGCGTTACTGCATGTGGAAACTACCACGGTCGGCTCGCCGCAAAATTTATTCAAACTCCTGCCTCATTGATGCCATAAAAGTGCAGACATAAAAAAACCGGCCACATTGAGCCGGTTTTTCATTCAGATTCTGCGCTCAGTCGATCTGACGCACATCGACACGCAGTTCTTTTGGCACTTCAAATACAATATTTTCTTCGCGCCCTTCGATGTTGATGACATCAAGTCCGCCAAAAGTTTTCAGCTTGCTGATCACATCCTGCACCAGAATATCCGGTGCCGATGCGCCTGCGGTCACGCCGATGCTTTTCGCATCTTTCAGCCAGCTTTCCTGAATATCAGCCGCCGAATCAATCAGATAAGAAGGTACGCCGACGCGCTGCGCCAGTTCGGCAAGACGGTTGGAGTTCGAGGAATTCTTCGACCCCACCACCAGCACAACATCTGCCCCGTCAGCCAGCGTACGCACGGCCTCCTGACGGTTAGTCGTGGCATAACAAATATCATCTTTACGCGGCCCGATGATTTTCGGGAAACGTTCGCGAAGCGCATCAATCACCGCAGAAGTATCATCGACCGACAGCGTGGTTTGGGTCATAAAGCACAGATTATTCTCGTCTTTCACCTGCAATTTATAAACATCTTCAGGTGCTTCGACCAGATACATTCCCCCTTTCGGGTTGCTGTACTGCCCCATAGTGCCTTCCACTTCAGGATGCCCGGCATGGCCAATCAAAATCGCTTCAGTACCTTTACGGCTGGCGCGCGCCACTTCCATATGAACTTTCGTCACCAGCGGACAGGTGGCATCAAAGAGCATGGTCAGGGCACGTGCTTTCGCTTCTGCGCGTACTGCCTGAGAAACGCCGTGAGCGGAGAAGATCAGAATAGATCCATCAGGTACTTCACTGATTTGCTCAATGAAAACAGCACCGCGCTGACGCAGGCTGTCGACCACGTAACGGTTATGCACCACTTCATGGCGGACATAGATAGGTGCGCCGTAAATTTCCAGCGCACGTTCCACAATACTGATTGCGCGGTCAACACCCGCACAAAATCCTCGCGGATTAGCCAGCAATATCTGCATGTTTCCCCTCAAGTTCCGGGTCAATTTCCAGCACTTCAATATCGAAATCGATATGTTGCCCTGCCAGCGGATGGTTGAAATCTACAGTGATTGAATCTTCTGTCACTTCACGGACAACGCCCGGCATTTCATTGCCATCACGACCACTGAACAACATGATGGTGCCCACGTCCGGCACCCCGGTTTCCTGAAAATCACGGCGGGAGAAGAACTGAACCAAATCCGGGCTCTTGCTGCCGAATGCAGATTCAGGGGCTAACGTAAACGCCCGCTTATCCCCGACGTTCAGCCCTAACAGCTGATTTTCCAGCGCATCAGACAAACTGCTGTCGCCAAGGCGAAACAGTGCAGGTTTGCCATTGGCGCGGGTTGACTCCGCCGTTGAGCCATCTTCCAGCTTCAACGTAAAGTGCACCAGTACAGCGCTGTCGTGTTTCACCTGCTGAGACATAGAACTTATCCTTTACTCTTTGTGGCTTCAGAGGGTTTTGCCAGAAAACCCTCCAACACCACCATGGCTGCGCCGACACAGATAAAGCTGTCGGCCAGATTGAACGTAGCGAAATGCCAGTTACCGACATAAAAATCGATAAAATCGACCACAAAACCGTGATACAAACGATCAAATAAGTTGCCCAGCGCCCCGCCGATGATCATCGCAAAAGCGATGTTATTCAGCTTTTGCTTCGCGCTGCCGCGATACATCAGCACCACCAGCGCCACGACAATCACCAGCGCAATTAACGCAAAGAACCAGCGCTGCCAGCCGCCTTTATCAGCCAGAAAACTAAACGCAGCGCCATGATTCTGGGCGTAGAACAGGTTTAAATACGGGATCAAAGGCATGGATTCACCGAGCTGGAAGTTCCCCATAATGAGAAACTTACTGCCCAGATCCACGATGATGACCACGACCGCCAGCCAGAGCCAGCGGAGTCCGGTGGAACAAATCGATTTACTCATTATGCAAACTTACGCTCTTCACCGTCACCGGCGATGTTAGTGACACAGCGACCGCAGATGTCGCTGTGTTCCGCGTTCTGGCCAACGTCAGTCGTGTAATGCCAGCAGCGCGGGCATTTATCGCCTTCCGCTTTCGCCAGACCAATTTTCAGGCCCTTAAGCAATTCACTTGGCTGAGCAGCATCGTCAGCTTCTGACAGCGCCGCGACTTTCGCGCCTGATGTCAGCAGCACGAAGCGCAGTTCATTGCCCAGAGAACGCAGGTCAGTTGCCAGCGCGTCATCAGCAAACAGGGTGACAGCAGCTTCCAGTGAACCGCCAAGACGTTTATCAGCACGCGCCTGCTCGATCACTTTGTTCACTTCACCACGCACTTTGAGCAGCTCATCCCAGAACGCATCGTTCATGGATTCATTTCCTGCCAGACCGAACAAACCGTCATACCATTCTTCGGTAAAGACGAATTTCTCACGGCTTCCCGGCAATTCAGCCCAGATTTCATCGGCAGTGAACGACATGATCGGTGCCATCCAGCGGACCAGTGCTTCGCTGATGTGATACAGCGCGGTCTGGCAACTGCGACGTGCAATGCTGTCACTTTTTGCGGTGTACTGACGATCTTTGATGATGTCCAGGTAGAAGGAACCCATTTCGATCGAGCAGAACTGCATCAGACGCTGAACGACGCCGTGGAAATCATAAGCTTCATACGCGGCAATGATTTCTTCCTGTGCAGCTTTAGCGCGCCCTACAGCCCAGCGATCCAACACCACCATATCTTCCGGCGCCACGCTGTGCAGCGCAGGATCGAAACCGTTAAGGTTCGCCAGCAGGAAGCGCGCAGTGTTACGGATACGGCGGTAAGAATCGGCAGCACGTTTCAGGATCTCGTCGGACACGGCAATTTCGCCCGTGTAATCCGTAGATGCCACCCACAGACGCAGAATATCGCCGCCCAGCTTGTTCATCACATCCTGTGGAGCGATGGTATTGCCGATGGATTTAGACATTTTGCGGCCCTGACCATCCACGGTGAAACCGTGCGTCAGCACTTGCTTGTAAGGCGCTTTGCCTTTCATTGCCGTCGCAATCATCAGGGAAGACATGAACCAGCCGCGATGCTGGTCAGACCCTTCCAGATACAAATCAGGAGAATGCCCGTTGAACTCAGGACGCACATCCACGACGGAAGAATGCGTTGAACCGGAGTCAAACCAGACGTCCAGCGTATCCGGCACTTTGACGTATTCAGCCGCGTCAGCCCCCAGAATATCTTCCGGATTCAGATCCCACCACGCCTGAATGCCATCCACTTCAACACGTTTTGCCACTTCTTCCATCAGCTCAAGACTGCGCGGATGCAGTTGCTCGGTGTCTTTATGGACGAACAGAGACATCGGCACGCCCCAGGTACGCTGACGGGAGATACACCAGTCAGGACGGTTAGCGACCATGTTTTCAATACGTGCCTGGCCCCAGTCCGGGATCCACTGTACGCCTTTGATCTCTTCCAGAGATTGCTGACGCAGGCCCTTCTGATCCATGCTGATGAACCATTGTGGCGTGGCGCGGAAGATGATTGGCGTTTTGTGACGCCAGCAGCACGGATAGCTGTGCGTGATTTTCTCAACGTGCAGCAATGCGCCTTTTTCACGCAGCAACTCAACGATCAGGTCATTGGCTTTAAAGACGAATTTACCGTCCAGCGTCGGGTAAGTGCCCGGCAGATAGCAACCGTTCGGCCCTACCGGATTGGCGACTTCCAGACCGTATTTCTGGCCGATGACAAAGTCATCCGGGCCGTGACCCGGTGCGGTATGCACGGCACCGGTACCGGCATCGAGCGTCACGTGATCGCCAAGGATCGCCGGCACATCGAAGTCGAGGAACGGGTGTTTGAAACGCAACAGCTCAAGATCTGCGCCTTTACATTCGCCCAGCACGGTCCATTCTGCGATACCGGCGCGTTTCATGACGCTTTCAACCAGATCGGTCGCCAGGATCAGACACTGACCTTCCACCTGAACCAGCTGATAAGCAAACTCCGGATTCAGTGAAATAGCCCGGTTAGCAGGCATGGTCCACGGTGTAGTGGTCCAGATTACCAGTGAAATCGGGCCATTAAACGCTGATACACCAAATTTCGCGGCAACAGCGGCGGCGTCAGTTGCGTTGAACGCAACATCTATAGAAGGAGAGGTTTTGTCGTAATACTCGACCTCTGCTTCTGCCAGTGATGAACCGCAATCTGTACACCAGTGAACCGGCTTAGCCCCTTTGTGCAGGTGGCCGTTACCGATGATTTTACCCAGTGCACGAATGATGTTGGCTTCAGTTTTGAAATCCATCGTCAGGTACGGATGATCCCAGTCACCTAATACGCCCAGACGGATGAAGTCTTTCTTCTGACCTTCAACCTGTTCTGCTGCATATTTACGGCAGGCTTCGCGAAATTCCGCTGCCGTGACTTTCTCACCCGGCTTACCGATCAGTTGTTCGACTTTCAGCTCGATCGGCAGACCATGACAATCCCAGCCTGGCACATACGGGGCATCAAAGCCCGCCAGCCCTTTGGACTTAACGATCATGTCTTTAAGAATTTTATTGACTGAGTGACCAATATGAATGCTGCCGTTCGCATACGGAGGGCCGTCATGCAAAATAAAGGTTTTCTTGCCTTTCTTGGCAGCACGAATAATCCCGTACAGATCCTGGTCATACCAATTCTTCAGCATGTCAGGTTCACGCTTGGCCAGATCGCCACGCATCGGGAACCCTGTTTCCGGCAAATTCAGGGTGTTCTTGTAGTCACTCATAGATTCTCGGTTCCGTTTTCGGCTGGATTCCAGGCTTTGTTACAGGCCTGTCAGTACATGTTTAGCGCAGTGTCTTTAACCCAAAGAATTCACGGGCCGTCACTTCATCGTTCGCAATTTGTTGCTTTAAAGCATCAAGCGAGGAGAAACGCTGTTCGTTGCGCAATTTCGCGCGGAGCACCACATCAATGTGGCGCCCGTATAAATCTAATGTGGTGTCGAGCAGGTGCACTTCCAACTGCTTGCGCACACCACCGACTGTCGGGCGTATTCCAATGTTCGCCACGCCCGGCAACGGTTCAGGCCCGAGGCCTAAGACTTCAACTGCATACACACCGCGCACCGGAGAGACGACCCGCTTCAACGGCACGTTCGCCGTCGGGAAGCCGATAGTACGCCCGAGTTTATCACCGTGTACGACACGGCCAGAGATGCTGAACGGGTGACCCAGTAAATTCTCGGCCAGCGCCAGATCATCGTCACGCAACGCATTACGGATCGCCGTGCTGCTGATGCGGTTCCCACCTTCACGGAAAGTTTGCGTGCTGATCACTTCAAAACCGTATTCTTCACCGGCCTTCTGTAATAGCTCAAAATCCCCGAGACGGCTGGCCCCAAAGCGGAAATCATCCCCGACAGTCAGGAACCTGACGCCCAGCTTTTCAACCAGCAGCTGCGAGATAAATGCCTGTGCCATGTGTGCTGCGAACCGTGGCTCGAAGCGGACACATAAAAGGTAATCTACGCCGCACTCAGCGAGATACTTGGCCTTATCGCGCAAACTGGTCAGGCGTGCAGGTGCTTTATCACCGGCAAACAGTTCCAGAGGCTGGGGCTCAAAAATCATTACCATCACCGGCAGTCCCAGACGTTGACCTTCCAGCTTAAGCTGTTCAATCAGGGCCTGGTGGCCACGGTGTACACCATCAAAATTGCCAATAGTCAGCACACACCCATGATGACGTGCCCGAATATTGTGTATTCCGCGAATTAGCTCCATAGCTGGCTCAAATCCAATGCTGACTCATAACGATGGAAATCGGCGGATTATACCTTGTACAGCCTCCAAGGTTAACCAGCGATTAGCAGGATCACACCATTCTCTCTTGCATACGGCAGATATTGCGGTTCAAATGGCGGCGTGGCGATGAAAATCTTTCGTTGCATACAGGGAATGCGTGACTTTTCGCATAAACAAAGCGTTAATGGCCGTAGTGGGCAGTTTGTACACTCTCCTGTCGATTTTTCTCGCGAAAGACTGTATTCCGATGCCGGAAGCTGTTAAAATCCTGCGCCATCACAACGTAACAAGCGACGAGTAAAGTTCACTCTTTAAAACGCCGCTTATTTGCACAAATCCGTTGACAAAAGAAGACCGAAAAGGCATATTCCTCGGCCTTTGAATTGTTCATCAATAGAAAAATATTTGGGAGTTGGCCTTGGCTAATATCAAATCAGCTAAGAAACGCGCCGTACAGTCAGAAAAACGCCGTAAGCACAACGCGAGCCGTCGTTCTATGATGCGTACCTTTATCAAGAAGGTATACGCGGCTATTGCAGCAGGCGACAAAGCTGCTGCACAAAACGCATTTAACGAAATGCAACCAATCGTGGACCGTCAGTCTTGCAAAGGCCTGATCCACAAAAACAAAGCAGCGCGTCATAAGTCAAACCTGACTGCGCAAATCAACGCAATGCAATAATCGCATTACGCTGAATTGCTTGATAAAAAAGCCGGCTCACGCCGGTTTTTTTATATCTTAAAGTTGAGTAATTTCTACTCAAACAATGCTGAAAAGTCGGTGTAACAAATCCTCTGCACAGAAGGATGTTGAATCATTCTTTCGGCAAAAATCACGTAATACTCTTCCATAATTCCTTCGACGCGCCCGACTTCCTCGATTTTCTCATCCTGAAATTCAGTTGATGAATAAACGGCCGGAGCGACAAATATCGCATCGTTGTTCATTCCAAACGCTTTCATCAGCGCGGCATCGTCAAACTCACCAAGAATATTGACCTTCAACCCCTGCGTATTAAACCAGTTAAGCAACTTACGTCCCAGCATCGAACGCCGGCCGGGGATGAGTAATGGACGATGCTCCAGGCAATCCGGAAAATCCATGCCTGACGGCGGATTACAACAAAAGAAGCTGATCGGACTTTCACCCAGTTTGACCGAAAACAACCCTTCCTGCTGGGTAGAATCCACCGGGCAATCTGACAAAATCATGTCCAGTTTATGCTGACTCAGCTGTTCAAGCAGCATTTCGTGAGTCGATTCAAAACAGCGCAGGTGAATTTGTGCGTTGTCCGGCGGCACCGCAGCTTCCAGCACACGGCTGACCAGTCGTTTGGATAACGCATCCGCCACACCTACATCAAATAGCAGGCTCGCCTCTTTGCGGTAATTCACAATATCCAGCATTTCCTGACTGAGAGTGAACATTTTATCGGCATAGCGGTAAATCAGTTGCCCCAGTTCAGAAGGCACCAGCCCCCGCCCCAGCCGTTTAAAAAGTTTCCCATCCAACCGTTCTTCCAGAGACTTAATCTGTCCGGTGATGGTTTGCGGAGTAAGATGTAATGCTTCTGCCGCCCCTACAACTGAACCTGATTTGCATACGTGCCAGAAATAATACAAATGGTTGTAATTAATATGAGGCATGGTTTCACCCTTTCCTGAAGTATAAAGTCAGCATTATGCTGTACGTTTCTTCGGTAAGGCCCGGCTCAGGAGCAGGTATCCCAGAACCGCTGATGCGACTGAACCCATCAGTATACCCATTTTTGCATATGTCAGCAGCGCGGGTTCAAGCGTTGCAAAAGCCAGAGAACCGATGAAAATCGACATAGTGAAACCGATGCCACACAGCACGGAAACTGCCGCAATCTGACTAAAGGTTATGCCGGATGACAGACGTGTCATTCCTGATTTCAACGCGATCCCCCCGAACAACATAATACCCAGCGGCTTACCGAGCACAAGCCCGGCAGCAATACCCATGGGTAATGTTGAGAATGAACCCGCGACCGTCACACCCTGCAATGAGATACCGGCATTGGCGAACGCGAACATCGGCAAAATAAACCAGGAAACATAAGGATGGATCCCATGTTCCAGACGGCGTGCCGGTGATTTTTTATTCTCTTTGGTCCTTAACGGAATTAAGAAACCAAGGATGACACCCGCCAGCGTCGCGTGAATCCCTGATTTCAGCACACAGACCCAGAATACGGCACCAATCAGCAGGTAAGGCGTCAGCTTTGTTACTCCGCGCCAGTTCAGGAAAGCCAGGGCCGCGATGCAGACCGCCGATAAACCCAGCGCCATCATCGACACATCATGGCTATAAAACAGAGCAATGATCACAATGGCACCCAGGTCATCAATAATCGCCAGAGCCAGCAGGAACACTTTTAACCCGGTTGGTACACGCGAGCCCAGCAGCGCCATTACACCCAGCGCAAACGCAATGTCCGTTGCTGCCGGAATAGCCCACCCCTGACGGGCGATTTCATCGCCGCCGTTAAACAGTAAATAGATTAATGCCGGAACAACCATACCACCGAGCGCAGCAATGGCAGGAAACATCGCCTGCTGGCGATTGGCCAGCGCACCTTCACACATCTCCCGCTTTACTTCCAGACCAATCATCAGAAAGAAAACCGCCATCAGGCCATCGTTAATCCACAGCAAAAGTGGCTTGTCGATCAGAAGTTCGGAAAAACGTAAGGTGACGGGAACATCGAGAAACGCCTGATAAACTCCCTGCAACGGGCTGTTCGCCATGATTAATGCCACGATGGCTGCAATGATTAACACCACACCACCGGCGGCTTCCATCCGTAAAAACTGACGAATAATATTCGACATCCTGATTCTCCTGTAGAAAAAACGTGGCAAGAAAATGCTTACCACAATGGAATGTCTGAATTGTACGCAAACAATCACTTCGTAAAAAGTCGATTATTTCTGCATTATAGCTCGTTTTTTACGAGGCATTGGATTTCCCTTTTTACATCAGAATGCATAAAAAATCCCCGGCGCGTTAACCGCTGCCGGGGATGTTGTCTGGCTCTGCATCGCTGTATCCAGCGAATGGTTAGCGGGTCAGATCATCAAAAAACTTTTTCACGCCGTCGAGGAAGCTTTTGGAGCGCGGGCTGTTTTTTTCACCCGAAACACCGCCAAAACTTTCTTCCAGATCCCGCAGCAACTGCTTCTGCTTCTCGTTCAGACTGACCGGAGTTTCTACCACCACACGGCACATCAGGTCGCCCTGAGCACCACCACGGACAGATTTTACGCCGCGTCCGCGCATACGGAACATTTTCCCCGTTTGCGTTTCAGCCGGGATTTTCAGGCTCACGCGACCATCAAGCGTTGGCACTTCAATTTCGCCACCCAGTGCCGCCATGGCGAAGTTGATTGGTACTTCGCAGTACAGGTTATTACCTTCACGCTCAAAGATTTTGTGCGCTTTAACCTGAACCTGGACGTACAGGTCCCCTGACGGAGCACCATGCTCACCGGCTTCGCCTTCACCTTCCAGACGAATACGGTCGCCCGTATCCACACCCGCAGGAATTTTCACTGACAGCGTTTTTGAACGTTCTACGCGACCATGTCCGTGACATTTTGTGCACGGATCTTTAATCACTTTACCGCGACCCTGACAGGTCGGACACGCTTGCTGAACTGTGAAGAAGCCCTGACGCATCTGAACCTGGCCTGCACCATGACAGGTCGGACAGGTGGCCGGAGAGCTACCCGCTTTCGCGCCGCTGCCGTGACAAACGTCACATTCATCCAGTGTCGGGATGCGGATTTCTTTGGTGACACCACGAACGGCCTCTTCCAGAGTCAGATCCATGTTGTAACGCAGGTCTGAACCCCGGCTGGCACGCTGACGGCGACCGCCGCCAAAGATGTCGCCAAAGACGTCACCAAAGATGTCGCTGAAATCTGCACCGCCGCCGTAGCCACCGCCACCACCGCCCATGCCACCTTGCTCAAAGGCTGCATGACCGTACTGGTCATAGGCCGCACGCTTTTGCGCATCGGTCAGAATTTCATAAGCTTCTTTAATTTCTTTGAATTTACTTTCCGATTCTTTATCGCCCTGATTACGGTCAGGGTGATGTTTCATCGCCAGACGCTTATAAGCCTTTTTGATTTCACGCTCATCCGCTGTTTTGGATACGCCTAAAATCTCGTAATAATCTTGCTTCGCCATGCTTTAACCTACCCTCAACATGCGTGCACGGGCGTAGAGTTTCCTCGACGCCCGTGCTGGTTATCAGTAAAGCTTCTTACTGTGCCCGCTTAAGGGCGATTATTTTTTGTCTTTAACTTCTTCGAATTCAGCGTCAACAACGTCATCATCTTTCTGCGCGCTGGTGTCGCCGCCTTCTGTCTGGCCTTGCTGCTGAGCCATTTCCATCAGTTTGCCGGAAACCTGTACCAGCGCCTGGATTTTCGCTTCGATATCAGCCTTATCTTCACCTTTAGCAGACACTTCCAGTGCTTTCAGGGCTTCTTCTACGGCAGTTTTGTCTTCAGCTGGCAGTTTGTCGCCCGCTTCTTCCAGTTGCTTACGGGTACCGTGGATCAGATGATCCGCCTGGTTGCGGGTCTGAACCAGTTCTTCAAACTTACGGTCAGATTCGGCATTGGCTTCAGCATCATTAACCATTTTCTGGATTTCTTCTTCGCTCAGACCAGAAGATGCCTTGATAGTGATCTTCTGCTCACGGCCGGTATTTTTGTCTTTCGCAGACACATGCAGGATACCGTCGGCATCAAGGTCGAAGGTGACTTCGATCTGAGCCTGACCGCGTGGTGCTGCCTGAATACCGTCCAGGTTGAATTGACCCAGAGATTTGTTATCACTTGCACGCTTACGTTCACCCTGCAACACATGGATGGTGACTGCAGACTGGTTGTCTTCCGCAGTAGAGAACACCTGGCTGTGTTTAGTCGGGATAGTGGTGTTTTTGGTAATAAGCGGAGTCATCACGCTGCCCATGGTCTCGATACCCAGAGACAACGGCGTTACATCCAGCAGCAGAACATCTTTCACATCACCTGCCAATACACCACCCTGAACCGCTGCACCGATTGCCACAGCTTCGTCCGGGTTCACGTCTTTACGTGGTTCTTTACCGAAGAAATCTGCAACTTTCTTCTGAACCATTGGCATACGGGTCTGACCACCCACCAGGATAACGTCCTGAATATCAGAAACTGACAGACCTGCGTCTTTCAGCGCTACTTTCAGTGGTTCGATAGAACGGTTAACCAGGTCTTCTACCAAAGATTCCAGTTTTGCACGGGTCACTTTGATGTTCATGTGTTTAGGACCTGTCGCATCAGCAGTGATGTACGGCAGGTTCACGTCAGTTTGCTGAGCAGAAGACAATTCAATCTTCGCTTTTTCAGCGGCTTCTTTCAGACGTTGCATCGCCAGTGGATCGTTACGCAGATCCATGCCTTGCTCTTTCTTAAATTCTTCAACCAGATAGTTGATCATACGGCTATCGAAGTCTTCACCACCAAGGTGAGTGTCACCGTTGGTCGCCAGTACTTCAAAGGTTTTTTCACCGTCAACTTCATCAATTTCGATAATAGAGATATCGAAAGTACCACCACCCAGGTCATATACCGCGATAGTACGGTTGCCGATTTCGCGATCCAGACCATACGCCAGTGCTGCAGCAGTCGGTTCGTTGATGATACGTTTGACTTCCAGACCTGCGATACGGCCGGCGTCTTTCGTTGCCTGACGCTGAGCATCGTTGAAGTAAGCAGGTACGGTGATAACAGCTTCAGTTACCGGTTCGCCCAGATAATCTTCAGCGGTTTTCTTCATTTTCTTCAACACTTCGGCAGAGATCTGCGGCGGTGCGATTCTTTGACCTTTAACGTCGATCCACGCATCACCATTGTCAGCGCTTACGATCTGGTAAGGCATGATGCCTTTATCACGTTGTACTTCTTCATCCTGGAAGCGACGGCCAATCAGGCGCTTGATCGCAAACAGGGTATTCTGCGGGTTAGTCACAGCCTGACGTTTAGCCGGAGAACCTACCAGAGTCTCGCCATCTGCCGCATAAGCGATGATGGAAGGAGTGGTGCGGTCGCCTTCAGCATTCTCCAGTACACGAGCAGTCGTGCCATCCATGATAGCTACACAAGAGTTGGTGGTGCCCAGGTCGATCCCAATAATTTTACCCATCTAAAACGTCTCCACTTAAATTCATATTCGTTCAGGTTGCTACTGTATATGTGGCCGATCTTTACGATTTCAACAGCCCCATTTAACGGATTTCCCGACGGTAACAACTGCGGTTGGGAATAAGATGGGGCCATGCCGCTCAGCATCAAGGGGCAAAGTGAAAAAAAATCTTCAATTGCTGTTACGCCAGATCAATGTTTGCTGACGCAACCCTCCTTATGATGCCGCGCGCTTCTACGATATGTGGGTTTTTTGCCCATTTCCCAAGCGTTTCTTCCCCCGATTATCAATTAATAATAATTCCGATACAGAGGATCTATGCACAGCAAAACGTTGGCAAATCCAGGCCCGCTCGGGCTGATGGGATTTGGTATGACCACAATCTTATTAAATTTACACAACGCGGGTTTTTTCCCTCTGACCGCAGTCATTGTCAGTATGGGGATTTTTTATGGTGGTTTGATTCAAATTCTTGCCGGGATGATGGAATTTAAAAAAGGGAATACGTTCGGTACCACCGCATTCACTTCTTATGGCGCGTTCTGGTTAAGCCTGGTCGGCATCTTAATGCTACCGCGCATGGGCATGGCCGATGCCAGTAGCGAAGCTTTCCTCGGTGCTTATCTCGGCATCTGGGGTGTGTTCACCTTATTCATGTTTTTTGGCACCCTGAAAGCAAACCGCGGTATACAGGTTGTTTTTGGCAGTCTGACGATTTTGTTCGCCCTGCTTTGCTATGGAAATATGACCGGGAATGCTGCTGTTCTGCATTTTGCTGGCTTTGAAGGCATCTTCTGCGGCGCCAGCGCGATTTACCTGGCGATGGCCGAAGTGCTGAACGAGCAATATGGCCGTACTGTTTTGCCAGTCGGTGAGCCAAAAAACCACGCTCCGCAAGTTGACGCCGTTGTGGCATAAGTGCCCTCAGCCACGCGCAAAAAGCCCTGCATTGCAGCAGGGCTTTTTTAGACATAAAACCCAATCACTGGCCGGAAGCGGCACCCTCGGAAAATTTCGCTGTGCGGGTCGTTTCGCTGTCCAAATCACGGCTGAGATAAAGACCGGTCAGCAAGCCAATCGCCGACAAAGCCAGCACATACCAGGCGGGAGCCATCGGTGTCAGACGCATGAACAATGTGACAAAGACGGGCGTCAGACCACCGAAAATCGCGTAGGCCACATTGTATGAAAAAGAGATGCCGGTAAAACGGACTTCCGCCGGAAACGCCCGCACCATCACGTAAGGTACGGCGCCAACTACGCCCACGCTTAGCCCTGCCAGCGCATACATGCCCATCAGCACTGAGGCGTCTGCCGCGACCATGTGATAAAAAGCAGCGCTGCAAATCCCGAGGAACAGGCTGCCGAAGATAAAGGTTTTGCTGGCTCCGAGGCGATCAACAATGCTGCCCGAAATAATGCACCCGAACATCAGCGCCACGGTGGCCAGACAATTTGCCTGTAATGCCGCCGCCGCCGGAATGCCGAACTGCTTCTGCAACCAGGTGGGGGTCATCAGGATCACCACCACGATGCCCGCTGATAACAGCCAGGTCATCAGCATTGATACCACGACTTCTTTTTTGTGATTGGCAATGACGGCTTTCAAGGGTAGTTCTTCCGCCAGCGCCTTACGCGTTTTCATTTCAATGAAGACAGGCGTTTCCTGTAACCAACGGCGCAGATACATCGCGATCAGACCAAAAACTCCGCCTATGAAGAACGGAATACGCCAGCCATACTGACTGATGGCGGCTGGTGTCATGCTGGTGTTCAGTAAAGTTGCCACCAGAGAACCCAGCAGGATCCCCAGCGTTAAACCGGCTGTGAGAGTGCCGCAAGCGAAACCGATGCGGTTACGTGGTACATGTTCGGCGACAAATACCCATGCGCCCGGCACTTCGCCGCCAATTGCTGCCCCTTGTAACAGGCGCATCAGCAACAGTAACAGCGGAGCCGCCATGCCAATCGAGGCGTATGTTGGCAACATCCCCATCGCCAGCGTGGGTAATGCCATCAGCAAAATGCTCAGACTGAACATGCGCTTACGGCCGACCAAATCCCCGAAGTGTGCCATGATAATGCCGCCCAGCGGACGCGCCAGATAACCGGCAGCAAAAATACCAAAGGTCTGAACCTGACGGAGCCAGTCGGGCATATTGGCCGGGAAGAAGAGATCGCCAATCACCGCAGCGAAGAAGACAAAAATGATAAAGTCGTAAAATTCCAGGGCGCCGCCCAGTGCAGCGAGGGAAAGCGTTTTGAAGTCCTGCCGGTTCAACCGGCGCGATTGTGCGTGTTGCATAGGATACCGTCAGACACCAGAGTGAAAAAATGGAAAGGTTTTTGCCACCTTTTGTAAAGTAATTATTACTATATCGGCAAATATTTTTCACACCAGTCGTGTCTGACGCTTAACATCGCTAAATTTCAAAAAGGAACGGTATTCAGTTTTTTGTATCGCGGCGGGCACTTTTCGGACGGAAAGCTGCTACCACCTCATCATGGGTTTCAATATAGGGCCCGTCGAGTAACTGGATACAATAAGGCACGCTGGCAAAAATGCCGGAAACTATCACTTTACCGTCCGCATCCTTCAGCCCTTCCAGCGTTTCCTGAATGGATTTCGGCTGGCCGGGTAAATTCAGGATCAACGCCTGTTTGCGAATCACCCCAACCTGACGCGATAAAATCGCCGTCGGCACGAAGTGCAGGCTGATCTGGCGCATCTGTTCGCCAAAGCCGGGCATTTCCCGGTCGGCCACAGCCAGGGTGGCATCCGGCGTGACATCACGACGCGCAGGCCCGGTTCCCCCGGTAGTCAGTACCAGATGACAACCGCTTTCATCGACCAGTTCGCTAATCGCCTGTTCAATCAGCGGCTGCTCGTCGGGGATCAGTTTTTTTTCCAGCTTAAAGGGCGTAATCAGCGCTTTTTGCAGCCATTCTTCCAGCGCCGGAATTCCTTTGTCCTGATAAACGCCGCTCGATGCGCGGTCCGATACTGATACCAGACCAATTCGTAATGTATCCATGCTATTTCTCCACAGCATTTTCTTCGTAGTCACAGCACTCAGTATATCGGTAACCGGCCAGTGGTTTTATCACAGCCATAAAAAAAGCGGCTGATTAGCCGCTTTATGCTGAAACAGAGCGCTGATTACAGCAAATCAGAAATCATTTTTTCCAGTTTACCCTGATCGACTGCAAACTTACGGATACCGTCAGCCAGTTTGTCGATCGCCATTGGATCCTGGTTATGCTCCCAGTAGAACTGAGATTCAGTCAGTGGTGCAGGGCGTGGCTTGGTTTCACCGGAGAAGGACAGTTTGCGCTCCAGCGGGCCTTCGCTTTCTGCCAGTTCTTTCAGCAGCGTAGGGGCGATGGTCAGGCGGTCACAGCCTGCCAGTTCGATGATTTCGCCAATGTTACGGAAGCTTGCACCCATCACGACAGTTTCATAGCCGTGTTGTTTGTAGTATTCGTAGATTTCGGTCACCGACACGACGCCCGGATCTTCATGCGGTGCGAACTCTTTTTTGTCACCGTTGGCTTTGTACCAGTCAAGGATACGGCCAACGAACGGAGAAATCAGGAAGACCCCCGCTTCAGCACAAGCACGCGCCTGAGCGAAGGAGAACAGCAGCGTCAGGTTACAGTTGATGCCTTCTTTTTCCAGTTTCTCAGCAGCGCGGATGCCCTGCCAGGTCGAAGCCAGTTTGATCAGGATACGGTCATTGCTGATACCCGCATCATTGTAGAGTTTGATCAGGCGTTTGGCTTTGGCCACGCTTGCATCAGTATCGTATGACAGACGTGCATCAACTTCTGTTGAAATACGGCCCGGGACCAGTTTCAGGATTTCCAGACCGATGTTCACTGCCAGTTTGTCAGCGGCATCAGTAATCTGCTGGTCATGATCGCTGCTCTGGTCACGTGCCCAGGCGATAGCTTCGTCGATCAGTTTACGGTATTCAGGGATTTGGGCAGCGCTGAGGATCAGAGACGGATTAGTGGTCGCATCCTGCGGCTGGTACAACTTCATTGCCGCGATATCTCCGGTGTCAGCTACAACCTGAGTTATTTGGCGTAGGGAAGTCAGTTTATCGGTCATTTTGGCATATCTCATCGTTTGGACGTTTTCGTATAGACATTTTCATGCCTTGCCTTTGGCTGATGATAACATGCAAAAAGCCAGGCGCAAGGCGCATATCACGGCATGCTCGGCTACGAGCATCACGTGATTTTTCACCTTCCAAAACACGCAAAGTCAGTCAAAATGCCTATGTCACCCATTCGATAAAAAAGGTATGTTAGCCACCCAAAGTGGTCATTGCCCGCAAGCAAACAAATAAAAACGATGAAGGGCGAATCAACCAAGGACAATTCATGAACGACCTGCTGGATTTTTTCGACACAATTCTCTGGAGTTCGATCCTGATTTACCTGCTGTGCGGCACCGGCATTTACCTCACGTTCCGGCTTGGCTTTATTCAGTTCCGTCATTTTGGCCACCTTTTCTCCTCCACACTTTATAAACAAAAACACACCGCGAGAGGTATTTCCCCGTGGCAGTCGCTGTGTCTGAGCCTTGCATCGCGTATTGGTACCGGCAATCTCACCGGTGTCGCCATCGCCATTACGCTGGGCGGCCCCGGCGCAATCTTCTGGATGTGGATAATTGCGGTTTTCAACATGGCGACGGCAATGATAGAAAACACGCTGGCGCAGGTTTACAAAGGCAATGCAGCTCAGGGGAAATTTCGTGGTGGTCCGGCGGATTACATGGAAAAAGGGTTGGGAATGCGCTGGATGGGTGTCCTGTTTTCTTCACTGATGGTGATTTCCTGTGGCTTTATTTTCAGTGCCTTACAGGCTAATTCCATTGCGCAGGCCTCTTTTCACCTTCTGCATATACCGGCACTGGTCACCGCCTGCATTTTATCCGCACTGATCGCAATACTGATCTTCGGCGGTATACGGGCAATAACCGGGCTTACAAAATGGCTGATGCCGATGATGGCCTTCGCGTATCTGTTGCTGGCCATCTGGGTCATTGGTCATCAAGTTGAAAGATTGCCCCAGGTGCTGGTGCTGGTATTCAAAAGCGCCTTTGGCATACAGCAGGCGGCATCCGGCGCACTGGCATATGGCATAACACAGGCCATCACACAGGGAATGCAGCGCGGCGCTTTTGCCAGCGAGGCCGGTGTCGGTTCTTCGCCCAATGCAGCGGCGATGGCCGGCGTCAGCCATCCGGCCATGGCGGGATTCAGTCAGATGTTTGCAGTCTTTATCGATACCATGGTGATTTGTACTGCCACTGCGCTGATCATCCTGACGTCAGGAACCCTTGATCAACCTGACGCTGCAACCGGTATCCGGCTGATACAACAATCGATTATGCCGGTGACCGGAAGCTGGAGCCATGTGGTTCTGGCCATACTGGTCTTCTCTTTTGCATTTACGTCGATTGCCGGAAACTATGCCTATGCCGAAAACAATCTGAATTTTTTTCACCGTTCTTCACCCCTGAAATTAATGATTTTCAGGTTACTGGTCATCGCCATGGTGTTCTGCGGATGTCTGCTGGAAATTCAGTTGTTATGGAAGCTGGCTGATATCTTTATGGCATTGATGGCAATACTCAATCTCACCGCATTGCTGCTGCTCTCGGGAATTGCGGTCAGCGTGGTGAAAGATTATGAACGTCAGCGACGTATGGGGAAAATACCGGTGTTTAACCCTGATCATTACCCTGAATTACGCGGCCAGATCCAGCCTGGTGTCTGGGATAAAAAAATGCCTCCGCGCTGACGTTGTCTGCTTTTACCTATCGATATCATGCCTCCATCGCCGTGGCTTTTTTGCTACAGTGAGGCCACAAAGATTCCTGAATGTGAACCGTCACTGACCAACGGACGAGACTATGTTAACCATTATTTCACCTGCCAAAACGCTCGATTACGAAAGCCCGCTTGCGACAACGCGCTACACTCAACCGGAGTTGCTGGATAAATCCAGCCAGCTGATCACCGTGGCACGTAAAATGTCCCCGGCGCAAATCTCTTCACTGATGGGGATCAGCGATAAACTGGCCCATCTCAACGCAGAACGTTTCAATGACTGGCAGCCGGATTTCACACCGGAAAATGCGCGTCAGGCTTTGCTGGCCTTTAAAGGTGATGTTTATACGGGCCTGCAGGCAGAAGATTTCAGTGAGAAAGATTTTGATTTTGCTCAGAAACATCTGCGGATGTTGTCCGGCTTATATGGCCTGCTGCGCCCGCTGGATCTGATGATGCCTTACCGGCTGGAAATGGGTATCCGGCTGGAAAACCCACAGGGCGCTAATCTGTACGCCTTCTGGGGAGATTTACTGACTGAAAAACTCAACCACTTACTCAGCGAACAAAAAAGCCAGGTGCTGGTGAATCTGGCATCCGATGAATACTTCAAAGCCGTGAAACCTAAACTGCTGGATGGCGAAATTATCAAGCCGGTATTCCTCGACGAGAAAAACGGCAAATATAAAGTCATCAGCTTCTATGCCAAAAAAGCGCGCGGCCTGATGAGCCGGTTTATCATCAAAGAACGCCTTGATAAGCCGAAACAGCTTCAGGATTTCAATCTGGAAGGTTACGGGTTTGATGAATCACGTTCGCAAGGTAATGAACTGGTCTTTACCCGCCCAGAACGCTGATCCTTTTGATCTGCCTATATAAAAAAGCCCTCGCGGAGAGGGCTTTTACATGTCAGAAGCAGGCTATTTATTCAGGTAATGCCATCAGGAATGCGCGCATTTCGCTGAAATCAGCCGGCAGATTGTGCGACAACAATGGCAGGTCAGCGCGATCCGCCAGTTCTTTCGGCAAACCGATATCCTGATCCAGGATCGCTTCCACGCTTTCCTTGAATTTTGCCGGATGCGCCGTCCCGATGAACAGGCCAAATTCACCCGGCTGCAGCTGATCGCGCAGTACGCGGTAAGCAATTGCCGCGTGAGGTTCCGAGATATAACCGATATTGGCCAGCTCGCGCATCGCATCTTCGGTGGTGTCATCGCTGACTGTGCCAAAACCCAGATCTTTCAGTTGCCAGGTTTTACGACGATACAGCTCTTCCACGCGCGGCCAGTTGTTGGGCTGGCTGACATCCATCGCGTTCGACAGCGTCGCAACGGTTTTCTTCGGTTCCCATTCACCGTTAGACAGAAAACGCGGCACTGTGTCATTGGCGTTGGTCGCAGCGATAAAGCGTTTCACCGGCAGGCCGAGAGATTTCGCCAGCAAACCGGCTGTCAGATCACCAAAGTTACCGCTTGGCACGGAAACCACCAACTGATTGCGCGCTTCCTGAGGCAGTTGGGCAACGGCTTCAAAGTAATAACAAATCTGTGCCAGCAGACGGCTGATGTTGATAGAGTTCGCCGAATTCAGTTTCAGCGCAAATTTCAGCTCTTCATCATCAAATGCCTGTTTCACCAGCGCCTGACAGGCATCAAAGTCACCGTCGATGGCGACGGTATGAATGTTGCCACCGAGGGTGCAGAACAGTTTTTCCTGCAACGGACTGATTTTGCCGCGCGGGTACAGAATCACCACACGCACATTTTTCAGGCCGTGGAAGGCATGCGCCACTGCCGCACCGGTATCACCGGACGTCGCAGTCAGAATGGTCACCGGCTGATCGCCCGATACCTGAGTCAGGATTTGCGCCATAAAGCGGCCGCCGAAATCTTTAAAAGCCAGGGTCGGGCCGTGGAAAAGTTCCAGACAGGCAATGTCTTCTTCCACGTTGACGACAGGTGCCGGGAAAGCAAACGCGTTTTTCACACGCTGATATAATTCTTCTTCCGGAATTTCATCGCCGATGAAAGCAGAAAGAATGCGGCTACTGCGGGTGACGAAATCCAGTTCCAGCAAACGGTCGATTTCCGTCAGTTCAAACTCCGGCAGTTCCAGCGGAAAGAATAATCCCTGCTGTTTTCCAAGGCCTTGTTTGACGGCCTGAGCAAAGCTGACCTGCTCGTTATGATCCTTCAGGTTGTACAGTTTCATTAGTTATCCCAATAAATTATCGAGTTATCCCAATACCCGCGCGCCCGCGGTATCAAGACGACAAATATGAACAAAGCCTTCGTCATTTTGCAGATAATGCGTCTGCAACCAGTCAGCCATACGTTTCGCTGTCGCGCTGTCATTGCACACCGCAAACAGCGTCGGGCCTGAGCCGGAAATCCCGCAAGCCAGCGCACCAATTTCTTCTGAGGCGCTGCGCGCCTGGGCAAAACCTGGCAGCAGACGGGTACGGTAAGGCTCAGCAATCACATCTTTCATCAGCTTTGCAGCCAGTGCGGGTTGCTGAGTGTGACAGGCATGGATAAAGCCCGCCAGATAACGTCCGTGGCTGATGCAATCCTGACGACGATACTGCGCGGGTAAAATGGCACGCGCTTCGGCCGTTGAAACTTTGATGCCCGGATACGCCATCACCCACAGCCAGTCGTCAAAACCTGGCACAGGCTGGCTGATGATATCGAGTTCTTCCAGCATCAGCTGAATGCCGCCTAAATAGCATGGCGCGACATTATCGAAATGCACGCTACCGGAAATACGCCCTTCAAGCTCACCCATCAGCAACAGCATCTGGTTTTCATTAAGCGGCTTACCACAAAACTCGTTCATCGCCATCAGACCGGCAACCACAGAACAGGCGCTGGAACCCAGACCTGAGCCGATCGGCATGTTTTTTTCCAGCGTCATCGCCACCGGCACTTGCTTGCCGATTTCCTGACAGAAACGCTGCCAGCACTGATAAACAATGTTGTCTTCCATACGATCCGGCAGTTTAGACACAAACTTGCCTTCGTTTTTCAGACTGAAGACGGTGGCTGGCTCAACGGAAACACAGTCCCCCAGCAGCGTGCCATCCACAGGAGAAACGGCCGCGCCCAACACATCGAAGCCTACGCTGACGTTCCCGATTGAAGCCGGGGCATACACCTTAACCATATTAAACTCCTAACTTCCATGACAGCGTTCTCAAAAGATCGGCAAACACACCTGCCGCCGTCACATCATTACCCGCACCGTAGCCACGCAGAACTAACGGCAACGGCTGATAATAGCGGCTGTAAAACGCCAGCGCATTCTCCCCATTTTTTACTTTATAAAGCGGGTCATTGCCATCGACAGCATCGATTTTTACTTTGCACTGCCCGTCTTCGATAGCACCAACATAGCGCAATACTTTACCTGCGGCGGTGGCCTGCGCAACACGCTGCGCAAATTCGGCATCCAGTTCCGGCAGTCGCGCCACAAATTCATTCACATTGCCTTCTGAATTGAAGGACGGTGGTAAAACAGATTCCACATCGATATCCGTCAGTTCCAGTTTGTAACCGGCTTCACGCGCCAGAATCAGCAACTTACGGGCGACGTCCATACCGGAAAGATCGTCGCGCGGATCCGGTTCGGTATAGCCCATATCCCGCGCCTGCAAGGTCGCAGCAGACAATGACATGCCTTCATCCAGTTTGCCGAAGATATATGACAGCGAGCCGGATAAAATACCGGTGAAACGCACCAGCTCATCCCCTGCGTTCAGCAGGTTTTGCAGGTTTTCAATTACCGGCAAACCTGCGCCGACATTGGTGTCGTAGAGAAATTTACGGCGTGAACCATCCGCCGCCTTACGCAACTGATAGTAATAATTCATTGATGAGGTATTGGCTTTTTTATTCGGCGTTACAACGTGGAAGCCGTCAGCCAGGAAATCGGCGTACTGATCAGCCACTTCCTGACTGGAAGTGCAGTCCACAATCACCGGATTCAGCAGGTGGTACTCTTTCACCAGACGGATCAGACGGCCAAGATTCAGCGACTCTTTCGCTGCACCCAGCTCATCACGCCAGGTTTCCAGCGCAATACCGTGCACGTTGGTCAGCAATGCGCGGGAGTTAGCGATACCGCAAACACGCAGATCGATGTGTTTGGTTTTCAGCCACGCCTGCTGACGGCGGATCTGTTCAATCAACGCCCCGCCCACACCGCCGACGCCGATCAGGAAAACTTCAATGACCTGATCTGTGTTGAACAGCATCTGGTGACTGACCCGTACGCCGGTGGTCGCATCGTCGTTATTGACCACAACGGAGATGGAGCGCTCGGAAGAACCCTGGGCGATGGCCACGATATTGATATTAGCGCGCGCCAGTGCCGAGAAGAATTTCGCCGAGATGCCGCGCAGGGTACGCATGCCGTCACCGACTACCGAAATGACCGCCAGTTTTTCCATCACATCCAGCGGCTCAAGCAGACCGTCTTTCAGCTCGAGATAAAACTCATCTTCCAGCGCTTTACGGGCGCGCTCCAGCTCGCTCTGCGGCACACAGAAGCTGATGCTGTATTCGGAAGAAGACTGGGTGATCAGCACCACGGAAATACCCGAACGGGACATCACAGCAAACACGCGTGCTGCCATGCCGATCATCCCTTTCATCCCCGGACCGGAAACGTTGATCATTGCCATGTTGTTGAGATTGGTGATGCCTTTCACCGGTGTATTATCATCCAGGCTTTCGCTGCCAATCAGAGTGCCCGGTGCCTGGGGGTTGGTGGTGTTTTTAATCAGGCAGGGGATCTGGAACTGAGCAATGGGTAAGATGGTACGCGGGTGAAGCACTTTCGCACCAAAGTACGACAGCTCCATCGCTTCCTGATAAGACATTGATTTCAGTAAGCGGGCATCCGGGACAGTGCGCGGGTCACAGGTATACACACCGTCAACATCTGTCCAGATTTCACAGCAGTCAGCGCGTAAACAGGCGGCCAGCACGGCAGCTGAATAATCGGAACCGTTACGTCCCAGCACCACCAGCTCGCCCTGCTCGTTACCGGCAGTGAAACCGGCCATCAGCACGATATGACCGGCTGGAATAGCGCTGGCGGCGATACGGCGGGTGGATTCATTGATGTCCACGGTTGATTCGAGGTAATGCCCCTGAGCGAGCAGTTTTTCGACCGGGTTAATGACAGTGACGCCAAAGCCTTTGGCAACAAACACTGCTTCCATAATGGCGATTGAGAGCTTCTCGCCACGACAAATGATGGAGGCATTTACGCTGTCCGGGCATTGTCCCAGCAGCGTAATACCGTGCATCAACTGTTTAAGCTGAGCGAATTCCTGATCGACAAACGCTTTCACTTTCGGCAAATCAAAGCCCGGCTGCACTGCCGCCAGACCGGTGATCAGCTGACCAAAAATGTTTTCCGCATCACTCATGATGGTCTGAATGTCCTGCCCTGCGACAGTCCGTTCAATCATAGCGACCAGATAGTTGGTGATTTTGGCAGGCGCGGATAATACCGTCGCGACCTGTCCCTGACGCGCATTGCTTTCCATAATTTCCGCAACCCGCATGAAGCGTTCTGCGTTTGCTACCGAGGTCCCGCCAAATTTCAACACTCGCATTTCTGGTTCTCTCCTGAAGCTCTCGTTTAAATGTAAAAAAAAAGCCCGCACTGGTTAGGTGCGGGCTTTTTTTCTTTTTCCTGTACGCGTCAGCCCGCCCCGTTACCTGTGGTATCGGTGGTGGTAATAATTGTTGTGTTCAGGCTGATGATTCGCATTTTTATTTTCTGTCTGTCTTTGGTTTGTACTCTGTCTGCCTCTATTAGCTAAAGCATAAGGCACAATAAGTCAATTTTTTTCTGTTTTCGTCCGGTTAATCACGGACAGAATCAAATGGATAATTCTCTGCCTTTAAAACCATTTCCAGTGTGATCGATAACTCTGTTCTCGTTGCACCGGATATAGAACTGTAGCGGCAAGGATTCACCTCACATCATTGGGTCAGCTTTTTTTCGATGTCATGCAGCAATGTATGCAACATTGCCGCATCGCGCTGTTGCAAAAGACCGAGGCGCTGATGCAGCCAGTCGGACAATTTCTGGTCATCTTCTGCCCCGACATTTTCCAGTAAACGTCCGACCCGCGCACGCAATGCCGATAACTGTCCGGCTTCGGCATGTGCTGGTTTCACGGACGTTATCTGATTCAGCGAAGAGAGCTGATAACAGAACACCATGACTGCCTGCCCCAGATTCAGCGAAGGATAATCCGCTACCATCGGTACGCCGGTCAGCACGTCAGCCAGTTCCAGTTCTTCATTGGTCAGCCCGGAATCCTCACGGCCAAACACCAACGCGGCATGATTCACCCACTGGCTTTTCTCTTCAAGCTGCCCCTGTAATTCCTGAGGTGTACAGTAATAGTGAAATTTGGCCCGGCTGCGGGCCGTCGTCGCCACCGTAAAATCGATGTCGGCCAGCGCTTCTGCCAGCGTGCTGAAATGCAGCGCATTTTGCAGGATTTCCTGCGAGCCATGCGCCACCCAGCCGGCTTCAGGCTGCAGATGTGCGCCACTGTCTACAATACGCAAGGAAGCAAAGCCCATGGTTTTCATTGCGCGGGCTGCCGCACCGACATTTTCCGGGCGGGCCGGTGACACTAAAATAATATGAAGTTGCATATCACGCCTTTGTAGGAAGAGAGAACAATTTGTCGCCTGTATTTCAGCGATGAAATTTTACCCTGTTTCAGATCTATTCATCGTTTATATTCTTCACAAGAACTTAACAGCCGACTTGATATATTCCTTTATTTTATCGGAAAAGCTTAATCGACAGGTAAAAAAGCGGCTGGTCAGGATAAGCATACGAAGTTAAAAAATTAGTCATTATTTTTCATATGGATATATAATAAGGATACATACAGATTTTGCATTTATCTTTGTTTCTTCATCATTTGCTGAATCGTGTACAATAAAGGGCGAAATGTGACTCAAGCGTGCATTCTTGTAAGTGTTTTTCACTGTTCTGTTACCGTGCTACAATTGAACTTGATATATGTCAACAAACCGTAATTTTGTTGGGTGGTAATTTCGGCACTGGCTGTTATATTGCTGTTAATAGGGTTAGGATATGCGCCGCTTTAGGACCCCGTGGAACTGCAGAAAGTGGAATCCCTGACCGAGCTTGCGATGTTGTTGCCGTTGATGGAAATTGCATCGAGAACGCGTTTACGTACTTTAGTCATGTAACGAGTGAGATGGCCAATAAGGCATCAAAATTCATTGGGATAACAAGGACTTCTGTACTCCTATTTTCTATTTGTTGGCAATCTTAGGTAGCAATCATGCAGACCCCTCACATTCTGATCGTCGAAGACGAGTTAGTGACACGTAATACGTTAAAGAGCATTTTTGAAGCAGAAGGCTACATGGTTCATGAAGCCAATGATGGCGCTGAAATGCACCACATTCTCTCCGAAAATGACATCAATCTGGTTATCATGGACATCAACCTGCCAGGCAAAAATGGCCTGCTGCTGGCACGCGAACTGCGCGAACAAGCCAGCGTTGCTTTGATGTTCCTGACCGGCCGCGACAACGAAGTAGATAAAATTTTGGGTCTGGAAATCGGCGCTGATGACTACATCACCAAGCCATTCAACCCGCGTGAACTGACCATCCGCGCACGCAATCTGCTGTCCCGTACGATGAACCTGGGTACTACCGGTGAAGAACGTCGTCTGGTTGAAAGCTACAAATTCAATGGCTGGGAACTCGATATTAACAGCCGTTCACTGATTAGCCCGCAGGGCGAACAGTACAAATTACCGCGCAGTGAATTCCGCGCCATGCTGCATTTCTGTGAAAACCCAGGCAAAATCCAGACCCGTGGCGACTTGCTGAAGAAAATGACCGGCCGCGAGCTGAAACCTCATGACCGTACTGTTGACGTGACGATCCGCCGCATTCGTAAGCATTTCGAAGCAACGCCGGATACGCCGGAAATCATCGCCACCATCCATGGTGAAGGCTACCGTTTCTGCGGTGACCTGGAAGACTGATACAGAAGGTTGCCAACCGCTCTGTAGTCAATGTGATAAAACGTTAAAGGCCAGCGAAAGCTGGCCTTTTGATTGGGATCCCCACTGAAACTCAGGGTTCACTGTGTCCCCACGGAATGATCGGCACCGCACTGAGTGCGTTTTTCGGTGACCCGTCCACGACTTTATCGGAATAGCTCAGGTAGATAAGCGCATTGCGTTTGTCATCATAAAAACGCACAACCTGAAGCTTTTTAAACACCAGAGAAGTCCGTTTCTGGAAAACCACGGTGCCTTTGTCTTTCCCCTGCTTAATCTTATCGCTGAGATCAATAGGTCCTACCTGCTGGCAGGAAATCGCCGCATCGGACGTATCTTCGGCCAGACCGAGTCCGCCCTTAATTCCGCCGGTTTTGGCACGGCTGATATAACAAGTTACATTTTTAATATCAGGATCATCAAAGGCCTCAACCACAATTTTATGGTCCGGACCGAATAACTTGAAGACTGTATCCACCGATCCTACTTGCTCTGCGTGTGCTGCTCCGGAACAAAAAACAAACATCCCAAACACAAAAATCCAACATTTATTCATTAAGTTACTCCACATCATTAGCATGACGTTGTTTTCTAAAGAAACCCTAATCAGAAAGCGTGCATTCACACTTTTTGAAGGAAATACTCTGTAACACCTGTGAATAGCACAGATAGCCAAAAAATTCTTAAGAAGTCTTATCGGGAAAAAGTTGCTATTATGCCGCCCATCATTCTGTGCATCTATCTTAGTTCAACGAGGACGATCTATGGATCAAGCAGGAATCATTCGTGACCTTCTTAGCTGGTTAGAAACCCATTTAGACCAGCCCTTGTCACTCGACAACGTCGCAGCCAAGGCCGGCTATTCCAAGTGGCACCTGCAGCGCATGTTTAAAGACGTCACTAATAATGCCATTGGCGCTTATATTCGTGCCCGCCGTCTGTCGAAAGCGGCTGTTGCTTTGCGCCTCACCAGTCGCCCGATTTTAGATATCGCCCTTCAGTACCGTTTTGACTCTCAACAAACGTTTACCCGGGCTTTCAAAAAACAGTTCGCACAGACGCCAGCACTGTATCGTCGTGCTGAAGACTGGCATTCATTTGGTATTTGCCCGCCTATCCGCCTGGGTGCATTCACACTGCCGCAACCCGAATATATCTCCCTGCCGGAACAGCATCTGATCGGCATGACGCAAAGCTATTCATGTACGCTGGAGCAAATCACCACGTACCGCAACGAGATGCGTCGACATTTCTGGCGTCAATATATTGGCGAAGCGAAAACGCTGCCACCTATTCTTTATGGCCTGCACCATTCTCGTCCAAGCCAGGAGAAAGATGATGAGCAGGAAGTCTTGTACACAACAGCGCTGGAAGCTCAGCACCTGCCTGAAAACGTTGAAGGTCAGCCGATTGTGTTACAGCACGGTGAATATGCCATGTTCCACTACGATGGCACACCGGAGCATCTGCAGGAGTTTATTCTGACGTTGTACAGCACCTGTCTGCCAACGTTGAAACTGACTCGCAGAAAGGGACAGGATATCGAACGCTTTTACACCAATGGCCGTGATCCAGGCACCGAGCCAACTGAAATACGGTGTGATTACCTGATCCCAATCCGCCGCTAACGCCTCCCGGCGTTAGCGTTGCAACTCGTCTAGCGCGGGCAGATCAAGATGTGATACATCGCCCGCCGTTTCCACAATCCAGCCATTTGCCAGCCATGCGCTTTGCTGATGATCGACACGCGACAATGAACAGTTACGCAGACGCAGGCGACGTTCCGCATACGCCGGCAATCCGAGGATCGTACTGATCAGACAGCCCAGCGCAATACCGTGGCTGACCAGCAGCGGCTTGCTTCCCGCCGGTAAATCCAGACAGCTGTCAAGCGCGGCACGCATACGCACGGCCAGTTCAGTCATCGTTTCACCTTCGGGGATACGCCCTTTTGGTGAACCATCGACCATTTGCTTACGCCATGTTTCTTCCTGCTCCGTCAGGCCATCCAGAATACGTTCTTCCAGCACGCCCATATGCAGTTCGCGCAAACGGGGCTCCTCGATCACTTCACACCCACAGGCATCAGCAATAATCTGCGCCGTGTGGCGGGTTCGTCCTAAATCACTGGTGATAACGTGAGTGATCCCTTCATTACGTACGCGCTGAGCAACCTGACGGGCCTGATAAAGACCTTTGGCCGTCAGCGGACTGTCTGACTGCCCCTGAATACGGCGGGCGGCGTTCCATTCTGTTTCGCCATGACGGACGAGATATACCTGTAACATGAGTGTTTTCCGTTATACTGCGTGAAATTTGCTAAAGGATGCTAAAACTCTATGTATCATGTTGTCGCTGCAACCACTAACCCGGCAAAAATCAAAGCGATCGCCATGGCTTTTGAAGATATTTTCGGCGCTGAGGCATTTCGCATTGAAGGTGTTGACGTCGACAGTGGCGTACCCAATCAACCTATCGGCAGTAATGAAACCCGGACCGGAGCGCGCCATCGTGTTATCGGCGCACGTCAGGTTCGTCCCGAAGCTGACTTCTGGGTCGGCGTAGAAGCGGGTATCGAAGACAATATGACCTTCGCCTGGATGGTCATTGAGAATATGCACCAGCGCGGCGAATCACGTTCAGCCAGTTTAATGTTACCTGAAATCATTTTACAGGGGATTAACCAGGGCAGCGAACTGGGAGATGAAATGGAAAAACTGACGGGCATTGCAGAAGTGAAGCGTAAAGGCGGCGCCATCGGCATTTTTACCGCCGGAAAACTGACACGTACCAGCGTTTATCATCAGGCGCTGGTGCTGGCTTTAGCACCTTTCCATAATCCGGTTTATCAAACCCGCGCACAGACCCATTGAATTTAAGATTGATACGGGCGCTTTAGTCGCCCGTTTTGTCTTCAAGCAGTTGCCCGCTCAACCAATCCTTTAGCGCTGACGGTGCCGTTTTTAACCCATTCGATCCCCGGGTTATCGTGGCGATACCGGCGCCCAGCTGGCTCTTCAGCTCACGCTGACTCATCTCCCCCCGCATCAGCTCCTGAATTATACGTACCCGCGTTCCCAGCGCGGCGCGCTCGTCGGGTGTCAGAAGCAGTTGCAGCAGATCCTGATGCAGATTTTCAGCAAAAGATTGCTGTAGCAGTGCCAGAAAGCACTGCCAGTCCTCATTACCTTGTTGGGAAAGAGCAGGGTCAGTGATGGATCGTTGAGTCATGAGCGGGCTGCCATACTATTAAACTAGTACAGCAGCTTATCATAAACACTTCGGGATCAGTAACGCCTCTGCCATTCGGCATCCGTCAAAATCTTGGCCGGTTGATGTAAAAAATAGCGATAAAACGCATCATATGCCAACACATTTTTAACATACCGGCGAGTTTCAGAGAAAGGGATACTCTCAATGAACGCGACCGAATCCACCCTGCCCGCGCTGTTGCCCAGCCAGGTATTCACACGGGAAGGCCCGGCGTTATAAGCGGCGCTGGATAAAATACGGTTGCGGCCAAACATCTGATAGACATATTCCAGATAGCGGGTGCCAATCGTGATATTCATTTGCGGATCCAGCAACTGTGCCGGATTGCTGTAACCCTGCAGGCCAAACATGTCCACAGTATGTTGCGCGGTGGCAGGCATCACCTGCATCAGACCGGCGGCTCCCACCGGTGAACGGGCTTTCGGATTCCACGCACTTTCCTGACGGGCAATCGCCATCGCGTAGCTTTGTGTGATGCCTTTGTCATTGGTGGCCTGACGGAATTCATCCGGCCACGCCAGCGGGAAACGCTCTTCCAGATAATCCCACAGCTTGCCGGTAATGGTCGCCTGTACACTGAGATCGGGCCATTTCTGCTCGAAAGCGTAACGTGCCAGTGCCGACTGCTGAGATTCAGGGCGGCTGCTGACCAGATAGCTCCACTCGGTCCGCGCCAGGTTGTCCATCTGCCAGTACATCAGCTCACGGACGCGGGCAACTTCCGGCAATTTAGCAATACTGGCATCCGGTTTTACCGCGACAGAAATTTGCATCGGATAAGCCACATTGAGCTTCTGTGCTGCGGCCATCGGATAGAATCCGCGTCCCTTCATTAAGGTGCGCAGCATGGCCTCACCCTGCGGGCGCTGACCGTTATCGATCATGACTGACGCACGCCAGTATTGCCATTCATCTTCCTGAAGCGCATCCGATGGCAGACGATCCAGCCACTGCCTCAGCCCCTGACGATCGCCGGCGGCCAGCGCCATACGAATGCGACGCTCCACCAGTGTGGTGGAATGGCTGCGCAGAATGACGTTATCGCGCCATGCAGCCTGTTCCGGTGTGGCGTCGCTGCCCATATAGCGCCAGGCGACGGCTTCTTCCAGATCCAGACGTTCACTGTCACTCATCTTTTGCAGACGCGCGAGAACCGGGATCATCGAACGGGCATTTTCAGCATCATCACGGGCGATACGCGCAAACGTAACGCTGGTGGCATTACGGGTAAAATCAGTCGGCCCGACGCTGCGCGCAAAACTTTCAAGAGTATTCGGGTTATTTTGCAAATCCAGCAGCGCATCGCGCATAGTCTGATAATCCGGCGGTAATTGCTTTGCCAGGAAGTTCACCAGATTAGTATTGCCGGTTTTCATCGCCAGACCGATGCGTTGTAGCGTGGTCAGTGCGGTCTGGTTACCTGCGCCCTGCCAGACGGAAAACAGCTTATCGCAGGTGTTCGGCAATGAAGTGCCGGTAAGCCAGATATCTTTTGCGCCATCAAAGGCCGTTTTCTGATCGCCGGTGGCCCATTTGGCATAATAGTAGTTACAGCGGGCGGCAACCGGTTTCGGCGGCTGCGGGCTGAAAGACAACAAACTGTTCCAGTCCTGACGGCGCGCCAGTTCGTTTACAAAACGTGCTGGCAGGGAACGCGCCGGAGGCAACGTCGGATTAGCCTTCACAAAGGCATTCACCTGCGCCGGAGTCGCATCGCCCAGCTCCTGCGTCAGTTGCCGGTATTCCAGATAAGGATAAAGGGGATAATCTTTCAGCGTTGGCATCAGCTCACTGACAACATCCATCTGATTATTATCCCACGCCTGTTTAATCTGCATATAGTGCTGGCGTTGCGCGTCCAGCGAGTCAGCTTTCGCCACGCCCGATACTGTTATCAGCAACACACTCATCGCCAGAGAGTGCCATTTGTCCACCTTGACCATACTTACCTTTATCCTCACGGGTTGTGCCGAACTGTTTTGCATTCTGTAGACAGCCACTACGCTAATCGATTCATTTTTAAAATTGAAGCGATGCAGGAACAGCATCACAAACTTTACACAGTGTGGTGCAAGCGACGGAGAGTTACCAGACAGCGGCAGATCTATTTTCTGTCACAGAATATCAGGCAGGAATAATTCCTCACCACAGGATATCCGTAATTAATTAGCAGGTATTATCCTGTAAAACCCCAATAGATAGCACCCTTACAGTTTCAAATTAAATAAACGCACTGACAAAACTAAGATTTACTTACCGTAATTTACGCAGGTATTTAATTTTTAAACAAACCCTAAATAAAAGGTAATTAATACCGAAAATCCTAATCCTCTTACCTGATTGTTTTTAAATATAAAAATTATTAACAGCCATGCAAAAAAACTATTTATTGGCTCAGATCAAATTTATCCGGAGATAATTAATTATGATCGCACCCTATGTAAAATTGATTTTTTGATATTCGCTATTTCTTCTTATGAAAGTGAAATATGAATAGCGGCTCAGCTCATCGCTTATGGAAAAGTAAATGACTCACTCAACTTCATCAGTAAAAACTAATGCCAGCCCTTCTTCTTCTGCCGCGACGGAAAACACAAACTGGTATCAGATTAGTGGTAACGACGCCATGCAGCGTCTGGGAACCGGCGAGAATGGCCTGACCCGGCATGATGCCAGCGAACGCCTGAAAGAGTACGGCCCCAATGCCCTGCCGGAAAAAGCGGCTAAAAGCGCCCTGATGCGTTTTCTGGCGCACTTCAATGATGTCCTGATTTATATCCTGCTTGCGGCGGCTATTGTGACAGGTGCCATGGGGCACTGGGTCGATACGCTGGTCATTCTGGGCGTGGCCGTCATCAATGCGCTGATTGGTTTTTTGCAGGAAAACAGCGCTGAAAAATCCCTGAAAAGCATTCAGAATATGCTGTCAAGTCAGGCAGTTGTCATGCGTGACGGCCAGATAGAAACCATCAACGCTGATCAACTGGTGCCTGGCGATATCGTACAGTTGCGCCCCGGTGACAAGATCCCGGCGGACTTGCGTATCATCAGTGCGCATAACCTGCAGGTCGAAGAAGCCATTCTGACGGGCGAATCCACCGTAGTGGTCAAAAACGCACAGGTCATTGACGATGAAGTCATGATCGGCGACCGCCATAACCTGTTGTTCTCCGGCACCATGATCAGTGGCGGTACCGCGACCGGTGTGGTCTGTGCCACCGGTAAAGACACAGAACTGGGTCACATCAACCAAATGATGTCGTCGATCACGCCACAGCGCACCCCGCTGCTGCAGCAAATCGACAAACTGGGCAAAGGCATTTTCGCCCTGATTTTGCTGATGATGGCATTCCTGTTTATTTTCGCCTTCATTCTGCGCGACATGCCGCTGGGCGAACTGTTGCTGTCGCTGATTAGCCTGGCCGTGGCCTCCGTGCCGGAAGGTTTACCGGCCATAATTTCCATCATCCTTTCTCTCGGTGTGCAAACGATGGCACGTAATCACGCCATTATCCGTAAGCTGCCAACGGTCGAAACACTCGGTTCTATGACAGTAATTTGCTCGGATAAAACCGGCACGCTGACCATGAATGAAATGACCGTGAAAGCCGTCATTCTGGCAGACCGCGCTTATCAGGTAGAAGGCGAAAGCTATCAGCCTAAAGGCCGGATTACTGACACGCAAAGCCGCAAGCAGATCGATGTTATCAATACACCTGTACTTAACACTTTCATCACCGCGGTAGATTTATGTAATGACAGCCAATTACTGCAGGACGATAAAGGCCACTGGGGCATAACCGGCGGCCCGACGTCCGGCGCACTGAAAGTGCTGGCGGCTAAATCAAACCTGAATACCGGTAAAGTCGAACCACTGGATAAAATTCCGTTCGATTCTAAACATAAATACATGTCCACCCTGCAACGTATCAATGGCAAAACCCGGTTGTTTGTGACCGGCGCACCGGACGTTCTGTTCTCCTTAGCCTCGCTT
The DNA here is from genome assembly GCF_004195115.1 of Rahnella sp. RFA10(1/100). Taxonomy (NCBI): domain Bacteria; kingdom Pseudomonadati; phylum Pseudomonadota; class Gammaproteobacteria; order Enterobacterales; family Yersiniaceae; genus Rahnella; species Rahnella sp. RFA10(1/100). The sequence goes on from NZ_SEWR01000003.1 coordinate 585,624, forward strand.
GAACTGACCGAAAACGGCGTGCAGCCTTTCCGCCGCGAATACTGGGAAGAAGAGATGGCGCGCTACGCCCGCCAGGGCCTGCGTATGGTTGCTGCGGCGCTGAAAGATGAGCCGGAAATCGACGGTGACCTGAACCACAGTCATTTGCAACAGGGCCTGATTTTTGCCGGTATCGCCGGCATGATGGATCCGCCGCGCCCTGAAGCGATTGACGCGATTGCTCAGTGTCAGCAGGCCGGGATCCGCGTGAAGATGATCACCGGTGACCACCAGGAAACCGCGATGGCAATTGGCAAAATGCTGGGGATCGGCAACAGCGCAGACGCGATCACCGGTTACCAGCTCGAACATATGGACGATGCTGAACTGGCTGTGGCCGCCAGCCAGTACGATATTTTCGCCCGTACCAGCCCTGAGCATAAATTACGTCTGGTCAAGGCATTACAGGATAGCGGCGAAGTCGTCGGCATGACCGGCGACGGGGTCAACGATGCGCCCGCGCTGAAACAGGCTGACGTCGGCATTGCCATGGGCATTAAAGGCACCGAAGTGACCAAAGAAGCCGCTGATATGGTACTGACCGATGATAACTTCGCGACCATCGCCAGCGCCGTCAGAGAAGGCCGTCGCGTTTACGACAACCTGAAGAAAACCATTCTGTTTATCCTGCCGACCAACCTCGCGCAGGGGCTGCTGATTATCCTGGCGATTCTGGCCGGTGCGGTCATTCCGCTGACGCCGGTTCAGATCTTATGGATGAACATGGCAACATCGACCACGCTGTCCTTCGGTCTGGCCTTTGAGCCGGGCGAGAAAGGCATGATGACCCGCCGCCCGCGCGCACCGGGTCAGCACGTACTCGATCTGCATGCTGTCTGGCGTATTGCCTTCGTGGGCATTCTGATTGCCTGCAGTGCGTTCGTGCTGGAAGCCTGGATGCAACCGCGCGGTTACAGCAGCGATTTGATCCGCACCGTACTGCTGCAGACACTGGTCACCGCGCAGTGGGTGTATATGTTTAACTGCCGCGTGATGGATCGTTTCCCGCTGACGCGTGAAGTGTTTGTTAATAAAGGCTTGTGGGTAGTTTCCGCTGTCCTGCTGCTCCTGCAACTGGCGCTGATTTATCTGCCGGTCATGAACCAGCTGTTCGGCACCGTACCGATGCCGCTGAAATTCTGGGGCATCACGCTGGTAGTCGGCGCGATGATCTTCGTGATTGTCGAAATCGAAAAATGGCTGGTTAACCGCTTCATTCGCCAGAAAGCTTGATGATTTATCCGGATGCCGGGTTACCTTTTGTAGCCCGGCATTTTACGATAAAAAATGTCATCATTCTGAAACTTTAATATTTTCCGCGCTCAATTCGTCTCAAAGATCTCACAAAACGTCCCAATGCCCGTTTTGCTGATTTACATCAATCCCTTACCGCCTTATTACTCTCGCCAGGGTATCCCTTTTCACAGCAAACGAATATTGCCGGCAACCATCAATTTTTACGGCAGTTTTTACAGGAATGCCCCATCGCTGTAGGACCAGTTTTATAAAAAACGAGCTCTCTGGCTGCTTTGCAGCCGAACAGAAGCCAACAAACAGGTGAACACAATGTCATCGATGATTGTAGACAGATGCTATTACACGCAGCTGGCATTGCATTCGTTATTGCAATTAAACGGACAACAGCAGAAAGACATTCTTTCGCTTAAGGATATCGACGAACTGCACGCAACATGCCATTCCCTGACGCCTGAAATCATCTTTGTGAATGAAGATTGCTTTACGTCTGATGCTCAGTCAGGCCACACCCTGCGGGATATGATAGACGCGCATCCCGGTACGCTGTTCTTTGTTTTCATTTCCAAAGAAAACCTGAATTATCAGAGCTATGTGCCGATCCGTAAAAACATCATTATTTTGTCCAAATCCATCCGGACAACCACCATTTATCAGCTGATTGCCCGTAACCTGCTGCTGTCACGCCCGGCAGAAGCGGAACAATTGTTGGATCTCACACCGGTCAGCCTGAGCCGGACTGAATCCAGTATTCTGAAAATGTGGATGTCAGGGCTGAACACAGAAAATATTTCCCAGCACCTGAATATCAAACAAAAAACGGTGGCGTCGCATAAAGGCAATATCAAGCGCAAAGTAAAAACGCAAAATAAACAGGCCATTTATCATGTTGTTAAACTCACCGATATTCTGACAACCGGGATGTTTGTCGGTCGCAACCGGCCACTGCGCCCGTCAGGCGAACCGGATGAATTCAACATTCCGTTTGGCTAATCTCTCCGCCACCTGCTACCCGCCGGCAACATTCTTGCCTTACTGTGAACCTGATGGTTGGGAACCCGGCTGAAACACGCTAAACTTCGCAGTCGGAACCCTTATCAGTCATGCCGCAGTCAGGCGGGGCTGACTTTAATTTGCCGCAGCGCCTGCCCTTCGCAGACAGCGCGCGGCCCGCAGAGAAAGAGGCTCAAAACAACGTGGCTCAATACGTATATTCCATGCATCGCCTCGGCAAAGTTGTTCCGCCGAAGCGTCATATTCTTAAGAACATCTCCCTGAGTTTCTTCCCTGGCGCTAAAATCGGTGTTCTGGGTCTGAACGGTTCGGGTAAATCCACCCTGCTGCGCATCATGGCCGGTATCGATACCGACATCGAAGGTGAAGCACGTCCGCAGCCTGATCTGAAAATCGGTTACCTGCCGCAGGAACCTCAGCTGAACATGGAACACACCGTGCGTGAGTCCGTGGAAGAAGCTGTTTCTGAAGTCGTTGGCGCGTTAAAACGTCTCGATGAAGTGTATGCACTGTACGCTGAGCCGGAAGCGGATTTCGATAAACTGGCGGCTGAACAGGGTAAGCTGGAAGAGATCATCCAGGCACACGATGGTCACAACCTCAACAGCCAGCTGGAACGTGCTGCTGATGCGCTGCGTCTGCCAGACTGGGATGCGAAAGTGGCTAACCTGTCCGGTGGTGAGCGCCGCCGTGTGGCACTTTGCCGCCTGCTGCTCGAAAAACCAGACATGCTGCTGCTCGACGAACCGACCAACCATCTGGATGCAGAATCCGTGGCATGGCTGGAACGCTTCCTGCACGACTTCGAAGGTACCGTAGTGGCAATTACCCACGACCGTTACTTCCTTGATAATGTGGCTGGCTGGATCCTCGAACTTGACCGCGGTGAAGGTATTCCGTGGGAAGGCAACTATTCCACCTGGCTGGAACAAAAAGACGAACGTCTGGCGCAGGAAGCCTCTTCCGAAGCCGCACGCCGTAAATCTATCGAGAAGGAACTGGAGTGGGTTCGTCAGGGCGCGAAAGGCCGTCAGTCTAAAGGCAAGGCCCGTCTGGCACGCTTTGAGGAGCTGAACAGCACCGAATACCAGAAACGTAACGAAACCAACGAACTGTTCATTCCACCGGGTCCCCGCCTGGGCGACAAAGTTGTCGAAGTGAAAAACCTGAGCAAGTCTTACGGTGATCGCATTCTGATCGACGACCTGTCCTTCTCCGTACCGAAAGGCGCGATCGTCGGGATTATCGGCCCGAACGGCGCCGGTAAATCAACGCTGTTCCGTATGATGTCAGGTCAGGAAGACGCTAACAGCGGCACCATCGAGCTGGGCGATACCGTGAAACTGGCGTCTGTGGATCAGTTCCGTGATTCAATGGATAACAGCAAAACCGTCTGGGAAGAAGTCTCCGGTGGTCAGGACATCATGCGCATCGGCACCACTGAAATGCCAAGCCGCGCCTACGTGGGCCGCTTTAACTTCAAAGGGGTTGATCAGGGCAAACGTGTTGGCGAACTGTCCGGTGGTGAACGTGGCCGTTTGCATCTGGCAAAACTGCTGCAGGTTGGCGGTAACATGTTGCTGCTCGATGAACCGACCAATGACCTCGACATCGAAACCCTGCGTGCACTGGAAAACGCCTTGCTGGAATTCCCGGGCTGCGCGATGGTCATTTCCCATGACCGCTGGTTCCTCGACCGTATCGCGACGCACATCCTCGATTATCAGGATGAAGGCAAAGTCGAGTTCTTCGAAGGTAACTTCACCGAATACGAAGAATACAAAAAACGGACTTTAGGTGCCGATGCGTTGGAACCAAAGCGCATTAAGTACAAAAAGATGATCAAATAATCGTCTTCAGCCGAATATCAGGCCCGGAAACGGGCCTTTTTTATGGCGGCAATTCACTCAAATCTATCCCGTCAGCGCCTCGCTGTAGCTTTCTGAAAACCTATATTCTTCCAGCATAAACTCAATAAAACAGACCAGTGCCGGCGAATTCAGCTTTCGTCCCGGATAAACCAGATACAAATCATTCCCTTCTGCTTCCCATTCCGGCAACACGCGCACCAGCGTGCCTTTCGCGACTTCGTCATGGCATAAAAATGCAGGCAGCAATGTGATGCCTGCACCTGCCAGCGCGCACTCCCGCGCATACAGCAGATTGTCGGTGGTATGCGCCGAAGGCAGCAACCAACGGTGCCAGGTATCGCCGCGATGCAGTACCCACTCAGACCATGCCCGGTGTGCGATGCAGTGATGCGACGCCAGTTGCTGCGGCGAATCCAGGGATGGCTGCTGTGCCAGATACGCCGGCGACGCCAGCAGGTAACGCGGGCTGTGCCCCAGTTCGCGGCCGATCAGCGAGGAATCCTGCGGTTTACCCGTACGCAAGGCGATATCAAACCCTTCCTGCACCAGATCGACCATCGCATCGGACACCGACACCTCCAGCGAAACATCCGGATAACGTTTCTGAAACTCGACGTTCATGCGCGCCAGTAACGTCGCCCCGAGCCCTGCCGGACTGGTGATCCGCAACCGCCCGCTCGGATTATCGCGTAACCGGCGGATGGCCAGCTCCGCCCTTTCGCTGGCCTGCATCATTTCCTGACAGTGGATCAGGTAACGTTCACCGGCAAACGTCAGATTCAGCTGGCGTGTGGTACGGTTAAGCAGGCGCAGTCCGACGGATTTCTCGAGCTGGCTGATGCGCTGACTGACGCTGGATTTGGGCAAACCGGCCCGGCCGGCGGCCTGAGTAAAACTGCCGCATTCGGCCACCAGCGCAAACAGCGCCATATCCTGTAACTGCTTAAACATGATTGTTCACCTAAGACGAACACTTTGTTAGTTATTGTCCATCTTATCAGCTTCACGGATGCGGGCTAGACTTTGCGTATACCTAACGGAGAGAGAAAACATGACAATTAACGCTATTGCAGTGAACCCGAAAGATCCGGCCCATTTCATCGCCGTCGAATTACCGCAACCCGTCGCGAAAGATTATGACTTGCTGGTGGAAGTGAAAGCCGTGTCGGTCAATCCGGTCGATACTAAAGTACACAAAGGTGTGCAGAAAAGCGGTCTGGATGCACCGAAAGTGCTGGGCTGGGATGCCAGCGGCATTGTTAAATCCGTGGGCAGCGCGGTGAAAAATTTCAAACCCGGCGATGAAGTCTGGTACGCCGGAGATATCACCCGTTCCGGAAGTAACGCGGCTGAACATCTCATCGACTCACGCATTGTGTCCCTCAAACCGCAAAGCCTGAACTGGGCTGAAGCCGCCGCCATGCCGCTGACCACACTGACCGCCTGGGAGGCGTTGTTCGAGCATCTGAAAATTCAGGACGCGTCTGCGGATAAAACGCTGCTGATCATCGGCGGGGCCGGTGGCGTAGGTTCGCTTGCGATCCCGTTCGCGTCACTGCGCAGCAACGTGAAAGTCATTGCCACCGCTTCGCGCCCGGAATCAGCAAAATGGTGTCTGGATCGCGGTGCCGATCTGACCGTAAATTACAAAGATCTGAAAGGTGAACTGGCGAAACACGACATCAGGCAGGTAGATTTTATTCTGTGTCTGAACGATACCGACGGCCATTGGGAGACAATCGCTGATCTGATCGCGCCAATGGGTCATATCTGTACCATCGTTGAAAACGAACATCCGCTGGATATGAATAAACTGAAGCTGAAAAGTGCCGCCCTGCACTGGGAGCTGATGTACACCCGCAGTATGTTTACCACGCCGGATATTGCCGAACAGGGCGAAATTCTCAAACGCGTCGCCGCGCTGGTTGACGAAGGGAAAGTCCGGACCACCCTGAGCGACACCCTGCATGGCCTGACCGTGGAAAGCATCGAAGCCGCGCATGCCAAAGTACTCGACGGCCATATGCAGGGTAAAGTGGTCGTCGCTTTCTAAGTCCGCTGTGGCCTTATATGCAAAGCCCCGCATTTTCATGACGGGGCTTTTTCATTCACGTGTTTTCGTTCACGTGTGAACGCTATGTATGCCCGCAGCTCTGATTGCTGATTTTTGATCAGCGTACAGGGGGTTCATTTAACCGGCTGGTGTCCGCCGCCAGCATGTTCTGCACCAGTTCCACACATTCGAGAAAACGCTGATCATAATCTGATGATTCCACGTGAACATATTCCACCTGGTTCTGCCTGAGCATTTCAATTAACAGATTTTGAAAAGACATCCGGTCAGACGTACTGCCCAGACTACGCAGGCCATCCGCAACCCACGGTGTATTGTTTTCCAGCAAAATAACCAGATCAAACCGGTATTCATCCATCAGCGCCTGCACAAACGGATGCTCACGCCCTTCATATTTTTTACAGAAGGCTTGGGTGGTCAGGAAGTCGGTATCAATAAACGCCACTTTATTGGCATATTTTACTGCAAAATCAATGTACTGCGCCTGCCCGAGTGCAATTTTGTCATAATCGGAATATTGCAGCGCCATTTCATCGCCACCGAGGTGCGAGAACACATAATCGCGGCCATATTCCCACGCGCTGGTCGTGTTGAAGATGTTGGCTAATTTATTCACCAGCGTCGATTTCCCGCTGGATTCGCCGCCCAGAATCGCCACCGTGCGTACGAAAAACGGTTTAACTTCAGTCGGAATATAATCCCAGTAACGGAACGGATCCTGACGGATCTGACGGCCACTGATATTCATAAACGAACGTTTCGGGTCGATCAGCACCGTTTCAATACCGAGATGTTCCCGGTACTGTGGCGCATCAGCTTCTTCGCTGGAATAAATAGTGTTCGGTTCAATGCCTTTCTGATCCATAAACTCTTTAATGCCACGCCCCCAGACATCCCAGCCGTGCGGATACGGCTCCATCCCCTCTTCGTTAAAGGCATGAATGCGGATGTTTTTCTGATACTTGAAGGTCTGCAATAACCAGCGCAGGCGGTCGCTGACCGTGGGTTGCTGAGACATTGAGCTGTTCTCAAACAGCTCGCGGTCGCGTGGTTCGTCATAACCCATGATGATATGCAGCTCATCGACCTGACTACAGGCGCGCTGAATCAGATAAATGTGGCCGGTGTGCAGCGGATAAAACTTACCGAACACCACGCCAATATTTTTCTCACGACGGGGAAACTCAAGATCCAGGAAACGGTGCAATGCCTCCAGTTTTTGGGCGCTGGGGCTTTTTATCTTTGCATTCAACAACTGGCTGAGATAACCCTTGGTCATCCCGCTGGCTTCGGCCACCTGTTGCAGCGTGCGTCCCTGTTGTTTTATCGCGGTTTTTAGATAGTCGAACTGTGACATGCCTTGTCCTCAGGTTTTCTGTACTAAACAAAAAATAGCACAAAGGCCCTCAGCAGCGACAGCGGTTAACCGTTACAAATCATCGAGGATCGCCAGCGCATCAGCCAGTTTTTTGACGCCAAATACCTGCATACCGGCGGGCACTTTTTTCGGCACGTTAGCGTACGGCACAATGGCGCGTTTAAAACCGTGTTTCGCCGCTTCAGTTATACGCTCCTGACCGCTTGGCACCGGACGGATTTCCCCCGCCAGCCCGACCTCACCGAACACCACCAAATCCTGCGGCAGCGGACGGTCACGCAGGCTCGATACCAGCGACAGCAACAGCGCCAGGTCGGCACTGGTTTCGGTGACTTTCACGCCACCGACCACGTTAACAAAGACATCCTGATCCGCCATCTGTAAGCCGCCATGACGGTGCAGCACCGCGAGTAATATGGCCAGACGGTTCTGCTCAAGACCGACCGCCACACGACGGGGATTGCCCATCATCGAATGATCGACCAGCGCCTGAACCTCAACCAACAGCGGACGCGTTCCTTCCCATAGCACCATGACGGAGCTGCCGGAGGTAATTTCATCTCCCCGGCTGAGGAAAATTGCCGACGGGTTGCTGACTTCACGCAGCCCCTGCTCGGTCATAGCAAATACGCCCAGTTCGTTCACCGCGCCAAAGCGGTTTTTGTGGCTGCGCAATGTACGGAAACGCGAATCGGCATCACCGTCGAGCAGTACGGAACAGTCAATACAGTGCTCCAGTACTTTGGGCCCCGCCAGTGAACCGTCTTTAGTGACATGACCGACCATGACAATCGCCACGCCGCGCGTTTTAGCGAAACGGGTAAGATACGCCGCCGTTTCACGCACCTGAGCGACCGTACCCGGCGACGACTGAATATCGGCCATATGCATCACCTGAATGGAGTCGATCACCATCAGCTTCGGCTGTTCCGCATCTGCAATCTCACAAATCTGTTCGATGCTGGTTTCCGACAGCATATTCATGTTAGCCGTTGGTAAACCCAGACGATGCGCGCGCATCGCAACCTGTTGCAATGATTCTTCACCCGTAACGTAAAGGGTTTTCATGTTTTCACTGAGATGACACAGAATTTGCAGCAACAGCGTACTTTTACCGGCACCGGGGTTACCGCCAATGAGAATGGCACTGCCCGGTACCACGCCGCCACCTAATACCCGGTCAAACTCTTTAAAACCGGTACTGAAACGCGGAAGTTCATCAAGGCTGATATCCGACAGTTTCTGCACGCGGCTGACCCCGGCATCCCCGGCATAACCGGTCAGACGTTCGTTACGCGCCACCGTAGGGGAAGCGGCCAAACGGATTTCAGTAATGCTGTTCCAGGCCTGACAGGCACTGCACTGCCCTTGCCAGCGCGGATAATCTGCGCCACATTCATTACACACAAATGCACGTTTTGCTGCTTTTGCCACAACTTACCTCTTCAAAATAATAGTGAATACCCTAAATAATTCGAGTTGCATCAAGGCGGCCAGAGCACTCATCCCGATGAGCTGACATACGTCAGTGATTCGGGTGAGTGATTGCAGCTAACGCAGATGCGGCTTGAAGTATGGCGGGTATTTAAGACTGGCTACCGCTGAGAATACACAACACGCCAAGCAGATCGGCATGTCGGATGCAGACTGAAGCCTGTTCATAAACTTTCGGTTTGGCGTGATAAGCAATGCCCATGCCCGCAACCGCCATCATTTTCAGGTCATTCGCCCCATCACCGATAGCCACGGTTTGCGCGTGGGGAATACCCAGTTTTTCTGCCAGTTTCAGCAGAGTATCGGCTTTATATTGCGCGTCAACGATCGGCCCGATCACACGGCCTGTCAGTTTGCCGTCACGGATTTCCAGTTCGTTCGCGGCCACGTCGATCAGATTCAGCTGGTCGCGCAGGTATTCGGCATAATATGTAAAGCCACCGGAGGCAATCGCCACGTGCCAGCCCGCTTCCTGTAAACGCTGAACCATCACCGTCAGACCCGGCATCAGCGGCAGGGTTTCACGCACCTGCTGTAGAATACTGGCATCCGCATCTTTCAATGTCGCCACGCGCTGACGCAGACTGGCGGAGAAATCCAGCTCGCCGCGCATCGCGCGTTCGGTGACTTCCGCGACCTGCTCACCGACGCCTGCCAGTTTGGCAATTTCATCGATGCATTCAATTTCAATCGCGGTAGAATCCATGTCCATGACCAGCAGGCCTGGCAAACGCAGATACGGCACTTTCCCCAGCTGAGCGACATCAAATTCAAAAGATTCGGCGAGAAACTGTGCGTCGGCAGTGAGTGAGCCTGCGAGGCGCACAACCTGATAACCTTCCACTGACCATGCGCTGACAATCACCAGAGCGCGGCCTAACCGGCGCTGGAACAGCGTAATGCTGGTTTTATCAAGTTTTCTACCATACAGAAGCCATCCGGTATGTCCCGCCCGGTAATCCAGCGGCATGACTTCATCACCGCTCAATGAAAGGGGAAGTCCCGGCCATTGGTGGATCTCCGCAGGAAGATCGCAATAGGTCAGACTGTTTGGCATGATGGCTCCTGTAGGGCGTTATGGTATTAGGAAAACAAATATCACTATTTACCCAAAATCATTCGAGTTGCATCAAGGCGGCAACGGAATGAATCTCCGGGAACTGACACAGGTCAGCGACCGGAGTGAATGAAGGCAGCCAACGCAGAGGCAGCTTGAAGGATGCAGGGTAAAATGAGGCATCAAGCTACCTTATCGTGGCGTCTTCTGGCAACATAAAGTCATCGAAATACGCAAGGAAACAGAATGGCCAAGGCCAAACTTAAATTTCGCCTGCACCGCGCAGCTATCGTATTGATAAGTCTCGCATTACTCGTCATTCTGATGCAGGGCGCATCTTATTTCAGTCTGGGACATCAACTGGCACGTTCGACGCAGGTGGAACAGCTTGCGCAAACGCTCGCCCGACAGGTGGCGTTTTCGCTCGCACCCCTGATGGACAGCGATAATGATGGCGCTGATATCGCACAAATTTCCACTATTTTGAGTCAGCTTACCGAGAGCAGTCGCATTCTTGACGCCAGCGTTTATGAGTCTGACGGTTCCCTGGTGGCGCATGCCGGTGAACAGGTGCCGGTTCGCGACCGTTTGTCGCTCGATGGCAAACGTGCGGGCAGCTACTTCAATCATCAGATTGTGGTACCGATAGAAGATAAAAACGGGCCGGGCGGATTTTTACGCATCACACTCGACACGCATGTGCTGGCAACAGAGTCCAAGCAGGTGGATAACACCACTAACCTGTTGCGCCTGATGATGCTCGCCGCGCTGGGTGTCGGTATTATTCTGGCCCGAACATTGTTGCAGGGCCGCCGTTCACGCTGGCAGCAATCACCGTTCCTGCTGACCGCCAGTAAGCCGGTAAAAGAAGATGATGAACAGGAAGACGAACCGGATGAGTTCGGCCCGCCACCGGTGCTCAATATTCCTGAGCCGGAATCCGATGTGGTGCCCGCTAAACCTGCCACCGAAGCGCAGACCAAAGAAGCCGCACAGGCTGCTTATCGCAGCCTGAAACGCAGCCGGCCGAAGTGATTCAGGCCAGCCGCCTTGAGAGCGTTGACGGGGTGATGTGGAGTTGCTCCGTGAAGTTGCGCCGTGATCTCTTTTGCCGTCAGACTGTCCTGACGCAGTAAATCTACAAGTTCAGACATGAGCGGCTCAGTGATGAGCAGGAAAATGCATAGCAAAACGGGCACCATTTGGTGCCCGTTTTCGTCTCTGCTATATCAGCAGAATTTATTCTTTATCGCCCAGCAGAACAGATTCCAGCGCGATTTCGATCATGTCGTTGAAGGTGGTCTGACGTTCAGCGGCAGTGGTTTGTTCGTGCGTACGGATATGATCGGAGACAGTACAGATAGTCAGTGCTTTTGCACCAAATTCTGCCGCCACACCGTAGATCCCGGCCGCTTCCATTTCCACACCCAAAATGCCGTACTTTTCCATTACATCGAACATTTGCGGGTCCGGTGTATAGAACAGGTCGGCGGAGAAGATGTTACCGACGCGGGCATTGATGCCTTTAGCTTTCGCAGCGTCAGCGGCGTTACGCACCATGTCGTAGTCCGCGATAGCCGCGTAGTCATGGTCTTTGAAACGCATACGGTTCACTTTGGAATCGGTGCAGGCACCCATGCCGATCACAATGTCACGCAGTTTGATGTCGGCACGAACAGCACCACACGAACCCACGCGGATGATTTTTTTTACGCCGAATTCAGTGATCAGTTCTTTGGCATAAATGGAGCAGGAAGGAATGCCCATGCCATGGCCCATCACTGAGATTTTGCGGCCTTTATACGTGCCGGTGAACCCCAACATGCCACGCACGTCGTTCACCTGCTTAACATCCTGAAGGAAGGTTTCCGCGATGTGCCTGGCGCGCAGCGGGTCGCCCGGCATCAGCACGACGTCAGCAAAGTCGCCCATTTCAGCATTAATGTGTGGAGTTGCCATCTTCTTATTCCTTAATCAGCGAGGTGTCATATTCATCATAAAAAACGCGGCCAGTATAAAGAACTGGCCGTGTATACAAAGCGTTATAGCATCGACTTACCGTAATCCATCGGCGACAGATCGAAATATTTGGCGACTGTCTGGCCGATATCCGCGAAAGTTTCACGATGGCCTAATGAACCCGGTTTTACTTTCGGGCCATAGATTAAGACCGGAATGTGCTCGCGGGTGTGATCGGTACCCCGCCAGGTCGGGTCACAACCGTGATCAGCCGTGAAAATGATGATGTCATCTTCTTTCACCAGCTCCAGCAGTTCAGGCATGCGGCGGTCGAACAACTCCAGCGCGGCAGCATAACCCGGCACATCACGGCGATGGCCGTAAGAGGAGTCGAAATCAACAAAGTTGGTGAAGACGATGGTTTTGTCCCCGGCTTGTTTCATCTCTTCGATGGTGGCGTCAAACAGCGCGTCCAGACCGGTGGCCTTCACCTTTTTAGTGATACCAACCTGTGCATAAATATCTGCAATTTTACCCACAGACACCACATGACCCTTTTTCTCATCGACCAGCTTTTTCAGGATGGTCGGAGCCGGTGGCTCAACCGCTAAGTCATGACGATTACCGGTACGCTCGAAGTTACCGGCTTTATCGCCGATGAACGGACGGGCAATCACGCGACCGATGTTGTAGCCGCCTTCGGTCAGCTCTTCACGGGCGATTTCGCACAGTTCGTACAGGCGATCCAGCCCGAAGGTTTCTTCGTGGCAGGCAATCTGGAAGACGGAGTCAGCAGAGGTGTAGAAAATCGGCTTGCCGGTTTTCATGTGTTCTTCGCCCAACTCATCCAGCACAACGGTACCGGAAGAGTGGCAGTTACCGAGATAGCCCGGCAGATTAGCGCGCTCTACCAGTTTATCGAGCAGTTCCTGCGGGAAACTGTTGGTGGTATCGCTGAAATAGCCCCAGTCAAACAAAACAGGCACGCCGGCGATTTCCCAGTGGCCTGACGGGGTATCTTTACCGGAAGACAACTCGCTGGCGTAAGCATAGGCGCCGGTAATTTCAGCATTTCCGTCCATGCCGTCAGGGATTTTTCCGGTAGATTCTTCAGCGGCTTTCGCCAACCCCAGGCGGGTCAGGTTAGGCAGATTCAGCGGGCCCTGACGGCCTTTGTCCGCATCGCCACGCGCGCAGGCAGCCGCGATGTGGCCCAATGTGTCAGAACCGGTATCACCAAAGCGCCCGGCATCTTCACTGGCACCGATACCGAATGAGTCTAACACCATGATAAATGTACGTTTCATTTTGCTCTCCTGCGAATGGTTACGCATTGGGTCACGCGGAACTGCCGCGCACCTGATCAATCTTAAATGGGGGCGATGTGGCCTGAAATCAAGCGTTACTGCCGATCCGACGGTAAATCACCGGCGTGCTTTCCGGCGCGTTGTCGCTCAGGACAATCGCCGCACGCACTTCCTGCGCCGCCTGCTGCCAGGCCGCTTCACTGTTGGCGTGGATCATCGCCAGTGGCTGACGGGTATCCACCTGCTGGCCCAGTTGTGCCATATGGGTCAGACCGACGCTGTAGTCGATGGCATCGCTGGCGCGGCGACGTCCGCCCCCCAGTGACACGACGGTCATGCCCAGCGCACGGGTGTCCATCGCACTGACAATCCCGTTGCCTTCGGCATAAACCGGTTTGCTCAGCGTGGCCTGTTGCAGATAACGATCGTAATTCTCGATGAAATCGGCCGGGCCTTTCTGGGCAGCAATCATGCGGCCAAAGACTTCGGCGGCTTTGCCGTTATCCAGCACAGCCTGCAACTGGCGGCGGGCGTCGGCGTCATCTTTTGCCAGACCGCCGGACAGCAGCATTTCAACACACAGCGCCATGGTGACTTCCAGCAGGCGCGGATTACGGTATTCACCTGTCAGGAAGCGCACGGCTTCACGCACTTCAACCGCATTACCGGCGCTGGATGCCAGCACCTGATTCATATCAGTCAGCAACGCGGTGGTTTTACAACCCGCACCATTCGCCACATCGACAATCGCCTGCGCCAGATCTTCTGACAGCGAATAAGTCGGCATGAACGCGCCGGACCCCACCTTGACGTCCATCACCAACGCATCCAGGCCTTCAGCCAGTTTTTTGGCGAGGATCGAAGCCGTGATCAGCGGAATGGAATCGACGGTTGCGGTGATATCGCGGGTTGCATAGAAACGCTTATCTGCCGGTGCCAGCGAGCTGGTCTGGCCGATGATTGCCACGCCGACATCCTGAATGATGCTGCGAAAACGGCTGTCATCCGGGAAAATATCGAAGCCCGGAATCGCTTCGAGTTTATCGAGCGTACCGCCGGTATGACCGAGACCACGGCCGGAAATCATCGGGACATAACCGCCGCATGCCGCTACCATCGGGCCCAGCATCAGCGAGGTCACATCACCCACGCCGCCGGTCGAATGCTTATCCACGACCGGACCGTTCAGGCCGAGGCTTTTCCAGTTGAGCACGGTGCCTGAATCACGCATCGCCATGGTCAGCGAAACACGTTCTTTCATAGACATGTCATTGAAATAGATAGTCATTGCCAGCGCGGCAATCTGGCCTTCTGAAACCTGGCTGTCGCGAATACCATTAATGAAGAAACGAATTTCCTCGTCGCTTAAAGGCTGACCGTCACGTTTTTTACGAATAATTTCTTGTGCGAGAAACAAGGTATCCCCCTGCCTGAGCTGAACGCTAAATGTGGATGCGAATACCGGACGCTGTAAAACAGCGCCACGGCATCGGCATAACAACAATGATTAGTAGCTGCTGGTGGCTTTCTGACCCGCGTGACCCAGCGTGGTGAGCAGACTGGCCAGCAGACTGGATGCGCCGAAACGGAAGTGACGTGCGTCAGCCCATTCGCGGCCCAGCAGGCGGTCAGCCAGCGCCAGATATTGCGCAGCGTCTTCAGCGGTTTTCACGCCACCAGCCGGTTTGAAACCGACAGTTTCGCCCACGCCCATCTCTGCAATGACGCTCATCATCAGCTCAGCGCTATGCAGCGTGGCATTTTCAGGCACTTTCCCTGTGGAGGTTTTGATGAAATCAGCCCCGGCTTTGATCGCAATTTCAGACGCTTTGCGGATCAGGGCATCTTGCCTGAGTTCACCGGTTTCGATGATCACTTTCAGCAGGACGTTGGCGGCAGCACAGGCTTCTTTGCATTGTCTGACCAT
Source organism: Rahnella sp. RFA10(1/100) (assembly GCF_004195115.1). NCBI lineage: Bacteria > Pseudomonadati > Pseudomonadota > Gammaproteobacteria > Enterobacterales > Yersiniaceae > Rahnella > Rahnella sp. RFA10(1/100). The sequence goes on from NZ_SEWR01000003.1 coordinate 600,998, forward strand.
CTCAAAACCAATCTGCTCGTTACCGGCAATCAGCGCACGGTACGGGAATACCACGTCAACTTCATCGGCACCGTAAGCAATTGCCGCACGGGTTTCTGCCAGCGCGATCTCAAGATCATCATTACCGTGCGGGAAGTTGGTCACGGTTGCAATGCGGATGTCCGGCGTACCTTGCTCACGCAGAGTTTTGCGGGCAACAGGAATAAAACGAGGATAAATGCAGACGGCAGCAGTATTTCCTGCCGGGCTCTTCGCCTGATGACAAAGTGCGATCACTTTCGCATCCGTGTCGTCTTCGTTCAGGGTGGTTAAATCCATCAGGTTCAGCGCACGTTGCGCTGCGGCGGTTAAATCGGTCATATAACTCTCCAACAATTTTCAATTCCAGCGACCGGCCAGAACTGAGCATACAGTCATGAATTATTTCCCGCGTTTACCCTCGGGAAAAAAATTCTGCACGGTTGGCGAGCGGACTTGGTTCCTTGAAGATAGCGTGCGTAAGCGGCGTGTAGTGGCTTACGTGGCAACTGAGATCCTTCTCACCGCGCTTGGATTGGCTGACGCCAATACGTTGTGACTATTTGAACACGTCACATCAGGTTCCTGTGTGCAGTATTTCACACAAAATGAAAACCGTTTGCAACGTTGCTTGATGAAATGAGATATAAATCACATTTCATAGCCTTTATGCTCAGTATTCGACCCTTATAAGAGTGTATACCCGAATCATGACAAACGGAGTTCGGGGGATTACACCGCAATCACCCGGCGGCAATCGCGCAGGTAATGTTATAATAATAACATTTTAAAGAGAAATTAAATCGTGAATTACCAGAAAACCTTTTTATGCAGGCTCAGCCGCGTCAATGTGAATGTTATTTAAATCACAATTTAGTCTTTCTCAGGGTTCACAGCGAAGGGAGATTAAAGATGCGTCGGGTATTATCGAGCAATGCGCCGGCAATCTGTTCGGGCGTTTCACTGCGCAGGCTGCACAAAATGTCGAATACATTAGCCGCACGCTCAGGGCGGTTAGGCTGCCCCTGAAAACCCTGCAACGGCATATCGGGCGCATCGGTTTCGAGCAGCAAAGAGGAAAGGGGTAATCCGGCCATCACATGCCGGGTTTTCTGCGCACGCTCATAGCTGATGGTGCCGCCGACGCCTATCGCAAAACCCAGTTTAATAAACGCCTGTGCCTGAGAAAGACTGCCTGCAAATCCGTGTACCACCCCGGTCGCCGGCAGTTTTGCCTGACGCAGCATCGCTGCCAGCTGATCGTGGCTGCGCCGGGAATGCAGGATCACCGGCAGCGTCTCACGTTTTGCCAGAGCAAACTGCGCTTTCAGCAACCGTTGTTGTTGCTCAAATCTCGGCTCTTCCATGTATAAATCCAGGCCAACTTCCCCGACGGCCACCAGATGAGGATCCCGGCGACTGAGCAGCGAATCCAGTAATTCCACGCAACTGTCCTGGTGTTGTGCAACATAAAGGGGATGTAACCCCAGCGCGGCATGCAACGGCGGAAATTTTTTTGCCAGCGAGAGAATGCCGTTAAAACGATCAGACGTGACAGCGGGAACAATAATCTGCCGCACACCAGCCTGTCCGGCGAGGCGCAAACTTTCGGTTTCCGCCCCTGTAAACGGTGGAAAATCGAAATGGCAGTGCGTATCGATGAAGGTGTAACTCACAACTTTTCGCCCTCACTGGATGGATAATTTTCTGATGGCGCGGAGCTTTCCGGTTGTAGCCTGTCTGATGCGGCGCGTTGCGGTGAAGACACACTGACTACGCTGTCTTTAAACGCAGCCGGACGCACTATCCCTCCGTCGGCGACCATGTCCGTCAGCACGGCGGGATCGAGAATGATTTGCTCCGCCGTGCTGGCAGATGCCGCCAACGGGATCACATTTTCTGGCTCGTCCTGCGGCACCACGATCCGTTGCGGACGGCGTGTCACGCGCGGTTCGATCAGCGGATAAGGACGCTCGTTTTCACGCGGTAACAGCCAGTGTGCTGCGGCAGACAAAAAATACCGTCCGCAACGGCGGCCGAGATGGTAATCCTGATTTAGCGCAGGCAGACGGCTACCGAGCGCATGGCTGGCCAGCGGTTTGGGTGGGAAGATTTCAAAAATACGCACATCATCCGGCGGATTCTCAATGAACTGCTGGATACGGTGATAGCTCTCTTCATGATGCTGCATCATGCGCACCAGCTGTTGCAGACTGCTTTCGCTCAGCCATTGTTCCATACGTTTCATCCACTGCGGCGTATAGAACATCGCAGAGGGAACGGTACGGATCACTACAATGGTATCCGCGCCACGGCGATAAGCTTCCTCAACAGGGATCGCATCGCTGATGCCGCCGTCCTGATAGCTGATACCTTCCAGATCCACCCCCAGGCGGTAAAAACCCGGAATAGCGCTGGAGGCTTTGATCACCGGCAGCCAGTTTTCCCGCGTCGGTGAAAAATAATTAGCCGTGTAGTCATCACTGCGACAGGCACACATCAGGAACTCACGGCCATCAATGAGCAACTTTTCTGCGCTTTCCATCGCCAGTGGCATGTTTTTAGCCGTTTCTTCAACCAGCCAGTCGAGATCGATAAGATGTCCGCCCCGCACAAATCGCAGCGGGTTAAAAAACTCAGGACTGGTGGTATAACGGGTAATCACCCTTCTGGCATAGCCGGGCTGCCCGCAGACAAAGGCAGAGAGATTTTGCGCACCCGCAGAGGTACCCAGATATAAATCAAAGGGGTTGAAACGCGCGCGCTGAAACTCATCCAGCACACCTGCCGTAAAAATGCCTCTCTGTCCGCCGCCTTCGCACACCAGGGCAATCTTCCCCGGCGTATAGGGTTTGTACGCCAGCGCTTCTATATTCCCCAGCGTGACAGGTATTCTGTATCCCAACGCATCGTCCTCACGCAAATGGCTCCACCCGGTTAGCCTTCATTTCTGAGCATACCTCGTCTTCCTGCTTTGGGTGAATTTCTTGCCAAAATCGGACGACAAAATCGTTACGTCCTGTTAACGGCCAGGATACCTGCATAAAAAAATCGCCCCCTTCACTGAAGGGGGCGATGTGATTAACTAACGCTTTTTGGCATCACTGAAGTGATGTGGTCAAAGTCGCTTACGACCCGTAAACAGGCTGACCAGGAACAGAATGATACCGACTACGAAGACGATTTTTGCAGCCCAGGCAGCTGTACCCGCCAAACCACCGAAACCAAGAGCCGCCGCGATCAACGCGATGATTAGAAAAATAATGCCCCAACGAAACATAAGCTTCTCCTTTACCCTATTTTCACTTTGCCATTTTAAAAGGTTGTGCCCCGCCTCGGGCCGGACTCACTGTGAAATATTGCCTTCTGACGCTTTATCAACCGGCTACAGCCAGTAACAAAAAAACGAATTACTTAATAAAGGTAGTCGAAAAATGAAAGTGTTAGCGTTTCCGACACGATATTTTTCCCAACTGCAGGCAATTCCGTTCATCCCGAATATTCAGCAGGCACATAAATAAATATAGTTATGCGTTATTCCGAAAATAAAGCGCCCTGCCCTGAGGAGGGCGCTATAGACAACAGCTACAGCAGATGATCGTTACGGTGCGACTTTCAGATCATTTTTGACGCTTTTCACGCCATCAACGGTTTTGGCGACGCTTTCAGCACGGTCAGACTGTGCCTGATCTTTCACGTTACCGGAAAGCTGTACCACGCCGTCGGTAGTTTCAACTTTCACGTTACGTGATGGGACGATGTCATCAGCCAGCAATTTAGCTTTTACAGAGGCCGTGGTCGCGCTGTCACCGGCATAGCCTTTAACGCTTTGATCTTTGCTGTCTTTGGTATGCAGTTTGTCGCTGACGGATTTAACACCTTCAACTTTAGTGGCTACTGCCACAGCCTGCTCAGCTTCAGCCTGTGAACCCACAAAACCGCTCAGCGTGACAACGCCGGAATTGGTCGTGACGGAGATATCGTTGCTTTTAATCGCTTTATCATCTACCAGAGCACTTTTCACTTTTGCTGTGATGGCACTGTCGCCCATGTAGTTATCAACTTTCTTCATGGAACTATCGATTTTTGCACCTGCGCTATCTGTAGTCGTCGTTGCAGCCAAAGCGCTACCGCTCATCAGTGCGGTACCCAGAACTACAGCCATCATGGAATAGGCAAATTTAGAATTTTTCATCGATTTCTTCCTTTCGGTTTATGAGCCTTGATTGCGGCTCTACACGTCACATTCTTGGTGACGCCTTCTAACAAATTGTATTGCTGCTGTTTTTACTTTCCTTGTAGCAGAGTACATCGTTTTATTCTGGCTTATGATCGCCATACGACATAACACTCTGCAACGTGACTTCAAAGTAGTGCTTTAAGCCACCCGTCCTGAACACACATTTAATATAGTCAAGAATGATCAGATTAGTAGGGAGATCGTCGAATATGGCCTCTAATGCAGACAAGTCTTAGTGCCGGGGGCGGTTTGCGCCCATTTTTCAGCCAGGGCGGTGATTAAATAATCAGGGAGGGTAAGAGGATAAACTGTTCCGGGCAGGCGAAAGGCGAAAAAAAAGACGGCCAATTTACCGTCTTTCTGTTTCAGAACCTGATAATAGAAGAATTAATGTTCGCGGGTTTTGCGGAATTTAACTTCCGGATAACGCTCAGACGCCAGATTCAGGTTCACCATTGTTGGTGCGATGTACGCTAAATTATCACCACCATCGAGCGCCAGATTGGTTTCATTTTTGCGTTTAAATTCTTCGAATTTCTTCACGTCACTGCATTCAACCCAACGGGCAGTCGAGACGTTCACAGATTCATAAATCGCTTCCACGTTGTATTCGCTTTTCAGACGCGCCACCACCACTTCAAACTGCAACACCCCGACCGCACCGACGATTAAATCGTTGTTGGCAATCGGACGGAAGACCTGTACCGCACCTTCCTCTGAAAGCTGTACCAGCCCTTTCAGCAACTGTTTCTGTTTCAGCGGGTCACGCAGACGAATACGACGGAACAGTTCAGGGGCAAAGTTAGGAATGCCGGTGAATTTCATGTTCTCACCCTGAGTAAAGGTGTCGCCAATCTGAATTGTGCCGTGGTTATGCAGACCAATGATGTCGCCAGGATAGGCTTCTTCAACGTGCGAACGGTCTCCGGCCATAAAGGTCAGCGCATCGGAAATCACTACATCTTTGCCGGTACGCACCTGACGCAGTTTCATGCCTTTTTCATATTTACCGGACACCACTCGCATGAACGCCACGCGGTCACGGTGTTTCGGGTCCATGTTGGCCTGAATTTTGAAAACAAAACCGGTGAATTTCTCATCATCGGCTTTCACTTCGCGCAGGTCAGTTTTACGTGGCATCGGCGCAGGCGCCCAGTCCACCAGACCGTCGAGCATATGGTCAACACCAAAGTTACCGAGTGCCGTACCGAAGAAGACCGGTGTCAGTTCGCCCTGCAGGAAAGCCTCATGGTCGAATTCATGCGACGCGCCCTGCACCAGTTCCAGCTCATCACGCAATTGTGCGGCCAGATCTTCGCCAACGGCAGCATCCAGCTCAGGATTGTTCAGGCCTTTGACCACGCGAACTTCCTGAATGGTGTGACCTTTACCGGTCTGGTACAGATACACTTCGTCTTTATAAAGGTGATAAACCCCTTTGAACAATTTACCGCAGCCGATTGGCCAGGTAATCGGAGAGCAGGCGATTTTCAGCTCACGCTCCACTTCGTCCATCACTTCCATCGGGTCACGGATGTCACGGTCGAGTTTGTTCATAAAAGTCAGGATCGGCGTATCGCGCAGACGGGTGACTTCCATCAGTTTACGGGTACGATCTTCGACACCTTTTGCGGCATCGATCACCATCAGACAGCAGTCAACGGCGGTCAGCGTACGGTAGGTATCTTCGGAGAAGTCTTCGTGCCCTGGGGTGTCGAGCAGGTTAACCAGACACTGCTTGTACGGGAACTGCATCACGGACGTGGTGATGGAAATACCACGTTGTTTCTCCATTTCCATCCAGTCGGATTTGGCGTGATGGCTGGAGCCACGGCCTTTTACTGTACCGGCGGTTTGAATGGCCTGTCCGAATAACAAAACTTTTTCAGTAATGGTGGTTTTACCGGCATCGGGGTGAGAGATGATGGCAAATGTGCGGCGCTTAGCCACTTCAAGGGCGTATTCACTTGGAGACATGTTTTTCACGTTTCTGCTGTTGGTCCGCCCTGCATAGGATTTCACATCACGTCAGAAGGTGACGTCAGGCAAAGCGGTAATAAAAGTTATAGCCGGCTATTTTCACTGATTTAGACGGTATGGGCAATCAATGGTTTTTTTGTATGGTGTGACTAAGAGAGCGCGTTAGAAACGGAAGTCGGTTGAAAGTGCGGCCCAGTGTTCTCGCAGAACTATTTTATGTTCTTCAAGCATCGGTAACTCCGTAAGCAAATCTGGCCAGCGTTCACGCGCAATTTCAATGGTTTCATCAGGATGCACTTTAACGGCAGACCAGGGTACCCCCATTCTTTCAGCCCAGCGGCAACGCCATCATGATGGCATCTTCGCGGCCTTGTGCGGCGGGATAGTAATTACGGCGAACGGAGAGTTCATTAAAACCGAGGCTTTCATACAGCGCGATAGCTTTGGCGTTGGAAGCACGGACTTCAAGCCATAACGTAAAAACATCTTTCTGCTCAAGCAGTTGTATCACTTCTTCCAGCAACCTGCGACCTAAGCCCTGTCGCTGAAAAGCCGGATCGATAGCGATATTAAACAAGGTGGCTTCGTCGAGAACAATTTGGGTAATCGCAAATCCCGCCATCACCTCGCCCTGCATGATTTTAAGGTTCAGGTAGCGTTCGCCCTGATTGCTGGCAAGCGTATTTTCAGTCCACGGAAAGGCATGACTGGCTTGTTCGATGGCAAATGCACGGGGAAGATCAGCGGGCGTCAGGATAGAAATGTTGTTCATTTTCACAGATCTGCTGCCAGAGCGCACGTTTGGCGCCGGCGTCTTGATAGAGTTCGGCCAGGGCCGGACTGGAGAGCTGCGGGCCAGCAAGAGTCAGCGGTTCGCTTAACCCCAGTCGCCAGATATTGCAGCGGGTATCTTCAGGTAACATAGTGACCTGTTCAGGTGTCAGGCGGTAAACTTGTGATTCTGTCAGCGCCAGGCTGCGCAAAACATCCCTGACCAGCGGATCATCCTCCGCTGGCGGAACGGCGGCAACAATCAGCAACTGGGTTTCCGCAGGCAGACTGACCGCCACTTCGCCTTGTAATACAGCAGGCCGGCGCAGCGTCCACTGGGTAATGCCCAGTTGTTGTAACAGCGTATCTCGTCTGGATGCCATGCCTGTTCCCTGCCGGTTGAAGTACGAAAAGCCCGGCTATGCTAGCAAACACATCGAACATGCGCCAATAAACCTCTATAATCGCCCGCTAATCCTTGAGGAGCCACACCCTGATGTCTGCATTAACTCCGGCCAGTGAAGTCATACTGCGCCACAGCGAAGAATTTGAAGGCCGCCGCGTCCTGTTCGCCGGTGACTTACAAGACAGCCTGCCTGCTGAAATTGACGCCGAAGAAGTTCGCGTCCACACCAATATGTATCACCACTGGCAGATGCTCAGCAAAGCGCTGGGAGAAAACGTTCAGTTTGGCTTAGTTGCTGACGCTGAATTCATCGCGCCGTGCGATGTGCTCGTCTATTACTGGCCAAAGAGCAAACTGGAAGCAAAATTCCAGCTGTTCAACTTACTGTCACACTTGCCAGTTGGCATTGATGTGTTTGTCATCGGTGAAAACCGCAGTGGTGTGCGCAGCGCGGAAACCACGCTCGAAGGTCTGTGCGAACTGAGCAAAATCGACAGTGCGCGTCGTTGCGGTTTGTACCATGGCCGTCTGGAAAAGCAGCCTGAGTTTGATGCTGATGGCTGGTGGGATCAGTACATGGTCGAAGAAGTGACCATTAAAACCCTGCCGGGCGTCTTCAGCCGGGAAGGTCTGGACAGCGGAAGCCTGTTGCTGATCAACAGCTTCGAAGAACCGGTTAAAGGTAAAGTGCTGGATGTCGCCTGTGGTTCCGGCGTGCTGGCTTCTGTGCTGGCCATGTACTCGCCGAAGATGAAAATCACGCTCAGTGATGTGAGCGCGGCCGCTATTGAAGCCAGCCGCGCTACACTGGCGGCGAACGATTTGCCGGGCGAAGTCATCGCCAGCAACGTCTATTCCGACATTGCCGGTCGTTTCGATATGATCATCTCCAACCCGCCATTCCACGAAGGTCTGCAAACCAGCCTGACGGCGGCGGAGCAGTTGATCCGTGGTGCGGTAAGTCATCTGAATATCGGCGGCGAACTGCGCATTGTGGCGAACGCCTTCCTGCCTTACGCCGCCCTGCTTGATGACACCTTTGGCAGCCACGAAGTACTGGCACAAAACGGTCGCTTCAAGGTGTACCGGGCCGTACGTGGACGTCCGCCGCGCGATCTGAAAAAGAAAAAACGTTAATCAGTCAGGCACTGAGGAAACGCATCAGTTCTGCGTTGTAGCGATCACCCGCTGCCACGCGGAAAGGAAATACTGCTTCGATCGCCGCGATTTCGGCTTCACTCAGGGAGACATCAAGCGCGGCGATGTTTTCCTCAAGATAATGACGATGTTTAGTGCCAGGGATCGGCACTATGTTATCGCCCTGCGCTAATACCCACGCCAGCGCCAGCTGCGAGGGTTTCACTCCTTTGTCCTGCGCCAGTTCACTGATTTTTTCCGCCAGTTGCAGATTTTTCGCGAAGTTTTCTCCCTGAAAACGCGGACTCTCGCGACGGTAATCATCCAAATCCAGATCGTCCACTGAACGGATTTGTCCGGTCAGAAAACCCCGTCCCAGCGGACTGTAAGGCACAAAACCAATCCCCAGGCGCTCACACGCCGGTAAAATGTCAGCTTCCACATCACGCGACCAGAGCGAATATTCGGTTTGCAACGCGGTGACCGGATGCACTTTGTGTGCACGCTCCAGAATGCTCACCGGCACTTCACTCAGCCCGATATAACGGATCTTGCCTTCATGCACCAGATCCGACAGCGCGCCGATCGTTTCTTCAACCGGCACCGTCGCATCAGGGCGGTGCTGATAATAGAGATCGATAACCTCCGTCCCCAGACGCTTCAGGCTGCCTTCTACGGATTGGCGGACATAGTCCGGATGGCCGTTTGTCCCACGAACCTGCGGGTTGGACGGGTCACGCACAATGCCGAATTTGGTGGCTAAAAAAACCTGATTTCGACGCCCTTTCAGGAAGCGTCCCAACAGTTCTTCATTGGTATGCGGGCCATACATGTCGGCGGTATCGAGCATTGTGACGCCCAGTTCCAGCGCGCGCGCAAGCGTTGCCATCGATTCTTTATCGTCGAGGCCGGTGGTGTAGAAGTCGCTCATGCCCATGCAACCCAGCCCCAGCGCTGACACCATCGGACCATTTTTACCCAACTGACGTTGTTTCATCGGATTTTCCTTATGACACAGAGTGAGAAGTAATCGGATTAAGTGTGGTTGTTCTTTCAGGAAAGATAAATCAGCAAAAACGTGCAACACTGTTCATAAATTGCAAACAATCACAGAGAACGTTATGGATCACATTCAGGCGATGAAAACCTTCATCCGCATTGCCGAACTGGAAAGTTTCAGCCGGGCGGCAGAAGATCTTAATGTGCCACGCGCCACGGTCAGTACCACCCTGAAACGTCTGGAACAGCGACTGGGTGTCCGCCTGTTTCTGCGCACGACACGCCAGGTCAAAATCACTGACGAAGGCAAAATCTATTATCAACGCTGTCTGCAATTGATTTCGGCGCTGGAAGAATCGGACGCTCTGTTTGCGCATCACAAAACCCAGCCCGCAGGCATTGTCCGCATCGACATGCCCCATTCACTGGCACGTGCGAAGGTGATCCCCGCGCTGCCAGCGTTTTACCAGCGCTATCCGCAGATAACCCTGAGCGTCAGTGCCAATGATAACGCCATCAATCTGCTGGATCAGGGGGTAGATTGTGTGGTGCGCGCGTGGCCTGCAGAAGATGATAATTTGCAGTCACGCCATCTGGCGGATTTGAAACAAATTACCTGCGCTTCTCCCGGCTATTTAGCGAAATTCGGTACGCCGCAGACGCCGGATGATCTCACCGGGCATCAGGCCGTGGGCTATTTCTTTGCCCACCAGCGGACAGAGTCGCATCTGGAGTTTGTGACTGACGGAAAGATTGAAAAGTGTCAGCTCGCCAGCAAACTGACCGTTAGCGGCGCTGACGCGTATGTCGCCGCCGCAAAAGCGGGCTTTGGGCTGATTCAGGCATCGCAACTGGCGATGACGCAGGAACTGGCACAGGGAGAACTGGTGGAAGTACTGCATCAGTATCTTCCGCCACCGATGCCGTTATACATCATGTATCCGCCCGGCCGTTTCCTGGCACCGAGGATCCGCGTGCTGCTGGACTGGCTGATCGCGCTGTTTTCCGTCCCTGCTGATCCGCTGAGCCAGAACCGCATTATTGGAAAAACCGTTGATTAAACCATCGATTAACCTGATGACTCTCTGTGACATTGAACCATTCATCCTGAATATGCTGTTTTTTACATCAAACGTCCGGAATGGGGGAAATAACTATTGACGCCTGTGGGAAAATCTCTAGAATTCGCCCCCGTGGTTGTGTTACTTGCTGATGACATTCCGATGAATGCGTCAACACAGTAATCAATTGGAACGCGATGGTGGCGGAATTGGTAGACGCGCTAGCTTCAGGTGTTAGTGTCCTTTGGATGTGAGGGTTCGAGTCCCTCCCTTCGCACCAATACAATCACAAGATTTATATTGCCCGGCACGGTACGCGATGGTGGCGGAATTGGTAGACGCGCTAGCTTCAGGTGTTAGTGTCCTTCGGATGTGAGGGTTCGAGTCCCTCCCTTCGCACCACTCCGGCAACTATAAATCAGCAGTAAGCAGAAATCATCTGTGCGAAGGTGGCGGAATTGGTAGACGCGCTAGCTTCAGGTGTTAGTGTCCTTACGGACGTGAGGGTTCAAGTCCCTCTCTTCGCACCACGTGATTATGCTCCTCAGCTTTTCCTTCCTGCGATACTTCTTTCAGTTTCAAAAAATAAAAAAGACCGGCAGCTTTACTGTGTCTCCTGTTTTTCATCTCAAAATCCTTATATTACAAAATAGTAAAATTCAACGTTACCGCAGCCAGACTGCCTGCCAGCGCCATGAATGATGGCAGCAACATATAATGGCGTAATGTGCGGTGAAAAAGCATGCCCAGTGTGACCAGCATCGCAACCACGATCAGCATACGCAACTGATCGAGTGACATATGTGTCAGGGCAAGCAGCGGCATCAGTGCGCAAGGCAATAATATCCCCCAGCCGCTGGTGAGACGTTTACCAAACATCCCTACAACCGCCCAGATCCCACATGCTATGACAATTGCCGGAATCATAACCCTGCTCCAAATAATGATAATGAGAACCAATATCATATAGGATTTTTTCTCATTTACCACCTATTTGCGGTCACGCTCTTCGTTTGGGTGACACCTGACAGCAAAAGTGCTAGTTTTGGGGCGGTTAAACCAAACCCGTAAAGTCTCCATTAAGACAGTCACTTAAAAACGATATTTATTGCATTCTAATAATTACATATTAGTACTATTAGCCTGCCCGTTTAGGATAATTATGCGGTGCAAGGCGCTAAAGCACTTTATCTATTCAGAACAACACAAGCTAAATAGAGTAAATTTGATGATATCTCATTCCTATGATGAGCTGCTTAAAAGCAAACATCGTCTGGCGATGTTGCTATTCTTTTTTTTAAATAGCGCAACAGCATTATTTTCTATGGCTTACCCGCCAGAGAATGCAGCCCCTGCGCCATTACCGTTGGTGCTGATTTTTGTGCTTTGTTTTTCAGGGCTGATATTTTCTTTTTTCAGTAAGAAAAATTACTCTGCCCATCTGAATATCTGTTCCATTGCCGTCGGCCTGTTATGGGCCTGGCAAATAGCCTTCCGCTTTGAAGCAACCAGCCATTTAGATAAAAATTATCTTTTGATCAGCTTGCTCAGTATATTATTTATCAGCGCCATCGCTTTATCAGATAATTTTCTGGCTTTTTGTCTGCATGCAGTACCTTCCACTCTTTGTGTGATTTTTTTGGACGAGTTTCAACATGTCAGCCGTATCCTTTTCTCAGTTTCATTACCACTGATTGGCCTGTGGCTGCATCATCTGATGCTGAGGCGCAGTGACGAATTCACGCGCAGGATGGTGGCCAATCTCTACAGTGAACGGGAAAAATTCAGCGACCTGAGTATGCTTGATCCCCTGACCGGCCTGTATAACCGCCGGGGGTTACAGAATAAGCTGGAAACACTGTTTAATCAGGCCTCCGGGCATTACGTCATGTTGCTCGATATCGACCATTTCAAAGCCTATAACGATAACTATGGCCATACGATGGGCGATCAGGCACTGGTGCGTGTTTCTGCCGCTATCCGCGATGCAGTGCGCTCGCGGGATGTGGTTGTCCGTTATGGCGGAGAAGAGTTTCTGGTGCTGATGTCCAACGTTCAGCAGGAGCATGCGGTTCGCATGGCTGAGCGTATCCAGAATAAAGTCCTCGGGCTGAATATCCCGCATTTGTTTAATGCTGAAGTTTCCACACATGTCACGGTCAGTGCCGGGCTGGCTGCGCTGGAGGAAGGTGACTTTATTCAGGCTCTGGGTAAAGCTGATACCTCACTCTATAACGCAAAAAACAGTGGTCGTAATAAAATATTTTATGCCTGGGATCAACCCGGAGAGATTCAGCAAACCGTCGAAGAAAAAATAGCCTGACGATTGTTTGTATGTCCGATTAACAACTTATTTAGCGTTCATAATTTTTGCGAATGATGTTCAGCGTTTTGCCGGTTCATCATAAAAATAACCTGCCATTCAGTTTCGCTGCATAAGCATTCAACTTTCGGCCAGATTAAGGGTTCTGGCTGAAAGTAAACAAATTGACTTAAATAATGAATGTTACTCTTCCTTGTTACTTTATAACTTTTTAATTCTATTTAAATAAGCCCTTCACGCCCCCCGATTGCCCCGAAATATTGACAGATAAAAATAATCCTAAAGCACATCTTTATGTCGCCTTCCCGCATGTTCTCAGCCTGTTCTGTAAACGGTCTCTCTCTATCTCATAAAATTCTTTAATTTGTTGATTTAATGTGATTATTAATTCGACCACCGGATTTGTGAACTGACTCATGTGCATCTTCCGGCGAGTGCCAGCGCTGATTTTCCGGTGGCACTGACCGGAAGGCTCCCCTGCCGGACACTTCTTACACTACCGCCACCCGCTGCCCGGATTTCTGCAGGATCAGCTAACAGCAGCGCTTTTGCTTACCCATTACTCTACATAATAAAAGGTCCGGTGTATGAACAGTTCGATAGTGTTAGGGATCATCTGGCATCTGATAGGGGCAGCCAGCGCAGCTTGCTTCTATGCGCCATTCAAACAAGTGAAACATTGGTCATGGGAAACCATGTGGTCGCTTGGCGGCTTTTTTTCCTGGATCATTCTGCCCTGGGCGGTCAGCTACGTGCTATTGCCTGATTTCCGGGCCTATTACGGTTCATTCAGTTTTGCCACTCTGTTGCCCGTTTTTCTGTTTGGCGCCATGTGGGGGATCGGTAACATCAATTACGGTCTGACCATGCGCTATCTCGGCATGTCGATGGGGATAGGCATCGCCATTGGCATTACCCTGATTATCGGGACGCTAATGACGCCTGTTTTGCAGGGCAAAATTGGCATTCTGTTTGGCACCTTAGGTGGCCAGCTCACCCTGCTCGGCGTATTTGTTGCGGTCATTGGTGTAGCCATTGTCAGCTATGCGGGCTTCCTGAAAGAAAAAGCATTAGGTATTAAAGCTGAAGAGTTCAATCTGCGTAAAGGGCTGATTCTGGCTGTAATGTGCGGAATTTTCTCTGCGGGGATGTCTTTCGCCATGAGCGCTGCAGTGCCCATGCACGAAGCGGCGCGCGCGCTCGGGATTGATCCGCTGTATGTCGCCCTGCCGAGTTATGTGGTGATCATGGGCGGCGGTGCGGTAGTTAACCTCGGCTTCTGCTTTATCCGTCTGGCAACACGTAAAACCCTCTCTTTGCGCGCCGATATGTCGGTGGCGAAATCCCTGCTGCTTACGAATGCGATCTTCTCCATTATTGGCGGCGTAATGTGGTATCTGCAGTTCTTCTTCTACGCCTGGGGTCATGCCAGCATTCCGGCAGAATATGATTACATGAGCTGGATGCTGCACATGAGTTTCTACGTCTTGTGCGGGGGCATCGTCGGTCTGGTGCTGAAAGAATGGCTCGGTGTAGGCAAAAAACCGGTACGTGTGCTTTGCATCGGTGCGCTGGTGATTATTCTGGCGGCAAATATTGTCGGTCTGGGTATGGCACTGTAAGCGCTGCATCGCTTAATGACCGCAGAATTTATTCTGCGGTCATTGAGGATAAAAGGATTTTACCGGCCTGCTGTGTAAAACGTTGCCGGTAGTCACGCGGCGAAACACCACTTGCCCGACTGAACACCACAGAAAAATAGTTACTGTCATCAAAGCCGCATTCAGCGGCCACATCACTGATTGTCATGTTGCCATAACGCAGCAAACTCATCGCCCGGCAAAGCCTCAGCTGACGTAAATAATGGGTCACACTCATGCCGGTGTGCTGCTTGAACAGCGAACGTAAAGCACGCGGATTAAGCTGATGTTGCAGGCAAAACGTTTCAAGGTGGAAGGGAGCGGCGATATTTGCCCGCAGGGCCATCAGCAATAAATCCAGCTGATGCGCATCCGGTAACGCGCCACTGTCCGGCCGCTGGCGAAAGCGTAATAACAAGAGTGCCAGCTGCATCAGCAGGGCTTCGCTCAGTTGCACCGAAAGCGGCTCCGATTTCATACACTCTTTAGCAAGCTCATCCACTTTATCACGCAAAACTGACATGCCAAGCGTACTCAGCCGCCAGTAACGTTGTTCCTGGCTGACATTCTCGCCCGGCAATAATTGCGACCAGTCGGCCGCCAGCCCGAAACGCTCACGGCAAAACAGCACATTATCCAGTGCCAGTTCGTTGACTGACTCATAGCTATGCCGGTCCCGTGAATTAATATAAAACAGGTCACCGCAGGTGATGGGATAAGGGATATCGTTCCAGACATGCAGACCATTACCGCGCCAGACAATAACCAGTTCATCAAAATCATGGTCATGACTCGGAAAGTCGGCCTGGGGATGGCGTTCAGCCACCACCACCGAATTCATGTCGGTCAGAAAGAAATCATTTTTATTCAATTTCAACGACATATTTGCAATCTCTCACCCGTTTGACGACAAAATAAACGAGGCAGTACTCAGGTAAACATACCGGAAACTGCGAGAGGTGCCGTTTAACGCAACTGATCACGCATGAGTTTTGGCGACACCGAAAATTCCCGACGAAACTGTGTCGAGAAGTGGTTACTGTCACTGAACCCGCAGGCATAAGCGATATCGGTAATGCTTTGATCGCTATGATGTAAACGACGGCGCGCTTCCAGCAACCTCAGCCGGTTAAGATACCGCTGCGGCGTCATGCCAGTGTAATGCTTCATCTGACGATGTAATGTTCGCAGCGCCAGTGAGAAGCGTTCTGCAGCTTCGGTCCAGTTGACTTCCTCACTGTAATGCGACTGGAGCCATTGCAAAAGTTGATTGACCCTGTTTTCCGAGGTATCTCGCAATTGTGGCTGGAAACAATCCTGATAAAGCAGGATCAGCAATTGTAAAAACAGACTTTCACGGGTCGCGATATGTTCCATTTCAACGCTGTCCGGCAGTGCTTCAAGTTGTGTAATGCAGTTCAGCACCTGTGAAAGTACACACGGGCTGAGCTGCCAGTGGATCTGCGACTGATAGTGATGTTCCTGAGGAAGGAAGTGGCTGACGTCCTGAATGAAACGGAACGCCTTTGGTGAGCGGAACAACACATTGGTCAGACGTAAGTTATCAACATTTTCAAACAGATGATGATCACTGGCTCGCACGAAACAGACCGCACCGGCCGTCAGTGTATAAGGGTTGTCGTTAAAGATATGCACACCTGATCCGCTTTCCACCAGCATAATTTCATGGAAATCATGGTAGTGCTCCGGGAATACATCTTGTGGGAGCCGGCGCTCAACCGTCACGGTCAGCTCAGGCGCCGCAAAATAATCATCACCTCTCAGTAACGTCATGTATCACCTCCGGTTCAAAATCACTGTGCTTCGGGGAACAACCCTACCCTGCGGCCTGCTTTCCTGCCTTCAAACCACGGCAGTAAAAGCATCATAAACGGTCATATTTCAAAGATTCCCTCTGCCCTGATGCAGATCTGCGGCAAAGATCACAATCGCTTATGCCGCATTACTCAGCTGCGGATAGCCCTGTTTCAGCCAGCTTTGGAGCATTATGTGATCTGCCTCGCATCTACCTTTTTAATGCTGCCATCCTGCCAAAACCGGTGGCAATCACCGGAAGGTGCCTTTCAGGCGCTCCTCCTACACTGGCCATATCTTCGATAAGGAATGGCCGCTATGACAACTCACCATCTTGCCGCTATTGACCTCGGCGCTTCCAGCGGCCGGGTGATGCTGGCGACATTTACCCGTCAGGATCCCGATCCGGCAGCAACGCTGACATTGAAAGAAATCCACCGGTTTCCTAATAACCTGATCCGCGTTGATGGTCACGATACCTGGGACCTTGATGCGCTGGAAAAACACATTCTTGAAGGGCTGAATCGCCTTGATGCGTCCGGTGTTCAGCTTGACGGTATCGGGATTGATACCTGGGGGGTGGATTACGTCCTGCTTGATGCTCAGGGGCAGCGGGTCGGTTTGCCGGTTGCTTATCGTGACAACCGCACGGAAGGCGTGATGGCGCGGGTGGAACAGCAATTTGGCCGTGAAAATTTGTACCAGAAAACCGGCATCCAGTTCATGCCGTTTAATACACTTTACCAACTGCGTGCATTGAGCGAACAGCAGCCTGACATCGTCAATAAAGCGGCTCACATGCTGATGATCCCGGATTATTTCTTTTACCGCCTCACCGGCAAACTGAACTGGGAATACACCAACGCCAGCACCACGCAAATGCTCAATCTCGCCACCGGTGACTGGGACGAAGACTTGCTGAAACTGGCGGGTGTACCACGCCGCTGGTTACAAAAACCCACCCAGCCGGGTCATTCCCGGGGAGTGTGGAAAAGCCCCCGCGGCCGCAGCGTGCCGGTATTCAGCGTCGCGACGCACGATACTGCCAGCGCGGTGGTTGCCGCCCCGCTGACCCGTTCACACAGCGCCTACCTCAGTTCCGGCACCTGGTCGCTGATGGGCATTGAAAGCCCGCAAGCCTTTAACCATGCTGAGGCACTTCACGACAATATCACTAACGAAGGCGGCATTGATGGCAGCTATCGTGTATTAAGAAATATCATGGGATTATGGTTGTTTCAGCGGGTTTGCCGCGAACTGAACATCCAGGATTTACCGTCACTCATCACGCTGGCTAAAAACGTCACGCCGTTCACTTATCTGATTAACCCGAATGAAGATCGCTTTATCAATCCTCCCTCCATGGTCGCTGCCATTCGTGATGCCTGCCGTCAAACGGGTGATCCGGTACCGGAGTCCCCGGCTGAACTGGCTCGCTGTATTTTCGACAGCCTTGCCATGCTGTACCGCAAAATTGCATTGCAACTTGCTCAGTTACAAGGGGCACCGCTGGAAGATATCCATATCGTTGGCGGCGGCAGCCAGAACCAGTTCCTGAACCAGCTTTGTGCTGATGTCTGTCAGGTACGCGTCAGCGCAGGCCCGGTCGAGGCCTCAACGCTGGGCAATATCGGTTGCCAGCTGATGGCGCTGAACGCCGTCAACGATACCGCTGAATTTCGTCGCATTGTTGCCACGAATTTTGAGCAACACCATTACCTTCCCCGTATTCACGCGGATTTCGCTATTCACTGGCGCCGCTTTCAGGCGCTCTGTCACGCCAATGAGGAACTCGCAGTATGACTTCATCTATCGATCAAGCATGGACACTTGCCAAAGAACGCTTTGCACAGCTGGGTATTGATGCCGAAGCTGCAATCAGACAACTTGATACCCTGCCCGTTTCTATCCATTGCTGGCAGGGGGATGATGTCGCTGGCTTCGAAAACCCTGAAGGCAGCCTGACCGGCGGCATTCAGGCGACCGGTAATTATCCCGGCAAAGCGCGTAACGCTCAGCAACTCCGCGCTGATCTGGAACTGGCAGTTTCCATGATACCCGGCCCTAACCGTCTGAATCTGCATGCGATTTATCTGGAGTCCGATCAACCCGTAGCCCGTAATGAAATCGAGCCGAAGCACTTCACCGGCTGGGTTGACTGGGCGAAGAAAAACAAACTGGGTCTGGACTTCAACCCGTCTTGTTTCTCACACCCGATGAGCGCAGACGGCTTCACGTTGTCACACGCGAACCCGGAAATTCGTCAGTTCTGGATTGAACATTGCCAGGCCAGCCGCCGCATTTCCGCCTCGTTTGGCCGTGCACTGGGCACACCGTCAGTGATGAATATCTGGGTGCCGGATGGCATGAAAGACATCACCGTAGACCGTCTGGCACCGCGCCAGCGCCTGATGAGCGCACTTGATGAAGTGATTTCTGAGAAGTTTGATATCACCGAACACATCGATGCCGTCGAAAGCAAACTGTTTGGCATCGGTTCTGAAAGCTACACCGTCGGCTCAAACGAATTCTATCTCGGTTACGCTGCCAGTCGCGGCACTGCGCTGTGCCTCGATGCCGGTCACTTCCATCCAACCGAAGTGATTTCCGACAAAATCTCTGCGGCGATGCTATATGTGCCCCGCCTGCTGCTGCACGTCAGCCGTCCGGTACGCTGGGACAGCGATCACGTGGTGCTGCTGGACGACGAGACACAAGCCATCGCCAGCGAAATCGTGCGCCATAATCTGTTCAACCGCGTGCATATCGGCCTGGATTTCTTCGATGCTTCGATCAACCGCATCGCAGCCTGGGTTATCGGCACCCGCAATATGAAAAAAGCCCTGCTGAAAGCCCTGCTCGAACCAACCAGTTTACTGAAACAGCTGGAAGCAGAAGGCGATTACACCGCGCGTCTGGCCCTGCTGGAAGAACAAAAATCCCTGCCGTGGCAGGCCGTATGGGACATGTATTGCCAGCGTCACGACGTACCGGTTGGCGGTCAGTGGCTGGATACCATTCGTCATTACGAAACCAGCGTGCTGGCAAAACGTTAAGTGCCGCTGAACACACCAGAAACGCATTCACCTTATTCGCAGGAAAGCACCGATGAAAACATTATTTAGCTCGTGGTTTGTACAAGGTATGGTCAAGGCGACCACCGATATGTGGCTGAAAGGCTGGGATGAACGTAACGGCGGCAACGTCAGCATGCGTCTGTTACCGGAAGACGTCGCACCTTATATAAATGATTTTTACGCGCAGCCACGTCAGGTTGAGCTGACTCAGCACGCGCCCGATCTGGCCAACGAATATTTCATCGTGACCGGCTCCGGTAAGTTTTTCCGTAATGTGCAACTGGCCCCGTCAGAAGCGCTGACCGTTATTCAGCTCGATGATAAAGGTGCCAGTTACAAAATCCTGTGGGGTCTGACCGCAGGCGGCTTGCCAACTTCGGAGCTGGCCTCCCATCTGCAATCTCATGCCGTACGTAAACGTGTCACCAACGGTCAGGATCGCGTCATCATGCACTGCCATGCGACCAACCTGATCGCACTGACGTACGTGCTTGAACTCGACAGCGCCAAGATCACCCGCAAATTGTGGGAATGCAGCACGGAATGTCTGGTGGTCTTCCCCGACGGCGTGGGGATTGTACCGTGGATGGTGCCGGGCACCGATGGTATCGGAGCAGCGACTTCCGACCGGATGCAACATCACAGCCTGGTGCTGTGGGCGTTCCACGGTATCTTCGGTTGCGGCCCGACGCTGGACGACGCTTTTGGCCTGATCGACACCGCCGAAAAATCAGCGGAGATCCTGGTGAAAGTGATTTCCATGGGGGGGATGAAACAAACTATCCAGACTGAAGAGCTGATTGCCCTCGGCAAACGTTTTGAAGTCACACCTTTCGAGGCCGCATTAAAAGCCTGATCAGGCACTTTATGCTCCTGACATCATAAATCATGCACGGGGGACAGCGGATGTTCCCCGTAGCAGGAAATGGCAAAGACCCCGGAGCAGCAGGCAGCAGAACACCTATTTTACTTACTCTATAGAGGGAATTTTTATGAGTTTCATGTTGGCCTTACCTAAAATCAGCCTCCACGGTCAGGGCGCAATCGAAGATATGGTTGCAATGCTGGCGACTAAACCACAGGGTAAAGCCCTTATCGTGACCGATGGTCAGTTAATCGAACTGGGTCTGCTCGACAATTTATTCTCCGCACTCAAACAGGCCGGACTGCCTTATGCCATTTACGGCGGCGTAGTGCCGAATCCAACCTCCGCCCATGTTGATGAAGGCTTCCGTCTGTATCAGGAAAACCAGTGCGATTATCTGATTGCTTTCGGTGGCGGCAGCCCGATTGATACCGCAAAAGGCATCAAAATTCTGACCGCCAATCCGGGCCCTGCCACCCTGTATTCCGGTATCGGCAAAGTCAGTAAACCGGGTGTCTTTCTGGTGGCGATTAATACTACGGCAGGCACAGCGGCAGAACTCACCAGTAATGCGGTGATCATCGACAGCCAGCGTCAGGTGAAAGAAGTGATCATCGACACCAGTCTGATCCCGGATATCGCCGTGGACGATCCGGCAGTGATGCTCAAAATTCCGGCCAGTGTCACCGCCGCGACCGGCATGGATGCGCTGACCCACGCCATCGAAGCCTATGTTTCCGTCGGCGCGCATCCGCTGACTGACCCGACAGCACTTGCCGCGATTTCAACGATCACGCAATGGCTGCCAAAAGCCGTCGATCACGGCGATGATATCGAAGCCCGCGAGAAAATGGCGCAGGGGCAATATCTGGCCGGTATGGCATTTAACAGCGCAGGTTTGGGGCTGGTTCACGCACTGGCGCATCAGCCTGGCGCGACACATAATCTGCCGCACGGCGTCTGTAATGCGATCCTGCTGCCGGTCGTCGAAGCGTTTAACCGCGCGAGTGCGCCTCACCGCTTTGCCGACATTGCCCGCGCGATGGGCGTACAGACGCAAGGTATCAGCGAAACGCAGGCCAGTATTGCGGCCATTGACGCTATTCGCCAATTGTCCACCCGTGTGGGGATCCCTTCCGGTTTCAAAGAACTGGGCATTTGTGAAGCGGATATCGAAGGCTGGCTCGACAAGGCTCTCGCTGACCCATGTGCGCCGTGCAATCCGCGCACCGCAACCCGTGAAGAAGTGCGCGAGTTGTATCTGAAAGCCATGTAGTTTTTAGCTTCTGCCTCTGTGAAGGGGAAGAAAGCAGTTGTCATTTCTTTACTCCTCCCCTTCGCAGGGGGACGTTACCCAACAGGAGAAAATATGATCCGTAAATCCTTCGTGATGCAGGTTAATGCAAATGCACACGATGAATATCAGCGCCGACACTCGCCAATCTGGCCGGAACTGGCGGAAACCCTGAAAGCCCACGGGGCGCATCACTACAGCATTTTCCTCGATGAAAAACGTAATCTGCTGTTTGGCTATGTGGAAATTGAATCAGAAGAAAGATGGAACGCGGTGGCGAAAACGGAAATATGCCAGAAATGGTGGAAGCATATGGCAGACGTAATGCCTGCCAATGCCGATAACAGTCCGGTCAGCAACGACCTTAAACCGGTCTTTTACCTCGATTAACCCTCTGTCCGGCGGGTTTTGCTTTTGCGGCCGCCGGATTTTGCGTTTTTGCGGGGGTAAAACGTGTGGCAGCCGGTTTCGCTTTGCCTGAACGTGAGGCCGCAAATTGCGGATCAAAACCGTCCGGGGGCACCAGACAATCAGGGCGAATCCCTATCAGGCGGCGCATACCCATCGCAGTCAGTGCCTCACGGATCACCGGCCAGTTCACCGGATCGTGATAGCGTAGTAAGGCTTTATGCAACCGCCGCTGACGATCGCCTTTCGGCACGACCACATCTTCACTTTTATAATCCACTTTGCCGAGCGGATTCTTACCGCTGTAATACATAGTGGTGGCACTGGCGAGCGGCGACGGATAAAAATTCTGCACCTGATCCAGCCGGAAACGATTTTTCTTCAGCCACAGCGCCAGATTGATCATGTCTTCAGTGCGTGTGCCCGGATGCGCAGAAATGAAATACGGGATCAGATATTGCTCTTTCCCGGCCTGTTTCGAATAACTGTCAAACAGCTCTTTGAACCGGTAATAACTGCCCATCCCCGGTTTCATCATTTTGGACAACGGCCCGGTTTCGGTATGTTCCGGCGCGATCTTCAGATACCCGCCCACGTGATGCTCGGCCAGCTCTTTGATATAACGCGGATCTTCCACCGCCAGATCATAACGTACGCCTGACGCGATCAGGATTTTCTTGATCCCCTTCAGACTGCGCGTACGGCGGTAAAGGTTGATCGTCGGCTCATGGTTAGTGTCCATGTGTGTACAAATTTCCGGATACACACAGGACGCGCGGCGACAACTTTGCTCCGCTTTCGGCGACTGACAGCGCAGCATATACATGTTGGCGGTCGGGCCACCCAGATCGGAAATCACACCGGTGAATCCCGGAACATTGTCGCGGATCTCTTCTATTTCCCGGACGATCGACGCTTCAGAGCGGCTCTGAATGATCCGCCCTTCATGTTCGGTGATCGAACAAAACGCACAACCGCCGTAACAGCCACGCATAATATTGATCGAGAAACGGATCATGTCATATGCCGGAATTTTCGCCTTGCCGTAAGACGGATGGGGTACGCGCTGGAACGGCAGGCCAAATACATCGTCCATTTCTTCGGTAGACAGCGGGATAGCCGGTGGATTGATCCACACATAGCGGTCGCCGTGTTTTTGCATCAGCGCACGCGCACAGCCGGGGTTGGTTTCGTGATGCAGAATGCGCGAAGTATGCGCGTACAGCACTTTATCGCCCTTCACTTTTTCAAATGACGGCAGCAGAACGTAGGTTTTCTCCCACGGTTTCGGCTTTGGCGCGCGCACCGTTACCGGCTGCGGGGCATCCGGCGCAGGTAATTCCCCTTCTGAACACGGCAGATCCTCACCGTACGGGTTCATGATCGGCTCAATGCGCCCCGGTTTATCAAGGCGTGTGGAATCGACACCGCTCCAGCCGGTCAGCGCCGTTTTGCGCATCACGGCGGTGTTACGCACATCATGAATGTCACTGATGGATTCCCCCGCGGCCAGGCGGTGCGCCACTTCCACCAGCGGCCTTTCACCATTGCCGTAAATCAGCATGTCCGCTTTGGAATCCACCAGCACCGAGCGGCGCACGGTATCGGACCAGTAATCGTAATGTGCGATACGACGCAGGCTGGCTTCGATACCGCCGAGCAAAACCGGGACATCGCTGTAGGCTTCTTTACAGCGCTGGGTGTAGACCAGCGTGGCGCGATCGGGACGTTTACCGCCCACGTTACCTGGCGTATAGGCATCGTCATGACGCAATTTCCGGTCGGCAGTATAGCGGTTGATCATCGAATCCATATTGCCGGCGGTCACGCCGTAAAACAGATTCGGCTTCCCGAGCCGCATGAAATCCTCTTTGTTGCTCCAGTCCGGCTGCGCAATGATCCCGACACGAAAACCTTGCGCTTCCAGCATGCGGCCAATGATCGCCATGCCGAAACTCGGATGATCGACATACGCATCGCCGGTCACCACGATCACGTCACAGCTGTCCCAGCCAAGTTCATCCATTTCCGCCCGGCTCATCGGGAAAAACGGTGCCGTGCCGTAGCATTCGGCCCAGTAGCGCGGATAAGAAAACAGGGTGCGTTCGGGTTGGATCAGGCTGATTGGCATAAAGAGTTTTCGCTGAAAAAAGAGGAATTTTGCTTAAGCACGGCTAATACATCGTGATTTCGCAGCCAGAAAATCAAGGCCGGAGATTATACTTGGGCGAAAAAACGGCTGCTGCGACAAGTGGGTTTGTCATGCGTCAGATCAAGCTTTTCAGGCCGTAAATCCCATTTTCCGTGATCACCACCGCAACACTCTAAGATTTTCCTTATGCGGAATTGCCGACTACCATGTTAGAAAGTGCATCAGAAAGCTTCAAATCGTAACTAAAGAATTTCTAACTTTAGACGTTGACCGCCACCGGGCCATCGCGCATTTTCGCCGCCCCCTGACAGAGAGAAGCCTATTGTGACCGCATTATTCCCACGCCCCGTCCTCACCCCCTCATACGCAGTGGAGAGCGCTTCATGACGATGAAATCCCCTGAAAATCTGAACATGAATTTTCTGCGTTACGATATCCCGGCCGGGATTGTCGTGTTTCTGGTTGCGCTGCCGCTGAGTCTTGGCATTGCGCAGGCCAGCGGATTGCCACCTTTTGTCGGCCTGCTGACCGGCGTTATCGGCGGCGTGATCGTCACCCTGCTCAGTCCGTCGCGTTTTGCAGTCAGCGGACCGGCTGCCGGGCTGGTGACGATTGTGGTTGGCGCGATGGAAACACTCGGATCCTTTTCCTCTCTGTTGCTGGCGCTGATGCTGGCGGGCGTTCTGCAAATCGTCTTTGGGATCATTAAAGCCGGACGCTTTGTCTCGCTGATCCCTGGTTCGGTGATCCAGGGCATGCTGGCAGCGATCGGTATTTTACTGATCATGCAGCAGATCCCGGTCGCACTGGGCTATCAGGGAGAAGAGGGATTACGCGGCATTTTCAGCGATCCGGCCTTCAGTTTGTCGCCCACAGCGTTGATCGTCCCGGCTGTGGCATTGCTGATTTTGTGGCTATGGACGACGCCGCCGTTTAAGCGCATCAAGCTGATGACTTATGTGCCCGGCCCGCTGGTGGCGGTATTGTGGGGAAGCCTGGCGGTGATTTTCGGTGACCGTATCGTACCGGATTCGATACAGGCCATGCCGCGTATTGCGCTGCCGAAATTCGACAGCGTAGATGAAGTGACCTCGCAGCTGGAAAAACCGAACTGGAGCGCGTGGAACAATCCGCAGATTTATGTGATTGCCGCGACATTGGCGCTGGTCGCCAGCCTGGAAACGCTGCTTAGCCAGGAAGCGCTGAAGAAGCTGAAAGAGCAAACACCCGCGCCTTCGCCCGATAAAGAAATGCGCGCGCAAGGGATCGGGAATCTGATCAGCGGATTTCTCGGCGGCATGCCGATCACCGCTGTGATCGTACGCAGTTCGGTGAATGTGAATACCGGCGCGCGCAGTAAGGTATCGATCCTGCTTCACGGTGTGTTATTGCTTTTGTGCGGCATGTTTTTCAGCGATATGCTTAACAC
This sequence comes from Rahnella sp. RFA10(1/100), assembly GCF_004195115.1. Lineage (NCBI taxonomy): Bacteria > Pseudomonadati > Pseudomonadota > Gammaproteobacteria > Enterobacterales > Yersiniaceae > Rahnella > Rahnella sp. RFA10(1/100). The sequence continues at coordinate 626,613 of NZ_SEWR01000003.1, forward strand.
CATTCCGCTGGCCTGTCTGGCAGCGGTGCTGCTGTATACCGGCTATAAACTGGCCTCACCGGCACTTTTCCTGACCCAGTGGCGGCTTGGCCTGCCGCAGTTTTTGCCGTTTATCGCCACGCTGGCGGGTATTCTGCTCTTCGGTATGCTGGCCGGGATCGGCATCGGGTTGCTCGCGCAGTTGCTGTCGAGCACCTACAAAAGCCATCACAATGCGATGCAGCTTACACGCGACGAAAATCATTATGTGATGCGTTTTCACCAAAACCTGACGTTCCTGCATAACCCGCGTTTACAGAGCCTGCTGGCGGAAATCCCCGATAACAGCGTGGTCCGTGTCGAACGTGAGAATGTCGGTTATATCGACCCTGATGTGAAAGCGGTGCTGTCAGATTTCGTGGCGAAAGCACCGGAGCGCAATATCACGCTGGATCGCTGGCCGGTCGGACATTGATTTCAAAGGGCTGAGAATAATAAAAAGGCCTGCCGGTTTCCCGCAGGCCTTTCTTCTTTTGCTGGCGTAAATCTTATTTCTTCGCCAGCGCCTCAAACACTTTTTCAACGGCCACCGCGCCGGGATCTTTCACCCCTTTCAGGCTGTTGCTGCTGAGATAAGAAGAACGCCCGGCATTGGCTTTCTTCATGCTGGCCGTGTCTTTGGCCCCTTTAGCCGCCGCTTTAGCCGCCCCTTTCAGCGCATCTTTTTTGCCAAGGGCTTCCAGCGCCGGTTGCAGTGCGTCGATCATCGTGCGATCGCCGAGATCAGCCCCGCCGTAATGCTTCATGCGTTCGAGGCCGAACAACAGCGCTTTCGGTAATTTTTCACCCTCGCCGACTTTCTTACCGGCGGCGGTAAAGAAGATCGACATCAGCACACCGCTGGATCCTCCCATCACGGTCGCCAGACGATCACCGACTACGCTCAGAAGATCGGCCACATTGTTCAGTGGTAATTTATTGCCTTTGTTTTCTTTCTGAATATCACGCGCGCCGGTGGCAAAGGTCGAACCGGTATCACCGTCACCGACTTTGGCATCAAGTTTATTCAGCTCATCTTCCAGATCAGACAGTGTCTGAGTAATGGTTTCAACGATTTTGCCGACCTGCGCGTTCGAAGACGCTTTCACCGCTTTTTTATCGCTGATTTTCTTGCCTTTTTTGGTCGCCAGTTTTTCCAGCTTCACCAGAGGCTGCCAGCCGGACGCTTCCACTTCTGCCAGCAGGGCTTCTTCAATACCGCCTTTAAGGGCAATTACCGACAGCGAGAAACCTTTCATATCCAGCGCACTGACCAGCGATGCCGGGCCAATAAGATAACGGATCGAACTGCCCAGCGCCGAATGCACCAGTTCTTTGGTGATCTGATTCATCTCGAGCGGAGAAACGCCACCGAGGTTATTGATCAGTACCGCCAGCTTGTCGCTTTTTTTCACGTGTTCCGCAAGCTTACCAACCAGCGTATCCACCACTTTTTTGCTGTTCTGGGTTTTCAGGGTCGACACACCCGGTTCGCCGTGAATGCCTAAGCCCAGCTCAACGTGGCCGGATTCGATACGTTGTTCTTCCTCATCTTCACCGCCAGCTGGCAGGCTGCACCCCGCCGCCGCAACACCGATACTGGCAGTGGCATCAATCGCCTGCTGAGCAATTTTGGCGACCTCTTTCAGAGATTTGCCCTGCTCAGCCGCGTAACCGGCAATTTTATGCACCAGCGCCGTCCCGGCGATGCCGCGCGGCTGCTTGTTGTCCGGCAGGGAAATGTCGTCGGAGACCATCACCAGCTCGACGTCATAGCCCATGCCTTTCGCTTTCTCAGCAGCCAGACCAAAGTTCAGACGGTCGCCGGTATAATTTTTGACGATCAGCAAACAGCCGGCTTTACCGGTGACCGCCACAATCGCATTCAGCACGGCGTCCACGCTCGGGGAAGCAAACACTTCGCCGCACACTGCCGCCGTGAGCATGCCTTTGCCAACAAACCCCACATGCGCCGGTTCATGACCCGAGCCACCCCCTGAAATCAGTGCAACCTTTTTCTTATCCCAGTCACGCCGTACGACCACACGGATGGCCGGATCGATATCCAGTTTTGCCAGGTTTTTATAGGGAGAGGTCAGGATCACCCCTTCGATAACATCGTTAATCAGAGTCTTGCGGTCATTCATGAAGAATTTAGACATACCGAACCTTTCCTTTTAACTGTTTTCCAGGTGTTGTGAGGCAGAAAAAACATACCTCTGCGTAATGCAGGTATCTGAAAACATAGCACAGGACAAAAATCAGGAAGGAGACGAGAAAGGCGGTTTCCCGCCTTTTAGGAAAGGATGAGAAAAGAAATCAATTGCAGGCGAGAACTTTAATCGCCAGACCTCCTGTCGAGGTTTCACGGTATTTCGAGTTCATGTCCTTGCCGGTTTCGTACATGGTTTCGATGACTTTATCGAGACACACACGCGGTTCGCTGGTGCGGCGTAATGCCATACGTGATGCATTGACCGCTTTCACGGCCGAAATGGCGTTGCGCTCGATGCATGGCACCTGAACCTGCCCGGCCAGCGGATCGCAGGTCAGCCCGAGGTGATGTTCCATCGCGATTTCTGCCGCCATAAATACCTGCGCGGTGCTGCCGCCCAGCAGTTCTGTCAGGCCTGCCGCCGCCATCGAACAGGCCACGCCGACCTCACCCTGACAGCCCACCTCCGCACCGGAAATCGACGCATTCATTTTGAACAGAATGCCGACCGCGCCGGAAGCCAGGAAGAAACGGCTGTAAGAGTCAGGACTGACCGGGCGGATAAACTGATCATAATATGTCAGCACGGCAGGGATGATGCCGCACGCGCCGTTGGTGGGAGCAGTAACCACACGGCCGCCCGCCGCATTTTCTTCGTTAACCGCCATCGCGTACATATTGATCCAGTCCACGACGCCCATCGGATCGACATTATTTTTATCCTGCGTTACCAGGATGCGGCGCAGCGCGGCAGCACGGCGGTTGATTTTCATCGGCCCCGGCAGCAAACCTTCGGTATGGATACCGCGCGTAATGCCTTCGCTCATCACATTCCAGATGGCCGCAAAGTGATCGCTGATTTCTGTGCGTGTATGCCCCGCCAGTTCGTTTTGCAGCATCAGTGCCGACAATGACAGACCGGTGTCCGTACAATGTTTCTGCAAATCGCTGGCCGAGCGGAACGGATACGGACGCAGCACCGGATTTTCATCCTGCACACCAAACTTGCTGGCTTCGACAATAAAGCCACCGCCGACAGAATAATAAGTTTGCGTATACAGCAGTTCATCACCGCTGAATGCGCTGATTTTCATACCATTTTCATGCAACGGCAGATTGCCGGAATGGAAATTCATGCCTGAACCGGCCGGAAAATCCACTTCTTTTACGCCCTTGCCCAGCATCAGACGTCCGGTATTTTCTACCTGACGGATAAACGCCGGGATCGCATCGATGTCTACATCATCCGGCATATTACCCGCCAGCCCCATAATGATAGCCAGATCAGTATGGTGTCCTTTACCGGTCAATGATAATGACCCGTAAACATCAACCGCCACGCGGGTCGTTTGGGTTATATAACCTGAAGAGATAAGCTCATCAGTGAATATTTTCCCGGCTTTCATCGGACCAACAGTATGCGAACTGGATGGACCAATACCAATTTTGAAAATATCGAAGACGCTGATCACGGTGGGCACTCCATGTGAAATTATTTACGGGCAGAATAAAAAGGGAAACGGGAGAGAAAGGAGCGGGATATTCCCGCTCACTTTATTTCAGATAACGTTAATAATTAGCCCATCAGGCTGAATACAATGGCTGACATCGCAATCAAACCCATAATAACAATGAAGACGTTGCTGATATGGCCGCTGTATTTTTTCATCGCAGGGACTTTACGGATGGCATACATTGGCATCAGGAATAACAGCATCGCAATAATCGGACCACCCAGCGTTTCGATCATACCCAGAATACTTGGATTCAGGGTTGCGACTAACCAGGTGGTTAATAACATAAAGATACCGGTATAACGGTTCAGCGTTGGCAGGGAAATTGTTTTGCCTTTGCTGCGCAGAGATTTAATCACCATGCCATTAAAACCTTCACGCGCCCCCAGATAATGGCCGAGGAAAGATTTGGTAATGGCGATAAAGGCAATAAACGGCGCGATATATTCAATCACCGGATTAGAGAAGTGATTAGCTAAATAAGACAGAATAGACACGTTTTGTGCTTTGGCTTCCATCAGGTTGGCCGGAGACAGGCTCAGGACACAGCTGAAGACAAAGAACATCACCGTGAGTACCATCATGATGTGGCTAAAGGCCAGAATGCGCGAGCATTTCTTCTCCGCGTCATCACCGTATTCTTTGCGTTTTGCTACAGCAAAAGAGGAGATAATTGGCGAGTGGTTGAACGAAAACACCATGACCGGGATCACCAGCCACAGCGTCATCAGCATACCGTGACCCACGCCGTTCCCGGACAGCGAGACGTTTTCAAACACTGACGTATTCCAGTTAGGAATAAGGTAAAGCGCCAGCGCCATCAATACCGCCACAAACGGGAACACCAGAATGCTCATCGCCTTCACAATGATATCCTGGCCAAAATGCACCAGCGTCATTAATCCGAGGATCAGGATCAGAGACAGCAACGCACGCGGCGGCGCATTCATATGCATCTGATGAGTAATAAAACTCTCAACCGTATTCGTGATCGCCACGCTGTAAACCAGTAAAATAGGATAAATGGCGAAGAAATATAACAGTGTAATTAATTTACCGGCTGTAATACCAAAATGTTCTTCCACCACTTCCGTAATATCTTCACCGGCATTTTTACCCGATAAAACAAAACGGGTTAAGCCGCGGTGAGCGAAGAAAGTCATTGGGAAAGCGAGGATGGCCATAATAATTAACGGTATTAACCCGCCAATCCCCGCATTAATAGGAAGGAAAAGAACGCCTGCACCAATTGCCGTTCCATATAAACCTAACATCCACATGGTGTCAGTTTTACGCCAGGAACTTACTGATTTTTTAGACAGTGTCCCGATTGTTGTATTATCCATGATTCCTCAGTACCTAATTATAAAAATAATTCCGTTTTCCCCAGGAATGGTTGATGTTTTTTTACTGCACCCGTCATCGAAAAAACCATCCTGACGGTTAAAACATACCATTAATGCGGGCATGATACCTATCAGCAGCATAAAAATCTGCCTAACGGTGTGGCTTTGAGATCATGGTCACGAATATTGATAAAATGGCGTCTATTATTCCTTTAAATTCCAATCTATTAACATTTCCTGTAATTTAAATTCATCAAATAGTGATTACGATAACATTTATTTTTTGTCATATTTTGTTATCACCGTGACTATTATTTAAATAACGGTTGAAATACCGACAATGTGAGTTATTTATCGGCGCCCCTCGCCTGCCTCTGCTCAAAAAAAATCTCGCCGAAATTACACAATCCATTAGTTTTCCTTTAGTATTCGCAACTTTTCTGTTTCCTGTAAAAAAATCGACACAAAAGGCATGCGTTTTCAGGGCGAAAATTTTTTATTGACGCTTTCCGAAGTTATGCCGATAAAGTTATTCTTATTCCGGTGAAACACTTTCAACCGGAAGAAACGCAGAGCGACGCAATGGAAAAAGCCCGATCACCTTTTTACCTGTCAGGGAGGATACCTGCCGGCCATTTGTTTAAGGCCGCGTATGGCTTTGCGCTACTAACGGTGCTTCTGATCGCGCCGTTAAAACCGGTTATCGCCGAAACCAGCGAGACGTCACCTGATGCCGCCGTCGCCCAGACCGTTAACGGAATCCTCAGTTATTCGCGCTGGCCTGACAAAACGGCCTCTTCTTCTTTAACGCTGTGCATCATTCCGCCAGTCAAATACGCCGCATTACTCACGCCCGATGGCAGCGCTTTTACCGGCAGGCCGCTCAAAGTGATGACGTTGCCTTTTGAGAGTCCGCTGCTGACGACGCAATGCGATGCGATTTATTCCGGCAGTACAACGACAGAGCAGCAAAACGATTTGCATCTGCGTCTGGAAGGCCACGCCATTTTGACCCTCAGTGAGCAGGACGATGCCTGCGCATTACTGAACGCATTTTGTCTGGTGATCACGCCCCTTCATACCGGATTCAAACTGAATCTGGACACGCTGTCCCGCAGCGGTGTGCGGGTTAATCCCGCCGTATTACAACTTGCCAGGGAAAAGGAGTAACTATGGAAAATCAAATTCCTGTTCCTGACAAAGAACAGCCGCGCCAGCGCCCGACGCTAAGCGCCGCACTGAACAGAATCCATATGATTGTGATTCTGACCGCGATTGGCCTTGCCGGTTTTTTACTGATTTTGCTGGCCCTGATCGCCCTGCGTTCGCATGCCGAAAATAATCTGCAACTGACCGCGCGTGCCATCAGCTACACCACCGAAGCTGCGCTGGTGTTTAACGACCCTGCTGCCGCGCATGATTCGCTGGAGTTCATCGCCAAAAGAGGCGATTTCACCCAGGCTAAAATTCTGACGCCTGCCGGTGCGACGTTCACCGAATGGCAAAGACCGGTAAACAGCAACTGGGACAAGCTCGGCCAGTTCGTCGGCCACCTGGCTTTCCCGGAACCCATCACGATGCCAGTGAATCATTCAGGTTCGCTCATCGGTACCGTCTGGCTCGCCGGTAACGGCGGCAGCCTGACGGGCTTCCTGCTGGAAACGGTGCTTAGCCTGATCGGCTGTCTGGTACTGACGGCACTGGTCGCGCTGTATTTTTCCCGCAGGATGCAAAAAGGCATTGTCGATGCCCTCGGTCACATTACGCGCGTCACTCATGACGTCACGGCCAACCGGTCGTTCAATTTGCGCGTACCTTCCGCGCCGATTGTCGAGCTACACACCCTGAGCCAGGACTTCAACAGCCTGCTGACAGAGCTGGAAGCCTGGGAAAACCATATGCGCAACGAGAACGTCTCACTGACCCAAAAAGCGTTGCATGACGGACTGACCGGTCTGCATAATCGCGCGTTTTTCATTGATACGCTCAACCAATGCTTTAACCCGATGCGCCCGGCGCTTTCACTGGCCTTGTTGTTTATTGATGTCGATAACTTTAAAGAGATCAATGACTCACTCGGTCATGCCGCCGGAGACCGCGTGCTGATGGTGATAGGCGAACGGATGGCGAAAACGCTGCGTAAAGGCGATGTGCTGGCGCGTCTGGGCGGCGATGAATTTGCCATTTTGCTTGAACCGATGGTTTCCACCGCAGAGGCCGTGGCTTTTGCCGAACGGATTGTTGAAATCATGAAAACCCCCGTCATCCTGCTCAATAACAAGACGCTGGATGTTTCTCTCAGTATCGGTATTGCGCTGTCGCCTTCTCAGGCCACCAGCGCGAAAGAGTTACTGGATAAGGCCGATGAGGCCATGTACCGCTCGAAAAAAATTTCCGGCAATTGCTGGCATGTCTCTTCAGGTATGCCGCTTCCTGCCGTGATGAAAGACTAAAAGGAATTACTGAATATGAAGATCTGCAACACTTTCAAGACCTGGTGTCATTTCGCCGCTACGGGGCTGTGCATTTTGCTGCTGGTCGCCTGTCAGAGCAAACCGGCGGGATTAACGCCAGAACAAATCGCCGTACTGCAAAAAAATGGTTTCTCACAGACGGCAGATGGCTGGGAACTGGGGCTGGATGCCAAAGTGCTGTTTGGCAATAATCAGGCGACGCTTTCGCCAGAAAGTAAGCAGTCGGTAGAAAAACTGGCCGGTGAACTGCTGCATGTCGGCCTGAATAAAGTCAATCTCGACGGCCATACCGACAACTACGGTGACGCCGGTTACAATAACGATCTGTCACTGCATCGCGCCAACACGGTAGCCGCCGCCTTTGCCGATGCGGGAATGCCGCGTACCAATATCCATACCCGCGGATTAGGTCAGAGCCAGCCGGTCGCAAGCAATAAAACCCAGGCCGGACGCGCCCAGAACCGCCGCGTGTCTGTCATTATTGTGGTGTAAATAACACTGAATTGAGTAACAGACTGGTACGCCTCAACGCTGAGGCGTATTATTCCTTCATCCCCCTCTCACTATCCTATTGATTCTGGTGCAATAGCCCATCATTAGCTCATTTTCAGGACAGTTTTCAGCAATGGAAGATACATCATTAAAAGTATTGAAGGCCTGGCAGGAATATATCAAATACAGCGGCATGGAAAAAAGTAAAATCCCGGCTGACAACCTTCACGAATACCAGCAAGTATACCTTACTGACCGGAACGTTCGTGATGATGATGACGGAATACGCATTACACTTTCGTCTAATACCCTTGAGCTTCTGAAACAAAAATACATTAAGTATGATAAGAAAGGGAAAGTAGAGAGTACAACACCGGTACATTTCCTCTTCCCGATCATCCGCTACAGTGAATTCAGCAATAACAAACAAACCACGAAATACCTCCCTTTATTTTCCTTTCAGCTGAATCCTGAATTATTCATACAGGAAGGTCAGCAAACTGTTTTAATCCCGGTTAAAGATGGCACCCGTGTTTCTCCGCTGTTGTCCGCATTCAAAGAATTACTGGGATTTGATATCATCGAACTGGGCGAAAATCGCCATATGATGAGCCTGATCAGCGCCCTGAATGAACAAAAATATAATTCATTCCTGGAGGCATTTGCGGGTCTGAAGATATGGATTGAAGAGAAACTGGTTGGGACTAAATGGCGAAATGCCAGACTGGAAACGGGATTCAATGCCCTGATCTGCGAATTGCATAATGAAGACTTTAATACACAGCGCGACGGTAAAGATTTCACCTGTTTAACGTCCCGTAATGACCTGTCCGCCTTTCCTTTGCTGCAAAAATATTTATGTCAGCAGGATGAGCCACTCAATAATGAAGAAATAAATAAAGTAGTCACGTTGGGATTATTTGAAAAAAAATACCCTTTGGGGCGCGGGCAAATGCAGGCATTACAATCGGTTCAAAAAAACCTGCCCCTCGTGGCGGTTCAGGGCGCGCCGGGAACCGGTAAAACCACGTTATTCAAATCATTAATTGCGCAAAAAGTGGTTGAGCGCGCCCTGGCTATTATTGACGGCAATGATCGTAATCTGGGCATGCTCATCACCTCGACGGCCATTAAAGCGGTAGAAAATGTCATTGATGATTTACGCGATGATGATGTTGTAAAAGGTCTCGACTGGTTGTATTTCCAGGCCGGTTCAAAAGAAAAAGTCCAGTCTGAAGTCATGCGCATCGATAAGTTGTTAAAAACTTATGAGCAGCAATCTGCCGATGCCCGTGCGCGCGGATCCGCTGAACAGCGTCTGTGCCAGAACCGGGAAATGATTAACCATTGTTATACGCACTATCACACCAGGAAAAATGCGCTTCAGCAGGCCATCTCTGCGTGCGGCGACCCGACGACCCGGTTGCATGATCTCGACGCGATCCTGAAAAGTGAGCAGGACGCTTTTGTCCTGCAGGCGGAGTCTGTCGGGATCCCGGTCACTTCATTTAACGCTGTCCATCTCACCGCGGTTGCCCGTTTTCTTCATGATGAACAAAAGAATCATGCGCAGAAACTGGAAGCCTGGGAACAGGCCAATATCCGCGCCCGGTACTGGCTTTCAGTCTGGCCAGTCAGTTTTGATCTGACGGCACTCACCCGGTTTATGCAGGGAACCCTTCCGGATTTGCTCGAAGATATTTACGGTGATTATCCCCGTTCAGGCATCGCCGCTTTCATGACGCGCTTTTTCTCCGGAAAACGAAATGCCCGACGCGAAAAAGCCCAGGCCATGAATCTCACGGAGTTCACGGCGTTAGGTCTCAATGATTTATCTCATCAGCAAATGGCCGATTTACTGCATTACAGTCGCGAACTGAGGAATAAAAAAGAGGATTTAGCCCACTTGCAGATATTGCAAGGCCCCGAACCGGAGGCTGACAGGATCCCGAAACTGAAAAGTCTGCATGAGCAACTGGGCCGTTTACAGGCTCTGGAACGTCATATTTTAGAGACCAAAGAGAGGGCGCGCGCCTTCGCACAAGATTATCCGGAAGGAGACTGGCCGGATATCCTGAGGTTGCGTTTTATCCGGCAACATCGCGCCATGTTTGAAGATGCCGTCGCATTCCTGTGGCAGGAGCAGTTAACCCGCAAAACCGAGCTCACAGAAATCCTGACCGTGTGGAGAGACTTATTAACCCGCACCCGTTCGCCCCATTACTTCACTTACAGAAATGCCCGTCAGGAAGAGTTTTATCGCCTGCTTTCACTGGCTTATCCGGTCATCGCCACGACATTAGCCTCAGCGTATAAACCGGCCGGTTATGAAAACCTCGGGGATTTCGAGAAAGTAAAACCTTACCATCTGACGTTATGTGATGAGGCGGGCATGGTGTCAGTCGAAACACTGGTTCCTCTGCTAAGCCGCAGTGAGCAGGCCATTATTGTGGGTGACCCCGCACAAATCGAGCCAATCAGAACCCTGTCGGAAGGGGTGCAAAATCAGCTACGGGAACAACACTTCGGCGATGACGACCTGCTTTATGATCGCATGTCACCGATGTTAGTCACCGCCTATCACCGTGCAGCGGGAACCTCCTCAGGCTCGGTCAATGACATAGGTAACGGCATCGTGCTTGATGAGCATCGGCGCTGCCAGCCACCGATTGCCGCCTTGTTTACTCAGCTTGCCGGTTATGAGGGCATTTCTGTGGAAACCGCACCGCCTTCTGAAGCGGTTGCCAGTGCCTTTGCGGCGATGGACAGTCACCATTTGATGTTTTACAGCGTGGAGGGCAAAAAGGGTCCCGGTGCAAATACCAATCTGGACGAGGTTGAAGCGATTGATGACCTGCTGACGAAGCTGGAAAGCGCCGGTTATGACCTGACGAAAGATGTCGGCATTATCACCCCTTACGCCAATCAGAAGAACCTGCTGATCCAAAAAATGGGCAACCGCCTGGGGCACTATGATTCCCTGCGAATTGGGTCGGTTCATCAATTCCAGGGAACCGGGTTTGAAGTCATCATTTACAGTCCGGTGATCCACTCGCCGCGAGACAATGACAAGTTCCAGAACAATAAGCCCAACCTGCTCAACGTCGCGGTTTCCCGGGCCAAACAACAATTTATTGTGGTGGGTAATTATGATCGTCTGATTGCGGCGGGCCGGTATCTGAAAACGCTGGCTGAAGTATGTGCTAATGATTTCATTCTTGAACTGGGAAGCCAGCACCCTAAGTTTAGCGAACTGAGCCAGAGCCCGGCGGTGGAAACCTATTACCGGGATTGTGAGCATATTGATGCTTTCCATGCCGCCACTCAACAATGTCAGCAGGAGTTGATTGTTGTGTCGCCCTGGCTTCGTTTTAACCGCGAAGGTGAAAATCCTCAGCTCAGTTTGTTAACTGCGGCGCGTCAGCGGGGAATCGATGTCAAAGTCTATTATGGTTACGATCATGCAAAATATGGTTTTGAGCGGGACGGTGATCCTCTGCTGATTGAGCAATATATTCAGTCCCTTGGCAGAGAAAACGTGATCCGGATAAACGAAGGCACTCACGAAAAACTGCTGCTGGTGGATAACCACTATGCGCTGGTGGGAAGCTGGAACTGGTTATCACACGGCTATCACCAGATTTGTCGCCTTCAGGGAAATCTCAGCCAAAACATTCGCAGAGAGGTCAGCGTTAAATTACGCGATCCGGCTTTTGTTCTGGCTCAGAAAGATTCTCTGCTTTGACCTTTTTACAATAACCCCACCATATGCAGCGCCGCCTTGCAGTTATCCGTTCTGCGCCAGGCGAGCGCGATTTGCGTCGTTAATGTCTGCCCTGCCAGGGGCAGACAGCGCACATTGGTTTCATCAATTTTACTCAGTGACGCCGGCACCAGCGCGTAACCAAAACCTGTCGCCACCATACTCAGCGCTGAGGTAATTTGCGGACATTGCTGCCCGTAGCGCGGCGAAAATCCCGCCTCTTTGCACGCCTGAGTCACGGCATCATAAAGCCCAGGCGATAAATCGCGGGGAAAGGTGATCAGCATATCGTGGCGCAGCGCCGCCAGCCGGACTTCTTTCCCCTGACTGAGCGGATGCTTCTTCGGTAGCGCCACCACCATTTCCTCGATATCCAGCACCTTAAAACTAAACTCCTTGCTGCGTTCACAAGGCAGACGAATAAACGCTGCATCCAGTGCGCCCTCGCCCATCGCGGTCATCAGCCCGGCCATATCTTTTTCCTGAGGCTCCAGCACCATGCCCGGATATTTGTCGCGAAAACGATGCAGTAGTTCAAATACCTGCGGGTTGAAAGCCGTTGAAGTGGCAAAGCCGATGCGCAGCGTACCATTCAAGCCGCGCGCCACTGCACGGGTACGTTCAAAGGCAGCATCGGTCAGCTTGATAATGGTTTGTGCATCGTCGTACAGCACTTTTCCGGCTTCGGTCAGTTCGACGCCACGGGTAAGACGTTTGAGTAAAGGGGTTCCGATTTCATGTTCGAGCCGCTGAATTTGCTGGCTCAGAGGAGGCTGGGATATTCCCAGGAGTTCGGCAGCACGGGTGAAGTGGCCCGTCTCTGCTACCGCGACAAAATAGCGCAGATGACGAAGTTCCATATCAAAAACGTCTCAAAGTAAACACCTCCTCATATTGGAACTCAGAACGGAATGGCGTCAACCTTTAGTTAGCAAAGTTAACTATTCGAACGGAGTTCCTGCATGAAAAGCCATTCTGAGTCCTGTTCCTGCGTCGCCGATATTGCCCGCACGGCGACGGCGTTTAAACAGCAGCATCCTGACCGCGTGCTCTATCAGTCATCACTGATGAGCGCCTTGCTGAGCGGCGTCTATGAAGGCGATACCACAATGGCAGAGCTGTTGAAACACGGCGATTTTGGCCTCGGTACCTTTAATCATCTCGACGGTGAACTGATTGCATTCAACAGCAATATCTTCCAGTTACGTGGCGACGGCAGCGCCCGGCGGGCAAAACCGGAACAAAAAACACCCTTCGCCGTCATGACATTCTTTAATCCTACGAATGAATACGTCATTGATCGCCCGCACAGCCGCGAACAAATTCACGCGGTTATCGACAACGCCGTTGCCAGTCAGAACACCTTTTGCGCATTGCGCATTGATGGCGAGTTCAGCCGCGTCGAGACCCGCACCGTGCCGGAACAACACCGCCCTTATAAACCGATGCTGGAAGCCATCGAAGCGCAGCCAACGTTTCATATCGAAAACAGCCAGGGTGTGCTGATTGGCTTTCTGACACCTGCGTATATGCAAGGCATTAACGTCGCGGGCTATCACGAACATTTCATCAATCAGACACGCAGCAGTGGCGGCCATGTACTGGATTATCAGGTGGAGTGCGGCGTGCTGACCTTCGGCACGGTTGAAAAGCTATTAATCGACTTCCCGCAGGACAGCGACTTCCTGCATGCCAACTTATGTCCTGACGATTTAAATGATGCGATTCAGTCCGTTGAAAGCTAACAGCCCGCAGACAGAAGGAACAAAACCATGAAAAATTCAGACAGCCAAAGCGAATGGAAATGCGGTGCAGATCTGGTCGTCGCACAGCTTGAAGCACAGGGCGTAAAACACATATTCGGTATTCCCGGCGCAAAAATCGACCGGGTATTCGATTCGCTGGTCGATTCCCCTATCAAAACGATTCCGGTACGCCACGAGGCCAATGCCGCCTTTATGGCCGGTGCCGTGGGCCGCCTGACCGGTAAAGCAGGCGTTGCACTGGTCACTTCCGGCCCCGGCTGCTCGAATCTGATCACCGGTGTGGCCACCGCAACCTCCGAAGGCGATCCGCTGGTGGCGCTTGGCGGTGCGGTGAAACGCGCCGATCATGTCAAGCAGGTGCACCAGACCATGGACACCGTCGCGATGTTCCGTCCGGTCACCAAGTATTCCGCCGAAGTCACCTCGTCTTCCGCCCTGGCCGAAGTGCTGGCAAACGGTTTTCGCGCCGCCGAGTTCGGGCGTCCGGGCGCAGCATTTATCAGTCTGCCAATGGATATCGTCAACGAACCGGCCAGCGGGAAACTCCTGACCTCGCAACCGCCGGTGCTCGGCAGCGCACCGCACGACGCAATATTACAGGTCGCGCAATTACTGAAACAGGCCAAAAATCCGGTGCTGCTGCTCGGCCTGATGGCAAGCCAGCCACGCAACGCTGAGGCGATCCGCCGTCTGCTGCATAAAAGCGATCTGCCGGTGACCAGCACCTATCAGGCGGCAGGCGTTATCGATCAGGCTTCGTTCCACCGCTTCGCCGGTCGCGTCGGCTTGTTCAACAATCAGGCCGGTGACCGCCTGCTGCGCAACGCGGATCTGGTCATCACCATCGGTTACAGTCCGGTCGAGTATGAACCGGCGCAATGGAGCAACGGCAACGCTGAACTGGTGCATATCGACGTGATACCCGCCGAAACCGACAGCGACTATCTGCCGGACGTCGAACTGGTGGGCGATATTGCCGACACGCTGGATCTGCTGACAGAACAGATTCAGCAACGCATCAACCTGAGCGCCTCTTCCGTCGCCATTCTCGAAGATCGCCGCCAGCAACGTGCACTGCTGGATCAAAAAGGCCGCAGCCTGAATCAGTTTGCGATCCATCCGCTGCGTCTGGTACGCGCGATGCAGGATATCGTCAACAGCGACGTCACGCTGTGTGTCGACATGGGCAGTTTCCATATCTGGATCGCCCGCTACCTTTACAGTTTCCGCGCGCGTCAGGTGCTGATTTCCAACGGCCAGCAAACCATGGGCGTCGCGCTGCCGTGGGCGATTGGCGCCGCGCTGGTCGATCCTGGTCGCAAAGTGGTGTCTGTTTCCGGCGACGGCGGCTTTATGCAGTCAAGCATGGAACTGGAAACCGCCGTCCGCCTCGGCGTCAATCTGCTGCACATCATCTGGGTTGATGAGGCCTATAACATGGTGGCAATCCAGGAACAGAAAAAATACCAGCGCACCTCCGGTATCCAGTTCGGCCCGATTGATTTCAAAGCCTACGCCGACGCCTTCGGCGCCAAAGGTTTTGCCGTCACCTCCGCCGAAACCCTGGAAAGCACCCTGCGCGCCGCCATGGACGTACAAGGCCCCGCCGTCGTCGCCGTCCCGGTGGATTACAGTGATAATGCGTTATTGATGGGACAACTGGAGATGGGAAGGATTTTTTGAGGGGGTGGATTGCTTGGGAATAATGTTACTGAGGCGCAAGGATGCGCCTCTATTTTTACAGCATTTTTAACGCTTTTTCCCGCGCCTCGACAGTTTGCAAGTGGACGATATGTGTTGAACCACAAACCAAACACTCTGTGCAATATTGAGGCTCAAGAAATTTGAAAATCTGCAAAAGCTTTCTAAATACACTGATGCGAGTCTTCGGTTGCCAACTAACTTTGACAAGTTTATTGCACTCCTCACAGATAGAAAGATGTACAAAATCATGCGGCACTTTACTGTTAAGCAAAACAATAAAATGGCGAAGCTGCTTTTCAATATAAACGGATTTATTGACTTTCGTCAGCTCAAGGTGGCTGTAGTACTCACCTTCATTTTCAAGCAAGTAAAGCTCATCTAAGAGGTCTGTCCAAATACTGAATATTCCGTAATCATAGTTAGTACAAGAATAAATTTCAGCTAGCGAATTAATCGTTTCCTCCTGACTTAAATGACCTTCCACAGCCTTATGACAAAGCTCAAGTGCATACTTTTTGATGGCATCAAAATATTCAGGCTCAGTTTCCCGTAAATCCTGTAAAGCACGCTCGAAGTATTTATCGACCTCATTACGTTCTGGGCTTTTGTCCAACCCTAAACTTGCAAGTATCAGGACATTGTCTGAAGAATTACCATTGATAAGTAACTGCTCAGCCCAATCAATACAGGCTTGGTCATACGGTTTGCTAAGGGCTTTTAAGCCCCAGACGTGATCAAGTGTCATGAAACATCCCTGCAAAAAAAATAAGGATTTTAAATTACAAAAATATTCTCCCGGTGATATCGCATTTGACTCATATCGGGTGGATAGCTGACCGGAAGACGCAGTTGTTTACCCTCGTACTTTGCAAAGTTTTCAATCGCAATATCACTGGTTAATTTCTTAATCTTCGGAGAAACGATCATTTCAAGATGCTCGTTAAAAGAGATTAGCCCACGGTCGAAGGCTTTATCGTGCAGACTCGAAAGGCATAGCCCGTTGCTTGGATTCAACCGGTGTTCAACAGAGTTTGCCCAAGGCCGTATATGGCTTGCAACTAATAGAGCCGGTTCTTCCAATTCGGTAAGGCAGCAGCGATATTCATAAGCTTCTAAAACATGTTTGCGGAACAGTTGCTGATCGACACGCGCTTTGACAATAGTCGTTCTTTCTCGACCACTAAAATCAACCGGCCCGCTGTCATGCAAAGTAGTTACCGGCTTTTCGAGCTTATTCATCGCACTGAGACAATCAAAATCAAATGTTTCAGTGGTCTGACTCATTTCCTTCCAGAGTTCTCGATCAGTATTTGACGCACCTTTCAGCCCTGTACGCCCAGATTCAACAATAAAGGGATCAAGGCTTGCTAGGTTCACCAGCTTCATCGCTAATGCCCCAGGTGTCCGGCCTATGAGATTGGCATAATGAATAATGTCGGGGTTTCTAGAGTGAAGCTTGCCAAAAGGGATCTGGCTATAAAGAGTAAACGCAACCAGTAATTGGTCGCGAGTCCAATGGTTTACGCCTGCCATAGGAACTCATCCTTTTGTTTTATCGAATGTTAGGGGTTCCCGTTACTATGCCAGTTACATCGGTAATTACAAATTTTATGGCTCATAAATTATCGTTCAATTTCTATGATTCCACACTTATCTCTTAGCTTTTCACCGCTTTTACACCACACTTCCAAGACATCTCCCAAAAATGAAAACTGCTTAAAAATACCCCTTACTGTACAAATTCCCACGAATTAGACTCTCTTCGCTGCGGCAAAATCCGTAGTCAGAATTAGCGTTCTGTCATTTTCTGGTACCGACAACCCTATGAAAAAATGGGGAATGTGGTACGGTCTGTCCTCACCCAAATTATGGTGGCTCAGACAGTGGCTTCTCACGAAGCACCGGATCCAGAAAACCGGTAACGCTAACGCTGTTTGAGCTACCACCACGAGGTTAGCGTCTCCAGTGGTAGTAAATTCACTATTTTCTGGAGCACTCAAAATGCCTAACCTTTACGACAATACCCCGCTGGAACTGGAAGAGATCGTCGATCACTGCCGTGCGTTGTCTTATGCCATTGTGTCGCTGGATAATCCGCAGGCGAAAGATCTGCTGAGCTATATTCTTTGTGAACGGCTGGAAGTGCTGTATCAGACGCTGGAAATGCCATTTAGCGAGGATGATATAGTGGTGACAGACATCGCGGAAGCACTGCCGCACTAAGCCGATCTGCAGACGTAAAAAAGCCAGCGCATATGCGCTGGCCTGATGATCCACAAGGCGTGCGGATTAGAAATCGTAGAAAACGGTCACCCAGGTCTGATCCGGTTCGTTGTCGGTAGAGTGCGCCAGTGTGCGTTCCACATAGACAGACAAGCCGTAACCGATAGTGGTACCCGCGCCCAGATAAACGTGGTTCGCGTGATATTCTTCGCCGCCTTTCAGTTGCAGAGAATCCGCTGCAACGTATGGCTGGATAGATTTCAGGAACGGTTTGTCGATATTAAAGGTATAACCGACAAAGCCTTCCACGCCGTAACCGCTGCCTGCAAAGTAATGATCAACAGGATTTTCACGGGTGCTTGGCACGAAATCTTTGTAATAGCTGCCGGTCCCGACGATATACCAGTTATTAGGCTGCCAGGTTAATGCCGTACCAGACAGCTGCTGATGATAATCTTTTTCGTTATATTGATTATCTTTGACCGTCGCATCAGTCAGGCTGTAAGCCGCACTCCAGACTAAATCTTTGGTGAGTTTGTAATCGAAACCTAAACCGCCACCATTATTACGGCGATAATGCTGATTCTCGCCCGCCTGAATTTCATCTTCCGGCAATAAGTAGTTGGCATATAACGTCACAGGACCAAAGTCGTTGGTATATTTCAGGCTGCTTTTTGGCTTATTCGCACCATCGTAGCTACCGTTAATCCCAATACCCGTGCCGCCTGCATGACCATCGTTATCCCAGACATCACTTTTAATCCCGACGACGGAATAATAAATGCCGTACTGGTGGCCGTAGGTTAATGTCCCGTAACGGTCATCTTTAAAACCCGCATATAACTGACGCTGAGTGTCACGGCGTGAGCCTTCGGCATAGTGATCATCCATACCCAGCAGGTGCGCCATGTCCACGCCCAGCTCATAGTAAGCAATGACAGAGGTATCCTGCGTCAGTTTATAATCGCCGCGGAAGCGGAAGCGGGTACCGCCATCGTGACCATTTTTATAATAACCCGGCTCCGGGCCGTTATTGAAAATCCACTCAGGACGAATACTCCCGCCAACCTGCAAACTCAGCGGTGCCAGCAAAGCATTACTTTGAGGATTTTTATCTAAAACAGTAATCTCGGCTTGCGCGCTGGCAGATAATGCCGACAGCACGACGCCGCCAATTAGCATTGACGTTTTTAATTTGCTCATTATTACCCTGTCTTTATTATTTATGTGATGTGTGTGCGGTCTTGCGCCGCGTATAAATAATTAACATAGGTATGACGGGGGTCAAAGTGAAAATTCAGAAAGTTCCCTATAAGATAAAAATATGTTTAGCACAGATACTAAGCAATAAAATGTTTAAATGTAAATAAAAGAAACAATATCTGTATTATGGGTTAAATAATTATCAATATGATTGAAAATGCATCACCTGTAAATTATCAAAACTTTTGAATGGAAATATTTAATAACAATTATACCGGCAAATTAGCATTAATGAGTAAATTACGCCAGTGTGATAATAACATTCCGTGACAACCACCCGTTTTCATTATCTTTAATTTGCGTTATTTTCAGTTCCATCAGGATAATATTCGGAAGAGGCTGTTATTAATTAACCAATTTCAATTTTTATCTCATAAAAATCACACTGGTGGTTAATATTCCTGATTCACTGAGAGGATTTTGCGAGGCATCTTCCAGATTTGACAACAAACCACTGTAAATATAACCAGTCTATTTCTTTGGTGCACCAACAGGCATACAGTTCTCTGGCAGCGGCAATCACCTCGCCAGTACCGGAGGCCTCGACTCACTGACAATGGAATGACTTGTATGACTGATTCTGATAACCACACCGCGTTTACGACTAACTCTATCTCCGTTTTTCGCTCGCTTATCGCCGGGCTGGATTTCAGTCACTTTGATGATGCACAGTTATATGATCTTAATGCGCTGGCGTCAGAATCTGCCAGCGGGTTATGTCAGGGGCTGTTGTGCTTAAGCGAAGGACTTGAGAACAGCGAGATATTGCTCCCGGAGGGGATTGCACAGGTCAGCGATTATCTGAAAGCTTCCGCTCACCTGATCCCTGTTCTTTTTGAATTATGCGAACAGGCCAGCAGTGAGCTCGCAAAAAACAAAAAGTTTACGGTGTATCCGATGAACTGACACGTACAGCAATATCCCGCATCACATTGCGCGCACTCTGGCTGATTCCGCCAAGCTGGAAGAAACCGTGTATGACTCCCAGATAGCGCTGGGCCGTGCAGTTCACGCCCTGCTCTGTCATGCGGGAGAACAGCGCCTCGCCTTCATCGCATAACGGATCGTATTCCGCCGTAATGATATGAACCGGCGGCAGCCCTGAAAAATCATCACGCCATAACGGACTGACTTCAGGGTGCATGAAATCAATTTGCGGGAAATAAGCTTCGAATCCACTGAGCAACGTATCGCTGGTCAGCACAAAATCATCGCCATTGCGCCTATGGCTTTCAGAGGACGCTGTTGCATCCAGCATTGGGTAAATCAGCACCAGCAGGTGCGGCAGCCAGTGTCCGGTATTTCGCAGGCGCAGAGCCGTGATAAGGGCAAGATGTCCGCCTGCGCTGTCCCCCATCAGTGTTATCCGGCCGCGCTCTATGCCAAGCCTTTCAGCATGCTGCCAGATGAGGTTTGACGCCTGTTCTGCATCGTCATGTGCGGCGGGATAGGTGTGTTCAGGTGCTAAACGATATTGCACCGCAATCACCCGGCAACCGCTGTAAAAGGCAAGCTGACGTAGCTGATTATCATGAGTCGCAAAACCGCCACTGACAAAACAGCCGCCGTGATAATAGATAACGGCAGGTAATGCGCCATGCGCTTCCAGCGGAGAGTAGACGCGTAATAACATACCGTCGATGACCACATCATCAACATTTACACGTTGCTCAAGATCGCCCGCTAACACCGTGCTGGCAATATAGCCGGCACGGCGCTCAGCGAACGTCTGACTGCGGGAAGAGGGACGGCCTGCAGTAATGAAGTCGTTAACAAGTTCAGCAATTGCGGGTTCCAGTGCCATGAGGATTTTTTCCTTATTTGCGTATTTAGGTGTCGCCAGGATGATGACAGGCTACGATAATTAACTACATCAAGTCGATCGGTATTAACGATTTGTTCTTAGTTACTGATCTATGCAATCGATTATCTTTCCTCATTACACTCTGGTTATCCTTGCCTTTCTATAAGGCAGGATTGAAAAGCACATTTACATCTCATATTGCGTTGTACTGTTTATTTGAAACAGTTAATGACTTTAGTGATATTAAGAGAGCGGGGGAATTGGATTTAGTGACATTAATGCCTTCTCATTAATCATTATTCAGAATCTCATCACCTGGCGCTTTCGCAAAAACGTCCGTAAGTTTTCGGAAAACATCCTGATTAACTGGCAACTTTCTTTATTTAATAACTGAGATGTATTTTTCCGTGACATAGTTTGTTTTAGTGATCTACTGATTTATGCTAACTTTCATTTCCGGAGCGGAACTCGCCGACATACTGTTGGACTGCTATTTTTCCAGCGAAAGTCAGTACATTAATATATTCACACCATCAATATATTATTAATTAGCCCAGTCAGTACATATCGGTTTTGGGGTATTCACGCCCATGAGCGTTAAAAGGACTTAAACGATGAGCATTCAGGAATACATTCTTGCTGGCAGTAAATTACCGGTCCACAACCATTACCAGTTAAGACTTAAACGGCTGGAATCCCGGCAG
>NZ_SEWR01000035.1:0-285 GCF_004195115.1 Rahnella sp. RFA10(1/100)
GGATATGGAGCTTTACCGCGCCGGAACTGACCGACGGTGACTATGCTGTGCAGGTGCGGGTGACCGACGACGCGGGCAACGTGGCCACTTCCGGGGCGCTTGACGTGACGGTGGACACCGCCATATCCGCGCCGGGGGTCACCCTGAGCGACGACACCGGCGTGGCGGGCGATAATCAGACCAATGACACCACGCCGGGCTTTGCGATCGCGACCGACAGTGATGTGGTAACGGTCACGGTCAGCATTGACGGCGGCGCGGCGCAGGCGGCGGTACAGGACAGCG
>NZ_SEWR01000036.1:0-277 GCF_004195115.1 Rahnella sp. RFA10(1/100)
TGTGTAAGTGCAGCGATGCATTGAGCTAACCAGTACTAATGACCCGAGAGGCTTAACCTTACAACACCCAAGGTGTTTTTGATTTGAGAGACAGGCTCGAGAGAGTAGATTTTCAGCGGAATGTTCCTAGATTGGTTCGTATGGCGGCGTGGGGTGAGCAACCCTGATGCGCTGCGGTACGGATGAAACAGAATTTGCCTGGCGGCACTAGCGCGGTGGTCCCACCTGACCCCATGCCGAACTCAGAAGTGAAACGCCGTAGCGCCGATGGTAGTGT
>NZ_SEWR01000037.1:0-277 GCF_004195115.1 Rahnella sp. RFA10(1/100)
TGTGTAAGTGCAGCGATGCATTGAGCTAACCAGTACTAATGACCCGAGAGGCTTAACCTTACAACACCCAAGGTGTTTTTGATTTGAGAGACAGGCTCGAGAGAGTAGATTTTCAGCGGAATGTTCCGGGATTGGTTCGTATGGCGGCGCGGGGTGAGCAACCCTGATGCGCTGCGGTACGGATAAAACAGAATTTGCCTGGCGGCACTAGCGCGGTGGTCCCACCTGACCCCATGCCGAACTCAGAAGTGAAACGCCGTAGCGCCGATGGTAGTGT
>NZ_SEWR01000038.1:0-256 GCF_004195115.1 Rahnella sp. RFA10(1/100)
CTGGTGGTGACGGTCACGGATACTGCCGGTAACAGCACGTCCGGGGAGGCATTCGCCTTTACCGTGGACACCACGCTGAGCGTGCCGGTTATCGATCTGACCGACGGTTCAGATACCGGTGCGAGCACCACCGACAACATCACCAATAACACTACCCCGGCCTTTACCCTGAGCCAGATTGACGCGGACGCGGTGACGGTCGAGGTGCTGATCAACGGCACCGTGTATCCGGCCACGCAGACCGGCGGGATATGGA
>NZ_SEWR01000039.1:0-240 GCF_004195115.1 Rahnella sp. RFA10(1/100)
TGGTAACGGTCACGGTCAGCATTGACGGCGGCGCGGCGCAGGCGGCGGTACAGGACAGCGCCGGACAGTGGCACTTTACTGTACCGTCGGCCCTCGCTGACGGCGAACACAATCTGGTGGTGACGGTCACGGATACTGCCGGTAACAGCACGTCCGGGGAGGCATTCGCCTTTACCGTGGACACCACGCTGAGCGTGCCGGTTATCGATCTGACCGACGGTTCAGATACCGGTGCGAGCA
>NZ_SEWR01000040.1:0-220 GCF_004195115.1 Rahnella sp. RFA10(1/100)
TGTTTAAGCAAATCGAACTTTTAATTGAAGAGTTTGATCATGGCTCAGATTGAACGCTGGCGGCAGGCCTAACACATGCAAGTCGAGCGGCATCGGGAAGTAGCTTGCTACTTTGCCGGCGAGCGGCGGACGGGTGAGTAATGTCTGGGAAACTGCCTGATGGAGGGGGATAACTACTGGAAACGGTAGCTAATACCGCATGACCTCGAAAGAGCAAAGT
>NZ_SEWR01000041.1:0-220 GCF_004195115.1 Rahnella sp. RFA10(1/100)
TGCCGCTCGACTTGCATGTGTTAGGCCTGCCGCCAGCGTTCAATCTGAGCCATGATCAAACTCTTCAATTAAAAGTTCGATTTGCTTAAACATGTTAAGCGGTGCTCAGAGATTACTTCGTAATAATTCAACTAAATGAATTACTGCTTGGTCACTCTAAGACTTGATATTTTTTGCCACCGAAGTGGCTGATATCGTCTTGTGAGTGCCCACACAGATT
>NZ_SEWR01000004.1:0-515420 GCF_004195115.1 Rahnella sp. RFA10(1/100)
ATCCGGATGAACCTTACGCCCATATCAGCGCCGACGGTTTGTACCGCGCCCGGTTTGGTTTCGACCGCACCGAATGGCAGAAAGGCTTTGAGAGCTGCTGGCTGCGTCTGGCAAAACCCTATTCCGGGGATACCTGCGGCTTCCATATGCCGCTGCTGGATTCCACCGGCGTGGCGATTGCCTTCGAGAACGGCGACGTTGACCGGCCGTACATTGCTTATGCGCTGCACGATTCACGGCATCCGGACCCTGTGGCGCTGCCGAACTACAAGCGGAACGTTATCCGCACGCCTTCTGGAAATAAGTTAAGACTTGATGATTCACGAGGCAAAGAACACATCAAGCTTTCCACACCGGCCAGCGGCAAAAGCCAGCTGAACCTGGGTGCGCTGGTCGATGACAAGCGTAAAGATCGCGGTCACGGCGCCGAGCTGCGCACCGACGACTGGGTGGCCGTTCGTGGCGGCAAGGGTGTGTTTATTTCCGCCGATGTGCAGGCTTGTGCCGGAGGTCAGCAACTGGACATGCAACAGGCCAAAGCACTTCTTTCCAGTGCGATGGTAGAAATGCAGAGCCTGTCGGCCAGTGCTCAACAGGCCCAGGCATTAGCCGCAGACATCGACCGGCAACAGACGCTGTTACAGCAGAAACTCGACAAACTTCAGCAGGCCGTTTTGCTTTTAAGCGCACCAAAAGGCGTCGGTATTGTCAGCGGGGACAGTATGCAATTGTACGCGCAAGACAGCCTGACGCTGACCGCCGGTAAGCAGGTGGATATCGGCGCGACGAAGAAATTCACCGTCGCCGCCGGTGAGCAAATCAGCCTCTACAGCCGTCAGGGAACCAAAATGTTTGCCGCCAAAGGCGACATTGACGTTCAGGCGCAGGGCGGGAAATTCACCACCTGGTCAACGGACGATACGCATATTGCCAGTGGCAAAAAAATGACGGTGACAGCACAGGACGAGCTGGTTCTGGTCTGCGGCGGAGCCTACATCAAGCTGAAAGGCGGTAACGTTGAAATTGGCGGGCCGGGGAAAATGCTGGTGAAAAATGGCGGCATCGTCAAGCAGGGCTCGGCCAGCATGCAGAGCGCGATGAAATCGTTCGAGCCGGAACAGTTCAATGAAGGGTTTGTCGTTACTCATCCGCTCAACGGCAAACCACTGGCTTCCCAGAAATATAAAATCACGCTGGATGACGGACAGATCATTGAAGGGCTGACTGATGAAAAAGGCATGACCTCTCTCACTCAATCACAAGCCGTGCAGGATATGGTCATTTCGTTACTGGATGGCGAATAAGGACTTCAAGGACCGAATATGAAAAAAATAACTAAATTAATCGTCAGCGCGCTCAGTCTTTCTGCGGTGATAAGTATGACAGGTTGTGCTGTTGGCCCCTGGGGAGGGCTGGCTATAGGTAACCCTTTTTCCGGAATAGCGGAAGCTCGTCAGGCTCGAGAATATAATGAAAGGCAAGAAGCTTTAAAAATTGAGGCTACTAAGAAGCAACAATTGGCTGCAACAATCTATAACCCGCCGCAGGTGATTTATCGTATCGATAAAAATCGCTATCTCACGCTGGAGGATTATTCGAACTGCGATGACGGGTCTATTTATTATCACAATGATAACAAGAAGATAAAAACGAAGCTTTGGTTCCTCTCTAAGGGAACAATGAACTATAAGGGCAAGTTTATCTGGGCAGCGAAAAACGACGACATGCTGGCGATTCCATTTGTTCGTGGTGATAACGATGCATGCGGGGACTCGCTAAGAGGTTGTGCTTACAGCATCTTGTCAGCCAGTAATGATGGTGGGAAAAAATTCAGTGATATTAAATTTGGTGCAAGTAATAGCTCAGATTCTGAAGAGTACACAATAGTTATGACTGACGATGCTATATATATCAAAAGTGACAGATACCCCACTGATAAATATGAAATTAATGACTCCGGCGAGTTTTATAATGTGAGGCAAGCCTGGATTCAGGATGAATTTTATGAAGAAATGTTGAAGTTAGGTGTTCCGGAGGATGTTTTGGATAAAGCCCATCCTTTAGGATTCTCATTCCTTTGGCTAAAAGATAAATATCATTACTCTGATGCCCAAGTGGATGCGCTGGGTATAAAAGCCGGCATTCTGTTTGATAAATACAATGATTCACCGCATACAGAAAAACTCCCCGATATAAAGAAAAATAATGAAGCCAGCAATCAATTTACCTGCAATGCCGCAATGGTCCCTTCTCAGCTAACAAATCAAGGATGACCATGAAAAAGCTAACTTTACTCGCAGGTGCATTAGTATTCTCGCTGACCAGCCTGAATGGCTGTGCGGTGACACCGCCTCCGGTGCAAACATCCACGCAGCCAGGAAAGGTGGCAGTACAACCCATCCATAACCCGCCACAGGTGATTTATCGTATCGATAAAAATCGGTATCTCACGCTAGAGGATTATTCGAATTGTGATGATGGTTCAATTTATTATCACAATGATAACAAGAAGATAAAAACGAAGCTTTGGTTCCTCTCTAAGGGAACAATGAACTATAAGGGCAAGTTTATCTGGGCAGCGAAAAACGACGACATGCTGGCGCTACCGTTAGTGAGTGGAGATAACGATGCATGCGGGGACCCGCTCCGGGGTTGTGCTTACAGTATCTTGTCAGCCAGTAATAATGGCGGAAAAAATTTTAGTGATATTAAGTTTGGGGCAATTAATAGCTCAATCTCTAAAAATTATACCATCGTTGTGACTGATGACGCTATCTATATCAAAAATGAAGGATATACCGCTGATAAATACATGGTCAATAGCACAGATGCATTCATACAGCCACGAGAGATTTTAATAAACGATATTTTTTACAAAAAAATGCTGACGATAGGTATCCCTCAAGATGTATTAGATAAGGAAAACCCTTTAGGAATAAGTGGTAGATTGTTATCAACAAAATATTCTTATACGGCCGAACAACTTTCTGAACTTGGTAGTAAAATAAGCATAATATATTATGACATAAGAAATAAAACACCCGAGGATGTAATTCCTAGCTTGGAGTTATCTTCTCAGATTACAACTCACTTTAGTTGTAATCTCGATTTACTTCCCCGCCAATCTGAAAATCAAGGATGATTTATGTCTGAAGCCTATCAACACGATCAACCTACTCGCTTACTGAACAGTGAAACGACACCTAATGGTATTCAACAAGCCAGAAGTACTATGAGTCCGCAAAATGTTTGTGTTCGGGGGGAGATCAGAAAAGGGATCCAACTTCCCGGCTTGGTTATCTTTGTTCACGGCGTAAACTCGGAAGGTGAATGGTACACACCAGCGGAAGAAAACCTTTGTGAAGGGCTTAATCAGCGTCTTGGCCTGAAAGGCACAAATTTTGCCCTAAAACCCAATGCATATAATGAAGGCGGCATCTTTCCGGCAAAGATTACTAAAAGTGAACGTTCTCCAATTATTCGGTTTTACTGGGGATACTGCGCAAAACCAGGTACCGAAAAAGATTTCGCCATTCCGCTCAGAACAGAAAAAGGGATTAGCTATAATGATCTCAATGATGAACAGATAAAAAACAATAAATATCCATTTTTCTGGGGCGGTGGCCCTTTTCAAAACGGTTGTACTTCCCTGTATTCATTGTGGAGCAAGTACGGTTTCAGCAAATGGGTCAAAAAAATCCCTATCCCCTTCAGTACGCAGTTTATCAATGAAGAAACAGACCGTCTTTTGGCAAACGCACCGCCGCGTGAATATTACGCCCATGCAGCGGAACGACTGGCAAATTTAGTGAAGAAAATTCGCGAACTCAGCCCGACGGATACCGTCACCGTTATATCTCACAGTCAGGGCACCATGATTGCTACTGCCGCAGCGGCAATGGAGGGTGCCGCACCCGATGCGCTCTTTGTGATGAATTCACCGCTCTGTCTGGAAAGCAAAGGGATGGACTATCTCTCCTATCCATTAGCGGAATGTATCTCTGACGTCGCCAGACGTGTCACCTTTGCTGATATTGTCGGCAAAGTGGCTGAAAATAAGGACCGGCTTAAGAACGCCAACCCGAAGAAACTGGTCTGTGGTGTTGATGGTGCGTGCGAGAACTGGCAACCGGATGGGAAAACCTCCAATCCGGATGTTCCTGAGCGGGACAATCACGGACGCACGTATATTTATTGCAGCCCACATGACCGGGTAATGGGGTCGTCACCCTTATTGAGTATTGGCTGGCAAGGGCTTCCCAATACGAAAGCCAGCAACTATACCCAGCCGCACCCTGTTTTTGCGATGGTGCCGGAAAACTCACTTTTTGTGCGCATGCTCGCCCGTAATATGGCCTGTGGCGAAGCACCGAATCCGCAAACGCCGTTCGGTACGTTGCCGGATATGAGCAGGGACTGGAAACCAAATGGCGGTAAAACATTCTGGGACAGCAATGATTCTGTGTTTAGTCGCCAGGCATGGCCTGATCCGGACCCAAACCAAAAGCTGTTTATCAATGCCGAACAGGTCCCTCTGCCAATAACTGCGGAGCAGCTGGCTGATTTCGATAAAGACCGCAAACATATTGAAGACTTACCCGCCGATAAAGCAGCACATTCAATCTATCTGGCTGATAAAAATTATGACAGCTATGGTTATAGCTGGAGCACCAATGCCCCGGAAACAGGGAAGCCCAACGACAATACCTACAAATACTACATCAAACTCTATGGCTTCAATGAGCGCAAAACCTTCCCTGTGCCGCCAGGCTCTGGTTCTCCCTATGACAAACGGAATGTTGACAGGGAAAGCGTTGAGCATATGCGTTCGCGCATAAGCCAGTATATTTCCCGGCCTGCCGACCACAGTGATTTACCTCAAAACCCGTTATTCCTTCAGCAGGTGATGGCCTACGACTTGCCAATTGGTTTCTGCAATATCGGTCAGAACGAAACGCAGATGCAGATGCTGCGCGATATGGCTGACTGGACACATATTGGCTCAGATGATTACTACCAAACTGGCACTTTCACGCCACCTCCGCTGCCGCCTATTATCCGTAAAGACGTAGATGCTGATGCCCGGCAGCGCTATGACGCCGCAGTGAAAAAGGCCGAGGCTGACAATATCGCATTAGTCCGGGCACAGAAACCGCAGGGAGAGCTCGCATGAAAAATGTCGTAGTTCTTGGGGATAAAACCTCCCACGGCGGCACGGTGATTTCTGCTTCATCGACGTTTGAGATTGAGGGCAAAAATGCGGCGTTGCTACATGACATGGTGAGCTGCGAGGAACATGGCCCGAACCGCATTATCGAATGTGAGCCGGGTTATGAGGAGCAGGGAAAAGGGATTGTGGTACATCTGTGCAAAACTGAATGTGGGTCGGTAGTGTATGCCAGCTTCCCTGATGCAGGGTTCGAATAATGGGCTGGTCAGTTCCTCAGGCTGAACCTCAGCAAAAGCCACCTGCGTGGTCACCGTGGGTGTGCGTGTTTATCTTCCTGACGGCTTTTGCACTGGCTTTGGTCTGGGTAGTGCTCGATACGCCATCAACCGGGTTGTATCCGTTGTCTTCAGGTCATTATCTGCCGCTGACCGGCTTCACGCTGGTGGGGATATTGTCGTGTCTGTCGCTTTATCTCCTGACATGGGAAACCGGTGCGCTGATGTATTACAGCTGGACATACTGGCAGGCAAACACCAATGCAGCATGGCAAAACTGGACACATCAGCATCTGCATATCGTTGATAGCGTGAACTTCACCACCAGGCTGGATTTATACCCGCAGGTCGCGGGCCTCTCCCGTCCAGAAGGCGATAACGAGGAGCCTGCCGTGTTGCTGTTTCCTGACGATGACGTGCCGCCGGGGATTTATCGCTTTGAAATCATCTGCCGCCATATCCTGACGTCGTTTGAAGACGCAATCAAAACGCTGAATCTGCTCAGGGAGGGAACGTTCAGACTCTATGTGCAGACGCAAACGGAGGTGACTGAAACACACATTCTCTACCTCGAAGAGCTCTGGCAAACGCTTTATCCCGGTTACTCGTTACAGGTAAACCCTGTCGGCCCGCAGGCGTCTCTGGAAACTGTGGGAACCTGCTTAGACGCACGCACTCCCTCTCTCGTTATTGCGATGCAGTACTACGACGGGGTGGAGGAAAAGCCTCTCAGCGAAATCGCGACCGGCCTGCTGCTCTCCCCCGCCAACTTGCTTAGACCCGATGCCGTGCAAAATGCCCCGCAGCTCTTCAGAGCCATGCCGTTAAACCTGAAAAAACTGCCGGAAGATTTGCGGGAACTGCGCGATATATCGCAACAACCGGCAGAGTCTCTTCGTCTGGTGTGGTTCTCCGGGCTGACCGACATCCTGCGTCAAAAGCTTAATGCCGTTGTTCATGAGCTGAAATTACCGCTGCGCCAGGAAGCCCCTATGGGTGGGCAACTGGATTTCGACAAAGGTTGTGGAGGGTATGGTTCTCTTTCGGGCTGGCTGATGTTGGGGGCCGCTGCCGACATGATTAAGCGCGGGCAGGGCAGTCAGTGGGTATTGGCCGCCGCAGAAGAGTCAGCCTGGGCGGTGGTTGTCGGGACTCAAGCGCCGGTTCAGGCTGACTATCACAGCCAGTTACCCCGCGATGTCTACCCTGCCGGATGCCTGGTCGCTTCACTGCTGTTCAATCTGGTGTTGTTCTGGTCCCTCGGCCATGCCTTCCCGGACTGGCTGTTTTCTTTCCGGGGCACAATCACGCTGATCCTGACGCTGGTCGTCACGATGATTGGCAGCGCCGTGGGCCTGCGGATCATATTGAATCGCCTGCTTGAACCGCACTTTATCCGTTCTGCGCAGCAAGGAAGCTGATTGTGAAGAAAATCATTACACGTCTGGGAATATTGTTCCTGCTGCTGGCCGTTGCAGTTGCGGTTATCAGTGTGATCAGGCAATACGGCGTGTTTTCTTCGTCCTCAAAGCACTCCGGCATTTTAATGACCGTTCTGATCATCACGCTGATTGTCGCGCTTATTGCCCTGTCATTTACCCTCGTCACCACGTCGGCCAGCTGGCGGGTCCCTGTGCGCCCCAAATTCGCACCGGCAGGTACAGAATCGGAGCGGCCTGTTCAGCCGTCCATTGATGTTGGGCGATTAAAATCAGCCCTCCGGCATCGCTACGGCCTGCGCTGGAAGCGCAAACTCCCCTGGCTGCTGGTGATGGGTGAACCGACCGATATTGAAGCGGTCGCGCCGGGGCTGACAGAATCCGGCTGGATGACGGTCGGCAATACCCTGCTGCTATGGGGCGGAGCGCTGGCGGCGGGCGGCAATCCTGCAGACCTTCATGCATTGCGCCGTCTGCGCCCTCACGCCCCTGCCGATGTGCTGATTTGGGTCAGTCATGAGGCGCACTATACCCAGGCGGAGCAGGCAGACGCGGTACTTCGCGGTTATAAAATCGTCCGCCACCGGCTGCGCTGGGAACTGCCGGTGTATCTGCTGGACCGGCGTGAACTGAGCTGGCCGCAGCCTGAACGTGCGGTAAAGCTGATCGGTGTATTGGAGCACAAAAGGCTGACGCCGGCGTCTTTATCGTCTTCCGTGGAGTCCCTGCTCCCGGATCTGCGCGCGCAGGGCATGGCACAAATCAGTGAAAATATGCGTCATACGTTTTTGCTGCAACTGGTCAGTGATTTACAAGCCCGCCTGTCCGGTTGGGCAGATGCATTCAAACCGCTGCTCAGTGGCTATTTTCAGCTGCCGCTGTACGGCGTGGCGTTTTCACCGGCGCTGACGCTACGGGCGTACAGCCCGCATGAGCGCGCGGATTCTCCGGTCTGGCGGGAGTTGTCTGCAGGCATTCATCGCCGCGCCGGTCATCCGGTCGGCGTAACGGCGCGAACAGTAGCGCAGTGGAGTAGCGCCGCCGCGATGCTGGTTCTGGCCATCGGTACGACAGTATCCGGCATCAGCAACTACCGGCTGGTGACCGGCAGTGCGGAGCAGGTTAAGCAGGCGAAAACCTCTCCCTCACCTGCCGTGCTCTCTGCGTTGCAACACACCATGCAAACCCTGCTGGCTCAGCAACAGGAAGGGACGCCGTTGTACCGCCGTTTTGGACTGGATGTTACGTACCGCTTACTGCCCGCACTCTGGCCGCAATATAACACGCTGGCTCAGCGGCTTATTGTGCAACCGGCACAGCATCAACTTAGCGCATTGCTCACGTCAGCAACCCCTGACTATGACCAGCTGAAAACCTACCTGATGCTGGCTCATCCCGATAAAACCGCAGACAGTGACGCGCAGCGTTATTTTGCGCAGCAGCTGAAGCCGTTGTTGAAGAACATCGAACCGCAGGATATCGCCTTCTTTGCCGCGCAGTTCGCCGGGCATCCTGACTGGAAAATCCAGCCTGACAACGCGGTGGTCGCGCAGGCGCGGGCGGCCTTGCTGAACGCCATGAGCGGCGCGGACGCGGAGCAAAAACTTTATGGTTCCCTGATTTACCGCACCTCCCGCAACTTCGCGGATTTGTCGCTGACACAGCTGCTTAACGGTCAGGACTCGGGCGGAATGTTTACCCTAGACGCCGACGTACCAGGCAGCTTTACCCGCCAGGCGTATGAAGGGGCAATCGCGCCGGAGATTGCCGCGCTGGTCACCCGGCGGGAGGAACAGGTCGGCTGGGTGCTGGCCGGGCCGGGACAGCCGGTGGAAGCCTCGCGCTCACCTGCCGCGCTTGGGGAACGGTTGACGGCACGCTATTTTGCCGAATACGGCACCACATGGCAGAAAACGCTCAACCAGATGAAGGCGCATACGACAGCTAATCAGGTGGAGCAACTGACGCTGGCCGCCGACGTCAGCCGGTCGCCACAGATAGCGCTGATGAAACAGCTGGCGTGGCAGGGGCTGGCGGGCAGCCCGAACGAGCGACGCCATGCGCTGAACCCGGCCCTGAAGCCGGTATTTGGCGGCATCGTCTCGATGACAACCGGTGCCGGTAAAGGGGCCGGCATTACGCTGTCAGGCTGGCGGTCACAAACGGCCGCACTGCGCGACAAGATGCGCAACCTGTCGGCGGCCACCGGCGGCACGGCGGCACTCTCGCAGTCGGTATTTCGCGGTACGCAGATTGATAACACGGTTTCTGAGTTACCCGCCCGTCTGCACGTTCAGTTGGGCAACGGCTGGCAGCCGATGGCGCAGGCGCTGTTTTTAGCGCCGCTCAGCCAGACCTGGAAAGAGGTGATGACCGCCGGCGTAATAGGTATGGATGCGCAGTGGCAGCAGGAGATTGTCGCGGCCTGGCATAAAGAGTTTGATAATACCTTCCCGTTCGCCGACAGCCCGAACGACGCCTCGCTGGCCGCACTGAACGATTTTATCAATCCGCAGACCGGCCTGATTGCCGGTTTTATCCGTGAACACCTGAACGGCGTGCTGGAGTACAAAGACAACCGCTGGCAGAAGGCGGATAAGCTGCCGCCGGGGCTGTCGGTGAATTCATCCTTTGTGAACAAGCTGAATCAACTCGACCGCTTAGGTCACATGCTTAACGATACGGGCTGGGGTTTTCGTTTCAGGCTGGAGGCGGGCACAGCCAGAGACGTGGTGCAGACCGAGCTGATTATCGACGGCCAGAAGCTGGTGTATTTCAATCAGATGCCGTTCTGGCAGGATATTCAGTGGCCTGGCGATACCTGGGCTCCCGGTGCATCGCTGATGTGGACCAGCGTCCGTGCCGGTGCGCGGCTCTGTTTTGACACGACGGGCACCTGGGCGTTTTACCGGTTACTTAAGATGGCCAAGATTATGCCGGTGGACGACACGCATTATCAGGTGGTCTGGACCGCCGGTGACGGCCTGCCTCTTAACTACCGCCTGGCCTTTACCACCGGTAACGACCCGGTCAGTCTGCTGAACCTCAACGGCTTCAGGTTACCCAATACTATTTTCCGATAACACAGGCACCGACATGGAAGACGATTTCTTAAAATATTTTGACGGCGAAATGCGCTATCTGAAGGACGCCGGGCTGGAGTTTGCGAAAGAATTCCCGGAACTGGGGCGCGCACTGGGGTTAGACGGCAGTCCGGTTCCGCGCGATGACTCCGTCGAGCGGTTGTTTCAGGGCTTTTCGCTGATGATGGCCAAACTGCGGCAGAAGATTGATGATGATATTCCCGAACTGACCGAGCCGCTGCTCTCGCACCTGCTGCCGGTGATCAACCGCACCCTGCCCTCCACCGCGATTGTCGAACTGACACCGGCAGAGCCGGAGCTGCACCTGCGTAAGGAGGTATTGCCTGCTGAAAGCGAAGTGCTTACCCGGCAGCCGGGTAATGACCGTCAGCGCTGCGTCTACCGCACGACCCGCGACCTGACAGTGCATCCGTTTGCCCTTGATAACGTCTCGTTATTCACCCTGCCAGAAGGCCAGCAGGCGCTGAAACTGCGCTTCACCCTGCCCGCCCTCACTGAAATCCGCCGCGCCGACTGGCAGAACATCAGCCTGTACCTGAACGGCGACCGTGTGCTGCAGTCGGCTTTGTATCTGGCTCTCAGCCGTCAGGTGAAACGGGTGAGTGTGAGGTTCTGGCAGGAATCGACCGGGCTGACGCCGGTGGACGTGCAGTTTATACCACGCTGGCAGACAGAAAATGATGCTTCACAGTGGCCGGAGAGCGACAGCCCGGCACTCTGCGGCGAAGTGCGCCCGTGGCTGGAGTATTTCACTTCACCCGGGCGATATTTCTTTATGCAGCTGCGCGGACTGGAAACCCTGACCTTTCCGGCGGACACCACCTCGTTTGATATCGAGGTAACGCTCAGCGAACGCTGGCCGTACGATTTGGCCGTCCCTCCGGACGCTATCCGCCTGCACTGCGTACCGGTGAACAACCTGTTCCGCCTGCTGGCCCAACCGCTGACCGTGACCACCGCGGTCAGTGATTACCGTCTGCGGCCGCACCGGCTCAGCGACGGACACACCGAAATCTATGCGGTCAATGATGTCGCACAAGTGACCGAGGACAACACAGAATTCAGCTACGTGCCTTACAGCCAGTTCCGTGAGAAAGGCGGCATGCTCCAGTATGCAAAAAACTGGCCCGACCGTTATTACCACACCCGCATGTACCGGGGAACGTCCGGGCTTTTTGAGACCATTTTAATGCTCGGAGGCCGTACGCACGAGGCGCAGAACGGCCTGAAAATGCGCCTGAACATGACCTGCACCAACGGTGCCTGGCCGCGCATGGCGTTGCAGGAAAGCGTCTTCGACGGCGAAACTGCGCTGGGCAACCTTGAGTTGAAGTGTGCCACCCGCTCGCGTCCTTCCATGCCGTATTACCCGCCAACCGCTGAACTTTATCAGTGGCAGGTGTTATCGCTGCTGCATCCGCAGGCCATCGCCGGTCTGATGGAAATCGACACGCTGCGTCACGCGCTCAGCCTGCTGGACTGGACGCATGACCCGGACAACGCGCGCCGCATTACGGGTATTACGCGCGTAGAGTATACGCCCTCTCACTATCCTGCCGAAGGCTGGCACGGCGTGGCTATCCGCGTAACGTTGGATGAACATCAGTTCTGTGGCCAGGGCGATGCCCTGCTGTTTTGCGAGATACTCGAGCAGTTCTACACCCAGTACGCCGATATCCGAAGATTCATTCAGCTGACGGTGACGCTCAGTCAGTCCGGGAAGCAATGGATATGGCCTGAACGACGACTGACACGGGTTTTATTCTGATGAAAACGGAAGATAACGAAAAACGTCTGGAAGAATTCTGGCGGGACGAAGACGGTAACGACCGGGCGCACGCCTTTAATTTCTACCGTTTTTGCCAGTTGCTGGAAAAACAGCTATCGGATAATAAACCTCTTGGCAGCACCTTCTCGCCGAAAAACGACGCGGTGCGTTTTCGTCCGCATCCGGGCATGGGTTTTCCGGTCAGCGAGCTTAAAGCAGTGGACACGAGTGCGGAACGCCCGGACGCGCCGCCGTCGGCGCGCACTACCTTCATGGGGCTGTACGGCGTGGACTCGCCGCTGCCAACCGGCTACATCGATGACATCGCCCAAAAGCGCGAAGGCCATGAGGCGCTGGAGGCCTTTTTAGATATCTTCAACCACCGGATGATGACGCAGTTTTACCGCATCTGGCGAAAGTACAGCTACCCCGCCACCTTTGAGGACGGCGGTACCGACAAAACCTCGCGCAGCCTGATGGCCCTGACCGGTATCACCGACAGTAACGACGTACCCGCCTCGCGATTGCTGGCGTTACTGCAGCCGCTGGTCAGAACCACCCGCACGGCGGAAGGGATTGTCAGTGTGATCCGCTCGCAGGCACCCAACACTCACGTAATCGTGAAGCCTCACAAGGTCACGCGGATGCCCGCCGGAAAACGGGCAAGGTTCTCTTTTTCAGAACAACAACGGCTGGGCGATCATCTGGTCCTCGGCAGTGAAACCTCCGATGCCAACTACTGCATCGGTGTGGAGATGTTTACTGAAGACCCCATTGAGGCCAAAGGCTGGCTGCCCGGCGGACAACTGCGTGAAGATGTGTTCACCCTGCTACGTGTCTATCTGGGGTGTGATTATGATGTCAGCCTGGCACTGACTATCCCGATAAAACTCGCCCCATTACCACGCCTGGGCGATCCCATGCTAATGGCGGGCTACAACGTGGTGATGGGGTTGCGGGAAGATAATCTGGATAAAATGCCGAAAGAGGTGACGATGAAGCTGGGCAGGATCAGGAATGAAAGAAGGTGTTAATGGTTTAATCGCTTTGCGAAAAGTGAATGGTTCGCTGTTTAACTGGCCGGTAAAGTTAAGCATTAAAACACCGCCGCAGGTAGCCCGTTGAAATAAAGATTTTCTCTAACGAACAATACCGAAGAGCCGGGCCCATTCTTCTACCTGCGATCGGTATATAAATTGAAAAAACTGTGGATAATTACCGGACTCATCTTCTACAAGTTGCACAAGGCACGGAAATTCTTTTGGTGCATGCCGCAAAATATCTATTTCAATCTCGTCAGGTTCGAAAATCGAGGGGAATGTATCATCAAGATGCAGATAGTCTTTAATCATCCAGTCACGGTATTCATATACATTTTTCAGCAGTTTCATGCCTTCGCCCCAACAGTTTTTTTAACTAAGATAGCAGGCATCTGGCAAACGTACGATGATGATAATTATGATTTTTTATACCAACCCATCCCTTTCTAAAGCAAAACTCAAAGACACATTTTTATTTTCTGGTACATTAAGCATTATCTTAGTACAGAAGTTCCTTTCATTGCATTGAATTCATTTTACTTTAAAAAGAATGAATACCCGATGATTAAGACCATTCTTAATAATTTTTGCCCCCTCTTTGCTAATGTGAATTTCTCATTTACGCGGATAAATTACATCTTGAAACAAATTTTGCTGACGTGAGTGGCGCAACTCCTGCACCGTGAAACTGACGCACCGTTTATGGCCGGGAATTACGTTGGGCAGGATCAGGAATAAAAAGTAAAAAGGCCGCTGCACCATTGGCGTTACAGCGACCTTTATCCTCACCCCACCTTATAACATCACTTTCGCTGCCATTTCGCGGCTGTAATCACGGCTGGCATCGACCAGCGTGCGGGTGTAATCATCACGGATATCGCCGCGCAGCAGGGCGCCAGTGTCCAGCGTTTCGCGGATTTTTCCGTATTTCATCACCGCGACACGCTGGCATAGATGGGCGATAACGCCCAGATCATGCGTCACCATCAGATACGTCAACCCTTCCTCTTTTTGAAGATCGAACAGTAAATTAAGGATTTCCGCCTGTACGGAGACATCCAGCGCAGAAGTCGGTTCGTCGAGCAATAATACGCGGGGTTTAAGGATCAGCGCCCGCGCAATCGCCACCCGCTGGCGCTGACCGCCGGAAAGCTGATGCGGATAACGGCTGCGGAAAGCGCGGTTCAGACCGACTTTTTCCAGTATGGTATTGATCCGCTGCTCCCGCTGATCGATGCGGTGGATTTGCAGCGGCTCTTCCAGAATGTCGCCGATGGTGTGACGCGGATGAAGTGAACCGTACGGATCCTGAAATACCATCTGCACCAGTTTGCAGCGCTCCCGGCCAATGCGGTGTTCAAGCTGCTGACCGTCGATTTCCAATTCCCCCTTCCAGTGAGTAAACAACCCTGCCAGACATTTCAGCACCGTTGTTTTGCCCGAACCGGATTCACCCACCAGCCCGAAAATCTCACCCTCGCGCACGGCAATGTCCACATCTGTCAGCACCTGCGCGCTTTTCGCACCTTCACCAAAAGTCAGGTTCAGGTTGCGCACGTCGATCATGATTTTCTGTTGCATTGGTGCTCCTTAATCGGTCAGCCAGCTGGCCTGACGCTGCATCACCGGCAGCGGGTAACGGCGGTTATCCATGTCCGGCAGCGCGTCAAGCAGGCCACGGGTGTACGGATGCTGCGCGTTATCCAGATCGGTGGCGGCAATGGATTCGACAATACGTCCGGCATACATCACCAGCACGCGGTCGCAGAAACTGCGCACCAGATTGATATCATGACTGATAAATATCAGTCCCAGCCCCCGGGTATTCACCAGGTCATCAAGCAGCGCCAGCACCTGTAAACGCACGGAGACATCAAGCGCCGAGGTCGGTTCATCGGCAATCACCATTTCAGGGTCTGTGATCAGTATCATCGCGATCATGATACGTTGTCCCTGACCGCCGGAAATCTCGTGCGGATACAAGCCGTACACGCGTTCCGGGTCGCGGATACGCACCACGTCGAGCATGTTCAGTACTTTGTTTTTGGCATCGTTATAGGAGCATTTGTGGTGCGAACGCCACGCCTCGGCAATCTGGTCACCCACGCGCAACACTGGATTCAGCGAGTATTTCGGATCCTGCATAATCATTGAAATCCGCTTGCCGCGTACCTGCCGCATCTGCGACGGGCTGGCGTGCAGTAAATCCACATCGGCAAACTGCATTTTATTGGCGGTAATACGGGCTTTAGACGGATGCAGATGCAGCAACGCACGACCAATGGTGGATTTACCCGAGCCGGATTCACCGACAATCGCCAGTTTTTCGCGCCCGAGCTGGAAGGAAACACCGCGTACCGCCTGCGTGATCTGACGGCCATTCACAAAGCTGACGTGCAGGTCCTGCACGTCGAGTAACGCCGGAGCGTCAGTCATTTCGGGGATCGAGAATGTCACGTAAGCCATCTCCTAAAAAGTTGAACGCCAGGCTGTTAATCAGGATCGCCAGACCGGGGATCGTCGCTACCCACCAGCACTCCATCATGTAAGCACGGCCACTGGAAATCATAGCGCCCCACTCCGGATCCGGCGGCTGTGCACCGAGGCCGAGGAAGCCCAGACCCGCAGCGGTCAGGATAATCCCCGCCATATTCATAGTGATACGGATAATCACAGACGGCAGGCACAGCGGCACAATGTGACGCCACAACACCCGCACCGGGCTCGCGCCCTGCAAACGCACCGCCGAAATAAAATCGGCTTGCCGAAGAGAGAGCGTTTCGGCTCGCGCCAGACGGGCAATCGGCGGCCAGGCGGTAAGCGTAATGGCGATCACCACATGTTCCAGCCCCGGCCCGAGGGCGGCGACAAACGCCAGTGCCAGTACCAGACTCGGAAAGGAGATAAAGATGTCGGTAACGCGCATCAGTACCATGTCGGTTTTGCCACCAAAATACCCGGCGGTGACGCCCAGCAGCAAACCAAGCGGCCCGACGGTGACCGACACCAGCAGCACGATATACAGCGTGATGCGCGAGCCATACACCAGACGGCTGAAGATATCGCGACCAAACTCATCTGTGCCAAACCAGTGCACCGCCGACGGCGGGCTGAGCGCATTGTTTAAATCCTGTACCAGCGGATGAAACGATACAATCCACGGTGCGAAAACCGCCACAATCATCAGCATCAGTATTATCGCACCACCGATAGCAGTCAGCGGATTACGCGCCATCTGCCACAGGAAATGGCCTGCGCGGCCAAGCGTCCGTTTCACACGCTGGCGTTTTTCGTCGCCCGCGCTGAGCGTGACGGAATCGAGGGAAATCGTCATACTTTTGTCCTCGGATCAAAGACCTGATATAGCAGGTCGGAGAGCAAATTCAGCACCACGAAAATCATGCCCACCACCAGTACGCAACCCATCACCGCATTCATGTCGCCCAGCATCAGGCTGCTGGTGAGATACGAACCAAAACCTGGCCAGGAGAACACGGTTTCGATCAGCACTGCGCCTTCGAGCAGCGAGCCGTATGCCAGCGCAACCACGGTTAACAGCTGAACCAGGATGTTGCGAAACGCATGGTTCCACAGCACATGCCATTCGCTCAGTCCTTTCACACGGGCGGTGATAATGAATTCCTGCGAAAGCTGCGCCAGCATAAAGCTACGGGTCATGCGGCTGATGTAGGCTAACGAGTGAAAACCGAGCAGTGACGCCGGCAGAATCAGGTGATTGAGCGCGTTGCGAAACACTTCCCAGTTTCCGGCGATCAGCGCGTCGATCAGCATAAAGCCGCTGTGGCGCGTGACCTGTCCGTCAAGGCTGAAATCTACCCGTCCGGCACCGCCGACCCAGCCCAGCCAGGCGTAAAACACCAGTAAGCCCATCATGCCGACCCAGAATATCGGGGTGGAATAACCGGCCAGACTGATGATACGCACCCCATAATCCGCGAGGCTGTTACGTTTTGCCGCCGCCAGCACACCGAGCGGAATACCCACACCCGCGCCGAGAAGGATCGCCAGCGTCGCCAGTTCCATGGTGGCCGGGAAGACCCGCAGAATGTCCTGGGTCACGGGTTTACCGGTCAGTAGCGCATTCCCTAAATCACCGTGCGCCAGCCCGGAAAGGTAAATGCCGAACTGCGTCCATAACGGTTTATCAAAACCAAGCTGATGATAAACCTGCTGATAGGTACTGTGGTCAGCGTCCGGTCCGACAATTGCCAGTACCGGATCCACTGGCATTACGCGACCAATAAAAAACGTCAGCAGCAGCAGGCCGAACAACGTGACTGCCACCTGCACCAGCCGCTTACCGATGCGTCCGGCGGGAAAGGTCATCCGCACCGTTGGCTTTGAAACAGGAGCAGGAATTTGCATGGTCATAACTTTTTACCTCCGGCTGGCGGAACATCGGTGGCATTGTCTTTATAAACGTCACGCAGGAACGTGGTCGCGGAAGGATGGGGCAGATAGTTTTTCACGTCCCTGCGCACCACGATGGAGTCGACCATCTGTGAGAGCGGCACCAGCGCCGGGATCAGCGCGTCGTAACGTTCCTGAATGGCGAAGTAATCCTGTTTCTGTTTCTCAGGGTCACGTTCAAGCAGCGCCTGATCGATATCCGTATTCAGCTGTTTGTCATAGAAACCGGTGCGCCAGCCCTGAAAATTGGTCAGCCGCGCGGCATCATTGTTATCCGGGTTGTAGACCAGCGCACGCAGGCTGGAATGCGGATGCGGTTCCACGCCGCTGCCGCCGCGCCCGACCAGCATGTCGAACTTGCGCTCACGCATCGCGCCGTAAATCTGGTTGCCGGTCCCGGTAACGATTTTGGCGCGGATCCCCGCCTGCATCAGCGTAGACTGCACCGCAATCGCGATATTAAGGAACGGCTGATCGGCCAGCACCCGCAGCGTGGTGTCAAAACCGTCAGGATAACCGGCTTCCGCCAGCAAGGTTTTGGCGCGCGGGATATCCAGCGTATAGCCCGGATCCGGCAGTGTTGCAGGCATACCGACCTGAATCGGACGCTGATGCACAATGCCATAACCGTTCATCAGCGCCTTGCCGATACCCTGATAATCAATCAGATAGCGCACCGCTTCGCGCACTTTCGGGTTAGCGAAATGCGGCTCTTTCATGCTCATCGCCACGTAATAAATAGTGCCTTTTTTCACCTGATCGACCTGCATGGCCGGGTCGTGGCTCAGCGCTTTCACATCGGATACCGCCATGTTATTGGCAATATCCAGATCGCCTTTTTCAATCATCAGGCGCAGGGTTTGGGATTCCTGAAAATGACGGAATACCACACGCGACAGTTTCGGTTCACCGCGCCAGTAGTGCGGATTACGGCTCATGTTCAGCACGTCTTTTGCCTGCCAGTTATCGAGGCGGAACGGGCCGGAACCGGCTTCGTTAGTGGTCAGCCAGCGGTTGCCCCAGTCGCCGTTCACTTCATGCGCCTGCACGGTTTTGCTGTCCAGCGCTACCACGCTGCCGAGCGCCGCCAGTGAGTAAATCACCAGTTTCGGGTCATTGGGTTTAGGTAACTGAATTTCGACGACACCGGGAGACGGCGAACGCACCATCTCATCGACATTCTTTTTACTGAAGCCGTAGGATTTCCACACCGAGGCCTGTGCCAGATTGAGATGCAAAATGCGGCGCATCGACCACACCACATCGTTCGCGGTGACCGGATTGCCGGAGTGGAATTTCACTCCATCGCGCAGATGAAACGTGATGAGGTTGCGGGCGTCGTTGACCTCCCACGAGGTCGCCAGCGCCGGTCGTACGTTGGTGAGTTCTTGCGGATCAAGCTCAATCAACGGGTCGTAGAGATTGACCACGATGCCGACAATGTCATTGCCGGTCATCGCAGCCGGATCGAGCGTTAACAGGTTATTCATGTTCATGCCGATGATCAGTTGGTCGGGCGGCGTTTTTGCCTGCGCCGTCCAGCCAGACGTCATCAGCAGGAGCGCGAAAAGCCACGCGCCCCACGGTTTGCCAGAGTTCATGATGTACCTTCCGGGTAGAGTCAGAGGTTTATTATTTTTTCTGCCCGCAGGTCAGTCGCGGCTGACGGTATGGGTTTCTATGTAATCAAAATTAATGTCCTCCCCGAGGCCGGGGCGATCAGAAAGATGCACAAAGCCCTGTTCATCCATCGGATCAACAATGCTGTTGAGATACGCTGCCGGTTCGTCGTACTCCAGGAACGGGTGCAGCAGACCGCGTTCGTACCAGCGACAGTTACGGATGGCACCGACCACCGCCAGACTGGCTGCGCCGTTGCCGTGCACTTCGCAATCCATACCGAACGCTTCCGCCAGACTGGCGACTTTCATGCACGGCGATATGCCACCGACGCCGTTGGCACCGGCACGTAAGATGTCGCAGGCACCGGCTTTCACCCAGTCCGCACGGCTGTGATGCTTACCACCCAGACTTTCCGGCCCGATCACATCAATAGACAGATTTTCTGCAAGCCACGCGTAGGACGCCATGCTCTCTTCTTCCATCGGCTCTTCGAACCACGCGAAGTTGAGTTTTTCCAGCGCCTTACCGATGGTCAGCGCCTGACTGCGACTGTACCAATGGTAACCGTCGAGCATCAGTTCGATATCCGGCCCGACCGCCTCACGCACGGCGGCGCAGGCTTTGATGTCCATTTTCGGATCCGGTGCAAACGCCACCGGCGGCATCCAGGTGTGCAGTTTGATGGCCTGATAACCGCGCGCCACCAGTTTTTCGGCAAACTGCCCGAATTCATCCGGCGTCGACAGCCCGCCCTTCAGTTCATCGCCACACATAGTACTGCCGTACGCCGGGACTTTTTCGCGGAATCCGCCCAGCAGTTTATGCACCGGCATATTCAGTTTGCGACCGATAAGATCCCACAACGCCTGCTCGACAAACGACAGCGCCCGCTCGGTCAGCTGATGTGCACTGCCGCGCTGCCAGTGCACCAGATCTTGCCAGAGCCGTTCGCGGTCGAACGGGTTCTGACCCACCAGCACTTTTCTGAAAAAGGCATTCACCACGTGCGGACGCACCACTTCCGGCGGCGCGAACGAATACCCACAATCGCCTTCGTCAGTGGTGATCGTTAACATGGCCATTTTCGCCTGACTTTCTTCACCCGGATGAGAATGACCCGCACTGTCAGAAACGCGACGGGTCGGATAAGTAAAAACAGAGACTTCAACAGAACTTATTTTCACAGCGATACCTGCCATTACTGAGAGAGTTGACGCTCTTCCGAGCGCTCCGTTATTGCGCGTTCATTGAGCAGCGTGAGCGCACTCACCCTGCTTTAAAATCGCAATCCAACAATAATAAAATGGTGTTTCATTATCGAAGTTAGCCACTTTACGGACGCATTTCCA
Organism: Rahnella sp. RFA10(1/100); assembly: GCF_004195115.1. Classification (NCBI taxonomy): domain Bacteria; kingdom Pseudomonadati; phylum Pseudomonadota; class Gammaproteobacteria; order Enterobacterales; family Yersiniaceae; genus Rahnella; species Rahnella sp. RFA10(1/100). Next base: position 20,200 of record NZ_SEWR01000004.1, read on the forward strand.
CGGCTAAAAGCCGAAAATTTCCGGGTAAGTTTGGGCATATGCACGGGAGACTGTGAGCATTTTCACGAAAGTAAGGTAAAATGTGATCTGTACAGGAAATAGTCGGATGGGGTGTAGGGGAATATCCCGGTCTTCACTTTGTGAGGAGAAAAGTGGGCACAATGAAGCCAATCCGTTAGGCTAGTGTTTTTAGAAAGTGCTTGGTGAACAGCCGGAGTGGGATATGTTGCGCGTTATTGATACCGAAACTTGTGGATTACAAGGCGGCGTCGTGGAGGTGGCCTCGGTCGATATTGAAGACGGAAAAATCGTCAACCCGATGAGTGATCTGGTGAGGCCCGACCGTCCTATCAGCCATCAGGCGATGGCCATCCACAAAATTACCGAGGCCATGGTGGCCGATAAACCGTGGATTGAGGAGATCATTCCACGTTATCACGGCAGCCAATATTATGTGGCCCACAACGCCAGTTTTGACCAACGCATGTTGCCTGAAATGCAGGGCGACTGGATCTGCACCGTGAAACTGGCGCGCCGTTTATGGCCGGGAATTAAATACAGCAACATGGCGCTCTACAAATCTCTCAAGTTGCAAGTGGCAACGCCTGCGGATCTGCATCATCACCGCGCGCTGTTTGACTGCTACATCACCGCCGCGTTACTTATCCGCATCATGGATGAATCAGGCTGGACACCGGAAGAAATGGTGACCATTACCGGGCGCCCTGCTTTAGTCAGCACCATGATGTTCGGCAAATATCGCGGCAGGAAAATTGCCGAAATCGCCGAAGACGACCCGATGTATTTGCGCTGGATGCTGAATAACATCAAAGAACTCACCCCTGATTTACGCATGACACTAAAGCATTATCTGGAAGGGCAATAACCTCTGAATTTATGATATTTCCCGGCATCTGCTCACGGCCGGTTACCCGAACCTGAGGTAGCCGGTTGATAGCGGTCAAAACCGCCGCTGAACGATTGAATTTAGCAAATTCTGCCGTAAACCTTAACCCGGCACAAACTATAGAGGGAGTTAATCCGTTCAATGCAAAAATCCAAAGAATCGCTTTTAACTTTAGCTTTTCGTTTGCAAGTCATTCTTATTTATCTTTCTGTTTTAGTCATAACACCGAAAAATAATTATTTATTCAATATCATTGCAATAACAGGTGTTCTGGCTTGTTTAGCTTATCTTTTTTGGGAAAAAATTTCAGGACCTAAGATCCGGGCGTTATTTACCAGAAAGTTTGTTAAAAAACAGCCACGGAAGGCCAGGTTTTTCTATACTCAAAATGAAACAATCAGTTTATTGAGCCTCAGCTCAATGTGCTTTTTTTTCATCACTTGCGTCGTAATAAAATTTTGGCATTCAGCATCCGCGACAACGATAGGGACACTCAGTGTCGTGACGTTGTTGAACATGTACTTTTCACTTTATTATCTGATATCACATCTCGACGAAAGATATAAATTAATCATAAAATTTTCCACAAACGTTTTGAAATTTTCCTGGATATTGATTTCCACCTATTGTTATTTTCTGGCCAGAAGTATAATGATGGAGACAAGTGATATACCCTATGAGCAAACAGTCAATAAAGTCAGTGTATTAGGTTACGCCGCCCTACTCTACAGCCTCATGTTTAGCGCACTTTTTGTATTCATTACTTTACCTCTCATGTCGTTGAATCTCAAAGAAAAACGGCAGCGTTTTGGAAGGTATATTGTACCGAAGCAACAAACATCCACTATATTTCTGACATGCTTTAGTATCGGTTACATATTTTTCATTGCGTATACTGTTAACACTAACATTGTCATGAAATATGTATTCCACAGAACAATGCCTCTCGATTCGCGGACAACGTTCTATTGCAACAAACATTACATGATAATCCCAGGCAGGCCAGATGCTCTATTTATGACTGTGGGACCAGGTGATTACAGAATGGCCATACCCCGGAATTATGAATACGCCTTTTCACGACTCAAATGCACCGACACGCCCCCTTATTACATGCTTGTAGCAGTAAAAAGTGCCGAAGACCTTATGAAGGAAAGTCTTTTGTCTAAAGGGGAGGCTTTCCAAAATGATATTAAGGCTGCTGTAAAAAACTGATATTTCATCCGGGAATCTTCTGTTAACGGAAACCGGAGCATTCATGGCTGCATCCTGTTCATTGGCAGGGTAGATTTTTTATTCCTTTTTCATGCTCGCCCGGCATACACTCAGCACCAGTTGCCGCAGCCAGCGGTGCGCCGGATCAACATCTGAGCGGGGATGCCACATCTGGGAAATGGTGATTTCGCGGGTTTTTAACGGCAACTCGAAAGCATACAGCCCGTCAGGTTCGGAAATTAGAAATGAGGCGGGGATCAGCGCCACCAGATCGGAATTTCGCGCAATCGCCAGAGCGGCGGAGAAACCCGGCACCACAGCGGCAATTTTACGTGTCAGGCCAACCTCGGCCAGCGCGTCATCTACCGGGCCAAATGTGTTGTTACGGCGTGAAACGACAACGTGTCCGAACGACACATACGCCTGGGCGGTAATCCCCTTCCCTGCTGCCAGCGGGTGGTCTTTTCTGACCACCCCCATAAACCTGTCGCGGAATAACGTCTGTAAAAGAATTTCCGGCCCCATTTCGCCTAAAACGCCGATCTCAAGATCGACCCGTCCTTCCCGCAATGCATTTGAGTTTTTTTCCGGTTTGGACATAAATCGTAAACATACGGAAGGGGCAGCCTGCGCAGCGGCGCTGATCATCGCGGCACCAAACGACACCACAAAACCATCGTTGGAGCGGATCAGGAAAGTACGCTCAAGCCGGGATACGTTGAAATCAGCGGAAGAAGGCCGCAACAGGGCGCGCGCCTCAAAGGCCGCATTTTGCGTACGCTGGCGTATTTCTTCAGCATAAGGCGTCAGTACCATATTTCGCCCGGCGCGCACCAGCAGTGGATCGCCGGTGGTAGCCCGCAGGCGGCTCAATGTGCGGCTCATCGCCGACGCACTTAATCCCAAACGGCGGGCAGCACCGACGACACTTCCTTCAGTCAGGAGCACATCGAGGGCAATAAGTAAGTTCAGATCGGGTTCATTCATCCCGCCATACTAGCGCAGCGATAAAAATGAGAGAAGGCGTTTGGTGCAGGTATTTAATGCAGATGCTGCGTCTTCCGCACTTTATTACCTGCCGGTATAGTTGCAAAACTCAATATCAATAAGGCGAATGCGTAATGGAATTATTTTCCGATAAACCAGGCGATGAAGGATTACCGGGCCGCGAACGCGGATTCGCGATGGCCGCTGTGATGATCATGGCAACGATGGCAGTATTCGACGGCTCAATGGTCAACATCGCGCTGCCGCAAATCGCACGGGCACTGGATATTTCAGCAGGCGCAGCGGTGTGGGTGTCGAACGGTTATCTGCTGTCGGCGTCCATGACGCTGGCAATCTTCGCCGCGCTGGCCAGCCACATCGGCTTTCGCCGGCAGTTTGCCGCCGGGCTGACAGTATTTACCCTGTCCTCTCTGGGCTGTGTGCTGTCAACATCCCCCGATATGCTGATTATCATGCGGGTGCTTCAGGGCATCGGTGCGGCAGCCACACTGAGTATCGGCCCGGCGATTTTCCGTTCCGTGTTCCCCAACCGTCTGCTCGGGCGAATACTGGGGCTGAATGCCCTGATAATTGCCACCAGCACCGCCGTCGCGCCGGTTCTGGGCGGCACAATACTTTCCGCGATGAGCTGGCAATGGCTGTTCGCCATTAATATCCCACTCGGCATTATTGCCGTCGTTATTGCGCTGCGCGTGGTGCCATCAAATCCGTCCGGCACGCCACAGCCGTTTGATACGGCGGGTGCAATTTTATCGGCGGTGGCCCTGGGCGCGCTGATTATGGCCGCTGAATCCTTTGCGCGTCCGGGAAATGACGAACTTGCTACCGCCATAACCTATGGCCTGACAGCGATCATCACAGGCGTGGCCTTTGTCTGGCGTCAGCGCCGCGCGCCGAAACCGCTGCTGCCGCTCGGCATGTTTGCCTCTGCACGGTTCACGCTGGCGGCGTTTACCTCTTTGGCCTCTTTCGTCAGCCAGGGGATTACTTTTGTCGCGCTGCCGTTCCTGTTCCAGAGCGTGTACGGTTACAGCGCCTTTGTTTCCGCATTGCTTTTCACGCCCTGGCCGCTGGGGATCATTCTGGCGGCACCGCATGCAGGACGCCTCGCCGACCGCTATCCCGCAGCCATTATTTCTACTGTGGGTCTGGCAGTATTTGCGGTGGGGTTATTGTTACTTGCGCAACTCCCCGCACATCCACAGGTCTGGGATATCGGTCTGAGAAGCTTTATCTGCGGACTGGGCTTCGGCTGTTTCCAGAGCCCGAATAACCGTGAAATGCTTTCCAATGCGTCGCGGGAAAACAGCGGTTATGCCTCCGGCGTACTGGCCATTATGCGCACCTTCGGCCAGTGTCTCGGTGCCGCCTGCGTCGGCGTTATCCTGACAATTTATTCAGCCAGGAGTGTGTTGCAGGAAGCCCAGGCAGTACAGGTCAGTTTATGGGTGGCGGTGATGGCAACCGTTCTGGCAAGTGTGATCAGCATCAGCCGCTTGCGAAATGCTGCCGGTCACCCGCAGAATGGCTGAACGTAAATATACTGTTGAAGGATAAATTCTATGCTGGAACTGAGACCTAACTGTGAGTGTTGTAACACCGACCTGCTGCCTTCCGCCGACGCAAGGATTTGCTCATTCGAATGCACATTCTGTGTATCCTGTGCCGAAGACAAACTTCACGGGATATGCCCCAACTGCGGCGGAGAACTGGTTGCCCGTCCGCGCAGACCGGCGAACAAACTGGCAAATAATCCGGCCTCCACCACGCGGGTCTTTAAGCCTGAGGGCTGTGCTTCTTAGTGAACGTTATCCGCACGCCAGCGTTTCAGCTGCTGGCGTGCCCTGATGAAAAATCATCTGCCAGCCAGTTCCTCCGGCATTCGTCCAGCAAGATGCGCGTAACGTGTAACGGCGGTTTTCGTTGCCTCTGTTCAGAAAGGTTTTATACGTCAGGATCACACAACTTTCATTAAGCGTCTGTAGCTGAAAACCCTCTGCTTCAAGCCTTAAATCCTGCGTTTCAGCAGTCAGCGCCGCCACTGTTTGTTGCCGGTCAACCATCACCCCCGAACGCGTGATTTCCCTGAAATCCGGATGCAAAACCTTTTCCAGCCATAATTTGTCTTTCCGCCGGACACCATGGAGACTGCATTCCAGTGCCTTAATTTCATCCAAAACAACGGTCATCGGTCTTCTCCTTACTTCAGGATATATATAAACGCGTCTGTTTCCTGAAACTGAACTAAAGTTATCCTTCTCCTGCTACTCCCGCCGCATAGAGGGAGTTAAAGAATTCCATGACATTATTATTAAAAAGGATTTTTATGCCCCGCACCACTTCTCTGGTTTCGTTATCTGCGCTGATCGCCTCGGTTTTTCTGCTCACCGGCTGTCCGCCTCCACCTGATTTAACCCAGTGGCAGCGCCCTGGCAGCACCATAGATGACGCGCGTGTTGCGATGGGACAATGTGGCGTTCCGCTGCCGGGACCGGAACCTGATTTTACCGCTAATGAAACGGTGCTGTATTACCAGTGCATGGAGGGGAAAGGCTTTACCTATAAGCATGATTTTCATATCTGTGATGTCCACAAAAGCACACCGGCGTGCATTGAAAAACAACAGGGACATCCGCTCAGCCAGAAACAACTTGATGCTTTGCCTTTTCTTGCTGATAAAGGATTTTATCCGATTAAACCGGGTTCAGGCGTCGTAGAATCCCAGCGAATCAGCTGGCGTAAAGCGGGCGCTTCGTTGCATTTTTCACATGAACTTGAAAATGATCGCCTCGCCATCAGCGTCATGTACGAATGTGGTTACCCGGAACCTCTGGGCTCCCGCCCTTTCGAGCCGACGCTAATGCAGGCTGCAAAAATCCAGCAATGCATGTTAGACAGAGATTTCGAGCCGAAAGATAAACTCATGCTGGTTTGCCGCAATTATCCGCAAGTGACAAGCTGCCGGAAATAGCGAAACCTATGTCCAGATTTCCCTGCCATCGGGCATGATCCAGACAATTCCTGCCGGTGATCGGGCTAAAAACCAGTAACCGGTATCATCGAGATCGTCAAATTCATCCTCTGAATTCTCCCGGGGCCACGCGTCTTTTAACTGCTGTAATTGCCAGGCATGGGTTCCGCTAAGAAATTCACCGTTACAAGCCAGTCTGATTTCCCCTTCATTCATCAATCTTTCCAGCAAGGTAAAAAACACCTCAACCCGAAAGGCATCGTTGTCAGGAATGTGCGCGCATTCGACACTGATATGTTGCCAAACGGCCCCCATTGAAAGCCCGCAGGCACTTTCTGAAACAGCATCACAGACTGTTTTAATTTCCATTACCAGAGCCTTTATTATTCAAATAATTTGGATATTAACAGCAAAACACTCCGCTATTCATCCTGCGGCCAGGGTCCATACCTGTCATAACGCGTTTTCCTTGCTATTTTATGATGAACAATACTTCCCAATATCTAAAAACTAAAGACTCATCGGTCTATCACCCGCAATATTCATCGAAATTGTTCGGGTAACTTCAGACAGGAGAAATAAAATGCATTACGCCTCACGCAACGTGCAAATCCGTAATATAAAAGCAGGCCAGAATGTGGTGATTTACGAACCCGCTAATGTGTATGACTGCACTTTGCATGACGACGTTTTTGTCGGACCCTTTGTGGAAATTCAGGCCAACACCAGCATCGGACGGGGGACAAAAATCCAGTCGCATACCTTTATTTGTGAATATGTCACTGTCGGGGAAAACTGCTTTATCGGCCACGGTGTGATGTTTGCTAATGATATGTTTAAAACCGGCAGGCCTGATGCGGAACGAAACTCATGGGCCAGAATTCACGTGGGTAACGATGTTTCCATTGGCAGCGGTGCGACCATTCTGGGCGTCACAATCTGCGATGGTACAGTGATTGGTGCAGGAAGCGTAGTGACGAAAGACATCACGGTGAAAGGCGTTTACGCGGGAAATCCGGCACGGTGGTTGCGGGCGTTGTAGCTCGTCTGGTGGCAATTTGCACTGAAAAATATACGGCATATGAATTATCGGTTGTTCCGGGGGAAATCCTCACGCTGGAGAAAAAGCTCAATGGCTGGTTCTGGGCATGTAAAAAATCCGGGGAATCAGGCTGGGTGCCTGAAGAAAACGTAAGGAACATCATCGCGTGAAGGCTAAAGTTACCCGCGCGGTCGTGACAAAAAAGGCCGCTTTCGCGGCCTTTCAAATTTCAGATCTTATGACACCTGATTACTTAGCGTCAGCATCTGGCAGTGCGTAAGCGATGATGTAATCGCCCAGTTTGGTGCCGAACGAACCGTGACCGCCTGCTGCGATAACAACGTACTGTTTGCCATTCACAGAGTAAGTCATCGGGGTCGCCTGGCCGCCTGCTGGCAGACGTGCTTCCCACAGTTTGTCACCGTTGCTCATGTTGAACGCGCGCAGGTAGTTGTCTGCAGTTGCCGCGATGAAGAACACGTTACCGGCGGTAGAAACCGGTGCGCCCAGCATTGGCATACCCATTTTGAACGGCAGCGGTAATGGTGAGCTGTCGCGCACGGTACCGATACGTTTTTTCCACACGATATCGTTGGTTTTCAGGTCAACACCGGAAATGTAACCCCATGCAGGCTGTTTACATGGGAAGCCCAGCGGAGACAGGAACGGATTCAGCGTCACGCCAAATGGCACGCCGTACTGCGGCTGAATACCCGTCTCGGTACCGGAACCGCCTTTATCGTTCGCATCTGGCTCGATAGGGTTGCCCGGACCGCGTGGGATCAGTTTAGACACGAATGGCAACGCAATCGGGTTAGCGATAGCCACCTGACGATCTGTATCCACAGAAATACCGCCCCACTCGAACATACCGAGGTTACCCGGGAATACCAGGGTGCCCTGCTCGGATGGCGGTGTGAAGGTGCCTTCATAACGCAGTTTGTGGAAGATCACACGACACATCAGCTGGTCGTAGATCGTCGCACCCCACATGTCTTTGCCAGTCAGCTTAGCTTCAGGACGGAAGGTCAGTTTCGAGAATGGCTGAGTCGGAGACACATGGTCACCTTTCGCTGCACCTTGCGGAACAGGTTTCTCAGGGGCATCGACAATCAGTTTACCGTCACGGCGGTCCAGCACGAAGATGTTACCGGTTTTGGTCGGGACATAAATCGCAGGAACTTTGTTGCCGTTCTTGTCAGTAATATCAGCCAGAGTTGGCTGCGCCGGAACATCCATATCCCACAAGTCGTGGTGAACAGTCTGATAGAACCAGGCCAGTTTACCGGTGGTCGCATTCAGCGCCAGCAGGCCGCTCGCATAACGTTCCATCTCCGGTGTGCGGTTACCGCCCCAGATATCCGGCGTTGCCACGCCAATTGGCAGGTAAACCAGATCCAGTTTGTCATCATAAGCCGCAGGTGCCCATGAGTTCGGGGAGTTTGGTGTGAAATGCTGGCCATCAGCCGGCAATTTATTCGGTTCAGCAGCACCCGGATCGAAAGCCCACAGCAGTTTACCGGTTTCAACATCAAAGCCACGGATCACGCCGGAAGGCTCGCGGTTTGAGTAGTTATCGGTCACCGCACCGGCCACGATAATCACTGATTTGGTGATGATTGGCGGTGAAGTTGGCTCATAGTGGCCTGGTGTCGCATAAGGCATGTTGCCTTGCAGGTTCAGTTCACCATTGTTACCAAATGCCGGGCAACGTGCGCCGGTTTCGGCATCCAGCGCGAACAGACGACCATCGTTGACAGGCAGAATGATACGACGGGAACAGACAGCAGGCGCGGCGCCGTTAGTCGCGTTACCTTCTGCTGCTGGCGTGGTCTCATGGTAAGACACACCGCGACAGGTGACGTGCTGGAAGGTTGGGTTTGGTTTCAGCTCAGGATCGAACTTCCATTTCTCCTTACCCGTCGCGGCATCCAGAGCAAACAGCTTCTGGTGCGGTGTACACAGGTAAAGCATGTCGCCGATTTTGATTGGCGTCACTTCGTCAGTGATTTCGCCCGGATCGTTCGGGGTCTTCAGATCACCGGTACGGAAAGTCCAGGCTACATCAAGCTTGCTGACGTTTTTATCATTGATCTGGCTCAGTGGCGAGTAACGGGTACCGCCCTGAGTACGACCATACGCCGGCCAGTCGCCATCCGGAATGCCGGAATCAGATTTTGCCGGAGCAGAATCCGCCGCTTTGAGGGTGCCGTTAATAACCTGCGGGTCGTTGAAGATGGAGTAACCCAGCACAATAACCGTGAACAGCAGAGAAACGGCCAGCGCGCCACGGGCGAAGCCATTCTTCGCCAGCATCTGGTTATATACGACAGGCAACAGGATCCACAGCCCCAGGAAGAAGGTGACGTCCAGACGCGGCGTCAGTGCCCAGAAATCGGTGCCCACTTCCCATACAGCCCAGACAGTGGTGCCGAACAGGAAGATTGCATAGAGCAATAATGCAGACGAGCGGCGGCGGTAGAGCAGCCACGCAGTCACCAGCGAAATAACACCGGCGATAATGTAATAAAGAGAACCCCCTAATTTTGCCAGCCAGATACCGCCGACAAGAAGATAAATCCCGCTTAACGCGGCGAACAAAGCGGTAATTATGACGACGATGCGTGATAACGAGGCTTTCGTTTCCATAGTTGATGACCTTACTGATTTTTTATAATCGTCGATTCAGGGACGACCTGAATCTTCAAGAACATCCGGTTCTCACCGGGTGTCATTCCTTGCAGGTGCTGCCTGCGTCAGGAATTGCAGGTAACAGGCAACACTGCGTGGTTCGTGTTGTTACTGACTGAACGTTCTTACTGTTCGTAAAACGCTTGCGGACTGTAAATTATTCGAAACTATAAGAAAGCGTAGCGCCGCCACCGTAATTCCTGCCAGGCGCAGGTTCGTAATAACGCCCATTGCCTTCATTGACGATCACAGAACCGACATAATTTCTGTCAAACAGATTGTCGACGCGGGTAAACAGATCAAGCGTCACGTTACTCCAGTTGAAGCGGTACCCCGCATTCACGCTGGCGACGGTATAAGCCGGTGCCTGTTCACTGTTTTCGTCGTTCACTTCGATGTCGCTCATGTAGCGCACATCGGCACCCGCATGCCAACCTTCCGGCGGCGCCCACTCAAGGGAAGCGTAGCCCATGTTGCGCGCAATTCCAGGCAGACGGTTGCCTGCGGGTGTGCAATCGCCCGCACCACAGGTCTCGTTGCGGAAGGTCGCATCGAGTAGCGTCCAGGCCATTTTCACGCGCCAGTTCTCTTCAATTTGCTGATCTAACGACAATTCCAGACCACGGCGACGGGTCTTACCCGCGTTGGTGTAGCTCGAACGTCCACCGACACTTTTTGCCACAATCAGCTCATCATCGGTATCAGTCTGAAATACGGCTGCGGTCACTAAACCGTTACCCACGCGCCATTTGCTGCCCAGCTCCACGGTGTTACTGGTGGAAGGCTCCAGCCCCAGATTCAGGCCAGACTGGCCGTCACTACGGTAAGACAGTTCATTAATGGTCGGCGTTTCAAAACCACGACCGGCAGAAATATAGGTGTTCAGTGCCGGCGTTACGGCATAGTTCAGGGACGCCATCGGCAGCAGTTTATGATAACGGCGCGAACCGCTGTCATCAGGATTGCGGCCGGTAATGTAATAATCCTGCGAGTCGAAACTGACCGTGCTGTAACGCGCACCGGCATCCAGCGTCCAGCGCGATGTCAGGTTCCACGTGGTTTGCAGATAAGGATCGAGGTTCCACATGACGTTCTTTTCGTTACGACGCTCGTCACCTTTTACGCCCAGATCGCCTTCGCTGTTGAAATTTTCATAACCGAAACGACGTTCAGTCATGGTTTCATAATCCAGACCGCCGGTGACCGAGAACGGCACAGAACCTAGTTGATCGTCATGTTTCCAGCGGGTATCCACACCCGAATATTTACGTTCTAGAACAATCACCCCGCCCGCGTTCAGCGGATTTTTCTGCGATGCCGCAGGAATCGTCTGGTATTGCGTTGTGTGACGCTCGCCGTGATAGGTCATCAGGCTGAACTCGTCGTTTTCGCTCATCTGTCGCTGATAGCGTAATCCGACCTGGGTCTGATCCAGACTCTTACGGGCATTGTACTGATCGGCGCGTTTAGCCTGCTTCGGGTCATCGTGCCATTCAGATTCTGTCAGGCCGCCCGGATCATTGGCATCTACGGACACGCTGTTAAACATCAGCGTCAGGGTACTGGCATCATCAATACGCACGCCCAGTTTGCCATTGCCGAGATTTTTCTGCGTACCACTGTGGTCGCGGTAACCGTCAGTGGTGAAACGGGAACCGGAAATCAGATAATTCACATCACCGGCATGCGTGCCGTCTCCGGTTGCGCCGCTGGCTTTAATGCTGTTACGAAACGATCCATAGCTGCCGAAATACGTACCCGCTTCCAGTTTGGCAGGCTGTGAACCCGTTTGGGTATCGACATTAACCACGCCGCCTGAAGAATTGCCATACAGTGCCGAAAACGGCCCGCGCAACACTTCAACGCGGTCTACGGAATTGAGATCAATATTAGACGTTTGCCCCTGTCCGTCCGGCATGGTGGCCGGAATACCATCAACGTAAATACGCACGCCGCGCACGCCATACATGGAACGGCTACCGAATCCGCGAACAGAAAGTTGCAAATCCTGTGCATAGTTCTGGCGGTTTTGAACCTGTAAACCGGGGACGCTGCCGAGACTTTCAGAAAGATTGACCTGGGCTTTGCTGTTTCTGAAATCGTCGCCATCAATGACGCTGACCGCAGCCGGCGTATCGAGTTCGGAGAGTTTCCCGGTACTTTCACGCTTGATGACCATCAGTGTTGATGAACCGGAACTGTCACCGGCATCCTCTTTCGGTAACGCCGTCGAAGACTGGGCATAACTGACAGATACCGGGTTAAAAAATGACAGAAACGTGATGATAAAAGCAGAGGTTTTGGTGTTCACTTTATGATTTCTTTTGTTTTACGTTAAAAGGTTGAGTCAAAAAAATACGACGCATCTCTCAATTTTGGACATAAGAAGTAGACATAAATCGACCAATCTGATTGAGAGCCGTGAAGGGGCTCACTATAGATTTTTTCTTCCTGTTAGTACATACGCAACTTTACAAATATAACTTTTTAACAAAATACCGCACGCAGTGTACATCTGGGCCCGATTTCACATTCCATCTCCGCGCAAAATACGGGGTTTTATTCGCCTGTACCCGTTTTTATTACCACAAAAAATAAGAATCTGCTTTCATTCGAAAAATCGCCCTACCCTCGCCTGTTATTTATCCGCGCCCCGGTGGTAACGATTACATAATATATAACCACTTGATTATTATCATATCTGTGAAAAACGAAAAAGACACCAGACACGTATTTATCAGAGAAGACTTTCAGTGGGCTAATTCCGCTTCGTCTTTCGAAACCCACGCGAAAATGCAGGCTACAGAATAAATATAGACCATTCTTTTAAGACGGCGACATATTCATCGCCGTTTTTTCAGACGATCCGTTTCGCATAATGAAACCCGACCTCTTTACAAAACATATAAAATGGAAAATTCCCGCCACGCCTAAAATACCCGCAAATAATGCCGGGGAAACGTTTTCACAGCGCCTGCGGGGCCTGCGGCTTTATGACGTTTTTGTCATCCGCACGTCACTCCCCTGTCAGAGCACCGCGCTCAAAGTGGCCTCACACACTGAGTTTCATTTCTGATCACAGTAAAAGAGGTCATGCCATGCGTTTACGTTTAGTTTCAACATTGTTGTTTGCCGCCACAGCGGCGTTCGGTTCTCAGGCAGCCAACGCTGCGCCGGTGAAAAATATTGTGCTGGTTCACGGCGCGTTTGTCGGCGGTTCAGGCTGGCGTCCGGTGTACGACATCCTGACGCATGACGGCTATAAAGTGACACTGGTGCAGGAGCCATTGACGTCTTTCCCGGATGACGTCGCCGCCACCAAACGTATTCTGGACAGGCAAAACGGTCCGGCGATCCTGGTCGGTCACAGCTACGGCGGCGCTATCATTACGGAAGCAGGGAATGATCCGCACGTCGCGGGGCTGGTTTACATCGCAGCACATGCGCTGGATAACGGTGAAACGGAAGCGATTAACGGCAAGAAATACCCGAACTCTGCGCATCCGTTTGTGAAAACGCCAGACGGTTTCCTGTACATCAATCCGGCCAATTTCCCGTCTGATTTCGCCGCAGACCTGCCGCGCAAACAGGCTGAATTTGAAGCGCAGGCACAGATGCTGACGTCCGCCAGCGTATTCACGGCAAACATTCCTGATCCGGCATGGAAAGTGAAACCAAGCTGGTACATGGTGGCGAAGTCCGACAAGATCATTAATCCTGATTTAGAACGTATGTACGCCAAACGCGCGCACAGCCACACCGTCGAAATCGCAGGTGCCAGCCATTCGGTTTATGAATCACATCCAAAAGAAGTGGCCGCACTGATTGAGCAGGCGGCAACAGGGGCGGTGAAGTAAAGGCAGGAAACGTGCTCCTCTACGCCCTGCGGGTAAACGCGATCATCAGGGATAGGGCATAGACCACACAGCCCAGAAATGCAGCGGGGGCGAGGCTGTCAAACAGATGTCCGGGTTGGGCATCTGAATACAATACCAGTGCCACGACGGAAATTCCCATCATGGCACCCGGTACGTGGATCCAGCGGGTCAGGCGTTCCTTTTGCGCCTTGTAGGCGGCAAATTCCTGATTTGTCCGGTCAAGCGCGTCGCTGAGACGCTCACAGTCTTCTTCGTTGTCACGCAAACGCTCGGCCAGACAGCTGTTTTCCTCTTCCAGTTCCGCGATTTGCTTCTTCAGTTTTGCCTTTTCGTTTTTCGCACTCTGCCCTTCATACTCTTCGAGTTTCAGGCTGGCACGAAGCTGTGTGATTTTACGGTTCGCCTCAGCCGTCAGTTCTTTCTGTTGCCCGAGCAGGGCGTAATTCCCGTCGGCACGACGGTTAGCAGCGTGGCGTTTATCCTCTTCTTCACGCATCTGGCGTTCCGACTCGGTTTCCAGCTGGCTTAAACGCTGTTGCAGCGTATCGCGCGCTGCCGCCATCGCAGCCATCTGACTGCCGGTATAAGCAATCAGCCGGTTTGCGGCGTCCAGTTCTGCGGAGGTGGAATTGCCAGTCGCCCGCTGGCGTGAGCGCAACAAGGTCAGTTCATCGGCGTGCTGCTTTTTCTGTATATCGGCCTGGCGCAGCAGTTCGCTGATTCGCGTATTAAGACGTGATAATTCCCCTTTCATCCGCTCAACGTCTTCTGTATTGCCGCCATGTGTTTGGTTGCGTGCAACGGCCAGTTCATGCGTCAGGCTGCGGACCTGTTTTTCCAGTGAAAGGAGTTTTTCGAGCGTGACGGCGGTGTCTTTGTAAACAGTTTTTACTTTTGTTTTCTCTGACTCGGCGCGGCTGAAACTGACGCCTCTGAGTGCGCTCTCTACTTCACGGGCAATGGTCATTTTATCCATGGCCTTCATACGGTTGCACGCGCTGGCCAGGAAAGTGGCCGCTTCGTTGCCGTTACCGGTTCCAAATGCTTGTTTGATAAGGCTCTGTATCACGCTCATGGTTAACGCACTCACTTGCCGTAAAAGTCAGGACACGCCCGTTGTGCACCTGTTTACTCATTGTATCAGATAGGATTTATTTTATTTACAGGAGTTATTTTACGCGAGGTGAGTACAGCAGGATCCGTGGATTTTCTGACTTAAATCGCGATCACCCGCAGGCTTTTGACACCTTTCGCGCCGAGCATCAGCGCACTTTCGCTGTCGGCCATCGCCGCCGGGCCGGTGACCAGGATCGCGTAGCGGGCGTTGAATGGCTGCGGCTGGCGGTGGGCAAGGTGCAGGTGTTCGATGATGTGATTAATGTCGAGCAGCACCACCAGATTTTTAGCCATCGCACTGAGGGAATTCACACAAAGTTGCGGATCACTGAGAAATACAGCGCCGGTTTCTGCGACACCAAAACAGGCGCGGACCACGCCGACATCGACATCTTTCAGCGATGCGGCCTGCATCCGGGCGTCAAGATTCCTCTCTGCGATAATCTCCGGCGTAGCGGAACAAAACAGAGAATCTGCCGGATATAACCCGCGCAGATAGGCGTTGAGGGTCATATAACCGTGTGGCGACGTCCGCAGGAAAGTGTCATCCCAAATCCCCCCCATCAGGGTCAGCGCACGTCCAAAATCTTCTGACGGAGTAGATTTTTCAGCGGGCGACGGGAACAGCGTTTGCATAAATTTATGCTGACGAATGCCGGTCAGGAAATCATTGCGGCTCACGGGGTTTCCTTGTCAGATGAAAGTCAGCCAGCCGGAGAGAGAGGTTACCCTGCTCCGGCCACAGTGTGTTCATTAATGGAACTGCAGGTATGCAACATGTGTTTGCAGATATTCCTGCAAACCGTGTTTTCCGTCGGCGCCACCGACACCTGACTTACGCCAGCCCGCGTGGAAGCCCTGCATGGCTTCGAAGTTTTCGCGGTTGATGTACGTTTCGCCAAATTTCAGCTGCTTAAGCGCCTTCATCGCCGTATTGATGTTGCTGGTGTAAATCGATGA
This sequence comes from Rahnella sp. RFA10(1/100), assembly GCF_004195115.1. Classification (NCBI taxonomy): domain Bacteria; kingdom Pseudomonadati; phylum Pseudomonadota; class Gammaproteobacteria; order Enterobacterales; family Yersiniaceae; genus Rahnella; species Rahnella sp. RFA10(1/100). The sequence goes on from NZ_SEWR01000004.1 coordinate 35,988, forward strand.
CGTCAGCCCGTATTCACTGTCGTTTGCCATGGCAATCGCCTCATCCAGCGTTTTGAACGTGGCAACCGGCAGTACAGGGCCAAACACTTCTTCATGCATAATCGGCATATCCTGCTTTACATCCACCAGCACTGTCGGCTGATAGAAGAAACCTTTATCACCATGACGCTTTCCACCCAGCAATACTTTTGCGCCCTGTGACACGGCTTTCGCCACTTTTTCTTCCACACGCTGCAATGCTGCACCGCTGATCAATGGCCCCATATCCAGCTCTTTTTGCTCAGCGGTATTGCCGAAGGTGACTTTCTTCATCGCTTCGCTGATGCGGGAAATAAATTCGTCATACACCCCTTCCTGCACGTAAACGCGTTCCGCGCAGTTACACACCTGCCCGGTATTGATGACGCGCGAACTGACGATGGCTTTCACCGCCAGATCCAAGTCTGCGTCATTCATTACGATAGCCGGGGCTTTGCCGCCCAGTTCCAGCGAGACTTTGGTGACATTCTGCGCCGCTGCGGTCATGGTGGCGATGCCTGCTGCTACGCTGCCGGTCAGGCTGACCATGCCGACTTTCGGATTCGCCGCCAGTTCCTGCCCGACTGTCGGACCGTAGCCGGTGACAATATTCAGCACACCTTTTGGCAGACCAATTTTGTGAATAATTTCCGCGAAGATCACCGCATTGTTTGGCGTGATTTCACTCGGTTTGATCACGATGGTGTTACCCGTGATCAGCGCCGGTGCTGCTTTACGGGCGATCAGGAAGAACGGGAAGTTCCACGGCAAAATACCGGTGGTCACGCCGATGGCTTTGCGGAACACAAAGATGTTTTCATTTGGCCGGTCGCTCTGAATGATTTCCCCTTCATAGCGACGGGCCCATTCCGCCATGTAGTCAAGATAATCGGCGGTGAACAGCACTTCGGTTTGCGCCAGGCCGTAGGTTTTACCGCCCTCCGCAATAATGGTTTCAGTCAGTTCGGCTTCGCGCTCACGGATACCGTCGGCGATTTTATGCAGCCATACGCCGCGTTCTACTGCAGGCAAGGCTTCCCAGCCCGGTTGCGCCGCTTCGGCCGCATCAATGGCTTTTTTAGCATCTTCAGCCGACCCTTCGGGGATCTGCGAAATCACGTGTTCTGTCGCCGGATTCACAACGTCAATCCATTTACCGCCCGTGTTTTCGACGAACTCGCCGTTGATGTACATACGTTTCTGAACTGTGCTCATGTAGCGTCTCCAAATACGGATAGAGGTGATGAACGAATTGTTAATAAAAAAGCTCTTTTTTGTGAAGTTTTAACAGCCTGTTCTATCCGGGGAGTCATTACCTTTCCGTGGTTGCCATTTAATTTTGAGAAATGGCAAAAATGTCATGGTCGGACTGACTGACATAACATTTTTGCAAATTACGGGGCTACTGGCGCACACTTCGGGGGGCATAACCAAATTCGCGTTTAAACAATGTGGAGAAATAATTGCTATCACAGAAACCGCAGTTGTGCGCAATCTCGGTTATCGGGCTGTCGCTGAAACGCAGCATGTTACGCGCATTGAGCAGACGCAGGCGGTTGAGGTAATTGAGCGGTGTGCAGCCGGTTTGCTGTTTCATCTGGCGATGCAAGGTGCGCAGCGACATTGAGAACCGCGCAGCCAGTTCAGGCCAGTCGACGTCCTCGTTGTAATGCTCATTCAACCAGTCCAGCAGATTGTTCAGATCACCGCCCTGCCCGCGATAACCCACCTCACGGCTGCCTTTGCGCAGTAACAATAACAGCTGCATAAAATATAATTCCTGCTGCGCCTGCGATTGCGGAGATTGCATAGCAGGGGATCGCGCCAGCAAATCAATCAGCATTTTAGCCTGGATTATCTGATTCGGACTGATGCGCCAGTGCGCAGGATAGACCCCGTCCACTTCCTGCGGCAGTAAATCACCGACGCCGTTGAGAAAACGAAACGCATTCGGGCTGCGATACAGCACGTTGGTCAGATGCAGGTGGTCGGTATCTTCATAGAGATGATGGTCGCAGTGGCGTACAAAACACACACTGCCCGAACTCAGGATCAGCGGCTGATCATTAAAAACGTGCGTGCCGGTGCCATGCTCAACCAGCACAATTTCATTGAAATCCTGATGATGATGTTCAGGAAAGGTTTCCTGCGGATAACGGGGTTCAATAGCGACCGGGAAATCTCCTGAGAGAAAATACTCACTACTGCGTAACACGGTCATTTCCGACTCCTTATTAACATTATCGTAATATCTTAGTCGGCGCCGGAGTGTCCATCGGGTTGAAACTGTGATCCGCCAGCCGCTTTTGAACAAAACATTCCCTTCCTTATTAAATCCTTTGCAATCCGGCACCCTGCGTAGCTTTATGCCCAATTTCAGTGCGGTTTTCTAAGACCGGTAATGTGTGTTTTTCTGACCGTTTGGCATGACCGAAACAAGATTGTTATCAAATTGTGAGGTTGTTCGCTTAAACCTTTGCATCTTTGCCATAGTTCGCGCTGAACTGGCACTCGCGGAAAGGTGAGCCTGTCAGCAACCTCCTAGAGTCGTGATCATGCGCCTGGCGCGTCGGCAATTTTTTAGTCGTTAAACTTTATGCGGAGTACAAACAATGAAATTAAAACACGTACTGAGCCTCACCCTGATGGCGGGCAGTATTCTGCTGGCAGGCGCGGCATCGGCAGAAGTGAAAATTGCACTGGTGGCAAAGTCGCTGGGCAACGGTTTTTTTGAAGCAGCAAACGTCGGCGCTCAGCAGGCTGCCAAAGAACTGGGTGATGTAAAAGTAATCTATACCGGCCCGACAACGACCACCGCCGAAGCGCAAATCGAAGTGCTAAATGGCCTGATTGCGCAGGGCGTCGACGCCATCGCCGTCTCGGCCAATGACCCCGATGCACTGGTGCCGGTGCTGAAAAAAGCCATGCAGCGCGGCATTAAAGTGGTGTCCTGGGATTCCGGTGTCGCCAAAGATGGCCGCCAGATCCATCTCAATCCCTCCAACAATGCATTGATTGGTGAAACCAACGTCAAACTGGCTGCCGACGCGCTGAAAGCGCTGAATGTGGAGAAAGGTGATGTCGCGATCCTGAGCGCAACCCCTACCTCCACCAACCAGAATCTGTGGATTGCGGAAATGAAAAAAGTGCTGCCGAAATACCCTTCGGTGAATCTGGTGACCGTCGCTTATGGTGATGATTTGTCAGATAAAAGCTACCGCGAAACCATTGGTCTGTTGAAATCCTATCCGGATCTGAAAGTGATTATTTCCCCTTCATCCGTGGGTATCGTGGCAGCGGCGCAGGCGGTCAAAGATCAGGGCAAAATCGGTAAGGTTTACGTTACAGGACTCGGGCTGCCGTCTGAAATGGCAGGCGCAGTGAAATCCGGTGCAACGAAAAGTTTTGCCATCTGGAACCCGATAGATCTGGGTTACGCCGCTACCTATCTGGCTGATGATTTGGTGAAAGGCACCGCCACTAAGACGGAAGCCAGCATGGGCCGTTTAGGTAAAGTGAAACTTGATGCAGACGGCAGCGGTGCAATGGCTGAACCTTTTGTCTACGACGCCAGTAATATCGATAAATTCTCTAAAATCTTCTGATCCTGAACGCGGCTGGCCGGATTACCGGTCAGCCGTTTTGTTGTACTTAGTCAGACTGGGGAAACAACATGAGTGATTCAGCGACACCGCTGTTGTCATTGCAGGGCATCAGCAAAGTCTTTCCGGGTGTCAGGGCGTTAAATAACGTTCACGTGGATTTGTATCCGGGTAAAGTAACCGCCCTGATTGGCGAAAACGGCGCGGGAAAATCAACGCTGGTGAAAGTCATGACCGGCATTTATCAGCCGGAGGAAGGGGAGTTGCACTATAAAGCTATTCCGATAAAACTGCCGAATCCCGAATCCGCCCACAAAGTTGGCATCACCGCTATCCATCAGGAAACCGTACTGTTTGACGAACTTTCTGTCACCGAGAATATCTTTGTCGGCCACTATCTTTATCACGGCATTTTCAAGCGTCTGAACTGGCAGGCGATGCATCAGCAGGCGCGTGATATCCTGACGCGACTTGAAGTGAATATTGACCCTCACGCTATCCTCAAAGAACTGAGTATCGCGCAACGCCACATGGTGGCGATCGCCCGCGCACTGTCGTTTGATGCCCAGGTGGTGATTCTCGACGAACCCACCGCCGCCCTTTCTCAGCATGAAATTATTGAGTTTTATCAGATTGTCGAACGCCTGAAACATGAGGGTAAAGCTATTTTGTTTATCTCACACAAGTTCGACGAGATTTTCACCCTCTCCGATTACTACACCGTTTTGCGCGATGGCAGCTATGTCGGCTCCGGCAAAATCAGTGACATCAGCGAGCAGCAGATGGTGACCATGATGGTGGGCCGTGAAGTCAGTCAGGCATACCCGAAAGTGAACTGCGAGCCTGGGGAAACCGTGCTTGAAGTGCAAAACCTGAGCCATCCGACCGAATTTGCGGGCATTAATTTCTCGCTGCGCAAAGGCGAAATCCTCGGCTTTTACGGGCTGGTGGGGGCGGGACGTACCGAGCTGATGCAGGCGCTATTTGGTGTCACACAGCCAAACGGCGGAAAAATCCTCATCAACGGCAAAGAACAGCATTTCTCCCGCCCGTCGCAGGCCATCCGCGCCGGGATTGTGTACGTGCCGGAAGAAAGGCAGAAACAGGGAGCGATCATTGATTTGCCGATCAGCCAGAATATCAGTTTGCCGCAACTCAGCCAGCTTAATCCGCGCGGCGTCCTCAATGATAAAAAAGAGTGGGCGCTGGCCGATGATTACGCCAGACGGTTGCAGGTGAAAGCGTCCAGCTGGAAACAGGCCGTGGGCACGCTGTCCGGCGGTAATCAGCAAAAGGTGGTCATCGCGAAATGGCTGGCGACCAAACCGGATATCATCATTCTCGATGAGCCAACAAAGGGCATTGATATCGGATCGAAAGCGGCGGTACATCAGTTTATGTCTGAGCTGGTCGGGCGCGGGCTGGCGGTAATTATGGTGTCTTCCGAATTACCGGAAGTCATGGGCATGGCCGATCGCATTATCGTCATGCATGAAGGGCTGATGGTCGCAGAATTCAATGCCGGCGAAGCCACCGCAGAAAGGATTGTCAGCGCGGCCAGCGGCGCGGGCGAGGAGGCAGCATGATCAGAAACCTGCTGAAATATCGCGAGCTGTTGCTGGCGGTGGTGATAGTGCTGATGGTGCTCAGCGTCGGCGCGCGTTCGCCGGAGTTTGTCGGTGCCGGAAACCTGCTTGAGATGTTTAACGACACCTCGATTTTAATCATCCTCGCGCTCGGGCAGATGATGGTGCTGCTGACCAAAGGTATCGATTTATCGATGGCCGCCAATCTGGCGCTGACCGGCATGATTGTCGCACTGATTAACTTCCACCATCCGGATATCCCGGTGTGGTCACTGGTGTTACTGGCCACTGTTCTGGGACTGGTGATGGGCGCGATTAATGGTCTGCTGGTGTGGAAAGTCGGTATTCCGCCGATTGTGGTAACGCTCGGAACCATGAGCATTTATCGCGGCATTATCTTTCTGCTCTCCAACGGTGGCTGGATCAACGCTCACCAGATGAGCCCTGACTTTCTCAGTCTGCCACGCACCACCTTTATCGGCCTGCCGCTACTGGGCTGGTGTGCGATTGCCGCACTGATTCTGGTGGCATACTTTCTGCGTTACAGCCGTACCGGACGTGCGCTATACACAGCTGGCGGCAATGCCACCGCAGCGTATTACACCGGCATCAACGCGGGCAAAATGCAATTCGTCAGCTTCTGTCTCTCCGGTGCGCTGGCGGGTTTCTGCGGCTATCTGTGGATCTCACGCTTTGCCGTGGCTTACGTGGATGTCGCCAACGGTTTTGAATTACAAATTGTCGCGGCATGCGTTATTGGCGGAATCAGCACCATGGGGGGTATCGGTTCGGTGATCGGTTGCCTGCTGGGCGCACTATTCCTCGGCGTCATCAACAATGCCCTGCCGGTGATTGAAGTGTCGCCGTTCTGGCAGATGGCGATTTCCGGCGGCGTGATTGTGATTGCCGTCATCCTCAATGAACGTGCCAATAAACGTAAAGGACGGCTGATTCTGCGCCACTCGCCTGCCGTCCGGCCTGTGCGAACTGAAACCGGGGTAAGCTCATGAACAAAACCTTAACGTCACGCAACACGCCACATTCCGCCTCCGGCGAAAAAACCACCATGGCCGTCACGCCGTTTTTCCGCCGCCTGATGGGCTGGGAAGGTTTTTTACTGCTGGTGACGCTGCTGGTGTTTGTGGTGAATGCGTTCGCTTCACCCTATTTCCTCAATATATGGAACCTGTCGGACGCAACATTTAACTTCACCGAAAAAGCCATCATTGTGCTCCCCATGGCGATGCTGATTATCGCCCGCGAGATCGACCTGTCGGTCGCTTCCACCATGGCACTGAGTTCCACCATCATGGGATTCTGCGCTCAGGCTGGTTTACCCACACCGGCGCTGGTGGGTGTGGGGCTCAGCGTGGGTTTATTGTGCGGGCTGATCAACGGACTGCTGGTGACACGGCTGAATCTGTCTTCTATCGTGATTACCATCGGGACCATGAGTCTGTTCCGTGGTATTACCTATGTACTGCTGGGTGATCAGTCGCTGAATAAATATCCCGCCAGTTTTGCGTGGTTTGGTCAGGGTTATGTCTGGGGGCCGTTGTCGTTTGAATTCGCGTTGTTCCTGGTACTGGGCGCGGTATTTTATTTCCTGCTGCACAAAACTAACTTTGGCCGCCGCACTTATGCAATCGGTAATAATCCGGTTGCCGCCTGGTATTCCGGTATCAACGTCAAGCGACACAACCTGACGTTGTTCGTGCTGGTGGGCGTGATGTCCGGGCTGGCGGCAGTTCTGCTGACATCGCGCCTCGGCAGTACGCGACCGACACTGGCGCTCGGCTGGGAGCTGAGCGTGATTACCATGGCTGTACTCGGTGGTGTCAGTGTACTCGGCGGTTCCGGCAGCATGACCGGCGTGATTATTGCCGCGTTCCTGATGGGACTGCTGACATTCGGCCTCAGCCTGCTGAATGTGCCGGGGATTGTGATGTCAGTGATTGTCGGTGCGATGTTGATCGTGGTGATTTCACTGCCGGTGCTTTACCGCAAGGTTCTGGCGCGGGGGAAATAACCCGGTTATATCCTCTGTTATGGCTCCCTGGCGGCGGGCGGGGAGCCACAGTATTTTCCAGGATCCTTTCTTGGTTGGCCCCGCCCTTTCAATCCGATGGCTATCCTGAAGTTGTTTACTATTACGTTCGATAGATCTGCGACTGACCATCAATTTTTCAGCCAGTATTGGAATGGTAATAAAGGCGTCTTTATGAATAAGCTGATTATCTCGATAAACGCCCACATCGCCGCTGCGCAATTGTCCGGGTGCATCAACCAGTCCCGCCATCAGCAACCGGTGTGCTTTTAATACATTATCCCCTCTTGCTTCCTGTTGCCCTCTTCCCGTAGTTTAAAACCCACTGGTTGATTTCTGAATGTCTTGAACGATGGGGAAAAAAATGCGGATTTTAGTCGTGGGCGCTGGCGCGACCGGCGGATATTTCGGGGCACGGCTGGCGCAGGCCGGGCAGGACGTGACATTTCTTTTACGTGAAAAACGTGCGCGCGCGGTACAACAGGACGGGCTCACTATCCACAGCCCGCACGGTGATTTCCATGTGCAGCCCAATGTAATACAGGCATCTCAGCTGACCGGCCCGTATGATCTGATTTTGCTGACAGTAAAAAGCTTCGGACTGGAAGCCGCAATGAAAGATATCGCACCGGTAGTGGGTGAAAATACGATGGTCATGCCGGTACTTAACGGGATGAAACATATGGAGACACTGAGTCTGCGTTTCGGTGAACATGCGTTAATCGGTGGTCTGTGCAAGATCAACGCGACGCTGGATGCTGAAGGACATATTCATCAGATGACGCCTTTGCACCAGATTATTTATGGCGAACTCTCCGGCGAAAAAACCGAACGTATTCTGAAAGTCGATCAGGCATTCCAGAGTGCGGGTATCGACGCGGTGCTTTCTGAAACCATTATCAGCGATTTGTGGGAAAAGTGGCTGCTGCTGTCGAGCTTTGGCGCGATCACCTGCACCATGCGCGGAAACATCGGCCAGGTGGCTTCTGCACCCGGCGGAACAGAGTTCGCGCAGGCTATTGTCACCGAGGCACTGACCACCATGAAAGCCTTTGGCTACGCGGAACGCGCGGCGGCCGTGGCAAAAGTCAGGGAAGCGGTCACTGATAAAAACTCGCCACAAACCTCTTCCATGTACCGCGATATGACGCAGGGATATCCGATTGAAGCCGACCAGATTATTGGTGATTTGGTCGGGCGCGCGACGCGTGTGGGGATAAATATTCCGCTGTTACAGGCGGCGTATACACACCTTTGTGTGTATCAGAAAAACCGAGAATTAAACTAATTACCATCCGCCTGTTCGCGCATTTTTTACATGCAGAACGGGCGTATTCAAAATCTGTGATTTCCCATTATTGCGCAGCATCACTCCTACGATTGCCCCCAAAATGCACCAAGAGCAGAAATGCTCAAGCTGCCACACATTGCCTTATCTATGGCGCAGACAATCTGTCATCCATTAAAACAAAAAAACCGCCATCATGTGGGGAGGTGATCAATTCTGGACTGTTTGAAAGCTCGGGGAAATGGGCGCGGGGCCGATCATGTATGACGTCAAATCTCAGTACGGGGAAAAGCGGAACCACCTGGAAGTGGTGAAGGTGATTTCCGTTTCTCCTATGATGCACGATACCCGCAACTGTCCCGGCACGGGCCATCTTGAGAGCGTTGATTTACGCTACGAGAAAATTACCTGGAAGCATAATGATGGGAACATTATATTTGCTGATTCGTGGAATGATCGCCAAACTGCATGATTAAAAAGGGGCAAAAGCCCCTTAATCATAAAGCCATTTACCCGCCTTCGCCGATTCTGCGAACATTCTTACCGTTAAGGGCTTTCTGGTCTTTTCTATGTCCTTACGCTTAACCTTAAACCAGCGAGTGAAAAACGGAAGGTTTTCCCAAGGAAAGTAGAAGGACCAATTTACAACTGACAGATCCACTTTAAAGGTTTTTTCATAGGCTTCGAGGGCATATACGAAATCATCACCCGGAGCAAAATCTTGTAGCTCTGTATCAAACTCAAGCGGCACTTCCCTTTTCAAATCGAAATCGTAGTAACCAGGTATTTCCTCGCGGAACATTAATAAGACTTTTTCTTCCATTAAAAGTACGTCCATGCAATACGATCTTCTGGACGTGCTATTAAATTATATTTTGATCTGGTTTCGGCGGCCACCTGCTGAATTAATATGACTGCCATTGCATATCCAACAAAGGGGACATATCTATCAGTGCAGCCCATTTCGTGGTTTTTCGCATAGTCAAGGTATTGAACGACTTACCAACCGGCGTCCACGCTCTAAGGCCAAAGGGCAGTTTGGCTTGCTTTAAAAGGGCCCCCGATAGCTTTGACGCTACGCTGGTTCCCGGTATTGCAGTTACCATCTTGCCCGGAACCGGAATGTAAGGCTGCCCTGTAATAATGAGAACTGTAGCCGTAGTATCCAACCCAAGGTGGTTTGATAAGCTTTCAATAAAAATTAGACCAAATAACTCTTGGTTACTCAGATTGGCATGCCCGTGATAAAAGTACGTTCCGCTCAGCTCTTCAGTCGTATCCATTTCAATATCCTTTTGATTAGAGGGGTTTTAGAATACCGCCGCTTTCATACGCAGACAATTGTTCCCTGACACCGAATCCCCTTTCTGCCCGGCGCGTCACTTTAATCACATCGTCTGACTTAACATCTCGTAACGGTTTTTCATGTCCGTCATTACGTGCGCTATTTTCTCCCCGGTAGCATCCGCACCAGTGTATTGTCACGCAGACGATAATGATGCCAGAGCGCCGCCAGAGCGTGTAAACCAATCAGGTAATAACCCGTATTGGCCAGCCACATATGCACTGTTTTAAGCTGCCTTTGCAATTCCATATCCGGGAAAACACTTTTTGGCATCATGATGTTAAACATTGTCCAGTCATGACCGGCGTAATATTTCGATAAAATACCCAATACGGGTAATCCGATAAACATCAGATAAATCACCGTGTGCGTTAGCACCGCAAGATTATGTTGCCAGCGGGGTGGCGCAGGTTTAACAGGCGGCGTGCTATACATTGCACGCACAAACACCCGTACACACATCAGAAATAATACGCAAAAACCCAGACTGTAATGCGTCAGTGTTAATAGTTCGCGTACCTGAGAGCCCCTGGCGAACGCCCCCTTGATATCCATCGTAGTATAAGTAAAAACGACTAAAACCAGCACCAGCCAGTGAATCACAATTTGCACAGAGGAGTATCGGCTACGCATAGAAGTTCCGGTAAACGAAGATACGTTAACCTTACTTCCCAAGACTTAAGCTTACATTAAGAACAATGCGGGATAGCAATGAAAGGGGAAAAAAACAGAACAGTGAAACGTTTAAGAGAGGAAATAAGAAAATAAAAACTGACAGTGAACCGCATTTCCTGCCCGGCTAAAAAGCAGGGCAGAAGAAACTCAGCACATCAACCGTTCGGTTAGCGCGCGATCAGGAAACTTTCCAGTGTAGCGCCAGAATCCAGTGCTGCTTTAATGGCAGAAGGTGTACGACCCTGACCAGTCCAGGTTTTTTTAGAACCGTCAGTGTCGGTGTACTCATAAAGAGCAGGACGTGGCTTGCGTTTGGCTTTGGTAGTGACTTTCGCACTCTGATGACCCAGAAGATCATCAATCGCGATGCCGTCGTTTGCCAGCATTTCGCGATATTTCAGTAATTTTTCGTCGCGCTCTTGTTGCTGTGCACTGCGCGCTTTTGCATTTTCGCGAGTTTCTTCCACAATGGCGGTCAGTTTTTCAAGGATTTCTTCCAGGGTACTCAAAGGCATTTCGCGAGCCTGAGCCCGAAGTGTACGGATATTATTCAAAACGTTTAATGCATTGTCCATGATGTGCTCACTTTAGAGGCGTTTCATTAAATTAGTCACTCTGATTCTACACAAACAAATAATGATATCAATTGCGTCAGGATAATATTACACCTTATTACACAATTCCTGTGTGAGTCGCTTCGGTTTATTGAATTTTAATGCATTATTTTATAAGAACAGATGATGGATTAATAAATCTCCCCACACAAACCTCCCTGAGCAGCCCAAAATAAGCAGAAAAAAATTGTTAAGCTAAATTTTCCCCTCTTTATAATAGTATCGCTGCGTGAATAACATGCGGTGCTATTATGTACAAACAGGGTCACTTCTTTTCTTTTGGCGCGGCCCTTAGTACCTGGCTTATTCATTTCGCTAAATAACGCCTTGCCATAAACCCTAACTCCCTGCCGAAACCGCCAAAAAGCATTTTCTGCACAAAAAATGAAATGAAGTTTATGCTGCGGCCCATTAAAATGTGATTTACATCACATAGGGATTTTATTGACTCCATGTTTAAGACAATTTTTGTTGTTTGCGCGGCGTGCGTGGTACTGAAACTCGCGCTGGACTGGCAGATTATTTTGCAGGTTGCGGAAGGTTAACCGTCAGCTGACGGGCCAGAGCCGCAAATTCTGTCAGATTGCGGGTTAACACGCCGCGTCGCCATATCAGCCATGTGGTCAAAAACGATAATTATCGGCCAGCGGCCAGATGCTCACCGTGCTGCTGCCCGGCATACTTTCCAGCATACTACGTGGCATCAGCGCCAGACCGCCTCCGGCTATCACACAAGCCAGCATGCCGTGATAGGACTCCATTTCGTAAATTTTCCCCGGTGCAGCGCCATCATCCGCAAACCAGCTTTCGAAATGACGGCGATAAGAGCAGTTCGACCGGAATGCATAGAGAATCTCCCCGTTAACATCCTGACCGCGTGTCACAGGACCGTGGATGAAAAGTGAAGTGCACATTCCGCAGACATGGGGGGTGACATGTGCCCCTTTTTGTACTCATTTCAAAAATACCTAACCTGTAACCAGGTGAAAATATCCTCTTTTACTTTCGCGTTAATTGTGGCAGGAGATTAATTAACAAAGAATTAGCAATTAAAGCTAAAGGTGATTACATGAAAAGGTATTTATTAGCATTGCCCGCTGAATATTTCAGGTGCGTTAACCTCTTTATTCATTAACGGTGCAACTCAAGATCCGATTTAGAAAAATGACCTGATGAGGGGTAAATCCATGAAAGGCTTAGTGAATGATGTCTTGTCTATATTCTCACCCAAAGCGGTTAAGCCTGTTTTGGTCCGCCCGGGGTTATCACATCGCGAGATTGCCTCGCTGCAGGCCGTCGGTGTGACCACGGTGTCCTGGGCTACCTCCATGGAAGAACTCAATAACGCATTTGTTAAAAAAGCGTTGGATGCCGGTGCCGTCGGCTACCACATTACCCATGTGGAATCGCACAAACCAGGTAAAGAGCAGCAACACGTCATGGCTGCCACCGCGACCTTTTACCATATCAATCACAAAGTGGCTTATGGCTGATGTGTATGGAAGGGCGCTATAAAAATGCCGTGTGCATGCGGCGTTTAGACATTAATAATCCCCCACCCACCTTTCGGCGGATGGGGTTTTCTGCAACCTCTTGGCATGAAACCGAATTACATCTGGGTCAATCATGTAACCCGCTGCAACGCCCGAAATTTCTCTGGAAAGCACCCGTCATTTCCGCAGTTAACCCGTTGGTTTAGCTCACTCAATTACGCTATAGTGCGTGCGCCGCGGCAAAATCCGCTGCCGGGTTTCGCAGCCTGAATACCACACCAGAAACACATATGTCATAATTATGTGTTGGGCTCCCTTGCACCTGCAAACTCAGAGATATCGTGTTTGTACATCCAATGGTGGCTCAGGCAGGGCAACCTTCGGGTTGGCCGGGTTTCTGGTTTGTGCCGGTACTGCGAACCTTGTCTGAGCTACCACCAATAAGAGTTTCGCAGCTCTGGTGGTGGTTAAATTCACAAACCAGAGAATCCAAAGATGAAACTATCACATAGCCCTACGTTTCTGCCCTTCTGCCCTGCTGTTCCTGCGCTGTCAAAAACAGGAGTAACCCGTCATGAATAATCACGACTGGCATCAGGCTGATATCATTGCCGCATTGCGTAAGAAAGGCACCACACTGGCCGCCGTTTCCCGTGCTGCCGGTCTGAGTTCCTCGACGCTGTCTAACGCACTTTCAAGACCCTGGCCGAAAGGCGAGCTCCTGATTGCCCAGGCACTGGAAATACACCCAAGCACCATCTGGCCAAGCCGGTATTTTGATCCCAAGACCCGTGAACGTATTCAGCGGACGGTGAGATCGTCGCACAGAATATAGAAATTGATATCAGGGTGCGGAATGCGCCCTTTTTAGTGGCCGTTTTAAAAATTTGCTAATCTGCCACCGCGACCTTTTACCATATCAATCACAAAGTAGCTTATGGCTAATGTGCATGGGAGGTAGTTCTGACATAAAAACGCTGCGGCCCGTGGAGTTTGCGGCGTTATTTATTGATAATAAAGCGTATTGAAGACCATTCATTGCCCGCGCGGTAAGCTGGCAGAACGCATCCCCTTCTCGCTGAGGCATCATCATTCTCTTTTTCTTAATGATAATTACGGGTAAGATTAGTCCGAATAATAACATGTAAGGAAATAGAAATGGGATCTATGGTTTTTTGTAGAGGATGCGGAAAGGAGATCCATGAGTCGGCTAAATCATGCCCTCATTGTGGAGCAACTCAAAACGTTAATCCTCAGGGAACTAAAAGCAGGGTTGCTGCAGCTTTGTTGGCTTTCTTCCTGGGTGGTTTTGGTGTTCATAAGTTTTATCTGGGTAAAATCGGGCAAGGATTCTTATACCTCATCTTCTGCTGGACGTTTATTCCTTCAATAATTGCCTTCATTGAATTCATTATTTATCTGTGTGATTCAGATGAAAACTTCGCCAAAAAATACGGTTGAGTGAATTATTTGATTATAAAAGCCGCTTTCAAAAGTGGCTTTTTAGAATCAACTAAACACTGCGTGAAGTGTTGATAAAAAAACCCACACCCACCTTTCGGCGAATGCGGGTTTCAGTCATCTCTGTATGTTAAATCACATTACATCTGGATCAGATGTTTGATTTTCACGTCCGGATTGGTATCGGCAGCGTAATCAACACCGTTCAGGCCAAAGCCGAACAGACGCATGAACTCGCTTTTATAACCCGCAAAATCAGTCAGTTCAGCGATGTTGTCGTTAGTGACTTCATTCCACAGTTTACCGACTTCTTCCTGCACTTCCGGCGCGATCTCTTTGAGGTCAGCGCGCAGACGCCCTTCGTTATCGACCAGCGGCTCAGCGCCGTACAGGCTGTCTTTGTACAGACCGTAAACCTGCTCGATACATCCTTCGTGGGTGCCCTTTTCTTTCATCACTTTGAACAGCAGTGAAAGGTACAGCGGCATCACCGGAATAGCAGAACTCGCCTGCGTCACAACGGCTTTCAGTACGGAAACGCGTGCATCACCGCCCTGTTCTGCCAGTGTGCTGCGGATATCCAGAACACGTTTGTCCAGATCCTTCTTCGCTTCACCGATAGAACCGTTCCAGTAAATGTCCTGCGTCACTTCTTCACCCAGGTAGGTGAATGCCGTGGTTTTCGCGCCTTCAGCCAGCACACCGGCAGCTTTCAGGTCGTCGATCCACATCTGCCAGTCTTCGCCCCCCATCACTGCCACGGTGCCCGCGATTTCTTCCGGGGTTGCCGGTTCCAGCGTGGTTTCGTTGATGGTTTCTTTGTCGGTATTGATGCCGCGAATAGTGACTTGTTTACCGATTGGTTTCAGGGTGGAGTTGAACACTTCACCGGTTTTAGGATGGGTGCGGCGCGGTGCAGCCAGGCTGTAAACCACCAGATCAACCTGACCCAAATCTTGTTTGATCAGCTCAATAGTCTTTTGCTTCACTTCATCGGAGAACGCATCGCCGTTGATGCTTTTTGCGTACAGGCCTTTCGCATCGGCAAATTCTTCGAATGCGGCTGAGTTGTACCAGCCTGCAGTGGCGGTTTTAGACTCATCGCCCGGACGTTCGAAGAAGATGCCCAGCGTGGAAGCGTCAGAACCGAAAGCAGCAGAGATGCGGGCAGCGAGGCCGTAACCGGTCGAAGCGCCGATCACCAGGACTTTTTTAGGACCGCCTGCGATTTTGCCTTGTGCGGTAACATAGTCGATTTGTTCTTTAACATTCGCCTTGCAACCTTCCGGATGGGCAGTAACACAGATAAAGCCACGAATGCGTGGTTTGATAATCATATAGACCTCATTGCAACTGTCTCAGTAAATTGGCCGATAGAATATAGGTTTGCGCCGTTTCAGGCAAAACCTGACGCTTTATCGCCGCGTAAACAGACTTCTCTGACCCGTGAATGGGGGTCGTTTGCTCAGAAAGCGGAAAAAACAGACAAAAAATTGCTCTGCTGAGTGTAATTCAGTTGTGACCGCGTGCCTGCGGCAGGTTACCTATTTTCTGAAAATTCAGCACCAGAAGCCTTGTTTCCCCTTCATTTCTCCCGTCTCCTTTCAAAATCCGGATTATGCGTTAGATTTATAACGTGTGATCTGAATCACACAAAAACCATAATAAAGTCATGATTAGGGAGCATCTGTGAGTAAGAAAATAAACAGTGGCGGTCAGGATGAGGCGGCGAAAGCCCCGCAACCGACTGAACCGCTGGTAAAAGTCATTGCCTTTATAGCCACCCTGGGTGGCTTACTTTTTGGCTACGATACCGGGGTTATTGCCGGTGCTTTGCTGTTCATGAAGCACGATCTGCATCTGACATCCCTAACAACCGGGATGGTCACCAGTTTTCTGATACTGGGCTCAGCCGTTGGTGCAGTGTGCGCGGGTCGCGTGGCCGACCGTTTCGGGCGTAAAAAAGTCATTCTGGTAATGGCGCTGATCTTTATGGCCGGTTCACTCGGCTGTGCCACAGCGCCCAACGTCGTGATAATGATTGTCTGCCGGTTTATTCTGGGGCTGGCAGTCGGTGGGGCGGCAGCGATTGTGCCCATCTATATCGCGGAAATCGTGCCCTCTCATCGCCGCTGGCAGTTCGTGACGTTGCAGGAACTGATGATTGTTTCCGGTCAGCTGATTGCATATACGAGTAATGCGGCCATCAATGAAGTCTGGGGTGGCGAAACCACCTGGCGCTGGATGCTGGGTGTCGCCTGCGTTCCGGCTGTCGTGTTATGGGTCGGGATGCTTTTCCTGCCTGATACCCCACGCTGGTATGCCATGCACGGTCGCTATCGCGAAGCGCGTGACGTGCTGGAACGTACCCGCAAAGCCAGTAAAGTGGAGAAAGAACTAAGCGAAATCCGCAGTTCCATGAGCTCCAGAAGCGAGAAACATTCCCGCCGTCAGAAAACCATCTCTGTCTGGATGAAACGCCTGGTCTTTCTGGGAATTGGTATTGCCATGCTGCAGCAGCTTTCCGGCGTCAACACCATCATGTTCTATGCGCCAACGATGTTACAGGCCACCGGACTGAGCACCAATGCCTCCCTGCTCGCCACCATCGCTAACGGTGTGATCTCAGTACTGATGACGTTTGTCGGCATTATGTTACTGAGCCGCTTTGGTCGTCGTCCGCTGTTACTGACCGGGCAAATTGGCTGTACCTGTACGTTGCTGGCAATAGGGCTGATCACCTGGCTGATGCCGGAAACGGTGAACGGGCATCCGGATACCGTGCGCAGTTATCTGGTCTTAGGCGGCATGCTGGTTTTCCTATGCTTCCAGCAAGGTGCGCTATCGCCTGTTACCTGGCTGTTATTATCGGAAATTTTTCCGATGCGCATCCGCGGCATGGCAAATGGCGTATCGGTATTTGCCATGCAAATGACCAATTTCTCCATCGCCTTTATGTTCCCGATTATGCTGGAATCTATCGGGCTGACGATGTCATTCTTCTGCTTTGCCGCCATCGGCGTCGCAGGCGGGATATTTGCCATTATTTTTGCGCCCGAAACGCAGGGCAAAACGTTAGAGCAGATTGAAAAACACTTTAAAAAGCACTTACAGGATGACCCAGCTCCGCAGGAAGCGGGAAGTTAAGTTTGTGATGTTAATCCCTGTCCGGCCGGCATGTTACCTGGCCGGACAGTGGCGCCAAAGGTCAGAGAAGCCTCCCCTGCCCCTATATTTGATGCACCCTATTGTATGATCGTTTCTGCAGCCTGTTCCCTGTCCGGGGTGTAGGCACTTTGTTGCTATGCTTAAAGATAATCACCTGCCGCAACGTGAAGAACATCAATACCAGATGGTAGTGGCGTAACAGGTTTTATATCAGTGTTCTCAGTCAGCCAGCACCCGGGACAAAATGGCCAGCGCCTTTTTGAACTGCATATCAGGTATGGTCAGCGGATAGAGGAAACGGATCACATTACCGTTCACACCACAGCTGAGCATCAGCAATCCTGCGTCCAGTGCTTTATGCAAATACTGTCTTGTCAGTTCAGCCGATGGCTTGCCGGTGACCGGATCGTTAAATTCAGCCGCCACCATTGACCCCTGACCACGGACATCCACCAACGCTGCGCAACCCGCTTTGGCTCTCTTCAGCACTTCGGTGAGCTCAGCGCCCAGACGGTTAGCACGCTGGCACAGTTTTTCTTCTTCAATGATATCCAGGACTGCTAGCGCAGAAGCTACAGCCAGTGGATTCCCCGCATAAGTGCCACCAAGTCCCCCCGGTTCCGGCGCGTCCATCAGTGCGGCGCGCCCCGTTACACCCGAGATGGGCAAACCACCACCAAGACTTTTCGCGATGGTGACGATGTCCGGTTTGGCATCCGGATAATATTCTGAGGCGAACATTTTGCCGGTGCGGGCAAACCCGCTTTGCACTTCATCCGCAATCATCACGATGCCATGACGGTCACAGATTTCGCGGAGACCTCTCACAAACTCTTCCGGTGCGATATTGAAACCGCCCTCACCTTGTACCGGTTCATACAAGATCGCGGCAATCTGCTGCGGCGCGATATCGCTGCGGAAAATGCGCTCAATACTTTCAAGTGCCATTTCAGTGGTAACCCCCTGAACGGCGTTTGGATATTGGGCATGGAAGACCGAAGCAGGGAACGGCCCGAAGCCCGCTTTGTAGGGTATCACTTTGCCGGTCAGTGCCAGGGTCAGCAGCGTGCGACCATGAAATGCACCGGAGAAAGTAATGATACCGGGACGGCCGGTGGCGGAACGGGCAATTTTCACCGCGTTTTCGACGGCTTCCGCGCCGGTACTGAAGAATGTTGTTTTCGCTTTGCCGCTTACCGGTGAAATTGCATTGATGCGTTCAGCCAGTTTCACAAAACTGGCGTAAGGCACAATCTGGTAGGCTGTGTGTGTGAACAGGTCAAGCTGGTTACGGATGGCTTCTACGATTTTCGGGTGACGATGCCCCGTGTTCAGTACCGCGATCCCGGCGGTGAAATCGATGTATTCACGCCCGTGCTCATCCCATAATGTGGCGTTTTCCGCCTTCGCCGCATAGAAATCACACATTACACCGACACCCCGGGGTGTCGCTTCTTGACGGCGTTTTTCCAGTTCACTGTGATTCATCTTTTGCTCCTGCCTGCAGGTTGATGATTTTTAGATTGCCGGTTACACGTTGAACAACTTGTCTGAATAGCAGCCTGTTCTTGTTTTTTATCCCATCAGCGGCCCCATAATCCAGAACCCGTTCTATTTATTTTGAGGATCCACTTTTGCGCTCATTGCTTTCTGGCCTCATTATGCAGCGTCTCACTGAGTTTTCTGATGCCTGGTCCGGCACACTGAGCAAAAAGATTTATCAGGTATGACAACAGGCTATATTTTTGATGACAGTATTTCAGCCGGCAACGTTTACCCTTGTCATAGGGCTGGATTAGCCGCCCGGTCCGGTGATGCACCTCGCGGCCTGAATATTTCAGGGTGCCAGATATTGCGACACATTAATCATTGGATCTTAAAATCCTGTAATCACTGAATCACTGAATCACTGAATGGTGGGTTCTCAGAATCCTGTTATCATAGAATCTCGGAATTCCCCTCCTCCATGCATGCATCCTTTCCCTGTATAATCTTATAATCCTGAAATCATATAATCCTTGAATTCTGTAAACTATCATTCTCGCAATAGCGTAATCCTGACCAACTTCAATCTTATAAACCTGTGATACTTATAACGCATTATTGTAATCTCGGGATTCAAGAATCCTGTTAGTCTCAGGATACTATCCTGTAATCCCAGCACTGCTCGTACCGGCTGTTGCAATCCCATCACTCTGGTTAAAAATCCTGTAATCATATAATCCCAAATGAAATCCCAGGATACTATCATCCCAATATAATCCCATAATCACTGAATCATTTAACTTTCTCGCATTTATACATTCATAGCAATGCACTGAAAATTATAATAAAATCTTTGAATCCTGTAATCCTTGACTTGATAATAATCATGGGATTTTGTAATCATACTTACATATTAGGATTCCAGGATTCCGTGACTGAGAGTTGTTATCGTCACACTATCTCAGTATCGCCCATCTATATAATCCTGCAATCCTATAATCTTTGAAAAGATTACAGCATCCTGTAATCATAGAATACAACTGAACAAATGTTTCGGCACCCAGGCGTGACATCGTTTTTAATGATTTCATCTCATGATTCTTAGATTCCAGGATTCAAGTATAACGATGCACTCACATCCTATAATCACAAGATTCCAAACGTTCAGCATCCCATACATTATGATGAACAACCTGAAATCCCGTAATCTTACAATCTCGAAATCCCACAATCCCAGAAGCACAGGTATCCCAAACCGCGAAAACTGAGATGTTGAGATGTTGAGATGTTGAGATGTTGAGATGTTGAGATGGTGAGATGGTGAGATGGTGAGATGGTGAGATTTTATCTCAGGAGTATCTTACGTCCAGCGTGAAGATGGAGAAGTTTAAAACATGTCACATCACAGAATCCCATACTCCTAAGATTACAAAATCCTGCAATCCAGATGTATCTCTTAATCTCCATGGTTATTAAGCAATTCACGTCAATTTTAGAAATGCGCCTTGATGGGATCATAGAATCACCTAATCACCTAATCACCTAATCACGGGATTATTTCATCCTGAAATCAATTGGTGAATACTGACGAAGACAAGATAGAAATCTTGTAATCCTGTGATTTTAAAATCATGGGATATGATAATTCGATAATCCTAAAAGGTTGAAATCCCCGGATGCAAACTTTATAGTAGTCATCTAATCCTGTGATTCATGGATTTAAAAATCTCATAATCCTATGATTACATCATTATAAGATTACAAAATCTTAGGGTTTCAGAATCTTATAATCTTCATTGAACGCTTCATCAGAGGTTGTCATGGCAGCGAAAATTATTTCTTTCCTGAACGGGAAGGGCGGAGTAGGGAAAACCACAACGTCTATAAACATAGCGACCTGTCTTGCCCGGCAAGGACATAAAGTCGTAATGGTAGATACCGACCCGCAGGGAAGTATCAGTAACTGGTATGACGAAAGCAAATGCCAGTTCGACCTTGCAGAGGCGGCTTCAGAAAAAGAAGTCTATACCGTTCGCAAACAATTAAAAGAATACGATTACGTGGTAATAGATGGCGCTGCTGCCATATCAGCAATTTCTTCCGCTGCTGTGATGGTGAGTGATCTGGTGTTGATTCCTGTGACACCGTCACCTTTAGATTTTGCTGCCTGTGGCGCTATTCTGGCCGTCGTGGAAGCTCGCGAAAATTTACAGCCGGTGATTGCCCGTTTTCTAATCACCAAAAAAGTCGCTTCAGCTAAAATGCTTGAAGTGCTGAAAGAATCCATTGCCGATACCGGTGTTCCCGCATTGCGTACTGGTACGACGCAGCGCCAGGTTTACATCCGCACAATGATGGATGGCGGTACTGTTTTCGATACGACAGACGGAAACGCGAAAGGGGAAATTGAAATTATGACTAAAGAAATCAAGGAGTTGCTGAAATGAAAATGAAACTTGGCCAGCACAGACAACTGACGACAGCACTGGAAGCAGTCTCTAAACCACCTGCATCAGTAAAAAAATTGCAGACCAACATCGATGAAGAGCTGCATCGTCGTTTTAAAACCAGCTGCTTCCTGCAAGATCGAGAAATGAAAGACGTCCTGACCGAGTTGATCGAGGCCTGGCTTATCACCAACGAACGCACGTAATGTACTGAACACTGGCTGGACCGGGTCTTTCAGGGCCCGTTTCCGACGACCACCTGCTTACATTCCTGACTCTGTCTGCTTTCAGTGCGAACTTATCCCTTCGTCAACTCTCTTCTTCTGTGTGATCAGATCTTAAGATCAAATAATGTTTTGTTTATTTTCTAAGTTTAGATCTTTCTCTTTAGAGAGGTATTTTACTTTTTATTATCAGCAGCTTATGAAGGGTATTGTGGAGATATTTCCTGCGTCAGGTGGAGATCCTTCCTGTTGGATGTGGATCCTTTTCATGGCGAATGTAGACGTTTTTTCTGTGGATAATTTCTTTATGGATCAAACCATTACCTATGTGGAGTAATTTTCTGTGGATATCTCATTTACAGGTCATTCAGTAATCGCCCTAAGCTTAGCATCTCTCTAACAGGCTGTCACAACAGGCATTTTTAATAAGTGGAAGAATTTCCTGATCCATCGATAACACCAATACGTGGAACAATTTCCTGTTACAGCGTCACGTTATGTCACATAGTCAGTTAACGGATCCCTGCCATCCACAGGTAGAGCAGTTTGACCTTCTTTGGGCCGCTGATAGAGGTATATGTGGAAACTTTTCCTGATCCTGAAACAGCCTATGTGGAAACATTATCTGATCCCTGAAAGTCATCTTTCCACAATCCTGCCTAAATAATAACTATAAATCAGTTGGTTGCAATTTATGTGACGCTGTCACAACTTTATATGTGGAATGTTTTCCTGTTCTAAAACGATGATATTCATGAAGCCTGCCGTTTGAATACACATATGGAGCGAATTAAGGTGGAGATATTTCCTGATCCTGTTGGTGCCGTTATGTGGAAAGATTTTCTGTGCATACGGCTGTACCGATTATGTGGAGTAATTTCCTGTCAATACGGCCAATGTGTTCTTAATGTGGAAACATTTTCTGATCCCATGTTTCACAATACGTGGAGAGTTTTCCTGTGGGTCGTCTCTGAGCGATAAACCACGGTCCGGAACGAAGTGAGAAGGGGATCACAAAGCTGATTCTGGTATTTTAGTTTGCGGTAGCGCCTCATATGTGGAGTGATTTTCTGATCGAGAAGAGATTCTGGTTATGAATGGCTGATAGTGTTTTGCGAAGATCCTCTTCTGCATATGTGGAATAATTTCCTGTAAAAGTTCAGACGATCCAAGGTGTTAAAAAAAGGATCCCTGGTGCTGCCGAAAATGATATGTGGAGGTTTTTCCTGATCCGACTTTTTCGATCCTTTTCTAACATGCTGATTATAAAACGATAAATAACCCTTGTTTTTGCTTTACGCCGGCATTTTTTATGTGGAATAATTTAGCTACTTTCCACTTATGGATCCTGCTACATGGAACTGAATAAACTCACCGTAGTTCAGGGGAATGATCTTCTTGAAGGCGCTTACAGCGTCACTCTGGATGAAATGCGCTTGCTAAACCTGGCACTGGCACAAATTGATAGCAGGAAACCTCAGCCAGATACGCTTTATCGACTTTTCCCTCAGGATTATCAGCGGATCTACGGGGTAAACCCGACAAGCAGCCACCGCCAGTTGCGCGAAGCAGCTGAAAGCCTGATGAAAAAGCCGGTCACCATTTACAAGCCGGATGTTAAAACCGGCAAGGTCCGTACTGTGCAACTCTCCTGGTTTTCACGTCTCGAATATGTGAGCAGCGATGATCACAGCGCGGTGGTTCTGCGTTTCGGGCAGGATGTCGCCCCGTATCTTTATGAACTTAAAGAATCTTTTACCAAATTGAATTTTGCCAACATTGCAAAACTTGATACGCCTTTTTCCGTACGACTCTATGGCTGGCTCATCAAAGCTAAGAACCTTTACGGGCGCCGCAGCGGCAAAGCCATAGAAGTAACGTTGGATCTCAACTGGATGCGTGAGAAGGCCGGTTTGGCGGGCAAATACGAGGATTATCGTGACTTCCGCCAGAAACTTCTTGAGCCGACGATCAACCGGATTAATGCCAATACCGATATTTCAGTGGTCTGGGAGCCGGTAAAGCAGGGGAGAACTGTCGTCTCCATCAAGTTTGCCTATGTGGATGAATCCGCGCCAGAAGCCAGCAAACCGCTGCGCCCGCGCTTACCGCGCCGTCCGCGTGCTGTCGCCGGATCGGCGCTGGAAGGCGAATGGGCACGCCGTTGCATCGCGATCTTCGAAGAGTATCTTGAAAAGCTAAGCGCTTACGATGCGGATGAAAAGGCCACATTGCCGGATCTGCGCAAGCTGTCAGGCTGGTATAAGCTGATCGGTGAGAAGAATAAACAAAAAGAGATCCTTGCGGAAGTCAGTTCCCGCAGCAAAAAAACCGCTGCCTGAGGGCTATGATCCGAAAATAAAAGTAAACGGCGTATCTTGTGAAAGATACGCCGTTTTTCTTAGGGTAAAGACCCAACTGTTAACGTCTTTACGCCTCTGAATAAGCGTTAATGGGTTAGTAAGTACTTACTGGGTTGTATCAGAAAATCTTTCCACATTAGCCGTTTTGGCGGCTTTTCCAGCGTACTGTTTAAAAGCTATAAGCCATATTTTTTCGTTGTTAGACAAGGCCTAATGGCATCCTTACTCTTTGTCATGTTTTGTAAATCGTTTGCACACTTTTGATGAGGATGTCTTTTGGCTACGTTATTACGCTCTGCATTCGCGCCAGTCGCACAACGCGCGCGACGTACTGCTTCTTTCAAAATTGCATTACTGGCCAGTGCCGTGATGCTGTCTTCTTTTGCATTCGCTGATGATGTTTTAAGAGAAGGCATTACACCGGCCACTGATGCCAGCCAGATCCCTGCTGCTGCGAAACTGCGCACTGATACTGTGATTGCCGGGATCTCCGAACCACAGGGGATCTTTAACCCATATTTCTTCGTCAACGGCTGGGATGAAAACGTCACTAACGTGATTTTCGCGCGCCTGATTGACTGGGACAGCCAGGGAAAACTGGTTCCCGGTCTGGCCCAAAGCTGGACAGTCAGCCCTGACGGCAAAACCTATACCATCACATTACGCCCTGACCTGAAGTTCAGCGACGGCTCACCCCTGACCGCCGAAGACGTCGCATTTACGCTGACAGTGCTCTATGACCCGAAATATGACGGGGATACCGATATTACGCTGGCGCATATTGCAGGTGGTGATGAATACAAGCAAGGCAAAGCAGAAAGCATCAGCGGTCTGAAGGTGATTGACCCGCTGACATTGCAGGTCACCACCACACAACCGGGAGCCACAACGCTGCAAAAAATCGGCGGACCTGTACTGTCGAAAGCTTATTACGGTAAAGGTTACCAACGCGGAAATCTCGATTATCTGCGCACGCTTCATGGTAAACCGCTGGGGAATGGCCCTTATGTATACGATAAGTACATCCCGGGGCAGGAGATCCGTTTTCACGCCAATGCAAACTACTACCGCGGTGTCCCTCCGACACCGCGCTTCATTTATCGGGTGACCAATCCGTCGACTAACTTCCAGTTATTCCAGACGGGCGATACAGATTACGATGCCTTCACTTCCCGCCCGGATGACATTGAGCAGTTGAAAATGCTCGGCTTTGCCAACATTAACCTGTACGGATCCAGTGATTACAGCAAAATTGAATTTAACGTTCATCGTCCGGCGTTGCAGGATGTGAAAGTGCGCCAGGCGCTGATCTACGGGCTGGATCGCCAGAAGCTGATTGACGTGGTGTACCAGGGGTACGGCACCGTGGCGATTGAGCCGATCGCGCCTATTTCCTGGGCGTACAACACTGACGGCGTGAATCCGTACAAATTTGATCCGGCGCAGGCCAATAAATTACTGGATGAAGCCGGGTGGAAAGTGGGCGGTGACGGTATTCGTGTGAAAGACGGTAAACGTCTCGAACTGACGCTGCTGGTCAGCAAAAAAGTGCTCAACGATGCACTGATCCCGATTGCAAAAGAAGATTATCAGAAAATCGGCGTACTGCTGAAACCACAGGTTGTGGACTTCAACGCCCTGATGTCACAACGTAAAGCGGGCAATTACGATCTGGCCTCCTTCAGCACCAGCACGCTTAACGATCCGCACGATGGCGTGTGGGATTATTACAGCACCGAAGCTACTGAATCCGGCTACAACAATCCTGAAGTCGATAAGCTGATCAACGAAGGGAACGCTACGCTGGACATCGAAAAGCGTAAGCCGATTTACCATGAGCTGTATAAAGTGCTGGCTAACGATCCGCCGGTGATCCTGCTCGGTAACCGCAAAATCCTTTCGGCCAGCAGTGCCCGAGTGACCGGTTTTAAACCGGATATCTATAACGGCCTGACCGGCAGCCTGCCGGACGTCAAAATTGTAAAATAATCAGAAATAACGCAGCTGCCGGACGCTTCCGGCAGCTTCAATGAGAAAGTCATGAGAAATTTCATTCTGCGTCGTTTGCTTCAAACCATTCCGATGTTGTTCCTCGCTTCGCTGCTCATCTTTATGCTGTTTGCCAAAACGCCGGGCGACTTTATCGATGGCAATATTACGCTGACCGCACAACGCGCTGCTGAACTGAAAGCTTTATACGGCCTGGATCAACCGCTGCTCAGCCGTTATCTGCACTGGCTGGGTAATCTGTTGCGGGGGGATCTGGGTTTCTCGCTGCAATATCAGATCCCGGTCAGCCAGTTGCTGAATCAGTACATCTGGAATTCCTTCCTGCTCGCGACTATTGCGATGGTGCTGTACTGGGGGATCGCGCTGGCGGTTGGCATTGTCTCCGCGATGAAGCCTTATTCCCTGTTTGATCACGCAGTCAGTGTGGTCATCTTCGCCGCAATGTCCTTCCCGACGTTTTTCCTTTGTTTGCTGTTGATTAAATGGTTTGCCGTTGATTTGCACTGGCTGCCCGTGGGGGGCATGACCAACACCGGCAGTGACGCCACAGGATGGGCATGGGTGATGCAGGTCGCCGCACATCTGGTATTGCCGGTGGTGGCGCTGGTGATGCTACAGGCAGGCAGCCTGACACGTTATTTCCGCGCCAGTATGCTCGACGTCGTGCGTATGGATTTCATTCGTACCGCGCGTGCCAAAGGGTTACGTGAACGTACAGTTATCCTGAAACATGCGTTGCGAAATGCACTGCTGCCCATTATCACGCTGCTGGGTTTTGAGTTGCCTGGGCTGTTTTCCGGGGCGCTGATCACCGAAAAGGTCTTCAACTGGCCAGGTGCCGGGCATATACATATTGATTCGCTGGCAGCGCGTGATTACCCGGTTCTGATGGGATTCACGTTGTTCCTGGCGGTATTGACCATTCTTGGCAATCTGATTGCCGACGTGCTGTATGCGTGGGCTGACCCGCGTATTCGTGTGAGGTCATAATGTTTGGCTCTTTATTTTCGACTAACCGCCGTCTGCGCGAAGCACAAATTCCGGCGCTTGCTCAGGTGACACCGTCACCCTGGCGGCAGGCGTGGCGGGCGCTACGTCAGAACAGACTGGCGATGTTTTGCTTAGTCTTGCTGCTGGTAATGGCCGTCTGGTGCATAGCAGGTCCTTACTTTTCTCCCTGGCGCGATGATGCCACCGATGCGCTGATGATCAACAAAGCGCCAAATGCGGAACATTGGCTGGGCACCGATTTTCTCGGGCGCGATGTGTATACGCGGCTGCTGCTGGCGGGACGTATCTCGCTAATTATCGGCATGCTGACCATGTTGTTATCTGTGACGTTCGGATATCTCATGGGCGCGGTGTCCGGCTATCTGGGCGGCGTAACCGATAAAATCATCATGCGTTTTGCCGATCTGGTGATGACTATTCCGAGCCTGCCGCTGCTGATCGTTATGGGTGCGATGCTTTCGGAACTGGATTTTTCGCCGGATTCCCGTGTGTATATGGTGATCGTAATGCTCAGCTTGCTGGAATGGCCGAAGCTGGCGCGTCTGGTCCGCGGGCAAATCCTCTCCCTGCGTGAGCGTGATTTTATGCTGGCGACGCAGGTGCTCGGCTTGTCTTCGCGTCGTCGGCTGTTTGGCCATTTACTGCCCAATACCGTGCCAATTCTGGTGGTGATGGCAACAATGGCTGTGGCGAATGCCATTCTCAGCGAATCCGCGCTCAGTTATCTCGGGCTCGGGGTTGTGCCACCGACACCGTCATGGGGAAATATGATGGATGCGGCGAACAGTCTCATCGATTTCCAGCGTCGCCCGTGGTTGTGGATGCCGCCCGGCGTGGCGATCTTTATTACGGTGATTGCAATTAACGTACTGGGCGATGGCCTGCGTGATGCGCTTGATCCCAAACTGAAACGGAGCAAAAAATGACGCAACCGTTGATCCGTTTTAATCAGCTTTCTCTGTCGTTCTCCAGTGATCAGGGCCGTGTGCGTGCCGTACAAGATGTCACCTTTGACGTTCAGGCCGGTCAAACCGTGGGTATTGTCGGTGAATCCGGCTGCGGGAAAAGTGTCACGGCGATGTCGCTGATGGGGTTGTTACCGCCACAGGCTGCGCGTATTGATAGCGGTGAAATCCTGTTTCAGGGAAGGGATTTACTCAGGCTGCGGTCCTCTCAGATGGCGGACTTGCGCGGCAACCAGCTGGCGATGATCTTTCAGGAGCCGATGACCGCGCTGAACCCGGTGCTGACTCTGGGGGAACAGCTGGTCGAGCCGCTGATCCGCCATCTCGGTGAATCACCGAAACTGGCGTGGTCACATGCGACGAATATGATCACCGAAGTCGGTCTGGCGCGGGCGGAAAGCCTGATGAGCAGTTATCCGCACCAACTTTCGGGCGGCATGTTGCAGCGCATCATGATTGCGATGGCGCTGAGTTGTAAGCCGCAGTTACTGATTGCTGACGAACCCACCACCGCGCTGGATGTCACCGTACAGGCGCAAATCCTGCGTTTGCTGCGTGAACAGGCTCAGCAGAATCACATGGCGCTGATGCTGATCACCCACGATTTAGGTGTGATCGCACAAATGGCCGATCACGTTGTGGTGATGTACGCCGGTAAAATTGTGGAGCAGGGCGCGACAGCTGAAGTGCTGCGCAATCCGCTGCACCCTTATACACAGGGGCTGATTGCCTCCAGACCCACGCCGGGCGAACGCCGCCGCCGCTTGTATTCTATTCCCGGCCAGGTGCCGGATCTGGCCGCACTGCCCCCTTACTGCGCATTCACCGAACGCTGCGCCCGCGCAACTGACAGATGTCGCCAGGGCATTCCTGCGCTGGAAGGCCGGCACCGGCAGGTGGCGTGTTTTTACGGCGGACTGAGCACCGTAAGTGACATCGAAAACAGGGAATTACAGCCATGAATGCTGAATATCTGATTGAAGTGGATGGCCTGAAAAAGTATTTCCCGATCCGTGACGGCGTATTCGGGCAGGAAACCGGCCAGTTGCGCGCCGTGGATGGCGTCAGTTTTAACATTCGTAAAGGCACGATTTTCGGGCTGGTGGGTGAATCCGGCAGCGGCAAAACCACCGTGGGCCGTACGCTGCTTGGGTTGTATGACAAAACCGCGGGCAGCGTGAAGTTCCGTGGTGAAGATCTGCACGGCCTGAAGCCGAAACAACTTAAAGCACTGCGCCCGAAAATCCAGCTGGTTTTTCAGGATCCGTACAGTTCGCTTAACCCGCGGATCCGCATTGGTGATGCCATCGGTGAAGCGATGCTGGAACATAAACGGTGTTCACGGGCGCAACTGCATGAAAAGGTGCTGGATGTGATGAAGATCTGCGGTCTGTCACCGCTGCATTACAACCGCTTCCCGCATGAGTTCTCCGGTGGACAGCGCCAGCGTATCGGCATTGCCCGCGCGCTTATCCTGCAACCGGACTTTATTATCGCCGATGAACCCATTTCCGCGCTGGACGTGTCGATTCAGGCGCAAATCATCAATCTGTTCGCTGACTTACGTGACGATCATGGCGTGACGTTTCTGTTTATCTCCCACGATCTGGGTGTGGTGGAGCACCTTTGTGATGACGTGGCGGTGATGTATCTCGGCCAGTTAGTGGAAACGGCCAGCCGCGATGCGTTGTTCCAGCAGCCCCTGCATCCCTATACACAGGCGCTGCTGGCAGCAGTGCCGACGCTTGACCCGGACAGTGAGCCGGTGGCGATGGTCAGTGGGGAAATTCCGGATCCGTCAAAACCGCCTGCCGGCTGTCGTTTCCATACCCGCTGCCCGCGTGCAACCGACCACTGTCGTAAAGAAATCCCGTTACTGCGTGAAATAGAAAGAGGCCATCGCGTGGCCTGCCATCTGGTGTAAAAAAGCTTGCCGGATTTCAGTCTTCTAAAATCCGGCGGGCTTCCGTCTGCATTTTTTGCCCGACACTTTTGGTGACGTCGATCACTTTCTGTGTGGCCGGAGAGAGAAATGCGCCTTCCAGCCAGGTGATCCCGACGCGGCGCTCCATCACTAACTGATCGTTATCAATACGGATCAGTCGCGAAAGAAATTCTTCTTCCACCAAAATATTCTCCGACAAAAAACTCAGTAATCCGCTTTTCGCAATCAGCCCCGGCACCGAGGCCAGCGAGCTGATTTCCACTTTCACATCCGGTGGCGGACAGTGGTTTTCATAGAACATTTTATCCAGCCACTGGCGCATCGACACGGTTTTCGCTGGCAAAATCCACCCGTAACGGCTGAGTTCGCGCAGGCTGGCGGGTTTACCGGCCAACGGATGATCACGGGACGCGGCGACGATCACCCGGTCGGCAGTCACGGGCAACTGCACCACCGGACTGTCGTAATTGACCAGCGGGCCGATGATGACATCGATCGCATGACGTTCCAGCAGGGTAAAAAGCACGTCATTCATGCCTATCTGGATTTCCAGTTTCATATTCGGTACCTGAGATTGCAGCATTTTGCAGATCTCAGGTAACAGGAATTGCGTGGCTGAACCGGACACGCCCACGCGAACGATCCCGCCCGCGCCGCTGCTCAGTTCATTCATGATTTCGCCAATCTCAAGATACGAACTTTGCAGCGCGATACCACGTTGATAAAGAATGCGTCCTGCTTCGGTCAGTTCAAGCCCGCGACCTGCCCGTTTGAACAGTTTGATGTTCAGTTCACGCTCAAGACGGGTGATCGATTTTGAAAGAGCAGGCTGAGTTATATTTAAATTTTGTGACGCAAGTCTCAAATTCATCATCTGCGCAGCAGTGACGAAATAATCTAAGTCTCTGTTATTTAACATTGATTCCTGAAATTCATCGATTAGGTAATAAAATATAGTAGAAGGCATGAAACGCAGGGTCAATAATCTCGCGATCTTCACAGTGGCGCGGACGTCATCACGAAGACAACACCAGCAAATCCACCTGTTTTAAGTAAAATAAGACTCTAAGTGCATCTATGAAAATTGTTAATTTCATCATCAGTAAAGACCACACCAAAAGCTTCGGCATCTTCCAGGCAGAGGGGATTGTCGATGTCGGTGCCCGCTCGGGATGCCGGGACATTAACGAATTCATGGCACATTATCAGCTGGAAGACTTGCAACGTTACGTGCAGTTGCCTGCGGATCTTGATCTAAACGCCATCAGTTTCCTGCCGGTTATCGACAGGCCAGGAAAAATTTTTGGCGTGGGCATGAACTACGCAGAAAAACGCAAAGAATTCAATGAAACCAGCGACGCGCCAACATTGTTTGTCCGCTTTGCGGATTCGCAGGTCGGTCATAATGGTGTGATCATCAAACCGGCTTCTTCCGAGCAGTTTGATTATGAAGGTGAGCTGGCGATTATTATCGGACGTACCGGTCGCAATATTTCCGCTGATGATGCGCTGGACTATATTGCCGGTTACAGTTGCTATATGGATGGTTCGGTGCGTGACTGGCAGCATAAGTGGTATACGGCAGGTAAAAACTGGCCGTCGACAGGCGCGTTTGGCCCGTGGATGGTGACGCCGGATGAAGTGGGTGACCCGCAAAATCTGAGCATCAAAACCTGGCTGAATGACCGGCTGGTGCAGGATGACACCACCGCCAATATGGTGCATACCATCCCACAAATTATCGCGTATATCAGTACCTTTACCCGGCTCTCTCCCGGCGATGTGATCATGACCGGTTCCCCGGGTGGCGTTGGAAAAACCCGCGTGCCGCCGTTGTTCCTGCATGAGAATGATAAGATTGAAGTTGAAATTGAAAATATCGGCCGGCTGACCAATCTTATCCAGAATGCACCGCTGTCTGAGATGACAAATTCAAAAACAGCGGCCTGATAAACCTCAGCGCGTTTGATTAACCAAAGGCACCGTTTGTCCGGTGCTTTTGTGTTTGACGACCATCAGATAAGTCAGCGTAAATGACAGCCCCAGCGAAAGCGCTACGCCCATCAGGATGTAAATAAAATACGGACCGATGTAAGCGGGCAGACTGAAAATGCTCGACAGAATATAGCCGTACAGCCGCACGCCGAAGAAAGCGATAAAGGCCGACGCCACGGAGCTGCTGATGGTGGTAGCGATAAACGCTTTTTTGTAGCGCGTCAGCACGCCAAACAATGCCGGTTCGGTGATCCCCAGTAAGCCGGAAATCGCGGCTGACAGCACGACGGATTTTTGTTCGCGGGTTTTGACGTGGAAATAAATGGCAAACGTCGATCCTGCAATTGCCATGTTGGCCATGAACATCATCGGCATCAGCATATCCCAGCCCTGATCGGTGAAGTTCTGCAAGGCAACCGGTGTCATCGCATGGTGCATGCCAGTGAGGATCGCCACAGGACGGATCGCGCCGACAATAAAGCCTGCAAACACCGCTGATACTCCGAACAACCCCTGAATGCCAAATGCCAGCAATTTACCGAGATAAATCCCCGCCGGGCCAATCAGTGTCAGCGACACCAGCGCAGCAATAAACAGTGTGAGCGTCGGGGTAAAGACGGTTTTCAACACGTCCGGCATGATTTTATCCACCCAGCGATGGATATAACTCAGCGCCAGCACGGAGAAAATCACCGGAATGACACTGGCCGAATAATTGAAAATGGACACCGGCAGTATATCCATAAAATACAGCGCAGTTGGTGCACCGGCTGTATGACTGGCGAGCGATTTCGCAGCATCTGTCAGCGTCGGGTACATCAGGCAGGCGGCCACGGCAGCAGCCAGATATTCATTGGTTTTAAAGATCTTCGCCGCAGAAACGGCGAGGAAAAACGGCAGGAAGTAAAACACGCCGCTGGCGATCAAATCGATAATCATCACCGTTTCGCTTTTGGCTGAAATCACTTTTAAAGCAATCAGTCCGGCCAGCAAACCCTTAATCATCCCTGCGCCCGCAATGGCCGGAACGATCGGGCCGAAGACGCCGGAGACGGTATCCATGAACATCGACACCAGGCTTTTCCGCCCTTTTGTGGAAACATTTCCTGTTGTTTTTTCGGCGTTGCCGGTCACAGCATCCAGTTGTGACACGATGGTGTCGTACCAGACATTCACTTTCGGCCCAATGATGATCTGCACCTGATCACTCTGGCTTTGTGCGCCGAGCACGCCGGGCAGATTTTTAATCTCATCCCAGGCCACTTTATTTTCGTCGTGTAAATCAAAGCGCAAACGGGTCATGCAATGCCAGACTTTATTGATATTTCCCGCTCCGCCTACCAGCTTAATAACCGAATGCATTATTTCTGTATTCACCCTGAACCCCGCGACGAAAAATTCATTATTCATTGTCAGATGGAAGGGGAGTGTAATGACGGCCTTTTTATAAAACAAACCAATAAAACAGGATCTTCATCACAAAACTTCACGCAGATGGGGCTTGTCCGTACATAATGAATGAATTGGTCCGTTTTCTATCGATATTCAGGTGTGCTTTTAAACCAAAATAAAAGCCTGAATTTAAGGTTTACAAGCAGGATAAAAATACGTTGAAATAACGGTAATACAAATATCACCGCCGATTTTTTAATTAAAAATAACGGCTTTTATGAAGGATTAATCATGCAGCCTGTGCTGATGACGAATATCGAATGTCAGATAACGCGCCCCGATCGTCATAATTTAGTGGTGGTCCGTATTGAAACGGATCGTGGCGTTTTCGGCCTTGGCTGCGCGACATTCCAGCAGCGCCCGCTGGCGGTCAAACTGATGGTGGATGAGTATCTCAAACCGTTGCTGATAGGGCGTGATGCGAATCATATCGAAGATTTATGGCAGATGATGATGGTGAACGCGTACTGGCGTAACGGGCCGGTGATCAATAACGCTATTGCGGGTATTGATATGGCACTGTGGGATATCAAAGGTAAGCTGGCAAATATGCCGCTTTACCACTTGTTTGGCGGCAAGTCTAAAGATGCCGTAACGGCGTACAGCCATGCGACCGGTGAAACGCTGGAAGAATTATACGGCGAAGTGGATCGTTTACTGGCTGAAGGCTATCGTCACATCCGCTGTCAGTTGGGTTTTTACGGTGGCAATGCGCGTGAACTCCACAGTACCCGCGAACCGACAGCAGGCGCTTATTACGATCAGGATCAGTACATTGATAACACACTGACGATGTTTAAAGCGTTGCGTGAAAAATACGGTAATCAGTTCCATATCTTGCATGACGTTCACGAAAGGCTGTTCCCGCAACAGGCAGTGCAGTTCGCCAAAGCGGTGGAACAATACCGGCCTTACTTTATCGAAGATATTCTGCCACCGGATCAGAACGAATGGCTGGCGCAGATCCGCAGCCAGACAGCTGTGCCGCTGGCGACCGGCGAGTTATTCAATAATCCGGCGGAATGGAAGGATCTGATCATTAACCGCCGGATCGACTTTATCCGCTGCCACGTTTCTCAAATCGGGGGGATCACACCGGCGCTGAAACTGGCGCATTTCTGCCAGAGCTTTGGCGTGCGGCTGGCGTGGCATTGTCCGCCGGATATGACACCGGTTGGCGCAGCGGTGAATACGCATCTCAATATTCATCTGCATAATGCGGCGATCCAGGAGTTTGTTGCCTATCCCGCCAACACACAACAGGTGTTTCCGGGCGCACAGGCACCGGTGAAGGGGTATTTCTATCCGGGAGAAGGGGCGGGGATCGGCGTGGGCTTTAACCCGCAGGCGGCGGCAGAGTTTCCGGTGGTATATCGTCCGCATGAATGGACGCAAAGCCGCCTGCCGGACGGCGTGATCCACACGCCCTGACACGCTTACTTCTGGCGGAAAGCCAAATTGTCCTGATTAAACGGGATAACGTAGGTGCAGGAATAATCGATGTCGATAATGTCGCTGAATGCGTAAACCTTGCCGCCCTGCAAAATGCCTCTGTTGGTAATGTGCATGGCGGCCATGCCTTTTTTACATCCCAGAATATATGCCTGTTCTTTACTCACCGTCACCGCCTGATAGCGGGTGAGGGAATGTGAAATCACATAGCCTTTGCTAAGAACATATTGCTGAATGGAATGCTCAATAGTCTTCTGATTCAGATCGCCAAATTCTCTGGCGGGCATGCGGGAATATTCAATCTGTACGTTGCGCTGACTGACGCGCCGCAAGCGGGTGAACGCCCAGATAAAATCATCGGTATTCAGATCGAATACCTGTTGTTCTTCTTTATCCGGACGCCGCTTATGCAGGTCCAGCATTTTAAAGCTGATTTCGGTGAATTTCTTTTCAGTGATCGAGTTGTATACCAGCGGATTACTGCTCACGCCGGGGTTAATGTAAATTCCTGAGCCCTGCACAATGTGTACCGCCCCGATACTTACCAGTTTTTCTAATGCCTTACGCACCGTAAAGCGCGACACCCCATATTCTTCCGCCAGCTGGCGCTCGGGCGGTAACTTGTCCGGTAACGAACCACTGTTCTGATAAATCTTGCTCAATAAATCCTGAGCGATAAATTCACTTTTTTTCATGGAGCTTTATCTGTGCGGAAAACAGGTATTTGAGCATGAGGTGGCCCCGGGGGGCAAATTACAGCTTATAAGGTGTATTTATTTTTAACAGTTTACAGGCTGTATTTTACTTTTACAGATACCTCATCTCTTGGGTAAGCGCTCCAGTTTATCCTCCCTGAAGGATATTTTAGATTCATCTGCTACAGCGGATAAAAATTGATTTATCCCTTATGGCGGATATAATGAAAAAATCCGCTTGGGAGGATAAAATGAACATTACCTCAACAAAAATGCTGGCAAATGCACTGCGTAATGAGCGTAAAAAGCGCAAACTCAGCCAGAGTAAAACGGCTGAGACAATCGGCCTGAAGCAGTCAACGGTTTCAGAGTTTGAAAATTATCCGGATGGTACCCGTCTGGAGACTCTGTTCAAGTTATTGGCGGCGCTGGATTTAGAGCTACAGATCACGCCAAGGGATATCAATCCCCAGGAAAAGAGTTCCTGGGATCAGGAGTGGTAATACATGGATAAGTTAACGCTCGCATTAAATGGCATTACTGTCGGTACGCTGGAAAAAGGCGGCAGTGGTGAAATGTCATTTATTTATCATCAAAGCTGGCTCACTCGCCCCGGAGCCCGTGCCATCTCGTTATCATTACCTCTTCAGGCAGATAAATTCCGTGGCGCGGTGGTATACAACTTTTTCGACAATCTTCTGCCCGATAACGAACAAATACGCAGCCGTATTCAGGCGCGTTTCCAGATCCCGACTAAACAACCTTTCGATTTGCTGTCGCGAATAGGCGGTGATTGCGTCGGTGCGATCCAGCTCTATCCTGAAGGTGCTCCGGTTACGCCTGTCACTGAAATTCATGCCCAACCGCTTGGCGAAAAGGATATCGAGCAGCTTTTGCAGGGATATAAGGATGCCCCCTTGGGCATGGAGGCTGACATTGAAGATTTTCGCATTTCTCTGGCCGGTGCGCAGGAGAAAACGGCACTGCTCTGGTATCGCGACCAGTGGCATCGCCCGCAGGGAAGTACGCCCACCAGCCATATTCTTAAACTCCCCATCGGTTACATTGCCAACAATGGCATCGATTTAAGTGAGAGTGTGGAGAATGAATGGCTGTGTCTGAAAATAGCGGAGCAATTCGGATTTCCGGTCGCACAGTGCGACATTGCCTGCTTCGGTACGCAAAAAGTCCTGGTTGTCGAACGTTTCGATCGTCGCTGGTCGAAGGATGGCTCCTGGCTGATGAGGCTGCCACAGGAGGATTTTTGTCAGGCGTTAGGCGTCGCCCCGGCATTGAAATATGAGGCTGACGGCGGCCCCGGGATTGCGCGCTCAATGAAGCTCTTGTTAGGTTCTCAACGCGCAGGAGGGGATCGGGACATGTTTTTTAAGAGCCAGATCCTCTTCTGGATGCTGGCTGCTATCGACGGTCATGCTAAGAATTTCAGTGTTTATATCGAGCCGGGTAGCGCATACCGTATGACACCGTTTTATGACGTGATGTCAGCATTTCCTCTGATGCATCCAACAGGTATTCCGGCGAAGAAAGCCAAAATGGCGATGGCGGTACTCGGCAATAACCGGCATTTTCACTGGGACAGGATCCTGCCCCGTCATTTTGTCTCAACGGCGCAACGGGTCAGTTACTCGCGAGAAAACGTGTCGAATATGATGATGGAAATGAAGGATAAAACTGAACAAGTGATTACAGAAGTGGAATCCATGTTGCCCGCTGATTTTCCAGCAAAAATCAGTCATGCAATTTTTGACGGTCTTCGGCGTCAGGCTGCGCGATTGCCTTAATCCCCTAACAAAAAAGCCCGCCGGTCTGTGCGGGCCCGGCGGTTTTATTTTGTAAATTCAATTAGTTCCTCCCTGAATATGTAAAATGAAACACTCACTTTTTATTTCATCGATAGCAGTTTTTTGTAATTAGGATAAATATACGGAATTTTTTCGGTACTCCCATCAGGATAAATCGCCGAAAAATCCCTATCCTCTGTTTGGTCAGGCGGAATGAGTGTAACAACTTTAGTTAAATGAACATTTGGTTCAATAAATATTTTCTGCGTATCATGGAGCTTATATCGCCTTCTCCATTTTTCATATCCTGTTTCACCGCCAAAAAACTCCAGGCTAATATCATTCTCATCCAGATGAGTTACCAGCGGAAAAAAATCCGTTTTTATATGAAGATCACCCCTGGATTCCTTCGCTTTACCGGTACCGTAGCCATCGCTAAATCCATAATCATCAAAATCAAAGATATAATTAGTAGCGAAAACCTCTTTTCCCTTTACCAGGGGATTGCCATCAGCGATCTTAAAACTGACTTTAATGGAATTAAGCTGCCACTGGCATTTTCCGCCGCCATCAATGGCGATATGGGTCCGCCAGATATTGCTGCTTCCTTGCTGACCGAATGGCTTCTCGAAATCGTTATAACCGGGAATATTATGAGGCTCATTGCTCGAGTTATAGCGCACTGTTTTGCATTTATCTGAACGGTACAGAACTTCCATTGGTAAAAGCACGGTATCTGCCGGAAGCGTGAAGACCACGTCTACCCACTTTGCATTCTGAGGTGGAGGCAGAATGCGGTCGGGAGTGTTATCACAGCCATAAAGCAGCACGATAAAGGGTAAAAACGCATAATTCTTATTTAGAAAATTCAAGTTCTTCCTCCCTGAAGATAACTTAGTAATGACTTCGTTATTTCATGGATAACAGTTTTTCGTAATCGGGTTTTATCTTGCGTACATGCTCAATGCTTCCATTGGGATAAGTGATCATCATCCCGATTCCACGCTCTTCATCACCCTGTAGTAATACTTCTTTCTGAGAGTGTAATATCGGTTCAATGACTATTTTCTGAGTATCTTGAAGTTTGTAACGTCGGCTCCATCTGTCATAATTCGTATCACCACCAAACATCTCAATAGATGTTTGATTGAACATTTGATTTATAATAACCATAGGAAAAAAATCTGTTTTCAATTCAAGATTGCCACTGGCCATGATTGCCCTACCGGTACCATACCCATCGCTAAATCCATAATCATCAAAATCGAAGATATAATTGGTCGCAAACCCCTTTTTCCCCTGCACCAGAGGATTATTATCAGCGATCTTAAAACTGACTTTAATGGAATTAAGCTGCCACAAGCATGGCCCGCCGCCATCAATGGCAATCCGCTGCTGCCTGATATCGCTGTTTGTAATCGGGCTAAATGCCTGCATGAAACCGTTATATCCGCGAATTTCATAGGCTTCATTACTCGAGTTATAGCTTTTAGTCTTGCACCGTTCTGAACGATAAAGCATTTGCAATGGCAACAGTGTAATGCCCTCAGGAACCCGGACGGCTATGGTCACGCGCCGTGCATTTTCCGGCGGTGACAGCGTCTGATCTGTTTTGCCATAGCATGCGGAAAGCAAAAATACTGTCGGCAGCAACAGGCCTTTTTTATTTAGAGAATTCAATTACTTCCTCCCTGAATATGTAAAATGAAACATTTACTTTCTATTTCATCGATAGCAGTTTTTCGTAATCGGGTTCCATAGGTTGTGTTTTTTCAACGCTTCCATCGGGATAGGTTAACGTAATCATTCCAGGTGGTGGATTTGGACTCTCAAGAATTATAATTTTATTCATATGTATAATAGGTTCGATAAGTATTTTCTCAGTATCCTGGAGTTTGTAACGCCGGCTCCATTTTTCGTAATCGGTATCTCCACCAAAGAATCTCAATGAGGTTTTCTCGAACATGTGATTTATAAAAATCCTCGGAAAGAAATCCGTTTTTATATGAAGATCACCCCTGGATTCCTTCGCTTTACCGGTACCATAACCATCGCTAAATCCATAATCATCAAAATCGAAGATATAATTAGTAGCGAAAACCTCTTTTCCCTTTACCAGGGGATTGCCATCAGCGATCTTAAAACTGACTTTAATGGAATTAAGCTGCCACTGGCATTTTCCGCCGCCATCAATGGCAATCCGCTGCTGCCTGATATCGCTGTTTGCAATCGGGCTAAATGCCTGCATGAAACCGTTATATCCGCGAATTTCATAGGCTTCATTACTCGAGTTATAGCTTTTAGTCTTGCACCGTTCTGAACGATAAAGCATTTGCAATGGCAACAGTGTAATGCCCTCAGGAACCCGGACGGCTATGGTCACGCGCCGTGCATTTTCCGGCGGTGACAGCGTCTGATCTGTTTTGCCATAGCATGCGGAAAGCAAAAATACTGTCGGCAGCAACAGGCCTTTTTTATTTAGAGAATTCAATTACTTCCTCCCTGAATATGTAAAATGAAACATTTACTTTCTATTTCATCGATAGCAGTTTTTCGTAATCGGGTTCCATAGGTTGTGTTTTTTCAACGCTTCCATCGGGATAGGTTAACGTAATCATTCCAGGTGGTGGATTTGGACTCTCAAGAATTATAATTTTATTCATATGTATAATAGGTTCGATAAGTATTTTCTCAGTATCCTGGAGTTTGTAACGCCGGCTCCATTTTTCGTAATCGGTATCTCCACCAAAGAATCTCAATGAGGTTTTCTCGAACATGTGATTTATAAAAATCCTCGGAAAGAAATCCGTTTTTATATGAAGATCACCCCTGGATTCCTTCGCTTTACCGGTACCATAACCATCGCTAAATCCATAATCATCAAAATCGAAGATATAATTAGTAGCGAAAACCTCTTTTCCCTTTACCAGGGGATTGCCATCAGCGATCTTAAAACTGACTTTAATGGAATTAAGCTGCCACAAGCATGGCCCGCCGCCATCAATGGCGATATGTGTCCGCCAGATATTGCTGGTTCCTTGCTGACCGAATGGCTTCTCGAAATCGTTATAACCGGGAATATCATGAGGCTCATTACTCGAGTTATAACGCACTGTTTTACACTTATCTGAACGGTAAAGAACTTCCATTGGTAAAAGCACGGTATCTGCCGGAAGCGTGAAGACCACGTCGACCCACTTTGCGTTCTGAGGTGGAGACAGAGTGCGGTCGGGAGTGTTATCACAGCCATAAAGCAGCACGATAAAGAGTAAAAGCGCATAATTCTTATTTAGAGAATTCAACTTCTTCCTCCGTAACTGCAGCAAAACGGATCAGGGCATTTTTGCCCACCTCTTCTGACCGGGTGCGGGTTAGCGCCACCGGCAACATATCCTGAAGCGCTATAAATTCCCGGTTTCGCTGGATTTCATCCTGGTTGGCACTGCCTTTGGCCGTTGCTTCAATCTCCTGCCTGAACTCAGCCCGCTTCTCCTTCCGGTTCATCTCAAGATCGGGATTTGCCAGCTCAAGCACCTGATTATGGATATAAGGCAGGTAACGGTGTGCCATAGAATGGCTGGAAGGGTTGCTGAAAAGCCCGTCCAGTTCGGGATTAGTATTTCTGGGGAAGGTTTTTCTTAGGTTAACAGTATCCAGACACCCGATAAACTTCGCCTGGTGCTCGCCCGTTGCATTAAGGCATTCTTCATTCAGTGATGGCACCAGAAAGAGTTTAACCGACTGCTTAATACAGGTGTTCACCACGCCGGGTACCGGATTATCGCTGCCTCCGCCGCCTATCCACGGCACATTCTGATGACGGGATTGCATCACGCACTGCTGAGCCTGGAAAAATATCACCGTATTGCCGTGATGCCAGTAAGGATCTTTTTTATCGGAAATTCCTGTGGACTGAAAAGCCAGGTCGCGAACAGCCACTCCCAAC
Source organism: Rahnella sp. RFA10(1/100) (assembly GCF_004195115.1). NCBI lineage: Bacteria > Pseudomonadati > Pseudomonadota > Gammaproteobacteria > Enterobacterales > Yersiniaceae > Rahnella > Rahnella sp. RFA10(1/100). Next base: position 77,077 of record NZ_SEWR01000004.1, read on the forward strand.
CCGGCTACCGTTGTTAACGACCAGTCAAAGCCGAGTTTGTCGCCCAGTGGTCCCCATTTCTCATAGAAGATATTGTCTACATCGGCATCGGGAGGAATTTGGGTGACTGAGTCATTATCATTGATGTGGCGGTAATGCGTCACTGAATTCAGGCTTAGAACCGCCGAACGGGTGAAGGTGCGCGGCATACCGTAAGTGTAAAGCATCGGATGGCTGTTCTTCATCTCGGCAGCATAGGTTAAGGCCAGCGCACCGCCCAGACTGTGACCACAGACAAATAGCATTTTCTTTCCGTTCGTCAGGGATTCACTCACAATATCCAATTTGTCTTTAAACTTCTGTTTTGCCAACATGTAAGCCTCCAGAAAACCGCCGTGAATATTACCCACGCCACCAAGCTCGGGAAGACATTTTTTGGGTGCAAAGGAGATATCTGTCAAAGCGTTAAGCAGGCTGTCAGTACCGCACCATGCAACGATAATGTGAGTATCACACTCAACTGTAAATAGCCTGGTGTCACCCTCTGGATTTACCCCCTCACCCGTATTCAGATACACAGGTGCAAGATAACGTTCCCGGAAGGGTACATCCACGGCCAGTGTGTGGTAATAAGACGGGAACTCGGCAAATTGCGGGATTGCAGACAGATCCTGACATTTATTCCGGAAGAAATAATCGATGGTATTGTTTTTCGCTTCAGCCGAATAGGCGAGGTCAGCCATAATGCCGAGATTAAGGCTGTTGGCAAGATCATATGCGGGGGTGTCATGCAGTGCCAGCACCCACGCCCGGAACGGGCAGATTTCAATGACGTGCCGCTGCTTCAGCGCCTGACACGCAATCTCTGTGCCTTTCAGCGAACGCCCTTGCTGAAAATGAAACTCCGGTGGCTCCGTCTCCTCCCAGCCTTCAATGTGAGGCAACTGATCGCAAAGTTCTCCGATGGTCACGTAATGATGGGTATATCCTGCGGCCTCGGCTTTTTCCTGTACGTCAGATCGCCAGCTTTTATCTCGCGTTTCCCGACGAAAGGCATTTTTGCTCACCGGCTGGCTGTTCGGATTACGCCGAAGCCCCAGCGGGCGCTGCTCCATTTCGTCGGCCAGTTGTTGCGCGTCTGCTTTTACGTCGACCGTTATCCAGTACAGATCGTCGAATCTGACCAGTCCCTGACTGTCGGTGACGCTGGCAGGGGGATTGGGTGGTGGCGTGGGATCGTAGTGGTAATTGCTATATTTTTTCCACATCGCGACGTCTTGCGCGGATGCCAGCGGATGGTATTCCAGTGTGACCTTCAGCCCGGCAACGGGGAGATTATTCTCATCGACAAATTGCAATTCCAGCCAGTATCTGGGGGTTTCACCACGGCAGTAAACAACCTTACCTTTGGGTGCAACACTGGTGATAACGCTGTTGTCTCCGATGATTTCCATGCCAATTCCTTTTGGTTAATAAGGGTAATGGTTGCATCATACTCGTCACTCTCCTTAACCCAAATTTTTTGTTTAGTATGTTTTAACATTGCTATCGTGGCGACAGAGGCATCAATAAGAATATCAGTGGGTTGCGTTGAATAAAAAAAGCCCGCCGGTCTGCACCAGCGGGCTTTGTCATGGACTGCGAAATCTTACTTCTCGTCAGGCAGTGCGTAGGCGATCACGTAGTCGCCGCGTTCTGCGGACTGACGTGCGCCACCGGCGCTGATGATGATGTACTGTTTACCGGTTTTCGGTGAAACGTAGGTCATCGGGCCGGACTGGCTGCCGACCGGCAGACGGGATTTCCAGATCTCTTTACCGTTTGCGGTATCAAACGCGCGCAGATAGAAATCCTGCGTACCGGCGAAGAACAGCAGGCCGGATTGCGTTGACAGGCTCGCGCCCAGTGTTGGCATACCGACTTCCATTGGCATACGCATTTTGATGCCCAGCGGGCCGGTGTCTTTTACGGTACCGACCGGCACCTGCCAGACGATTTTGCCGGTTTTCAGGTTCACCGCAGACATCGTACCGAACGGTGGTTTCTGGCAAGGAATGCCCAGCGGTGACAGGAAACGCTCGCGGACTGCGCCGTAAGGCGTACCGTCCATCGGCACCATCCCCATCTCGATGCCGCTCGCGCCGGTCGGAACCTGTGCACGCGGAACCATGTAGTTCGCCAGACCCAGACGCATATCATTCACAAACATGATGGCATTGTTCGGGTCAACCGAAACGCTGCCCCAGTTCATGCCGCCCAGAGAACCCGGGAATTGCAGGGAACGATCCAGACCCGGAGGTGTATAAACGCCTTCGTGACGCATACCTTTAAACTCGATACGGCACAGCAACTGATCCATCGGCGTTGCACCCCACATATCAGATTCTTTCAGTGTCTGATTGCCAATATTTGGCATACCAACAGAGAAAGGCTGCGTTTTGGCGTAGCGTTCGCCCGGGACGTTACCCTGCGGCACTTCACGGTTTTCCACTTTCGCAACCGGCTGACCGGTTTCGCGATTCAGCATGAAGATCATGCCTTGTTTGGAGGTCTGCACCAGCACCGGCGTGCTGCCACCTTTACCGTCCGGCAGGTCATACAGCAGCGGCTGCGACGGCAGATCGAAGTCCCACAGATCATGATGAGTGGTCTGGAAGGTCCAGCGGACTTTACCGGTGGCCACGTCTACCGCGACGACGGAGGAACTGTATTTGTCATCCTGCTCAGTACGCGTGCCGCCGAAGAAGTCTGGCGTCGCGTTGCCGGTTGGCATGTAAATCAGACCCAGTTTGGGATCGTATGACATCGCCGACCAGACGTTTGGCGTACCCCGGGTATAAGTCTGACCCGCCGGTGGCAGTTTGGTAATGTTCGGATTACCCGGATCCCAGGCCCATACCAGTGCGCCGGTATGTACGTCGAAAGCACGGACCACGCCCGGAGGTTCGCCGGTGGAGAAATTATCCGCGACGCGACCGCCGACAACCACCACATTACCCGCGACCAGCGGGGTAGAAGTTTGCTGGTAGTAGCCCGGTTTGACTTCACCCATGCCGACTTTCAGGTCAACCACACCGTTGTCACCGAAATCAGCACAGGGTTTGCCGTTATCGGCGTTAATGGCAATCAGACGCGCATCAATGGTTGGCAGGAACAGACGACGCTCGCAGGTTCCGCTGACAGTGCCACCGGTCGCCGCTGGCGCTTGCGGCGCATTCGTAGCAGGCGTAGCCGCTTCAGAAGCCGCAACCGGACTTGCCGGTTCAGCCGCAGGAACCGCAGCGGGTTGGGCTGCCGGGGCTTGTGGCGCCGCGCTGTTTTCAAAATAACCCAGGCCACGACAACGCTGCCAGTTAGGCGCGGTGGAGTTGGAATCGTAGGACCAGAGCTTTTTACCGTCATCAACAGACAAGGCGATCACTTTGCTGTAGGCCGTACAGACAAACAGTTTGTCGCCGATTTGCAACGGGGTGTTCTGGTCTTCAGCGCCGGAGCCATTGCTCTGTGGGATATCACCGGTATGAGCAATCCATGCAACCTGAAGTTTATCCACGTTGGTTTTGTTAATCTGATCCAGGGCTGCGAAACGGTCACCCGCAGTCGTGTTACCCCAGCTTTCCCAGTTCTTTTGCTCTGCACCTTTTTCTACCGGTTTCACCGGCACCTGATCGTCGGCGGTACTGATGATAGGTGTTGGCACAAAGGTATTAGCGAAAGCGGCAATCAGCGCGACAGCCAAAACCGCCGCCACTGAAAAGGCTGGCGCTTTACGCGTCACCAGACCCGTGCGTGCTTTAAGCAGCGGATAGATCAGCGCGACCAGAAATGCCAGAACGCCAAACGTGAACAGACGGGAGAACAATGGCCAGAATGTGAAACCTGCGTCCCGGACAGCCCAGATAACAGAAAGCACAAAGGCCAGGGCGTAAAGCCATGCGCCCGATGGCTTACCTTTGAAAATCAAAACGGCGGAAACGATGAGCGCCAGACCCATCAGCAGAAAGTAAATACTTCCTCCCAATGTGGCCAGATACGCGCCACCGATACCGAGTATCAGACCGATGACGAGCATCAGCGCACTCAGCAGCCAGAGGAGCCAGGTCCACTTGCTATTTGTTGTTGGCATGATTTATCTCACTGCATAGTTGTAGATAACTGTTGATAGAAAACAGGTAACACTTAATGACCACTCGTTATTAAATGAACCAAATAGAACAATTTCGCGCAAATAATAATACTTCTCATCGAGGTTGTGAATGTGTAACGAAGAGTTTGAAATTAGGTAAAATTTTATTGAAAGGATGATTATTTATGCGAATGGGTTTTGTAATTGATTTTAAAGAATAAAATAAAAACACTTATTCATTATTTTGATTGATAAGTGATTTTATATGCATTATTCATCTAGTTGGCCGCACACATTATCAGCGAATTGCTTATCGCTATGGGGGGATACCACTTTGGACTGACGGGTATGATTTTAGCGAACCTGTCGGGTCGTTTTACAAATAGCCCTCGATTAAGGTCTTCATTTCCTGAGTGATGTGTTCCACCAGGCGACTTTTTGGGATCTGCGGCGGGAAAACGGCGAGATAGGCAATACTGATATCGGGCGTAAACGGTTTGAGAACGATATCGCTTTTGTGGCTGCGTGCGGTGATGAAATCGACCACACCTATGCCCAGGTTATTCCCCGCCATCACACAACAATTGTTCAGCGACGTTTCAATCGGGTTATTCATATATAAATCGAGGCGGCTCATCACCTGATCCAGCTGTTCACGCAGCGGCGTTTTTCGCCCCGGGATAATAGGGCGGTAACGCGTCAGGTCCATCGCGGTGACCACGTCCTGTTGGGCCAGCGGATGACGCGGCGACATCACGGCGACCGCATTCGCCCGTGCCAGCATCTCTGCTTCCAGTCCTTTCACGTCAGGCTTACCAAAAATGAACCCGACGTCGTACTGATTACTGGTCACCACATCAGTGATGTGCGTAGTACTTTCGATATCCAGAAACAGCGAGATGTCGTCAATACTCTCAATCAGTGGCGGCAGAATGTGTTCGGCGCAAAGCGCAGAAAGCGCCGCAACCGTACCGATGCGTAAAACACTGCCTTTTGAATGACGGATTTCATCAGCAATACGTGAAATATGTTCAAGCCCGAGGTACAAACGCTCGACTTCACGATACAACTTGATGGCATCGTCCCGTGGGATCAAGCCGCGTCCGTCCCGGTCAAACAGCTTCAGATCAACCGCATATTCGAAGTCGCGGATCAGGCGGCTCACCGCTGGCTGGGTGATGTTCATCATATTTGCGGCAGCGGTAATGCCGCCGGTAAGGATCACCTTGTGAAAAGCTTCAACCTGTCTGGGATTAATTTTCATAATACATCCTCAAGATCCATAACATTTGTTTATGGATGTAACACAAAATACAATTTTCAATTCAGAAGTCCACCCCCTAGACTCGGATTTAGGATCTGACACACATTGCCTGAAAATCTAAAATAATTAAGGGTTAAATGCATGAGAACGTCCGTTTTGGCAGGAGTGCTTTTCCCGGCACTGGCCACGCTTTTTGTTTCACAGACCGTACACGCGGCTGATCTTACTCTCGGTCTGGCTGCTTCTACCACTTCCATGGATCCACAATTTTACGTCGGCGGTGCCAACAGCGCGATGGCGCGTAATATTTTTGATGGTTTGGTGAATCAGGACGAAAAACAACAGATTACCCCTGCGCTTGCGGTGTCATGGAAAGTGATTAATGACACCACCTGGGAATTTGCCCTGCGTCCCGGCGTGAAATTCCACGATGGCAGTGAGTTCACGGCTAAAGATGTGATTGCCAGCGTGAAACGCGTGGCGCTGGCGTCAAAGAACAGCCCGAGCGCCTATACGCCGTACGTTAACGATATCGCTGAGGTCACCGAGATCAATCCTTTAACGGTGAGAATTACCACTAAAGCGCCGACACCGTTATTACTGAACAACTTAAGCCGTGTCGCCATCTTACCGGCGCGTCTGGAAACGGTCGGGTCACAAACCCTCAACGAAGGGAAAGACGTCACCGGTACCGGTCCGTTCAAATTTGTCAGCTGGACGCCGGACGATAACGTGGTGCTGGTGCGCAATGACCAGTACTGGGGCGGAAAAGCTCAGTGGGATAAAGTGACGTTACGCGTATTCAAAAACCCGAGCGCCCGCGTGGCTGCGTTGCGTTCCGGTGATGTTGACATGATCGAAAGTGTACCGACGGCAGACGGACGAAATCTGGGCAAACAAGCCAGCCTGCAGCTGGAATCCGTGGCCGGTAACCGTATTTTGTATTTACACCCGGATCAGGATCGTGATGTGTCGCCGTTTGCTAAAGGGCCGGACGGCAGCAATCCGCTGAAAAAGCGGGAAGTGCGCGAGGCGATGTCGCTGGCGATAAACCGTCAGGCGATAGTTGACCGTATCATGGACGGGCAGGGCGTACCCGCATCGCAGCTGGTGCCCAAAGGCTACTTAGGTTACACCCCGGCGATTGCCGCACCGGTCTATGACCCGGCGAAAGCGAAGCAATTGCTGACGCAGGCCGGTTATCCGGATGGCTTCACCCTGACCTTCCATGCGTCGAACGACCGTTATCCGAACGATTCTAAAATCGCGCAGGCGCTCGGCCAGATGTTCAGCCGTATCGGTATTAAAACTGACGTTGTCACTATGCCGGGCAGCGTATATTTCTCCCGCGCATCCAAACGCGATTTCAGCCTGATCATGGGCGGTGCAGCGATTGAAACCGGTGAAGCCTCCGGTGTGCTGGGACCGTTGCTCGAAACCTTCGGGCCGAACGGCGGACAGGGTAACCGCGGACGTTACTCGAACCCTGAGTTTGATAAAACACTGGTGCAGGCGCGGGAAACCCTCGACGACGGCCAGCGTGAAAAGTTACTGCAACATGCCACAGAGATTGCGATGAAGGACGAAGGCGTCATTCCGCTGCTGTTCCTCTCCTACACCTGGGCGATGAAAACACCTTATACCTACGTCGGCCGCTCCGACGGCTATACGTTGCCGTACTTTGTGCATGAGAAACACTAAATAAGCGCAAAGTACATACCAGACCAAGGCGGGAATAGAGCACCAACACCAGGGTTGTTCTAAGAAAAGAGAGAGAAGCTATGACTTCTTTTAGCGGTGTGTATCCCTATCTGGTTTCGCCGGTCACTGACGGCGGCCAGATAGATAAACCGGTGCTGACTGCGCTGGTTGAACATCTGATTACCAGTGGCGTGCAGGGTCTGACGCCACTTGGCAGTACAGGTGAGTTTGCCTATCTCAATGCAGAACAGCGCACTGAGATAGTGAAAACCGTTGTGGAAGCCGCCCGGGGGCGCGTTCCGGTCATTGCCGGTGTCGCCGCTACCACCATTCAGGACGCCGTAGCGCAAACCGCTCGCTACGTCGCTCTGGGTGTGGACGGTATTCTGGCGATCCTTGAGGCGTATTTCCCGGTGCCCGAACAGGGCGTCGAAAATTACTTTCGTGCCATCGCGACCGCAGCCGGAAAGCTGCCGGTCGTGCTGTACACCAATCCGCAGTTCCAGCGTTCTGATCTCAGCCTGCCGTTGATTGAGCGGCTGAGTCATGTGGAAAATATCAACTATATTAAAGATGCCTCGGCCAACACTGGTCGTTTGCTGTCGATTATTGAACGCACACAGGGGCGGATGCAGGTTTTTGCCGCCTCGGCACATATCCCGGCCTGCGTGATGCTGATTGGCGGCGTGGGCTGGATGGCAGGCCCGGCCTGTATTGTACCGAAACAAAGTCTGGCACTGTATGAAGCTGCGAAGCAGGGTGACTGGACAAAAGCGATGGCATTGCAGCGTCCGCTGTGGCGCATCAATGAAATCTTCGCCAAATACTCCCTCGCGGGGTGTATCAAAGCGGCGCTGCAATTACAGGGATTTGAGGTAGGCGATCCGTTGCCGCCACAGGTGCCGTTAAACGAGGCTGCGCGTCAGGAAATCGCGGATGTTTTGCGCTCTGTGGGGGCACTGTGAAAACCTTACCGGTGATCATTGACTGCGATCCGGGTATTGACGATGCTATCGCGCTGCTCAGTGCATTCGTCGCACCCCAGCTGGATATCCTCGGCATTTGCACAGTGTGTGGCAATCAGCCACTGGTGAATACTACCCGCAATGCGCTGCAAATTACCGAACTGGGTTACCGGGTGGATATCCCGGTGTTTGCCGGTTGTCATCAGCCGCTGCTGCGTGCGCCGATCCATGGCCAGTTTCACGGTGAAAATGGTCTGGGTAACACCGCCTTTCCCGCGCCGCAAAAACAGGCCGAATCCCTTCATGCTGTTAACTTTCTGATCAACCGTTGCGAACAGGCCATTGAAAATAATCAGCCACTGACACTGTGCGTGCTCGGGCCGCTGACCAACCTGGCAACAGCGCTGCGTATGAAACCTGAGATCACTGCCGGTATTAGCCGCGTGGTGCTGATGGGTGGGGCCTATCGCGAAGCCGGTAACCGTACCATGACCTCCGAATTCAATATGTTCGCCGATCCCCATGCTGCGCATATTGTGTTTTCCGCCGGGCTCAGCATCACCGTTTTACCGCTCGACGCCACGCACCAGGTGATTCTCACACCGGAACATGTGGCGAAGTTTATCAAAGTCTCCGGACGTCTCTCCGCTCCGTTGGGCGAACTGATGGCGTTCTGGGATCGCAACGACGTGCGCCGTTACGGGTCACGGGGCGGGCCGCTGCATGACCCGCTGGTGATTGCTTACGTTCTGGCGCCGGAACTGTTCGGTACCGAAAAAGCACGGGTGTTTGTCGAACACGAGAGCGAGTTGTGTATGGGGCAAACCGTCGCCGACTGGTACGGCAAGTCGGGGCTGACCCCCAATGTCGATATCGTCACGCGCGTGGACGCGACCAAAATCTTCGCGCTGTTTTACGAACTGCTTTCACGTTATGCCGGGAAATAAAATTATGAGCCAGCGCATCATTATAGATACCGATCCTGGCGTGGATGACGCCATCGCGTTGTGGCTGGCATTGGCCTCGCCGGAGCTGGACGTGCTCGGCGTGACCGTTGTCGCAGGTAATGTGGCGCTGAAAGACACCGTGCGTAACGCCTGTAAAATTGTCGCCTTGTCCGGCAAAACCGCTACGCCCGTTTTCGCCGGTGCGCCCGGTCCGCTGGTACGCGAACAGGTTTACGGCAAGTACGCGCATATCGGCGCGTTTAACGATGAACTGGTGCCGGACACCGGCCTGCAACCGCGGGCTGAACACGCAGTGGATTTTCTGGTGCGTACCTTAAGACAGGCTGCCGAAGATAATGACCCGATTTCGTTGTGCGTGATTGGCCCGATGACTAATATCGCGCTGGCGCTCGGCATGCATCCGGATGTCGCACGCGGCATCAAACAGATCGTCACCATGAGTTGTGCCTTTACCGCCCTCGGCCATCGCGTGCCATGGGCCGAATTTAACGTCTATGCCGATCCGCATGCGGCTGAAAAAGTATTTAACAGCGGCGTACCGCTGATCATCATGCCACTCGATATGACCTTTCAGGCGCTGATCGGTGCAGAGGATATCGGGGCATTAAAACAGGATGGCGGCCTGCCGGGAGAATCCGTTGCCGCGTTACTGAATGCGTTTGACCGTAGTGATCTCAGTCGTTTTGGTCGCCAAGGCGGGCCGGTGCATGACGCCACCACTGTCGCGTGGTTATTGCAACCCGGCTTGTTTGAAGGCCAGCCCGCCCGCGTGGGTGTGGCGGTTTCCGGTCATACTGCCGGCTATACTTACGCGGATTTCTGGAACAAACTGGCGACGCCTGCGAATGCGGTGGTCATGCAGACGGTCGATGAGTCCGGTTTCTTTAGCCTGATACGCCGAGTATTTTCCCGTTACGGCGATTCATCCGGCGAAATGTGCGCATGAACCGTTACCTGCTCGGGCGTTTCGGACAAACGTTGCTGACGCTGTTCGTGATGTCATTGCTGGTTTTCTGGGGTGTGTATCTGGTGGGTAACCCGGTCGATTTGTTGATCAGTACCACGGCCACGCCCGCTGAACGCCTCAGTGTGATCCAGTCTTTTGGCCTCGATAAACCGGTGTGGGAGCAATATGGCCTGTTTGTGGTCAATGCCCTGCATGGCGACATGGGTAACTCATTCATTTACAACCAGCCGGCACTGCACCTGATTTTTCAGCGTATGCCCGCAACACTCGAACTGGCGCTGGTGGCCTTTGTTCTGGCGCTGGTGATTGGCATTCCGCTCGGCGTCTACGCCGGTTTGCATCCTGACGGAGGGTTATCGAAATCAGTCATGGCTGTCTCGATTTTAGGTTTCAGCCTGCCGACGTTCTGGATTGGTCTGATGATGATCATGTTGTTCAGCGTCAAACTTGGCGTACTTCCCGCCTCCGGGCGCGGTGCGACGGTGGATGTTTTCGGCGTTCCTGTCAGCCTCTTTACCGCCGACGGTCTGGCACATCTGATTCTGCCCGCCTTCAATCTGGCACTGTTTAAAATTTCGCTGGTTATTCGTCTGACCCGCGCGGGGGTGCTTGAGTGCCTGCAACAGGACTTCATCCGTTTTGCCCGCGCCAAAGGCTTATCGGAAAGCCGCATTGTGTTGGTTCATGTGTTGAAAAATACGCTGATCCCGCTGATTACCGTCATCGGACTGGAGCTGGGGTCGCTGATTGCTTTTGCCGTGGTCACCGAAACCATTTATGCCTGGCCGGGCATGGGTAAACTGATTATTGATTCTATTGCCGTGCTCGACAGGCCTGTGATCCTGGCGTATCTGATGATCACCGTGGTGATGTTCAGCCTGATCAACCTGCTGGTGGATGTGCTGTATGTGCTGGTGGATCCGCGTGTGCGGCTGGGGGGCGGCAACTGATGGTGTCTGATTCCGTACATTCTCGCTCAGCCGTTCAGGGCAAAACGTCCCCGGCATTTTACAACACCGTGCGTGCGTTGCTGCGCAATAAATTCTCCTTATGTGGCCTGATCATTTTAGGTATCGCCATTCTGCTGGCGGTGCTGGCACCCTGGTTCTCGCCACAAAATCCGTATGATCTGTCGCAGCTTGATATCATGGATGGCCGCCTGAGCCCGGGTTCATCCAGCCTGAATGGCATGATCTACTGGCTCGGCACCGACGATCAGGGGCGCGATTTGCTGAGCGCCATTTTGTACGGCACGCGAACCAGCCTGTTGGTGGGGGTCTCCAGTGCGGTAATTGCGCTGACCATTGGCGCAACATTGGGACTTATCAGCGCTTACGCTGGCGGCAAAACGGATGCACTGATCATGCGTATTGTTGATATCCAGCTGAGCTTTCCGCCGATCCTGATTGCGTTGATTTTGCTGGCAGTGCTTGGGCAGGGCGTCGATAAAATTATTCTTGCGCTGGTGGTCACGCAATGGGCCTATTACGCACGTACCCTTCGCGGTTCGGCACTGCTGGAACGTCGCCGCAGTTACGTGGATGCCGCGCGCAGTATGGCGCTTTCCCGTCCGCGCATTCTGTTTCGCCATATTTTACCTAACTGCCTGCCGCCGCTGATTGTCGTGGCAACCATGCGGATTGCTTACGCCATCATGCTTGAGGCCACATTGTCGTTTCTTGGCATTGGTTTGCCCGTTACCGAGCCTTCGCTCGGTCTGCTGATTGCCAACGGTTTTGATTACCTGATGTCCGGCGATTACTGGATAAGTTTTTTCCCCGGCATCACGTTGCTGGTGCTGATTGTCGCCATCAACTTAATCGGTGACGCCTTACGCGATATCCTCAACCCACGGAATAAGGATTGATGATGCAGACCCCGGTTTTACAGGTCGATAATCTTAATACCGCATTTTCCGTGGGTGGCGAATGGCTGAATGTGGTGCGTGACCTTTCGTTCTCCATTGGCCCGAAAGAAACACTGGCGCTGGTGGGAGAATCCGGTTCTGGTAAAAGCGTGACGGCGATGTCAGTTATGCGCTTACTGGACGAAAAACAGACCCGTTATTCCGGCAGTATTCAGTTTGATGGTCGGGAATTGCTCAGCCTTAACCGTGCGCAGATGCAAAGCATCCGCGGCAACCACATTGGTATGATTTTTCAGGAGCCGATGACCAGCCTGAATCCGGTACTGAAAATCGGTGTGCAAATTACCGAAGTGCTGAAGCGACATCGCGGTATGGACGATGCTGCCGCGCGTGCCGAAGCTGTCCGTTTGCTTGAGAAAGTGCGCATCCCGGCAGCCGCCTCGCGGATGAATGAATATCCGCTGAGTTTTTCCGGTGGCATGCGTCAGCGCGTGGTCATCGCCATCGCGCTGGCCTGCAATCCGCGTTTGCTGATTGCGGATGAACCCACGACCGCACTGGATGTGACCATTCAGGCGCAAATTCTGGCGCTGATCAAATCCTTGCAGGAGGAAGAGGGCATGTCCGTGCTGTTCATCACCCACGATATGGGCGTGGTGGCGGAAGTGGCGGATCGCACGCTGGTGATGCACCGTGGCGAAGCCGCAGAACAGGCAACCACGCGGGAAATCTTCCATCACTCCAAACATCCTTACACGCGTGCGCTGCTGTCGGCGGTGCCACGGCTGGGGGCGATGCATGGCATAGCGTTGCCGAAACGCTTCCCGCTGACTGACATGCAGACCGGCGAACCGCTGCCGGTGGCGGTGTCTGTCGATACGCTGCGCTGCGGTCAGCCAGTGCTGGAGGTTAAAAACCTCGTGACACGTTTTGATGTGAAATCCGGTCTGTTGCGCCGCGTATCTGCCCGCATACATGCGGTGGAAGATATCTCATTCAGTCTGCAACCGGGCGAAACTCTCTCACTGGTCGGTGAATCCGGCTGCGGCAAATCCACCACCGGACGCACAATTTTACGTCTCACCGAAGCGACTTCCGGTGATGTGCTGATCTGCGGACAGGATATCCGCCGGGCAGACAACGCGCGGCTGGCTGAAATCCGTACCCAGGCGCAGATGATTTTTCAGGATCCGTACGAAAGCCTTAACCCGAGAATGCGCATTGGCCAGGCGATTGCCGAACCGATGATAAGCCTCGGTTTGCACGATGCCGCCAGCGCTAAACACCGCGTGGCGCAACTGCTGGAGCAGGTCGGATTACAAAGCAATATGGCGATGCGTTTTCCTCATCAGTTTTCGGGCGGACAGCGCCAGCGTATCTGCATTGCACGCGCGCTGGCGCTCGAGCCGAAAATGATTATCGCCGATGAAGCGGTGTCCGCGCTGGATGTGTCAGTTAAAGCGCAGGTCATTAACCTGATGCTCGATCTGCAACAGGCGCTCGGGCTGGCGTATCTGTTTATCTCGCATGACATGGCGGTGGTCGAGCGGATCAGCCATCGCGTGGCGGTAATGTATCTGGGTGAAATCGTTGAAATCGGTTCGCGGGCGGACATTTTCGAAAATCCGCAGCATCTTTATACCCGCAAACTACTGGCCGCCGTACCGGTGCCCGACCCGGATGTTCACCACACACGCACCGTGGTACCGGAAGAAATTGCCAGCCCTCTGCGCGCTGCTACTTATCAGCCGCCGGTGCGCCATTACCGCGAAGTCAGCAACGGACATTTCGTGCAGCTTTAACGGTGCCTTTCACCTGGATTTGCCTTTCTCTTCCCTCCTGACCCTCCCGACATTCCATTAGTGGGATTTAAAAATGGGAATCGATGCCACTTTAAGCAATTGCAGGCAAAAAATGCGTTTTTTTTCTGGGATTATGGACTGCGCTTATAAAAAATCTAAAAATAAATTCCTGTGAGAATATATGTTGCCACTTAATGATTTATGCTGGTTACCTGATCGCATCTCTTTAAGACCATTAAGTACACTTGAATCATCTCATAATTTAAAAACAGGTGCGCGTAAGGTTCTTGAACGTTATTACTCATTGAACAGCGTGGGGATGTTTACGGGTAACCATACACAAATGTTGCAGGAAACCCTTTCCGCGCTGGTGGGTGCAAATAAAAATATAACGCACATGCAGGGATATTTGATATATGCCAAAACCCAGACGCACAATACTTTTTTTGAAACCTCCTGGCTCGATGAGATCGCCATCGGTTGCGGAATAGGCCATTGGGAAACATTAACGGTGAGTCTTAATCATTGCGCGTCGGCACTGTCTGCGATCCATTTATTAAAAAGCCGGATCATAAAAAGCCAGCAACCGATGATACTCCTGACGGGGGAAAAAGCGTTTCATAGTGATATTAATAAGCTTGATAATAGTGTCATGGCGGAAGTCCCTGCGGCAATGCTACTGAACGCGGGGCACTCACGGTGGCAAATCAATCACACCGCCGTGCGGCATTTATCTTCATTTTATAACAATCATCGTGAGTCTACGGCTGCCCGGAGGCGGGAACTATTTTCATCGCTTGAGCAGGATTATTATGATTTTTATACCTATGTATTGGATAAGTTTCATCTCTCCATCGGCGATATAGATGCTATCGTTCCTGGCAATATAGATATGCCCATGCTTAAACGTATAGCTGATAAATTGAAGTTCAGAGGCGAGCTTTTTACAGAACATATATCAGGTTATGGCCATGCATATTGTTCTGATATTTTATTTAACGTGTCTTCATTATTAGAGCGTTTCGACGGAAAAAGAATTCTCTGCGTTGCAATGGGAATGGGGATAACGATGTCTTGTATCCTGATTGAAAAAAACGAAATTAATGAGGTAAAGCATGTCAGCACTACTTTCGGCAGTTAATGATGCATTAAACGATGTTATGTCTGCAAAAATCTCCATTACGTCAGACACTGATTTCAATGAAGATCTGGATCTGGATTCGGTATTATTTGTTCAGTTCTTACTCACGCTGGAGGAAAAAATCCCCGGCCTGATGTTTGAACCTGATCAAATCAATCAGGATGCATTTACCACGGTCGGAAAACTTATCCAGTGGATTGAGCAACACCTGCAGCTGGAGAGCTCCGATGTCTGAAGAGGAGTTTACCCGGCTTTATTTTTTGTTCAGAGACCTTAAGCCAGCAGATGCCCTCCGGCAGATGCGTCAGAAGTGGGCAGATCCTGCGAGTGGCGTATTTTGTCGCGGGTATCAGTTGGTGGGTCAACACAGCGAAGCGGATAGGGATGAGCACACGGAGTCTGACCGTATTTTGGCTTCACTGGGTATCTCTTTGCAATACAACGCTGGAGAAGCGACAGGTACAGACCCGATCCCGCTGGTTGCCTCTTTTGCGGCCCGGTTAGGGCTTCTGAGCCAGATCCTGACAATCAGCTGGGAGCACTTATCCGCGCGCAAGAGTTTTGGTGTAAAAACCACCCGACATCAGTTGGTGAAGGCCGATTTCGCCGATCTCAGCAACCAGACAGAATTGTTGCTGATCCAATGGCAAAGGCGCGTTGCAGCACAGGATTTTGCCGGGGCGCAGGCAGATCACTGGCAGATCACGGTGTTAACCAACAGAGCAGAAAAACTGATGGGCGGGCACGGCTACTTATCAGGCTCAACTCACAGCTTTTCTTATCTGTCGGTAATGATTTATAGCCTGTATGGAAAAACAGCATCCGGGGCTGTAACTCTGTTGCCTGACAATCAGGAGCATGCAATATGAACTCCCCATCTGAAATGACGATGCCGCGACGCCAAAGCCTGGGCAAAGATATCACCGACCTGATGAAGTTAGCCTGGCCGATGATTATTGTGGCGATTGCCGTATCCTTTTCCCAAAATATTCAGACCGCCATTTTGGGTCACGGAAGCGAAACCGGATCAATTTATTTGCTCTCCATGCTTCAGCCTTTCAGTTTTTTATTCCTGGCTATTCTGGAATGTCTGGCTATCACTAATCAGGTTTTCAGTGCCCGTTCGTTGAATCTGTGGTCCCGGCAAAAGGTGCTGAAGGCAACGTCACTGCTGGCGACGCTGGGTATCCTGATTGTGGCGCTGCTCAGTGGCGCGACGGCCCTGTGTTCCTCACTATTGCAGGCAATGCTGCCGGTCGCCGGCAATGAATTCTATGCCTCTGCATTACCGCTCTATTTCCTCTCCATGCTGCCTTTTATACAACTCGAGATGTGTAACAGTGCACTTCGGGGACAAGGGAAAAGCGCATTGAGCATGGTATTAGTTATCGCCTATATCGTTCTGAATGCGCTTCTCTGTTACGCCTGCTATCAGTTCTACGGGTTAGGTTTTTACTCCATTATTGTGGCAAATTCTCTGGCTTCAGCCCTGCTTATCCCCGTCGCGCTTTGGCTGGTATGGCGCATAGGCCGTAACGTGAAAGATGACCGGCCGGGGGCTTTCATTGCGCGCCTCAGCGGGCTTCTGTTTCAGGTGGGAATGCCAATATTTGCCTCGCTGGTGGTACTATTTTTCAGTTCGCTACTGATATTCCCGTTAATAGGTACGTTGGGTGAGCAATATGTTGCCGGCTTTCTGATCGTCACCAAAATCAGAATGTTTATCGTTATTCCCGCTGTGGCCTGCGGATCTGCTCTGGCGATATTAATTAACCAGCGTCTGGCGATCAGTACAGGGGAAGAATTAAAACGTTTACTGCATCGGGGACTCACTTTTATTGGCATCTTTTATCTTCTGCTGACATCAGGGGTCTATTTTACCGAGGCCAGTCTGATTAAAATATTATCGGGCGACAAAACAATACAAGATGTCAGCAGTCAGATGTTATTAATATTATTACCGACTTTCTTCCTGACATCTTTTGTTGCCTCTCTTCAGGCGTTACTCGAACAACTTGATCAGGCCAGACGGGTACTGGTATTAACCGTTATCATTGAATTACTGACAGTCATCACCCTGTTGGTGGGGTGGGGCAATTTTTCCCAGCTTAAAAGCATCATGAATATTATTATTATATTCAATGTCATCTACTTTATCGCATTCGGCAGGGAGTACTGGCGTCTGGCAAATAAAATAGGGAGCGACAATGTTTTATAGCTTCTTTTACCCCGTTCTTTTGTTCTTTTCACTGGTGCACCAAAATTATCTTCGGGTGCTGGTTCTGATGAGATTACGCCCCTCTTTATTGATGAAAGCGAAAATCAGACCTGCGACACATTATAGCAGGGCATGCAGACTAATAAGTTTATTCGATTTATATTCATTGCATGTTATGTCTTCTTACCTTTCTGCTTTATACGCGTTGCGTCTGTTCGAAAAGACCCGGCCCTTACCCTATAAACAGGGTGAAATCATGCTGCTCAGCCGCTGCCTGCAGGAGGAGCTTTTCTGGCGCAAATCATTTGTTAAGGTTTTTATTTACCCGCAAGCGGACCCGCAGGCAGAGAAAGTTTTACTGCTTCATGGATGGGATGGCAGAAGTATTATGTTGCGGCAAATGGCGCAGCGGTTACAGGAAAAAGGTTACAGTGTTTATGCACCGGATCTTCCGGCACATGGAATTTCTCCCGGCAAAAAAGTGTCCTTCTATGATCTTTCACGGGCAGTGATGGATATGGAAAAACACTATGGCCATTTTTCTGTCGTCATTGGCCATTCGACGGGGGGATTAATTGGTTGCATGGCGGCATTACAGGGGCTGTTTTTTAAGCGCATGATTTTAATCAGCAGTCCGTGCAGTTATGGAAAGATGATGGACAGATATGTCTGCAATAATAAGCTTCCAAAGCGTATTGCCGGTTCCATGAAAAAGCTTTATCAACTCCGCTATGGCGTTCATCCTGATGCTATTGGTCCGGAACTCATCGGAGCAATAACGCAGCCTGTGATGATATTACATGATAAAAATGATCTCAGTATCGGACTGGATGAAGCCCTAATTCTGAGCCGCTCCCTGGAGAAAAGTAAATTAATTGTGACAGAAGGCCAGGGTCACAATGGCGCATTGCGTGACCCTGCTGTCTTTAAACACATTTCAGATTTTGTGAGTCAGACTGTGCATGAAGATTATTCATCGTTTTCTGAACCAAAGTTGATATTGCGCGTAGCGAATAATATAAAAAGGCATAAGTGATCTTGTGATAATTATAAACTGTGCAGATTATTAATTAACATGCTTCTCGAAAAATTATTTCTTTGAATTCCAAAAATAAAATCATAATCTGAGGTTTCTTTTTTACTTTCAGGCCGTGTTGTCCTGAGGACATTTTGTTTAAATTTAAGGGGAGACTCATTATAGGTTTTGCTGAAACTTCTGGAAAAATGCGGTAATGATGAAAATCCGCAAGCATAACTGATATCCGTCAGGGACCATTCGGGTGCTAAATGAATAAACTCCCTTGCTAAGGCGAGCCGGACTTTCCACATCCATTTTATCGGTGTGACATCATAGAAATGTTTGAATACCCGGCAAATATCAAATCGTGTTTTACCACATATCTTTTCCAAATCCTCAAGCGTTATTTCGTCAGAAATATTCTCAAGCATAAAATTAATGATCCTGACAACACATAATGCTTTTTCGGTATGTGCATGTTTTCCATACACAGTTAAATGACGATGATTCAGATCCTCGATTATTTTCTGAGTGAAAAGTGTTTTTTCAGCGTTCGACAGTTTGCGTTGCCACATACCCACCCCTTCTGTGCAAGCCATTAATGATGAACTTTTTAAAAGCGTAACTCCGTACATGAAAGGCTTAAGCAATTGCTATGCCATATTTTTATTTGTTTTAACTGTTTGTTTTTTAATAAAATTATTATCAATTTCCGTTAGCGGAACGCGAAATTCCCATTTTCGGAACGTGGTCATTAATGTGAATGAGCCAATATCCCATTAATGGGAATCCTTGCTATAAGCGGGATTGTGCAGGGTAAAAAGAGGGGACAGGTCTTGCCGTCCCGGTTGCTGTTCCATTAATGAGATAGAAATGGAACAAAGGGAAAGGGGGGATTTATTTGATATTAAAAATTCTTTGTAAATCATTAAGTTAATTTGATTTCTGCTATTGGCATGCTTTGTGCTTAAAGCTAAGGAGTTATCAGAAAAGGTATTATCATGGATATTTCAATCCCGCAGACCGGGAATAAATTTGTACTGAAGCGATACCGCAAATCTATTGTTATGGGTGCGTTATTTTTGGCCGCGCTGGTGGCAATCTACAGTTACCGTTTTTCTCCCTATCAGATCTCCCGTGGAAGTATTGCTGTCGGGCAGGTTCAGTATGGAAATTTCTCGGTTGAAGTGCGGGGTAACGGGGTATTGTTGCCGCGTGATATTAACTGGGTTGCTGCGAATGTGGATGCGCGCGTGGAAGAAGTCATCTACAAACCCGGTATGAAGGTAAGTAAAGGGCAATTGCTGGTCAGAATGAGTAACCCGACGCTGGAGCAGAAACTACAAGAAAACCGGCTCGAACTGGATGCCCGGCGGGCTGAGACCGACGCGACTAATGCAGAATTACAAAATAAGATACTGAGTCAGGAAGCACTGGTTCTTGATGCCAGAAGCCGGTTACTCAGCTCTACGATGCGACTTGCCGCGCAAAAGAAATATATTGCGGCAGTGCCGGTGCTGGAATATGAAACAACCCGTATTAATACGGAACAATATCGTCAGCAACTGGTTCTTGAGGAAAAACGGCTGAGCACCCTCAGACTCAGTGTGGATGCGGATATCAAAGCCAGCGCGATGCGCCTTAACAAGCTGGAATCGTTGGTGCAACTGAGCCAGCAGGATGTTGATTCACTTAATGTCACCTCGCCGATAGAGGGAATTTTGCAGGATGTGAAAGTACAGGTGGGGCAGAGGATCACCACAGGGACCAGTATTGCCCGTCTGGCGAAAGAAAAGGAGCTTTACGCTGAACTCAAAGTGCCGGAATTACAATCCCGCGATCTGGCTGTGGGACAACAGGTGACGATCAATACCGGACGCAGCCAGTTCACAGGCGTGCTGTCACGGGTTGACCCGGCAGTGACGAATGGCACGGTTAAGGTGGATGTGACATTCAACCAGCCACTGCCGCAGGAAGCCCGTCCTGATCTGAGCGTTGATGGCCTGATTGCAGTGACGAAAATTAATGATTCTCTGTACGTCGAGCGGCCACCGTTCGCGCAAAATAATTTACCGTCGATGCTCTATAAGCTCGATGAAAACGAACATTCAGCCACCAAAATGAAGGTCAACTTCGGGCAAGGATCTGCAGATTATATTCAGGTGACCAGTGGCCTGCGTGCGGGAGACAAAATTATTCTCAGTGACAGCACGGCCTGGCAAGGGGCTGATCAAATTGAGATGACTAAATGATGCCGGCTCACCTGCAAAAGACGCCAGCTAATCGTATAAAGCTATGGAGATGAAAATGACGGAATCACTGGTAGAACTCACTGATGTGAACAAGATATTTTTAACAGATGAAATCGAAACTCACGCCCTGAGCAAGATTACGCTCAGTATTTCTAAAGGTGAATATGTGGCGATTTCCGGACCTTCAGGGTGCGGGAAATCGACGCTGTTATCGATTTTGGGGCTGTTAGATGTGGCCTCAACCGGTACCTATCAGCTGGCCGGGCACAACGTAGAAAATATTTCTAAAAAGCAACGTGCGTTGGTGAGAAATCGCGATATCGGTTTCATCTTTCAGTCTTTCAATCTCATCAGTGATCTGACCATTGAGGAAAACGTCTCACTGCCCCTGACTTACCGCAAAGATATTTCTAAAACCGAACGGCAGCAGAGGGTGGCTGAAGCATTAGACAAGGTCAATATGTCTCACCGGGGACGCCATTATCCTTCCCAGCTCTCAGGCGGACAGCAACAACGCGTGGCCGTCGCGCGGGCAATTGTGGGCAATCCCTCCATTATTCTGGCGGATGAACCGACCGGTAACCTGGACTCCCACAATGCCGAGGCGGTGCTGAATATTCTCGATAAGCTGCATCAGGAAGGCGCCACC
Organism: Rahnella sp. RFA10(1/100); assembly: GCF_004195115.1. NCBI lineage: Bacteria > Pseudomonadati > Pseudomonadota > Gammaproteobacteria > Enterobacterales > Yersiniaceae > Rahnella > Rahnella sp. RFA10(1/100). The sequence goes on from NZ_SEWR01000004.1 coordinate 97,994, forward strand.
ATCTGCATTGTTACCCATGATCCCCGTTCAGCTGAGCGGGCGCAGCGCAGCATTGTGCTCTCTGACGGACAGGTAGTCGGAGACGGACATGTGTCACGGGAACTGACCCTGATAAAGGAAGCGTAACATGCTTTTTGACATCCGATATGCCTTACGCCTGTTACTGAAAAGCCCGTCATTTACCTTCATCACGGTGCTGATAATGTCCTGTGGCCTGGCGCTGACGCTTTATATGTTTTCAGTGATTAATACCATCATGTTTACGCCGCTTCCTTACCCGGACGGGAAAAATATGGTTTTGCTTAATCCGACAGTTAATGGTGTCAGTCTGAGTGATTCAGGGGTTAACTTTCTGGATTATAAGGAAATTAAAGCGCGTAATACCACCCTCGATGAAGTGGGCTATTTCTATGCTGAGCGCGCAGATATCAGTGACGGCACGAAAGCGGTTTCCTACATGGCAATCCGCAATACACCGGAGATGTTTTCTTATGCAGGTGTCCAGCCCTATCGCGGCAGGGTGCTTAACAGTGAAGATGTCCAGCCCGGCGCGACGCCGGTTGCCGTCATCAGCTACAGCATGTGGCAAAATTACTTTGCTGGCGATGAACAGCTTATTGGCAGGGATGTGCTGATTAATGGCATACACACGCGAATTGTAGGCATCATGCCCGCCAGTTTTGCCTTTCCCTTCTTTCATGATCTCTGGCTCCCCTCCAGACTGGATCCATCACAGTATCTGATGCGGACCGGTGCGCCTGAGGTTTCTGTTTATGCGCGTCTCAAACCCGGTATCGCCCTGGATGAGGCAGACCGTGACCTCAGTCGGGTGATGCAATCGCTGGCCTCTGAGTACCCTGAAAGCAATAAAGGGCTTTCTGCTCAGGTGCTGACATTCCAGGAAAACTTCATGGGTGAGGAGACCATGCCGATATTTATCGTCATGCTTTTCGCGGTGGGTTTTGTGCTGGTGCTGGCATGTTGTAATGTCGGAAACTTATTGCTGGCGAGGACAACAGAACGTTCAAAAGAAATTGCCATCCGCGTCGCGCTGGGTTCACCTTCCGGCCGTTTAGTGATGCAAATGATGTGGGAAAGCTTATTTATTTGCGCCTTCTCGGGTGTGATCGCCGTTCTGCTTGCCGCCTGGGGGCTGGAGATCACCAATGCATTACTCCCCACTTTTGTGCCCAACAAAATTCCCTTCTGGTGGCATTTGTCACTCGATAACATCATGATCTTCAATGCATTGGCTCTGGTTATTATTACCGCTGTCGTGACCAGCGCTCTGCCGGCCTGGAAAATCACGCATGGTAATTTTAACGATGTTCTGCGTGACGGTACACGGGGGGCGCAAAGTCGCGGGGCGGGCAGGATTTCCCGGATTCTGGTGACCTTTGAAGTCGGGTTATCCTGCTCCATTTTGTGTATCAGTGCGCTGCTGGCCCTGTTGGTCTATCAGGCTACCCGGGCGGATTACGGCGTGGATACGCAGGGCTATCTCACCGGGCAGATAAACCTGAATGCCAGTCAATATCCTGATGATGCGAGCCGGATCCAGTTCTATCAGCGTCTGCAATCTTCTCTCAGCACCATTCCTGGCGTAGAAAAAACCGCTATTACCACCAGTGCGGTCGGGCAATTTACAGTACCACATCAGGTGGATATCGATTCCTCCACCAATAACAGTAAAGATCGCTGGTCTTATCCTCTGGTTAATGACGTGCAAGTCATGCCGGGTAGCCTCGTGGCAATGGGGATCACGCCGGTGGCAGGCAGAGAGTTTGCCAGCAGTGATACACAGGACTCGCAGCCCGTTGTGGTCGTCAGTCAGTCCTTTGCAGGGCAGTTCTGGCCGGGTGAGCGGGATGTTGTCGGTAAACGTCTGCGCTTTCGTGACACAAACGACCAGCGCTGGTTCACCGTTATCGGTGTGGTGCCTAACGTCATTCATGGCAGGCCTTTCAGTGCATTTCGCCAGCGGGTCACGGTTTACCGTTCCCTTGAACAAATACCTGCGGCCTCATTAACGCTGGTGCTCAGGGCGCAGAATCCTGATACGTTAGGGCCTGCGCTGGTTAATGCGGTACGACAAATTGACAGTACACTGTCGGTTAATCAGGTACAGACGTTAAATCAACGGCTTGCCAGGAATACCGCCGGGCTGCATTTCATTGCCAATCTGTTCATGTTGTTTGGGCTGGTCGCGGTAATACTGGCTGCCACCGGCATTTATGCCGTGATGCGCAATGTGATAAATCAACGTATTCAGGAAATCGGGGTGCGTATGGCGATGGGGGCAACGGAAGGGGTTCTGTTGCGCATGCTGATGCTCCAGGGCAGCAAACAATTACTTATTGGCCTGATTATCGGGCTGCCTTTGGCTTTCTTTGTCGCGCCAAAGCTGACGCGCATATTGGGTAACGGTCATACGTCCTTTGCGCTACTCTTTTGGGCGGTGGCGGTAATGATTTCTTTAATTGTGGCGTTAGCCGTCTGGCTGCCTTCCAGACGTGCCATCCGGATGTCGCCTGCGGACGCCATTCGCTATGAATAACCTGTCGCCGCGCCTGCGGGGTGCGGCGGCACAAGCCGGATGCTTTAATGAACGAAAAAAAACGTATTCTTGTGATTGATGATGATGCGGGCATTCTGACCAGCCTCGACATGTTGCTGCGTATGGAAGGGTATGACGTGACTCTGGAAACACAGGCTGACCGGTTATTGCCACATTTGTCTGACAAAGCCTTTGATCTTGTGTTGATGGACATGAACTTTCAGAAAGACACCACCTCAGGTCTTGAGGGTTTGCAACTGCTGGATGAGTTAAAGAAATTTGATGACTGTCTTCCCGCTGTGGCGATGACGGGGTGGGGAAGTGTGGACATTATCGTAAGCGCAATGCGTGCCGGTGCGGCGGATTTTATTCAAAAACCGTGGGATAACGAACGCCTGTTAAGCATTGTTCAGCAACAGATTGCACTGAGCCAGGCGAGACGCTCCGGGAATTGCCTGCGGGAAGAAAATAAGCTGCTGAAACGGGCACTTGAAGATGACATGGACAGCGAATGGGTGGTTCGTTCACCGGCCATGCAACACTTAATCAACGTTGTTGAAACTGTGGCTGCCACCGATACCAGCATTCTTATACTGGGTGAAAATGGCACCGGCAAAAGTCTGCTGGCCCGCTTCATCCATCAATTGTCCTCCCGTTCTGAGCACAGTATTGTTGAAGTTAACATGGGGTGTATCAATGAGCAGCTGTTTGAAAGCGAGATGTTCGGTCATGTAAAAGGCGCCTTTACCGACGCGCGGGAAAACCGGATTGGCCGTTTTGAACTGGCGGATAAAGGCACACTATTCCTGGATGAAATTGGTAATTTGCCGCTGTCACAACAGGTGAAATTATTGCGTGTCCTGGAAGAGCGGCAGTTTGAACGTGTGGGCTCCTCGCGGACACAAACCACCGGGTGCCGGATAATTGCTGCAACCAACACGGATCTTAAAAACGCCGTGGCCGACGGGCGTTTCCGCCAGGATTTACTCTATCGCCTGAATGTCATCCAGATACAGTTACCGCCGCTGCGCGAAAGGCAGGAGGATATTGAGCCGTTGGCTGAACGTTTCCTGCAACGCTTTGCCCGCAAATATAATAAGCCTAAACCGGTATTATCAGCGCTGGCGAGACAGGGATTGCATGACTATTCGTGGCCGGGAAATATCCGCGAACTGAGCCATTTGCTTGAGCGGGGTGTTTTGCTGTGCCGCAATAATACTATTGACCTGGCTGATCTGTGTCTGCCGCTGCCTGTCAGGGCCGGGGCCGCCGGACATGAGCAAAGTCATAACCCTGTTAACCCGCCTGAAACGGGCACATTGGCGGAAATGGAAGAAACGTTACTCTTACAGCGTCTGCGTCAATATGACGGGAATGCTGTCAAAGCAGCGGAATCGCTGGGGCTGAGTCGCAGTGCTTTTTACCGCAGACTGGATAAACTAAAAATCTGTCATGAGTAAACTTTTTCGGTCATTTGAATCGCGTCATTTATTACTGTGCAGTTTGTCCCCGCTGGGGGGGGTTATTGCCTATCTTCTGTTGTGGCTCTTCCCGCATCAGTCGGTTTATCTCAAATCGCTTACCCTGGTTATCCTGTGTGCCACGCTGGTGTATTTTTCTTATCACTTCTTCCAGCAACTTCTCTATAAAATCAACGTTATTTCCAACTTGCTGGAAGCCGTTGAGCAGGAAGATTTTAGCCTTCGCGGCGTGACCAGCGGGCAGGGCGTATTTGAAGGCGTCATTGAACAGATCAATGACATTTCAGGTCAGTTATCCCGCCACCGTCAGCAGCAGAAAGAGATGGATTTTCTGCTGCAAAAAGTCATCTCTAATATCAACGTGGCCATTTTTGCGCTGGATGATAACCACCGGCTGATCTGGTGTAATGAGGCAGCATCACGCATGCTCGGGACCTCGCTTGAACAGCTGATCGGGGAAAAATCCAGCCACTGGCAACTGGATGCCCTGTTGCAAAATGCTAACCGGGAGCATCCGGTTGAATCCCACCATGAAGGGCGTCCGGGACGTTATAACGTCTCCAGTGATACCTATATGATTGACGGGATCCGGAATATCCTGCTGTTTGTCAGTGACGTAGACGACATGCTGCGCAAGGAAGAACAAAAAGCCTGGCAAAACCTGCTGCGCGTTATCAGTCACGAAATTAATAACTCCCTCAGCCCGATTGCTTCTATCAGTCAGATGCTGCAACAACATTACCGCCGCCATTCAGAAAATCTGCCCGAAGGCTTTGCGGAAGGTATTGATCTGATAAACCGCCGGGCGAAAGAGCTTATTGCTTTTATCAGCAGTTACCGACAACTGAGCAAACTCGCGCCGCCCGTTAAGGCACCGCTGGATTTCGCGGCCCTGATTTCGGAATTGCCTCTGTTGTTCGCGCATCGCAATATTTGCCTGAAAGGCCCCGCGCCGCTGATGGTGGCTATGGACAGGGTGCAGATCCATCAGCTACTCATCAACCTTATCAAGAATGCGGATGAAGCGATGAGTGATTCCACCACGCCGGTCTGCATTGAATGGTCGCAGGAAAAAGGGCGTTTGTGTGTGACGATCCTTGATCAGGGCGTAGGACTGACCAACCCCAAAAATCTGTTTGTCCCCTTCTATACCACTAAACCTAATGGCAGCGGCATCGGACTGATTTTGTGCCGGCAAATCGCTGAAAGTCATGGCGGTTATCTGTCTCTGGAGAATCGACATGATCGAACCGGTTGCCGGGTTACCCTCAATTTACCGCTGTGATCCTCTTCCTGAACTCCGGGCAGGTGAAGGGCTGTGTTTGCTCCATCATTTTGAGTATTCGCGGCCTGAGCAATCCCTGCGTGAGCGGGCACAATGCTGGCTGCGTCAGGTGCTGGCGAACTGTTTATCGGTGACAGATGAGCAACTCATTATCGCAAGGACGCCTCAGGGTAAACCCTGGCTGCCCGGGGCACCATGGTTGCATTTCAACCTATCGCATAGCGGGGCATCGGCTGCGATAGTGCTTTGTTCCGGAACAGAGGTTGGCGTGGATCTGGAAAGGATAAGCGGTAAAGTTGAGGTAAAAAAAGCGATTGCCCGCCGGTTTTTCCACCCGGATGAGCAGCGTTGGCTGGCAGAAGATGAAGAACATTACCTGGTCCGTTTTACCCGGCTCTGGAGTATTAAGGAAGCCTGGCTGAAGGCGCGTGGAACCGGGCTGACACAGTCGCTCGCCAGTTTTTGTGCCCTCCCTCAGAATAATGCAACAGCTGACGTATTGGATGAACATACGGGGGAGAGGGGGGTGTTACACCACGCTGTCATTGAGAATGACGGCTTTTATTGTCTGGCGTATGGTGCCTGTCAGACGCGAAAAGACCTGCCCGTCATATGGCAGGTCTGTCTTCACCGGACCGGGAATTAAGCGCAGCCGGAAGTTGAAATCTCGCTGGCGAAAGCACTGGCGGCACCGGTATCCACCTGCGCAGAGGTGCTGACGGAAATACGCGCGCCCGCTGCCAGAGTGCCCTGGATTTTGGGGATATGGCACAGGGAGGATTCGGCACCCATGCTCATGCGCACGTTCGCTGATTCTGCCGTAAACTCGCGGGGCTTCTTGTTAAACGTCCCGCCCATCGCCAGATCCAGATTTAATTCAGCCGTTTTACCTTCAGCCTGAATATCTGCGCCCATACTGCCTGAAACGGCCAGTTTAGACGGGTCAACCGCGCACGCCGGTGCTGTAATTTTAACGCCGGCCTTGCCCGCCAGGCTGTTCAGCGGAGCACTGGTATACAGCGTGATATCCAGCGTGTGCGAGACAAAGCGATCATTTTCAGCAGCATCGTTGATCAGCAGTAATGCGTGACTGGCATTCGTCACTTTTAATTTGTTCAGCGTATCCTCAGAACCGGTGACAACCATCGAAGGCGTTGCGGCACATTTGATGGTGAGATTGATGCCCTGTCGGACCTCGACGCTGTTAAAGGCTTCGAGAGGAAACGTTTTTTCTGCGGCGAAGGCTGAGGTGCTGGTGATACCGCCAAGCAGGGCGAGCGCTAACGTGATCTTTTTCATCATAATTCCTTGATTTCGTCATAATGTAGCAAGCGTCAGAAACGTTTCTTCCACACTTGATTGAGGCATACAAAATCCTTCCGGCACACAATTTCACCGATACCTTTCTGCCTGCTTCTCATCATTGTGCTTACTTTTGCTTGCCGGTGATTGACTGAGATTGTCAGAAACAGAACCGGCTGAGTGCAGGCAGATCACCGGATGCAGTCATTCAGCTCAGCGCTGTGTATTGACCCGAGAATAAAGGAAATATCTCCACGGGGGACGACGTTAAGCTCAAAAAGCGGGGTGAGGGCCGCAGGAGATGTTGAGGGTGAGAGCGAAATTTGGAAATTTTCACACAGCGTCACAACAGCCGTCGTCAGTTGATCAAGTGCAAGAGTCATGCCCACACAGTTTCGCTTCCCGACGCTAAACGGTAAGAAAATCTCCGGTGCAATTTTATCTTCGCTCAGAAAGCGCTCCGGCCTGAAGCAAAGCGGTTCTGCCCAACAGGCTGGATTGCGGTGTACCAGCCACGGAGAAAATAGCACGCGCGTGCCCGCCGTAATAACATGACCATCTACAACAAGGTTTTCGGCCACACGGCGTTCAAAAAATGCGGTGACCGGCGTGAGCCTGAGCGATTCCCGGACAATGGCTGACGCCATATTTCGTTTGCCGTGCGCCGTTTCCTCACGCACGGCTTGCTGATAGTGCGGGTGTTGCGAAAGATGTGTCAGGCTCCATAACAAAGCAATACCTGTGTTATCTACGCTGGCGGCAAGATTTCCAAGCAGGAGATTGATGACCCTTTCCCGTGCTTCGGGATTGGCTTCGGGACTGAGTGCCTGACAAAGACGTTCCAGCATGGTGGTATTGCCGGGCTTTGCATCATTGAGCAACGGGCCGAGCAGTGATTCCGCTTCCTGTCGGAAGGCGACCAGTGCCGGATGGCGGCACAGTTCCTCATAATCTGAGGTCGGCGCAGCGATAATCAGTTGCAGATAGATGCGACGGAAATGGTCAATCAGCGTATTCAGTTGTGACAGACTGATCCCCTGACCAAAAAATCCTTCAGCTACACACATCAGCGCCCAGTGCAGGCAGATTTCACGCAATGAGATCTGCGCAGGGTTCTGTAAAACGTTGAGCAGCCAGCGGGCAGAGAGTTCGGTGCCTTGTTTGAGTAAGGCAGTCTTCGGATTTACCAGGGGTGTCGTGAGTTTTCTCGCCAGGCGCCATTCCTCACCTTCTTTTGATGTCGTCAGGGACTGACCCAGTAAGATGCGTCCGATGGTTGAGGCAGAAGAGAGATGATCAAACTCCTTCACGAACTGACTTTCCTGCTCAATCAGTAAACGTATATGCCGGGCACCGGCAAGCAACAGCACGGCATCTTCTTTTTCACCTATCCAAACCTTATCTCCCTTCTGACGGCACGCCAGTTCAGCGATTTTAAGAAAACCCAGTTGCGCATACTGAATGGACGGCGGGGTAAAAAAGGGGATGGCTTGCGCGTTATTGGACATACTGATGCTCCGCAAGAGTATCTGAGGTGATCATGGCGCTGCCCACCCAGCCGCCGAGCCCGACAGAAAGCAATAATGCCGGCCGGCCGGTCTCTGCCGGGGAGTAGTCATTGAGCAATAAAAGAGGATCTGTGGTGTAACAATGACCACATTCCCCGATGAGATCGGTCGCAATGCGCTGTTGTGCGTGTTCTGAATGTCGCCGCCAGGTTTGCCAGCTGAGGCGGTTAATGTTGTGAGGCAGCAACCAGGCTTCCCGGCGCACTGCGGGTGAATATTTCCCGAGCGCCTGACCGGCCAGCGCATCATGAGCCTGGTAGAAACCCCTGATATCATCCCGGCTGCCGTCAAGGCCCTGCCAGAATTGAGGATGATGAAAACAATGAATGCCCGTGACTCTCCGCTCACCGCCCCCCGGCCTGAGCAGTGCGCAAATGAAGGCATCTCCGATCAATGTGCAGCCGGGCACATAGCGTTCAGCCAGATCGAAATCTGCCAAAGTATCGCCGGCCAGCAGTGCCACACACCGGTATTTACCCTGTTCGAGCATACGTTGTGCCATCAGCAGCCCCCAGAATAACGTGGCGCAATTTTGCTGATTAAGGGTGATGAGATGAGCGTCAGGAGCAATAAAGTCGAAACGTTGCCGTATCAGTGTTAAATCAACATGTTGCCGCTGTGAACGGGCAGGCAATCCCTGAACTAAAATAATGGCATCGATTTTTTCCGCCTGATTCAGCTGTCCGGCACCTTGCTGTAAAAGTGAGGCAAAACTCGTGGCTGCACTTTCCTCCGCTGTCAGGACTGATGCTGCCTGAAAGCCGAAAAGATGCCGGAATGTCCGGGCTTCACCGGGATGTGCGCCGCGTCGGCTGAGAATGTCCTCAAGCGATAAACGCGCAGGCGGAATAAAGGTTTTCAGCGCAAAAATATTCATGTCATTTTCTCTGCGGCGGCCAGGCCGCACAGGCTAATCTGTCCGTCGTGTTCACTCATTAACAGATAGTCACGCCCGGGCTGAAAGATTTCACCCAGCGCGACGAAGGGTGCTGCGCAAAGTAAATGCGGGTTGACGGCGAAGGACGTGCAGCCAGCAGGCAAAGCCGCCAGACACCGGGCCGGGCCGATAAGCGTTAACTGTTCAAGGCTCAGCCCGAAGTGAGCAACAGATTTCAGGATGTCTGTATTAAGATCCGCTGACGGTGTCAGGCGCTGATATCCCAGATAACGTAAACCCCGTTGTTGTGTGTTGACCAGGCAGATGCAGGCATTATTTTCCGGTTTCAGGCGCGCCATCAGCGGTGAAAAATACATCAGGTTTTTTTGTTCGGCGATGAGCAACAGTCCGTCTTCATCTTTCCCGCGCAGGCAGTCGCTGAGGCCATCAAGTGCAAACAAACCGGCATCCGGCCCGCGATCGCTGATAGCCAGCGCCAGACAGTGAGCCAGGCCAAGCTGATGAATGGCAAAATTCACCACGGAACTGCCCATGTGCAGGTCAGGTGTCCAGTGCGCCATCAGCACCGTTTTCACCCGCTGCGGCTGTACCACCGGTGCAAGGTCTGGCAGCAGTGCAGCGACCATATCACTGAAGGCTGCCCGTTCGTTGCTGCTGATCCAGGCATTAACCTGTTCATCCTCTGCGCTGAGCGTCTCACCGCTGGCGGCGAAAAAGTGCTGAACATACGAACGCCAGTGAGGAATATCTTCCTCCCATTCGGGCTGAGGAACCTCAGTATGGTGGAACGACCGGCTGACAATATCGGCGGGATCAAGGTACAGCATGGTATTGATCCCCCCGGGTTTCAGGCAGACGGAAGCTGTTAAGCAAGTGAATATTGCTGGTTCCTTCCATGTATTCAAAAGCGAAACTGTCCCGGTAGCGTTTGCGCAGGAAGGTGTCTTCCAGCCAGTCTTGCGTTGCCAGCCAGTCGGGCAGGTGACGTGCAGTCTCCTCAACCAGACGGGTGGCACTTAATTTGAGGCGGCTGGTTTGGGCATACTGCTGCTGACCCGAATGATATCCCTGTGCCAGTGTGAGCATCTGCTGAAAGAGGGCATGATATTTACGCCACTGACCGGCGAGCCAGTTTTTTGCCGCGACCGGCAACGGCCGCGTTTCCAGCGCCTTCAGCAGCCCGTAAGTGGTGCCCAGCGCCATGGCGGCGACCATCGGACGGTGTCTCTCAAAGACCTTACTCAGTGCGTTAAGTCCCTGCTGCAATCCCCGGCGACCGAGTCCTAAAATATCGTCTTCTTTGATATGCAAATTCGTCATCGTCAGACGTGTCAGCGAAGCGCCGGCTAATCCGAATGTATCGAGCAGTTCACGCTGCAAGGCCCCGGTTTTCCCCTGAGGAAATACCATCACTAACCGGTGGGTCTGTTCATAACGTGCAAATACCAAACCTGCACTGGCACGCATTGCGCCGCCGACCAGCATCTTTTGTCCGTTAAGCCACCATCCCTGGCTATTTTGCGTGAGTTCGCAGGAAACCGCTGTGGCGTCAGAGCCGACTCCGGGCTCGGTCACCGCAAAAAATGTCCAGGCAGGACTGTGTTCAAAACAGGAGAAAAAACGCGCCTGTTGTTGTTCAGTGCCGAGCGTCAAAATGGCGCGTGTGCTGAGGGAAGCGCCGGGCAGCATCATCATGGCGCTGGCATCTGTCCGGCTTAAATATTCGATGATTTGTAAGTGATGTGAATAATCAACGTCAGAGAATGCTGCGGTTTCCCAGGGATTAAAACGGGAAGGAATACCGATACAGGCAATGCTCATCAGTTCGGGATGATCAAAACCAGTCACCGCGTGGTCCGGATTATATTCTGACAATTTGCCAGCGGCAGTGAGCACGGCATTAAGTTCATTCAGCTGCGGGTAGAGTTTTGTAATATCAGCCATGAGGAGTTAATACATCACATAAAGAAACACGTGAGCGTTAACTTAATCCTGCTTAATATCGGGAAATTGCTCCAAATTGCAAAACACCGGAATTTCATTACCGTCAGATAAGCCTAACAGTAATGAAGAGAACGTTGCGCCCATGCCCACACTCACCATCATCACATTCGTCTCGGGTGATAACTTTTTCTGACGGATCAATGTGGCTAAATTCAGATAAGGATCAGCGCCAAAACAATGACCATAACGCGGCACATTTTCGAGGAATATTTTTTGACGCGTAATATTAAGTTCATCAGCAAGCCTCTGCCACGACGATAAATTGACATTATGCGGCGCAATCCAGGCGAGCGAACTGGCGGTATGACCAAAATGTCCAAGGGCATTGCGCATCGCAGTGACGATAAAAGAAATATAAACGCTGGCAAAGCGGGATTCTTCTTCTGTTGCGTTTCCGCGATGCTGACTAAATTCGCCTGCCTGCATGCTGTATCTGGCGGTCACTCTGCAACGTTCACCCGAGCGGCTGAGCAAAACGGCGCAGGCGGCCTCGCCCATGATAGTGGTGTCGTCAATAAGTTCTACTTTGGGATGAAATGCTTTCTCGCCAACCAGCAGCAGCGCATATTCTCCCGCGTTAAGCCGCCTGCAGACATAGTCGACGGCGGATAATGACGTTGAACAATGTCCCATCGTCAGAGACATGTAATGGGTATCGTCAGAAAATCCGGCTTCATCAAGCAACGCTTTACCATGCAGGTCAAAAGGACGGATACAGGGCAGCGTATGGGCATGGACGACATGTTTTATCCGGGAAATACAGTGCGCATGATTTTCGGTGAATTGTTTTAACAACGGGCGCAACAGATCATTAAGGGAACCTGGCTGGCGCGGAAAGTTTGCCAATCCGTAAAAGCGGGAAAACATTCTGACATCAAGCGGGCTCAGATTCAGGGCCGGGGCCACCTCAGCCAGCGATTTACGCTGCTCAGGGATGTATACGGTAATGGATTCAATATGACCCAACATGATGACTCCTTTTTTCATCACCAGCGCCTGCCGCGCGAAGAAAAGAGGCCAGGGCGTGGTGTGTCCTGACATGGGTCAGCACGCCCAGATGGCCGGTATCTTCTATTAATTCCAGCCGGCTGTTGGGTAACTGATGATGAATCTTCCGCGCATCGGCATGATTGATTTTATTGTCCTGCTGACCATGCACTATTAAGGCCGGTATCTCACCCAGGCCAAAAAGTGCGTCTGTTTCGGGCATGCCGGCGGCCGGAAAACGGGACCGGTACTCCGCGCACAGCGGGGCCAGATACTGAACAGGAAGACGGTTTTGCCGTAAAAAGTGCCGAAGCAGGCTGGTAAAAGAGGCCGGTACCGACATCAGCACCAGCTTCCTGAAACGAAACCCAAGAGATGCCGACAAGGCGGTGATAAGTCCGCCAGCGGAATGCGCCACGACGGTATCGAAAGTGCCAAATGTCGTTTGCAGGGTGAGCAGTAACTGAGTTTGCACAGGTAAATCAGCCGGTGCCGGAGTTTGCGGATCATGTCCGAGCAAAAATGGCAAATACACCTCATACCCCTGCGCCTGCAGGATATCCTTAGCCTGGGCCAGCATCAGCGGATGGCCTCCCCATCCGTGCAATAAAAGTGCTTTTTTTGCCCCGTACCCCGGATTTCCACTGATCAGGATCCTGCTGCGATGTGACCCGCAATCCAGGGTCTGTGTTCTCATCAGTGCAAGCTGTTGAGCCTCTGAGGCACGCATAGGAAAAACAGCGGGCGAGGACAGCTTTTCTATCAGCGAATCCAGCCTATTATTCATGACGTTCTCAACGTCCGCGCCGAAAAAATCAGATAATGCAATTCTGTCTCCTGAGGCGTCGGACACTGACTGAGTCTTTGCATCGGATCGAAAACATAAAGCAAACGACATTCCTCCGTCATCAGAACCCGGGCAAGGGCACTGGCGGCATCGGGATCAAAACAACCGCTGCAAATTCCCCAGGCTTCGGAAAACCCCGGACAGTGACAAAGTAAACTTTGGAGCAATGGGGTTGCTCCGCGTGCGGCCGGATAAAGCGAATCATAGACCAGCAGGCTCTTCGCAGAAGGGTGGGAATGGTGATGGCAAAGTGTGAGAAGAATTTTTGCATGCAGGCGGTTTCCGCAATCTTCTTCCGGCCAGTGATGATACCAGCAATCTTCTGTCCCAGATGTTGCCCCGGTCTCCGGTAACCCAGCGGCAATAAAATGCCGGCTGTCAGGCGTCACCGCTTCACAGCAACTGCGAACTTTTATCGCGCCCTGGCCGAGCAGGGTAATGGTTAAAGGCATGTGCTCATCCTTTGCCTGCGTGAAAATCCCTGATTTAAACGATGGATCTGCCGTGTACCCTCGGTATATTCAAAGGCTTTCACGTCACGGAATGCTTGCCACAGTTTGTTCAGCAGGGGCATATTCCCGGCTGGCGTATCATGAATAAGCCAGCTGATTATCTCATCGGCGAGTATTACGCAGCTGGTTTTCACCATGCCGGGATGACTGTCAGGTGGTTGTTTATCGTCGGTTTGCTGGCAACTTCGCAGGGCATGGTGATATACCGCCAGCCAGCGACGTTCCGTTTGCGATAACCACGCAGACTGCGACACGGTAAGCTGAAGATGGGATTGCCATTCATGTAACGCACGTCGTGCCACACCCAGCGCCAGCGCGCCGACGCAGGGACGCAGGGCATCAAATGTGGCGATGGCTGATTTTGCAAATCGTTCGGTAGGCTTCAGATGCCGGCCCAACATATTTTCTTCAGGAATGAATACGTCATTAAACTCTATATGGGCAAGATTGGTGCCTTTTAAGCCGTTTAATTCCAGCGCGTAGCGCGAGATTTCTGCAACCTGAGGATTAAATATAAAGGCATTAATACCCAGCGGCCCAGGTGCTGTGCGGGCAAATACGACACCGGTATCAGCAATCATGCCATTGCCGATGAACATTTTTCTTCCCGAGATCAGATAGCCGTTCCTGACCGGCGACGCCCTGGTTTCCATGGCGCCTGCATCGCTTCCCTGCTCCGGTTCAGTCATCGCAAAACATGACCAGCCTAAAGTTTCCTGAAAGCGGCTAAAAAAAGCATCCTGTTGTTGCTCTGTGCCGAGCCCGGAAACCGCAAATGCCGCCATACCGGGGCCGGGCGCAGAAAACATAAGGATCGGGGAAATAAAACCCACTTTTTCATACAGCCGGTAGCGTGCTGCCAGGCTGATATCCTGATAATTCTGTATATTTTGTTGTAATACATATTTAGCGGGCAGGCCAAGGCGGTTAAATGCTGCGGACTGTGACCATTCGCGCATAACGATACGTGTTTGGGTCGGGGAGACTATCTGACGAAGCTGGTCGGCAATATCCTGCGCATCTGAGCCTGGGGTTAAAAAGTCCATGTCTGACGCCTGATCGGAAAATGATTTCATAAGGCCCCCGACATGATTTCGATTATTCCGGCATCCGGATGATAAAGATGGCTGGCGCGATGATCACTTTTGAACGCGTTAAATGGGCGCGTTAATACAATCCAGCCTGCGGACTTCATCTCCTGGTATTGTTCGTCAAAATTATTTACAACAAAACAAATATGATAGGGAAGGGAGGATTTTCCTGATTTTTCCAGCATGCTTTGCAGGTGAATATTACTTTTTAATGGTTCAACCAGTTCAACCTGATTATTTCCATCTGCCGTGGCCAGCAATGTAATTAACACTTGCTGAGCATTAATCTGTTCTTTATATCTGATGATCACGGGGAAGAAAATTTTAATAGCCGCCGCAGTTGCATCTGTATCTGACACGACATAACCGGTATGATCAAAACGCATTATGACCCCGTTCACATTTCATAAAATCAGCTATTCTTCAATACGATGAAGATAACTCCATGCCGGAGATTGTCTCACCCTTCACATTGAGTTTTTTATATGTGCTTGCAGGTGAGCCGTTAAAAAATATCAGATAAGAGATGTTGTCGGACGAGTTCCTGCCGGTCTATTTTTCCATGCAACGTGATCGGGAAGGACTGGCAAAAAACCAGTTGCCTGGGGATCATGTATCCCGGTAACTGCTCAGACAAAAAACGGCGTAAGCTTTGCCGGTGGTGCAGATTGTCCTCATGCAACTGTACAAACAGTTGCAGGTCGGTCACCTTACCTTGTTCTTCAACCGGCACTACGCAGCATTGGGTAACATTGGTATTTGCGCAGACAGCAGATTCTATTTCTGCCCGTTCGATACGGTTGCCATGCAGCTTAAGTTGTCCGTCATCCCTTCCGCAAATAAACAGTGACTGGTTTTCATCGACAAAACCGCGGTCTCCTGTTGCGTAATACCGGCCAAATTCATCCTCACCGAAAGCCTGATTGCGCGGGTGATCTTCAGGCAGATAGCCTTGTGAAACCTGAGGACCATAAAGCCTGACTTCGCCCGTTACCGTCGCGGAAACGGCATGACCTGTCTCATCGACGATGCGCATGCGGTTAAGCCCCTGCGGCCTGCCCAAAGGCAACAAGCCGGCATTATGCTGCGGCGGATGGGACAAAAGATGCGTATGCGTTACACATGTCGTCTCTGTCGGGCCATAGGCGTGCAGTACCTCAAGCCCCGGGAAACGCGTCTGCAATTGTGTGACTAAACCCAGCGCAACCCGCTCACCGCCGATATAAAAACGCCTCAGACTGGCAAATGTTACGTGGTTAAATAAAGGATCCTTCAGCATGATTTCGGCAAAACTGGGGGTTGAAAACCAGCTGGTGACAGGCGCTTCAGGCTCTCTGGTCATGAGCTTTATGTTTTGCCGGGGTAAAACATTATTGCAATGATCCAGCATCAGCACTGTCTGCCCGCTACTGAGGACGGGGATCAGATCGAGAATGGCCATATCAAAAGAAAAACAGGCATGATTGACATGGCAACCCCTGTCTTTTCCGGCGGTGACCTGGGGCGCGAACCAGGCACTGAACGCCGCAAAATTGTCATAACTGACCTTGACGCCCTTAGGCTCACCGGTGCTGCCTGATGTCGACAGGATATAAAAAAGTGGCTGGGTTAAGATCGGTTCCTCGGGCAGAGAAGCGGCAGACATATCGTGCAGTGATGCGCTGACGCACTGCGGCCAGGGCTCCAGCCCTGCAAGCGGTTGTGCCAGGGTGGTGATGATCACTTCCGTACCTGTCATCCTGGCAATTTTCTCAATTCTTGACGGCGGATTCGCCTGGTCAACAAAGGTGAAGCAACATCCCTTACTGATGCAGGCCAGAATGGAGGCCACCGCATCGAGCTGTTTATGACCGAAAATCAGAACATTGCAGCCTGCATGCGGGGTAAGAAAATGCGCGATAGCTGCCGTGCGGGCGCCCAGTTCAGCAAAGCTGTACCTTCCCTGCTGATTAATCAGCGCAGTGGCGTTACTGCGGTTTCTCAGCCGGTCAAATAACGGTCTGATTTGCGATAAAAACATATTTTTCCCCTTTATTGAGCGCCAGATCGCGTGCCGCATTACGATCCAGTTTCCCGTTATGATTCAAAACAGTCTGAGGAATGGCATACCAGTAACGCGGGATGGACCAAGGCGGAAAGTGTGACTGCATGGCATGGCCCAGTTCAGAGAGCGTGCCTGAACCATTGAGGATGACGCAGGCCTGAATGGCCTCCGCATGACCTTTACGCAGATGAGGCGTAACCACGGCATCTGAAACGAGATTATGGTCGCGCAGGAAGTGCTCTATTTCATAAAGATCAACACGGTGCCCCTGGATTTTGACTTCCCCGTCTTCCCGTCCCAGAAAATAGTAATAATCCGCCTTCATCTGGCCGATATCACCGGTCAGATAAGCGTTTTGCTCCGCATGCCGGATAAACTGGGTCCGTTGTTTCTCCGGTGCATTGAGATAACCGGGGCCGACACAGGCTCCGCTAATGAGCAGCTCGCCCTGGCCGGTGCCACCGTGCCGCACGTACAGGCTGAGCATCGCACCAGGCCTGGCAGCACCAATCGGCAATGGCAATGCATCGCTCATCATCTCCGGTGTGATCAGCACGGAGGTCACTGCCACAGAACATTCCGTCGGGCCATAGGTGTTTATCACCGCAGCCTGAGGGAAGCGTGCCCATAGCTGAGCGACGATGTCTTTGGTCAGTGTTTCACCGCAAAAAATAAACCGCCTGAGCCGGGGAAGTTGCTCTGCATTGAACATGGGATCTAACAGATAAAGGCGGATCATCGAGGGCGTGGACACCCAGCAGACAACCCCGGCCTGTGCGTGCTGAGCAATCATCTTACGGGTGTTAATAAGTTCGCGATGATCGAGTACTGACAGAGGTTGCAGGAAAATCCAGGCTAACCAGATTTCAAATAACGAAACATCAAAGCAGTAGCGAACATTGCCGGTGATTGCGCCGTTTAACGGGAAATCTGCACGGATCCACTGGATGAAATTCACCATGTTTTGCAGGCTGATTTGGATCCCTTTGGGCTCGCCGGTGGTGCCGGAGGAAAACATGATATAAGCCAGGGGAATGCCGGATGCATCATGCAACCGCTGACGGCTTTCCCTGAGCAATTCATGCAACATGGCTTCAGTACAACCTGACGCGCTGACAGCTGCCGTGTGGATAGCCCCGGCAATGTTTATCTGAACGGCTGGCGTGCCGGTATTCACCAGCAGGTCAGCGCCAGCCGTGCGTGCAATTTTCTCAACGCGCTCAGGACTGTGGTCCGATTCAACCGGCACCACCGGACAACCGCAAATCAGACATGCCCACCAGGCGGCAATAAAATCAAATGACTTATGCCCGTATACCAGCACCGGTTTTAAATGGGTGTTGTATTCGGTCTGGTGCCGGCGTATCTGCACGGCAAGATCTGCCGCGCGCTGGCCCAGCGCCGTATAATCACAGCTTTGCGCGTGATGGGTCCAGGCCGCACCGGGCTGATGCCGGAAACGCATAAAAATGGCGATAATTTCTGTCCATGCATCCATTTAAGCAGCCCGGTTCGCGAGCTGGAGTTGAATGAAGTTCGATAAACTGCCGACGGTTTCGAAATGCTCAAATTCTAATGTGGCGGGATCAAGGATCAGACCATCGATTTTCTCTTCAAGATACATAATCAGCTCAATATACAGGCCGCTTTCAAACCCTAAATCGCGCTCCAGATGCGTTTCTGCATGTAATTCTGAGAGATGAGAACTTTCAAGCACTAAACCGATAGCTTCAATGATGGTTGAGGTAAACATGATGATTTCCTTATAATTTTACGGATTCGCGTTTAACATCATGGGGCGGGGATAACAGGAGTTCAGGCAGCCGGTTACGGTCAATTTTTCCATTAGGATTTTTGGGCAATGATTCGCTGAAATAGTAGCGGTGAGGGCGCTTGTAACCTTCAAGATGTGTCTGACAGAACGCTTTAAGCAGGGCAATATCAGGGGCTGTCACACATTCAATACAGGCGATGATTTCATCACCGTAAACCGGATGAGAGAGGCCAATCACCGCCACTTGTCCGACGCCGGGTATACGTTTTAGTACGCCTTCGACTTCTCTGGGGGCAACTTTCTCACCGTTGGTTTTCAGAATGTCATCTTTGCGGGCGACAAAATAAAGCAGGCCGTGTTCATCCAGCCTGCAGATATCCCCCGTATAAAGTACGGATTCGCCGGGAAGCGGGCCGGGACGCAATTTATTTTGCGTTTGTTCCTCATTGCGCCAGTATCCCCGCATGACTGTCGCACCACGGATTACCAGTTCACCGGTGGCATTGTTACGGTGTTGCACGCCGTTATCATCGACCACCCAAAGTTCGGTATTCGGAATGGCGTAACCGACACTTTCTTTATGCGTTGACAACATCGCCGGCGGCAGCCAGGTGCAGCGATGACATTCCGTCAGGCCATACATAGAAAAAATTTCCGCCTGAGGGAATAAGGTGATCAGTGTATCAATATCATTGGAATGCAGTGCGGCAGCCGTATTGGTGATTTTACGCAGAGAAGAAAAATCATAACGCTTTGCCAGAGGGGCAATCAGAGCCAGCAATGTAGGAACAATTGGCAATACCGTTGCCTGGTGTTTCACCAATTGTTTTAGGGCAAACAGCGGGCGACTGAAATCCTTTTCAATGATCAGTGTTGCGCTTGCTCTGGCGGCCAGAATCGCCTGATAAAGCCCGTAGTCGAAACTCATCGGGATAGTGCAGAAGATGCGATCGCTTGCCCGGAGATCCAGATAAGTGCACACCGACGACGCCGCACTCAACATATTGCGTTGGGTGAGCATGACACCTTTGGGATGGCCGGTGGAACCTGATGTATATATCAGGCTGGCCAAATCGATATCCAGCGCATTTTCCACCGTCAGCGGCGCAACGTCTGCTTGTGCTGCGATATGCTGTAAGGTCAGCAATACCGGATGGATCAGGTTCTCCGCACCAGGCTTATCAAACAGCACCGGGCCCGGGGAGCGCTGGCCTTGTTCATCGGCGGGCAGGGCAAACAGCGCAGCAGCTTGTTCACTGCTACTGACCAGCAATGCAGCCTCGGCATTGTTGAATATCCAGCGCACGCGCGCGACGGGCGTATCAGGATTTACAGGAACAAAGACAGCCTGCAGGTATTGAACCGCCCAGAAACACACCACAAAGTCGATACTGTTGGGCAGCCAAACCACCACCCGGTCGCCCCGTTTAATAGAATGTTGCTGCAAATAGCTGGCCGTCTTCATGACCCGCCGGGACAGTGCTGCCCAGCTTATCTCATCATCACCGGCAACCAGGGCTGTTTTCTCCGGGAATGCCTGTGCAGAACGGGCCAGCCAATGCGTTAAATGGCTTGTATTCATTGATTACCCTCACTTTCTGATTCGAGAACCATGGCGCCAAAGGTGCCCGCCACACCGGATGCCAGCGCAAGCATGCACTGAGACTTCGCAGGATGATCGTGACGGGCGAGAAGACTGTGGAGATTAAGAAACGCATCGCTGCAAAAGCAGTGACCCAGCGTGTAAAGGTTATGATGGAAAATGATCTCTCTGCCAAAACCGGTACGGTCGGCAATGCGATCAAAAGTCACCGGGCTGATGTGATAGGGGAGCACGGCGCTGAGGTCTTCAGGCTTGCGCCCGGCGGCTTCCAGCGCTTTTTGAATGGTTTCGGTCATCATCGGCAGAAATGCGTGATCATAAGCATTTTCACTTTCACGATCCGTTGACCGCATACGTGTGCCATAAGCAGCAAGTTGTTGTATGTGGAGTGCACGCAGGCGAAGTGACTGTACCGAAGGCAACATACCGACCAGCGTGGCGCAAAAAGCTTCGCCGAAATAACCGTTCTGATCGACGTATTGTACCGTACGGTGAAAGCATTTTTCGCCGGTGATCAACAGGCCACACACCGGGGCATTATTCTGCTGCGCGGCGCTCATTTTTGCCTGCAGATATTTCAGACTCATCAGACCCGAAGCGCAGGATGCCTGGGTTACCGAAAAAAATTCAATATCCCGATCACCAAAAAGCGCCTGAAGTCCGCCGGACTGTCCGGTCATAAGGTCGAACGGACTGACGGCATGCAGAGAATGCGCCCAGGCAACATAGCGAATTTGACGAAATAACCCGGGGTCACACTCCGCGCGTAATTGCTGCAGCAGTCGGATGATCAGATCCGGTAATGCCTCATGTTCAAAGAGACTGGCAGACTGCATCTTATGAAACCGGCTAAAAATCTTATGGTTGCGCTCCCCCCAGCGGTATTTTTTTTCCAGTACAGACAGCGGCGTAAGAACGGGAGCAACCAGTTTTGTGGTGGCATGGATATACACGATCAGCCCTCCATCACGAAACTGGCAAATATCATATTCTTCCCCTCCGGGACGATGAATAAGAATCGCGTATTATTCCGGGCCAGCTTTTTTAGTAATACCCAGGGCGCTGAAGACAATAAGGCATCGTCCCAGGTTTCTATCTGGATAGACGGGAAGTTTTCATCCCGGCGCAATACAGACGACAACTGCATTGTTGTCAGAATAATCAGAGGCAATTTGTTTTCCGTATCACTGAACATATCCAGCGTGGACAGCAAAGGATAAATGCCCGCCCCGGAAAGCGGGAGTGCGGTCTTCTGATAATTTTTAAAGATAATATTGCCCGGCACGCTGCGGACACCGGCGGGTGCGAAGCTCTGTAAAAGGAGCAAACAGCAACTGGCAGAAGGCCGGAAACTGGCGAGATAAGGGCTGTCATAAAGGATCGCATCCTGATCGGCCATCATCAGAAGCGCCTTGCGGGAACGCCCGTCCCCGCCAATATCCTCCAGGTAATCTTCAATGATTTGCAGCGCAACAAAGGCACTGCTTAAACCATGATCACTGATGGCGATACCAAAAGCGTTATGAGAGCCGGTTTCGTAAATAATGGCATTGGTTACCGACGCGCCGATTTCTGCATCAGGCGTCCAGTGGGTCAGCACCACCAAATCGAGATCATTCACCAGCGCCTGTTCTTCAAGCTGAGTGACCAACTTTTTGAGCATCGCCGTGAAGGTCAGGTTATCTGCATTATACCAACGGGAGACCGGCCGAAGCGGGGCTTCATTTATCCGGGAATGGGACTGGAAAAAAGCGTTAACAAAACTTTTAACTTTATCGAGTTGCTCACTGTCCGCTGCCGGAGAAGGCACGTTATTTTTTTCAAACTCATGCCACAGAATATTTGATGCGGAAAACTCCAGAGACATAGAGGTACCTTAGGCGTTCGCAACAGATAATGGCTGACAAATCTGAGGCGCCAATAATGTTTCAATGTTATCTGCGGTCCGGATAAGAAAAGCCTGATCTTTCTCCACCAGAATTTCGGCAGGATGACCAAAACCTAAAAAGTTTACCGGTGAGGCACTGGCCCCGTAAGCGCCTGAATGTCCGATGCCAATAAGATCACCTGGACGCAGTTCAGCCAGCATAACGTTCTCGCCTAATAAATCTGTGGGTGTGCAAAGCGGCCCGGTGACCTGGTAACGATACTGTTGGTCGGAACGGGTTTCACCCAGGCGGGCCATGGGAAAATTACGGCGAATCAAAGAATTGATCCCTGCCGCACTGCCGTGACAGTTGGCACCTCCGTCACAAACCGCGAACCATTCATCCCGCGAGGGCTTGAGGTAGTTAACCCGGGTAACGAAAACACCGGCGCGGGCAATCAGATACCTGCCCAACTCGACGATAATTTTACACCGGGGAAAATTTTCGTGATAAGTACGGATAATGTCCGCTAACGCATCACCCAGCGAATCAATATCCAGCGCTTTTTCTTTGTCAAAATACCGGACACCAAAACCTCCGCCGACATCAACAAAATCAAAATGAATCTTGTAGGTATTCTGCAAAGATTCGGCCAGCGACAGAATATTCAAAGTATTTTTAGCCAGTGCCTGCCAGTCAAGGATCCGCGTACCGAGATAAATGTGGATCCCCGCGAGCCGTAAATGACTCTGCTGCCCGACACAGGAAAAGGCCTGTGGTAAAAGTTGTTCGTCTATGCCAAATTGCCGGGGCTTGCCGCTCATCACCAGTTTGGCTTTTTCGCCAATAAAGTCCGGGTTGATGCGTAACGCAATGGTTTGTATAACGCCCATGCTTGCTGCAATGTCATTAAGCAGTTTCATTTCTTCAATGGATTCTATGACGACAGCTTTAATACCAATACGACAACATTGCGTTAATTCAGCAATGTATTTTCCGGGGCCGACGAAAATAATATCTTGCGGCTCGACGCCCTGACTTAATACCGTTTCGAGTTCTGCCAGAGAACATACTTCACAGCCTGTTCCGGCCTGGTTTAACAGGCGTACTAATGCTTTATTCGGATTCGCTTTAAGCGAATAAAAATAGTGAATATCATCAGGAAGTGAATTTTTTAACGCTGAAAAGTCTGCCCGTATTTGCGATGCGCTGTAGGCATAGAAAGGTGTCGGAACCTGGTCAGCCAGACGCTGATAACTAATGTCTTCGATTTTTTCTGCGCTGATAAACCGGCTGTCAGGAGGAAAAGCTAACATGGCTATACCTCCGGCTTAACAGCGCTTCAATTTCATTGATATTTTTGAAGTTTTCGAACAGATCGCCATCAAGGATATCAAAAAAACTCCCGGATGAATCGGTTCTGGTTTCCATCCACTCACCCATTTCTGCGATGAAACCCACTAAATGTATTGAGTCAAGTAAGCCTTCAGGTCCGTAGATTTCAGCGCCCTCTGCGATTGCTGCCAGCTTCCTATTGTCAACACCCACTTTCTCTAAAGATGAAAGTATAAATTCTCTCGTCGTCAATGAAATAGACATTGGTTTCGCCACCTTAAAAACTTCGAACCCACATCTTATCCAGCATGACAGAAAAGATTTGCTTGAAATTGCACCTGTTGTAAAAATAGGAAATCACTGAATGTCTGCGTCCCCGTCGTTTTCAATCATTTTGGTCAGAAGAGGAGGTTAATTGCGTTAAATACCGGAGGGCGGGGTATGGTATTATTTTTTTAAATTTCATATTCAGAAGGTGTTATGTTCAAAATATATCTGATCCTTGCTGTTTCTATCTGCGCTGAAACGCTGGCTACCACGATGATGAAGGCATCCAATGGATTTACCCGGTTAGTTCCGAGCGTCATTGTGATTGTAGGTTATGCCATATCGTTTTACGGACTTTCCCAGGTTGTTAAAGTGATGAATATCGGCATCGCCTATGCTATCTGGGCAGGAATGGGGATTTTCCTTGTGTCGACAATGTCATTTTTCATCTACAAACAACGGCTTGATACGCCTGCGCTGATTGGCATGGGCTGCATCGCCCTCGGTATTATGATCATCCAGCTTTATTCAAAATCAGTGTCGCATTAACCCCGGTACTCCCGTGTTGTCTTCCATCATTTTTTGACCGCCGTATCCGGCGGTTAATTTCACTGTTTTTGCACATTAGTTACAACATACTTATATGTGGAGAGATTTCCTGTCCGCGTTATCTGTATGTGCCTTTTTCAGTTGAACCTCCGCGTACCTCTGCAGCCGGCATGGCAGGCGGAGACTGGCTTATCCGGCAGGCGGATAAGAAATACCCTAACACTCATTATGAAAATGCCTTGACCCTGTGATAGTGATCACGTTTATTAGCCAGATTATACAGACATGAAATAGTTCACCTTGCTAAGGATAATAAAATGACTGAGTGCTCATCGCTGGACACCCGGCCAGAAACTTCTGCGTTCCGCCGCTGGCTGGCGGTTTTCTCACTGGCCTGCGGCACCTTCGCGCTGGTTAATACTGAATTTTTGCCGATCGGTTTACTTTCGCCGATCGCCCAGTCTCTGGGCATTACCGAAGGGCATGCGGGTCTGGCGGTGATGTTGCCCGGTTTAGTGGCTGCAATTTCTGCGCCGCTGATTATGTTGTTTGCCCGAAAAATGGATCGCCGCACCTTACTGTTGTTGCTCAGCGCAACGGTGATCGTGGCCAACGGTATCGCCGTACTGGCGCAGTCGTTCAATATTCTGCTGATCGGACGTATTATTCTGGGTATCGGCGTGGGGGGATTTTGGTCGTTTGCCATTCCCTCCGGACGACGGCTGGTGTCAGAAGAGCAGGGTGCACGGGCCATTTCGCTGATCACCGCTGGCGTGGCGGTCGGCACGGTCGCAGGTGTACCGGCGGGCGCTTTTATCGGCGATCTGTTCGGCTGGCGGATGGCGTTTACGCTCAATGCCGTACTGGCGCTGGCATTTTTTGTGTTGCAATGGGTGGCGCTGCCTTCGCTGCCCGCCCAGCAATCTATCGGCCTGCGTGCGATGCTTGGCGTCACGAAAGTTGCGGGGATCCGCTATGCGCTGATCATCGGGGTATTTATGGCGGGCGGTCATTTTGCGGCCTATACCTACCTCGAGCCATGGCTGCGGTTTAACCTGCACCTTTCTGCCGGCAATATTTCTTTGTTACTGATGGGCTACGGTGTGGCGGGGTTGTTAGGCACACTGACCAGTGAAATCACTGTCCGTGAGTTCGGTGTGAAGAAGGCATTTATGCTCAACATGCTGCTGCTCAGCGTCTCGGTGCTGGTATTGTCGCTGTTTCCGGTGCCGCTGGCGCTGGCCTGTGTACTGGTAATTCTCTGGGGATTAGCCTTTGGGGCCCTGCCAGTATGTCTGAATATCTGGACCTATCAGGCGTCACCTGCGTTGTTTGAAACCGGTTCGGCGTTGCTGGTGTGTGTCTTCCAGACATCGCTTGCGCTGGGTGCATTGTCTGGTGGTATCCTCGCTGACCACGCGGGCGTCAGCAGTGCCTTTCTGCTCGGCGGTGTGCTGACACTGCTGGCAGGCATCACCATCTTTCTGTCCCGCCCTCAGCCTGCGGTATTACAGGCTGCGGGCGAATAATCGGTTTACGATCAGGAAATCTTTCCACATAAGAGTATCTCCTTCGACAAAACCCGCGCAGAGCGGGTTTTATGCGTTGTAAGGCAGATGAAACTCAATAGTTGCTTGTTTTCTGTCCGTTCCCATAACAGTCCCGTATCTGGTTATTTCTTTTTCGTATTTGCCCATTACGACCTGCTTTGAAACACTGTGAACTTCAGCGATGTTATTTCAACATTTTAATTATTCACGGAAAGAGTAAAAACTTTTATGCGCATAACACTAAAATTTTCAGTTCTGGCGTTGTCTCTGGCAGGTGCACTGGCGCTGAGTGCTTGTGACCAAAAATCGCAGGAAAACCACATTAAAGTGGGTATCAGTGCGGGTATTGATCAGCAGATGTGGGAAACCATCAAAAAAACCGCCAAAGATAAATACAACCTTGATGTGGAAGTCGTGACCTTCAACGATTTCGTGTTGCCAAACTCTGCGCTGAGCAGCGGTGACATTGATGTGAACTCATTTCAGCACCGTCCTTATCTGGATAAGCAGATCAAAGAGCGCGGCTACAAGCTGGTGGAAGTGGGGAAAACCTTTGTTTATCCCATTGCAGGCTATTCCCGCAAGATAAAATCCATCGATCAGCTCAGTGATAACGCGCAGGTGGCGGTACCTAATGACCCGACTAACCTGGGGCGTTCGCTGCTACTGCTGCAAAAAGAGGGTTTGATCAAACTGAAAGAGGGCGTGGGTTTGCTGCCAACGTCTCTGGATATCATTGAGAATCCCAGGCATCTCAAAATTGTTGAAATCGAAGCACCGCAGCTGACGCGCGCCATTGATGACGACAAAATTGAACTGGCAATCATCAACACCACTTATTCAGGACAGGTCGGGCTGACGCCGGGCAAAAATGGCCTGTTTGTCGAAGATAAAGATTCACCTTATGTAAATATTATCGTGGCACGGGAAGATAACAAAGACAGTCAGGCAGTGAAGGAACTGGTTGAGTCTTATCAGACGGATGCCACAGTAAAAGCGGCTGACGCTATCTATCACGGAGATGCGGTAAAAGGCTGGTAAAGCAGGCAGGAAGTAGAATCATTGAATCCTGGGATTTAACAATCTCAGGATTTTTTATTTTAATACACAGGCTAAAATGAATATCTATTCAAAATAGAACCACGCCGTTTTAATCAGTCCCTTCTCCACTTCAAATACGGCAATGCTGTTAACCGGGGTGTCATAAATCCCGTAAATCATTTCATGATCAAAAACGTTATTGCCCAGTACTGTTCGCGAAATCAGCTCAGCGCGTAACGCCGCGTTGTTAAACCGGTGGTGCTTGTAAAAAGTTCTGAGTGCTTCTTTGCCCTGTAAGGAAGGCGACATGTTTGGCATACGATATGCGATGAAATCGTCGCTGTAGCAGGAAACGAAGGTATCGAGATCGTGACTGTTATAAGCCTGAAACTGTTTTTCTACCGGGATAACGACGTCCATTTATTACCGCCTTTAATGAATAATTATACTGTAATATCGAATATTAATTCATTAAAGGAGCAGAGGCAATACATGGGAAATAAAAAGGCCACCACGGCGGCCTCAATGGTCAATCGATGTGGTGATCAGCACACGCCAAAATCGCCGTCTTCATGATACAAATCGACGGTATCGGCTTTTACTGAAATTTCTGTGGCAGAAAAGTCATCTGTCCGCGAGCACCACAGCGTGTCGCCCTCAACGCGCCGGACAATCATTTTCGGGCCGCCGGTTTTGGACTGAACGAGATCTTGCGGTTTAAACATGCTTTATTCCCCGGTTATCTATGTTGTTGTGATTCATGGAAAAGGTGTCCGCAGACCGTACAGTACGGTCATCCTCGCGGATCACTCATCAGAAGCTATACTTAAAGTTAATGTAATACAAACCGGAGGAAAAGATGACCATACATAAGAAAGGACAGGCACACTGGGAAGGTGACATTAAACACGGTAAAGGCTATATCTCTTCTGAAAGTGGTGCCCTGAAGGAACAGCCATATGGATTTAATACCCGTTTTGAAGGCAAGCCAGGCACCAATCCGGAAGAACTGATTGGTGCGGCGCACTCAGCCTGCTTCTCCATGGCGCTCTCGCTGATGCTGGGTGAAGCCGGGCACACGCCGGAAAGCATCGATACTGTTGCTGATGTTTCACTCGATAAAGTGGATGGCGGTTTTGCGATCACCAAAATCGCACTCGACAGTAAAGTGAAACTGCCAGGCATCGACAAAGATAAATTTGATGAAATCATCAAAAAAGCCAAAGCAGGCTGTCCGGTTTCTCAGGTACTGAACGCTGAGATCACGCTGACGTACCAGCTGGAAAACTGATGATTTAACAGTTCAGGATTTTCTGAAAAAAGCCACGCGATGTTTGCGTGGCTTTTGTGTGGTGAATCATGCTCATTTTTAAACAGGCGTTACTGAAAGTTTTGCCGCGGCGAAAGCAACCCAGAGACAGCAATCCCATTTGCCTTCTTATCCCGGGATACAGGAGCACTGTTTAGAAAATCTTCGCACAAGGCAGAGTTTCACCGCCTCAGGTTATTCCGGCGCGCCGCCACTTCCCTGTTGTGAGGGCCATTTCCAGTCACGAACTTCAGGCAAATCCTCACCATACTCACGCACGTAGCGATGATGCGCGGCAATTTTCTCTTGCAACGTATCCAGAACATCATCCGCCTGGCCTTGCAATTTTTCCGTATGCAGAATGGCTGCCTGCGCCAGGTGAAAGCGATCCAGCTTATTGAGCACGGTCATGTCAAACGGCGTGGTGGTGGTGCCTTCTTCCATAAAACCGCTGACGTGGAAATTGCGGTGGTTGTTGCGCTGGTAGGTTAAGCGGTGAATCAGGCTTGGATAGCCGTGGAAAGCGAAAATCACCGGTTTGCTTTGGGTGAAAATGTGGTCAAAAGCAGCTTCGCTCAGTCCGTGAGGATGTTGTTCCTGGGTCTGTAAAGCCATAATATCCACCACGTTCACCACACGGACGCTGAGATCCGGCAGATATTCCCGCAATAAATCGACCGCCGCCAGGGTTTCCATGGTTGGCACATCGCCCGCACAAGCCATCACTACATCAGGTTCCGTTCCGTCCGGCTCATGGCCCGCCCACGGCCAGATGCCCATCCCTGCGGCGCAATGTTCTGCGGCTTCGTCGGCAGACAGCCATTGCGGGGCAGGTTGTTTACCAGCCACAATCACATTGATGCGGTCCCAGGTTTGCAGACAGTGATCTGCGACCCACAACAACGTATTGGCATCCGGCGGCAGATAAATACGCACGATATCGGCTTTCTTGTTCGCGACATGATCCATAAAACCCGGATCCTGATGGCTGTAGCCGTTGTGATCCTGACGCCAGACATGGGAGGAAAGCAGGTAGTTGAGAGAAGAGATCGGCTGACGCCACGGCAATTTACGGGTCACCTTCAGCCATTTAGCATGCTGATTAAACATGGAGCCGACGATATGAATAAAGGCTTCATAGCAGTTGAACAGCCCATGCCGTCCGGTGAGTAAATAGCCTTCCAGCCAGCCCTGACACTGATGCTCACTGAGAATTTCCATCACCCGTCCATCGGCAGCCAGTTGCTCATCGTAAGGTTCAATGTCTTCCTGCCAGGTGCGGTTGGTGACATTAAACACATCGCTGAGCCGGTTAGACGCAGTTTCATCCGGGCCGAACAGACGGAAGTTATCAGGATTGAGGGTAAAGATATCGGCCAGATAGCGGCCGAGCATTTCTGTTGATTGCACCTGCGGTTCGCCGCGTGAGGTCAGCTTAACGGCGAATTTGGCCAGTTCTGCCGGCACCAGTTTCCGCCGCAGTCTGCCGCCATTGGCGAAGGGCGAGGCACCCATGCGTTTATCCCCCTGTGGTGCCAGCGCCCGTAATTCCGGCTTCAGGCGTCCCTGTTCATCGAACAGATCGTCAGGCTGGTAGCTGCGCATCCAGTCTTCAAGGATCTGGCGATGCTCGTCGTTGTCACGGCAGGAAGATACCGGCACCTGATGTGCGCGCCAGAAACCTTCGACTTTTTTACCGTCAACAGTCTTCGGGCCGGTCCAACCTTTCGGACTGCGCAGGATGATCATCGGCCACGCGGGAACACCGTCGTTGGACGTACCGGCGCGGGCGCGTTGCTGGAGATCTTTGATCATATCCAGTGAAATGTTCAGTGCGCGAGCCATCTGAATATGCATCTGTTCCGGCTCGTGTCCGCTGACAAATAATGGCTCGTAACCATAACCGGAAAATAACTGACGTAGATCGTCGTCGCTCATTCGCCCCAGGAGGGTCGGGTTAGCAATTTTATAACCATTAAGATGCAGTATCGGCAGTACTGCGCCGTCCCGCACGGCATTGAGGAATTTAATGCCGTGCCAGCCCGAGGCCAGCGGACCGGTTTCGGCTTCACCATCGCCAATGACGCAGGCGGCAATGAGATCAGGATTATCAAATACTGCGCCGAACGCATGAGACAGAGAATAGCCCAGTTCGCCGCCCTCGTTAATCGACCCCGGTGTTTCCGGCGCCGCATGGCTGGGAATGCCACCGGGGAATGAGAACTGCCTGAACAGTTTTTGCATTCCGCTGGCATCCTCGCTGATCTGCGGATAAATCTCGCTGTAGCTGCCTTCAAGCCAGGTATTTGCCACCATGCCGGGGCCGCCGTGACCCGGACCGCAGATATAAATAATATCAAGATCACGCTGGCATATCGCCCGGTTGAGGTGCGCATAAATAAAATTCAGACCTGGCGTAGTGCCCCAGTGCCCCAGCAGACGAGGCTTGATGTGCTCAGGTTTGAGGGGTTCGCGCAGCAACGGGTTATCCATCAGATAAATTTGCCCGACAGACAGGTAATTGGCGGCCCGCCAGTAGCGGTCAATGAGTCTCAGTTCTTCTGTAGTAGAGAGGTGTGAAGGGGGGAGTGTCATCGTTTCCTCCTGGATGGGTTGGATGAGGTATACCTATTAACCCTAATAGAAAAATGCGATCCCGGCCAAGTTGCGCAATCTGCGAATTCTGACAAATGGCATTACATCAGCTATAGATACTGAGCGTTACCTTAAAAATTCGAATAATTTACCGGGGTTATAATGAAGGATAAAAGCGAAAAAACAGGTCTGATCGGGCTGGCAATCGGCGCGGCGGTTATGGGGTTAATTTCCAGTGGAACCGTCATTAACCGGGAAAGCATCATTGAAGAATTGCGACGGCTCGGACGTAAAAAAGGGGATGGCCTGGAAGATGAGATCTTTGTCAAAGCCGCTCAGCTGGTCGGTAAAGGGCAGTGATTGAGTAAACGGGCGCAAAAAAATACCCGCCAGGGGAGACGGGTATTGGATTCGTTACAAGGGGAGTATCTTAGTATCTGTAGATAGCTACAGAAAACACTATGCTATCCCCTTTATGCGAATCATTTATTTAGGAGAAATCTGTTTTCTCCTGAACGGTTATTTGCGGCCTAAAAGCAACCCCAGCACCACGCCAATCGCGCCGGCAGCAATCAATCCCGACAGCGGATTTTCTTTGATCTTATCCGCCACGTCAGAGACAGCTTCACTTGCCTGTGCGGAGTATTTGCGTGCAGCACCTTTCAGCTGGTGTTTAGGAGAATCAACAAAATCTCCAAATTGCTTTTGTGCTTCACCGGCAAACTCATTGACCGTGTTTTCTACTTTATCTTCCACACGGTTAGGATCTTTATCAAAGTCTTGTGATGACATATCGTGCTCCTTTTTGGGTGGATTTTAAGTCTAGTCGAAAAGTCAGGACATGCAGGGTTTGCCTGCGAAGGAGTCATAGATATCAGACTTTTCTTGCCAGCAGTGTCGCAAAACGCAGCGAATAACGGTGTCCGTTTTCGTCACGTTTATGCAGTTCTCCGACATCCTCGTTGTATTTCACTATCTCCCAGTCGCGATAATAATCACGCAACTCTGCCGGCTTAAACGTGAACGGGAAAGGCAGCGGGCACGGATAATCCGGGCTGTCCATGGCGGCGACAATCAGGTTATAGCCGCCCGTTACGGTGGCTGCATGCATATCTTCAATGATGTGTGGGATGCTGTCGCGTTGCAGAAACATCATTACTACGGTCGAAAAGATAAAATTATATTCACCGCTGAAACGGTGGGTGTTCAGATCCGCTTCGCTGATAGTGATGTTGGTCAGGGATTCCGCCGCAATAATATTATTCACTTTTGCGACGCTTATGGCGTTGTTATCCCAACCCGTCACATCAAAGCCTTTAAGGTTAAGATACAGGGAGTTACGCCCGCTGCCACAGCCTAAATCCAGTGCTTTACCTGACTGTACATAATGTGTTGCGTTGATTATTTCTGAGTGGGTACGGGTCAGACCGTATTTTTCGGTGTAAAAATCTTCTGGTGCGGGTTGATGAGTCATGCCCTGGCTTCCTGAAAGTGAATCGAATATCAGCGATTATCCTCTAAAACGACAACCGCGCCATTATCCTTAATGGTCAGGGACCTACGCAACAAGGCATTTCTTGCCACAATATGTAAGGAAAGATAATCAATTGAGAATTTTCCGTAAATAAAATTTCTGTTATCGTGGCGTTCTTAACTGGAGCCTGCCCTGGAATATCTGAATGCTTTTAACCCTCGTCTATCGCAGTCACATCAGCGACTCTGTCCGGCCTGCTTCTCTGGCAGAGATGGTGTCGCGAGCCAACATCGAGAACGAACGCCGTAGCATTACCGGTATTCTGCTTTTTGACGGAATGCACTTTTTCCAGTTGCTGGAAGGGCCGGAAGAAGCCGTCGATGCCATTTATAGCAAGATTTGCAGCGATCAACGCCACAATAATGTCGTTGTTCTCATGCGTGATTACGCACCGTCGCGGCGCTTCGGCAATGTAGGGATGGAGCTGTTTGACCTCAGGCATCATCATGAGGATGTTGTTCTTCAGGCAGTGCTGGATAAGGGAACGTCTAAATATCGGCTTACCTACGAAGACCGCGCGCTTCAATTTTTATGCACCTTTGTACAGGCTCGCGAAAAGGAAAATTATCTCGAAATTTTGCCAGCGGATGCCTGGTCCTTTATCGCAGATGAGTCACTGAAACCTGAAGCAGGATTTATCTTTCCCGAGATGAAGGATTACAATTTTACGTTTCAGCCGATTGTTGATCCCCTCAGTCGAGAGATTATTTCTTACGAAGCGCGTCTGTGCGGTCCCGGTGGCGGTTCTCCGATGGAATATTTCTCTGCACTTAGCGGCCCAAACATTTATGAAGCCGATTTACGATCCAAAAAGCTGGCTTTTGCGCTTGCCCGAAAGATGGGGATTGGCGACAAAATGCTGTCAATCAAACTGTTGCCTATGACGCTCGTCAGGGTACCCGACGCGATTGGATTTTTGCTTCGTGAGATTGTTGCTCATGATCTGGTACCGGAGCAGATTATTGTGGCAATCACAGAAAACGGTGTCGCGACGCGCGAAGATAATTTCGCGACAGCGTTACAACAGCTTAAAGCCTCAGGGATGCGCCTGGCCGTTGATGATTTTGGCGCCGGATCTGCCGAATTATTGCTGTTGACCCGATGCCAGCCTGATAAGATTATGATTGACCGCAATATGATTTGTGACATCCATACCAGCGGACCCAAACAAGCCATCATTCAGGCCATTATCAGATTGTGTTCTTCTTTGGAAATATCGGTCATCGCGGCGGGTATTGAAAAACCAGAAGAATGGATGTGGCTTGATGCGGCAGGGGTCTGTAATTTTCAGGGACCGCTGTTTGCTTCGCCCAGGCTAAATGGGGCGCCGGTTGTTACGTGGCCGGAGATTAAGCAGGAATATACATTAATGAATCAAAATCTTTAATTATGCCGGGTCTGTTAAAAGATTCTCAGAAAAGTAAACTCATCAGCCGGTGAGGTATCGTGTATTTTCCCGGCTGATTTGAAAAATTTATTGCCATACAGACGATATTTTATAGTGTGTCATCATCAGGGGTACGGTATACCACATACTCAAGTGCTTCTAAATATACATCCTGTTTAATCGAATCACTTTCCTGCTCAATTTTTTGAATCAGGCAAAGAATAATATCTTTATGCGTAACCCGTTCTTTATGACTTTTTAAATTCTTATAAATACGGATGACAGTTTCATTTCCGACCAGAAGTTCCGGATCCTCTGCCAGAATGTAATCAGCCAATTTGACATGAGTATAAGACACATCTTGCATTTTGATACCCTCCGCACCTGCTGTTTATGAGAGAAAGCACGCTCAGTTTTAAAATTGAACGTGAAACGATTAAATATCAGTAGCCGGGTTCAGACGCTGATGTCATCAGGCGTCATACCCACAACTATTTCCAGTGCACTACGCAAAATATCCAATTGTACAACATCGGAAGTGCATTCAAGTTGGGTGATCAGGTGCAATATAATGGCTTTATTTGTCACTTTGCCTTTTTCAGCCAGAATGACACGAATAGCGGCACCCAAAACTTCGGTTTCACTCAAAAAAAGTTCGCCCGCTTTGTTAAAATAGTTATAAGCTTCTGAATTAAAACCAGAGTCTGTCATCGGCTGGGATTGGTTTGATTTCATCGGGTCGCTGTGATTTAGCGTATAGCTCTTTGATGAATCAATGTCTTTTCTTGTCATCGGACGGCCCTTCAGCATTGAAAAAGTGTCGCACATTGTCGACATCCCGCACTTCGTAAGTGATTCGCCCACGTTTATCAGCCAGATCATGGCGGATCTCATTAATAATTCGCTCACAGGCGCTTTTTCGATTGATGTTGTCAGCACTCACAGCCATAAACTGTAATTGTGCAATAAGTCTGTCAGTCGATATTGGGCTCTTAGATTTAAGCAAGGAAATTACAGCCTCACCTATCAGCTTATCAGTTAATCTTTCTTCGTTACTTCTATACATATTAGCAGCCTCTGAATATACGCCGGCCAAAGGTCTTGGGCAGATTAGCTTCAGGTTCAGAGTTAGTACTTTACGCCATCAGGCATAAAATTTGGTAGGCTGTGAATTAATCAAGCCCGCATAATATGTCGAACTGAAATGCTATGAAGCCAATCGTTGCACTGTAATCTTAATCAGGATGGATCATGAATCTCGCTCAAGTACCAGACGGATAAGCTTCATATAATGCTTTTCCTCTTCTTCGCTGCCAGCGGCTTCAACACGATTTAAAAGTTTCGAACATAAAGCTTTGCGATTGAGATTCTTCCCTGCCTCAAGGATTTCAACCACAACACGCCCCATGGTTTCCTCATCAGAAAAGACCTGCGTATAGAGGGAATGAGACGTGTCCGGGGACGTTCCATTGTGCCTGTTCTGACGCATGATTAACCCTTATGTTAATAGATGTGTGATTAATGATTGCCTGTGTGACTATAAAGTTATACAAGATGTGAAAGGTTGTACAGGTATTTTAAGAAAAAAAAAGCCCGCAATGTCAGAGACTCAGAATTTTCCGATCTCAGGCCGGGGAAGCCTTGGCATGCGGGCCTTTATTCAGTCGAATGTTGAGCCATTTACCACCTACTGGCTGGTCTGCCGGTACAGGTAACTGCCGATGCCATGCACCGGATCACCCTCAAAACCCGTTTTTTGCATACCGATTTTTTCCAGAACATGCTGTGAAGCCAGATGATTTTCACGCACGGTAGCAGAAATCTGCGGTATACCCAGTTTCTCAAAACCGGTGTTGAGCACGGCGGTGGCAAACTCCGTCGCCAGCCCTTTTCCCCAAGCTGCTGTCGCAAAGCGATAACCGAGAAACACACGATGATTTTCGTAGCCTTCACGGATACCCAGTCCGCCGAAACCGATGATCTCGTCAGGCTTATGGTTCAGTGCAATTGCCCAGTGCCCGAAGCCATGATCCGACCATTCCTGTAACCAGCCGCTCAGTTTTTCCTGCGCAGCCGTCATGTCTTTCAGCGGACCGCGCGGATTAAATAAATTAGTTTGCGGATCGCCGTAAATAGCAAAAAAAGAACCGATATCATCAGCCTCTACTGGCCGGAGTAGCAACCGCGCTGTTTCGAGGATCATAGTGAGCGTCTTCCTTCTGTGAACTGCACTAAATCTTACTCTGGGCAGGAGACTCCGCCATCTGTTTTTTGAGGAAATCAATAAAACGCCGCACTTTTTCCGGCACATGGCGGGTGTTGGGATAGAGTGCGAAAATGCCCTGCGGTGGGAAACGGTGATCGGGCAGCAAATGGCATAACCGCTGTGCGTCGATTTCCGGCTGTACCAGCCAGTCCGGCAGCAGGGCGACCCCTGCGCCTGCGAGTGCAAAAGCTAACAACGCCGACGCGCTGTCGGCCACAATGGCTGCGGGCGAAGAAACCCTGAACGGTATCTTATCTCTGCCGGGGGTTATCACCGGCCAACGCATTGGCAGCGGCAACCGGCTATGAGCAATTTCCAGTTGCTTAACGTTAAAACTCACCACCGCTTTGGTCAGCTCGAGCGAAGTTGCTGCGCGGGTAAAACTGCCTGCACTAACCACCGCAATGAAAATCTCCAGCCGCTGTAAATTCAGCATTCCGGGTCTCCTCACTGTCAAAATAATTTTGACAGTGTAACTGCATCACGTCCGTTTATCCCTCCGAAAATCTCCGCTACATTGCCCGCCTTTAAACATCAGTGCGAGTTTGACGAACTTGTCGAAGCTGCCAGAGCAGCAGCCGATGGTGGTGATTTCGCCGCATATATTTCTGCGCAGGGTGGGGCGAATGTCCCACGCGATGAGTAAACGGTAATAACCGCCCACCAAGTGATTGATGAGTTAAACGAGTACGACGAAGAGATCCAGAAAATCATCGGTGTTTATGCCCCTCATCTTGGCACTGACTGAGTAGCGTTGCGTGTGGTGCCTTTGACGAGCTAAGAAAACCAAAGAAAAAATGGCTACCAGTGTACTCTGGTAGCCTTGTCTTAACCGATGAATCAGGATTTATGTTGTAACTGTTCTGGAGCCAATGCCACAGAAGCGATTGTTCGGCCTTGTTGATCGCAGAATTCAACTTCATAAGCCATCGATGGCGAACTATAAACATCTATAATTGCCCCGGTCATTCCTTTAACTAGCCCCTCATCAGGCAGGTCTACATTTAATATAACAACATCAAAAAGTGAAAATTCCATATCTGGCCTTTATTTAACGAAGATAGTAGTCATTCTGGGAACGGAGGAACCGGTATCGTACATCCAACCTGTTCGTACAATTGCTGTATTCCCATTAATCCCTGTAATTGGCATCTCTACAGCCATACGTTGACCAAAATTGTCTGAGCCTAATAGTTTTGCTGGGTTGGAGACAATACCAGCCTGAACTTTAGTAATTAGGTCGTCAACATTCGTCTGGTTATAGCCTAAAGCTGACTCGAAAACCTTAGCTTTGTTACCGCCAACAGGATGGTCTGGATTTAACGCATATGAAATGAGTTTTTTAGGATCAATTACAGCTTTATCAGCGTTCAACAATGTTCCTGATTTTAATAGAAAGCCCGTTTCTGAAGTAATTGAATTTGTTTTCGCAAGATTTTCCAGTTGCTTTATCTCGCTAATTGCACCCATTCGACCAAGACCTAATCCCGCTGCCGCAGAGACAATAGCAATCGCCGAACCTGCGGTTGTCTCATTCAGCATCTGATCATAACCTGCCGGAGCTTCACCGCCGAGCTGCTGAGCTGTTTTGGCATAGCCTTCTATGTTTCCATTGTAGACACCGCCAGCAGCTAATAACCGCCCGGCAGCTTTACTATTGATTGTCTTAGTTGACTGGGCATGTTGAACAGGTGCTGAACCCCACCCCCCGTAATCGTATTTCTGAGTTGGAAGGGCTTTTACACCTTGTCTTTCGGCTACGGCGAATTCATAAGCATCCATAGTCTGTCGAATAAACCATTCGTGGTACAGATAGGCTCTGTCACAAATCAGGTCACCATTTTCATCAACGTAAAATGGGTTTTCGACCCAATTCCATTGCTCAGTGGTATCCACACCAATCAGCCAGCCTAACTGAAGATGCTCTTTTATTAAGTCGTAAATGGGATCCACATACCCGGCCTGTGCGCGTCGCCATGTGGGCTGTCCTGAGTAAACGCGCTCAGGAACACTAAAGGGGCTGAATTTGCTGCGGTAATTTCGCTCATCCAGATCATAGTGGGTTTTAGATTGTTCTAAAGCGTGCTCGGGTGAGCAGATATAGGCGAAGCCTTCTGGGCTGAGTTCCCATTTAATTTCACGGCCTTCGTAGAGTGTAAACATGATGCACCTGCTAATCCTTGCAGTTTTGGTTGATCAGATTTTCATCATATTACTTTTTTTGACTTAACCAAAATTATTGTGTTTATATGCCTAAATAACATTTAGTTAGTGAAGTAAATGCATGCATCAAAACCGCCAAAAATATGGCGGTTTATTCAGTATCAACAATGCTTAAAGCGCATAATCAACAAACCTTCCTGATGTGATCGCAGAAACAAAAAAGCCCCGCACAGTTAAATGCGGGGCTTTTTTGTCGTTAAATCTCGAAATGGTCAATATGTGGACGTGGTTTGAAATAAATGCTTATATTTCAATTTGGTAAACCCTAAATCATGTCACCTTGAACTGTCTTAATAGCAAAAACAAAAGGAAATGCGATGAATCGTTTTGTTAAAGAAGTGTTTGATGCACATGTATTGATCCAGTGCTGGTTTTCCGATCCCGCTGCACATCAGCAGG
The DNA here is from genome assembly GCF_004195115.1 of Rahnella sp. RFA10(1/100). Lineage (NCBI taxonomy): Bacteria > Pseudomonadati > Pseudomonadota > Gammaproteobacteria > Enterobacterales > Yersiniaceae > Rahnella > Rahnella sp. RFA10(1/100). The sequence continues at coordinate 136,270 of NZ_SEWR01000004.1, forward strand.
CAGGAACCGAACTCCTGGCGCGTTTTAGTCCGGCATTTTCGATGGTAACCGTCACCGGTTACCGGTTGGATTATCCTGCATTATGTGCCTTTTTCAGGGAACAGCGGGGCACGAAAATCGGTTTGGAGATTAACGTTGAAGCACCCGTTGTTATTGCTGAAAATGAGGCAGGCGCAGTCGTTGCGTATCAGGAACGCCAGCAACTGCCAGGTCAGCCGGAGACGTTGCGTTATTCGACAGTGGTATTTGAAGTCGATACTGACGGGAAAGTGCTGTGGCGGCATCTGCATGAAACGGCGGCCGCTAATGGTCACTGACAATAATTCTTTTTCTTTCAGAAAATGATGCGGGTCAACAGCAGCGTTTATTACACAATAATAATCTGTAATCAAACTCGCTGACACTCAGTTTATGATAAAATCACGCCGCCTTGCAGGACAGAGGCTTATTCCCAACGGAGAGGGATGCGTGATATGACGTTATTTGATGTTAAAGATAAGTGTAAGTTAAATATGTTAGTGTTTTTCTTATACATATTGATTGTTTTAGTTCCTGTTACAGTGATGTCTCATCGCTATTTTTTTCATGAAACGCCTGCTGTAGTCTCAATATTTCCCGTCACTACCGCCATTTTATTTGTGCTGCATACCCTTATCGCCTTTTTCATGCTGATGCAATACATGGCGAATCGCAAGAAACTCTACCTGGCTGTATTATCCTTTGCGTACTCGTTGTCGGCATTCTATCTGGTTTACAAGCTGCTCTATTATCCGGGGATCTTCCTGACCGGGGCAGTGCTTGAAGGCTCCGTCAATGATCTGGCTATTTACTGGGTCTTTCGCAGTATCTCGATGGCCGCTGTATTTTTGCTCACTGCTTTCCTGTATCAGCGCAGGGATACTCTGTGCATCAGCCATCGTCGGGTGCTGAGCGTTGTGCTGGCCGCAAGCTGCCTGGCTGTGATTTTTGCCTATTTTCTTTCCAGTAAAAATCCGCTGTTCGGCATGGAGATTGTAACGGCAGACGGACGTGATTATAGCCAGCTTTGGTCTGGAAAAATGGGGTATGTTATTGGCGGTATCTGGGCACTTGCCACCGTCCTGATTATTTCTGTGACCCGGCTTAAAAATACCTTCTGGCTTGCTATCGGATTGAGCTGCATTTCCTATTTAGGCAACGTATCTATTTTACACAGCAGCATTTATATTCATTCGCTGGTCTGGTATTACGCGCGTTTTTTTGAAGTGTTATCGACGTTCTTTGTCGTGATTGTTTTACTATACGATATTTCTATGGTTTACAAGAAAACATTGATGAAATATCAGATTTCTTATGAGTCTTCTATTCGCGATCCGCTGACTAATCTCTATAATCGCCGGTATTATTACGATGCAATGAAAACTTATTTAGATAAAAAACAATCAGGGGTAAGGCTGGCGGTAATGGTGGCTGACATTGATTATTTCAAACGCTTCAATGATACCTACGGACACATTCAGGGCGATGAGGTCATTAAATATGTTGCCTGGTCACTTTCGCATTCCCTGCGTGATCAAGATATTCCTTCACGCATTGGCGGTGAGGAATATTCCGCACTGGTGATCGGTGCCTCTGAAGAGGAGGTTCGTACGATGGCAGAGCGTTTTCGTATCAACGTGAAACAACATCATAGGTCAGAATTTCCCGGCACTCTCCCCGCGCCGGTAACGGTCAGCGTCGGCATCTATTTTATGGGTAGTGAGGATGATAAAGCCGAAGCTTGTGTGGCGAAAGCTGATGCTGCGATGTATCAGGCGAAGCAAAGCGGCCGCAATCGCATCGTGGTGTTCGGCGAGGCGTCCCTTTGAGAAGATGACATAAAAACGGCCTTCCGTGAGGAAAGCCGTTTGTTGATGAGCAGAACGTTTAGTGAGCCAGAGTTTTTCTCACTTCACTGACGTCTTTTGCTGTGACAGCCGGTGCGTTGTTGCTCCAACCCTGACGGATGAAGGTCGACAATTGTGCTGCTTCTTCGTCAGTCAGACGGTGGGCAAAGCCCGGCATGACCAGTGTCGACGGTGCACGTGCCGTTGAAGGTTGCTGTGCACCCGCGAGAATGGTGTGGATCAGTCCTGTCGGGTCTTTCGCGTTCACAATCGTTGCCTGATCCAGCTGCGGGAACACGCCTGGTGCGCCTTTGCCAGTCACAAAGTGGCAGGCACCACAGTTATCCAGATACAGACGCTCGCCTTCGGTGAGATTTTTCGCTGCCGTCAGTCTGGCTTCGGTCGCGCTGGCTTTCTGCGAATCTTGTGCCGGAACCGGTGGATTACCGCCCAGGAACTTGATGTATGCCGCAATGGCTTTGAGGTCTTCATCGGTCATATGGGCGGTGCTATTTTCCACCACAGACGTCATTTCGCCGCCTACCGCCGCTTTGTCGTTACGCCCTTTGCCCAGATAATCGACGATCTCCTGTTCGTTCCAGTGCGCTACGCCGCGCAGCGACGGGACGTCCCAGTTATTGAGGCTGCCACCCGCCAGAAAATCAGAGTCGCTGCTGTCGAGTGCTTTTTCATTCATGCCGAAGCCGCGCGGAGTGTGGCAACTGCCGCAGTGGCCCAGGCTTTCCACCAGATAAGCGCCGCGGTTAACCTGTGCGGACGCACCGCCGATTGGCTGGAATGGTTTGTCAGACGCAAACGCCCAGTTCCAGAAGCGCATGCCCCAGCGCTGGCTGAACGGGAAGCTCAGATCCGTTTCCGGCGGTTGTTCCGCGCTCGGTTTTACGCCCTGCATAAAGTAAACGTAGAGCGCGTGCATATCCTCATCGCTGATTTTGGCGTAATCAGGGTAAGGCATCGCCGGATACAAACGGGTGCCATCCGGCAGCACGCCTTTACGCACCGCATCCGAGAACTGGGCTTCGGTATAACCGCCAATGCCGTGGTCTTTATCCGGCGTAATGTTGGTCGAATAAATGGTGCCCAGATTCGAGTTGATCGCCAGCCCGCCTGAAAACGCCGGTTTGCCAGCCACCGTATGACACGCGCCGCAGTCGCCCAGGCGCGCCACATACTCACCTTGTTTTATGAGCGCGACGTTGTCGGCTTGTGCATTCGTGGCTGCCTGCGCATTCGCCATAAAACCTGCACCCAGCAGCAAGGCATTAGCGATAAATAAACTTTTGAGTTTCATCGTGTTCATCTCCGCTTATGCCTGAACCAGTGGACCGGGATTTTTCAGGTACTGATCTTTAATGGCCTGCGCCGCCATCAGGGTGATCGCACCAATGGTATCGGTCGGGTTAGCCTGGAAGTTTTGCGGGAAGGCATTGCCGCCCGGCACAAAGACGTTATGTACATCCCAGCTTTGCAGGAACTTGTTCAGCGCAGAAGTTTTCGGGTTGTCGCCCATCACCGCGCCGCCCACGTTGTGCGTGGAAACGTATTTTGTCAGGTCAAAGTGCGCGTCCATCGGCAGGAAACTTTCGCTGTAGCTGTCCGGATTCAGCTCTTTAGTGATATTGCCAACGATACCTTTCAGATATTGCTGCAATTTGAGTTCGTTCTGTTTCCAGTCGAAGGTCATGCGCAGCAGCGGATAGCCATATTCATCTTTATAATTCGGATCGAGATCCAGATAAATATCGCGATAAGACTGGCAGGTGGTGGTAATGCTGATTTTCATCGAATGGCCGTACCATTCTTCCATCCCTTCTTTCCAGCCGGTGCCCCACGCAGGCGTGCCTTTTGGCAGCGAGGTGCTGATTGGCGTGCCGGTGGCCTGCGAACTGTGGATTTTCGCGCCGCCGATAAAGCCCAGCGCAGGACCGTCGAAGTTGCCCGGAGAGATATCGTTGAACATCTGGCCGGTGGCACCTGCGGTAGCGAACGGATTGAAGTTTTTGTCTTTGAAGAACAGCGTCGAGCCGCCGTTACTGAGGAACGCATAGTTACGGCCAATCACGCCTTCTTCGGTAATTGGATTATAAGGCTTGCCGATCCCTGACAGCAGCATCAGGCGCACGTTACAGAACTGGAAGCTACTCAGCACCACGATTTTGGCGGGCTGGAAACACTCGTTGCCGTCTGCATCCATGTAGATCACGCCTTTCGCGGTTTTCTTATCATCATGCAGTTCGACTTTCAGCACGTTGGCATGCACTTCATAGGAGAAGTTATCCATACGTTTAAGTGCATCCATGACCGCCGTCTGCGGTGAGGCTTTCGAGTAGTTCAGGCACGGATATTTACTGCAATAACCACAGTAGTTACAGGGTGCAATTTGGTTGCCGTAAGGGTTAGTCCAGGCGCGGGAGACACAGGCTGACGGATTCGGGAACGGGTGATAGCCCATCTTTTTGGTCACTTCAGCAAACATACTGCTGTTAAGCGTATCTTCCAGTGCAGGCAGGGGATATGGCTCGGAGCGGGGTCCTTCGAACGGATCACCGCCTTCCATAATCTGACCACGAAGATTGCCGGTTTTGCCGGACTGGCCGCAGATGTGCTCAAACTTAGTGTAATACGGCTCAATTTCATCCCATGTGAATGGGAAATCCATGATCCGCATATCTTCCTGCAAGATGCCCGGTTTGTAAGCTTCGTCAGCGTAGGTTTTAAGTTTTAAATCAGTCGGCGTCGGGCGAATCAATACTGCTGTCCAGTGCAGACCGGAACCACCAACGCCGGTACCCGGCGCAAATGCACCCCATTTACGGGTCGGAAGGGCAGTTTCACGCATGTTGTAACGCACGGTGACGGCGGCTTCTGCCGGGGTCGCCATGACTTTATTGCGTACCGCGTAGGCATATTCGTCCGCCGGTTTCGGGTAAGCAAATTCTTCATAACCACGATCGCCGCCACGCTCAAGCGCGCGCACGGTCAGGCCCGCCATTGCCAGCTCAATACTCATCAGTGAGCCAGCCCAGCCGAGGCCGACAACAACAACGTCGACTTCCGGTTTAGTTACTTTTGCCATCTTTAATCCTGTCATTCATCAGAAAACGGTAATAGGGCGGGCACTCAGGCACGCGCGCCTTGCAGGCTCACAGGTCCCAGCGGATAAGGGACATTGTGCTGCTTAACCCATTCGGTGAAACTGGCGCGGGCGCCGGGGAAGCCGATGGCTATCCATGCTTTCATCCCTTTGTTTCCGCCGTAGATCGGGTCTGCCAGATAACCGTGTTTGGTATCTGAAAGCAGTTCACTGAAGAATTGCGAAGCCACGAGGTTCTCTTCACCAAGATCCGCAAACTGAATGCCATTTTTCTGCAGCTGCGTCAGAACGTTGTCTTTGTCCTGAGCGGCGAGGTCATGGAAGGCTTTCTGGTGGTTTTGCTGACACCAGGCGTTCGCCAGGCGAATGCCGGTTTTGTAGATTTGCTGCGGACGGAACGGGATCTGATACCCCATTGTGGCCGGAGCATGCACATTGAACGGGCCCTGCATGTAAATTTCATCACCAAAATCACCGTGCATTTGCTGGTCGATAAAAATCGGCACGTTGGTTTCGAGTGCGCCCGGTGCTTTACCTTTGCCACCAGCAGGGATCAGGCGGTCAGCAGCGGCCATAATAAACTGCCACTCATCGGTACTGAAAAATATGGGTTTATAATCGAGTAAATCCGGGGCAGCCATTTCCGCAGCTTGTGCCGCCGACAATCCTTTCATCATTATGGTGCCGACCGGCAGAGCCATCAGCGACCCAAGTAAAAACTTGCGACGGGTTGTTTTTTTTTGAAGGAGCATAGAATTACGACTCTCACATGCCTGATGTTAAGTTTGGGTTAATTATTATTATTTTGGGGTACAAATTTATAATATCACTGCTACATCTAAAATAAATGAATAAATTCCATGCGAACTGTGCGGTGGCTAATGTGGTGGTTTTAAATAATCATGGAATAGATTTTAAATCCTTTTAAAACAGCTATTTATAAATTTTCTATTTACCAAAACTCAAATTAAATTAGCATCAGTTATCAAAGATCATTGTCTGTCTTCACTGGCTGAATTTAGATCAATATAATTGCGCACGGAAAGTTCCTGTTATTAGTTGTTGTGAATGTTAGCTAACATTTTTAACAAATAAGAATTGATTTCAATTTCGGATAATAACGCAGCACGGCTCCCTCCCCTGCGAAGGGGAGGGTTGGGGTGGAGTATTAAGGTCAAAAACATAAACTGAAATGTGCGCGGGCCCTAAGCCGATTCCCGAATCACCAGCCGGTAACCCATATCGACAATTGGCTCTTCAACCACGATGCCTTCAATTTTATCCGCCAGCATATCCGCCGCGCGGATGCCTAAATCCCACTTTTCAACGCTGACTGTGGTTATCGCCGGGCGGTTGTGGGCAGCAAAATTCAGATCCGCAAAACCGATCACCGAGAAATCATCCGGAACACATAAACCCTGTGCTTCGGCTTCCATAATTGCACCTTGGGCCAGCGTATCAGAACTGCAAATGATGGCGTCGAACGGCTCACCGGTGGCAAGCAGTTGTCTGAGTGCATGACGCCCGACTTCCATATTGGCCGGACGTGAGACGATCACTTCTTTAATATCGTGCCCGGAGAGAGTCCGTAATACACTGATGGCTCCGTTTTTACGTACCATGGCGCGGCGATCCGAGGCGCAGATAAAACCAAAGCGGGAAAAACCTTTGCTGAGGAAATAGTCACCGATGGCATTGCCGACTTTTTCGTGCGAGAAGCCAATCAGCATATCTATCGGCGTAGGTGTCAGATCCCAAATCTCCACCACCGGAATATTGGCATTCAGAATGATTCTTTTCAGTTCTGAGGTGTGATGGATGCCGGTCAGCACAATCCCGTCCGGTCGACGCGAAAGCAAGGTCGCGACAATATCGGTTTCATCTTCCGGCTCATAGCCGACAATACACAACAGCATGTGGTAACCCCGCGCCGCGAGCTGGTCGCTGATCGCCTGTACAGTATCGACAAACATATTATTGTTGATTTGCGGCACCACGACGGCGATGAGTTTTGTGCGACGGGTGGCCAGTCCGCCGGCCAGCATATTAGGAATGTAACCGGTGCTTTTTACGGCCTCCATCACGCGGGCAATGGTTGCCGGACGCACGACTTTAGGATTGTTTAAGGCGCGGCTGATCGTCATCGGGGAGAGGCCGGCGGCCTGTGCGACATCTTCGAGCGTGGCCGTGCGGGAAAGGCCATTTTGGATATTTGTTTTCTTATTCAAAGTATTGACCACTGAATTCGGGCGTCAAAATAGTAATGTTTGCGCAATCATTATCAGTTTCTCATATTGTTCCCTGCTTGGGTAAGGGGAAATGTTAACTTTCTGTTGCGTTGCAGCCCGGCTCGGTCTTATTTATCCTCGCGAATTATTTCCCCAAAACGTGAAGGGAGTCATAGGGGATGGTCAAGGAGAGAGGATTTCTGTAAGCACCGAATTATCGCGTCCCGGCGCGATGCCGTATAATGCTTTCAAGCAGAGACGATTCATCATTTTCATTTATATGCTCTGAATACATTCTCACAGGTGAAGGAAAAACCGTTGCCAGAGCTGCAATCTATCGGGATATGAGGGTTTCATCATGGAAAAGAAAGTCATTTATTTGTTTTGCTCCGCCGGAATGTCCACTTCATTGCTGGTTTCTAAAATGAAGGTTCAGGCCGAGAAATATGAGGTCCCGGTCATTATCGAAGCATTTCCTGAAACACTGGCCGCTGAGAAGGGTATGGCGGCAGATGTCGTTCTGCTTGGGCCGCAAATTGCTTATATGCTGAATGAAATTAAAAATGTCTTGCCCGGCAAACCGGTTGAGGTGATTGATTCTGGCCTGTACGGCAAAATCGATGGGTTAGGTGTTCTGAAAGCAGCGGTTGCTGCGATCAAAAAAGCAGCAGCGCAGTAATTTTAATTTTTCCTTATTTTTAAATTGATCGTCTTTATATTGAAATTTTTAAGTCAAAGAGAACTCCAGTCAAAGAGCGAATTTCTTCCCCTGGCCGCCGGATGGCGGCATTAAAGGAAAATAACAATGAGCAAAGCCATTGATTCACTTGAAAAGATACTCCTTCCTTTTGCCGTCAAAATAGGTAAACAACCGCATATTAATGCCATTAAAAATGGCTTTATAAAACTCATGCCGCTAACCCTTGCGGGTGCCATGTTCGTTTTAATTAATAATGTATTCCTGAATTTCGGGGCCGGTTCTTTCTTTTATTCATTAGGTGTGCGTTTAGACCCGTCAACTATCGATACACTGGCCGGTCTGAAAACCATCGGTATTAATGTTTATAACGGTACGCTCGGTATTATGTCGCTGATGGCACCGTTCTTTATCGGCATGGCATTAGCGGAAGAACGTAAAGTTGATTCGCTCTCCGCCGGTTTATTAGCCGTCGCGGCCTTTATGACCGTGACGCCATACAATGTCGGCGAAGCCTATGCAGTAGGTGCAAACTGGTTAGGGGGCGCCAATATTATTTCCGGTATGCTGATAGGTTTGGTTGTCGCAGAAATGTTTACCTTTGTCATTCGCCGGAACTGGGTTATTACCTTGCCGGCGAGTGTGCCGTCTTCTGTTTCCCGATCTTTTTCAGCACTCATTCCGGGTTTTATTATTCTGTTTATTTTCGGGATGATTTCCTGGTTACTCGGATTATATGGTCATAACTTCCACCAGATCATTATGGATTCTATTTCCAAGCCTCTGGCGGCGATGGGCGGCGTGGTGGGCTGGGCGTATGTGATTTTCAACTCCCTGCTGTGGTTCTTTGGTGTACACGGTTCGCTCGCACTGACCGCTCTCGACAACGGTATTATGACCCCGTGGGCCCTGGAAAATATCGCCCTGTACACCGAGTACGGTTCCGTGAGTGCTGCCATTGATGCCGGGAAAACCTTCCATTTCTGGGCAAAACCGATGCTGGATTCCTACATCATGCTGGGCGGTTCCGGTGCGACGCTCGGGCTTATCATCGCCATCTTTATCGCTTCACGCCGTGCCGATCATCGCCAGGTGGCGAAGCTGGCGCTGCCGTCAGGTATTTTCCAGATTAACGAGCCTATTTTGTTTGGTCTGCCGATTATCATGAACCCGGTCATGTTCATTCCGTTTGTCCTGGTCCAGCCGATTCTCGCAGCTATCACACTTGCGGCTTACTCTCTGGGGATCATTCCCCCGGTGACTAACCTGGCGCCGTGGACCATGCCGACCGGGCTGGGCGCCTTCTTTAACAGTAACGGCAGTATCGCTGCGCTGCTGGTCGCGTTGTTCAATCTCGGTGTCGCCACGCTGGTGTATATGCCATTCGTGATCTTATCTAACAAAGCGCAGGCGATCATTGAAGAAGAAGAAAGCGAAGAAGACATTGCAGCCGCATTGAAATTTTAATCTCAACGGAGGGCGGGCAGAGGCCATCTTCCCGCTGTTATCCGGCCAATCAAGGAGAGACCAGGATGATGGATTTAGACAGTATTGTAGAAACTGAAAACGAAATGCAGGATCTCGAAGAAGTGGTCATGGGGTTGATCATTAACTCCGGACAGGCGCGCAGCCTGGCTTACGCAGCGCTCAAAAAGGCCAAAGAAGGAGATTTTGAGCAGGCGCACGCGGTAATGGCACAGTCAAAAATGGCCCTCAATGAAGCGCATCTGGTGCAAACCAAACTGATTGAGGCCGATCAGGGCGAAGGGAAAACCAAAGTCAGCCTGGTACTGGTGCACGCGCAAGATCATCTGATGACGTCAATGCTGGCCCGTGAGCTGATTGCGGAACTCATTGAGCTTCATGAGAAAATAAAATAACGTAGGGATCCATAATGCAGCCACCGGTACTGAGCATGGAAATCAAGACAGCGCGCGAAAATCAGCTCTTCGACGGGCAGAATTTCCACATGTTCATCTACAACAAAGTAGAAAGTATTTCCGGGCTGCATGAGCATGACTACTATGAATTTACAGTGGTACTGACCGGGCGGTATTACCAGAACGTCAATGGCAAACGGGTATTGTTAGAACGCGGCGATTTTGTGTTTATCCCGCTGGGATCTCACCACCAAAGCTTTTATGAGTTTGGTGCGACGCGGATATTAAATGTCGGGATCAGCAAAGCGTTCTTTGAGCAACATTATTTATCTTTATTGCCATCCCGCTTCGTGGCATCACAGGTTTATCAGATTAAGACTGAATTTCTGGCTTATATAGAATCTGTGATTGCTTCGTTGAATTTCAGGAACGGGGAATTTAATGAGTTTCTGGAAATGGTGACGTTTTATATTGTGAACCGTTTACGTCATCACCGGGAATCCGAAGTAGCGACAGATGCGCCAGGCTGGCTTAAAAATGCTATTGAGAAGATGCATGATAAAGCACAGTTTGGTGACAAGGCATTAGTGAATATGGTGGCACTTTCCGGTAAATCTCAGGAATATCTTAGCCGAGCCACGCAGCGACATTATGGCAAAACGCCGATGCAGATTATTAATGAAATCCGTATTGATTTTGCCAAAAAGCAACTGGAAATTACGAATTACTCGGTTTCGGATATTGCATTTGAATCTGGTTACAGCAGTCCGAGTATGTTTATTAAAAACTTTAAAAAGCTGACATCTTTCACCCCGAATCATTACCGGAAGAAGTTATGCAGTATTAATTAATCCGAATCATTTATTTCTCTGTTTAAATTTGCAGTGCATTATTATTGCACGGGAGTTCCTATGCGTAAAAAACTGAAAGTCGTCACCGTCGGTGGCGGAAGTAGTTATACCCCGGAATTACTGGAAGGCTTTATTAAACGCTACGATGAACTGCCCATTACTGAATTATGGCTGGTTGATGTGGAAGCCGGGAAAGAGAAACAGGACATTATTTTCAACCTTTGCCAGCGTATGGTGGAGCGCGCAGGCGTGCCGATTGTGATGCATAAAACACTGGATCGCCGCGAAGCGCTGGCGGATGCCGATTTCGTCACCACGCAACTGCGTGTCGGCCAGTTGAAAGCACGCGAGCTGGATGAACGTATCCCGCTGAGTCACGGTTATCTCGGTCAGGAAACCAACGGGGCTGGTGGATTGTTCAAAGGGCTGCGGACTATTCCGGTGATTTTTGACATCATCCGGGATGTCGAAGAAATCTGTCCGGACGCCTGGGTCATTAACTTCACCAACCCGGCGGGTATGGTGACAGAAGCCGTATTCCGTCATACCCAATTCAAAAAATTTATCGGCGTATGTAACATCCCGGTCGGCATGAAAATGTTTATTCAGGATGTGCTGAAGCTGGCACCGCAGGATGATTTGTCTATCGATTTGTTTGGCCTGAACCACATGGTGTTCATCAAAGATGTTCTGGTCAACGGCGAATCACGTTTCGCCGAACTGCTTGACGGCGTAGCATCCGGCACACTCACCGCCGGTTCGGTGAAAAACATCTTTGATTTGCCCTTCAGTGAAGGGCTGATCCGCTCCCTGAATCTGCTGCCGTGTTCTTATCTGCTGTATTACTTTAAGCAGAAAGAGATGCTGGCGATTGAAATGGGGGAATTCTACAAAGGCGGCGCGCGCGCTACGGTGGTACAGAAGGTTGAAAAGCAGCTGTTCGATCTGTACAAAAACCCTGATCTGAATGTCAAACCCAAAGAACTGGAATTGCGCGGCGGGGCCTATTATTCCGACGCGGCCTGCGAAGTCATCAGCGCGATTTACAACGATAAACAAACCGAGCAGTACGTCAATTTCCCGCACAACGGACATGTTGATAACATTCCGGCTGACTGGGCGGTGGAAATGACCTGTACTATCGGGCGTGACGGCGCAAAACCACACCCGCGTATCACGCATTTTGACGAAAAGGTGCTGGGGCTGATTTACACCATCAAAGGGTTTGAGATTGCCGCGAGTGAGGCCGCACTGAGCGGTGAACTCAATGACGTTCTGCTGGCGATGAATCTCAGCCCGCTGATCCATTCCGATAAAGATGCCGAAATACTGGCGCGCGAAATGTTGCTGGCTCATGAAAAACTGCTGCCAAATTTTGCCAAAACCATTGCTGCGCTGAAATAACCCATGGCCTTCCCCGAAAAGGGAAGGCGTTCAACCGGGACATTTATGGATAAATTACTGATAGTGAACGCCGATGATTTCGGGCTTTGTAAAGCGCAAAACTACGGGATCATTGACGCATTCAACAACGGCGTGGTGCGGTCGACGACGGCGATGGTCAATATGGCCAGTGCTGAACACGCGGCGGCGCTGAGCAAAGCAAATTCTGATCTTGCCGTGGGCATGCACTTCGTGCTGACGCTTGGACGTCCGTTGTCACCCATGCCGGGTCTGGTCCGCGACGGTGAACTGGGCAAATGGATTTGGGAAATGGCCGGGCAGGGGACGTTACCGCTTGATGAAATCAGGCATGAACTGCAAAGCCAGTTCGACCGTTTCCTGGCTCTGTTTGGCCATTTGCCGACCCATCTCGACAGTCATCATCATGTGCATATGTTCCCGCAGATTTTCCCGATCGTTGAGGCATTCGCGCAAGAGCAGGGCATTCCTGTACGCATAGACCGTGAGGAAATCCGCAGGGGCGACATTGCGCTGTGCGGCGCGAAGAGTACCGACGGTTTCGACAGCAGTTTCTACGGTGAGGCGGTTTCAGAAGCCCTGTTTGTGCAAACACTGGACAGCGCGACACAACGTGGTGACCGCTCGGTGGAAATCATGACCCATCCGTCGTTTATCGATAACACCATTCTGGCGAGCAAATATTGCACTCCGCGCCTGGCGGAGCTGGATGTGCTGACGTCGGCCTCGCTCAAAACTGCGATAACTGAACGCGGATTCCGGCTGGGATCGTTTAAGGATTTATAAGCCGTAATACGCAAAGGCTGCCGCGGGCATCAGGTTCGCGGCGGCCTTTGTGCAGGCATCAGCCCGGTCCCTCACTCCCCGCCGCCAGCAGCGGGACCAGAATGTCGCTGATCGGTGTAGGAAGACCCCGGGCGAGCCCATAACGCTGTACGACGCCGTTACGTATATCCCATTCCAGCGGGCGGTTAGCCTGGCGATCGGCGAGAATGGATGTGCCTAAATCTGCCGGCGCACGATGAAAACCCTCAACGATCTCTTGCGGAACGGTATCGCTAAGTACCGCCCCCTCTGCACGCGCGACCGTCAGACATTCCTGCAGATATGCCAGTGCCAGTTGCGTGATATCCCCGCGTGAGAACATACCTGCCCGGCGGTTTGCGAGAACCATCAGACCAGCGACCGCATTCTGCAGCAGTTTGCGCCATGCGATCGTGAGGAAATCGGATGACAATTCAACCGCACAGCGCGTGTCACTGAGCGCCTCAGCGATCCGTTTTGCCTTTGGCACATCCGGCAACGTCAGTCGTGGTTTGGCGCGCAGCCGGACTGAAGCATCCGGTTCGCGTTGTGCCGGGAACCATACGACGGAAGGCAGTACCGTTGCTCCGTTAACGTAAGGTTCCAGCAGCGTTTTCTGTTCAACGCCGTTTTGCAGTGCACAGACAACGGTATTTTCATCGCATAAGGTGGTCAGCCAGCCAGCGCTGTCAGCCACCTGCGTCGTTTTCACCGCAACAAAAACCAAATCGAAAGGACGGGTAACGGTTGACGGATTGTTCAGTACCGGACCTGGTACTACAATTTCGCCGTCATCATGGCGCAGAATTAATTCGGGGTGTGCGGTGCGCCCGCAAAGTAGCGGGGTGCGGTTCACCTCATGCAGTACTGCGGCGATGGTGGTACCAATCGCACCGGGGCCTATCAGAGCTATAGCAGGGCGGTCAGACATTTTAAGTTCTCCTGATTTGATTAACCCATCAATAATGTGCCGGTGGCAATCACCGCACATGCCAGCATTTTTCTCAGCGTGAGTGTTTCGCCAAGGAACCAATAACCCAGAACAGCGGCAAACAGTACGCTGGTTTCGCGCAGCGCGGAGACGGCACCCATCGGTGCGGCCGTCATGGCATAAATAATAATGCCGTAAGCCAGCAGCGATACCAGACCCCCCGCGGCCGCACTGAGTAAACCAGGCCGCCAGCGCAGTAAGCTTTTTGTGTCGCGCAGAACGATATACAGCACTGGCATCAGCACTCCCCATAACATGCTCATCCACACGGTATAGGAAAACGGATTGCCGGAGACGCGTACGCCCATTCCATCCACTACGCTGTATGCGGCGATAAACGCGCCGGTAGCCAGGGTATATTTCAGGCCTGGCATCGCCAGTTTGCGGCTTCTCATTGCAAGCATAAGAATACCGCCAGAAATTAGCGCGATGCCAAGAAGGGTGTTAAAAGCGATCTTCTCCCCGGCGAACAGCGCTGCGCCACAGGTCACCATCAGCGGCGAGGAGCCGCGTGCAACCGGGTAGGTTTGCCCGAGATCCCCGCTCTGATAACTGCGTATTAAACACAGGTTATAGCTGACATGCAGCAGGGCAGATAACACCGCATATCCGATGCTCGCCCGGGCAGGCAGTGGCAGAAATGGCGCGATGACAACGCAGCTCAACGCAATCGCCACACACATGATGGTCATCGACCACAACCGGTCATTACCGCTGCGTAATAAGGCATTCCAGCTGGCATGCAGCAGGGCGGCGAATAATGTAAGTAAAATAATATGAGCGGGCATGTACCGATGCTAAACAGCCTGTCCCCGGATTAACAGTGAAGTGTTGTCATCGGGGTATGAGCAATGATTCATACTTCAGCGGTAACTTAACTGTGCCTGTTGTGACTCGGCCAGCAGCCAGTTACGGAATTTAATGATATGTGGCTGCGTTTCGATGCCTTGCGGACAGACGAAGTAATAGGCGGCCGGTGAAGGAAAATTGATGTCAAAGAGCCTGACCAGACTGCCCTCACGGATTTCTTTTTCTACGTGTCCGCTGCGCGCTAACGCAATGCCCTGGCCCAGTAACGCGGCTTCAATCGTCATATTAGTATCGGCGAAGCGTACACTCTCGTGCAGCACATCGGTGTTTATCCCGACCAGCTTAAACCAGGCATCCCATTTCGGTACCAGATCGGCTCCGTCACGCGTCAGCAAGGGAAAACGCAACAGTTCAGCAGGCCCGGAAGGGGTACCAAAGCTGGCTAAAAAAGCGGGGCTGGCCACCGGAAATAATTGTTCGCGGAACATAAATTCTGTATGCAGTGCCGCATAATTACCATGTCCGAAACGGATCGCCACATCGGAATCTGCGCTGGCGAAGTTGATGGCTTTATCCGTACTTTCCAGCGACACCAGAATCTCCGGATGCAAACGTGCTAATTCCGGCAGACGCGGTAACAACCACTTTAAGGCAAAAGAATAGGTGGTGCTGACACGCAGTCGCACCCGTCCTTTCTGTTCACGCAGATCCGCAAGTGTGGTTTCAAGTTTACTAAAGAATTCCCGTACCAGAGGGGCGAGCGCGGCACCGGCAGGTGTCAGGCTAAGGGTTTTACCCCGTTGGAAAAGTTGCAGGCCCCAGATTTCCTCCAGTTTTTTCAGCTGATGGCTGACCGCACTTTGTGTAATAAACAGTTCGTCTGCGGTTGAGGTAAACGTTGTGTGGCGGGTGGCCACTTCAAAGGCACGGAGTGTGGCTGTAGGAGGGAGGTCACGCATCATGGTGTTCCTGTTAATGAGCAAATGCTCATAATAGGGTATGGCGTAGCCTGTGCAAAAGATACGATGACAGAAAAAATGGCCTGCGTTACAGGCCATTTCCATGTTGTTCTTAAAGGGTCAGAACGAGAAGCACGAACACCCTAAAGCCCCCCAGAAGGCGTTGTCATCGGACACCGGGACATCAGAACCCCGGGCAATATCATGGCTGTGTTTATGCACGCCGCACGGGCCAACGCACTGATGTCCCTGACGAACCAGCCCGACACGCGCGGCACCTTGTGGCGGTGCAGAGCGGTAATGTCCGGGTACCGTGGTGACCGGCGACCAGTCCGGCAGCACCGGAATCGCTGGCGGAGCCAGAGGCGAGAAGCTGCCGGCAGCATAGACCACTTTACCATCGACTACGGTCATCACTGATTCGATACCCTTGATACGTTCTTCCGGCACGCTGAAGAAATCTTCGGAAAGCACCGCCAGATCGGCCAGCTGTCCGGCTTTGATCTGACCTTTCTTGCCCTGTTCGCTGGAGAACCACGAGCTGCCCTGTGTCCACAGCATCAGCGCAGTTTCGCGGTCAATGCGGGCCTCATCATCATACATGGCCATGCCGCCTACTGTACGACCTGAAACCAGCCAGTACAGCGCCGTCCATGGGTTATAACTGGCAACGCGGGTCGCGTCGGTACCCAGTCCGACCGGCACGCCTGCGGACAACATTTTTGCCACCGGCGGCGTATGTTTAGTGGCTTCGATACCGTAACGGTCAGCAAAATATTCTCCCTGGAACGCCATACGATGCTGTACCGCAATGCCACCGCCCAGCGCTTTGACGCGCTCAATATTACGTTCGGTGATGGTTTCCGCGTGGTCAAAGAACCAGTGCAATCCGTTGAACGGAATATCGCTGTTCACTTTTTCAAAGACATCCAGCATCCGGCTGATCGATTCGTCATAGGTTGCATGCAGGCGGAACGGCCAGCGGTGCTCCACCAGATGACGCACCACGCGTTCAAGTTCGACCTCAGTTCCCGGCGGTAAATCCGGACGCGGTTGCAGGAAGTCTTCAAAGTCTGCCGCTGAAAATACCAGCATTTCACCTGCGCCGTTATGACGGTAGAAATCGGTACCCTGGCCAGGTTTGAGCATGTCAGTCCAGAGTTCAAAATCTTCCAGCTCGTGTTGCGGCCGCTGGGTAAACAAGTTGTAGGCAATGCGTACCGTCAGCTGATTTTTCTGATGAAGCTCATCAATGATCTGATAATCCTCAGGATAATTCTGGAAGCCGCCGCCCGCGTCTATGGCGCTGGTCAGGCCGAGCCGGTTCAGCTCACGCATAAACTGGCGTGTGGAATTCACCTGCTGTTCCAGCGGCAGTTTCGGACCTTTTGCCAGCGTTGAATACAGGATCATGGCGTTTGGTTTGGCGATCAACATGCCGGTCGGATTGCCGTTGCTGTCACGCTGAATTTCACCGCCCGGTGGATTTGGCGTGTCTTTGGTATAGCCGACCACTTTGAGTGCGGCGCGGTTGAGCAGGGCACGGTCGTATAAATGCAGGATAAACACCGGCGTATCCGGTGCGGCCTGGTTAATTTCATCGAGCGTAGGCATGCGGCGTTCAGCAAACTGAAACTCGGTCCAGCCACCGACGACGCGCACCCATTGCGGGCTTGGCGTACGCAGCGCTTGCTCTTTGAGCATACGCAGGGCATCGGCCAGTGAAGGTACGCCTTCCCAGCGCAGTTCCAGATTATAATTCAGACCGCCACGGATCAGGTGCAGATGCGAGTCATTCAGGCCGGGAACGGCGGTATGGCCGTGCAAATCGACCACCTGCGTCTGTGCATCAGCAAACTGCATCACTTCATTTTCGGTACCGACAGCCAGAAATTTACCGTCTTTGATTGCGACGGCATTTGCCAGCGGTTTTTCTCTGTCAACGGTATGGAACTTGCCATTAAGCAGGATCAGTGAAGCAACATTATTTATTGGATTCATTGGAAAATCTCCTGTTATTGCGCGGAAGAGCGCGTCAGCCATGAATGAAATACGCGTGTAACGATCGGCATCCAGAGGAAAACCACCAGCCCGACGACCGTTGCGTCATTAAGTAAATGACCGCCTTCGGTGCCTTTAAGCTGCGGCAAAAACTGCCCCCAAAACCAGGGCACAATGTGAGTCGATGGGTAAATCACCCCTAATGTCAGCAGATATTGTTTCCAGCGTGCTGGCGGGCGGACATTCGCACTTGGCGGGGTGAACCAGAATTCGGCGCCGGGACGCACCTCGGTGTTGTCGTTTTGCAATAACAGCGGGCTGACTTCGGCGACCAGTTGTTTACGCAGATCCGAGTTATGCCATGCGTTGAGGTTTTCCAGCGTGTCGAAACGCACCAGAATGGTGTAAGCATCGCCGCTGCGGTTCGGGCGTATAACGTTGACGCCCAGATGGCCCGGAAAGGTGCTGGCCTGCGGCATAATTTTATTCAGCCAGGCCTCGTATTGTGTTTCGCTGGCTGGCGCAATCTTGTGGGTAATAACGAGCGTGACATGTTGCTGGTGGGGCTGGGACAGGGACATACATCACCTCAGCTGATTAAAATAAAAGGGTTTATCGAATCAATGAAATGATGTTAGTCGGTGGGTTGAATCAATGATAGGTGAGAATTTTTGGGGACTTGTTAAGTTTTTTTGTTAATTACTGCGTGCCTGCAATATGCAAGCTACGCTGTTTCATCACACGATGCAGATTCGACTCCAGCCAGTCCGCGAGTCCGGCAACCTGATCTTTTACTTCAACGCCGAGCGGGGTCAGAGAATATTCCACATGTGGTGGCACCACCGGATAAGCGCGGCGGTCGATGAAACCGTCTTCTTCAAGGGATTGTAAAGTTTGCGCCAGCATTTTTTCACTGACACCACCGACTTTGCGGCGCAGCTCGCTAAAGCGCAACGTATTATCGCTGAGGGCGATCAGGATCAGTAAGCCCCAGCGGCTGGTGATGTGGCGTAGAATTTCGCGCGACGGGCAGTTGGGATCCAGCACTTCGCCCCGGCGGATTTGCTCTGTCAGTGGTAAACGTTCAGCGGGTTGTCCGGAAGAAATTATTTTCATACTAACCTTTGGGTGCGTACTTACGAAAAGTTAGTATATCGCATAGGATGTGCTTACGGCGACGCTTTTAGCGTCTTTAAAGTATAACTTTTCTGTCGAAGACTTTTTGGAGAAACCACTATGATCGCAGTTACCGGTGCTACCGGCCAGTTAGGCCGCCTCGTTATTGCCGCACTTTTGAAAAAAGTGCCTGCTCATCAGATAATTGCTGCGGTACGTAATCCGCAAAAAGCGCAGGACCTGGCAGAGCAGGGTATTCAGGTACGTCAGGCCGATTACAGCCAGCCCGCCACACTGGATTCGGCTTTTGAAGGTGTCGAAAAATTGCTGCTGATTTCTTCCAGTGAAGTCGGTCAGCGCGAAGCGCAACATAACGCGGTCATCGATGCAGCAAAGCGTGCAGGCGTGCAACTGCTGGCCTACACCAGTTTGCTTCATGCAGACAAAAGTCCGCTGGGACTGGGTGTTGAACACCGTGCGACAGAAAAAGCATTAAGTGAATCCGCTATTCCTTTCGTGCTGCTGCGTAACGGCTGGTATACCGAAAACTATGCGGCAAGTATTGCCCCGGCGCTGGCACATAACGCGTTTATTGGTTCAGTGGGTGAAGGAAAAATCTCTTCCGCTGCGCGTCAGGATTATGCTGAAGCCGCCGCCGCAGTACTGACCCAGGAAAATCAGGCCGGTAAAATCTACGAACTGGCCGGGGATGATGCCTACACGCTGGCTGAATTTACTGCCGAAATTGCCCGTCAGTCCGGTAAAAAAGTCGATTATATCAACCTGCCGGAGGCGGATTTTGCCAAAGCGCTGCTCGGGGCCGGTTTACCGGAAGGTCTGGCGAATATGCTGGCTGATTCTGATGCGGGTGCCGGGAAAGGCGGCTTGTTTGATGATTCCCATACATTGAGCAAACTGATTGGTCGTCCGACTACGCCAGTTAAAGATGTCATTGCAGCGACGCTGAAAACGCTTTAATAAAAAAATGATTGCACTCCGGCCTGTTAATATCATGCCTTAACAGGCCGGTAATATTTCTAGATCACATCATCCTGCGTTGAAAGCAACACCAGCTCTAACAAGTTGCGACAAGCTTGCTGATTACTGACGTTGGTCTCCTGTTCCAGCTGACGCACCAGACCTTCAATGATGGCCTTATTGCTTACCGGATAATGGCTGGAGAGAAGTCCTGAAACGATAGTCCCGAGGATCTCCACTTCGCTTAATGTCGGCGTTTCCCGAATATTTAAATAATCACTGATTTCTGTAACTGTATGTTCTGCTTCGATTTGCATGTAGACCTCCTTAAACTTTTCAGCAGACTTGTCTCATGTGAAAAGTGCCTATTACCAGTCAGAAAAGAGAGTATTGTGAAGTTTCTCTTCACAATTTCCGGCCCTGACTCATCTGATCATTGAATTGCGCATCACGAAATCCCAGCCGTGAAAAAAACCTTTGGAAGAAGGGAAATCCAATTTTCCTTCCAAAGGCCAGGCTGAACACGCCCGTAAAAGACGGACTAATGATGAAGCAGGGGTAACAGAAAGTTATACAAAGATTTCAAATCTGTACAGGTATGGTCGTAAAATATCTTAAACTTTGTTGCTAGCAATCTAAAAAAAGCACAAAAAGTTCATCGTTCTGGTGTGTTAATACATTCACGTAACAATTAAGTTCCGCGCGTAATGGTTCAGAGCGTGAATTTATCTTCCTGTACAACTGAAATGGAGTGCGGCAAAATATGCGCCTTTTTTGCTCGGGTCATAGGCAATATCCGACAGTAGATAAGGAGTCATACGGTGAAAATCAATGTCATTGGCACCAGCGGAAGCGGGAAATCCACGCTTGCACGCAATATTTCTCAGAAACTGAATATTCCTTATATTGAACTGGATGCGCTGTTCTGGCGTCCGGACTGGCAGGGCACGCCGGATGACGAATTTTTTGCCCGTCTGGCAGAAAAACTGGCGGCCAGTGACGGCTGGGTGATTGACGGAAATTACAAACGTACGCAGGCAGTGAAATGGCGCCAGATCGATATGATCGTGTGGGTAGATTATTCGTTCGGACGTACGTTATATCAGGCGGTGAAACGCGCCGTTATCCGGGCATGGGGACAAAAGGAAATCTGGGCAGGCACAGGGAACCGTGAGTCGTTTCGTAAGAGCTTCTTCAGCCGGGATTCGATTATTCTCTGGACGTTGAAAACTTATGCGAAAAACCGGCGTCAATATCAGGCATTGTTTAACGATCCTGACTGGCAGCATGTTCGCTTTGTTCGTCTGACATCACCCAAGCAGACTCAGGATTTTCTGCATAATCTGACCCAGCTGTAACACTATCCGCGGGCTGAATGCCCAGGGCGTTGCCCGTACACTGTTGAGTAGGTTTTCCGAATTAACTTACTGATAATCCATGATTTCTTCGCCTGTCTCCCACACCCAGACATAGCGTCCGGTCGTAAGGCTGGTGTCAATCGTGACAGGCCATTTACCTGTCTTATTCCATCTTGAGCTATACCAATCTATGACATCCTGATTATTCACCATAAGCGGTCATTCTCTCTCGCACTGGTGTTGTAACGACGGGTGCTTTTCCAAACAATTTGAGATATGTCACTCGCAGGAATTACAACACCTGGGAAAGGGATCCAGCGCGCCACAAATGCCCCAGGATTATCGACATAGGAGAATTTGAGACGTTTGGTACTTCCAGTTGTCAGTGTGCGCCGCCGTCATCTTTAAGCCATAGGTAAGCGGGTATCGCCATTTTGATAAGTCCCATTTAACAGTGAGGGTATAGTTATGCCCATCAATCGCCGAAAACAATTAGCGCCGAAAACAATTAGCGGAAATCGTAATAAGTTGATTTTCATAGGCTTATTATTGGTGAGCATTCATCATCGGGACGGTGCAAGAGTGCCTTAGTACCTTTTGGGGCAATACGGCGCTGAATGCAGATTAATGACCGGAATTATGGAACGAAGCGGCCTTCACTAATCAAGCCACAAGGGTTTACGGCAAAGTTATACTGAATCCTCCATCATCGACTTCAGCAGACGGACTAAATGCTGTTGATCGTCCGGAGAAAGTCTTGCCAGAAATTCAGTATCTACCTGCTGACCGGCGGGCCGGATTTTCGCGAGAACCGCTTTCCCCTCCGCCGTCAGTGTAATAAAACGCCGGCGTTTATCTGCCGGATCGGCTGCACGGATCAGCAGCCCGCGTGTTTCAAGACGTGCCAGCATTTCAGCCAGTGTCGCTTTACTGCTGAAGGCGACATCCGTGAGTTGGACCTGCTCAATTCCGGGGTTTTCAGCAATAGCGCGTAACACTGCATACTGCGGTTTCGTCAGTTCCGGGATGCACTGCTGCCATCTCGCAGTGTGTTGCTGGAATACCTTACGCATTAAGTGAAAGGCTTCCTGTCTCAATTGTGTGCTCATCATCATTTCCCGAATTTCTTATTGGTCTGACTCTATCTTAGCAATCTCTGAAGAACGAATGTGACAAGCTATCGCAGGGTTCTCAAAAAGGGCATAAGAGAAGGATTATTCTCATAAGAACAAAGCGCTTTTCTTGTAAAGGAGAATCAGCCTGTCTCTCAGGCCGATTCTCCTGACCAGACGAACATCCGGAGTGTGTTCTACTAAACGGATTCTGTGGTGTTAAAAAACACATTTTCCGGATGTTTTAATCCTAAATTTTCCCTCAATGTATTCCCTTCATATTCTTCACGGAACAGTCCGCGTCGTTGGAGTTCAGGGATCACGAGATCAATAAAGTCATTGACGCCCCCGACAGTGTCCGGAGGCTGGATATTAAAACCATCGGCTGCGCCTGCATTGATCCACTCCTCCATTTTATCAACGACTTCTTTAGCGGTTCCTGCGATGGTGATATGCCAGTCATCTCCTCTGGCAATAGCCCGGTACATGTCTTTGATGGTGTATTTATGTTCTGCTGCTTTCTGAAGCAGAAGCTTGCTGAAATGGCTGTTGATCCATTCAAGTTTTAATGCTTCAACATCAAGCGGGAAAGGGGCGTTAATATCCAGGTGCGTTAAATCACCGAAGAAGGGTTTGATCAGGGCAAACCCCACATCGGGCGTGACGAGATCTTGCACTCTGTCCAATTTTGCCTGTGCTTCTTCACGCGTCTGGCCGACATAAACCATCATTCCCGGCATTACGAAGACTTCATCCTCTCGTCCGTACTCCCGGGCCTTGCTTTTGATTCGCTGATAAAAATCTCTTGCACCCTCTAAGTCGGGCTGTCCGGCATAAACAATATTGGCGTATTTACCGGCCATCGTCACGGTATTGTCTGAGTCGCCAGCAGTTACGAGCACGGGCTGGCCCTGGGGAGATCGTACAATATCCAGCGGCCCACGGACTTTAAAATGTATCCCCTCATGTGCCAGAACATGCATTTTGCTGCGATCGACATATAACCCTGTCTCCTTATTTACAGGAAATGCATCATCACCCCAGCTATCCCATAACCCTTTTGTGACATCAATAAACTCCTGGGCACGCGCATAGCGAATGGCCGGATCCGGCCTCTTTTCAAGACCGAAGTTTCGTGCTTCTTCCAGATTGTGTGAGGTCACAATGTTCCACCCTGAACGTCCGTTACTGATTTGATCTAAAGTGGCGAAGGCACGCGCAGTTTTATAAGGATGACCGTATGTTGTAGATACCGTGGCGACAAGACCAATATGCCGGGTATGTACAGCAATGGCCGAAAGGATTTGCAGGGGATCATTTTTATGAACCGCATGGCCTTTCGTTTTCGTTCTTGAATCATTTTCTATATGGTGTGAGCCAAGGACATCGGCCAGAAACACTAAATCAAATTTTCCTCTTTCGGCAGCTTTTGCAACGTCAATAAAACGCCATATATTCATCATATTATCTTGTGGAACTTCAGGAAGTCGCCAGGATGCAACATGGTAGCCATGACGCCAAATGGACAGACCTAACTTAATTTTTCGTTTCATCATAATTCCTAAGGCCAATAAAAATAAAAAAGGCAGGTATATTTGAGGATTAAAATATCTCAGTCGCATGAATGCGATTATTTAAGGCTGCTAATTTTCGAGTGCCATCTGTGCGTGGTAATGTCACGCATTGTAATTGATCAAACCAAACGGCATCCGGGTCATATTTCGCAAGGAAAGGCTTTCTGCATAATGACGGATCGCGAGCCTGTAGATACTGAAGAGAAAGATATTTCTCTTCATTGAGTTCAATGATGCCGTCGATACAAACTTTACCTGAGGTCGCCGACATTATGGGCCCTCTGACCGAACGTGAAAGCCCCGAGACTTTTGAATAGGCCTTCTGGAATATGTCATAACACTCTACCAGAGGGACTTCGAAATACTGCTTCGGACCGGTATCCCGCTCAACGAACATGTAATAAGGAATACAACCAAGCTGAACCTGTTTAGTCCATAAATCTATCCAGGTCTCTGGTTTATCATTGATATGTTTTAGCAAAGGTGCCTGGGTTCGGATGACGGCCCCGGTCGACAGTATTCGTTTTATCGCCTGCTGGGTTTGTGCCGGTGCCAGCTCCCGTGGATGATTGATATGGGCCATAAAGGCTAAATGCCTGCCACTTGCTGTGATTTTTTCAAATAATCTCATGAGGTCGTCTGCATCTTCATCACTCGTGAAACGTTGCGGCCAGTAGGTAAGTGCTTTAGATCCCAACCGTATTGTTGAAATATGTGTTTCGTCGAGTAGTGGTTGAATGTAGCGCTCAAGTATCCGGGTCCGCATAATCATTGAATCACCGCCAGTAATTAATATATCCGTGATCTCAGGATGAATTTTCAGATAGTCGATTAACTGACGAATATCTCGTGACTGAAAACGATCCTCTGTTTCACCCACAAACTGAGCCCAGCGAAAACAGAAACTGCAATAGGCATGGCATGATTGACCGGCACTGGGAAAGAACAATGCCGTTTCATTGTATTTATGCTGAATGCCCTGAATTTTCTGATCATTAATCGTTGGTACATTAAATGCCTGGCCTGAAGGATGCGGATTCAACTCTGTGCGCACGTCTCTGACCACGTCAAGCAATCCGCTACGACTGCCGCGTTGAGCATGATGAATACGATTGAATTGTGAGTCTGTTAACATACCTGATTGTGGAAATACCAATTGAAAAAGGGGATCGCTAATACCCGCATCCCAGTCAATCAAATTCTCCAAATAAAAGGTGTTAACACGGAACGGTAAGATCTCTGAAATAACGTTGAACGTTTCCTTATATTCACTGGGTAATTTATCCCAATAAAGGGATTCACGAAACTTATTTGCATTCATTGGAAGAAATACAGTGCTGTTGCTTGACATTGTCACTCCTGTTACCGGATATGTTATGAGAAATTAATAATGAATGACGGAATTATTCAATAAAACAGGTATCAATCTTTCCCAACAGGGTTTTTTAATTCGACAGCCATCCAGTCCACAGAAAGTGTGGTGAATGAAGGGTGTTGTATATCAAATCTATGGTATATCTCTTCAGAAAACCCGGGTGTTATCGGGCGTAATGCTGTTGCCAGCGCGATAAGTGCACGCGCAATTACTCTGGCCCGGGTTCTGTTCAGGGCGGAATTCATAAACACGGGTTTTTGTTGCAGTGCTGCGTCTAAACAGAATGTGGTCATTTCATCCACAAAAGTTTCCACACTGCGCGTTATTTTACGTAAATTTGGCATGCTGAGCGAATAACACTGTTCTATTGATGCCATAAACAGAGAGGTGACTTCAAAGAAAGAATGACAATCGGCACACCATTGCCCGGGTCCGGGCAGGTTTTTGCTATCAGAGAAGGGCTCAAATAATCTGTCAGCTGCTTCCAGCATTACCGGTAGTTGTCCGTTCCAAAACTCTGCATTAAAGCGTTCGAATTCCTGGCGATGAAAGTCTGCTTCCTTACGGTGAGTCCGGTTTCTACAAAGATAAAAACGTAGCGCCTGAGCATTTTCAGGGGTGACATACTCATCCACCCAAATAGCATGATTACGCGATGTGGAAAACTTCTGGCCTTCGAGCAGCATCATGTGATTCGGGATAACATACATTGGCATAAATTCTGGCATTCCCAATGCGGCAAGAACGGCAGGGATGACAAGCAAACGGCCAAAAGCATTATCAACCCCAAACAGGATCGCCAGCTCAGGCAATTCATCGCCCGCTATTGCATGCCAGAGCCGGTTTTCACCTTGTAATGCGTACATCTGTTCAATGGCGAGTAAATGACGTGGGACATACTCCATCGGTACCGTGAACCTGAGATTATCGAGTCCGGCCATTTGCACGGGGACTCCCGCACTGTTGGGGTTTGTCAGGCATACTTCCGGTAACCCCCGCTTAAGCCAGCCTTCAATAAACAATTTGGCAAATGCCGGAAGGCTTGCGCTGGCAGCAAAACGCTCCAGTTCATTTTTTAGCGCATCAAGCCGTAAGAAAAGTCGCGTGAGCGGGCGGCGTTCAAGAGACACACCCTGTAAATTAACCGGTCTAATCAGCTCAGCATCAAGCACTAACGCCCCGCATCCCTCGCATTCAGTCCCAGACGATTCGCCACCACAATGAGGGCAGTCACCATGCACAAAGGCATCAACGCAAAATTGACGTGTTGAAGGGTCATAAGGTACGTCGTATGTTCTTTCAACAATCAGACCAGCAGACATCAGTTTCTCAAGCACTTCATACAAAATGGCGGTTGAGCGCTGTGTCGGACGTGTTTCAAGGAAGATATCCTGTTCAACGTTCAGTAATTGAAGTGACTGTTTTAATCTGCGGGTATTCGTTTCTGCCAGACTATAGTAATCAGTGCCTGCTTTAGCCGCAGCGATCTGAATGTGTTCCAGATGCCCGTGTGTACCCTGCACCAGAAAGGTTTTTCTTCCCGACATCCTCGCGGCTCTGGTCAGCACATCTGCCACCATAAAAGGCCCTGCAGCGTGGCCCAGATGCATTCCGCCGTTAGGCGTCAGCATGGCGGGCACGATCAGTAATGGCCTTTGGGACCCTTGTGAACGCAAAGCGCCTTGCTCCGAACTCTGTTCGAATATTTCACGATGATGCCACCATACGGTTTGCATCACGGCGTTTTCGTCAAGTGCTTCAATACGATGGCGGCAAAGAGGTTCGACCCGAATACTGTCACCCGCCTGCAAAATGAGATCCTCACCATTAAGGCAGACGCGTACACTGCCGCTGATAACTGTCCAGAATTCCACTTCCGTATGGTTGTGGCGCTCGGTACTGCTTCCAGGCGTCAATTTTAAAATGCGGATCGAAATATCTGAGGCTTCAGGCACAGGATTAATACGGTAAATACCCTTATCCAGTACGGCTCGTGAAAGATATTTTTCTTGAGTAAGATTAATAATTTCAATATGTGACAATTTTAGTATCCTTATTATTCATGTTACCTGTCAGTGTTTCGTTGTTTATGCTGACCGGTTCTCTACCGGAATAACGCATATTTTTAATCAGTGCATCACCTATCACTCTTCCTCTTTCTGATACCCCTGCCAGGGTGTGCTCTGTCGGGCCATGCTGTGCCTGAGAATGGTTAATAATAAAAATATCTGGAGCTGAAGGTGAGCCGAACTGCACAGAGAAATTTTCAGTCACGACTAAATCATCATTGATAATTTCTGGTTGCAGCGGGCTGATTAATGACTTATGTAAAATGTTTTCAAATCCGGTTGCGCAGATAATCAGATCAGCCGTTATTTCCATTGCCCCATTTTTTGATTGCCTTTGTTGCAATGTCACGGAAATTTTATCTGACTGTTTCTTAATACACTCTATTAAGGCGTAGGGATAAAGATATAAGCGCTGGCAATGGTTGACGCGGTCGGAAAATGTTTGTTCGTAGATAGCAGATAGCACATCATCTGTGACAGTGGCGTAATTAGTGTTTCTCAGACCTGACAGCATATTCTCGCGTTCAGCAATGTCATAATTGAAAAATTCCGTTGCGCGCGGATGCGTATAAATATCATTGACGAAAGGGTTGGCATCCGTCGATTTGAAAAGGAAATCACGCGAGACCACACTAATTTTACCCACTGAAGTTTTTTCGAGTAAAAAGCGAATGATTTCACCTGCACTCTGCCCGCGCCCTACCACGACAATATGGTTCTCAGCTGATAGTTCTTGCGTTGCTACCTTATTTAAGAGCTGACTGGAGTGAATGACGTGCTGGTTTTCAGTCAATAACACCTCAGGAATAAAGGGCTTATGCCCCTGAGATAATACTAACTGACGCGTCTTTAAAACTTCTGTTTCACCTGCGCTATTTCGCAGTGTGACTTCAAGAATATCTTTTCCCTGTGGCGAAGATATTCTTTTTAAGTTGTAAACCTCACTATTATAAGAGATGAAGTCTTGCAGTTTTGATGCTACCCATCCGAGGTAATCAGAAAAAAGATTCCGGGAAGGATAATAGGTGTTCAAATGCATAAACTGATAAAGTAATTTTTGTTCTTTAAGGTAATTAAAGAATGTATAAGGGCTGGCCGGATTCCTTAAAAAAGCCAGGTCTTTCAATAAAGAAACCTGTAGGGTAGAAGTAGGCAAAGCCAGGCCAGGATGCCAGCTGGCATTCTCTCTTTTCTCTACCAGGCGTATGTTGTCCCCACTCGTCAGGATGCCGGCTTCATCCAGGTAACTCAAGACCGAAAGGTTCGCGGGCCCTGCACCGACGAGTAAGATATCCAATATCGCGCTCATACTGCCTCCGTAATCATGCATGTTAGGGTTCCGGATGTGGTGATCTCCACATGCCGAAATTTTTTTATTTCGTTTAAAAATTTTAAGCCAATCAGCCCTGCCGGCTTTTCATGCGGATAAATAATGTTTTTAAGTGCCATTTCAAAAATAACTTCTGTTGCAGTGATAGCAAAGGCACAGGTCATAAATGCCATGGCGGTAATATCCGGCGCGGGCTGGAATACTTTAATGATTAGCTCACCTTTTTCACCCGATGAACTGATATGTTGCCATTTGCATAAAACGAAATCTTCACTTGTCGTTTCAACATTCTTACAGGCTGCAGTAAACAGTGTTTCGGCCACATCTCTGATACTGGTATTTAATTTGCCGACGTTAATTTCTTGTCGGGAAAGCAGGCCTAATTCCTGACAGGCCCGTGCAGCGTAGGAAAATCCCGGCCAGCGCAATGTATTTTGCGAAAAATTAACCACATGCTTTTGGAAATATTCCGCCGTTGTTGCAAGCATTGCATCGTCAAAGGCTTCAAGCAGACCAATCGAAGGAAAATAATGATGTTTTACCTGCGCGAACCTTGGGACTGAAAATGTCTGGTGATCCTTTATTGTTAATGCCAGTCGGGGGTCGATGGGCAATTTCCTGCCAAATGTTAGCCGATAACCAAAAGGCCCGGTCGGGGTCACCGGGATACCGCCGCAAAAGCTTTCTATCGTATGACTTTGCGGAAATCGCTCCAGAATAGAAGAAGACATCGATTCCATTAGACCAGGTTCCAGGCCGGTGCCTAACAGCAGAGGATGCTTTCTGTTACCCATCGCCGGGATTAATGGATCATTCAGGTCAGGGCGACCCAGTACAATAATGGGACAATCAATCTGTGATGCCAGAACATTGATAAGTTCCCTGGCATCATGCCAGGAAACAGCAATAATAATGGCATTTATTCCCAGTGGGATTTCAGTAGTAAATGTTTCCTCTTCAATAACGTTAACGTTCAATCTTCCTGACGCGATAAACCCACTATATTCCGGGGGAAGATTATTGAACGCCTCCGGGTTAATATCAAATAAAAAGATGCGCGCCCCGTTATGTAAAGCCATTTTGAGTAAGGCTCGCCCCATATTGCCGGCCCCAATAATGGCAATGCTTCTGTCTTGCAATGACATGACGTTTATTCCTGAAGGAAATTTAATTATCTGTACGCATTTAAAAAATGGCCGGAATATATTTTTCTGCAGATATCTTCCAGCGCATTATTTAATAAAGCGCGGTCATGACGATCATTCCTTATTGAATATTAATGCTTAACGAGGTTGTAACGTTGTTTAGTATATTTAAAAGTATGTCATAAGAAGGTGCATGAGCGACAACCGATGCTACACGATGAGTGGTATAGCTTTCCGGTGGCAGGGTAATGGTGCTGCCTACCGGGATTTCAGTCATAACGTTATCCAGCCCCCCGGTATCCAGGATCGCCTGATCATAACCTGTCAGACCTGAAAACTGACCTTCTTTTTCTGCAAACAGGTAACGTATGCCGGCATAGGATCCCTCTCTCAAGGGGCGCAATTCGGGGACCTGACCAATAGCCACTCTGATAATATTGGCGACATGATCTACCCCGGTGCTTCGTGGCACTAAATGGGTAGTGATATAACCACCACCAGGGCGTCCGTTGATTTCAATCAGCGTAAATTTGTCATTTTCAATTTTACCTTCGATATGCAAAGTACAATTGTCACAACCTACTGCCTGAACAATGGCAACAATTTTTCGCTGTACGTCTAATTTCGCTTTATCAGACGCTGCAGAAGGAAATATATGTTGTGATTCAAAAGGGAAGGGAGTGGTGGTCGACTTGTCGGTTATGCCGATAATATCCACTACCCCACGGTGTACCAGAACCTCAACACTGACCTCCTGTCCCTGAACATATTGTTCAACAATAAATTCATCACCGTGTGAGTTGAAAATAGGGTCATTACCTGCGGAAACCAGTGAGCGGAGATTGCTGATAGCGGATTCAAGCTCCTTTTCGCTTTTCAGAATAAAGATCCCTTTTGAACCATTGCCACCTGTTGGTTTTACAACTGCCGGATAACCTAATGTCTCCATGGCAGTATACAGTTCGTCGAGAGAGGATATTTTGAAATACTGCGGAGATACGTCCTCAACTTCCGAAACAGCCTGACGTGTAAGAAATTTACTTCTGATGATTTTGACCGCTTCGGGAGTTAATCCAGGTAATGACAGAGCCTGGTTGATTCTGGCAACAAAACTCAGTTCCAGATCTGTCCAGCTGAATGCACCGACCACGTTATGTCGCGAAGCTACATCTTTAGCAACCTTAAGACCTAATTCATGATTTGAGGTATCGCATTCATGCCACTCCAAAAGGTGCTCTTTAGCCATTTCAGGGATAGTACGTCCGATAAGTACGACTGAAAGCCCTAATCTTTTTGCTGCTGCCAGGGCTTCAAATCTTTCGTTATTCGTTCTTCTTAAACCCGCAAAAATCACCACTGAATTATTCACAAAACCTCCGTCTCTGGGAATTACATACATTTAATTAACATTTATGGTGCCTTGGAATTTTAGGATTTGCCTTAAGTAAAGTAAATATGAAATATCTTTTTGGGGAGGAAAGTGCGCTATTGAAAAATATTCATGGCGTAAACTATTGAAAATAAATTTTTCATTAATAATCATATAGTTAATTTTTTATTTGTCATTCATGGTGCGGAAATATTTAATAATAAAAATAATCCACGTTTAACAAATTTTTGTTTGTATTTTATTCCAATGATTGATATTTGGCGGTAATTAAGCATGTTGCAAAATTTTAATATTATTTATTGTGTTATTTAAGTAATTATGTTTACATATTAGTAACAACTTTGATTGGCCTTTCACCCCAACTAGCTTTAGTAAGGGAGTTTTCCTGCGCGTTATATATAGAGAAGGGTTTTATTGAATTTTCACGACGCTCTCGGTTTAGAATTTATTTAATAAAAGTGTTATTGAAAATTACATTCAAATATTAATTGTTTTTTGGCGAAATAGGGTGTTTATATTTTTCTGCAACATTTTTCTTGGTTTTTCTCTGAAGAAAATAAAAATATCCTTTTTTTAAAAAAGTTATTTTTATTTATTTTATGCTAACGGACAGTATTAAAAACTAAGCTGGCGTGATTTTAAGTGAAGTGTTCCGGCCTACAGAAGTGATGAGTGATAATTCATACATGCAGTATTCTTTAACAATGTGGAAAAGAATAAGCTTCTACTTTTATGCTATAAGAAATATTATTTTCAGGAGTTTTTATGGATGCATGGCAATGAGGATGCCATTGAGCGAATATTTAAGGAGCCAAAGGATAGGGGAGACTGACGGAGGTATAAACAACAGGGGTAATCCGGGCAATGAAAGTCCGCCCGGATTATCAGGATCACGCGAGGGAGGTATGGCTTCGCATACAGAACAGACTGATTAGTACAGTGACAGCAGACATGAGAATAAAGATAATGTGGAACAAGGGACTGTGTTCATTTGTCCATACGGCGAAAACAGCACCAAGACTTTCACCTATACCTACGGCAAGGATAGAAAGTGAAAAAATAGCTGTCCTTTCATATTCTCCCGTGTTGAAAGACATAATGCTTTGATATGCCGGGATAGCGATAATTTCAGCCGTGCTTATCAGGAAAAGAAACAGGTATAGCATTGCCAGCGAATTATGGAGAGATAACACTAAAAATGCTAAGCCAAAGAGTAAAAATGAGATAATAAGTTTGGTATTATCATCAAATCTGTCAATTAAATAATTAACCGGATAGGCAAGAACTAAGACGGCCAGCCCGTTCAGTGCCGTTACCGTCCATACCAAGTCTGTTCTATGCAAACGGTCGATCACAAAGAGTGGCATTGTGGTTAACGCTAACGAATAGATGAACCACACAAGCAGGATAAGTAGCAGCGTCAGTAAAATCACTTTCCTCCTGACCAGGCTCATTAATACTTTGAAGAAATGTCCCTGTTTGGGGAGGATTATTTTTCTTGTCGCCCAGTAGGTGTATGCACAGGTGAGTGTAAACAGTAAGGACATTGTTTCAAACATATAAACGGGCCCGACATGCTGATACAACATGCCCAGGAGTATGGCCCCACCACTTGAAGCCAGGTTTGTGACCGTACTGAGCAACGAATAGTTTAAAGAGAGTGACTGATTTTTCAAAAAGGAGGTGGCAATACGGATAACAATTGAGTTATTCCCGTAGAAAAGCCCGACGAGAAATGCGCCTAAATAGAGTTGTGTAATCTCGCCACGCGATAGCAGGAAGAAGCCCAATCCTCCTAACAGTTGCAGTATTGCAAGTAAAAGAGGGAAGTTTATTCTATCCAGATAGGGTGAAAAGGCTAAGCGGCCAATTCTCGAAAAGAATATCAACGTGAATAATATACCGCTGGTATGGGCTGCTGACAGCTGCAAGTTTTCGTGTAAATAAGCGATTAACAATGCCTGAGGAGCAAAGAAGGCAAAGGCCCCGATGAAATCCTGGACAAGGATGATTTTAAATATTGAAGAGTTTTGAAATGCTTTTTGCATTATTTAACGCCTCCTCATAACTTGCACCCTCAGCACACAATAAATTGCGTTCGCCCAGATAGGCGTGGCCAACAAACCCTGGTTTTTGGTCTAAATCCGGCGGCAAAGCAGAGGGGCGGCTTACTCCTTTACGTTCTGACCACACAGCCATATGCTCTTTTTTCTGTGCTTTATAACAGAGAGTATCGGTTAGCTGGCTTTGCCATACATTAATACCTGCTGTCTCGGCCGCCATCACTGAGATGAAGTCACCCCCGACACGGTTGTGAATTTCTCCCAAAATAATACCTGCATCAGTATCCCAAAACTCGGCGTGGATCATGCCGTATTCGATACCAATCACTTTGCACGCAGACTCCACTAATGCCCGGGCCTGACGTTTTTTCTGCTCGTCAAGAGAAACACCTGCCGGATTAACATGCCCTTGCTCAAAAAAAGTCTCTGCAAATAAAAACTTTTCAGTGATATTTAGCATTCTGAACTTTTTGCCAACGAAAAGGGCTTCAAGGCTGTATTCTTTACCTTCCACCTTCTCTTCAAGGATGAATGGGTAACCTTTCTGCGGGAGTCTGGGAATAATATTATCAATGTTGTCTGAACAGACAGAATATACCCCGCGACTGCCTGCATCGGTGACGGGTTTAAGGATGGCTTCATGACCGGAAAAATGTATTCTTAATTTTTCCTCTACATCACTTGCTGAATAACACAAAAAAGCTTCCGGCTGGCTGATGCCGCATTTTCGTAACAGCTCACGACAAAGATACTTGTTTTGTATCAGCATGATTGTTGCAGGGCGTGTCCATGAGGAATCTAATAATATATTAAGTTTACTATTTACAAACTGAAGTTTTTCGCGAAAAGCATAACTCCGTTTTATATAGGGATACCTGGCCAGTAAATCCCGCATTGCTTCATCATCGTAATGATTGGTTACCACCACCTCGTCGGCTTTTTGCGCTCTGTCGCCAAACACCCTGAGATTTTCTTCTGTGTCGGTAAGCAGGATTTTATATCCTGCTTCTTTGGCTTCATCGAGTAAATCAGGCCCCTGTACCACGCTTGCCCCACCGAGTAATAACAACCAATTCTCTTGCACCCGTGAACCCTCATTTTCAAAATGCCTGAATAGAAATGTATTGCTTTCAGTCTCCAGGTATTCATAACAATACGTTAACTTGTTAGCAATAAATTACATCATAACCAAAATTTATCAAGATAGAAAAATGCATTTTTTTCATTAATAACAAGAAGATGAAAACATTTCATTCAGAGTTTTAATCCTGATATGGCAACATTAACCACTGTTTATGTTGTCACCTGAATTATTTAAGTTGAATGCACTGGTGTCGGGGTCGCTGGATTCAAACATGCTTTTTTTTCCCGATCCCTCAGGTTCAGCCCTATTTATTAGCAAAATTTATAATTATCGCGGGTATCATTTTCTCTCCTTCTCCCGTTCCGCAGGCGAGACGGATCTCATCATGTTACCGGTATCACACAAATCAAAAATCATAAGAAATTTATGATATCTCGCAATTGTCGCTCTCTTTTAACCATTCTATAACAAGTCCTCGGACCACGGACGGACTGACTTTTTTATGTTTAACCCTACAAAAGGCAGGACGAAAAATGACTGCGAAACTATCCGTAAAAGAAAAGGTGAGCTACGGTCTGGGGGATATGGCGAGCCATATTGGCCTGGATAATGTGATTATATTTTTGACGTTTTATTACACCGATGTTGTGGGATTACCGGCAGTATTTGTCGGAACAATGTTTCTGGTTGCCCGCGTCGCTGACGCCATAGTGGATCCCGCGATGGGGCTGATCGCTGACCGGACGCAAACGCGTTTCGGTAAATTCCGGCCTTATATTCTCTGGCTGGCGTTACCTTTCGGAGCCAGCTGTTTGCTGGTTTATGCGGTACCGGAATCCCTGACCTTGGGTGGAAAGATGGTATACGCCAGCGTCACCTATTGCGTGAAGATGCTGATGTATACCGCCATCAACATTCCTTATTGCTCGATGGGCGCGATCATCACGCCTGATAATACCCAGCGTATTTCCCTGCAATCCTATCGGTTCTTCCTTGCCACGCTGGGTGGTGCAATGTCCACCTTCCTGATGATGCCGCTGGCAGAGATGATGGGTGGCGGCAATAAACTTGACGGCTATTTTGGTGCGATGGCAATCATGGCGTCGATCGCCGTGGTGATGTTCCTGTTGTGTTTTTTAAACACCAAAGAACGTATCAGTGCGCCGCCGACGCACGAGAATTTTCTCTCCGATTTACGTGATTTAGTGCGTAATGACCAGTGGCGCGTGGTGGCGGCGCTGATCTTCTTCAATATCTCCTTCGGCGTAGTACGCCTCGGCGCGATGATGTACTACGTCACCTATTATCTTGGCCACGCCAGCTACTTTATGTGGCTGCTGGCTGCACATATTGTGGGTAAGAGTCTCGGCAGTTTGCTGGTAAAACCGCTGACCCGCAACCGCAGCAAACTCGCGGCCTTCACGCTGTGCGCGGTGCTGACCGGTGCGCTGAGCGCGGCGATTTTCTTCGTTCCGGCATGGATTTCCCTGCTGGTGGGCATGACGTTGCTGGTTTCAACCTTCTATCAGGTCACTACCACACTGATGTGGGTGATGATGTCTGACGTGGTGGATTACGGCGAATACAAACAAGGCAAGCGCATGGATGGCACGGTGTTCTCCACTTTGCTGGCGATCCTCAAAATGGGGATGGCGGTGAGCGGAGCGGTGGTCGGCTGGACACTGGGCATAAGCGGTTACGTGCCCCATGCTGCCCAGCAGAATACCGTCGCGATGTTGTCGATTATCGCATTGTTCTCACTGGTGCCGGGCATCTTGTCGATGTTCAGTGCATTGTCGATGCGCTGGTACAAACTCAATGACGCCACCATGAAACAGATTAATCAGTCCAAAATTTCCCGGGAACATGAGCCTGAACGTCAGGCCACCTTGCATACACAGGAGTCCGCATGAGCGAATTAATCGCCGAAAAAAACCGTATTCTCTGGCATTTCGATCAACAAACGCTGGTGATTGAGCCCTGGGGAGAAAACAGCCTGCGCGTGCGGGCCACCTGCCGGCCTGAGCTCAATGATTCGTTATGGGCGCTACTGCCAGCGGATGTTCAGCCAAAAGCTGAGATCAGCCGCAGCGCAGAAACCCTGACGCTGCGCAACGGCAACATCACAGCATCGGTGAATATCAAAGGGCAGCTGGCGTTTTATAACTCACGCGGCGAGCTGATCCTTGAGGAATTCTGGCGTCAGCGTTCCACCGTCGGCATCGGTGCGACGGAGAAAAGTCAGGACAAATACATCAGTGCGCTAAAGATGGATGCCCGCGAATTTAAAGCCATTCCCGGCGGTAAACATCAGCTGACCGTACGTTTTGAGTCGCGCGCGGATGAGAAAATCTATGGCATGGGGCAATACCAGCAAAATTGTCTGGATCTGAAAGGCTGCACACTGGAACTGGCACAGCGAAACTCCCAGGCCAGTGTGCCGTTTATGCTTTCGAGTCTGGGGTATGGCATGTTGTGGAACAATCCGGCGATTGGTGAGGCGACATTCGGCAAAAATATTACCCGCTGGGAAGCGCAGATCACGGAGCAGATGGATTACTGGATCACCGCTGGCGATACGCCCGCTGAGATCATGCATCAGTATGGCCGTGCAACCGGCACCGCCCCGCAGATGCCGGAATATGCCACGGGTTTCTGGCAGTGCAAATTGCGTTACCGCACACAGCAGGAGGTGCTGGAAGTCGCGCGTGAATACAAGCGTCGCAACCTGCCTGTTTCGGTTATTGTCATCGACTTCTTCCACTGGCCGAATCAGGGCACCTGGTGTTTTGACCCGGTGGACTGGCCGGATCCGAAAGCGATGGTCGCTGAGCTGAAATCACTGGGTATCGAAACCATGGTGTCGGTCTGGCCGACGGTTGACAGCCGGACAGAAAATTATAAGGAGATGAAATCAAAAGGTTACCTGGTGAACACGGATCGTGGTGTATCGGTGAATCTTGATTTCCTTGGCAACTGCACCTTCTTTGACGCCACACATCCCGGCGCACGTCAGTTTGTCTGGGAGAAAGTAAAGCAAAACTATTACGATCTGGGGATCCGTACCTTCTGGCTGGATGAAGCTGAGCCGGAATACCGCGCCTATGATTTCGATAACTATCGCTATCATCTCGGGCCGGTGCTGGAAGTCGGCAACATTTATCCGCAGAAGTTCGCGCAGGGCTTTTACGAGGGGTTACAGCAGGAAGGCGAGCATGAGATCGTTAATCTGGTGCGCTGCGCCTGGGCGGGCAGTCAGCGATATGGTGTGCTGGCGTGGTCGGGCGATATCCATTCTTCTTTTCACGCGCTGCGTAATCAGATTGTCGCTGGCCTGAATATGGGGCTGGCGGGTATCCCGTGGTGGACGACGGATATCGGCGGGTTCCAGGGCGGGAATGTTAATGATCCGATATTTCAGGAGTTACTGATCCGCTGGTTCCAGTGGGGTGTGTTCTGCCCTGTTATGCGTCTGCATGGTTACCGTGAGCCACAAATTCAGCCGCCGGAACCGTGGCGTGACGGCATTGCGCAATGCAACAGCGGCGCACCAAATGAAGTCTGGAGCTACGGCGAAGAGAATTACACGCTGATGAAGAACGGGTTATTCCTGCGTGAGAAACTGCGTCCGTACATCAGCCATGTGATGCAGGAAGCGCATGAGAAGGGGGATCCTGTAATGCGCACGATGTTCTATCAGTATCCGGCTCAGGCTGAAAGCTGGCAGGTGGAAGATCAGTATATGCTTGGCGCCGATATTCTGGTCGCCCCGGTGTTGTACGCCGGTCAGCGCGAGCGGGAAGTGTGGTTACCGGCGGGAGAAACGTGGGTGGCGCTGAATGGAGAACGCTATGAAGGGGGGAGAGCGATTAGGGTCGCCGCCCCAATGAGTGAAATTCCTGTGTTTGTGCGGGAGGGGGCAGACCCGGCTGCACGGGCGATTTTGTAATCTGGTTGCAGATGGCCGCTGCAACGGGGCGGCTGCCTGGAACAGAAGGGTGACAGTTCCGGTTTTTCAATAGCGGTGATCGCACAACGCGCTGCGCCGAAACCGCCCAAGAGAGGGAAGTGCTTTCCCTCTCTTGGATCTCTCCCCGCTTTTCTACTTCGCGCTCCGCTCGCTGGCGCCGCACAGCGGTAATCTCCTACTTATCACAAAACCGTTAACTCTCCGCGAGGATTCCGTAATCCCTCCCCTTGTAGTCTGATGTCATCGACAGTAACCGCAACGGTGGCAACAATGATTAACAGACGTAATTTCCTGCTGGGCAGTGGTGCGGTCTCGGCCGCTGCGCTGATGGGGTTGGTCCCGTCACTGTTTTCCCGCAGCGCCGACGCACAGGCGAAAACTGCGAAATTCGACATCATGCTCACTGAGGCTCAGTGGCATCAGCGCCTCAGCGATGATCAATACCGCATTTTGCGTGAGGCGGGCACTGAACGGCCTTATTCCAGCCCGTTAAATGACGAACACCGGGTGGGTGAATTTGCCTGTGCAGGCTGCAATCTTGCTCTTTTCTCCTCGGCGACCAAATTCGACAGCCATACCGGCTGGCCAAGTTTCTGGAAACCTCTGGGCAACGCCGCGCAAATCAGCCGGGATACCTCGCTCGGTATGGTTCGCGATGAAGTGCATTGTCGCCGGTGTGGCGGACATCTGGGGCATGTGTTTGATGACGGTCCGCAGCCGACCGGCCTGCGCTATTGCATGAACGGGCTGGCGATGACGTTCACTCCACAAGCTTAATCAGTCAGGAAATTACCCATGAAAATTGCATCGAAAAAAATGCGTCATTACAGTCTGATCGCCGGACTGGTGCTGGCGTCAGCGTTCGCGTTCCAAAATAATGCCTGGTCATGGGGCGGGGGCGCTGAACCGGCGGTGGTAATCCCCGCACCGGCAAAAGATGAACCTGCGGGTACGTCGCACAGCGAGACGGCATTGTTTGCCGGTGGCTGTTTCTGGGGAATTCAGGGCGTGTTTCAACACGTGAAAGGCGTGACCAGCGCGGTGTCCGGTTATGCGGGCGGCGACGCGCGAACGGCGAGTTATGAACAGGTGAGTACCGGCGATACCGGCCACGCAGAATCGGTCAAAATTACCTTTGATCCGTCGCAGGTGACGTATGGCGAACTGCTGCATATTTTCTTCTCGGTGGGGCATAACCCGACAGAGTTAAACCGTCAGGGTCCGGATACCGGCAGTCAGTATCGCTCGGCGGTTTTCCCGCTCAGTCAGGCTCAGGCAGAAGTGGCGAAAGCGTATATCGCTCAGCTCGATGCCAGCCACAGTTACAGCGAGCCGCTGGTGACAAAAGTGGAAAGCAGTGCACACTTTTATCCGGCAGAGGCTTATCACCAGAACTTTTTAAACGATAATCCGGATTATCCGTACATCGTGGTGAACGACCTGCCAAAAATTAACGAATTAAAACAGCATTTCCCGGCGGATTATCGCGAACAGCCGGTGCTGGTGAAGCAATAACGGGGCATGATCGGTTTATCACTCAGCCCGGCAGGCTTCTGGTCTGACCGCCTGATCCGGGCTGAATTCTCTTCAGATTGATGCAATCGGGTGAATTTACTTCGCCAGCAGTTCTTTCCGGACGATTTCTGCACCGGCACTTAACGCATCTAACTTGCCTCTTGCTACGCCACGCGGTAATGGGATCATGCCACAGTTGGTGCAAGGATAGAGCTTGTCGGCGTCAACATATTGCAGTGCTTTTCGAAGCGTAGCGGCGACTTCCTCGGGTGTTTCAATAGTATTGGTTGCCACATCGATAGCACCGACCATCACTTTTTTACCCCGGATCAGCTCCATCAGCTCCATCGGAACATGGGAGTGATGACATTCCAGTGAAATAATATCGATATTAGATTTTTGTAGTTTTGGGAAAATCTCTTCGTATTGTCTCCACTCTGTTCCCAGCGTTTTTTTCCAGTCTGTATTGGCTTTGATACCATAGCCGTAGCAGATGTGGACAGCCGTTTCACATTTCAGCCCTTCAATGGCTCTTTCTAATGTGGCAATACCCCAGTCGTTCACTTCATCGAAGAACACGTTGAATGCCGGTTCATCAAACTGGATAATATCGACACCCACAGCCTCTAATTCCCGGGCTTCTTCATTGAGAATTTTAGCGAATTCCCAGGCGAGTTTTTCGCGACTTTTATAGTGATTATCATAGAGCGTGTCGATCATGGTCATCGGCCCCGGAAGAGCCCATTTGATCGGCTGTGTTGTTTGCTGGCGCAAAAACTTCGCATCTTCGACAAAAACGGCCTTTTGACGACTGACCGGGCCAACAACAGTCGGCA
Source organism: Rahnella sp. RFA10(1/100) (assembly GCF_004195115.1). Lineage (NCBI taxonomy): Bacteria > Pseudomonadati > Pseudomonadota > Gammaproteobacteria > Enterobacterales > Yersiniaceae > Rahnella > Rahnella sp. RFA10(1/100). The sequence goes on from NZ_SEWR01000004.1 coordinate 176,808, forward strand.
CACTGGCTTCATAACGGTTGCGAATCTTAACGATCTCGCGGTTCTCGAAATCAACGCCGTTGAGGTGCTCAATAAAGGTCGTGACGAAATGCTGGCGCGTTTGCTCGCCATCGCTGACGATATCAATACCTGCCTGTTGCTGATCTTCCAGACACAAACGCAGCGCATCTTTTTTGCCGTCGAGTAACTCCTGACCTTCAAGCTTCCAGGGTGACCAGAGTGTCTCCGGCTGCGCAATCCAGGAGGGCTTAGGTAAACTGCCCGCAGTCGATGTCGGTAATAATTTTTTCATCACAGGTGACCTTATATTTTTAGTAAATCAAAGAACGGAATGAGCAGACCATTGTTTAAGAACAGTTTGGTAAGGTTTAATAAAATGTTCCTCGGTAAATTTCCCCTGCTCAACAGCCAGCTGGCTACGTTCTTCCCGGTCATAAACAATCCGGGTTAATGAATAATCCTGGAAATTCAGGCTTGGCTGATACTGTTTCCCGGCCGCGGAGTTAGCATTGTAAATTTCAGGGCGGTATATCTTCTGGAAAGTCTCCATCGTGCTGATGGTACTGATCAGCTCAAGATTGGTGTAATCGCTGAGCAAATCGCCACTGAAGTAAAACGCCAAAGGCGCAACGCTGTTTTCAGGCATGAAGTATCGCGCCCGCAATCCCATCTTGGCGAAATATTCATCAGTCAGGGAAGGTTCGTCCTGCTGATATTCGATGCCTAATACAGGATGTTGATTGCCGGTACGGTAATAAGTGTTTTTACTTGAGACGCTCAGGCAAATAACGGGTGTTTTATTAAAGAATTCTTTGTAAATATCGGAGTTAATGAAACGCTTAAAGATATCACCGTGTAATACACCAAAATCATCCGGCAGGCTAAATCCGGATTTATTCTTATTATGCTCCGGCAGTAAAACGCTAAAATCATAATCCCGTACATAAGAAGAAAAATTATTACCTAAAATACCGTCAAAACGTTCATCGGTTTTTTTATCAACGATAGTGGTTTTTAATACTTCAATCACCGGGAAAACGTCGATCTTCCCTGCAATATTAATGTTTAACTGGGCTGTAATGATATCGAGTTCAACGGAGTAGCGGTCACCCACAGGGTTGTCCCAATGCGCCAGTGAATTGAAACGATTGTCAATCATCACTAAGGTGTTGCGCAGGTTTTCCTGGCGTTTTTCACCCCTTGCCAGATTGGCAAAGTTAGTCGTAATACGCGTATTTTCCGAGGGGTTATAATCTTCGTCAAAACGAAGGCTTTTAAGAGTGAATGTAATTTCTTTTTTCATTTTTATCAGGTGTCCTGGTTGCTGAAAAACCTAAATTATTTCAGTAGCCTTCATATTTTTAAGAGTGAATCGCGATGACTCTTTTATGCCTGAGTCATTGAGTGAAAAAAAGTGATTTAAATTCACTGAACATGAGAAAAATTCATGATCCAGCTTGCGCGTCACCGACATACTTCGGCGCTGACCGAAGCATCCCCTTTTAGCCGGTAATAAGCTGAGCGAAATTCATGAGGGAGCAGAAAGATGATCGCAGTACTTTTTGAGGCAGACGCAGTAGCCGAATCAGACGCTTGTTTTTCGATGCGTCAGAAATATCCCCAAAAAAGGCCCAAGCCTGTCACGAACATCCGCAATAAAAAACGGGTTAAACACAGTGTCTGCAATGAACGAATCGACATATTTTACCCTTCAGCGTTATTAAACAGTTTCATACGCGATGAAGTATAAGCAGGATTTTTTCATCCGGGATGACAGGAATGTTAAAACTCAGGGTGTGGTTTTCAGAGTTGCCGCCCCTCCTTAACGCCTGAAGGGTATTAAGGAGGGGCTGTGGTGAGGTGTAGCCATCAGATTGTTTTATATTACAACTTTCTCAATTTGCCGCTTTCGCACGCTGCTTCAGGGCGTAGAAAAGCACCACGGCGAAGCATACCATCGGCAGCGCGTAGGAAATCGCGGTGTTGTAATGGTCAGCAATCGCACCCATCAGGTATGGCATCACCGCGCCACCCACAATCGCCATGATCATCACAGAGCTGGCGCGTTTGGTCTGTTTGCCCATATTCTTGACACCCATTGCAAAAATGGTCGGGAACATGATCGACATGAAGAAGAAAATCGCCACCAGTGCAATCACCGACACGTTATCAATCCCCGCGACCACCACGCCGCACAGCACAATATTAATGATGGCGTAAACTACCAGCAGCGTGGCCGGACGGACAAAGCCCATCAGCCAGGTACTGAAGAAACGGCCAACCATAAAACTTACCATACCGACGGAAAGCAGGTAAGACGCATTCTGATTCGACAGCGTGTGCCAGTGTTCGGTGGTGTAGTTAATGAAGAACGCGCCGACACCTACCTGGGCCGCGACGTAGAAGAATTGTGCAATCACACCACCGGTGAAATGGGCATGCTGCCATAATCCTTTTCCGCCACCCTGATCCCCGGCCGCGCTTTGCTCACGAATATCCGGCAATTTGGTGCGCCCGAACAGGAAGGCAATCAGAAGCACTAACACGGCGATGGCGACGTAGGTAGTTTTTACAGATGACAAGCCGTCTGCCGTGGTGCCCTGCGTGGCAGAGAAGAACAGCGAACCGCCGATAATCGGGCCGATAAACTGTCCTAAGCCATTGAATGACTGAGAAAGGTTCAGGCGACGTTCTGCTCCGGCCGGATCGCCCAGCACGGTAGCGAACGGGTTAGCGGCGGTTTCGAGACAGCCCAGACCGAGGGCGATCACGAACAGCGCGAACAGGAACATAGCGAAACTGCCTGCGGAGGCGGCAGGCACAAACAACAGCGCGCCCAGTGCATAGAGACATAATCCGACCAGGATCCCGGCTTTATAGCCAAACCTGTCCATGAAGAAACCGGCAGGCAGGGCGATGATAAAATATGCCCCGAAATAGGCGGCCTGTAACAGGCCAGACTGGGCTTTATTAACGTGTAAGACTTCCTGGAAATGTTTATTCAGGACATCCAGCAACCCGTAGGATAAACCCCACAGGAAAAACAGCGTGGTGACCAAAATGAACGCCAGGCGGAAACCGGACGTCGTTTTGCGCTGCGCATAAGCGGGCGCGGCAGTTTTATCGGCGAGCATAGTGTATTCCTCAGTATCTGGTAACGCATGTAGGGGGTCAGCTCAGGTGGCTGATTTTTTATGTCAGATAACGTGAAAAACGTGATGAACTCCCTGAGAGTAGGGAGAGCTTTTGCTCCTCCCACATTCACAGGGTTGAGCGGGTTTTGCTTTGCTCCTCCCCTTCGCAGGGGAGGGAGCCGACCGGGTTTTACTTAATCTGTTCAGCAAGCGAAAAAATCTTCTCCATTTCTACCCACTTTTTACCGGCGGGTGTCCACGGCGTGGGGCGCTGATATTTCCACATCAGGGCTTCCCACTCACACATTTTCGGATCCTCCAGACTGCGGCGTTCGAACAGCCCGCTGTCAAACTCTTCCGTGGTTTCCATCACCATCATCAGCCGGTTGCCCAGCCGGTAAATTTCCATCTCTGCGATGCCATAACGGCGCAGATGCGCGGTAATTTCCGGCCAGATTTTGCGGTGATGACGCTGATATTCTTCGATAAGCGCCGGATCTTCCGCCAGATCCAGTGCCTGACAATAGCGGCGCTTCATGTCAGCGCCCGGTCGAGATGCATATAACCACCGTCCACGGTCAGCCACTGGCCGGTGGTGTGAGACGCGCGGGAAGAGAGCAGGAATACCACGGTGTTGGCGATTTCCTGCGGCGTGGTCATCCGCTGTCCCAGCGGAATATGCGAGGTGATTTGTTGCAACTTTTCGTCGGGATGATCGAAGCTTTTGATCCAGCGTTCGTACAGTGGCGTCATGACTTCTGCCGGGATCACCGCGTTCACGCGGATGCCGTCGCCGAGCAGTGCCGCCGCCCATTCACGGGTCAGCGCCAGAATGCCGCCTTTGGCTGAAGCGTAACCGCTGGTGTTGCCTTGTCCGGTTAAGGCGGTTTTCGAGCTGATATTAACGATCGCCCCGTGGCTTGCGCGCAGGGCTTCCAGGCTCAGGTGTGCCATCAGGTAATAGTGGATCAGGTTTTGTTCTAACGATTGCACAAAGGCTTCCCGACCGGCGTCCAGTCCGACGCTGTCGTTGGCTCCGGCATTGTTCACCAGCCCGTCGATACTGCCGTAGCGGGTAAGCACCTCCTGTACCGCCGCCGTGCAACTGGCTTCGTCGCGCAGTTCGGTCAGCACAAAACTGGCCTGCGGAGAAAGCTGTTGCAGTTTATGCATCAGTTGATTGGCAGGTTCGGTATTGCTGATGATCACCGGAATGGCACCTTCTTCCGCCAGCGTCAGCGAAATCGCCGCGCCAATACCGGACCCGCCGCCGGTGACGATCACCACTTTATTTTGCAGATGCAGATTCATCAGTCATTTCCTGTAATCGGTAAAGGCTGTAATCGGTAAACCGTGCAGGCATTGCCGCCATATATGGCAGCCTGCTCGTCAGAACTGAGTGAGGCCGTGGCCTGTTCACATAAATCCCATGGATTCTCATCGCCGCCAGCCAGTAAGCACACCGGCCAGTCGGAGCCAAACATCAGGCGTCCGGGCCCGAAAACCTCCAGTGCGGCATCGAAATAGGGCAACAGGTCGCGGGCAGACATCCCCGCCGGGCGCGGCTCAGTCAGTAGCCCGGAAAGCTTACAACTGACGTGTTGTAACGCCGCCAGCGGGGCGATTTGTTTCTTCCAGTACGCAGCGCCCAGGCTGAGATCCGGCTTGCCGAGGTGATCGAGCACCAGAAAATGCCCGTCATGCCTTATGGCAAACTGTACGGCTTCGGCAAGATGGCGGTGCGTCACCAGAATTTCATAAACATATTCCTGCTGCTGAAGCTGGCGAATACCGGCATTGATGGCCGGATCTGCCAGCCATTGTGCAGGCGAAGGTTCATCCTGAACCTGATGACGAAAGCCGCGCAGCAGCGGGTGTGAGAGAGCATCCAGCTCCCGTTGCAGCGCGGACGACGACAGATCGACCCAGCCGGTCACGGCGCACACAAAGTCAGTTTTTCCGGCGATATCCAGCAGCCATCGGGTTTCACGGGTGCATGAGCATGCCTGAACCAGTACCGTGCTCTGAATGTTGTGACGTTGTAACGTTGACGTCAGTGTTTCCGGCAAGAAATTCTGTTTCAGCACCGTCATTTCATCGCTTATCCAGCGGTAGTCCTGCGGGGTGTAGCGCCAGAAATGCTGATGGCTGTCGATTCGCATCATCGGCCTCCTCCTTGCTGCTTTTTCGATCATTAAGGTCAGGCGTGATGGCGGTATTTTTCGACCGACGCCTGATGCATCTCGACAGAGAATCCCGGTGCCTGTGGGGGCATATAAGCTGCGCCGCGAATATCGCACGGGTGTACAAAATGCTCGTGAAGATGGTCAACGTATTCAATGACCCGACCGTCGTGCGTACCTGAAATGCACAGGTAATCAATCATGGACAGATGTTGGACGTATTCGCATAACCCGACGCCACCCGCGTGCGGGCACACCGGCAGATTGTATTTGGCGGCCATCAGCATCACGGCCAGCACCTCATTGACGCCGCCCATGCGACAGGCATCAATCTGCACCACGTCGATGGCTTCGCGCATAATGAACTGCTTAAACATGATGCGGTTCTGGCACATTTCGCCGGTGGCGACCTTAACCGGCGCAACGCCCTGACGGATTTTGCGGTGACCTTCGATGTCGTCCGGGCTGGTCGGTTCTTCGATAAACCAGGGTTTGGCAAAGGCGAGGGCATTGACCCACGGGATCGCCTCGTCGGTTTCCCACACCTGGTTGGCGTCGATCATCAGTTTGCGATCCGGGCCGATGACTTCGCGGGCAATGCGCACGCGGCGGATGTCGTCTTCGAGGTCGCGCCCGACTTTGAGTTTCAGATAATCGAAACCGGCGTCGACCGCTTCCTGGCATAAACGGCGCAGTTTGTCATCGGGATAGCCCAGCCAGCCTGCTGACGTGGTGTAGCACGGGTAGCCTTCTGCCAGCAGTTTCTCTCTGCGTTGGGCCTTGTTGTCAGCGCGTTGCCGCAATAAGGTCAGTGCCTCGTGTGGCGTAATGCAGTCGGTGATGTAGCGAAAATCGATGCAGCGCACCAGCTCTTCCGGTGACATGTCGGCCACCAGTTGCCACAGGGGTTTACCGGCGGCTTTGCTCCACAAATCCCACACCGCGTTAACTACCGCGCCGGTCGCCAGATGGATTGCGCCCTTATCCGGACCAATCCAGCGCAACTGACTGTCGCTGGTAAAATCGCGCCAGAATTTACCCATATCGGCGGTGATGTCTGCCAGTTCGCGCCCCACAATCAGGTGTTCCAGCGCCTTGATCGCTACGCAGCAGATTTCGTTGCCGCGCCCGATGGTAAAGGTCAGTCCGTGGCCTTTCAGCGCCGGATTGTCAGTGTCTAAAATCACATAGGCAGCGGAATAATCCGGATCCGGGTTCATGGCATCCGAGCCATCGAGCGCCAGCGAGGTCGGGAAGCGCACATCTTCAACACGTAAAGCCGTAATCGTTGTCATCGCAAAATTCCTTTAGCGTAAAGGGGCTATGCCTGCACTGTCTTCTGACGCTGTTCACCCAAACCTTCAATGCCAAGCCGCATGACCTGACCGGCTTTCAGGTATACCGGTGGTTTTTGCCCCAGTCCGACCCCCGGCGGTGTGCCGGTAGAAATGATGTCGCCGGGTTGCAGGCTCATGAAACGGCTGAGATAACTGATGATTTCGGGGATGCGGAAAATCATGGTGCGCGTATTGCCGTTCTGATAGCGTTTGCCGTCCACTTCCAGCCACAAATTCAGCTGGTGCGGGTCAGGAATTTCATCCGCCGTCACCAGCCACGGGCCGGTCGGACCAAAGGTGTCGCAGCCTTTGCCTTTGTCCCAGGTACCGCCGCGTTCAATCTGAAATTCGCGCTCAGATACATCGTTGATCACGCAGTAACCGGCGATGTGTGACATCGCATCGGTTTCGCTGATATAGCGCCCGCCGGTGCCGATCACGACACCAAGCTCTACTTCCCAGTCGGTTTTAACCGAATCCCGGGGGATCTCTACGTCATCGTTTGGTCCGACAATCGCACTGGTCCATTTGCTAAAAACTACCGGTTCTTGCGGGATTTCTGCGCCGGTTTCGGCCGCATGATCGGCGTAGTTCAGCCCGATACAGATGAATTTCCCCACACTACCCACACAGGCACCCAGACGGGGTTCGCCGCTGACCCGTGGCAGGCTGTGCGGATCGAGCTGGCGCAGCTTATCCAGCGTTTCGGGCTGTAAAAATTCGCCACGGATATCGGCGATATGTGCGCTGAGATCGCGTAACTGGCCGTTGTCATCCACCAGGCCCGGGCGCTCAGAACCCGGATTGCCGTAACGTAATAATTTCATGTGTCAGTATCCTTCTGTGAAAGTCAGATGTTGTTAGCCGCGGTCGACTCAGTTGCTCCAGCCGCCGTCAATAATTTGCACCGTGCCGGTGGTATAAGAACTGGCGTCGGAGGCCAGATACAGTGCCAGCCGGGCGATTTCTTCGGTTTTACCGATGCGCCCGATCGGCTGGCGGGCAACGAACGCGGCGTACACCTCAGCTTCGCTGCGGCCTTCGGCCTGCGCCTGTGCGGCAATACGCTGGCGCAGGGACGGAGATTCCACCGTGCCCGGACAAATCGCGTTACAGCGAATGCCTCGGGTGACGTAATCCGCAGCAACAGAGCGGGTCAGGCCAATCACAGCCGCTTTTGAGGCGCTGTATGCAAAGCGGTTCGGCACACCTTTGATGCTCGAGGCAACGGATGACATGTTGATCACTGAACCGCTGCCGCGCTCAAGCATGGCGGGCAGAAAAGCGCGGATCATGTGAAACATCGCAGTGACATTGAGATCGAGCGCAAACTGCCATTCGTTTTCTGTACAGGCGAGGATATCGCCGCTGTGGACCACCCCGGCGCAGTTGAACAGCACATCGAGCGGGCCGGTTTCTTCTGCCAAAGCAGCAATCGCCCGCGGGTCTGTCACATCAAGTAAGCGCGGGGTAATCCCCGGAATATCCTGTAACGCACCGATATTGATGTCGGTGGCAATTACCTCGGCACCCTCCAGGGCAAAAAGCGTGGCGGTGTTGAAGCCAATACCTTGTCCGGCGGCGGTGATCAGAACTTTTTTCCCTGCCAGGTTCATAACAATTCCCCATCAAATATTGCTTTATAGGTCTAATGGTCAGGCCATTGAAGGTGAAAAAAACGCGTTAAAAGCAGTGCTTTTTGCTAAGATGTCCGGCAAGCTTCTGCTTAAAACGCCATTCCCGTTAACCAATTTTTTACATGCATAAAACAAATCAGCAAGATTTTTGTCCGAAAAATGCTAGCTGAATCACTTAATGAGAATTGACCTCAGGTGTGCGATGCCGATAAAAAAGTTAGAAAATCCCAGAATATACAGGCAGATAGCTGACCAGCTAAAAACGTTGATTGATAATAAAGAATTTCCACCCGGCAGTCGTCTTCCGGCTGAACGTGAACTGGCGAGTCAGTTACAGGTGAGCCGCGCCTCGGTGCGTGAAGCCCTGATTGCGCTGGAAGTGATCGGGCTGGTGGATGTGCGGGTGGGAAATGGTGTAATTGTCCGTCAGCCGCCTGTCGTTGCGGCTACGCCCTCGCTGGAGCCGGTGATGTCTCAGGCGGGACGCAACCAGTGGGCGGACGTGGACGATGAGCTGAATATCGAGCTGGATTTTACTGCTGAATTGCCTCCTTTTTCGCTGTTGCAAACCCGCCGTCTGATAGAACCTGAAACGGCCGCACTGGCGGCAAGAAACGCAACTGACGAGGAACTGGCGGCGATCAGGCAGGCATATGAGCAGAATTGTCGCGATAACCGGCATGGTTCAGCAACGCATCCCGGCGACCGTTTATTTCATATCCGCATCGCTCAGGCCAGCGGTAATCCGGCCTATGCATTTATCATCGCCCACCTGCTTGGCCACCGTTATGGCACCATGTTCCGTAGCCTGCAATTACATTACACCCCGCAGGACATGCCGCACCGTTCTGAGATTGAACACCTTGAGATCCTGACGGCGCTGGAGGCCAGAGACAGTCGCGCCGCCAGGAAGGCGATGAAGGAACATCTGGATGCGGTGATTAAGATTTTTGGGCAAGGGTAAGAAAAGCCGCTGCATGTCATCACTTATTTTTAATGCGATTTCATTCCGGCGGCTGTCATCATCATTCTGAATAAGAATGCCACCACAGCCAGCGATAATACACTTAATGTATAAATGATTATCAGCCAGACGACGCGCTTCCAGAATGGCTGCTTCCTATTGATTGTCTGATCCTGCATCAGGAACCTCCTGTGAAAACCGGGCGAAAATAATGCCGTCACGCCGCCCGGTAATATTCAGATCAATGATAACCCTCGTTTTCCTTGATTTTCCCGCGGAACACGTAATAACTCCAGAAGGTATAAATCAGGATAACGGGAATAATGACCATCGCGCCAACCAGCATAAATGCCAGACTTTTTGGAGACGACGCTGCATCCCAAATTGAGATGGACGGAGGAATAATATTCGGCCAGATACTGATCCCGAGCCCCGAAAATCCGAGGAAAACAAGCGCGAGAGTCAGCAGGAACGGCATATAGTGCGCGTGACTTTTTATCGCCCGCAAAATTCCCCAGGTACAGGCTAAGACCAGGATGGGTACAGGCAGAAATGCGATCAGATTTGGCATGCTGAACCAGCGATGCGCGATATCGGCATGCGTCAGCGGTGTCCAGATACTGATAATACCTATGATCGCCAGCAAGGTGATGACCAGGGGTCTGGCGAGTCTGCACATTTTCTGATGCAGGGAATTTTCGGTTTTCATGATAAGCCAGGTACAGCCGAGCAGCGCGTAGGCGACCACCAGGCCAACGCCACAGAAAAGGGGGAAGGGAGCCAGCCAGCTTAATGCCGGGCCGGTAAACGTCCTGCCCGTGACCTCAAAACCATTGAGCACGGTGCCGACGGCTATCCCCTGACTGAAGGTGGCCACGATCGAGCCTGCAATAAATGATTTGTCCCAGAACGGACGATGCTTCTCCGTGGCTTTGAAACGAAATTCAAACGCCACACCGCGGAATATCAGACCGAAAAGCATCAGGGTTAACGGGACGGAAAGTGCATCGGCGATAACCGAATAGGCCAGCGGGAAGGCACCGTATAAGGCTGCACCGCCCAGTACCAGCCAGGTTTCATTACCGTCCCAGACCGGCGCAACGGTGTTGACCATCATGTCGCGTTCGGTTTTGTCTTTATTGAACGGGAATAAAATGCCAATACCCAGATCAAAGCCATCCATCACGATGTACATCAGGTTCGCAAATACGATAATGGCAAACCATATAACAGTATAATCAATCATGGTTTTTATTTCCCCCGGCGGTGTTCAACCCTTCATGTGCAGCAGACAGCGGACGTGCGGGTGTGCTTTTCTTACCGGGTCCGCCGTGCGAAACCTCATCGCCTTCACCGGTCACCGGCCCTTTCTTAATCAGGCGCATAAGATAGACGTATCCGATACCAAAGACGGATGAATAAACCAGCAGGAAAGCTAACAGGCTGAGGCTCATGTGCATTTCACCGTGTGCGGAAACAGCATCACGGGTGCGCTGAACGCCATAAACGACCCATGGCTGTCGGCCAATTTCAGTGGTAAACCAGCCTGCCAGCAGGGCAATCAGACCGGAAGGCCCCATCAGCAAGGTAAACCAAAGGAAAGGACGGGACTGATAAAGCCTCTTTTTATAACGCAGCCAGGCACCCAGCACACCGGCTGTGATCATCAGCAGACCGAGAGCCACCATCACCCGGAAAGACCAGAAAATGACCGGTGAGAAAGGGCGATCTTCTTTCGGGAAACTTTTCAGCGCGGGCACTTGTTTCTCCAAACTATGCGTGAGGATCAGGCTGCCCAGATAGGGGACCTCAAGCGCATATTTCGTCCGTTCCTGTTGCATATCCGGCATGCCGAACAGAATTAACGGCGTGGACTCTCCGGGCCGGTTTTCCCAGTGGCCTTCGATTGCTGCAATTTTCGCGGGTTGATGTTCCAGAGTATTCAGGCCGTGGGCATCGCCGACCATTGCCTGAATGGGGGCGACGAACAACGCCATCCACAACGCCATGGAAAACATTTTCCGAACCGCTGGCGTATCGTTGCCGCGAAGCAGGTGCCAGGCACCCGAGGCGCCGACAAAGAACGCACTGGCGAGGAATGCCGCGATGGACATATGGAACAGGCGATAAGGAAATGACGGATTAAAAATGATTTTAAACCAGTCCGTTGGCACTACGACGCCATTCACAATTTCATAGCCTTGCGGGGTATGCATCCAGCTGTTCGACGCCAGGATCCAAAAGGTAGAGATAAGGGTGCCCAGCGCCACCATGCAGGTAGCAAAGAAATGCAGGCCCGGTCCGACCCGGTTCCAGCCAAACAACATCACGCCCAGAAAACCCGCTTCCAGGAAGAAGGCGGTGAGTACTTCATAAGTCAGTAAAGGGCCGGTGATACTGCCGGCAAATTGCGAGAACCCGCTCCAGTTAGTGCCGAACTGGTACGCCATGACCAGCCCTGACACAACGCCCATACCAAAGTTAACAGCAAAAATTTTGGACCAGAAATGATAAAGATCCCGATAACTGCGATGGCCAGTTTTCAGCCACATTCCTTCAAGCACAGCCAGAAAACTTGCCAGCCCGATCGTAATGGCAGGAAATATGATGTGAAAAGAAACGGTGAAAGCGAATTGTATTCTTGCCAGGTGAAAAGCATCTAATCCAAACATTGCTTACATCCCCTATAGAGAAAATGGGACAAGTTAATTAAACGTAACATAAATTGTATACTTGCGATTTATACGGATTTTAGTCGAAACGATTGTGCACTGAGATTATTTTTAGAAGTAGATACAGTTTCGTGAAAAAGTACTATAACAGTTCAGGTGGTTTTATTTTTTATATTAATAATTCAATGGTTTGTTATCATGGTTGTTCACGGGTTCAAAATGATTTTATTTCCCGGCTACATTGTATGAAAATTGAAAACATTGTTGCTACCACAATATAATCTATTGATTAATAAGTTTTTATGTCTTATCCGTTTGTTTTACCTACGCCGGGAATAAAACGTACCTCTAAAACGCAGACTCAATTTTAATATAACTGTTATAGCCCTGACCTGTTCACGGAAATAAGCCGGAAACAGTTTTAACATGATGATAAATTGAGTATTTGAACACGATAGCAACAATGTTTGTGTGGAATTAATTTTAGTTATTTTTAGGAATTTACTGAAAGATTGTCAGCGTATTTCCTGACGCTATCCGTGCTGGAAGGACGCGCTTTCTGCACCGTCTCCGGACAGACCGACCCTGACGCACAAGGCAATGATCAGCGCGGCACTTAACATCACAATACCCGCGGTAATAAATACCCCGGAGATCCCCCCCAGTCCGAACATGACACCTCCCAGTGCCGCACCGGCCGCGATAGAAGATTGCACGGCAGCCACCACCATGCCTCCTGCGCTCTCAGCCTGATCGGGCACCGAGCGGGTTACCCAGTTTGACCAGGCGACGGGCACACCGCCGAATGCCAGCCCCCAGAGCAAAACCAGCAGAGTGAGCCCGGTTATCTGAACGGGCAGTAATATCATTCCCAATGCCGCGATGCCGACCAGGCAAGGCATCACAATGAGCGTCAGACGAAGGCTGTAAGTCATTACCCAGCCAGCCAGCAATGTACCTGCAAAATTGGCCACACCGAATCCGAGCAAGAGCAGGGCCAGTCCGCCCGCATCAATATGACTCACGCTTTCCAGAGAAGGGCGAATATACGTAAACAGGGCATACTGACCGGTATGTGCCAGCACGCAACCAAACATCCCCGTTGCAATGCCGGGACGGCGCAGTAAGGTTAAGACTGATTCTGTATGCGTAACCTGACGGGGAGCCATGCGCGGTAATGTGAACCACTGAAAAGCAAGCGTGACCCCTCCCACCAGAGCCGCGGCAATAAACGCGCTGCGCCAGCCATAGAGCTCACCGAGAAAACTTCCCAGCGGCACCGAAACGACGGTTCCTACGGCGATGCCACTGAAGATAACCGACAGGGCTCTCGGCACGAATTTCTCCGGAACCAGCCGCATCGCCACCGCTGCGGCCATACTCCAGAATCCGCCCAGCGCGACGCCAAGAAGGATCCGCATCACCAGCAACACGACAAGGCTTGAGGAAAGGGCGACCAGCAGGTTTGAGGCGATCATCAGCACGGTAAAACTTAACAGGACGGTTCTGCGGTCAAGCTTACGCGTCAGACCCGGAACCAGCAGCCCGGCAAACAGCGCGATAACAGCGGTGACCGTCACCGCCTGACCCGCTAAGGCTTCCGTCACCTGCAGGTCTGAGGCCATGGGCGTTAACAGGCTGGCTGGCAGGTATTCCGCCGTGAGCAAGCCGAACACGCCCATGGTGAGGGAGAAGACGGCCATCCACGCCGGCGGAGCCTGTTGCACATCTCGTTGGATCGCGGGCGCTGAGCCCTGCGTTTTATGATTCATTTCAAACATTCCTGAAAATTAACGTAGCGCAAATTCTAGGCAGGATGGTTGAGATGATCTATGATTCGTAATCCTTGTTTTTTGACTATTACTCCTGAAATGACACAGCACGATCCCTTTGCCCTTTCTTCTGACCTGATCAGTGAACTCCTGACAGGCATGCGTCTGCGCGGTGTGCAATATCGTCGCATCCAGACCGGCCCTGAGTTTGGCATGGCTTTCAAACCGAGGCCCGGCCATGCTTATTTTCACTATCTTGCCGTCGGTTCTGCTGTCCTTAAAACCGGGGATGGCGTGCTTCACCCCTTGTCTGCCGGTGATGTCGTTTTTCTGCCGCATGGAATGGCACATCAGCTTCTTTCTGAACCAGACAATACCGCTCAGGATATTGACGACTTCGATGTCGCGCCCCTGGGAGAAGCGGTGAGTGGTGTGGATACCTGCCCGAGTACGGACACGATACCGGGCGCGATTCTTTTTTATGGCTGCATGGAGTTTGATCTGGGCGGAATGCAAAGTCTGGGCAAACTGATGCCGGATACCATGGTGGCGGATGCCAAAGGCGAACGTTATCCCGGACTGTTGCCGGTAATTGACGCAATGAAACGTGAAATATGCTCCGGCCGCATCGGCTTTGCAGGCATTCTGGCCCGGCTTGCGGAAGTTGCCGCGGCAATGATTGTCCGGGGGTGGGTTGAATGCGGATGTGAAAATGCCTCGGGCATTGCCGCTGCATTGCGGGAGCCACGGCTGGCAAAGGCAATTCTGGCGCTGCACCGGCAGCCGGGCAGGAACTGGACAGTGGCGGAGCTGGCGGCAGAGTCGCACATCTCGCGCTCGGTTTTCGCCGCGCGTTTTCAAACCATGATTGGCGTATCGCCGTTGCGTTACGTGACAGAACTGCGGATGCAACTCGCCACGCAGTGGCTCGCAGACAGCAAGATCCCTATCGAGACCGTCGCGTTTCGTCTGGGTTATACCTCACAGGCCGCTTTTAGCCGGGCTTATAAGCGCATTTCCGGGCAATCGCCCGGTGCCAGCCGTTAATCAATCTGCGAATAACTCCCTTTCAGGCTGCTTCGGCATAATGTCGACGCAGCCTTTAAGCGTTATCAGAGTGAGCCGTGGCTCGCCAAAAATCCTTCCACGCATTTCATACAGGCTTCACGTTCCTCGACGTGTGGCATGTGGCTCGAATTTTCGAAAATCACCCATTCGGCGTCTTTGATGAAATCCGCGAACGGTTGCACCACTTCGGGGGCCGCTTCGTCGTAGCGACCGGAAATCAGCAATACCGGCACATTAATGGCGGGCAGACGGTCGATCACCGTCCAGTTTTTCATGCTGCCGATAACGTGGAATTCGGTCGGGCCGTTCATGGCGAGATACACGGTCGGATCCTGGTCCATTGCCGCAAAAGTGCGTTTTACTTCCTCCGGCCACGGATCGAGGCGGCAGACATGACGGGCATAAAACACCTGCGACGCGGCTTTGTATTCCGCGCTGTCGAGGGTTCCGGCGGCTTCATGTGCCAGTAAGGTTTCCTGAACGTCCGGCGGCAGTTCGCTGCGCAGGCGGGCGGCGGCCTGCAGCCAGAGTGCCATTGAGGCCGGAGAGTTGGCAATGACCAGCGCTTTCAGGCCCGGGGGTTGGGTAACAGCGTGTTCAGCACCGAGCATGCCGCCCCAGGACTGACCGAGCAGCGCGTAATCCTTTTCAATACCCAGATGGCGTAGCAGATTGTCCAGTTCCGCCAGAAAAAATGACGGCTGCCAGAAGTCAGCCGGTTTGTCAGGAAGGTGCGTCGAGCGGCCATTACCAATCTGATCATAATGGATCACCGCGCGGCCGGTTTCGGCGATATCGCGGAAAGCATCGACGTAATCATGGGTGCAGCCGGGGCCGCCGTGGGCAATGACCAGCGGCGTTTTGCCACTGTTTAAATCGCCACAGATGCGATACCAGGTCTGGTATTCCTGAAACGATGCATAGCCTTCAGTGATGTTGTACATTTTGTTTCCCCTGCCGGTGAATAATCTTTACAGGGTAAACATCGGGGCTGCGCTGAACAGCTAGTAAAAAAGATAGAAAACCGGGCAGATCAGCTGTCGAGCAAACGGTAATGCATCGCGCGCACTACCGCCTGCACACGGTTACTGGCACCCAGTTTACGGGTTGCGGTATTAAGATGCAGCGTGACCGTGGCAATTGACCGGCTGAGTTTGCGGGCAATCTCTTTGGCGGTTAACCCTTGCGCGGCCCACGTCAGACATTCGCGTTCGCGCTTGCTTAAATGCACATGGCGGCAGGTGAGAATGCTGCTGTCGAACAGGGGAAACACGCACTCCTGAAAGGTCAGCGCCAGCAGGCTCAGTTCGGCCAGTACATCATGAATATCCAGCTCATGCCCCGCACCGGTATGAATGCCCGTGACGGTCACAAAGCCACCGTTAGGTAAATGCAGTGGCACCGTTGCACCGCTCGGCATGTTGTTATCGCACATGTAATGGGTAACCGGTTTATTGAGCTCACTGAGTCGGTTTTGCAGCGAAGTATTGTCCGGGCGTTGATAAGACCAGACAAAGGGTGCGCAGCTTTCGAGGGCGTAATGCTGTACCGGATCGACCTGATAATACCCGCTCTCCAGCCATAATCTCTGCATATCGCCGGGCACATTGCACATCCTCAACAACGACGGCGTGATCAGCTCGCCCTGGAGCGTTCGCGGTACCGGCGTGTAATCGTAAATCAGGGCATCAAACCCCAGGCGCGAGGTCTGGGCGAAAAGCTGATCAAACGCACCATCAACGGTGGTTTCCCGTAAAGACACTGCACTCTCTTGCACCGCGAGCTTCATGAATTTATCTCCACATCATTTCTTTCCGGGCTAAATAGGCTGATCGGGCATCGATTTTGCTCAACCTCACTTGTTAAAGAAAAGTTATGCAATCGCGGTGCCACATCGCTGCGGGTGCAAACCTAGTATTTTTGCTAACTACCGGGGGAGTCTGGCTGCGGCTAACGTAAAGCCACAGGGGAAAAGACTCTCGCTCTGCACCAGAAACTGCCATTAAGAGGATTGTCATGCACCGTTACCGATTTTTGTTATGGCGACCGCTGCAACTGCTGCCGGTGTTGCTGGGGATAAGTATGCTGACTTTCGCGATGGTGCGTGCCATACCTGGCGATCCGGCGCGGATCCTGCTCGGGGTGCGCAGCACACCGGAAGCTATTGCCCGCATCCGTTTGCAGTACGGGCTGGATCTGCCGGTCTGGCAGCAATATCTCTATTTTCTGCGCAATCTGTTTCATGGCGAGATGGGCAAATCACTGATTTACCGCGTGGATACGCTGAAGCTTATCATGTCGCGTATTGAACCCACGCTGTATCTGGTGCTCGGCAGCGTGGTGCTGGCGATGCTGTTCACCGTGCCGCTGGCGGCCGGGGCGGCGCGACATCGCGGGCGGCTGGCGGATCAGGTGATCCGTTTACTTTCTACTATCGGCCTCGGATTACCGGCGTTCTGGCTGGCGATCATGATGATTTTGCTGTTCAGCCTGTCACTCGGCTGGTTTCCGGTGTCGGGCTATGGCAGCGACTTTGGTGAGCGGGTTCATCATCTGTTTCTGCCGTGCCTGACCGTTGCGCTGGCGCTGTCGGCGGTACTGACCCGTAACCTTCGCGCCAGTCTGCTGATGGAGTTACAGAATGATTACGTTACCGCCGCCCGTGCGCGGGGACAGAACGAAAACCGTATTTTCTGGCGACATGTGATGCCCAACTCGCTGGTGCCGACGGTCAATCTGCTGGCGGTGAATATCGGCTGGCTGATTGGCAGCACGGTGGTGATTGAAAGCGTATTTGCCATTCCCGGCATGGGGCAACTGCTGGTGAAAGCCATTATCAGCCGCGATTACATGGTGGTGCAGGGGGTGGTACTGGTGTTTGCGCTGGCGACGGTCGCAGTGAATTTGCTGGCGGACTTACTGACTGTGGCGCTGGATCCGAGGGTGAAGCTATGAGCATGGCCGAAAAGATTGCGACACAGCGAATGGGATATTTTCATCTGCGCTGGTTGCCGCGCCAGCAGGCGTTACGGCTGGGGATTGTGATGCTCAGTGTCTGGGTTCTGATTGCGCTGCTCAGCCCGTGGATCGCGCCGTTTGACCCGATAGCGCAGGATGCATCAGTGACACTGTCACCGCCATCGTTCACCCATCCTTTCGGCACCGATAACTTTGGCCGCGACATTCTTTCCCGTGTGATGTGGGGCGCACGGATTGATCTGCAAATCTGTCTGATTGGCGTCATTTTTCCGTTTATCTTCGGCACGCTGACCGGCGCGTTTGCGGGGTATCTCGGCGGTGCAGTGGACACCTTTTTCATGCGGGTGATAGACGTGGTGCTGGCGTTTCCTTTTCTGGTGCTGATGCTGTCGATTATTGCCATTCTCGGGCCGGGACTGGGCAGTTTTTATATCGCGATGGCCATGGTCGGCTGGGTGTCGTATGCCCGTCTGGTGCGCTCGCAGGTGCTGACGCTGAAATACCGGGATTTTATTCTGGCCGCGCGCAGCCTGGGCTACAGCCATCCGCGTATCTTACTTTTGCATTTGCTGCCCAATGCGCTGACCAGTTCGCTGGTGTTCTCAATGTCCGACTGCGTGCTGGTGTTACTCAGCGGCGCGTCGGTGAGTTATCTCGGCCTCGGCGTTCAGCCGCCGGTCGCAGAATGGGGTGTGATGGTCGCTGAAGGCCAGAGTTTTATTACCACGGCGTGGTGGATAACAACCTTCCCCGGCCTGGCGATTGTGGTGCTGGCGATGAGTTTCAGCCTGCTGGCGGACGGACTGGGTGACAAACTGGGGGAGCGACCATGACGTTAATGCAGGTTTCCGGCCTGACCATTGAAGACCGGCAGGGTGTGGCGCTGGTAGACAGGCTTTCGCTGACGCTGAATGCGGGGGATATTCTCGGACTGGTTGGCGAAAGCGGTTCCGGTAAAACGCTGAGTTGCCGTGCCATGATGCGCCTGCTGCCGGGCGAAGGGCTGCATATCCGCACCGGCGAAATCCGCCTGAACGGTACCGATTTACTGACCCTGAGCGATAAACGCATGACGGCCATTCGCGGGCGCGAAATTGGCATGATTTTCCAGAATCCGGCCAGTCATCTGAATCCGGTGATGACCATCGGCCAGCAGATTGCCGAAAGCCGCCGTCTGCATTTTGGGGCCAGCCGCCGTGAGGCACAGGGACAGGCAGTGGAACTGCTGCGTCAGGTCGGTATTCCGGACCCACAGCGACGGGCAGATAACTACCCGCATGAGTTTTCCGGCGGCATGCGTCAGCGGGCAATGATCGCCGTGGCGCTGGCCTGCGAACCAAAAATGCTGATTGCCGACGAACCGACCACGGCGCTGGATGTCACCGTACAGATGCAGATTTTGCATCTGCTCCGCGATCTGCGTGACCGGCTGGGTATCGCCATCATTCTGATTACTCATGATCTGGGCGTGGTGGCACAAACCTGTGACCGCATCGCGGTGATGTACGGCGGACGTTTGTGTGAAACCGGTGAAAAACGCCCGGTACTGGCACAGGCACTGCATCCGTACACCCGTGGCCTGATTGACTGCCAGCCGGTCAGCGAAGGTGGCGCCGGACGGCTGATCACGTTACCCGGTCAGCCGCCGGTAGCGGCACGATTCCCGTCCGGTTGCCGTTTTCATCCGCGCTGTGCGCAGGCGACGGCGTTGTGCCGGGACAGCCAGCCCGCGATGCAAACGGGCAGCCACGCCACCGCCTGTCATCATCCGCTGATCCACGGGAGGGGAAATGAATCATTTGCCTGATCTCACTGTGCAACCTTACCCGCTACTCGAAGTGGAAGATCTTTGCGTGACGTTTCCGGTTTCCGGTTTTGGTTTTAAAAAGCGCCACGTTCAGGCTGTGAATGGCGTATCACTGCACATCCGTGCAGGCGAAACGCTGGGGCTGGTTGGTGAATCAGGCAGCGGAAAAAGTACCCTTGGCCGGGCGATGTTGCAGCTGGAAAACACCAGCGCCGGACGGGTTCGCTTTAACGGGCAACTGATTACCGAAGGTATGAAACCCGACATTGCCCGTCTGCGCCGGCAAACCGCCATGATCTTTCAGGATCCGTTTTCCTCACTCAATCCGCGCCAGACGATTGGCGAAAGTATCGGCGAGGTGCTGCGGGTACACAGGAAAGTGACGAAAGCGGAGATTCCCGCGCGGATTAATACGCTGCTGACCCTGGTCGGGCTAAGCCCGGAACATGCCACACGCCGTCCGCAGGCATTGAGCGGCGGGCAATGTCAGCGCGCCGGTATTGCCCGTGCGCTGGCTATCGAACCGCGCCTGATCGTCGCCGATGAATGTGTTGCGGCGCTGGATGTGTCGATTCAGGCGCAGATTATCAATCTGCTGATGGATCTGCGTGAAAGTATGGGTCTGGCGATCCTGTTTATCGCCCATGATCTGGCGATTGTGCGCCGCCTGTGTGACCGCGTAGCGGTGATGTACCTCGGGCGTATTGTCGAAAGCGGGCCGACGCAAACGGTGTTTAGCGCGCCGCGACATCCGTATACCGCCGCGCTGGTGGCGGCCATTCCTGAAATCGACCCCGACCGGCCGCTGCCGGAGCATCCGTTACAGGGTGAACCACCCAGCCCGGTTTCGCTGCCTGCGGGCTGCGCTTTCCATCCACGCTGTGCCTTTGCGCTGCCTGAGTGCAGACAGGGTGCGGCACCCGAAACCCGGCACATTGCCGACCATGCCTTCGCCTGTGTTCTTGAAAACCACAAAAGCGACGGAATTAATCCGATGACTGAAGGAATGTTATATGAAACAAAAGCATTTTAACGTTGTGGCCGCCGGAGTGCTGCTGGCGCTGAGTCTGGTCAGCGAAATGGCGCAAGCGGCGGGGGTGCTGACCATTGGTCGTCGTGAAGACAGCACTACATTTGATCCGATCAGGTCAGCGCAAAACGCCGATAACTGGGTGTTCTCCAATGTCTTTGATCCGCTGGTGCGTGTTGATAACACCGGCACCAAACTGCTGCCGGGTCTGGCGGAAAGCTGGACGATTTCGCCGGACGGCAAAACCTATACGCTGAAAATGCGTGAGGCGAAATTCTCTGATGGCACGCCGGTGACCGCTTCCGATGCGGTGTTCAGCCTGACGCGTATCCGTGATGATGCCGGATCGCTGTGGAAGGATTCGTACAGTATTATCGATACGCTGAAAGCCCCCGACGCTCATACGTTGATCATTACCCTGAAAACACCGTCGGCGGCGTTTCTGTCGCAGCTGGCGCTGCCGAATGCCTCGGTGATTTCGCAACAGGCGCTGACCAAACAGGGTGCGGATGACTTTGCGGAACATCCGGTCGGTTCCGGCGCGTTCAGCGTGAAAGAGTGGACACGCGGCGAGAAAGTTGAACTGGTGAAAAACCCGTATTACTGGGATGCCGCGAAAGTGAAACTCGATGGTGTCGAGTGGCTGACGCTGCCGGATGACAATACCCGCATGCTGAAAGTGCAGGCCGGAGAAATTGACGCGGCGCTGTCGATCCCGTTCTCACGCATTTCATCGCTGCAAAAAGATCCGAAACTGGCGGTCGAACTGGATACCTCTACCCGTGAGGATCACCTGCTGATCAACCATTCCCACGGGGATTTGGGCAAAGTGGAAGTGCGTCAGGCGCTGGATTTCGCCATCGATAAAAAAGCCATTATCGATACCGTGACGTTCGGTTACGGCAAAATCGCCAACTCCTACATTCCTGACGGGGCGCTGTATCATTACGCCGGTAACCTGCAACGCCCGTATGATCCGGAAAAAGCCAAACAACTGCTGGCGGCGGCCGGGGTGAAAAACCTGACCCTGAAATATCTGGTGAATGCCGGTGATGAGGTGGATGAACAGATTGCCGTACTGCTGCAACAGCAACTGGCAAAAGCCGGGATCACTGCCAACTTACAGAAAGTGGATCCGAGCCAGAGCTGGGACATGTTAGTGGCGGGAGATTATGACATTTCGGTGATGTACTGGACTAACGACATTCTCGACCCGGATCAGAAAACCACCTTTACGCTGGGCCACGACTCGAACATGAATTACATGACGCGTTATCACAATGACAAAGTGAAAGCGCTGGTGGCTGCCGCCCGGGTGGAAATGGATCCGAAGAAGCGTGAGCAGATGTACATCGATTTGCAGAAAATGGCGAAAGCCGACGTGAACTGGATTGACCTGTATTACAGCCCGTATCGCAACGTGACGCGTAAAAATATCAAAGATTTCCACCAGAATCCGTTAGGGCGTTTCACGCTTGAGGAGACGGTGAAAGAATAAGAAATCCTGCACCAGGGAGATAATAAGAAAGTTGAGACAAAAGTCTGTTTTGTTGTTTTTAGCCCGCTTCCGAGCGGGCTTTTTGTTGCCGAAATCTGCCATTTCCGGGTTTTGTCCGGCTGCTGCCGGAGAAATAAAAAGGGAGAAGGCAGAGCAGTGTCGTCTGCTAAACCCCCTCCGACTTTCTGCACTTAATGACTTCTCATTCCCGCCGCAAACATCAGCAGATGAAACACCGATGCCACAACAAATAACGCCAGCACGCTGCCGCCCCAGATGACGGCCATCCAGCCGACACGTTTTAAAAACGGGGCTTTAGTAATGTTATTGCCATCCATTTTTCTGATGAGATTCATAATGCGATTCCTCAGTGATAACCCTGATCCGGCGTGACTTTCCCGCGGAACACGTAGTAGCTCCAGAAGGTGTACACCAAAATAATCGGGATGATGAACAGGGCGCCGACCAGGATAAAGCCCTGACTTTGTGGCGGTGAAGCGGCCTCCCAGATAGAAATGGACGGCGGGATGATGTTCGGCCAGATGCTGATCCCCAGGCCGGTATAGCCCAGGAACACCAGCGCCAGTGTCAGCAGGAAGGGCGCATGATGCGCATTTTTACTGATGGCACGGAACATCCACACCGAGACCAGCACCACCAGCACCGGTACCGGCAGGAACCCATAAAGGTTAGGGCGCGAGAACCAGCGGGTGGCGATATCAGTGTGCGTCAGCGGCGTCCACAGGCTGACGGCCAGCGTCACCAGCAGGAATACCACCAGCAGCGGTTTGGCGATTTTGTGCATCGCTTCCTGCAATTCGCCCTGGGTTTTCATGATAAGCCAGGTGCAGCCGAGCAGGGCATAAGCCACCACCAGCGCAAAACCACAGAACAGCGTAAACGGTGTCAGCCAGTCCAGTGCGCCACCAGCGTAAGTGCGATTCACTACCGGAATGCCGTTGATCACAGCACCCAGCACCACGCCCTGACAGAAGGTGGCGATCACCGATCCGCAGATGAAGGATTTATCCCACACGTGACGTTTGGCCGGGCTGGCTTTGAAACGAAATTCAAATGCCACACCACGGAAGATCAGACCAAACAGCATCAGGGTCAGCGGAATAGTCAGTGCATCCAGAATCACCGAGTAGGCCAGCGGGAATGCACCATAAAGCGCCGCACCGCCGAGCACCAGCCAGGTTTCGTTACCATCCCATACCGGCGCAACGGTGTTCATCATTACGTCACGGTCGTGCTCTTTTTTGACCAGCGGGAACAGCAGACCGATGCCCAGGTCGAAGCCGTCCATCACGATATACATCATCACGCCGAAGATGATGATCAAAAACCAGATCAGCGGTAAGTCGATACCCATTATCAAGCTTCCTTATTTTCGTCGGTCAGTGATTCGGAAATAGCAGACAGCGGACGTGCGGGCGTGCGGTGCTGGCCGGGACCTCCGTGATCAACAGCTTCTCCTTCATGCGCCTGCGGACCCTTGCGGATCAGACGCATCATATAGCCGTAACCGACACCAAACACCGAGCAATAGATGACGATGAACAGGATCAGACTGACGCTCATTTGCAGCACATTATGGTTAGAGACCGCATCTTTAGTACGCAGCAGGCCGTAAACCACCCACGGCTGACGCCCCATTTCCGTGGTGATCCACCCCGCCAGTAACGCCAGCAGACCGGAAGGCCCCATCAGGAAAGCAAAGCGCAGGAACGCTTTAGAGGTATACATTTTGCCGCCACGGCGCAGGATCAGGCTCAGTACACCCAGCAAAATCATCAGCATGCCGAGACCGGCCATGATGCGGAAGGTGTAGAAGATAACCGAAGAGTTCGGGCGGTCTTCTTTCGGGAAGGATTTCAGCGCCGGGATCTGATGCGTCAGGCTGTGCGTCAGGATCAGACTGCCCAGATACGGGATTTCAATCGCGTAACGGGTTTCTTCACGGTTCATATCCGGATAACCAATCAGCACCAGCGGGGACGGTTTGTTGTCTTTATTTTCCCAGTGACCTTCAATGGCCGCGATTTTGGCGGGCTGATATTTCAGGGTATTCAGACCGTGGGCATCGCCGAGGAATGCCTGAATGGGCGAGACGATCAGCGCCATCCACATCGCCATCGATAACATGGTGCGGATGGCTGGCGTATCGCGACCGCGCAACAAATGCCAGGCCGCAGCAGACCCGACGAAGAATGCAGAGGCGAGGAACGCGGCAGTGGTCATATGCATTAAGCGGAACGGGAAGGACGGGTTGAAGATAATCTTCATCCAGCTGACCGGAACCACCAGATTATTAACAATTTCATAGCCCTGTGGGGTCTGCATCCAGCTGTTGGAGGCGAGGATCCAGAATGTCGACATCAATGTGCCGAGCGCTACCATACAGGTCGAGAAGAAGTGCAGGCCAGGTCCGACGCGGTTCCAGCCGAACAGCATCACGCCGAGGAAACCGGCTTCCAGGAAGAACGCGGTTAACACCTCGTACGTCAGCAGCGGGCCGGTAATACTGCCCGCAAAGGAGGAGAACATGCTCCAGTTGGTACCAAACTGGTAAGCCATCACCAGACCGGAGACCACGCCCATACCGAAGTTAACGGCAAAGATTTTCGACCAGAAATGATACAGGTCGCGATAAGCCTCTTTCTTTGTTTTCAGCCACATGCCTTCCAGGACAGCCAGAAAACTGGCAAGCCCGATAGTAATAGCGGGAAAAATGATATGAAAAGAGACGGTGAAGGCGAACTGGATACGGGCCAGTTCTAGCGCATCAAGACCAAACATAACAACCTCTTTTTGTGTGTCAGGTTACCCTTCCAAACAGTAATACCGGTACGGGAACCGGCGATGTCTGACATTCGCAGGTGAAGTCTAGAATGAAAGGGGGGACTGCCGGGGTTTCGCGAGAAGCCGATTTAAGCACAGCGTGTGAGGGGATTAACAGGGACGGTTCCGCAGGGAAATTAGTCGTTGAAACACTTTCAGCGCGGTTAAAACGCAAGAGTGGAAAAACTAATTTTGCGGGAAAGCGGCAGCAGGGGAATTAACCCCAAAAACTAAGGGGCCAAGTTGTTGCATTGATCTGGATCAAAAAGTTTTGATGTTTTTCAAATGTAATTTCTCTGCATCGGGTAATGGCTTGTTGTGTGCAAAATTGGTAACAAGAAAGTTAAATCAGCAGTGGCGACAGCGCATTCCTATTTTTAATGCAATGTAAATTTATGTCATCGATTTTGCCCAAAAAAGCAGCCGTAAGGTAATGCTTGTAGCATTTTTTTACATTTGAGCCGCAAGGCGGAATGAATAAAAACAGCAGTGCTCCATGCTTTCGTCCGGAATTAACCGGACGGGTATATAAGAGGTAAGCCGCTGCGGGCGTCAGGGCCGGGCTGGTTTCCGCGCCACCTGTTAGGCCCGGCCCCGGTAAAAAAACGGCCTGAATATCAGCAGCCTGTCTTCACCGTGCAGCTACCGGTAAGGTCTCGATAAGTAAGGCGTACCGGTTCAGTAACTGCGTAAACTGATTGTCGAGTTGCAGTATCAGCTGTGGCGGGATAGCCGTATTCTGTTGCCGCATATCGGCGAGTTTTCTCAGTGATTCCTCAACCGGCGGGGCACTGTTCAGCGCCTGCTGGATAGCGAATACCGACGATTTGAGCTGCGAAACGGTCATGTATTTACCGCGTTGTTCATCCAGCCCGTTGAGTTTGTCCGCCAGTTGCTGCAACTGAGCATTCGCCTGTTGCCAGCCGTTGAGACTTTCCGGCGGCACGGCGCTGGCATTCAGTTGCTGTGTCCAGTTTTTTGCCAGTGCGGCGGTGGCGGGATTATCAGGCCACAGTATCAGTGCCTGGCTGACCAGATGTGACCCGGTATCCTGCGCCCAGTGCGGCGACAAGGCTGCCAGCTGGCGCGTTTGCTGCTGCGCGGCAGCCAGAAACGCCGGTGCTTCACGATGCAACATTTCAGCCTGCTGGTTTTTCATTGTTTCCAGTGTCTGGGCATTCAGGGGCTGTGGTATTACCGGCAGCGTCGCCATCAGTTGCTCACCGGATAGCGGATGATAAAACGCCGTGATAGCTGTGCAGACTCCGCCACCAGCCAGCAACGTTGCCATGATGCCGGCGAGAAAACCTTTCCACTGAACCGGGTGTTTAATCGTCACGTGCGGGGCAACTTTCTCCTGCAGTTCTGCGGGCTCAGTCTGTGCGACATAAACCCACTGCTCGCGGGCTTGCGTAGCCCATTTTTTTTCTGTGTTCTCTGGTGCCGCCGCAGGCAATACGATTGTCGTATCACTGGCCGCGTGCATATTTTCCAGCCTCACGGCAGCCCCGTGCAGAAAACTGCTCAGTGCTTCCAGCTGGCTGATGTGTTTAAGTTCAAGGCGCTGCAAAACATCACACAATGCAGTGATCAGTTTCTCCGCCTCATAAATAGCTGATAAATCATGATATTCCAGCGTCATGCTGCGCAATATCTGCTGCAGGCGCTGGCTCAGACCCGAGAGTATTTCCATCCGCGCGTGAGCCGGATGCGGCCACAATCCCGTCCACTGACGGGAGAGTAATGCCTCGAGGATCGCGAGCCCTTCATTTAATCCTGACATACCCGCTGACCGCGTTCTGGCCTGTGTGTACCACGACGCCGTTTGCAGTTCGATGCCATTTTGCTGGAACAGGTTCAGGCATAACTGCTCCACTTTTTGCCAGTGCACATCCGGGCGTGCCGGATGGGTTAACTTGCTCATTTCTTCGCGTAAAACGGCGTAATCAGCCAGCGCACGCGGGTCACCCCCGGTGCGCAGCTGGCGTTCAATCGACATAATCGTTTTCCTTAACTGACGTAATTCTGCTGTTTCATATGGCGCATCAGCACACGGCCTTCCGGCATAAATTCCGTACCGAAACGCACTAAGCCAAGCTCTTTCAGCTCGGCGTCAATGGCATATTCAAGATGCCCTGGTCTGGATTGTGGCAATAAAATCACGTGCAGCTTTTTGATGCGCGGCTCGTATTTCAGCAGGGTTTCTGACAAGACATCCAGCAGTGAATGTGCCGTGCCGGGCATTCCGTGCAGGATTTTACTCATATCCGGCAGGCCGTAATCCGGCAGATGGCTGAGCGTTCCGGCGCGACAGTTGAGAATGCGCTGCATGTTGTCGAGCACGGAGAGGATCACCTGATTTTCTTCGCTGACGTTGTGCAGATCGAGGCCACCGGCAAAGTTGCCGAGCAGCATTTCGTAGAGTGAGGGTTGTGACATATCACTTGTCCTTCAGCGGCAGCAAACTCATTCCCTGGTTATTGAGTTCAATCTGGCGCGCCTTATCCGGATCCAGATCGTCTCGGCTCAGCACGATACGCCAGGTATTGTTCTTCATATCTGGCGACAGGAACATGCCTGCGACTGCCACATACTGCGCTTTTTCATCCAACGGCGTGTCGATAGTGACAGCCGAACCCGGACGGATCCGAATGTCCTTTCCTGCCAGCAGATCGGCGTTAATTGCCTGACTGTCTTGTGCAAAAAGCGACGGATAATCAGTATCATCAAACACTTTGCGATCTTTTAACTGATAGATGCGCACTACGGTGGAGAGCGGAGCACCGCTGGTATTGTTGTTGATGGCGTCGCGCGCCTTAATATCCAGGTGCAGCGTTTTCACCTGCTTGTAAAAAATGGATTTGGTCATGGCGACGGTGCCGTTGCTGACTTTTTGGGTCAGTCCGCATCCGCCCAGTGTGGATACCATTGCCAGCATCAGTAATGTAAAACGGGTTTTACCAGCGATAGTCGCCATATTCATCAGTCTCCCTTCGATGAAGATTTTCCTGAGCGCGCTGATAGCGGCCCAGATTAATAGTGATCACTTCAGTTTTATTTTGGGCCGCAGATGTAATCCTTAACCTGCGCATCACTGCGGTTCTTCCCAGCAGCACACCGGATTTTTCCGGCTGGCAGGAAAGTTTTGCATCGGGCAGCAGCGCGCGTGACACCGACAGTTGTAAACGGACGTGCAACCGGGAGCCAAGATACACCTGCAACAACGCCAGCAAATCGGTGTAAAGCTGGCCACCCGGAAGCCATTCACGGGCTTCATCCGGATTTTCAGTGGTCAGTTTCAGCAGAACCTGACAGTTCACATCGACGGTCTGGCGCCCCATCACCGGGCTGCTGCTCATACTGACCGGCGCGCTGGCACTCATGGTCAATTGCTTGCGCAGGGGAATAATGCAGCGGTCATGCGCCAGTATCTGCGCCTGTGTATCCGGTGCCAGCAACTGAACCAATGCGATAATGCCTTCGCTGGTGCGTGTCGGCAGCCGCATCATACTGGTGAGCGCCAGAAAGCGGGAAGCCGGCGTGGCAATCTCTTGCGCACATCCTTCTATGCCCAGCCCGCAAAGACTCAGCAGATATTTCGAGGTTTTATCTGTCCCGCCGGGTGTAAAAGTGGCGGGATATGAGTATTTGCGCCAGATTCGGTAATACTGGGTGATCAGCCGGTGGTTGAAAATATCGAGAAAGTCGCTGACCGCTTCGTAACCGTCGCGACGCTGGGTAATGTCGTCGATATACGCGGTTGGCAGCGGTGATTCCACACCATACAGCCCCATAAATGTGGTACGGATAGTCGGCGGAAGATGCGGATGTTCCGGCATTTCCACCCGTTTAAACTCGCTGGCCGGAAATCCCATCCCCGGATGCGGTCGAAAACGCACCGGGTCGTGTCTGACCTGCCACTGGCTGCCCAGCGCCGGGGCATCTGGCTGGCTTTGTTCCAGCAACTGACAAAAACGATAAAACTGGGTATAGGGCAGTTTATCTTGAAGTTGCTCGATCAGCCGGGCAGGCGCTGATTGTGATTCTCTTTCCATCGGATACATTTCCCGGCAGGCTGAACGATAAGGGTTAACTGATTGAATAAATGGATATCAGCATAAAGCGCAAAGAAGCGGTTGAGCATTTCCCCGAACAGATGAATATCGCCTTCACCGGTAAAGCCGTTGCCATCCAGCGTGACTTCGATATCAATGCCGCGCAGCAAAAAACCTTTCTCAAAACGTTGGATCTGGTGGTGTTGTACCCGCTGAATAGCATCCAGGCGGCGGTTGTTCAGCTCATCGCTCTGCCAGTTGTAAAGCTCCAGCGTGCCGCGCAACACTTTCGCGCTGCTCATCAGATTAAGGTAACTGGAGCCCAGGTGGCTGAGCACCCGCCACTGGAAGTGATCTTCCGCCGGAGGATAGGAGGGCAGCGTCGGTTTGCTGAGATTTCGGACTTTCAGTGGTATCTGTAATACGGCTTCACAACGGTCAAGCAAAGTGCTTTGCAACGCTTTGCGTGGCAACTGACCGTTAGTGCCGGTAATTTTCAGGGAGACGGGCTCGCGGGTGAATTCGCGATCGACTTCCCATTGCTGTCCGCCGAGGATCAACCATGTATCATGCAGCCCGGTCACGCCGCGTTTTACGCGAGTGTGGAAATAACGCTCCGGCGCATGGCGTCTTTGCATGCCGCCGCGATGACGGAAGCTGGTGAAGGGCACGTAGGTTGCGTCCGACGTTCGCTGTGAGCCTGTTACAGAATCGACAGAATAAATTTCGGTATGACCGTCCTGTAACCGGCGCGGCCGCAGCAGATATTCATTTTCCATTCCGTTAATAATCAGCGGATCGGCTTCCAGTGTGAACAGGTTGATCACCGGCACACAATGCAGCGCCATGGCTTCATCGGTGACAGGCAGGTCGCTTTGCCACTGACTGTTGAAAACCACCTCCAGATCCAAGTGAGCGATCCCGGCGGGCAAGGTCACTGATTCCAGTCCGTTAAGATGCACGAACATGAATTTTTCGCGGAAGGTGAAATACTCCAGCAGCAACTGATAGCCACTGAACGCACTTTCACCTTTTGGCCACAACAGATCTTCATCCGAAAATCCGCCGGGCGAGAACCAGCCATCCAGTTTGATACGGTCAGCCTGATTAGGCAGGCGTATATACAGCGCCGCCTGACGGCGGGTGAGGGCCAGATGCAGCGCACTGCTGACGGGAGCTTCTCCGGGCAGATAAAAACACAGACGATGTAAATCGACCTGCGACCAGTCAGTCTGCGTGCTGCAGGTTAGTCTTACTCGCAGCACCGAACGCCCGTCCGGCTCGGTCGCCATGACCACTTTCGAAACGGCCAACGGGTTAAGCGTCATGTCGCGCGTAGTGCGGTACTGACAGACGGTATTTTTAGGACCGACAGGGCGGGAATAGATTTCCAAACCTGCGGGCACTGTTTCGGCCATCTTCATCAATGGTACGTCCGGGCTCAGCGACACAATGGAAAGCGACGGTATGGTACGCAGATAGTGCGGCCATAACATGCTCACCAGCCCTTCAGTAAATTCCGGCAGGTCATCATCAATTTTTTCACGCAGCCGTCCCATCGAGAAGGCAAAGCCCTCAAACAGGCGTTCAACATAAGGATCAGGTGTACCGGATTTATCGAGATCAAGCATCGCGGCGCGATCAGGATGAGTTTGTGCAAACTCTTTTGCCGCATCACGCAAATAGCGTAATTCGGCGTCGTAATAATGCAGGGTTTGGTCTTTCATTTTATTCTCTGTGAAAACGTCAATGATGTTTGCTAATTATTGTGAAAAAAACCAGCACCAAATAGAACAATAAATACCATTTGAGACAGTATATTCTGGTCAATGAAGCTCCATAGTTATGATGCATTCATGAAAAATAGACATTGTAATTTCTGAATTAAATATTGCCCAACCACAATCTTTACTAATTAGGTTTTTCTTAGGTTGATAATTATTTCTAAAAAGTTTTTTAAAACTTAACATTTTGCATGCCCAGCATGTCGACATATTTTCTGGAAATTTTGCGTTGATTTTATTTGCGAAGGAAGATAAATCGCTATCAACTTCAGTAATAAAAATAACATCACCTTCTCCGACCATTTGTTACAAGATATGAAAAATATGTGAATCCACCTCCAGAGGTTTAATAAAACTATATCTGAATTCGTTATAATAGCGGGTGTTACCTATTATAATAAATGCGCCTGCTTTTTTAAGGAAATAGTCACTATTGGGTCGCCCGCGTGACTATGGGCAAAACTCTTACCGTAAAGCAGTTCTGATTTCAGCCTTGTGGCAAGCATTTCTTTTTCTGATTTAGATTCTGGGGCGTATATAACGAGGTACTTATACCCTTTAATCCGTTGAGTCATTTTGTTCATCCCTGTTAATTCATCCGTTGCTGCTCTGAATCGCTGATTATTACGTGAAATTACACTGCACCCACAAACCGCCAGTCAACGTGCTGCTCCTGATGGAACAGTTGGTCACTGAGCGGCCAGGGGCGTGAGCGGCAAAACTCCACCCGGTCAGTGGGCATAATCTCGCCTTCCCTGAGTGCAAGAATGGCGTTCTGGCTGAGTCCTTCGCGCGGCAGCCACGCAATCTGCCAGTATCCGCTTTTCGGACAAGGTTCACCGGTTTTACACAGCAGACTTAGTGAGGCACTTTTATCAAAATCCGGTGACGTCGGCAGCGGCCTGCCGGTTTCAGGGTTGAGCTGTTTGTCTTTCGCCAGCTTCTCTATCAGGGCTTCGCTGGGTTTGGTCGGCGGAATGTTCGCTTTGCGATCTTCCAGCCATTTTATCTTGCCATCCCAGGCAGGGAGTGGGGCCGGTGGAAGGGGGACGATATCGTTGATTTCAGGGACGCTGGGGTTAGCATAGGAATAATTACCCAGCATTTCGCCAATTTTCTCATAACGCCGGGCACGTTCAGGATCTTTTTTCTGGTCAAGATAGTACATACTTGTAGATTCAGGCTCACCAAATCCTTTTTGCAGGGCATAAGCTGATATTTCATCACCAGCAGCAATTCCCAACTGAAATGCCTCAAGTGATTCCAGATATAGAGCTCTATTTTTTTGGTTGATTCCTAGGGCTTTTGCTGCTTCCCCCTCTCCCTGTTCGGCAGCACAACGACACATTTGCCGGGAAATATTAGGAGCCATATCTGCCGGGAATAGTTTCTTACCTACATAGGCCTGTGCCTGAGGATTCCCTTCATCAGCGGCTTTACGGTAGTAGCGCAGAGCCAGTTCCTGATCCTCCTTTAAACCGGCTGCGCCGTGCTGCAAGTAGATGGCGGTAAAGTAGTAACCGCTGGCAACTTTAGCGTTTATCAACTGCTGGCTAAGGCGAAAACGCTCATCTGGTGTGAGAGTGAACTGCCCACGGAACGAACCATTTTGCAGGTTAATATTTGCTTTGTAATGACCATTCTCGGCAGCGATGCGATATAAACGTTCAGTTTCAGCATCCACCGTTTTGTCTTGTTTCAGCAGATTATTTTTCTGTAGCCAGCGGGCGTATTTGAATAATATTTCGCTATCGGCAGAAGCTGCTGGAATGATTTCGTGTTTGCAGGTAAAGGCCAGCTTGGCATTAATATTTGAAAGTAAATCCATGGGAACATCCTTTTTTACAGCTTTTATAGCGGTCAGGGCATTGCTCTGGTCACAGGCTGTCAGCAATAGACAGAATGAAAATAATAATTTGCGCATCAGTCCTGATCCTTCAGTGTTACTTTGCTATAAAGAAACTTAATCAGTGACGCTTTGGGGGCATCCTTTTTTGTTCCCTGAAGATCTTCATTATCACCAAGAAGATACCCCCAATCTCTGAAAGCATCAGTAGGATCGTCCTGCATTCCTATTCCATTTGTATGCAACTTCCACAGCCGCTGCCGCAGTGCTTTAGTCACGCTGGCCCAGTCATGAGCAATATTCATTTCGCTGTCGACCTGCATACTACGGGTGTTGATATTGGCGGAACCATGGGTCGTGAATACATCGTTGATGATCATCAGCTTGGAATGCACATAGACTGGCATCCAGTTACCTTCGGGTGAATCGGGTGCGACAAGAGAACAGATATGCACCTTCAGGCCGGGAATGTTGACCTGCAAAATTTCTCTGTTTCTTATTTTTTGAATTTCTTTTTCATATTCGTCCAGTTTTTCCTG
Source organism: Rahnella sp. RFA10(1/100) (assembly GCF_004195115.1). Lineage (NCBI taxonomy): Bacteria > Pseudomonadati > Pseudomonadota > Gammaproteobacteria > Enterobacterales > Yersiniaceae > Rahnella > Rahnella sp. RFA10(1/100). Next base: position 209,957 of record NZ_SEWR01000004.1, read on the forward strand.
CGCTGCCGGGTCGCGCGGATCATAATAAGCCGGGCGCGGGTCATTAACCTCCTCAACCTGCATTTCTTTTGTCACATTAGGGATGGTATCTGCACGCCCAAGGCTTTCGAGCATACGCTGTGTGTTGACGGTTCCGGCTCCGATGCCTTCGTCCGTTACATTAGTAATAACAAAGAGATACAAAGAGCCGTCTTTTTCAGGGACACGGCCCGCTTTAATCTGGGCGGAAATATTATTCTTTATCGCTTCAGCGAGCGGTGGCCAGCGAAAATATTGATTCTCTATATAGATAAACTGTGTCGCGTTATTCACTGTCTTCAGGTAAAGCTTTTCGATATCCCGTTTGCCTTCCTGCGCCTGAGTGCGCAGGAGTTGGGCCATCAGCGGGGTGCCAAAACCAGTTCGCGGCTTAAGTTTCTTAGCGACTTCTTTGGCATTGCGGTGCTTTATCAGGTCTTCCCCGGTCTCTTTACACCATGCGGTGGCGAAATTTTCATGAAGATGTTCAAGAATAGGACCTGTCACCCGGCTGGAAATATCCTGTCGGGGCAGAAACCCGCGCGGGCCTTCGTATGGTTCCCAATGGTCCTGGGCGGAAGGGCGGTGCATAGACGAATGTTTATCAGTATCCCAGTATTCATCAAGCATGTTATGCCCCATGACAAAACCGACAGCATGTTCTGGTAATTCGTAGTCAATCAGCACGGTCTTTTGGTGATGCGTTGCGGCCATGGTTAATGCGAAAACTGTGCCGCCGCTGACACTTTTATCGAGAGCCTGCCGGGAAGCCTGATAGGCGATTTCGGCGCGCTCATTGGCATCAAATCCACGGCCGACGAATATTGGAAACGAATCCTCAGCATTTTTACCAGAGCGAAGTGCCTGAGCAGCCATCCCGCCTGAGTACCAGTGTTTCGAGAACCACTTTTTGTCATAAGCATATTGGTCATCAGAAGAAGTTTGCCCGGCCCGATTTTTTAAATTGATGAGGCCATATCCGGGTAAATTGGCCTCTCCGCCGAGACCTGTTGCATTTAAAAACATCTCCCAGCCTAAAATACGAACCTGAACTTTGTTCTCTTGCGCCAAATTGATGAGTAGCTCACCAATACAAGGTGCCTGACCATCCCGAATAAAATACATGGATGGTTGAAACCCCCAGCAGATGATATCGACGGTCTTCTTGGCATTGGCGATGGCTTCATGAACCGCGCGGAAAGCTTCTTCGCCGTTGACCAAAGGCTTGTAGGTTGCGGGAGCAGGCGGGAATTCAGTGCCTTCCACAAACCAGGGCGGAATGATGGTGCACTGACTGGTATCAACAACAGAGACGGGAGAAACAATATCATTTTGACTCATCAGTACTCTTCCTTATCACCGGCGCCATCCAGGAGTTCTTTATAAAGACTGCGGTGCTCGGTGTGTGAGACTGTGGCTGTGGCAGTCGTGAATACCCATACCCTTTAATACGTTGAGTCATTTTGTTCATCCCTGTTAATTCATCCGTTGCTGCTCTGAATCGCTGATTATTACGTGAAATTACACTGCACCCACAAACCGCCAGTCAACGTGCTGCTCCTGATGGAACAGTTGGTCACTGAGCGGCCAGGGGCGTGAGCGGCAAAACTCCACCCGGTCAGTGGGCATAATCTCGCCTTCCCTGAGTGCAAGAATGGCGTTCTGGCTGAGTCCTTCGCGCGGCAGCCACGCAATCTGCCAGTATCCGCTTTTCGGACAAGGTTCACCGGTTTTACACAGCAGACTTAGTGAGGCACTTTTATCAAAATCCGGTGACGTCGGCAGCGGCCTGCCGGTTTCAGGGTTGAGCTGTTTGTCTTTCGCCAGCTTCTCAATCAGGGCTTCGCTGGGTTTGGTCGGCGGAATGTTCGCTTTGCGATCTTCCAGCCATTTTATCTTGCCATCCCAGGCAGGCAGCGGGGCCGGTGGGAGGGGGACGATATCGTTGATTTCTGGGACGGTGGGTTGAGCATACGAGTAGTTGGCAAGAATTCTCCAGATTGCTTCATATCGTCTGGCGCGCTCAGGGTCTTTCGGCAAGGCTAGGTAATCAAGTTTATTAGAAGGTTCAGGACCATTGAATCCACTTTCTAAAAAGCTGGCAGATGTTGAATCACCAGCCATCACCCCTAACTGGAATGCCTTGACAGCCTCTTGATAAAGACCTTTTACTGCCAGTGCATTACCTAGGTCATTAGCCGCTCCACCATCTCCCTGTTCGGCGGCACAATGGAGCATTTGTCTGGATACATCCGGTGCCATTTGTGCCGGAGATAATTTGTCACCAACATAAGCTTGGGCTTGTTGATTCCCCTCATCGGCAGCTTTGCGGTAGTAACGCAATGCCATTTCAGGATCTTGCTGTAGCCCTGCAGCGCCTCGTTCAAGATAAATAGCAATAAAATAGTAACCAGTCGCTATCTTGGCATCGATCAATTGTTGGCTCATGCGCAGCTGCTCATCACTATTTAGTGAAAACTGTCCACGCATCGCGCTGTTTTGTAGGTTGATGCTAGCTTTATAGTGACCATTGGCTGCTGCAATCCGGTAAAGCCGCTCGGTTTCCACATCCACTGTTTTATCTTGTTTAAGCTGGTTGTTGACCTGTAACCAGCGGGCGTATTTATACAATATATCGGGTTCAGCGGGAGCGTCGGGGATAGCTTCGAGTTTGCAGGTAAAGGCCAGTTTGGCATTAACGTTAGTGAGCGGGTCCATAGCAAAATCCTTTTTTACAGAAGTCGTGTTTTTACCGCCGTCACAGGCCGTTAAAAGAAGACAAGATAACAATAATAATCTGCGCATTAGTCCAGATCCTTCAGAGTAGACTCGTTGTAGCGAAACTTTATCAATGGCGCTGCAGGATTATCTACCCCTGTATCCTGAAGCTTTTTATTTCTATCAAGAAGTTTTTCCCAAGCTTCAAATGCTTTGTCAGGATCATCCTGCGCACCTTGCTTATTCGTATGCAGGTTCCAAAGCTTTTGTCGTAGCGCTTTTGTCACGCTTTTCATCTCATGAGCAATATTCATTTCGCTGTCTACTTGCATACTGCGGGTGTTGATATTGGCGGAGCCATGAGTAGTGAAAACATCATTTATGATCATGAGCTTGGAGTGAATATAAACAGGCATCCATTTCTCTGCAGGTGAATCTTTCGCTACCAGTGAGCAAATATGAACTTTCAGACCGGGAACCGTTTCAGGTTTAATTGTGCTGTCCTGAATTTCCTGAGCCTGTTTTTCAAATTCTGCTGTTTTTCTTAGCAAGTCCTGATACCTTTTATTCGCATCGGCAGGATCGAGATATATAGCAGGCGCCGTGGTGAAAACTTCTTCGCTGGCTTTGCCAATCCTGGTCAATTTTGTCACATTCGGAATTGTGTCGGCGCGGCCGAGAACTTCCAACATGCGTTGGGTATTCACCGTGCCAGCACCAATACCCTGATCAGTAACGTTGGTGACAACGAATAAATGTAATGAACCCTGTTCACCGGGATCCCTGCCCGCTTTGCTTTGAACTTCTGCTGCTTTTTTGATGGCTTCTGCTAATGGAGGCCAGCGAAAATATTGATTCTCTATATATATAAACTGCGTCGCATTATTAACTGTTTTCAAATAGAGTTTTTCTATATCTCGTTTGCCTTCCTGCGCCTGAGTGCGCAAAAGTTGCGCCATGATCGGAGTGCCAAATTCTGAACGCTGTTGAAGCTTTTTAGCGACTTCTCTAGCATTACGCATAATGAGTAAATCTTGTCCCGTTTCCCTCAGCCACGCGGTGGCAAAGTTTTTATGCAAATGTTCCAGAATTGGCCCGGTTACCTGACTGGATATATCTTGTCTTGGCAGATCTCCGCGTGGTCCTGTGTTAGGTCCAACTTTATCTTTGGCAAGACGATTCATGGAAGTGTGAGAGTCCGTGTCCCAATATTCGTCAAGCATGTTATGCCCCATAACGAAACCGATGGCATGCTCAGGTAATTCAAAGTCAATCAGCACAGTTTTTTGATGGTGAGTTACCGTGCCTGCCATTGTCAGCACTGTGTAAGCGCTCAGATTCTTATCAATGCTTTGATATGTTGATCTGTAGGCCAGTTCTGCACGATCTTTCGGATTGAATCCACGACCGGCGAATACCGGAGTTTCAGTAAGAATTTTGTTAATATTGTCTTTATCATGCTTAACTTTAGTAAAGCCAACATTCATTCCCGCCGCACTTACCGCTTGGAGTTTGCTTTCGTATGAGTGTTGTCTAAACCATTCGCCATCATAAGCGTATTGTTCCACAGTTGAGGTTTGTCCTGCTCGTGCCTTAATGCTGATAGGACCTTTATTAGGTAAATTCGCTTCGCCAGCAACTCCAGCTGAATTAAAAGGCATTTCCCAGCCAAGGACACGAACCTGCACCTTATTTTTAAGTGCTATTTGGTTGAGTAACTCACCAATACAAGGTGCCTGACCATCCCGAATAAAATACATGGATGGTTGAAATCCCCAGCAGATGATATCGACGGTCTTCTTGGCATTGGCGATGGCTTCATGCACTGCGCGGAAAGCTTCTTCGCCGTTGACCAAAGGCTTATAGGTCGCGGGAGCAGGCGGGAATTCAGTGCCTTCCACAAACCAGGGCGGAATGATGGTGCACTGATTGGTATCAACAACAGAGACGGGAGAAACAATATCATTTTGACTCATCAGTACTCTTCCTTATCACCGGCGCCATCCAGGAGTTCTTTATAAAGATTGCGGTGCTCGGTGTGTGAGGCTGGCGGGTTAATATCAGCGTCAGGCTGAGAGGTATGATGATGAAAACCCCGGTTCGCCAGTTCGCCTTGTTCCTGATTGCGATAAGCACTCACTACCGGGATCTGATAGTGAATGCCATTCGCCATTTCCAGCCGGTAACTTTGGGTTTGCGGCTTGTGCTCGATGTCGACTTTTCCGCTTTTATCCAGCACGCCTTTTTTCACTTCTGTATCATCGGCATACAGCGTGTACGGCATGCCTGCCCAGCTGGTATCCAGAGCATTAGGTGCCTGCGGTACGTTAATTCGCAAAGTCTGCGGAGGAATTTCGGCCTCTTCTTTATCTGATGGCATTTCAGTGTCAGCACTCGGGAAGCGGGGAAAGAGTTTATTCAAACTTGCCGGTCCCATCTTTTGCCAGTTGGTCGATTTAAACAGGATGTTTTGCGGATCGGCGATTTCAATGTTGCCGTCACCGAGTTTGATGTAGCCGCCGCCGCAGGTCAGGATCAGCTCTCTGGCGGCGGTGATAGTGACGGTGCTTTCCGTGCTGGTCACGGTGATGTCGTTTTTGGCCAGCGCCGATAATTCGTCACCCTGTGCCTGAATGTCGACTTTCCCTTTTCCGGCGAAGAGCTTTATGCCGGATTTTTGAGCAAACAAACTGATGCTTTCGCCTGCGGCGGCGGTAAAGGATTTGCCGCTGCTGATGTCGGTATTGCTACCCGACATAATTCCGACGCTTTGGCTGCCGGAGGCAAGGCGCACCGCAGACGGGCTGACGATACCAATGCCATGTGGTGCGGACATCAGGATGCCCGCGGCTTTCAGCTTTACCAGTGAAGCATTGAGCGCTTTCTGGCTCCCGGTATCGCCCGGTGTGGCTTTGGCGATTTCCGCCATCTTCGCCAGACTGCGTGCCAGCGTCAGCGCCTGTTCAAGCTGGACAATGGCTTCGTCCATCTCCAGTTGTTTACCACTTGCAGCAGGTTGTTCATCGGCGCTGATGAATATCCCTTTTCCGGCCCGAATTGCGCCCCATTCATCGGTGCGCAGTTCGAAGCCTTCACCGCGCAGCGCACGGCTGGCATCGACGCTATGCCCGAGGTTGAGCTGTGTCTTGCTGCCGTATTCCGTGCTGAGCTTGATATGTTCTTCGCCACGTTTGTCTTCCATCCGCAGCTTATTGTTGGCTGGCGTTCGGATGACGTTACGGGTGTTGTTGTGCTCCGTGACGTGGTCGGTGTGGCGTGAGTCATGCAACGCATGCGCGATATACGGCCTGTCCGGATCGCCGTCGTGGAAGGCAATCGCCACTTCCGTGCCCTGTATCAGCGGGAAGTGGATACCATACTCGTCACCGCCATAAGGTCTGGCGAAGCGCACCGGCATACTTTCCTGACCCTGCGCTTTACCATCCTGGTCGGCATCGAATCTGACCCGATACAGCCCTGATGTATCCTGCCAGGCATAAATATCATTGGCTTTGGCGCTGGTGACACGCGCCATCAGGGTGCCGCTGACCACGGGACGGAGCAGCAGAGCAGGGCGCCAGCACAGGGTTTCATTGTAAGGTACCGCGTTGAGCCTGACTTTCAGGGCATTCTGCCGGCTGCCGCTGAAGTGGGTGTGGATCAATACGACCGCGGATGACAGCAATTCCGGCAGCGTTGAAGGGATCGCACTGTCGGTAATCGTCAGCACCTGCGCGGGTTGCAATGTGGCATCGTTACTAAAAAAGGAAAGGATTGTTTGTTGTGACAAAAAGCGTTCGTGGTCGAGGCGTGCCATAAAATTGGCGGTTTCAGCCGCAGGGTCGGTTTTGTCGCCCGTTTCCGGATGGCGCGGTTTGTAGTGATACACCTCTCCGTAAGTGATGCTTTCGCCCGCTCCGCGGGTCATGTCTGCTCTGGCAGACTGTAAAACCCGCTGCGCCTCACGGTAGTTGTAATCTTTACTGGTGACGGATGCCTGAACTACGCTGTGCTGAATATTTACGCCCCAGACGGAGTCCGCACCGCTGTCGCTCATCCCGGACGGACTGTTCAGCGGCAGAGTTTTACCGAAATAGTAAGCACTTTGCTTATCGGCAAAGTGGATGATTTCAGTCTGCGCATCAGGTTGCAGGGTGAAGAAATAAAATATCCCCAGTTCAGAAAGCAGGCGCTCGATAAAGGCCAGATCGCTTTCCTGAAACTGGTTTATCTGTTCGCGCTTCGGGTATACCTGTTTCAGCGAAAATTCATACTCCCAGCCTTTGAGGCCGTGTTCGGTCAGCACCTGTTCAATAACGTCAGGAACGGATTTGTTCACAAAGAAGCGGTGTGTACGAAACTGATTTGCAAGCAGTGCCAGAAAGGGCTCAAGCGTTACCTGATATTGCACCTGATCCGCTGAGCCTGATATCCGGCTAAAATCCGTGATCACACCATGTACGATTTTTTGTGCAGACAGGCTTTCCAGCGGACCTGTGCCCATGGTGAACGTCGCCGGCTGGCGGAGTAGCTGGCGGGGATCGATATCTTTTTCCGTACTGGTAAAGGTGAGGGTGTAGCGATAAAGCTGGCTCATGCCTTCGTTGCCGGTGAAACTCTCCATATCCAGCAAGGCCTGACAGGAAGGTACTGTCAGGCGATAACGGTTCAGGGTGGTTTTCGAGAGCGACAGCAGGTTTTGTGCAATATCCATCATGCGGGTATCTCCTTATATTTATTAGCCACACAACACCGCAGCACGTGCAGGATCAATAGCAATTAACCCCACCAGCAGATTCTCCATTTCAGCATGCAGCCGCGATTTGTCGGTGTCTGCTCGCCCGGATTTCATGCGCAGCAGTTTCAGGCGTCTGGCTTTCACTTCAAACAGCAGTTCAGGTTCCCATTGCGTGAGGGTGAGCGTGGAGCCATTGCTGTCCAGTTCCCCCAGCAGATGCAGCGCCATGTCATTTTTGCCGTATTGCTCGGCAACGCGGGCCATCAGCAGACGTACCAACCATTGATGGCGGGGCGTGCGGGCACCGGGGCGGTTTTGCAGCCAGTTCAGGGCGGCTTCTACGCCGCTACTGTCAGCCTGTGCCAGCGCTTCCGGTTCAAGTTGCAGAATATCGTCATTGCCTGCTGTGGACGCCGATGCAGAGGGTTCGTTACCCCAGCTTTCCTGAGATGTCATGACCTGTTGGTTGATCCAATTCAGTGTGACTTCATCGGCGAACGGGCTGCCATCATCAAATGCCAGCCCTTCGAGACCGGGTAAGCGGGTGAGCATTCCGTTTAAATCCTGCTTAATGATGTCAGCCCAGGCTTCATAGGGTGCGCCCGCTTTGATCAGCGCCTGATGGAGATACCATTGCAAATCCAGCCAGAGATGATTCACGCCCTGAGCGAACAGGCTGTCTGTCTGCTCCAGCAACTCCAGCCAGCTTTGCTGCAGATAAAGTCGCTTGAGCAACGCGCGGTGTTCCGGTTTCGGAGGCGCCAGACGGGTCCGGCCATCAGCGGCAAGGGGAGGCAGTTCATGCACTGTATCCAGGCGGATGCTTTTAATCAGATGATGACCTGAGAGCCAGCCGGATGGCTGATCACGCAGGTATTGCGCCAGCAATCTGGCCTGTTCTAAGAGTTCACGCCCGGAGGTGACCGGCTTCAGTACCGGGGATTCTCCGGTTGCAGCTGAATGCTGAATGCTTGTAGTTCTGCTGTTTTGCGGAATGACAGCGTCAAAACCGCCGGACTGTGCAAGGCGGTTTTCCAGCGCGGCATAGAGTGCCCCAAACTGCGGTCGGGAGGATTGCTCCCACGTACTTAATCCTTGCTCAATTAAAGCCAGTGCGCCCACGATGCGGGAAAAATCAGCCTTATCCACTTCCGGGAACAGCGAGAGACTGTCGAGCATGCGTGAACCCGACAGCCATTCCATCGAGGCTTTCCTGCTGGCTGGCCGCAACGGATGCAGGGTTTCACCAAAGCGTGAGATCAACCCGGCCAGCAGGGAAAGGCCATCGGCCAGCCCGGCTTCACCGTCGCGATGCAAGCGCGCCCAGATGTAATAGGTGGCAACGCGGACGTCCTTGCAGTGCGTGATGAGCAGATTTTCCGCCAGTTCGCAGGTCAGAGAAGTATCCGCGCCGGAAAGTTTGTTTACCTCTTCACGCATCTGCTGGAAGCTATCGTCATAACCCGGGTCTTCGCCAGTTGGCGCTTCTGCGGTTACCGGATGGAGCCAGTTATCCCAAAGCAAGGCTTGCTGTTGTGCCTGTGCTAACAGAGACGAAGTTTCAGCAGAACATGCATTCTGTAGGGTAATTAATGTGGACATTACGGCTCCTCAGCGACAGCGTCGGGATCAAAAGGTTTTTCTACAGAGGCAACCCGTGCCGCCTTAACCTGGAAAATCTGCGCGGGGAGAGTGAAGTTTCGCAATCTCAGCAACGCCAGCGGACCTTCACCCGCCTCCGTGCGCAGGGTGTAATTCAGCCGTCTGCCATCTGGTGCTTTCCAGGTGATGTTAAAGCTGCTGCTCACGCCCTGATACGGCGCAACGGCGGCTTTATCGAGCAGACGTATTAACCCCCAGGCACCCGGCAGATCGGCGAACTGACGTGTGCCTGCCTGTGTGCTTATCCAGCTCAGGCTTGCGCCGGGCGCTTCGGTATCATTCGGCCAGGTGAAGCGTTTCCACGTCGGAAGCTGGTTGTAATAGCTGAGTTTCTGACTGTCGATCACCAGATCTGTCTGCATGACATCTTTGGCTGTCCCCGGACGCAGTTCAAAATGCACACCCGCTTCGCCGTTGGTGAAAACCACGTCAGACAGGTAGCTCAGGGTATCCAGAGCTTTCAGGAAGACAGGACTGAAGGTCAGTCCTTGTGCATTGATACTGTCCGGCACCCAGTGGCTGCCTTCTTTGTGCAGTACGCCGTTCAGACGGGTTTGCAGGAAGCGGGCGATGCGACCGCTGTCGCTGTTGAGATAGCGGGCCATCAGCGGCAGTGACACTTCGCTGCTGGTATTTTTTAACGGATAACGACCACCGAATGCGCTGTTCCAGTCATTGACGATGGCTGTCTGCCATTGCGCGTTCAGACTTTCTGCCGCCGGGGTCAGAACTTGCTGCCATGCCTGCTCCATCGGCCGGACAAATATTGTCTGTCCGAATCCGCTCCATTCCTGACCCAGACTCGCGGCCACCAGACTGCCGTAATCGCGGGTTTCTGTCAGATCAACCGCTTTGCCCTGAAATACTGTCTGTGCCAGTGTTTGCGTCATTGCCTGCGGATCGGCGGCATTCACAACTTGCTGAAGTTTAAGACGCACCTGCGTAACCCGCGTCAGGAAGGTTTGCAGACTGAGACTGGCATTGCCTTGCCCACTGGCTTTCTTGTCCATCAATGTCAGTATCGGACCAAACGTCGCATTCAGCGGACCTTGTGCACCGGCCTGCTGATCTATGGCCGGTTGTTCATCACGGTTTAAGAGATTTTTTGCAGATTTCACCAGCGAGTCAGATAAAGCTTCGCCGCTTTGACCGGTTTTGCCTTGTATGTTAAGGGTATTCATCAGTGCCACCAGTGGCGACTGACGCACGTCCGCCATCAGGGTCAACTGATCGATAGCATCTGACAGTGTTTGTGCCTGTTGCCAGTGCAGACTGTTCAAGAAATCCAGCCAGCTTGCGGAGAAGTCTGCGAAATAGCGTTCTTTCAGGCGTGCCTGAAGTGCTTCAGGTGAATCCTGCTGCAACACGGCGGTTTTGTTGTCACTCAGCACCCAGTCCATTTCTTCACGTCGTCCATTGACCACTTTATCAATCGCCGGTTTGACGGACTCCTCCCAGGCTTTACGGGTGAACATGCCCGGCACCACGGCATCCGTGGTCAATATCTTTTCAGCATCCGTATCGCCAGCCATATCAGCCAGCGTCATATCTGCATACTGGTGAGCGACCTGTAGAAGCATTTTCTGATAAAGCGAGGATTCACTGTTACGGGCACCCATCATGCGAACCAGTAAGGTGCGAACCTGACCGATAAGATTTTCATCTGCAGAAAGTTGCCATTCCGGATGACGGGAAAGGTTACGGCCATAAAAATCCAGAAGGAGAGGACCTTCTCCCTGCCATACACCATCCGGTGCTCCTTTGCGTTGCGGCCAGTCGCTTAATAGCGTTTTGCTGAACCATGCCGCATCCATTTTTTCAGGGCGTGACAGCATCAGGTAGAGCTTTAACTGGTCGTAAGCGGGCTTCACCAATGCATCCCGGCGCAGATCATCCGGTGGAAGACCGGTGAATGTGGTGAGCTTGTCTTCAAGGTACTGAGCGGCGGCGTCACGTAACAGAGGTATCGCACTGGCGGCATACTGTGGCCAAAGTGCAGCCAGCAGAGGATCATTCTGATTCAGTCCGAACCGGCTAAACCAGGGTGCATGCTGCTGGCGGTATTGAAGCCTGTCGAGCGTGTTTTGCAGTTCGCGCTGGGCTTTGAGTCGCGGTGGTAGCGCCTGCTTCACATCCGCAGCCTGTTTCACCTGCGCTTCGCTGGTATTAATCGTCTGGCGGTTAACGATAAAGGACATCACCATTCCCGCGCCCCATAACACCATCATACCTGCTGCAATCATGCCGCACGTTTTACCCCACGCGAACCCGAGCTTTTTGACCGCCAGCCCTGCGGGTAATGACGACAGTGAGCCGAGCAAAACATCCCAACGGTTATCCTTGCCCCAGTGATGTTTTACCGTGCGCTGTGCATTGACAGATGCCGGGCTGAACATGATGCCTGCAAGGGGAGAAGGGCGGTAAGGGTTGAGCAACGCGGCCACAGGTTCAGCAATAAAGTCCGGTTTATGTGCGAGTTGATCAGCAAGCTGCAACAAAAACAGATTCTGCCTGCTGACGCCGATTTGCTGCATGCCTTGTTCGATCAACGTCGGCACCAGCGCGGTAAGTTGTTTTCTCAGTTCATCCGGTTTGCAGGCGGCAGGCAGCAGGCAGCCCACAGGTTGCGTGATACGGGCTTTATTTTGATTTCCCGCTGAATGCAGTGACCACACGTACAACGGCAGTCGCCATCCCAGCAGATCAAAGCGAACTGAAAACGCTTTCGCGGCGCTATCCATCATGTCGGCAGAGAGAGGTGTTTGCGTCTGCAACTGACCATTCTCCGTATGCTGCGCCAGTGCAGATGTCACCCAAACCAGGCCATCCAGCGGGCGGCGGCGCAAATGGCGCAGTGCAACAAGCCATGCGCTGTCGGCCTGCGCGGCCAGATCGCCACCCCACAACAACACGGTGCCGCTGTCTTCCTGCCAGTATTGCGATGTCAGGCCGGGAGTCAGACGCTCAACATCGGCAGCGCTGCCGGTAAGCAGCAAAATACGGACTTTGTGTGACCAGAAGCGGCCGTAAGTCTGGCGCAGGGCTTCGCGGATTTCGGTTACCGTGACGTGGCGCGGCGGTGTTTGCAGCAGACGTTCTTCACTTCCCGGCAGGACGTTCTGCTTTTTTTCTTCTTCGCGGTGCATGAGTTGTTGCACCAGTCGCAGCAGCGCAGGGCCAAAACGCAGCACTGCTCCTAGCAAGCAGATCATCAGGAAGGCTGCGGCTTTTTTGCCGGTAGTATCGAGACCGAGTCGTTCCCCGTGATGCCAGACAGCCCATCCAATGAGGCTGAATACAGCCAGCAGCAGAACCGTCAGGCCCCCAAAACGCCATAGCCTACTTAATACGCTCATCCCCACTCCCTGTTGCGATGGTGTAAACAAAATTTTCTGCTCCTGTTGTGGATAACGCTAACCAAGATTGTTGTCCGATATGAACAAAATCAGCCCCCAGCGCGAGGGTAAACCAGGGAGAGTAAGGTCCCTGAATGCCGCAATATGTTTCGACTGTCAGAATATTTTCTGCCTGCCATCGGGTGCCAACTGCATTTCCGATGGTGATAACTGCGGCGGAGGACGCGGTCCATTTTTGGTGATCACCCAGGACGCTAGTAGTCTGGCAAGCCTGCGTTTGTGTTGTAAGAAGCAATGTCAGCTCTTCGTTGAGATTATCCACATGCAGCGGCATAGGACGCAGTACACGGACGATGTGTGGCAGAGCATATTTTTGCGCGACATCATCACTGGTGAACAACAATGCGGCCAGACCGTCGGAATAACGTGTATCCCCGTGCATCTGCTTCACCAAAATCAACTGCACCGTAGATTCCGGTTGCCCGAGTCTTTCATCAAGTGACCGGAATGAAAGCTGATCGGTGATGTTCAGCGATGCAGGACGAAGGTTTTCAGGCGCACGGGTCTGCCAGCACTCATCAAACAGGGCGAATAATTTCTGCCTGCCTGATTCGGGTTCATCGGTTAATACCGTGACCTGAAGTGCTAACTCAGGGGGGAGTATCTGCAGGGCACTCTGAATACCTTCCAGCAACGTATTAATTACCGACTTGTTATCTTTCAAATAATCAATGTGGCGAACCAACCCCTGTTGCTGCGGTAAACCTCTCAGATTTTGTTGTAACAGTGCTGCTGAAATACTGTCCGGTAGCATCACGCAACTTGCGGATATTGCGATATAACGTTCTGCCCACGCGGTCCATTGTTGCTGAGCGTGTTCAGCCTCACGCTGGAAGAACTGGAAACGCTCCATTTCGCGGCCATAAAGATAACCACAGGTACTGAAAGTCAGTATCCAGAGCACGACGGGAATCAGCGCGAATAACCAGATATTGATCGGTTTCAGCACGCTTAGTGATCCGGAAGCATGTAAAACGAATAGCAACACACTGGCAATCACCGCCAGCACACCACTGATTAACCAGCCGCCGGAAGAAGGAGGTGAGGGTTGTTCAGTCGTAAAGGGTTTTTGACGTTCCCAGCCCATGACTTATCCTATTGCGCAATCCGGAGCACTGGAGATGACCTGACAACCGCAAAGGCATTTACAGCCATCCACCACAATGGCTTTACCGTCTGAGGACCATTCGGGTGAACCTTCTACAATAGGGTTAACACCGTGAAAGGGAACAGGGCAACTGACTTTGTCACCTATTAAGGCGACAGGTTTTCCGTTTACAATCATGGTTGAAGAGGCTGAAATAACAGAGCCACCGTGTGTGGTTTTATCGCCGAGTAATACGAAACCTTTTGGCATGAGAATTCCTTTTATTTGAGGTTTAAGTAATATTGATGAAATAACGTTAAAGGTAATTTAAATATGCGAATTTTAAATTTTGTCTTAATTTTTTTTGTCGGGAGAAATTACGTAATTCTGTTTAATGTTATTGGAGTTTGTTTTTTCGTAAAATATCCATGGCGGTGTTAATCAATATGGTATCCATAAATCCTACCTCTCATTCATACATTTATGAGAAATATATCAGACCTCAAGTGGAAAGGGTTTTTGATTTCCTTTTCTACCCATTGACTATCAGAGGGTGGAGACAGTGTTTTATCCGTTGCTCTGGTGCAACTGCTTAAAATAAGTACTGAATAAGTAATGTTATACCTACCCATGTAATAACTATCTAAAGTAACGGAATGTGTTGGGAGGCTTGCATTGTTTTTAGATATAGCACAGCGTTCACCATACTTTTCTAAGCAGAAATCACCCATTTCGAAAGTGCCGCCTATGACATAAACCATATTTTTTATGGTTTCTTTAAGGAATTGTTCTTTCTGTTCACAACCAGCAATAAGAAATAAACTCAGAGGGATTATTATTATTTTCTGTAGGACATAAGGCGCATTCCTTCGCATTAATTGTTAGCGATACTTTTCTGGTAAGGATTGGGCGTTAATTACGCAGCGGAAGGTAATGTTAGGGAAAAATCCTTGCTCGGCTACTTTGTAAGGATCTATTTTTGGTTCCGATTCAGACGCTTTACGAATATCCCCATTATATTTTATAAGGACATCTACTGGAAAAATTCTTAACAACGGTTCTTTTCCCGTTCTGAACATAGTTGTTGCCGTCGGTGTTGCATCATCTTTACGGCTATCTCCTAGCGGCATTCCCCTCAATACTTTTTCAATACCTAATTGTGGGCCAGTAGGATTATGCGCGGGACTATTTTGATAAAATGTATCGCTGAACCAGTCAAACATCCATTCTTGTCCATTTCCTGCCATATCAAATATTCCTAAGGGCGACGCTGGAAATTTCCCTACTGGGTATAAGCCGGCATAATAACCTGAGTATCCTTTTTCTTGTTCATATGAGGGAACATTAATACCAACTCTAAAATGCCCATCGTTAGTGCCATACTGAGTATCTTGACCGCGATTCCGAGCAGCGTATTCCCATTGAGCTTCTGTTGGTAAGTTAAATGGTAGGCTAGTTTTTTTTGCTAACCACTGACAATAGTCCATACTCAACTGCCAGTTAGCGGTAGCTGGGTAATCATCACCTCGTAACGAAGGGTATTTTTTTAACCATGTTTGATCAATCTTTAGCTTAGGGAGTGATTGGTCATTTGTAAAATGATCATATTCACTGTAAGTGACCTTATACTTAGCCATGTAAAAACTATCAAGTGTTACCGAGTGGACTGGCAGACTTGCATTATTATTGGAAAGAGCACAGTGTGTTCCATATTCTTTGACGCAAAAATCACCCATTTCGAAAGTGCCGCCTTTGACATAAACCATATTTTTCATGGTCTCTTTAAGGAATTGTTTTTTCTGTTCACAACCAGCAATATGAAATAAAATCAGGGGGATGATGATTATTTTTCTGTAGGGCATAAGGCGCATTCCTTCGCATTAATTGTTAGCGATATTTTTCTGGTAAGGATTGGACATTAATTACGCAACGGAAAGTGATTTTCGGAACGAATCCGCGTTCAGCAATCTTATAAGGATCAGTTTCGGTGTCTGCCTCAGTTGCCTTTTCAATATCGCCATTAAATTTATCCCATAAGTCGGGTGGTAAATCTTTTAATAATGGATCTTTGCCAGTTCTAAACATCGTTGTCGCGGTTGGTGTTGCGTCATCATCAACACTATCACCTGCAGGAAAGCCCCTCAGTGATTTTTCATTGCCACTAACAGGACCAACGGGATTTTGTGCAGAGCTATTTTGATAGTAAGTCTTGCTATACCAATCCAGCATCCACTCTTGCCCATTGCCTGCCATATCATATAGCCCTAATGGAGTCGCTGAAAATTGTCCTACTGGGTACAAACCAGCTGCAAAACCAGCATATTGTTTTCTCTGTTCATAGCCAGGAACTGTTTTACCTTGAATAAGGTGTCCGTCTACGGTTCCATATATTATATCTTGTCCGCGATTGCGTGCCGCATACTCCCATTGTGCTTCTGTAGGAAGGCTAAACGGAAGGTTTGTTTTATTGGCTAGCCATTGGCAATAATCACTACTTAGCTGCCAATTTGCAGTCGCTGGATAGTCCGCATTTCTCAAATTAGGATAACGCTTAAGAAAACCTTCTGAGATTTTCAGTTTTGGTATCTTGTTGGCACTTGTATAAAAATCATAATCCCTATACGTGACTTTATACTTTGCCATATAAAATCCATCTAGCGTCACGTCATGAACTGGTAAGCTGGCATTATCGTTATGAATAACACATCTTTGCCCGTATTTTTTAAGGCATACATCTCCCATTTCAAAGGTTCCGCCCTGGACAAATACCATGTTTTGTAATGTTTTCGTAATAAATTCATCACTCCTATCACATCCTATTAAGCTCAAAATTAAGGCTGCAAGTATTGGTGGTTTAAAGTTTCGCATTTCTAAAATCTCCATTTCTATGTTAAAGCTTCATTTTTATAGTAAAGTCTACAAATCATATTTACTGCCAATTTATAATCGTATGTATCATTTGCCATTATTTCATAACCTGCCATTGGCGTGGTGCTAAGTCTCTGATAGATTGATTCAAACGATTCTCCGAAACCATCGCTTATCAAGGTTATAGTACCAAACTCTACTTTTGATCTATCGCCAAAATACATACGACTTGCCAGGCGAGTTTGCTTTTTTTTCCAGTCTGGGTATTTTTTTTCACCTAGTACCAGTGAACAATGCTGAATGACATTTTCGTATTCTGATTTTGATTGAACCCAGCGAAATATATTGATGACTCCCTGTTTAAACTTAGCATTGTTTTCATTCCACATATCTTGTAGGGCATCTACAAAGTCTTCTTCCGTTAACATTGCAAGCATATTGCCTTTTACTTCAGGAGTTGAATATTTGCATAGATTTTTGTCAGGCGATATTTTTTCAATAAAAGCAATCCTTTCGTCTTTTGTCTCTAAATAATTATTAATGGCAGCATCAATGTCTGAAGCGGATTTATATAGTTTTTTAACATTTTCGCTATTATTGATCAGGGTTAATAAATTTATTTTAGCTAAATAGTCAAATGCATCTTTTTTAATTACGACTGCCAATTTCTGATAATCAGCATCTCGTAATAAATAATAAACATATTTTAAAAAATCAAAAAGCATTTCGCCATCTACTTCAAAATCAATGCCACCGCTTGCACCTACACCCCAACATAATCCAGCATGGCAGGCGATATAAAGTTTTCCATCTGATAACTTAATTTCGAACGTCGCTTCAAAACCTGCACCATTAAGGTACGATACGCTTTCACTGATCTTAGCAATCGCTTTATAATCCTCTTCTTTTGTCGAGGACATCTTTTCAGGCTCTTTCCACATAACAGCACCTGAAACCTCGCCTTTTGCTTCGATGCCGGCAAAAGCACGAATACCGCCTCTGACTTCTGAGTTTTCATTAACTTTGGTTAAACTGATTTTTCTTTCGCCAGGTGGCAGAGTGGGTTGGTAGTCTGAACCGCTGCCTCTTATACCAGCCGTTTTGTCTCCATCAGGTTTTTTATTTATTGTGATGCCTAGTTCCGCAGTTAAGGACGCCCCCACACTGCTGGTAGCTACCACTTCCAGATCCAGTCGAAAATATCCCAGTAGACAATCACCTCCGCCACGCTTCGGCACTGAAGGTAACCAGCCTAAACGGTGGGGGAACATCACTTTAAAATTTGCTTTCGCTTCCCAGATGGCGAATTCGGCACTGCCACTTACTTTGGCCTGTGCCTCCATATTGACAGGGTCGAATTCCAGATTAGCGCCGACACCGGCGGTATACCGTAAAAGCTGAGCACCGGCGGAAGCATCGAAATGATCTGATCCTGACTGATCTTTCTCATCATGCAGTTGAAATTTAGCCGCTTTGTTCCATTTATCCGACCAGGCGAATAATGAACCTGTGTGGTCGGCAGGATCGACGATATCCCAGTCTTTTTTAATTTTAACGCTGACGTCTTTAAGCTGATTATGCAGTTCTTCCTTATCAATTTTCCCATCTTTGATAAAGCTGCCTTTTCCGCTTTCTGCCTGTTCCGGAATGTAAGGTTCCCATCTTTTACTGTTCAGGCTCGGGCGAACATAAATAACTTTTCCTTTACCACCAGATTTGCGTATTGGCAGCACCTCGATTAATTTTTCAGTGTTATTGCCAATTTCACTTAGTGAGTGAGGTTTATCTTCAGTATCGTCAGCAGCCTGCATGGGTTCGAGGAAGTTCAGGCCACGTTTCAGATTTTTATTGGCATCAAACAGAGTCTGTTCAAGCTGACTGTATTTCGAACTAAGCGCCGGGTCTTTTGGCGAAGCCAGGCATTGTCCCTGAATATCGGCAAAGGCTTTTGCTGCACTGATTTGTTTCTCAACGAGTCCTTGCAGGCGGTTGTTTTCATCTTCAATGGAAGTGGCTGTTTCACCGTCCACGACATAATAGTATCCGGTTGAAAGCTCGAAATAGACGACACCTTTATCTTTGGACTTGATATGCGCGTCTGTGCCCGTTCCCAGTGCTTTGGTCTGAGCTTCGGCAATGGGTTTGCTTGAATCCGTCATGTTAACTCCCTGTTATTCATCTTCCGTGTAGAGCCTGATACTGCCAGGTGTTGCGCCGTATACCGCTGTTGTCTTCCCTTCAGCATCCGTTCTGCCGTGTATCTCTTCGCCTTCGGCGGTGATTAATTTATACAGATAGTTCGGACGGGGTTTACCGGTGTTTTGATCTCTAATAACAAAAAACTCATTGAAACCTTTGGGAAACTCAACTGGTTGTGAGTGTAAACTTGCGGCCCCTAATTTTTGTACATTTGCAGCTTTGAGCAGGATATTCCCTGGAGCACCCAGTTCAATATTACCGCCGCTGATTTTGATATACGCACCGGCGCAGGTCAGTACGAGTTCGGAAGAGGCTGTAACGGTAACTTTCCCTTCCGCACTGGTCAGCTGAACATCTTTTTTCGCCAGTGCTTCAAGGTTGTCGTCCTGCGCCTGTATTTCCACTTTCCCTTTAGCCGCAAACATTTTCATGCCCTGTTTAGCGGCAAACAGGCTGACATTTTCACCCGCAGAGACAGTGAAGTTCTTCATCGCGCTGATATCGGTATTTTGCTGCGAAATGATGCCCACGCTGGCATCTCCCGATGCCAGTCGCACCGCTTTCGGGCTACTTACGCTGATGCCTTGCGGAGCATTGAGTAAAATACCGGGCTGAACCAGGTTGCTGAGCGACCTGGTCAGCATCTCTTGTGAATCGGTGTCTGAGGGGGTAGCAGTAGCAATCTCAGCTGCAGTTGACATACTTTTCGCCAGCGAAAGGGCATTTTCAAGTTGAGCAATGGCAGCGTCCATGTCCAGCATCTGAGTACTGACACCGGCCTGATCCGCCGTGATAAATAAACCTTTCCCGCCGCGTATCGCTCCCCATTTATCCGTTCTCAGCTCAAACCCTTCACCGCGCTGTCCGCGTTTAGCATCCACATTATGCCCAAGGTTCAGCTGGGTTTTACCCCCATATTCGGTGCTGAGTTTGATGTGTTCTTCGCCGCGCTTATCTTCCATGCGCAGTTTGTTATTTGCAGGCGTGCGGATGACGTTGCGGGTGTTGTTTTTCTCGGTGACGTGATCGGTATGACGTGAATCATGAAGCGCGTGCGCGATATACGGGCGATCAGGGTCACCGTCGTGGAACGCGATCGCCACTTCAGTGCCCTGGATCAGCGGGAAGTGAATACCATAGACATCGCCGCCATAAGGTTTGGCGAGGCGGACGGGCATGCTTTCCTGACCCTGCGCCTTTTCATCCTGATCAGCATCGAATTTGACGCGATATAACCCCGCAGCATCCTGCCAGGCATAGATGTCGTTGGCTTTTGCGCTTGTGATGCGTGCCATCATCGTACCGCTGACTTTAGGACGCGGTTTAAGAGCAGGGCGCCAGCACAGGGTTTCGCTGTAGGGGGCAGCGGTAAAGTTCACCGATAATGAAGTCGCCCTGCTTCCGGCAAAACGTAAACCAGTGATGACGACGGGCGATTGCCAGACTGCCGGAAGGGTAGGTGGCAGAGTGCTTTCCTGGACAGTGAGCACTTGTAGCAGGACCAACGTCGCATCCGTGCTACTTCCACTCAGTTGGGTTTGTGCTGCTAAAAAACGCTCATGCTCAAGACGTGCCCAAAAGTTGCCGCTTTCCGGTGCGGGTGTCATTGCGTCACCGCGAACTAAATGGCGGGGCTGGTACTGGTAGACATCCCCATAAGTGATGCCATCACCGTCACCCCGGCTCATATCTGCCCGTGCGGAAACCAGTGAAAGCTGGGCTTCCCGATGGTTATAATCTTTAGCCAGTACCGACGCCTCGACAACCTGATGGCGCAGTGCCAGACCCCATACCGCTTCGACGCCGTTATCATTCATCCCGGCCGGATTACCCAATGGCAATGTCTTACCAAACTGGTAGCAACTTTGTTTATCGCCAAATACCACTATCTCGGTTTGTGTGTCTTCCTGAAGCGTGAAGGTATAGAAAATCCCTACTTCGGCCAATAAACGCTCGATAAACGCCCGATCACTTTCATCAAATTGGTTAATTTGTTCACGCTTCGGATAGCTCAGCTTTAAATTGAACTGAAACTCCCATCCTTTGAAGTTGTGTTCGCGCAGAATCTGTTCAACAACCTCAGGGATGGATTTTTGGAGAAAGAATCGATGTGAGCGCTTCTGATTACCTAAAAGTGCGAAGAAGGGTTCAACGGTAATCTGGTAATGGGCTTCATCCGCTGAGCCTGTCAGACGGGTGAAATGAGTCACCACGCCATGTACGACTTTTTGCACGTGCGGCATCGTCATACCTGGAACCAAAGCCCCTGCGGTTTGCATCGTCAGCGTTGTGCTACGCCTTAACATCGTTTTCGCATCAATATCTTTATTGGCGCAGGTGAAATCGATTTTGTAACGATACCCGTAACTTATTTCTTCCTGTCCCGTAAAAGACTCCACGTCGAGATACACATCACAGCTCTGAACATCGAGTCGGTAACGATTCAGGCTTCCGGAGAGCGAATTAGCTGTATCGGTTAATGTATCGATAATATTCATTTTGCATCCTTCTGCATTACCCTGAGTCAGCAAATCATGCTCCGGTAATATGTGTCCTTTGAATGAGTAAATTGGCAGGAACTATTTAGCTATAAACGTAGCCGCAAACACTTCTCTACTTCCGTTTTGGGTGTCAATGACTGAAAAGCTCACGTTATATTCATTATTAGCGATAAATGCATAGCCCATTAAAGGTAAGCAGCTATTTCTGGCATATATTTTTTCAGTGAAATTGACAATAAACTCATTCGATTCCCCTGTTTTTTGTATTTTCATCCGTTCGAAGACCGCGTTTTCACCTGTCTCCGAGGAATATACGCACACTTGTCCGTCAGACTGTTCTACTTCAGCGATATCCCAAGGGATCCTGTCACCCAGGCATCCGGTGAGCAGAAAAACAAGCATTAATATTGTTATCTTCATAGTGCCTCCGGTGACTGAAATGAACCCAGAATGCTCTCATACATGCGTATAAGATCGACATCAGCATAATAACTGTCTTTATTAATAAAGTTATTGCCCCACAGTCCTTGCCAGGTGCTATATCCCATATCCCGCAACACATAATAATCTGAGACAATAGAGGCTTGTTGTTCCATGGAATAGTCAGACAGACGGTTTTTAGTTAAATCATAATGATAATTTGCAGCCCAACTGAATAGTCCGCGAAGTTTAACCAGCATGCCATGCTGATACTGCCAGACGTGGCAGAGTTCATGTAAAAAAACATGCCTGCTGTCTATGCTTATTCTGTCTGATGAAAAGTCAGCGTAATAATAGCCTTCCCGCAAATAAACCTCTCCGTTTGGCGTCATGGCGACATTCTTCGCCTGTAAACCGAACGGAAGGTAGCTGCCGCAATGGATCCAGACTGTTGAGTAGTTGATCTGTTCGCCGTAAAGCGTTTGCGCTAATCTGACTTCCCCCGGAGCCATTCTCCTGAGCTGTCCTTCTCCGCCTGACATATACGTTTCCTTTAAAGTGAAAATCATAATACGTATTGGAGTGAAAGCGTTTCCTGGTCGTCAAATTCCAGCGTAATCCCGTCTTCCTCATCCCAGCCCAGTGCCAGCGCGGTGGTGCGCTGTTGCCCGGCTATGCGTTGCAGTAATTGCTGGCTGAGCACCGGCAGGACCTGCTGATTAAGCAGGCTGTCGATGTTGCGCGCACCGGTATCAGGCAGCAGGCAGGCACCGACCAGCGTGTCGTACAGGCTTTCTTCGATGGTGCAGCGCAGGCCGTAATATTTGCTCAGACGTCTGGCGACTTGCGCCAGTTTCATCTCGACGATAGTGCGCATGGCCGCAGCGTTCAGCGGTTTATAAATCAGCGTCTGGAAGCGGGCGAGCAGCGCGGGCTGGAAATGATCGCGCAGGATCGGGCGCAGCAATTCCTGCAAATCGCTGTCGGTCGCTTCCGGCTGTTCATCCAGGAGTTGCATCAGGTGGTCGCTGCCGAGGTTGGCGGTCATCAGGATCACGGTGTTACGGAAGTCGATTTCGCGTCCTTCACCGTCGCGCATAAAACCGCGGTCGAACACCTGATAGAACAGATTGATGACGTCACGGTGCGCTTTTTCCACTTCATCGAGCAGGACGACGCTGTAAGGACGTTTGCGTACGGCTTCCGTTAAAATGCCACCCTGCCCGTAACCGACGTAGCCCGGAGGTGAGCCTTTTAGCTGGGAAACGGTATGTGCTTCCTGATATTCACTGAGGTTGATGGTGATCAGCGATTTTTCGCCGCCGAACAGGCAGTCGGCAAGCGAGAGAGCTGTTTCTGTTTTACCTACGCCGCTCGGGCCGACCAGCAGGAATACGCCCAGCGGGCCGTCCTCAGACGTCAGGCCGGTTTTGGCGGCACGCAGACGTTGTGCCATGCCGGCCAGCGCATGATCCTGGCCTACGACGCGCTTATTGAGATTTTTTTCCAGCTGCAGCAAATCGGTTTGTTCGTCTTTCAGCAGGCTGGTCAGCGGTACGCCGGTCCAGTCTGCAATCACTGTCGCAACGGTACGCACATCAACATCCGGCGATAGCAGCGGGATGTTGCACTGTAAATCAGTGAGTTGCTTTTGCAGGCTGGCAATTTCTTCCTGACGGCTGATGTCCTGACGGGTCTCCAGCAGTTGCTGTGTGAGGTCCTTTTCCGCGTGGTACTGAGCGGTCAGTATATTAAGTTGTTCGTCTAAGCTGTCGGTCTGTTGTTCAATTTGTTCCAGACGTTCACCGTGGGTTTTACTGCCCAGTACGATGTCTTCCAGCAATGCCTGTTCTTCCATTTCCAGCGCGGTGATCTGTGCCTTCAGGCGGGTCAGGTCTTCCGGCAGGGTATCCAGGCTCATGCGCACCCGGGCGGAGGCGGTGTCGAGCAGATCGACGGCTTTGTCGGGTAACTGGCGGCCGGTGATGTAGCGGCGGGATAGACTGACGGCGGCTTTCACCGCGTCGTCAGTAATATGGACACCATGATGTTGGGCGTAACGGGATTTCAGACCGCGCAGCATCAGGCATGCCATCTCGTCATCCGGTTCATCGACTTTGACTATCTGGAAGCGGCGCTCAAGAGCCGCATCACGCTCAAAATACTGCTTATATTCAGACCATGTGGTAGCGGCAATGGTACGCAGTTCGCCGCGGGCGAGGGCAGGTTTAAGCAGATTAGCGGCATCCGCACCACCGGCCTGATTACCTGCTCCGATAATGGTGTGCGCTTCATCGATAAACAACAGTACCGGCGACGGCGACTGTTGCACGGCATTGATGACGTTTTTCAGGCGCTGCTCAAACTCGCCTTTCACACCGGCTCCCGCCTGCAACAGACCCAAATCCAGCGTACGCAGACAGACGGTTTTGAGGCTCTCCGGCACTTTGCCTTCCGCAATGCGTAGGGCCAGGCCTTCGACCAGTGCGGTTTTCCCTACGCCCGGTTCGCCGACCAGAATCGGATTGTTTTTACGGCGGCGGGACAGAATATCCACCATCTGACGAATTTCATTGTCGCGACCAAATACCGGGTCAATCTGACCGGCTTTGGCTTTTGCGGTGACATCCAGCGTAAATTTATCCAGTGCGGCCTGCAGCGCTTCGCTTAATGACTGACCACGCATACCCGCATCATGTTGCGAAATAGCAGCATGATCGGAGAGCGATGACGGCGTACGGTTCAGGCTTTCCTGCTGCTGTAGCGCCGGGCGCTCTTCGGACAAAGTATCCAGCACCGGTTTCAGGCGACGGATATGTTCTTCGCTCAGGCTGAACAGCGGCCATAATCCTTCACAACGCAGCAGGCGCGGCTGCGCCATCAGTGCCTCCAGCAGATGTACACTGCGGATGTTCTCATTGTCATCTTGTAGTGATGCAGCCAGCCAGCCCGCTTTCATCAGCATTTGCAGATCCGGAGAAAGTTGCGGGCGGGAATGTACAGAGCGTGGCAGCGCATCGAGATGTGCCAGCAGGCTTTGCCACAAGGCGTCCATATCCCACTCGTAGCGGCGGGCCAGTACGGTAATGTCACCTTCGCCCAGTTCCAGCAATTTGAGCAGCCAGTGCTCGACAGTGATTTCACTGTGGGCTCGGGTCTGGCAGAGCGTTGCGGCGCCCTCCAGCGCTTTGGCACAATATGGGTTTAAGCGGCGAAGTAATACGGCTGACTGATGTTCCATGCTGAGTTCCTTTTTTGGGTACGCTACCGCCCTTAGCCATTTCCGTTGCAGGAAACCCAGGCCAATAAGGTCGATGTCCGTTTCTGTTTTTGTTTGCTTCATCCTCAGGCAGCGGTTCAGCAAACAAAAACAGCAGACGGTGAACCGTCTGCTGTAAGGTCTTACGCGGTAGTACGTTCGTTCCACGAATCGGAATGAATGATGTTGCCGTCTTTGTAGGTCCAGGTGATTTTTTCGTAACGCAGCTCAATAGCTTCGAGGTGGTTGTGTTTCTCTTTAGCCGGATCTTTTATGTCGTGCATTTTTGGCGCGACTTTCACCAGCTTGACGTTTTCCAGTTTGGTGTTGAAATACTCAACTTCCTGCCCTGCGTCGTTGATGCGATACCACTTGAACTCAGCAGATTTCAGGGTCTGACCGGTGGTCACGGCTTTGTACAGGTAGGGGCTGGAGGAATCGATTTCTTTGGTAAACAGGAACGGGGTGTGAATACGGGTACCTGTCAGTTTGCCGGTGTTGTTATCGGTCGGGATATACAGGTTGTGATCCTGTGCAACGACTTCGATGCTGCCTTCGCGATCTCTTACGTCTACGGAACCTTTAATGTCCGCACCGCCATCATCTTTCAGCCACAGATAAACAGGAATTGCCATGGGTAGTTCTCCTTTCAAGGTTAAGCATTCATCAATCATTTGATGAATGTGGGGTTGCTGTTGCCTGACAGGCATCTGCCTGTGGCACCAGACTGATTTCGACACGGCGATTAGCCGCACGGCCTTCC
Source organism: Rahnella sp. RFA10(1/100) (assembly GCF_004195115.1). Taxonomy (NCBI): domain Bacteria; kingdom Pseudomonadati; phylum Pseudomonadota; class Gammaproteobacteria; order Enterobacterales; family Yersiniaceae; genus Rahnella; species Rahnella sp. RFA10(1/100). The sequence goes on from NZ_SEWR01000004.1 coordinate 235,606, forward strand.
GGGGTGTCGTTTGTTGCAATCGGGCGGGTTGCGCCGTAGCCCTGTACGGCAAAACAACTTTCCGGAATGTCGCCGGTCTCTCGCATCCAGTTGCGTACTGACTCTGCACGCCGGTACGAGAGGAGTTGGTTGGATTTTTCATCCCCCGTAATATCGGTATGACCCGCTACCACGATCAGCCAACCCGGCTTAGCTTTGATTCCAACCAGCGCGTTGATCAACACTTTGGTGGAACCCGTTTTGAGCTCAGATTTACCTACGTCAAATAGCGACAGGGAATCTAACAGGATAGTTTTCGGTCCCTGCACAATTTGCGTAAGCACTTGCGGTGGTGGCGGAGGTGGTGACCAGCTATTAATCGCGGCTTCAAGCGGCGTAATCAGCCGCATACCCTGATATAAACCCACTGACATGCGCATCGGCGCTCCGCTGCGTAACCATTCATCCAGCAAACTGGCGTCAGCACGGAGTTGCTGCTGTGCAACTGTTTTAGGTGATGGAGGAGTGCCACTGAGGCGGTTATACAGGGCAAGGTGATCGCCCACGCTTTGTACCAGACGCTGGTTATTAACAAACGATGCGAGAAGCGCAAACAGGAGGAAAACACCACACAGCAAACCTGCTAACTGCCAGACCTGCATAAGACGAGAGACGCCATGACGGCGTGGCAGATAAGGCAATAACACTTCCGGCAATGGCAGACATTCCTTCACCTCGTGAACGTGAGGTGTGAGTGTGGTAATGCCACCTATATGACCCTGCCACAGATTGTCCGGGCTACCGGTGACGATGGTAAAACAAGCTCCCCAGACGCAGGGGATCAGGGCAGGGACATCGCCTTGTCGCTGAGTGAGGATGTTGCCTACGTGAGTTTCAAGCCACGGCAACAGGCTCTCCATCCAGAAGACAGCGCTTAACTTTACCTGACTGTTTCGTGCATCTGAGCGCTGGCTCCATTCCACAAGTGATATAACACCGGCGCCGGCTTCCTGGACCTGAACATCTTTAAAGTCAGGCGTGATGGTGAACCAGCGTTCAGTTTCAGTGGCGGATGCCGAGGGAGGCGAGAGCCATGTGCTGACCCAAACGGGAGGAACTCCTGCCAGCCAGCTTTTACATTGCACAATAGCCCGGTGCCAGACATGTAGCCTCTGTGTTAAATCATCCTTTTCCTGATGTTGTTCAGGCAAAATGGCAAGCAACACAGAAACCTGAGCAATAAGCGCCGGACGCTCCGCTGCCAGATGTTTCGCCAGTAACGGCAGATCTCCCGGCAATGCGACCGGCAGATACCACCCCTGACGCGTTTCACGGAAAGGGATGGATACGGAGAACAGCGGCATACTGTCGCCACAAACCAGCACCACAGCGCCTTGAAAACCTTCAGGCGGGAGAATGGCATCTGCGATTTTTACTTGAGCAATTTCATCGCGGTTGTACCCGCGCCACTGAAAATAACCCATGGTGAGGCTAATGATCGACACAAGCATGCTTAGTGCAATACGGCTGACGATACCGAGCGGCCAAAAACCCAGAATGAGCCACAGGGACAAACAGGCAGCCAAAGGCAGCAATGTTAACTGTGTTAATCCGCGCATCCGTCAGTGGTTCCCTGTCAGTTTAGAAACCATGTGCGTCAGCTGTGTGTTTAATACAAACCAGAGTGCAATCAGTATCACGATGCCCGCGACCCATGAGAACCAGTAGCTTTTGCGCCCTGAACGAAGGCGTAGTGAACGCGAAACGATCGGCGTTTCTTGTGCCGAGGCAAAAGGCGGTACTAACTGATTCAGTTTGCGCACAACGTCTTCCCTGCGCTCATCTCCTTGGTCCCGATAACGGCCAGCGAAGCCGAGCATCAGCGCCCGGTAAAAACAGGTTAGCACCGCGATATCCGGTGCTGGTTCCTGGAGTACCTTACGGATGCGTTCCCAAAACTCTTCCCCCGCATTGAACGTATTGAAATAACGTGCCTGCAACGGGTCTTTAATCCACTTCGTGTGGCCGCTGTCCTTTTTCTGACGATTGAGAATACTTTCATCAAGTAAAGCACACTGGGTATACAGCATATGGTCACAGCTGGTTTCGCTAAAACCGGCAGCTGACAGCGTCTCGTGCGCAGTGTCAATCCATTCACAGGCACGACGATAGAGGGCCTCTCCGTCATTAATTTCCTGCCCGTTACGCAACTGGCTGACCATTAGCCAGCAGGGATAAAATACTTCATCAATGAAAGACGTATTTTTTTTGCTCATGAGCGCAGCACCGCAAACAGTTCGAGTTTGATTTCGCCCAGCGAGCCGGGGGTATAAAAGGCACAGTTGCCCGAGTCCAGCATGGTCCGTGCAGCCGGGCTGTTCAGATCCAGGGCAAAATACTGGTTCTCTAGACGCAGCGGGATAGCCGCCGGGACGTGAGACAGCGCCTTCATTACCACTCCGTTCAGCGCCACATTGACTACGTCAGAAACATCCTCAAAGCTGCCTGCTTTACAAAGCAGGGGGAACTGGGTTTGCAACAGGTGGTTAGGAATGGAGGAGCGTACGGAAAGGTAGAAATCTGCACCGTCTCGCAGACGGGCATCGTGCAAGGAACCAGTCCAGAACTGAGCTTCATGTGTCAGCTCAATCGCGACCATACGGGATGGCAAGCTGGCTTCGAGCAAGGCATCCAGCAGGCTGAATAGCGGAGGGAAAACTTTCTCCGGCACATCATGCTGATACATAGGAATATCTTCAGCTTTATGCTCGAGAGAAAACGTTAGCAGACTGCCCGCCAGTCGCACCAGTTCACGATAGAACAGTTCGGGATGGCGGTCCGGAGACTGATAAAGCTCCATCAGAACTGGTTCCGCGCTGTTAAACGCATTCAGCAACCAGAATAAGGACACATCAGCCACTGCAAAGTCAGCCATCCGTTCATTGCTTTCACGGCGCATTTCCATCAGACGGCGACGGCGGATCTGCAGGCGATGGATCAAATCACCCAGTTCGGTCAACACTGTCGGACTGGAAGATAACGAAAGCATCGGCGGGATGAAATTCGCATCCTGCATCCACTGACCCTGCGCATTACGTACAAGACGTACGACAGGGCAGGTCAGATATGCACTGTTTTCCTGATACGCAAAACGCAGCGTGATCGCATGACGCTGGATCGCCAGTTCTGTCCGTTCATGCCCTGATAATTCTTGCACCGTCACCCATTCCTGCTGCCAGCGACGCGGCCGCTCACTGTCCTGACCATCATCAAGATTGCCGCCGTTGGCAGAAAGCAGCGGTAACGCCAGCACCACCTCTACCTGATCACGGTCAGCAATTGCTGACAAATCACACGCAGGGGGGAGATTATCAGCCAGTTCAGTATCCACCAGCGTGCCGTCGGGAAAGCGAACCGCCAGACGAAGGGCATTCAGGCGATACAGCGCCAACGAGCCAGTGTCGAAAGTCGCTTCAATAACACCCCAGGGATGGGCCAGTGTCATATGCGCAACAGTATCGGCGACAAAAGCTTCCCAGCGGGCTTGTTGCTGGAACTGTTGCGGGGCCAGAAAGGCCCCGTCACTCCATAACGGACGATAAATTTTCATCGTTTCTCCGTTTATGCCTTAGCCTTTGGCATCTGAGAAACCAATGACAGGTTCACGTCCATACCTTCCACCTGGAAGTGCGGTACGGCGTAAAGTTTTACGCGGAAGAAGCCCGGGTTGTCCTCGATATCTTCTACGGTCACTTTGGCATCACGCAGCGGGTGAGAAGCCTGCAGATCGTCGCCCGGATCGGTCATTTCAGTCACCAGTGTGCGGACCCAGGTATTCAGCTCCAGTTCCAGCAGACGGCGGTCTTTGGTGGTACCGATATTTTCGCGTTGAATCAGTTTCAGATAGTGCGCAATGCGGGACAGCAGGAAGATATACGGCAGACGGGCATTGATGCGGCTGTTTGCCGTGGCATCCGCAGTGTCATAGAGCGCCGGTTTTTGTGCCGAATTGGCAGAGAAGAAGCAGGAATAATCGCGGTTTTTATAGTAGGACAGCGGGATAAAGCCCAGATTAGCAAATTCAAACTCGCGTGTTTCCGGGATCATTACTTCAGACGGAATTTTCACCTGATTGCCGGTGCCCAGATCGTACAGGTGGATCGGCAGATCAGTCACTGCACCGCCTGCCTGTGGACCACGGATTTGTACACACCAGCCGTTTTTAATGAAGCTTTTCACCATATTGGCGGCAAACGCGAATGCCGCGTTGGTCCAGAGATATTTCTCATGGTCCGGGCCTTTCACTTCTTCAACATAGTTGAAACTGCGTACCGGTACGGTATCCGGACCATAAGGCAGGCGACCCAGCACGCGCGGCATGGTCAGACCGATATAGCGGGAATCATCGGAATCACGGAAGGATTTCCACTTGATGTATTCCGCCCGGTCAAAATAGTTGCCGATATCTTTAATTGCGGCGACTTCTTCCATGGAATCTTTCAGGAAGAATTTAGGGCCGACTGCGCCCACGAACGGCATATGCGCCGCCGCAGAGACTTTAGAAATATTACGCAGCAATGCGACATCTTGAGCTGACGCGTCAAACTCGTAATTGGAAATCACAGAACCGATAGGCTCGCCGCCCGGAGTGTCATATTCCTGAATGTAGGCATGGCGATACAGGCCGCTCTGAATGATTTCAGGGCAATCTTCGAAATCCTGACGCAGGTCGTCTTTGGAAACGTCCAGCAGTTCAATTTTGACGTTTTGGCGGAAATCGGTACGGTCCACCAGGAATTTCAGCCCACGCCAGCCGGATTCAATCTGCTGGAATTCCGGATGATGCATGACCACGTCTAACTGACGACTGATCTGGCTGTCGAGTTCGGCGATGTGATGGTCGAGCAGGGTTTTGTCCAGGCGTTCAACATTCTGGCCGGACAGCTTGAGGCGTTCCAAAAATACCTGTACAGCGGCTGTGACACGCTGATCGGCGGTAACATCGGCCAGTGCAGACGTGTCCTGAAAATCGTTCAGGTCACCCAGTGACGACACAGGCGTCAGGTTAATTTTGTCAAACAGGGAAGCGTATACAGTGCCCGCTTCAGGGCGATCCAGAACGGTTGTCTGGCTGGAAGAAGAATTTTCAGTATTGACTGACATAAGCATTATCTCGCATTAATCCATTAAGTGGAGGCAATTACGCCTTTGGTGCCAGGGCATTCAGCTCACTGCGCAGCTCGTTGCTCAGCGCAGGATCTTTGAGAATGGTTTCGAGCTCTTTTCGGAAGGTGGCGTTGTCAAGCAGATTGGATTTGAGGTCACGTAATAAATTACGCATTGCCAGCATCGCGCGCAGTTGGGGGATCTGACGGGCCACTTGTTCCGGTTCGAAATCTTTCATTTCGTTGAAATTGAGAGAGATATTTTCTTCGCCGTGGTCATCTGCCAGCGTATTTTCTACGGTCAGGTTCAGTGAGGGGCTGAATTCAGCCAATACGCTGTTAAAGTTATTCTTATTAATGTTAACTTTTTCGCGCTCAGATAACGGACGGTTCTCTTTTCCGTTACTGTAATCACCCATTACCATTAATTTTAACGGTAATTCGACTTTCTTCTGCGCGCCACCCGTGTGTAAATCCAGCTTTATGTTAACGCGTGCTTTCGGAATTTCATTTTGGAAACTATTAGACATGCTTATCCCTTACTTATAGAGTGATAAACGCTGCCAATGATTCTTAAAATATAATGTTGGCAACCCTGCCAAAACTGCATCCTTTTCCGAAAATAGATCGGAATAAATCAGGGCCACAAGCGATCAAAATATCCATGAGAAACATTTCGCAGTGTGTTTTGAATTTTTATGAAAAAGTTAAATCGCAGATAAATACCTGTGGCGATATTTTAGATAAATAATGCACAGCATTGACATGCAAATGGTGTAACTGAATGTTTCTGCTATCAAGGCGTGACATTGATGCTAATGCCTTTTTATATATACAAATTTTCCCCGCATTACCGTGCAGCCCTTGCAGGGTGAGGGTTTCACTAAGTCAAATTTTATATAATTTTTTGGTTGCTGCGAAAAGTGACAAAAAAATAAATAATCTAATTTTTTAAAATATTTATCTGAAATGCCAAAGCTTAAATGAGCATCATATTTAATCTATAGGAATAAAGTTATAAAAACTCTAATAATATTCACTCAAATAATGTTTGAGGTGCTTTTTATAAAAATTCTTGTGGAAAACACTTCATTTTCCATTTGAAAATATCTTGTGCTAATGGTGACAGGGATTGAGTGCGTCACCTCTAATCAGTGCTATATATTATTTAAAATAACTGAAATAGATGATTTTTAAGAAAGCCGCTGATTATTTTGAGATGTTTTGGCGGCAGGAAAAGCCTTTTAAGCACGTCCGGAAATTTCTACTATGATCGATCATCTTGCCAATAATTGCAGATAGGGCGCGGGAAATATTAAACATTTGGGCAGAAATGCCGATAAACAGACTCCTGCTTCGTTTTGAGAATCTCCCGATGTCGCTTAAAAAGTCGTCCTTGCTCGTTCTTATGGTTCTTTTCGCCCTCTTTTTCACCAGTATATTGTCGAATGTTTGGCTGCTCACCCAGAGTAACCATTCACTGGATGATGTGAACAAGGAGATCCGTGTAGTGCTTTCTATTATTGACCCCATTAACCACAGCCGGACCTCACGCGTTCGCGTAATGGAATATATGAAAGAAATTGAAAATGGCGACGGCCAGCAGTCAAACTCTGCTCTGGACGGGGTCACTGAAGTTATCGGTAAAGCCGATGCGGCCTTTCAGGCGTATCTTGACGCACCAAAATTGTCTGGTGAAAGCAGGCTTGCCGATGAATACCGCAGCACTTACCAAAATTATCGCCAGAATGGTATCCAGCCATTAATTGATGCGGCTAAGGCCGGTGATCAGGTAGCGTTTAAAGCCCACATCCCGGCTGTAGTGAAACTCGATAGTCAGTATGAAATCGTACTGGATAAAGTATTGGCCCTGCATGAACAGTACGCCAAAAATCTTAACAGCGATGCACAAAGTCATTTCAAATTTGGTATCGGGCTGACGATCGGTTTTGGTTTACTATTTCTGATCATCATTATCAGTGTACTGGTGTTACTGAAGCGTTTTGTTTTGGTGCCACTGCTAAGTTCCCGCGATCACTGCCGTCAGATTGCCGAAGGTCATCTCGATACGCCGGTACCTGTCAAAGCACAATCCCGCAGTGAAATTGAAGAACTGATGCAGTCGATAGAGTATATGCGTCAGTCACTGACCCGGATTATCGGACAGGTCCGTGACACCAGCCATACCGTGGCGCATGCATCCCAGGAAATCTCTGCAGGTAATATTGATCTGGCTTCCCGTACGGAACAACAGGCCGCCGCACTGACACAAACAGCCGCAAGCATGGAAGAACTTGGCGCGACGGTAAAACAAAATACCGAAAATGTCTCCCGTGCAAGCAGTCTGACACGTGAAGCGGTTCAAAATGCACGTGCGGGCGAGAAAGTTGCCCAGGACGTAATTGGTACGATGGGGCGTATTAACAGCAGCTCGAAAAAAATCGAAGATATCACCGGGGTGATCAACAGTATTGCTTTCCAGACGAATATTCTGGCGCTTAATGCCGCAGTTGAAGCAGCGCGTGCGGGTGAGCAGGGCCGCGGATTTGCCGTGGTGGCCAGCGAAGTGCGCAGCCTGGCACAGCGCAGTGCCGTGGCAGCAAAAGAAATCGAAAGCCTGATTTCTGAATCAGTGGTAAATATCCGTGAAGGCTCGGATCAGGTCTCACGTACCGGTGACTCCATCTCTGCGATCATTTCCTCTGTCACTCAGATTAATGTATTGATGGAACATATTTCGACAGCTTCAGATGAACAAAGCCGTGGCATCAGCCAGATTGAACAGGCGGTGACAGAAATCGATGGCGTGACACAACAAAATGCGGCTCTGGTTCAGGAATCAGCGGCAGCAGCGGCCTCGCTGGAAGAACAGGTTCTTCATCTGACCCGCTCAGTCGCCACATTCAGACTGGCAACGGTGTAGCCCTACCGTTGTAATGACATAAGTGATTAAGATAAAGGCGGTGATTAGCCGCCTGTATTTGATCACACGGGGAGTGCGGACTTTATGCGCCCTTTTTGTAGGTTTTATGAACAACGCAGATCTGTATATGTTCACCATAAATCCCTTCACAGACTCATTATTTTTCTTTATTCATCATCTTAATGACTCCAGACTTAATAGGTCTGGAGTCACAAATCTTTTGCCTGCGATCCTCAGACTTGATATAACTCCGGCCTGTGATTTTTAAGGTGATTTAGTGCAGATGAGTAAGATCAAATCCGTGGCTTCAGTTGAAAGAGATTTTGCTGCTGAAAATGTCGGCCAGCATGTTTTGGCTTATCTGCAAAATGTAAAAATGACACCGCTTGCAAAACTGGATGATTTTGATGAAGAGGGCAATGCGACGGTCAGACAGGTGATTAATGTTTGGATCCGGCTTTCGCTGATCCTGACGCGACGTCGGCCAGAAATTGCGGTTTCATCCCTCATGAAACACGTACTGCCGGTGATCGGTGAAGTACCTTTGAATAAAATCACCCGTTTACGACTGAATCGTTTGTTTAATGTCTTGTTGGCGGACGGGAAAATTTCGGAAGCAAAGCGTGTATTCGCCCTCTGTAAGCAATTTTTTGGCTGGGCTGAAACGCAGGGATATCTGGTTCATTCACCGCTAAGTTCCATGAAACGGCGTGATGTTGGCGGCCGCAATACCCCGCCACGTGAGCGGACGTTAACCGATGCCGAAATCTGGATTTTCTGGCATAGTCTGGATTTATGTGACATTTCTGAACAATGTCGCTGGGCATTGAGGTTTTGCCTGCTGACAGCACGGCGGCCAGATGAAGTGGTGCGTGCCAGGAAAGACGAGTTCCATTTGCAAATTGGTATCTGGCGACAGGGTACGCGCAATAAATCGGCTCGTGACCATAGTCTGCCGCTGACGCCATTAATGATCACCTGCATCAATGCTCTTTTGTCGTCCAGTCCGGAAGGCAGTCCCTGGCTGGTGCCATCGCCGCTTGATGCGCAAAAGCCCTTATCACGCGGCGCAGTGACACAGGTGATACGCCGTCTGTTGCGCGCGGAACGTGGCCTGGGAATAGAAGCTTTTACCACCCGTGATTTGCGCCGGACGGCGCGTTCCAAATTATCGTCCCTGAATGTCCCGAACGATGTTGCGCGTAAAATCATGAATCATTCACTGGAGGGTATCGACCGTGTTTATGACACGCACGATTATCTGCCACAGATGAAGCAGGCGCTGGAAGCATTTTCTGACAATATTCAGGGCATCATTGACGCACCCGATTACTATAATTTACGGCATAATTTTGAGGGCGAATCACTGCATGTTTGTGAAAGTTCGCTGCTGTTTATGGAGAGATAGCAAGCGTCGGCCCGATTTAAAGGTTATGTTGATAGCTGACGATGAAGAATATAAACCGGTAAGAACCAGGCCGGGATAAGCCAGAGATGTGACCTGCTACAATTGGTATTGACTTGGCAACCCAAGAAGACAGAGGACTAAGAATGCTTTCCAAACAAAACAAGGCTATCGGGCTGCCAGAACCGACGCAGACAATTTTATTGAGCACCGGTACAGCGGAAGAAAAACGGCAGGAAATACGTGAATATTTTCTTCGCACCTGGGAGTTGTACGAGAGCCTGTTTGATTGCCTCGCTGATGAGCGAGCATATTTCAGTAAGGCTATTTCGCTTCGTCATCCGCTGATCTTTTATTTTGGTCATACCGCGACTTTCTATATCAATAAATTGATGGCTGCCGGGCTGATCCCTCAACGTATTGACTCCCATATCGAAGCTATGCTCGCGATTGGCGTAGATGAAATGAGTTGGGATGATCTTGATGATCAAAACTACAACTGGCCATCGGTCGCCAATTTGCGCCAATATCGCGACAAAGTACGGGAAGAAGTGCTCGGTATAATTGACACTATGGCGCTGAGTTTACCCATCGGCTGGGACAGTCCTGCCTGGGTGATCCTGATGGGTATCGAACATGAACGTATTCATCTTGAAACGTCCAGCGTACTGATCCGTCAGTTACCGGTGCAATGGGTTAAGCCTCAACCTCACTGGCCCGTGTGCGAAATCGCCCGCCATGACCGCAACACTGTACCCGTGAATACAATGCTGGCCGTTAAAGGTGACATTGTCACTTTGGGTAAGCGTGATGATACCTACGGATGGGATAACGAATACGGCACATCTGAACAGAAGATTCAGGCATTTAGGGCCAGTCGGATGCTGGTCAGTAACGCGGAATTTTATACCTTTGTACAGGCCGGTGGCTATGGCGATGCACAGTGGTGGGACGAAGAAGGGGCAGGCTGGCGAAATTTCACACGGGCGGAAATGCCCACTTTTTGGGTGGGTTCGCCTCTTGAACCGGAGCAACTGAAATTACGTCTGATGACGGAAGAAGTGCCGATGCCGTGGGACTGGCCGGCGGAAGTGAATCAACTCGAAGCCGCGGCATTTTGTCGCTGGAAAGCTGTCCAAACCGGCGAATCAGTTCAGTTACCGAGCGAAGCTGAATGGATGATTCTGCGCAATCAGGTGGAAGGCGATCAGCCCGGGTGGAAAACAGCGCCAGGAAATATTAATCTCGCAGGGTGGGCATCATCCTGTCCGGTGGATCATTTTGCTCAGGGTGATTTTTATGATGTGGTAGGCAATGTCTGGCAATGGTCGTCCACGCCGATCAGTGGTTTTGATGGTTTCCGTGTACACCCTTTATATGATGATTTTTCGACGCCAACATTCGATGGTAAACATTCCATGATCAAAGGCGGAAGCTGGATTTCAACCGGCAATGAGGCGCTGAAATCTTCACGTTATGCTTTCCGTCGTCACTTTTTCCAGCATGCTGGTTTCCGCTATGTCATTTCCAGCCATCAGGAAGTGGTGAAAGTAAATCCGTACGAAACTGACGGACTGGTGGCACAGTACCTTGATTTTCAATATGGTCCGCGTCATTTTGATGTAATGAATTATGCTGAGCAACTGGCTGATATTGCGGTTAAAAATACTGTTAACCATGGCAGGGCGTTAGATATAGGGTGTGCTACGGGTCGTGCGAGTTTCGAACTGGCGCGTTATTTCGACTCTGTGGTCGGGATGGATTATTCAGCACGTTTTATTGATGTTGCTCTGTCACTGGCACGTGGTGAAACCCGTCGGTATGTCATGCCGGAGGAGGGCGAACTGGTGGAATATTGTCAGGCTTCGCTCGCCGATGTGAATCTGTCAGCAGAGCTTACGCAGCGGGTGACTTTTGTACAGGGTGATGCCTGTAACCTGAAGCCACAGACGGAGTTATACGATCTCGTTTTGGCTGCTAATTTGCTTGATCGTTTGCGTGAGCCAGCACGTTTTCTGACCGGTATTACACCGATGATCCGTTCTGGTGGTCTGCTCATGCTTTCTTCACCTTATACCTGGCTTGAAGAGTTCACCCCGAAAGAGCACTGGCTGGGCGGGTTCCGCGAAAATGGTGAAGCCGTTACGACCCATCAGGCACTGAAACGTTTACTGGCGCGCGAGTTTGAAGAGGTTCGGACACCAACAGATGTTCCGTTTGTGATCCGTGAAACGGCAAGGAAATTCCAGCATACTGTGGCGGAACTGACGCTGTGGCGTAAGCGGTAAATAGGAATTTCTGCAAACGATTAACGGTCGCTCCGGCGGCCGTTTTTTTTATCTTCTGATTGCGTGTGAAGACGCTTTTTTCTGCCTGAATGCGATAAACACTGAGGTTTAAGTTATCGTTGTTTAAGTTATTTCAAGCAAATGTATGTTGTAACTAAAATGAATGCCATTGTATTTTAAAATGACAGTAACAAAAGGGGAGTGCCGTTAAAGACCACGAATACCCATGACAGATGCCGGACACGAAGGTCCGGCATGGCAAAGCTGAAAACTTATTTCTCTGCAGGGCCACAACCACCGATCATTTTAGAAATTGAAATGGCAGGGTGCAGTAAATAAGTATAATCACAGTTTTTTTCTTTGTTAAAAACACTACCCGTACAGCCGGAAAGCGTTGCAACCACCGCAGCAAGAAGTGTCAATTTAAATAAATTTTTCATATAAATTCCTTTTTAAAATAGATAATTATGTGTATAAGCCGTCATTTGAAATTCAGGCAAGCGCGAATATACGCTTAACCACCGCAACAGGCAAATAAATACCAGTGATTTTACGTGAGGTAATATTTAATTTTCGATCCTCTCCGAAGCATTCATTATTAATATGTTTATAAATTTAATGATATTAATAATTTTATAAGGATTTAATATTCATCACATATATAATTAATATCCCTTATGAACTTTTTCAAAATGCCCTGAACTCAAAAGACTTTTTTCACGGGTCATTTAATGACAAACTGTCCTTACTTAGCCGCCGGAATGAACGTTCTTTGATGAAAGCTTCTCTTTGTCTCTGCCCGCTTGTACTGTTCACCGCCACTGTTTTATCTGCTCCTGACAAAAGCCTCATTCAGGCACAGTGCGTCGCCTTAAAAAATGTGCATATCAGTGCAGCTGCAATCGGACTTCCGACAAGAGGAGCGCGGGTTACCACCGTGGCGATGGCAGGCCATCCGGGTAATCAGCATTGCAAAGTTGAAGGGCAGATAGAGCCTGTCAATACTGATGCTCCCGATATTAATTTTGAGCTTTATCTGCCGCTTGACTGGAACGGTAAAGCCCTGCAATTGGGGGGGAGTGGTTTTGACGGCGCGATTAAAGACGCTGACACAGCACGCCTTGCCCCGGCAGCCACACCCGGAGCAATAAAACAAGGTTATGCCACGTTTGCCAGTGATTCCGGCCATCAGGGCGGGGTGTCCGATGCTTCCTTTACCCTTAATCAGGAAGCCTGGGATAACTTTGCCGGTGCGCAAATCAAGAAAACACACGACGTGGCCGTGGCCTTAATCCGACAAGCTTATGGTCGTAAGCCGGATCGCATGTACTTCCAGGGTAATTCACAAGGTGGCCACGAAGCGCTTGCCGCGATCCAACGCTTCCCGCTCGACTACGACGGTGCGATTGCCATTCATCCCGTTTATAACGTCGTTGAACTGCATCTGGCCGGGATCAGCATCGGAAAGGCAATCTACAACACGCCGGGCGCATGGATTTCGCCAGCAAAAGCCGCGCTGATTGCCAATGCCGTTACCGGCGCTTGCGACAAACTCGATGGTCTGGCTGATGGTGTGGTCGCGGATCCGGATGCCTGCAGTACCACCTTTAAACTGGCACATCTGCGCTGCCCGGAAGGAAAAGATGTGGGTGCCAGCTGTCTTTCAGACCCGCAAATCGCGCTGGTCCGGATGCTTGATAAACCGGTTCCTTTAGGTGTCAGTCTGCTGACGGGTGATCATTTCGCCCCATGGCCCATTTTGCGCGGTGCAGATGCATCCGCATTGGTCAGTGTTTTTGGCTCCGGTGCCAACAGGCCAAAACCAGAAGCCAGCAATATCATTATTTCCTTTCCTTATATGATGGGTGATCAGGCCGTACGCTACGAAGTGATGCGTGATGCCAGTTACGATTCTCTCCGCTTTGATCCCGCAGCTCACGAGACACGGCTGAAAGAACTGGCAGTACAAATCGATAATGATAGTGCCGACATTCACGCTTTTGTGCAGCACGGAGGAAAACTGTTACTGATGCATGGCACGGCGGATATGGCCGTTCCGCCGGGAAACACCGTGGCATATTACGAAAAACTGAAAGCTGAATTTGGTGAGCAAGAACTTCACCGGTTTGCCCGCTTTTACCTGGCCCCCGGTTTCACCCACAGCAGCGGCACTTATCGGGTAAGCTGGGATTCTCTGGGGACACTGGATAAATGGGTCGTACATGGGATCGATCCGGGCCAGCAAGTGATGACTGATACAAACAAAGCGACTGCAGGACGCGAAATGCCTTTATGTGATTATCCGTTGTTTCCGCGATACAACGGGAAGGGTGATCCGAAAGTGGCCTCCAGTTTTACCTGTGCCAGCCGATAATACTCCCCGTCCTAAGTTTTTCCCGATTCGGCGGGTACACATTTACATGAGATTGCAAGGCATTTACCTATATGAATTCACAGGTGAATGAACGTTCTCAAAAAATCTTGAACATCCGTTCAAGTCTTGGCATTATCCTCCTCTGTTTATCCTGCTCCGGATTTTTAGTGGCATATCTTTGTAAAGAAGCACGCAGAACCACCCTTCTGTAAGCCGCCGCCCGAATTGCCCGTCGTGAAGGTCTGGCTGCGACAACCGTCCGTCGGGTCGCACAGGAAGCCGGCGTTGCAACAGGTCAGGTACATCATCATTTTTCCAGTGCGGCTGAACTACGTGCGCAGGCTTATACGCAGGTGATGAAAGTCCTTAAAGACCAGTTACTGGAAAAATCAATCACGCTCACTGCCCGTGAGCAGCTCAATCTTCTATTGGTTGGCCCGCATGGCGACGCGTTGCTCAACGCGATCCCGCTCTGGCACGAAGCGATGCTCCTGACTGAACAGGAGCCGCGGATGAAAGCGGCATTTGCCGTGTCAGTTGCTGACTGGCATGAACTGGTTTCCAACGCTATCACCCTGGGCAGGCAAAAAGGGCAGTTTGTTGAAGGAGAATCTCCTGAGCACATCTCCTGGCGACTGATTGGCCTGAGCAGCAGCATGGATGCCATGTCACGTCTCGAAACCCTCGGGCTAACCGCAGACTGTGCCGAATACAATTTGAACCGTGCCATCGAAAATGAGCTGTATGCCCGGGAACCCGACCGTAAGGAAACGTCTGATGTTTAAAACACGTTAGCCACAGCGCGGATGTTCTCGTCGTAATAAAGGTGATTTCAAAATCTGTCGCGCATTGATAATGATGCGACTTTATAGCAGCACAGGGAGTTCATTTTGCAGAGCGAACAAAAACCTGATTTTCATGATGATTTGATCAAAGAGCTACTCTACTGGATCGAAGTCAACTTAAGTGATCGTCTGACCATGGAAAAAGCCTCGAAAAAAACCGGCTATTCACCGTGGTATCTTCAGCGTTTGTTTAAAAGTAAAACGGGTTACGCACTGGGTAAATACATCCGTGACCGTCGTCTGACGATGGCCGCTATCGCGTTGCGTCTGACTAATATGCCCATCCTCGATATTTCGTTGTATTACTCTTACGATTCGCAGCAAACCTTCACGCGTTCATTCAAAAAGAACTTCGCCGAAACTCCCGGTACGTATCGCCGCAACGCATCATGGACCATGAACGGGATCACCGCGCCGCTGACTGTCGATGAGTTTCCGCAACCGGAATATGAAATCGTTGAACTGCCGGAGATGGCGTTTGAAGGGGAAACAGTCTCACATTCTTACCCTATTGAGGCCTTATTCAACAGTAAGAATCACGTTCACCGCGCGCAGTTGTTGCGTTATCTGGAAACACCGGAATCACTGCTGGCGCCGGTCTGGGGGTTGTCGGACTGCCGGCCTGATACAAATGATGAAGTGGCGAATGCGTTGCAGATGGATTATACCGTGGCGCATCAGGTGCAACCCCGTGACAGCCATAACATCCTGGTTCCGGCCAGTCGTTATCTGAAGATCAACTATCCGTACGATCTTAACCGGCTGAATGATTTTATTCTGTATCTGTATTCCGTTTTTCTGCCAACTCTGGGTCTGGAATTTATTATGCAGCCGGACCTGGAAAAATACTCGCGTGAGTCTGCTCTCAAAGGCGTAACCTGCGAATATTATATTCCGCTGGCCAGGCATTGAACGGCCAGCAAACAGAAACAAAAAGGCCTCTCATCAGGAGAGGCCTGACAGACAGAAAAGCAGATCAGTTAAACACCATACCGCCATCAATCAGCAGCGCCTGACCGGTCATATAATCGGAATCTGGCCCGGCGAGGTAAGCAACGCAAGCCGCAACATCTTCCGGCTCAGAAAGGCGTTTCAGTGTAATATTCTTAGCGAATTCCTGGGTACCATAGCCCACCGGTTTTCCAGCTGCTGCAGACACCTGACGATCTATTTCTTCCCACATCGGTGTTTTCACAATCCCCGGGCAGAAGGCATTGACAGTAATACCCAGCGAGGCCAGATCGCGTGCTGCCGTTTGTGTCAGCCCGCGAACCGCAAATTTACTCGAACTGTAGACGGCAAGTTCAGGGTTACCCACATGCCCGGCTTGTGATGACGCATTAATAATTTTGCCGCCATGTCCGAGTGATTTGAATGCTTTAACCGCGGCCTGAATACCCCAGATGACACCTTTCACATTGATATTATAAACTTTATCAACAATTTCAGGCGTGATGTCTTCAATCAGTGTTGTCGGCGCAATACCGGCATTATTCACAATGACGTCAAACCCACCGAGTTGTTTGGTGGCTGCTTCTACGGCAGCAAAAACCTGTTCCCGGTCAGACACATCCGCCAGCTGTGCAATCGCTTTACCACCGGCATGATTAATTTCTTCAGCGACTTTTTGTGCAGTCTCCCCGTTGAAATCCACCACAGCCACAGCAAAGCCATCCTTCGCCAGACGCAGTGCAATCGCGCGGCCGATCCCCTGACCGCCACCTGTAACTAAAGCCACTTTTCCATTTTTAGACATACGACTATCCTCTATGTATTCGGTATCTTCTTCAGGTGCTGCGCGTAAGACACGGTCTACCCGACCCGGTGCCGTTACGTGAGCTATCCACTGGTTTACGCCTGCGACGCTCAATGTGCAATTGTTAGCCACGGTCATTAACTTTTTCTCACTCACGAGGAAAGGGCGGATGATAAGACTGCAGCTGGGCACAAGCAGTTGCAGGGATATTGTATTATTCCGGCTTTCTATCTCACTTTGCGGCTGTTAAAGTGGCCGTCTGGTTAACCTTTTAAAATCTGCAGAGAGTTTCCCCGGTTATTCATTATGCTGAAGCTATTCACAAGATACTCATCGGTGGGTGTGATTAATACGCTGATACATTGGCTGGTGTTTGCAGGTTTGTACGCCTGCGGAACCCGGCAATCGCTGGCTAATATTCTGGCTTTCGCAGTTGCAGTGACCTTCTCATTTTTTGTTAATGCACGATGGACATTCAAAGCTGAAGCGACAACCCGGCGTTATATGTTTTATGTTTTGTTTATGGGCACTGTGGCGGCTCTTATCGGCTGGACAGCCGATAAGACGCATACAAGCCCGGTCGTAACGCTGATTGTATTTTCCCTCGTCAGTTTGATCTCTGGTTTTATCTACTCACATTATATTGTTTTCAGGGTTAAAAAGTGAAAATCTCATTGGTTGTTCCCGTCTTCAATGAAGAAGAAGCAATTCCCATTTTTTATCATGCCGTAAAGACGACGCTATCTGAATATAATCTCGAAATTATCTTTATTAATGACGGCAGTACAGACGCCACCGAGCACGTTATTCATTCTCTGTCCGTTACGGATCCGTCAGTCAAAGCGATCAGTTTTATCCGCAATTTTGGTAAAGAACCCGCTCTGCTGGCAGGGCTGGAACATGCGACGGGTGACGCGGTTATTCCGATAGACGTTGATCTGCAGGATCCTATTGAAGTTATCCCGCTGATGATTAATAAATGGCGTGAAGGCTCGCAGGTGGTATTAGCTAAACGCAGAGACAGAAGTACCGACAGTCAGTTCAAACGCAAAACAGCAGCATGTTTTTACAGTCTCCACAATAAAATCAGCTCGCCTAAAATAGAAGAAAACGTAGGAGATTTCAGACTCCTTTCGCGCGAAACAGTCGAAAACCTGAAGCTCCTGCAAGAAAGAAACCTTTTTATGAAAGGTATTCTTAGCTGGGTCAGTGGTGAAGTTGCTGTAGTGGAGTACACCCGTCCGGTACGTGCGGCAGGCAAAACGAAGTTCAATGGCTGGAAGCTATGGAATCTGGCTCTCGAAGGTGTGACGAGTTTCTCAACCGTCCCTTTACGGATCTGGACATACATTGGATTTTTTGTGGCCATGCTGTCTTTTTTGTACGGGGTATGGATGATTGTCGATAAACTTATCTGGGGAAATCCTGTTGCAGGTTATCCTTCAATATTAGTATCGATACTCTTCCTTGGAGGGATTCAGTTAATTGGAATTGGTGTGCTGGGTGAGTATATAGGCAGGATTTATATCGAATCCAAAAGAAGACCACGGTACATTATTAAATCAGATTAATCATAAAAATGCTTCACTCTTGACCGCTGAAGTAGAGATAACCCCAGGCTAAACTCACTTAACCTGGGGTGATTTTATATGTTTACTGACAGCGTGTCCGGTTAAAATCAATAACAACTACGCTGTCTTCTTTCCACATTTTATAATCCTGGTTGCTGGCATAAGGATTTGTCTGACAGACATAATGTGCAATGTTGACATTCACTCCCGTTGCAGGCGAAGCCCAGCGTTGTTGCAATCCGTTCATCGTCATATTCCCCACAGGCCAATACCAGTTACTGAAATAATCAGGTACCAGTACCGCCAGCACAGGATAATTGCTCAGTGAGTTTTCATAAACAGGAGAATGCGGAGGCGTTCCGCTGTAAATAAAATATACAGAGTTATAATCCATCTCATGAGTATCCGATTTTATCCGCTGCACGAGATTATCATTAAATTTAGCCTGCTCGCGCAAGGCATTACCATAAGCATAAAAAAACACCAGTGATTGAATTACCGGTATCATTAATAGCCAGGTCAGTGGCTTAAGCCGCTTTGGCAATGCCATCGTCAATAACCAGGCACTCAGCAGCATAAATCCACTTAAACCGACCAGGGAACGTGGAGTCAGTAAGGCATTTTGCAATAGCAGCAAACTGCCGGGGATCATGAAAACTGCAATAAATGGCGCAACAACCGCCGCGAAGCAAAGTAACAATGTCACCGCCCCATGATGTTGACGCAGATAGCGAACAGTAATTGTTAGACCCGCAATAACCGCAACGGCGAGGATCAGCATCAGGAAACGCATACCGCCCTGATGTTTCACCAACGTATCATTGATAAATTGGCTGTAACTGTGCAGGTTATTAATAATTGTCGTGAGAAGATTGTCTGTCGCCAATACAGGATGATTGACTTCACTTTTACCTGAAAATGTTGAGGGCAAAATCAGCTTCAGGTAGATAATTGTACCGGCCATCAGTTCACCGAACCGACGACATAAGGTTATCAGGATCAACCCAGGTGAGAGTTGTCTCTCCATCTGGCGGAAGAACGCCGCAATAACCATGATGACTAAAATGTTAATTACCGTCTGATAGAGACAATAAATCGCCACTATGATCGCGGTGCCGGTGACAAAGCGAATCCATGTTTTACCGTAATCTGTCCAGCAACAGTAAAGCAGGCTGAGACCCAGTGCGGCGCTTAAGGTCAGCACATCAAAGCGATAGGAAAAAATTTCCGCCAGATAGGGATTGCAGAAAAAGGTTAACGTGACCAGTAAAATTGTACTGAGTGGGCGATCAGGTAAAAAATGGCGCGCAAATTGTGTGAGGCTTGCGCTGATGATGAGAACACCCAGGATCAGTGGCAGCGGGAAGATGTCCGATATATGAGCACTGAGGAACAATGCTTTTATCATGATATCGGCCAGCGGCCTGCCATCAGGGCCCCAGTTGGTGTAACCCAAAGCAGCGCGACCATTATCATCAATATAATAAATATTGGCTAGCAACAAAGGCAGAACAAACAGAACAGTACAAACGAGCAGAGAGCGAAAAGAAGACTTCATTTATTTAGCCGAGTTTTTGCGGAATATTGAAAGTCTACCTGCTCTGGTTTCCAAGTAAAAGTTTGAATTGAAATACATTGGAATCATCGGGCTTGATACCACATTCTCGGTTTTACCTTCACGCAACTCCCCATGAAGATCAGGAATATGAAAGATAAAAAAATGTCAGATACAAACCCCGGCGTTTTCCGTGAACACCTGACCACATTGGTACGTTCATTACAGATTGCACCTGACGTGGCCGAAAATCAGGTCCTGGACCGGATGGCGCTCAGCTTTCGTAAACTACTGAATTTTTTCGCAGAAAATAACGAACTGACCCAACAGGTATTTTTGCTGCCGCCCCTGGCACAGGAAACACAGCGTTTACTGGTCAGCCTGATGTCTGAAAATCTCGCCCATAACCAGCAGAGCAAACTTTTTCGCAGTGATATTCCTGCTTGCGTGCTGGCGCAGTGTTTTACGGGCATGCTGGTGCAACTGGCGCAAGATCCGGCTGAACCGGCGCTGCGTCATCAAAATAGTCAGGCATGCGCGAGGTTGTTCTGTGAGGGAGTGTGGTTACGGGAGTCATAGTTCAAAACTTCATATAGAAAGCAAAAATGGTTGGTTCAGTTTGCGATCCATAAAAGGTTAACTGAGTTCATTCCCGGGGCAGACATTGTATGCCCTGTTTTTGAAACCAACGTTAAAGAAGGCTTTGATTTGAAAGCTGCGATTAACCGGAGGCCTGTATGTCAACGACTGTACACACTGCTGAGCACCGTTCGCTATGGCAACGCATCACGCGCCGCAAAGTCAGTAATCCACCAGAGGAAAGGACACATGATACCTACCGCTTGCTGGAAAGCTTTCACGCCACAGGGTGTCTGTACGGTATTGATGTGGGGAACAGTGATCCGACCTGGTTTCGCCGCTCCTGACCGGTATATCCGTTTATTACGGTTCAGCTATTGGAACGAGCTGTGCAATTAGCAAAACCTTCTCCTGATTGTATGTGCTGTACCCTGCATAACCGGTGTTTCCGTTGCGGAAAATGCAACCGTGGCATCTGTTATGTAGGTTGTTGTGGAAAATCTCTCTGACCTCGTCGTAGAAATTTTAGTTCTCTCTCACTTGTTGAGCCCATAACTTTCGCCAGTTATGGGTTTTTTTATGCAAAAAAAACCCCGCAGTCAGGCGGGGCAATATAATAACGCCGTTAACCGGGGCAGAACGGCGATCAAAAACAAATATAAGTAAAACCAAGGAAGGGTAAAAATAAAGCTGCAGTGATGATGCCACAGCTCTGGAAAATAAAGTACCACAAACAACAAGACATTTATAAATATAAATTTCATATGAATTACATTATTATATTCATGGTATATATTAATTACCCCTCCAGAAATAACTAGCAATAAATAATAAAATTAAAAATGATAATTTACCTACTGACCCGCGGAACTCTGTAGGTAATATTAATACGAGTCTGACTCATTGATAATACATATATAATAATTTAAAACATCCAATCAAATGATAAAGGAATGACATCATGAAATTAAAAGCATTGGCACTTATTATCCCGGCATTACTGGTTGCAGGCGCAGCGCATTCTGCTGAGGTCTATAATAAAGACGGCAATAAATTGGATCTGTACGGCAAAGTGGATGGTTTGCATTATTTCTCTGATGATGCAGGCAAAGATGGCGATCAGACCTATGCGCGTGTGGGTTTTAAAGGCGAAACTCAGATTGCTGACCAACTGACCGGATATGGTCAGTGGGAATACAATATTCAGGCTAACAATACAGAGAGCAGCGGTACATCTGGCAACGCAACCCGTCTGGGCTTTGCAGGTCTGAAATTCGGTGATTTCGGCTCATTCGACTACGGCCGTAACTACGGTGTTGTGTATGATATTGAAGCATGGACCGATATGTTGCCAGAGTTCGGTGGTGATACTTACACCACGCCTGATAACTTTATGGTTGGCCGTACCAACGGGGTTGCCACTTACCGCAACACTGACTTCTTCGGCGAAGTAAAAGGCTGGAATTTCGCACTGCAATACCAGGGTGCAAATGATGGCGATAATAACAGCGAAGATTTCCAGTTTGGTGAAGGCACTAACAATGGTCGTGACGTGCGTCATCAGAACGGTGATGGTTTCGGTATTTCTACCACTTATGATTTCGGCATGGGTATTACGGCCGGGGCTGCCTATGCATCTTCTGATCGTACGAATGATCAAATTGCCTATACAAACGCTGATGGCGATAAAGCTGATGTGTGGACAGTGGGCGCGAAATACGATGCAAACAATGTCTATCTGGCTACCATGTATTCTGAAACCCGCAACATGACCCTTTATGGCAGTGACGGCGTGGCAAATAAAACTCAGAACTTTGAAATTACCGCACAATACCAATTCGATTTTGGTCTGCGTCCTGAAGTTTCTTACCTGCAATCCAAAGGTAAGAATCTGAATGAAGATACCAGCCGTACCGATAACGATCATGACTTAGTTAAATATGTTTCTGTGGGTACCAGCTATTACTTCAACAAAAACATGTCTACCTACGTTGATTACAAAATCAACCTGCTTGACAATGATGATGACTTCTATAAAACCAACAATATTTCTACCGATGATATCGTAGCGGTTGGTCTGGTTTATCAGTTCTAATTTCTGAAACTTCTTATTGAATGTTCTGAGTACAAAACCCGTCTTAGGATGGGTTTTTTTGTGCCCAAAAACGTGATTATCTGTGCCTTTGGGAGGTGTCTGCCTTCAATAATGCAACAGTGTTTGTTATATTATTGACCAGATCACGTACGGGGCAATTCCTCTGTGATACGGTGCTTTACCTAAGACTTGGTTTCTCAGGACAATGACATGTTAGATTATCGCTTTCCGACAGCTATGCAGATGGTGTTTTGTATCGCTCAGTCCCAAAAGGCTGGCCAGCGCTGCACCAGTGCGATTTTAGCAACGGGTCTGGAAGCCAACTCCAGTTTTATCCGCAAACTGATGGTGCCGCTGACGCAGCATGGCATCATCGTTTCCACTCTCGGCCGTACCGGTTCGATCACGCTTGGCCGCCCGGCGGAAGAAATCACGCTTCGTGACATTTATTGCGCAGTGATTGAAGATAAACGTCTGTGGGCAGCCCGCCCGGACGTACCCGCCCGCTGCGTTGTCAGTGCCAACGCGTGCACGTATTTCAAAAATATCGTCAGCGAAGCTGAAGAAGCATCATTTCAGGTATTGGCCCGTCATACGGTCGCTGATGCGCTGGCTGAGTTCGAACGCGGTGGCAAGTACAAATGTACCAAAGACCTGGCTTCGCAATACGCCGAAGATTCTCTCTGCTCAAAATAGAGTGCTATAAGCCAGTCCGCGCACATCGCGCTTAAAAAAAACCTGTAAAAAAGCCGGGATATTCTCCCGGCTTTTTGCATTGTGGTTATCTGAAGAGCGTTATGCTACTTGCGTTTCCAGCACCGCTTTCTTACGCGTCACCAGCTTACGCAGCGCGACATAAAATACAGGCGTCAGGAACAGACCGAACAACGTCACTCCCAACATGCCGGAAAATACGGTGATTCCGGTAACGCCTCGCACTTCAGCACCCGCACCGTGACCGAGGATCAACGGGACAGTCCCGGCGATAAACGCAATCGAGGTCATCACGATAGGGCGCAGACGCAGACGACATGCCTCAAGCGCGGATTCGATAATCCCTTTACCTTGCAATTCAAGCTCACGGGCGAACTCAACAATCAGAATCGCATTCTTACATGCCAGCCCCATCAGCACTACCAGGCCGACCTGAACAAACACATTGTTATCGCCCCCCGTCAGCCACACACCGAACAAGGCCGATAGCATGGTCATTGGCACAATCAGGATCACCGCCAGCGGCAGCGTCCAGCTTTCATACAGTGCAGCAAGTACCAGGAACGCCAGTAATACGGACATCGGGAATACAATCAACGCCGCATTACCTTGTGTTGACTGCTGATAGCTCAG
Source organism: Rahnella sp. RFA10(1/100) (assembly GCF_004195115.1). Taxonomy (NCBI): domain Bacteria; kingdom Pseudomonadati; phylum Pseudomonadota; class Gammaproteobacteria; order Enterobacterales; family Yersiniaceae; genus Rahnella; species Rahnella sp. RFA10(1/100). The sequence continues at coordinate 259,488 of NZ_SEWR01000004.1, forward strand.
ATCAGTCCATTCGATATTCATACCATTCGGTAACAGGTTTTTCGACATTGCGGTCAGCTCCGTCATTGCCTGCGTCGAAGAAAGCACACGCGGATCGGCATCACCGATTAAATCTGCTGCCGGATAACCATTATAGCGGATTACCGGGTCAGGGCCGTAAGTGGTGGTAATGTTCAGCATACTGCCGATGGGTACCATTTCACCTTTATCGTTACGGGTACGCAGATTGGCAATGTCTTCCACGGTGTCACGGAACTGTCCATCCGCCTGCGCCATTACTTTCCATGTACGACCGAATCGGTTGAAATCATTGATATAAGACGAGCCGAGATAGACCTGCAACGTGCTGAACAGTTCATCAAGTGATACGCCCTGAGCCTTAGCTTTGTCACGGTCAATATGTGCGTCGAGCTGCGGCACGTTAGCCTGATAGGAGGAAATCGGATACCCCATTCCCGGCGTCTGCATAATAGCGCCCGACATGGTGTTAATCGCGGTTTGCAATGCACCATAACCCAGCCCCGCGCGATCCTGCACATACAGGGAATAACCTGAACCCTGACCTAACCCGAGGATCGGCGGCGGCATAATGGAAAACGCGAACCCTTCCTGAATCTGCGAAATTTTGGCGTTTATTTCCGCATTAATTTCCGCCGCCGTACGGGTACGTTCACTCAGCGGTTTCAACGCAAAGAACACCGTGCCGGTATTCGGCGTATTGGTGAACTGCAGCGCGTTCAACCCGGGGAATGCCACCGCATCAATGACGCCATCGGTACTTAAACCCATTGCGCTGATTTTGCGGATCACCGCATCAGTGCGGGATAATGACGCACCTTCCGGCATTTTCACACCTGCAATCAGGTACAGTTTATCCTGCGTCGGAATAAAGCCCCCCGGCACAGCTTTGAACATAAATGCAGCCGCGCATAACAACAGTACGTAGACCACAAATACCGCGCCACGACGTCCCAACGTTTTAGACACAGCATTCTGATAACGATGTGAACTGGCATTAAAGAACCGGTTGAACGGTCGGAAAATCCAGCCAAAAAGTCGGTCGATGAGCCGCGAGGGCATGTCTTTCGGCGTACCGTGCGATTTCAGCAACAATGCCGCAAGAGCAGGGGACAATGTCAGCGAGTTGATGGCCGAAATCACAGTTGAAATAGCGATAGTCACCGCAAACTGCTTGTAGAACTGACCGGTTACCCCCGACAGAAACGCCATCGGCACAAATACCGCGCACAGCACCAGTGCGATAGCCACGATCGGCCCGGACACCTCCCGCATCGCCTGATGCGCAGCATCCCTTGGCGCAAGTCCTTCCTCAATGTTTCGCTCGACGTTTTCCACCACAACAATGGCGTCATCGACGACTATCCCTATCGCCAGCACCAGTCCGAACAGGCTGAGCGTATTGAGTGAAAATCCGAGCAAATACAGGATGCTGAATGTCCCTATCACTGAGATCGGTACCGCCAGCAGAGGAATGATCGACGCACGCCAGGTTTGGAGGAACAGGATAACAACCAGCACGACCAGCACGACGGCTTCCAGCAATGTGTGAACCACCGCACTGATGGAATCCCGGACAAACACCGTCGGGTCATACGGCGCACGCCAGGTCATGCCTTCCGGGAAACGGGTTGCCAGTTCAGTCATTTTGGCTCGTACCGCATCTGACAAATCAATCGCATTCGCTCCGGGAGACTGGAAGATACCAATCCCGACTGCGTCTTTATTATTAAGCTGCGATCGCAGGGCATAGCTACCGGACCCCATTTCAATACGCGCCACATCACGCAGACGGACAATTTCGCCATTATCACCGCTTTTCAGGATAATTTTGCCGAACTCATCTTCATCTTTCAGACGCCCCTGTGCATTGATGGAAAGCAGATAGTCACTGTCCTTCGGCATCGGTTCAGCGCCCAACTGACCGGCAGAGACCTGCACATTCTGTTCCTGCATGGCTTTCACAATGTCAGAAGCCGTCAGACCTCGGGCCGCAACTTTGTTCGGATCCAGCCACACGCGCATGGCATATTCGCCTGCACCGAAAATCTGAATCTGCCCGACACCCGGCAAACGCGCCAGTTCATCTTTCACCTTCAGCGTGGCGTAGTTACTCAGATACAGCGAATCATACTTGCCGGAAGGTGATACCAGATGCACCACCAGCGTTAACGTTGGCGACTGCTTCTGTGTGGTCACACCCTGACGGCGGACATCTTCCGGCAGACGTGCTTCAGCCTGCGCGACCCGGTTTTGCACCTGAACCTGAGCCTGATCCGGATCGGTACCCGGACGGAAAGTGACCGTTGTCACCAGAACGCCGTCAGAACCGGCGACGGATTTCATGTACACCATATTTTCGACGCCGTTAATCGCTTCTTCCAGCGGCGTCGCAACGGTTTCTGCAATCACTTTCGGGTTGGCGCCCGGATATTCAGCACGAACCTGAACGCTTGGCGGTACCACGTTAGGGTATTCACTGACAGGCAGCAAGGGGATAGCAATTGCCCCGGTAACTAAAATCAGAATCGACAAAACGGCCGCAAAAATCGGCCTGTCGATGAAAAAGCGGGAAAAGTCCATGAGTCAGGATTCTCTTTTATTGAACGGCAGGGGCGGCCGGCGTGACAGTGTTAGCCACCATGCTGACGGTTTTGGCGTTGACCGGCATGCCCGGCATAAACACTTTCTGTACGCCGTCGATGATCACACGGTCACCGGCTTCCAGGCCTTTCTGTATGATACGTAAGCCTGCATATGTGCGGCCAATTTCCACATCACGGCGCTGTGCCTTGCCATCTTTATCAACCACATAAACGAATTTACGATCCTGGTCGGTAAGGATGGCTTTATCGTCCACCAGCATGGCATTGAACTGTGCGCTGCCCGGCATTTGAACCCGGGCAAACAATCCCGGCGTAAAGGTACGGTCACGGTTATCCAACAGAGCACGCATGCGGATGGTGCCGGTGCCGGAGTTGAGCTGGTTGTCAGTAAAATCAACCACACCCTGATGCGGATAACCGTTTTCACCGACCAACCCGACATGCACCGGCAAGCGATTTTGCGGGCTGTCGTTCAATTTCCCTTCGCGGGCCAGCGCCTGATAACGCAGGAAAGTCCCTTCATCAACGTCGAAATATACATAGACTGTGTCGAGTGACACCAGCGTGGTCAGTACGCTCGCGCTGTCACCTGCTGTCACCAAATTACCGGTCGTGATCATCGCACGGCTGGCACGGCCATCAATCGGGGAGGTAACACGGGTGAAATCAAGATTAAGTTGGGCCATGTCCAGCTGTGCCTGTGCAGCCAGGACATCAGATTGTGCCTGCGACGCTGCCGAACGACGTTGCTCCGCGACTTCTTTCGACACGGCCAGCGTCCCGATCAGCGCTTCTGTTCGTGCAGATTCACTTCGTGCCAGACTGGCCTGATTGCGCGCACGCACCAGTTCAGCCTGCGCCTGTTCCTGTGCAGCCCGGTAAGTACGATCATCAATGGTGAACAGTACCTGACCCTTTTTCACTTCCTGGCCTTCCTGATAATTCACTTTATCGATATAACCGGACACGCGCGGCCGCAGTTGTACACTTTGTACCGCTTCCACACGCCCGTTAAAGGCATCCCACTGACTGATTGGCTTAATTAACACATCTGCCACGCTGACCTGCGGAGCAGGCGGTGCGGCATTTTGCGCCACGCTGTTGTCACACCCGGCGAGCAGGGCAACCATCAGCGCAACCCCTGAAAGGCGCAACATTAAAGGCGTACCAATGACGTGGTCGCGTACAACAACCTGTGATTTTTGCAGGTTCATCATTATTTTTTATTTCCAGTGTGTAAGTGCTGCCAGGCAATACACCGGCCTGTCCGCCGGGTAACGTCCTTTGCCTGAACCGACTTTTTTGGGACTTGTGCCGTTCATCAGCACAATAATGTATCAAATACTGATACAATTTATTCGTGAGGATTGTAGAGATGCGCTTACTAAACTGCAAGAATTACTGTTACACTTTATGTGCTATTTTACAGAACGTTTACCTGGGGAAATGAGACTATCCTGTAACCGTCAATTAAATGCAATAGTAAAACTTGCATTTAACCAAAAACTGGGTCAACGTATAAAAAGACGAGTCGCCCTCGGGGGGCGCAAACAAAAAAAAAGCAGGAGACTGGCCATGAGAACCGAGGATTTCATTCACGACCTGATCGAGTGGATCGATCACAATCTGGAAGAACGACTGGATATTAAAACGGTCGCCAAGCGGGCTGGTTATTCCCGCTGGTATCTGCAGCGGATGTTTAAAGAGCACACCGGCCTGCCGATGGGGGAATACATTCGTGAGAAAAAACTGAAGAAATCTGCCGATATGCTGGCCAGCAGCGGCGAGCCTATCGTCAGCGTTGCGATTTCGCTGGGCTTCGACTCACAACAGTCCTTCACCCGCAGTTTCAAACGACAGTTTGGTCAGACTCCGGGCGACTGGCGTCGCGGGCTTAATCTGGCAACTGAATGCCAGGGCTGCCTGCACTAACTCTTATCTCTGCTTACGCTGCGTTTATCTCGTGAGCGTGTAGGGGGCCCACTGGGAAAACTGAAATATCCTACGTTTAGCCTGGTTTTATACAGACTTTTATCCACTGAGCGTAACGAACAGTATTTCCCAGCCCCTCTGCTTAAAACGGGTACGCCATACGTAATCTCCGCTCAGGTTGATATGTTCACACCCCAACGGGGAGACATGAGAAACCCATTATTTATTAAATAAATAGCTTTCTCTTCAGTGAATCAATCGCTTTTTCTTATATACCACATTCCATAACAAGATCGCCTCAATCGGCACCATCAGCCGACTGACACAATAGCGCCGCTTCTCCAGTCCGCAATCTCTAATTTCTCTCAACCGGGGCATGAAGACCTGTCGTACAAGAGCATTTCAGTCCTCGTCGTTATTCAATCCGGCCTGTACACATCGACGCAGGAAAAGACTGAAGTCACCGGACACCCATATCACTTTCTGTAATCACCGGAGAACTTTGGGACCATTTGCTGCTGACAGAGTCTGATTTAGGTTAAGGTATGATGGACTGGATTTAACCTTTCAGATTAAAGGGACTTTCTTATGGCAAAAGACGAGAAAACAGCGCCGGGCGACACCGGCTATCACCGGTATGAAATTATCGGGGACAACACGCACCGTACCGATGTTCTGTGCAGTGAAAAAGTTATCCAGTGCAGGAGGGTGCCGGTCAGGGGGATTACGCTGACAGTGGGGGTGTTCTTTGACGGTACGGGCAACAACCGAAATAATTCAAGCGACCTGCGACTGGCCTACGCGAACTGCGCAAACCTGGTGGATGAGGCGCGGGCAAAGGCGTGTGCGAAGTATGAAGAGCACGCACAAGCGGGGCTGGCTAACACGAGCTGGCTGGGTGGCCCCACCAATATTTCCCGACTGTTCGATCTTTACCAGCGGAGTGATGAACTCAAAGACAGCGAGACTGAGGCACAGGTAAAAGCCTACGTTACCGGTATTGGTACGGCCGATGGAAAAAGTGATGCTCTGTTCGGGATGGCACTGGGCAGCAGTCTGATCAAGCAGTTTGAGGGGGTGGTGACGAAGACGGATGAGGTATTGGATACCATAAGCGCCGAGCTGGCCCGCTTTATCAAACTAAACCGTGACCAGATAGCGATAGTGAAAGTGCAGTTTGACGTGTTCGGGTTCAGCCGGGGCGCGGCGGCGGCGCGCCACTTTGCCAACAGGGTGATGAAGCAGGATACGGCGGTAGCGGCGGCGATAGACAAAGGACTGGATCTGGCAGGACACCACGGAAAAGCTGCCGGAGAGGTGCGCTTTCTGGGGCTGTTTGACACGGTGGCCGCTATCGGCAGCCTGCTGAACTTTTACAACGTCAACGGACACAGCAATCCCGGCGTTAACCTTGAGCTGCGGCCGTCCGTGGCGCAGAAGGTGTTCCAGATACGCGCGATGCACGAGTGCCGGCACAATTTCAGCCTGAACAGCATCAAAGGGATGTGGCCGGAGCTGGCACTGCCTGGCGTGCACTCGGATATCGGAGGCGGGTACAACGCGGGGGAGAATGAGGACTCGCTACTGACCATGCCGGATTTTGAAGTGGTGCGCGATGATGTGGAAGAGCTTCATACCGAGATTTACCGGAAGACGGAAGCGATGCGGGAGAAGCTATATGTTCTGCCGGCGCTGAAATACCTGTTGCCGCACGGTGACGTTAAAACGCGGATGATTTCGTGGCCGCTGGTGAACCGGGATAAAGCGCGGGCGCATATTTTTGAGAAAAAGGCCGGGGCGGCGGTGTTTCTGACCCGGCAAGCCATCCCGAACGACTGGGAGAAGGTGAGCATGCGGGTGATGCTGGATGCGGCGCAGGACGCAGGTGTTATTTTCTCTCCGATACTCAGCAATGATAAGGAGCTGTCGTTGCCTGCGGAACTGCTTCCCCTGTGCGATAAAGCGATAGCGCAGGGCCGCGCCGTACGACAGGGCGGTGAGCCTGTGAGTTTTACCGCCAATGAAATGCATATCATCGGGCGTTACCTGCACTGCTCGGCGAACTGGAATATTGATTCCGACCGCAGTCTGTGGGTAAACCCGTCTACGGGGGAAGTTTTCCTGCGCAATAACTATGCGCCGACGGATGAGCGGTCATTTGTCTGGCCTAACGCACCGGGCGAAGGGTGGGTGCGGACGGTATGGATGATGGACGACCAGCAGCAGTGGGAAGAACAGCAAAAAGCCCATGTGGACGCACTGGATAGGGTGTTCGGATGAGGACATTACATATTGCGATCGGGGTACTGCTGTTACTGACGGGGTGCCGCGACAGGCGAGCCGACGTGACCACCCCGCTAGGGGACGGCGTAGAGCAGTGGGGCAAAAAGCTGCCTTACGATCACTGGCAGTTTAATTTTTTTCACCCTAAAAATCTGCCCGCCCTGGTGACGCAGGTGTATCTGGAGGACGGGGATATTCGGGAAAGCATCTTCAGGCGGCTTGACCCGACAGAACCCAGCCAGAGCAGCGTGGACACATGGAGTCGTGTTGTTGGCAGTTTTTCTGCCAACTTTAATATCAGTAAGGCGCTGCCGGTAAGGATGTCAGTGTGCTGGGACTCGGTGATTGATAAAAAATCGTATGAGACGGAGATCTGGTTTGATCGGGGAACATGGCGGCAAATGACAACGGCTTATCCTGATAATTACAAACCGGGACAGGTTTATTACCGGGATAATATGATTATTGGTCTGGCTCCCGGAGGTACGGTGCGGATCTGGCTTGAGGACAACGGTAATCATGTTGTCCCCCAACACCCGGCCAGAGAGTTCACATTGACGGGAGATAATATGTTGATATGTAAGAACGTTCCCAGCAGGATTGATTTTAATTACACCGAGCGTAACGGCTACGACCCGTTTATCCGGGACTTTATCAAAGGGAAAACCTATCCATACGGTGATTGGTAGGGTTTAACGATCTGCAAAATTAAAAGGATCTTCTTGAGATCCTTTTTTACGACCAAATTTCTGGGGTAAGAATTTTGTTTAAAAAATCCTTTTTATAGAAGAGATTACGTTTTCCAAATGGATCTCGCGTACCGCTGGCCCGGCATCCCCGCCGGGCAGTGAATGGTCCATCCGAACAAAAACCCATTTTATTCCTCTCTGTCCTCCGGATGATTTATTTCTTCAGGGGCTTTGCCCTGCATCCTTTCTTCTTGTCTGCGCCCTGTTTTTGACATTTACCTGACACTACTCATCAGGACGTGATCAACCCAACAAAAAACGACACCAAAGTTCACATAAATTGAAATGATGTTTCAATTTCTTGAGTCGGACGAATTTTATCGCTAAACTCCTCTTTATTATTTCGGCGCCGGGCACAGCCCGACAACCCATCGTCCTACGGAAAAGCAGATTTGCTTCCGTTTATGCATAAAGGAACCATCATGATTCTGGATAATTTCTCGCTTCAGGGAAAAGTCGCGGTAGTGACCGGATGCGATACCGGTTTGGGTCAGGGTATGGCAATCGGCCTCGCTGAGGCCGGCTGTGATATTGTAGGGATCAACATTGTCGAACCCGCAGAAACCATCGAGCGCATCGGCGCGACAGGCCGCCGTTTCCTGAGCCTGACCGCTGATCTGAGCGACACGAAAGTTATTCCGGCGCTGCTGGAACGTGCTGTCGCTGAAATGGGACATCTGGATATTCTGGTCAATAACGCCGGAATCATCCGCCGTGAAGACGCCATCGAGTTCAGCGAAAAGAACTGGGATGATGTGATGAATCTGAACATCAAATCCGTCTTCTTCATGTCGCAGGCTGTGGCGAAACAATTCATCGCTCAGGGTACCGGCGGCAAAATCATTAATATCGCGTCGATGCTTTCCTATCAGGGCGGTATCCGCGTACCTTCTTATACCGCATCAAAAAGCGCCGTCATGGGAGTGACCCGCCTGCTGGCCAACGAATGGGCGAAGCACAATATCAATGTGAACGCGATTGCGCCGGGCTATATGGCGACCAACAACACCCAGCAACTTCGCGCTGATGAAGCACGCAGCGAAGAAATTTTGGGGCGTATTCCTGCCGGCCGCTGGGGTTTGCCGTCTGATCTGATGGGGCCGGTCGTATTCCTGTCTTCACCGGCTTCCGACTATATCAACGGTTACACCATTGCGGTTGACGGGGGCTGGCTGGCCCGTTAATCACGCCAGTTATTGATAAACATTCACCGACAGCAGCGGCTCAAACCGCTGCCCAAAGAGGAAATCTCATGAAAATTGCATTGATGATGGAAAACAGTCAGGCCGCTAAAAACGCGATCATCCTGAAAGAACTTAACGCCGTAGCTTCGGAAAAAGAGTATCCGGTCTTCAACGTGGGCATGTCTGATGAACAGGATCACCATCTGACTTACATCCATCTGGGCATCATGGCCAGTATCCTGCTTAATTCAAAAGCGGTGGATTTTGTGGTTGCAGGCTGCGGTACCGGCCAGGGCGCACTGATGTCTCTGAATATTCATCCGGGCGTTAACTGCGGTTATTGTATTGATCCGGCTGATGCCTTCCTGTTTGCGCAAATCAACAACGGCAACGCATTATCGCTGCCATTTGCTAAAGGCTTCGGCTGGGGTGCAGAGCTGAACGTACGCTTCATCTTCGAAAAGGCCTTTACCGGCGTGAAAGGCGAAGGCTATCCGGCTGACCGCAAAGAACCTCAGGTACGCAACGCCGGTATTCTTAATCAGGTGAAAGCCGCAGTGGTAAAAGAAAACTATCTGGATACCCTGCGTGCCATCGATCCGGAACTGGTGAAAACCGCCGTGACAGGCGAACGTTTCCAGAAATGTTTCTTCGAAAACTGCCAGAACAAAGAGATCGAAACCTTCGTGCGTGAAATCCTCGCGTAAGATTACGTGTTTTGTGGTGTCAAAAAAACCGGTGCTCATGGCACCGGTTTTTTATGGTCTGAAAGAATTATAAAAAATCTTGTCGTTGCGGCGTAAACGTGTCGAGCAACACACCTTTCTCCAGACACACGCAGCCGTGCATGATGTACGGTTTTTTATACAGCGTATCGCCTGCACTTACTTCACGGGTTTCTTCACCGATAGTGAATTTGAAACGGCCGGATAACACATAGGTCAGTTGTTCATGCACATGGTTATGCATCGGACCGACGGCGCCTTCTTCAAAGTATACTTCAACGGCCATCATGGTGCCGTCATGCGCCAGAACACGACGGCTCACACCGTCCCCCAGATCCTGTAAAGGAATATCTTTTTTAAAGGTAAACATTGGTTAATCCTTGCGTAATGAACTGAGCAGGGCATCCGGAATTTCCGCCAGATACAGCGCCGGTAAGCCTTCATAATCGGTGGTGAAAAGCACATGACGATCGTCGGGTGAGAAAGAAGGGTGCGGATGCGTCACCTGACGGTCGCCGTCCAGCACCTGCCAGGAGCTGTTATGCGCGGCCAGCGGTGCATACCGGCGGGTCCGGGTGTCGAAAATATACAACCACGGATCGTTTTCAATCGTATGACTTGCGGTGTCTTTCACATCAACCGGCGTACCGGAGCCATCACCGACCAGCAGTGTACCGTTGTCATTACTCATCAGATGCGAGCAGGCTGGCATAGTCATCAGACAGATATCTTCGCCGGTTTGCGGGTCGAAACGGCGGATATGGCGGTCATGTTGGCCTTTCAGATAAGACACATAAATAAGTGCAGAGCCGTCCGGTACCCAGAATTCGTGCGTACAGCTTTCTCCCGGTGCATGTTCTTTTACCTTGCGGACATCACTGCCGTCTTCATTCACCAGCCACATACGTGCATCAACCAGGTCATGCGGGCCTTCGTGACAGAAAGCGACGGTGTGGTCATCAAACGGGCGATAAATCGGGTGTCCGAGCCATTCATTTTTCTCGTGGATCACGCGGGATTTTCCGTTGAGTAAATCGACACATAACAGTCTGCAGTGCGGATTACTGTGATAGAAATCCTGGAAGATTTTCCAGTCTGACAGTGGCGTCCAGTCCTCACGACTGATTTCGATACCCACCAGACGGGTGCATTCGCTGTTGGCCACCCAGGTGCCATAGCCAACCCATTCTTCCGGCACCTGATACACCGTATGTTCACTAAAATCAGCCAGTTTTACGCGCTGCAGACTGCGTTCGTTTTTGACGTAGTAAAGATACTGATCATCCGGGGAGAGGAAACCGCCAAAGGTGTTATCGCCTTTGCCTTCAGTCAGCTGAGCCGCTTTCTGCGTTTGCAAGTCCAGCAGATAATAGTTGCGGTTGCCATCAAACTCACCGGCGAACAACAGTTTATTACCCTCGCGGGTAAAGCATTTCTGATAGAAATAGTTGCGATGACACAACACATCAGGCGGTGTTAAACGCGTCACCCGGGCACCGGTCTGAGGATCCTGAACGGTGTGGAAACTAAATTGAATCTGAGAACCTTTTGCCATGATTCACCCCATAAGTAGCATGAAATTAGCCGTTGTTCCGGCGTCCCTTTCATTAATCAAAATGCAGTTTCATTAATTTGAAAACACATTACCACTTTGTGAGTCAAAACAACGGCGGGTGAAAACAAAAGTGCAATGGTGATCACAAAACGGTTGGCTTTTGCTACAGCGTAAAACCATCCTATAATGATATAGCTTGCTCAAATATTATTGATACTCTTGATGATTAAAGAGTACGAACAAAATATCTCACGCTTACACGGTGGAGTATTTTAGAAAAGGGATGTGAAAGATGAGATTACGAAAGAAACGTGTTCAACCCATGCATATCAACGACATTACGATCATTGATGACACTAAACTGAAAAAAGCTATTACCGCCGCAGCCCTGGGTAATGCGATGGAATGGTTTGATTTCGGTGTGTATGGTTTTGTGGCATTTGCATTAGGGCAGGTGTTTTTCCCGGGGGCAGACCCGGGTATTCAGATGATTGCCGCGCTGGCAACCTTCTCCGTACCGTTCCTCGTCAGGCCTCTGGGCGGACTGTTTTTCGGCGCACTTGGCGACAAATTTGGGCGCCAGAAAGTCCTTTCCGTCACCATCATCATCATGTCCGTCAGCACCTTCTGTATCGGGCTGATACCCGGTTATGACTCCATCGGTATCTGGGCACCGATTTTGCTGTTACTGGCAAAACTGGCACAGGGTTTCTCGGTTGGTGGCGAGTATACCGGTGCAGCGATTTTCGTTGCAGAATATTCTCCTGACAGAAAACGCGGCTTCCTCGGCAGCTGGCTGGATTTTGGTTCCATCGCCGGTTTTATTCTCGGTGCAGGTGTGGTGGTGCTGATTTCCAGTATCGTGGGTGAAACGAACTTCCTCGAATGGGGCTGGCGTATTCCGTTTTTCATTGCCGCTCCGCTGGGCCTGATCGGGATCTATCTGCGTCATGCACTGGAAGAAACCCCGACCTTCCAGCAACACGTCGATAAAATCGACAGCGATTCGCGTAAAGATATTGCTGAACCGCCAAGAGTCTCGTTCCGTGAAATCCTGACCAAACAATGGCGTCCGCTGATTATCTGTGTGGGCATGGTGATAGCCACAAACGTCACCTACTACATGCTGCTGACATACATGCCGAGCTATTTGTCCCACAGCCTGCATTATTCTGAAGACCACGGTGTGCTGATCATCATTGCCATCATGGTCGGCATGTTGTTCGTACAGCCGTTCATGGGGATGCTGAGTGACCGCTTCGGCCGTAAACCTTTTGTGATCATCGGCAGTATCGGCCTGTTTATACTGGCTATTCCGTGCTTCATTCTGATAAACAGTGATGTGATAGGCCTGATTTTCTTAGGTCTGCTGATCCTTGCGGTGTTGCTGAACTGCTTTATCGGTGTGATGGCGTCAACGTTACCGGCAATGTTCCCGACGCATATCCGTTACAGCGCGCTGGCAATTGCTTTCAATGTTTCGGTACTGATTGCGGGGCTTACCCCGACGATCGCCGCGTGGCTGGTGGAAGCCACCAATAATCTCTATATGCCAGCCTATTACCTGATGGTTGTGGCGATGATTGGTCTGGTGACCGGCATTTTCATGAAAGAAACCGCTAACCGCCCGCTCAAGGGCGCGACACCGGCGGCTTCAGACCGTGCAGAAGCGCGTGAAATCCTCCAGGAACATCACGACAATATCGAACAGAAAATTGAAGATATTGATGCGCAGATTGTTGAGCTTGAAGCAAAAAGAAAAAATCTGATTGCCCAGCACCCGGATATCAACTGATTCCGTTCTCAGGCAGTCTCAACGCCGGTCACTTTGCTGACCGGCTTTTTTTTGCCTTTAGTCACATTTTTTGCGTTCCTGCTCCATACTTCACTTCCTGGTCATCTGAATGGAAAGTCTGTATGCAGAATCCTACGTTGTTTCAGTTCTTTCACTGGTATTACCCGGATGGTGGGAAGCTCTGGCCGGAAGTGGCCGAAAAAGCCGCCTGGCTGGCTGAGATTGGCATTACCGCCGCCTGGCTTCCGCCTGCCTGTAAAGGCGAATCGGGTGGGTATTCGGTTGGCTATGACACTTATGATTTGTTTGATCTGGGTGAGTTTGAGCAGAAAGGTTCCCGTGCGACCAAATATGGCGACAAAGAGGGGCTGCTCGCAGCCATCAGCGCGCTGAAACAGCATAAGCTGGGCGTCATTCTTGACGTGGTGCTCAATCATAAAATGGGAGCGGATGAGAAAGAACGCGTGCAGGTTAACCGCGTTAACATGGATAACCGCGAAGAAATCAGTGATGACATTATTGAAGCTGAGGCCTGGACGCGTTTCATTTTTGCCGCCCGTAACGGCCAGTATTCAAAATTCATCTGGGATTTTCACTGCTTCAGCGGTGTTGACCACATTGAAAACCCGGACGAGCAAGGCATTTTCAAAATCATTAACGATTATACCGGCGGCGGCTGGAACGATCAGGTCGATGACGAATTCGGTAATTACGATTACCTGATGGGTGCCAATGTCGATTTCCGCAATAACGCAGTCAGCGAAGAGCTCAAATACTGGGGCCGCTGGATCATGGAACAAACGCACTGTACAGGGTTTCGTCTTGATGCGGTGAAACATATTCCGGCCTGGTTCTATAAAGAGTGGATTGACCATATTCAGGCACAATCGGAACAACCGATGTACCTGGTCGCAGAATACTGGTCATTCGACGTCCCGACACTGCAAAATTACATCCGTCAGGTGGAAGGCAAAACCATGCTGTTCGATGCGCCGCTACAGCTGAATTTCCACCATGCCTCGAAACAGGGTGCGGATTACGATCTGACCACCATTTTTGATAACACACTGGTCGCTGCTGATGCTGCGCATGCGGTGACGCTGGTTGCCAACCACGACACACAGCCGTTGCAGTCTCTTGAGGCACCGGTTGAGCCGTGGTTTAAACCGCTGGCCTATGCGTTAACGTTGTTGCGCGAGCATGGCGTGCCCATCGTCTTTTATCCGGATTTATTCGGTGCAAGTTACGAAGATGAAGGAGAGGACGGAAATAATTACACCGTAAATCTGCCAGTGATCCCCCATCTGGAAGCGCTGATCAGAGCCCGTCAGGGGTACGCATGGGGTGCACAAACCGATTATTTCGATCACCCGAACTGCATTGCCTTTTCCCGCAGCGGCACCGCAGAGCAACCGGGATGCGTGGTAGTGATGTCTAACGGAGAAGCCGGCGAGAAAACGATTGAGCTGGGCGACAACTTTGCCGGTAAGCAATGGCGGGACATGCTGGAAAACCGCGGGGAAGTCATTACAACCGACGAAAAAGGCAGCGCACAATTCTTTTGCGCAGCAGGGAGCGTCAGCGTCTGGATTATGACGGAGTGAAACAGGTGCGGGCGGGATTAACCGCCCGCAACGTCAACGGAATCCGAAAGCAATCAACAATGAATACATCACCAGTAATACCACAAAGGCCACGATGCCGGCCACACCCGAAGCTTTTTTCATCAACTCCCACGGGAAAATCACCATAATAATCATCGCGTTCAATGGCACGCTGTACCATTTCCATTGTTTTGGCGCCATCATCCAGAGGACGCAAAAACTACTGGCGCTCAGTACCCCGTAATTGGTGAAAGCCATCACCATATTTCCGGTTTCAGGCTTAAACATGGTGAAGAAACCCAGCATTATTTTTACCATAATGCCGGTTGCCAGTATCGACAACACGCATTCTGTTGCGCACAACATGCGCGGGCGGTAACGTAATTTCCGCTCCAGATAACTGTAACCATGCATATATAATGCAATGAATGCTATGAGTAAAATGCGTGAGCGCCACGGTTCAGGATGTTCACGCGTCGCCAGCATGATCAGCAAAAGCCAGAAACCGGTCAGGAACACCGTTCCCCAACGCAGTGCCAGCCGGTTCTCAGCCAGGGTTTTCAGCAGTACTGAATTAATACGCGGCAACAAAGCAGGATAATACGCCCTGATTTCCCTGAGTTTATCGTGCAGGGATAGCATAAAGTCGGGTACCAGTTTCGCCCACCAGGGCACAACCGCACCTTCCTCCGTCAGCAAACGCAAACGCAGTCGATTCAGCATGGACCCCTGATATTCGCGCGCCATAACAGACGCGTAGTAGTTCGCGCCGGTATGTTCTATCTGTGCCTGAAGCGCCTGCAGCCGTTGCGGGGAAATCCCCACCGGTTGGTAATGGTCTATTTCCCACCCCATAATGGCAGAGACTTTGAGCAGTAATGCCGAATATAATCCTTCGCGTTCACTCAATTGTGCGGCCATTTCCTGGCTAAACATCTCCCGCAATTCGAGATTTTGCAGAGAATCACTCTGCAAATAATCTGCCAGCCGTTTTATCCCCACCGTTTCGTCATCCATCATAGCGTCAATAACAGAGGGGATTTCTGCAAAAATCTGACCGCGTAACAGAGAGACGTCGTCAGATTCCTGTACGGGAGCTTTCACCGTCTCATACCGGACAGACAAAGGCGAGACGGGCGCGGCAGAAAGGTTCACAGGGGGCTTAGCAGTAGTGACAACGTCACTTAAAATGTCATCATAACCCTGACGCTTTGCCGCTTCAAAGGCTTCGCGCAGTCGCTGATACCCTTGCGGATCACTGTCAGGACGGGTGTTTTTCAGCTTTCGGGCATAAGCCCGTTTAATCACGCCCAGATCCTGAGTCGGCTCAATGCCTAAAACTGACCAAATTCCCTGTCCGCTCATTCCACCGCCCACGTAATTAACCATGAATATACAAATAACATCAGTGCGCACGCCACAACCCGTCTGACCCGGCCGGGCTTTCTGGCTTGTTCCCACGGCAACGTGAGTAAAGAAACTACACTGTTACAGACCAGATTATACCAGCGCCAGGATTTCGGGCAGATGGCCCAGGTGCAGAACAGCACAGTTATCAGCAACATAAAGAACAACGCCGGCCCGCGTCCGGGGTCATCCTGAAGATAAAGGAAGGTCGCATAAAATCCACTGAAAACCAGCCCCGACAGTGCAATGACCAACACCGACATCAGGGTTTCCGCTACGGCATGCAGGCGGGGATACGGATGTAATAATATCCCCATGCCTTTATAACCGAAGATGCATCCCAGCACGGTAATCGCGCTCAGCAGTGTATCGCGCAGCCAGTGCGGAGAATGGCGGGCTCCGTAAATCGCCAGCACACACCAAAAGACGGTCAGAAAAGTGGCTTCACCGCTGAGAGCAAAACGGCAACGCTTAAGGTCATTCCTCAGCCGGGAATTGACCCGCGGCAGCAGCACCGGATGATACATGGCTATCTCGTGCAAATGTGCCCTGAGACGGCCCACAAAGCCGGGAACGCATTTCATACCGAATGTCAGGTTTTTGCCTTCGACACTGAGATAATCAAATACCTTACGGCCAAAACCCGAAGCCTGAAGTTGCGTCCGCAAGGCATCCCAGTAGTGACGCCCGGCGGTACTCTCAATTTGCTGATGCAGCGCATCCAGCTGATAAACTGAAATACCGACGGGCTGATAATGGTCAATTTCCCATTCCATCAGCGCGGCAACGTTCGCCAGCAATGAGAAGGTCAGCCCTTCATGCTCCGCCAGATCCCACGCCAGCTGCTGACTGAACATTTCACGCAACTGAAGGTTTTGCAGTAAAGTTTCTGACAGACAGACCTGCAGCTTTTCCAGGCCTGCCTGCTCATTTTCCAGCAGCAGGCTGACGATTTCTGATACCCGATGGTGAACCTGCGTCTGATTGATTAACGAATCGTCAGTAAGCGACGCAGGATGAGAAGGGTAAGTGACGTTGTCACCTGTAGTCCAAAAATATTCGCCGCGCCTGGCTGATTCAAACGCCTCCCGCAGGCGCTGATACGCTTGCGGATCCTGATCAGGCCGCGTGCTTTTTAGCTGATGCGCATAGGCCCGTTTGATGGCAGCGATGTCCTGCGTAGGTTCTATCCCGAGAACTGACCAGATCCCCATCGGACTATTCCCACCCGCTGCGCAGATGCACCAGCAGTGCCTCAAATTCCTTGCGTGCTGCCGCAATCTGACGCGCATCTTGCGTGTCGAGCACATGTTCAAAGCGATACAACTGGTCGGCAATGAACTGCCGCTGGTCGCCAAGGCTTTGTTCATAATAAGCGTTGGCTTCTGCTACCAGTTGGCGGTTTACCAATTGTTCGCGCGGATGCTGCTTAATGTTTTCAAGTTTGAGCAAGCTTTCGGTAATTTGTGCCGGCGTCAGGCTGCCTGGCGCTTTCTCGATCACCAGTTTTTCCACCTGTCCGGTGCTGGTGATTTTACATTCCACTTCCAGAATACCGTCGAGTGTGTAAGTAAAACGCACATCGGCGGTCATTTCACCTGCCGGGCGCGGAGGCACGTCAACGTTCAGCGAACCGAGCAGAATATTATCGGCTACCCGCCGCGCTTCCCCCTGATAAATGGACAGATTCAGGTACTTTTGCTGATCTGAAATGGTGACAATCGTTTCCACGCGACTCACCGGCACAAAGCTGTTGCGCTCGATCAGAGGCAGAAAATGACCGTCTTCATAGCCGTCGCCTTTAGGGCGGGAGATCCCGATACCCAGCGTAAACGGCATGACATCGGTCAGCACGATGTCATCGAGCGCCTGATCCTGCAAGGCCAGTCCGGCCTGAATACCGGCACCCAGCGCCACGGCTTCGTCCGGTTGCAAATCACTGCGCGGAAAGCGGCCGAACAGACGAGCCACCGCCTGACGTACCAATGGCATTCGCGTTGCGCCGCCTACCAGCACCACATGATCCACTTCATCGGCGGAGAATTTGGCATCGCGCAGTGCCTGTATCACCGGTTTTTTCATCCGCTCCAGCGTACTCTCACAGCATTGCGCCAGAGTCTCACTGGTCAGCGTCCAGCTCAGTGAACTTTCTTTCCACTGGTACCGGAGCGTCGTACTGTCTTGTGTGGTCAGCTGGCACTTAGCTTTTTCCGCCAGCGTAATCAGCTGACCAAAAAGGGCATTATCCTCTTTGTCCAGTTGCGGATACTGCGCCAGCATCCAGCTGGTAAGGCTGCGGGTGAAGTCATCACCGCCGAGGAACACATCGCCGCTGCTGGCGCGGACTTCAATTACGCCTTCAAACATATCGATGATTGAAACGTCAAACGTGCCGCCCCCCAGATCGAACACCAGGAATTTCTGTTCCTGCTGATTCACCAGCCCGTAGGCCAGCGACGCTGCCGTCGGTTCATTGAGCAGACGTTCTACCTGCAGGCCGGCCATTTCACCGGCGGCTTTCACCGCCTTGCGCTGAATATCATTAAAATAAGCAGGGACGGTAATAATGGCGCGCTTCACCTCACAGCCACAATATTGTTCAGCATCGGCTTTCAGGCTGCGCAATAAAAGAGCGGAGAGTTCCTCCGCGCGAAAGTGCTGGTGACCGAGCCGGAACTGATGATCGGTCCCCATGAAGCGTTTAAAACTGGAAAGGGTGAGGTCAGGGTGGGTAAATAAACGCGCCTGAGCAGGCGCACCGACCAGAACGTGACCGTTATCATCGAGGCCGATCACCGAGGGCGTCAGATTTTTTCCATAGACATTAGGAACCAGAACGGAATGTCCGTCTTGCCAGATGGCAACAGCGCAGTTTGACGTGCCTAAATCTATTCCTATCAACATCCGTATCACTCCAGAAGCATAAACCGAAAACAACCGAAAGAATTTATATCGGCCGAATTTACAGAAAGTTGAGGAGATTTTGTAGGTTGCGCGATATAAATCTTGTCAGAAAACTTACATTTATCGCGGATGAAGGTCGGAGGAGATAATTTATTCCATAACCACTAGACGACTGGTCTAATTCAATGTATTGTTAACTCATGAACACGACAAAAGCACCTGACGCAGGCAAAACAGATTATCCGTCAGACGGATTAATCTGATACGTAACAAATGACACCCCGCGCTGAGGTGTTTTTTTGAAAGTTATCACAAGACGACTGGTCTACTATAAAGACAGTTAAACAACGTTAACAACCGGGATAAACAACATGAAAATTCTGATGGTTCTGACTTCGCACGACACACTGGGCAACACCGGCCGTAAAACAGGTTTCTGGCTGGAAGAGCTGGCGGCACCTTATTATGCGTTTCAAGATGCAGGCGCAGAAATCGTGCTGGCTTCGCCGGCCGGGGGGCAGCCACCGCTGGATCCAAAAAGTAACGAGCCGGATTTCCGCACGGAGCAAACCCGCCGCTTCGAAGCTGATGAGCAGGCGACTGCTCAACTGGCCTCTACCGTTCGTCTGGACAGTATTTCTCAGGCTGATTTCGACGCTGTCTTTTATCCGGGCGGCCATGGCCCGTTGTGGGATCTGGCCGAAGATACCACCTCCATTGAGCTGATCCAGTCATTCCAGGCCGCTGGTAAACACGTCGCGCTGGTGTGTCATGCGCCGGGTGTCTTACGTCATGTGAAAGATGCGCAGGGTAATCCGCTGGTACAGGGCAAAAAAGTCACCGGTTTCACCAATAGCGAAGAAGCGGCGGTTGGCCTGACCGACGTGGTGCCATTCCTGGTGGAAGATGAGCTGAAATCTCTGGGAGGTGTGTATTCGAAAGGTGCTGACTGGGGATCTTATGTGGTGCAGGACGGTCTGCTGATCACCGGCCAGAATCCGGGTTCTTCCGAAGAAGCTGCAGTACTGCTGGTTGAGCAACTGAGCAAATAAACAGATGCCATAAAAATGACCGGAAGCCCAATCTTCCGGCCATTTTTTATTGTAAGCCTCAGGCGATAGTGACTTTCTTGTCTAAGTACACATCCTGAACGGCGTTAATCAAACTCACACCGTCTTTCATCGATTTCTTAAAGGCTTTTCGTCCCAGAATCAATCCCATCCCGCCAGCACGTTTATTGATAACCGCCGTGCGCACAGATTCCTGAATATCATTTTCGCCTGCCGCACCACCGGAGTTAATCAATCCGGCGCGTCCCATATAGCAGTTCGCCAGTTGATAACGCACCAGATCAATCGGGTGAGCCGTCGTCAGTTTGGAGTAAACCCGTTCATCGGTATAGCCGAATTTAACCGCTTTGTAACCGCCGTTATTTTCCGCCATTTTCTGTTTCACGATATCTGCGCCAATGGTCGCAGCGAGATGGTTCGCCTGGCCGGTTAAGTCGGCGCTGGAGTGATAATCCATGCCGTCCTTCACAAATGCGGGATTGCGCAGATACGCCCATAAAACTGTCACCATACCCAGTTCATGCGCGCGCTCAAAGGCTGCTGAAATTTCTTCTATCTGGCGACGAGATGCTTCTGAGCCAAAATAAATGGTCGCCCCCACAGCCTGCGCACCAAGATTAAACGCCTGTTCCACACTGGCATACAGCGTCTGGTCATATTGCGTTGGATAACTCAGGGTTTCATTGTGATTGAGTTTGACCAGGAACGGGATTTTATGCGCGTAGCGGCGCGAAACGGAGGCCAGTACACCGTAAGTCGACGCCACACAGTTACATCCTGCTTCGATCGCCAACTCAACAATATTTTTAGGATCGAAATACAGCGGATTCGCAGCAAACGAGGCACCGGCGGAGTGTTCTACACCCTGATCAACCGGGAGAATCGACAGATAACCGGTACCGGCTAACCGCCCGGTGTTATACAAATTTTGCATCGCAGCCAGTACGCGCGGAGAACGGTTATTGTCGATCATCACACGGTCAACAAAATCGGCACCCGGCAGGCACAGCTGGTCTGAAGTGATGGTGGAACATTGATGCTGAAGAAGTGAATCGGCTTCTTTGCCTAACAACGCAGTGATATCAGTCATAATGGACTCCGTTTCTGCTCTGTGCGGGACACAAAGCGGTGAATGATATTTCTTTACCCCACTATGTATAGACGGATTATGACCAATTTGTGTGACTCACGCTGCGGTTATGCCTCTGTTTTAGTCCATGCGATACCCGTAAAAAAAACCGGAACAGCATTTTTGCCGTTCCGGTTATTTCTCTCAGCAGTTGGCTGCCAGGGTTCTGAGCAATCGCTCCAGACCTTTACGCTGCTGCGCCGGGATCTCCCCGCCTGCGGCATAACCGGCGTTTCGCATGATGCTTTCCTGCAGGCCCACCAGCCAGTCGTAGATGTAAAATGCTGTGGTATTGGTCGGCGTGGCCGAAAGTTTTGTCAGACGCCGGGATGACTTCCAGCTGGCAACACTTTTCTTTGGCTTGGCAAAAATCTTATTGCCTTTATTGATACGGCTTTCCGGGCGTTCGGCTTCCGCTTGTTTCTCAAAGCCCAGCCAGGCCACAAAATCACCCAATACCGTCAGGGCACGTGAAACCTGACGATCTGCATGATGTTCATGTTCCCGTGCCCCCGCTGATAACGCACCGCCGAGTGAACGCACCAGCGCCTCGCCCATGTTCAGACGGAAACTGGCGGTAATCAGCTCCTCCATCAGCAACTCGACGGTCGGTTTAGCCACGCCAAGCAGGGCGATCAGCGGTTCGTTTTCCGGCAAGCTACGCAGATGGTTAATCCAGTAACGCTGTACAAGGCGCGCAAACGCCGTGCCGTCGTCCGGTTTTTCCTGCCAGATCTGCACATCCTGCGGCTCGGCAAATAAATCGATATCAATACCGATACCAAAACTTTCCGCGCCAGACTCATCCTGCTCACCCGTTTCAGTTGGCAGACCGGCATGCTCATGATAAATACGGTGCAGTTCATCGCGGCCGGGCAGCAGTTTTTCCAGCAACTCACCGTGAACGCCCGTGCGGGTTTGCAGCGCCTTAATGACGGTCTGAACTGTACGTTGTTTTTGCGCCGGATCAGCCGCATCACCCGCCTGATACCAGCGTCCAAGCAGATTATCCGCCAGTTCACGGCGCAGCTCATCACGCATTTCGTTCAGGCGGTTCAGCCGGATTTCCGGGCGAATTTCTGCCACAAGATAGTCGGCCATACGTTGCAGACCACGATCATCCATGGCCAGCAGTGCGCCCCAGGCATCACCCGGATTGCCCACATGGCGCTGAACGGCCTCGTCGAAATGCGCTGATCCGCTCACGCGGCGATCGAAGGGGGTTAATACCCACACCAGCCCCGGTTTACGTCGGCCACGCACCTGCGTGTTTTCACCGTGCATTTCCTTAACCCAATGTTCCAGTGTGCGGCCCACGGCTGCCACATCATCACGTACGTCAGCAGCCGTGCAGACCATCAGCATGTTCATTTCGTGACGATCGGTATAGCGCTCCGGCAGGTAAGAAATTTTTGCGCGGAACAGGGCGGAATTTTCATCATCACCGCTTTCATCCGTCAGAGCGCCATGACCGGGCAGATCCAGTAAATCGATCTGTTCGAACAGCACTTCGCGCGGAGGTGAAAGCAGGGGAATTTGCACTTCAGAGGCGAGCATGGTCAGTTCACCCAGTGACAACGTCACAGAAGGAGCGCTGTCATCACCGAACTGCGGGCAAACCGGGATCTGAATATCCCAACCCGGCGACTGGCTGAATATGCCTTCCGCCGGTTGCATGGCCTCATCAACCAGAATACTCAGCGGCGCCAGCAAGCTTTCCGCACCGCTCAGATGTTGCAGCGTGTGGGCGTAATGGCGGTAGGCCGCCGTCAGCGCCGGTTGATTACCCCACAACAGGGAGAACAGACGGGCACGATCATCGATGTTCAGATAAGGCGCGAGCTTGACTGCCACCGGCCAGTAATGCGCATTCAGATGGCGGAAGCGGCGCGGATCAAGGCGAATCATAGAATCCCATAATCCCATCATCTGTTCGCAGGTAAAACCGTCTACCGGCTCCGGCTGGCGATGCATCATCAGTTTACTGAGATGTTCAGTGATTTGTTGCGTGTCCGCCACGTGATAATGGCTGTCAGGGCGGAAAGCACGGATCACGATGCGGGCAAGATCGGCTTCATTAATCAGCAGCACACGTACCGGAAATGCGCGATCCCGGACGTCGGCCTGGCGGGTAAACCGGGTGGCGAAACGTGCCACGCGGTTCCCGGGATTAATCTGCGTCAGATAATCGAGCGTGACGCCTCCGAGACGGGTTTCCAGCCGCCCGTAGTTACCGGCGGCCAGCGAACAAATCAGATACGATTTCCCGGCCTGAGAGTGCCCGTAAAAACCCAGCGCCGGCGGTAACTCACAGGCCAGCGCCAGACGTTGGGCTTTCTCGCGGCAGCGTATCAGCTGCAAATTCAGCCGGTCGGCTTCCAGATCCAGACGCGGGGCCTGGGCGCGGGTGGCATCGACCCAATCCAGTGCCTCGCCGATGGTGTCAGAGACCGCCGCAAACTGACGTTGCAACACGTTGGTGGTCAGACCGGCATATGTTTCTGTCGTGCTTGTTGTCATGAGACGAATACGCTCCCACTGTCGATCCAATAATGGCTCTCGCCCAGTGTATTTAGCCGCAGGCGCAGGTGATGGGCAGGCACTTTGGTGCCGTTATCCAGCACCGCGCTGGCAATATCAAAAAATTCCGGCGTCGGGTGGTCTTCCCCTTTTTTTACCGCCAGTTTTACCCGCAGCACACTGTCTCCGGCTACTTTCCGCGCCAGTTCAGGCTCGGCGACTGACAGGGTATACAGCGGCGAGGCGGGCCAGCGGTCATTTTCCAACTGACGGAACCCCAGACAAATGGCACCGCGAATACGGAAACTGGCCGCGCTGTCGAGCTTGTAATCGTGGGCATCCAGATCAATATCGCTGTAACAAACGTTATCTTCGGACAGCACCTGGTTGCCGTCGAGCATACCGAGATAGCGTACAGTCGAATACGGCTGGAAATCACCGGCTTTGAAATAGAAGCCAGGCAGACGCAAATCCAGCGCCAGCAGGCACAGCATGGCGCCAACGGCTGCGGTGGATTTCGGGTTGTCGATACGCCCGAGCTTGTTAAACGGATACCAGCCACTGGTGTGATAACCATCAAGCGACAGCATGCGGTTGATCGGCAACGGTTGCAGATGGCGGAACAGCGCCTGAATGCCAGGGAAGCGTGAAGGGCGGCCGGTCAGCAACAACACGTCGCAATCATGCAACGACACCACTTCGCACAGCGACCGCAGATTCTGCGTAATGCTCATGCGGTTGGATAAAAACTCGCTGTGCAGTCTGCTCAGTTTCAGTACCAGCGGCACCTGTAAAATGTCGAACACCGCCGAACCGGCAGGCAGAACACGCTGGATTTCGGTATGCAGATAATCCAGCATTTTCAGCGTCGGTGCCTGCTCCAGCAGTTCACCGAAGGGCGCATCAATTTCTGCATGTGTATCCAGCGGATCAAAGCGTTCATAAAATTCCAGCACTGACCGCGCCAGCGGAATAAAGATTTGCAGCGTACTTTGCTGACGCAAGGTGGCATGGCCATCCATGCGACCCTCGCTGCCAAACAGGCGCGTCATCAGACCATCAGGATTGGCCAGACCGGCTTTTTTCAGCGCCGCATGTAAGGCAGGTAATATATAGAGCTGAATGATATCCAGCAGAATATCGTCACCTGCCACTTTAAAACCTTCGCGAAACAGCAGACGCGGGGTAATTTTGACGTTATTGCCCATCCCGTCGTCGAGCCAGTATTGCGTGATGGCCAGATCGGTCGTCCCGCCGCCGATATCAATCGAAGCAATACGCAGCGTTTTGCCCTCGGGCTCATCGTCGGCCAGTTCGCGGTCAGGGCGCGCCATGCTGGCAAAAAACTCGCCGGTATGACCACCGAAATTCACCTGTGTTTCGTTGTAGAGATACACCATTTGCCCGCAGGTCGCTTCGTCCCATTCCATCTGGACGTCCGGCACCGGCATGCTGCTTTTGGCTTTGTCAGTCTGGCTTTTAAACGCGTCGTCAGACGGGTGCCAGCCCATAGATTTCCACACCAACCCGATGGCTTCCTGCATACGGCGGCGGAAAATTTCACGCTCCGGTTTCGGCATCGCCGAGGGCAATGTCAGAATAATATTGCGCAACTGACGCGGCGCGGAAGAACGCAACATACGGGTGCGCTGAGCCGGGCTATTGATTTGCATCAGCGCCTGCGCCAGCAGTTCAGACAACATCAGCGTCATCACCGAGCTTCGGCTGTAATGCGCGGAAAATACCGGCAGGCGATCTTCTGCTGGCAAATCAGACAGCGGCTGACCGTCGTCATTGATCAGGAATGTCAGTGGCATGGCCGCCGCGACCGGCTCGGTCACCGCACCGTGGCCACCCTGACTGAAACGCCAGCCCGGCGTATAGCTGTCTTCATCCCATAAATAGCGGCGCGGACTGGAAATCCCGGTCGATCCTTCCGTGCCTTCGCGCAGCAGTGCCAGACGACTGGCTTCCCGTCCGGCGCGTAAAATTGACGGCCAGATAAAAGCATCATCGCGGCCGCTTTCGACGGAGAAGTTCGGTTTACCAAAGCGCGCATGGGCAAATTCGACCCGGCTTTCGAACAGCTCGTTATAGAGAAAATGCGGTTCTGAGAGGTCGCGCAGTTGCAGTTCGCTGGTCTGCTTCAGGCCATCGGTTTCACCCACATGGTCTTCCACCAGAATGCCGCAGGTATGCGAATTACCGACATCCAGAATCAGATCGACGTTGATCGCCGGTTCCTGCAAGGTCGCGCCGTTGATCTTGAGCTCAGGAATGCTGAGCTGAGTGCCGAGCATTTCCAGCAGATTCAGGTAATGCGCCTGATATTCGAATTCACGCAGGGCGACTTTAATATTGCGCGCTTCCCGCTCTTCACGCACAGCCGACTGCTCGGTGAATACTTCCCGTAACCAGCCGTCCACCCAGGTCTGATCGAGGAAATCAGGCAGTTCTTCGTTATGCCACGCCAGCGCAAAACTGATGCCGTTTTTCACATCATCCGGCGTCGGTGCCAGCTGAGTTTGTTCGCTATCGCCTTCCGCCACGCGGGTATCAAAGGCAATCACCACGCGGTGTGTGCTGCCATCGGCTTCCGGTGTATCAAGCTCACGGATTTGCACCCGCGCCCAGTTATCCGGGCCAGCCATAAAAGTGCGCGGCGGATTGAAGCGCAGAAACGGCAATGGCAGCCAGATCTGGTCGAGCAATTTGAGCGACTGTTCCAGTGGAAAACTGAACTCAGGACGCACCACTTCCGGCGCGCCGCCCTCCAGCCCCGGTAAAAAGTGACGACCGTTTTGCGGATTATAATCCAGGCGCAATAACGGGCCGTTGGCGCTCTTGCGCACAAATTTAGCAGGCAGGCCGTCATCCCATACCGGCTTCAGCGCGAAGTCGAGAAACTGAATGCCGCTGTCCCGGATCAGGGTAATCTTTTGCTTAAAATCTGTAATGGTTGCCAGCATGCTGTTATTTACCTTCGCGCTTGATGGTCATTGGGTAAACCGTGTCGCCGGTATAACGGCCCTGACACACGGCAGCGCCAGTCGCGCCCTGAGTACAACTGATTTCCGGCATCTGATAACGGGAGCCGTCGCTGCATTTCGCTCTGTAGCGGCTGTTAATCACCAGATTCCCTGATTGCATCAGCCCGGCATTCACCGCCGCGCGGCAGGTCACGCCTGCACCGTAAGTAATTTTCACTGTACCCTGACCCTGTTTGAACTGATAACGCAGCACCGGCGGCTTACCGGTAACCGGATCTTTGATATCGACCACCACATTCCAGTTACCGTTGAGGAATTTGGTCGAGCCGATTTTTACCGCGTCGGGCGGCATCACCAGAGCATTTTTGCTGACCGGCACAGGCGCTGCGGGTTCAGCGGCAACCGGCGTTTTTTCCACTTCCGCAACCGGCGCAGGGGAAGGCACCACCACCGCAGCCGGAGCAACCGGAAGCGACGACGGTGCCGGCGCTTTCACTTCAGGCGCTTTCACTGACTCAGTCACCGGCGGCGGGGCGATCACCGCAGGTTCCGCAGCCGCCGGTTCCGGCACTTCGTTCTTCACGGTTTCAACTTTTGGTGCAGGCGCGCGGGAATATACCCAGCCTGCGGCAGAAGCGGCAACAACCAGCGCAGCGACCGGCAGTGCCCAGATAAGTGGCGATTTTTTACGGCGCGGCGCGGCGACCGGCTCCGGCGTCGTACTTTCCTGCTCAGCCGCACGGGCTTCAATAGTTTTGATCACCCGAACGGGTTCAGGCTTTTCAACCACCGGTTCCGGCGCTTTGATTTTTTCTGCTGCCAGCGACAGCGTCGGCAGAGGTTCATCAGCTTTCAGCGTATTACGCAATGCGGCGAAAGCATCAGGGTTACTGGTGCTCTCGAGGCTAACGAAGCCCCAGAATGTCAGCACCGGCTGGCCGCCGACCAGGTACACATGGTTTTGATCCGGAAAACGAAAGGCTTTTTCCAGTAACGCGCCAAAAAACTGTGTGGCTGATTTTTCGGAAGATTTTGCTGCTTTGCTGATTTGTGACACGCTGTCGAGACAGTTTTCCAGCTGGCGCAACGCCGACGCACGCGCGGCATCGGTGGCTGCGGCCCAGGAAACAACTTTGCCTTCACGGGGGGAGTACCAGTCGAGGCGGTCACCGGCCTCGTTAAGCTGCGGGATCGCCAGACAGTCAGCAATGACAGGTTGTTTACGCAGACGTAAGGTTTCGCGTAATTGCAGAGCTGATGCGTAAACCGGTTGTCCGTTTTCGCCCAGCGCAAGGATGTCATTGAGACTGCCACTGCGTAAAAATGATTTTGCCACGCCTGAATAGCCTTTATGGGTTTTGCCCTGCATCAGCGCACGGGCAGAAAAGGTTCATGATGCTGACACCATAAGCGATTTAAGCGAAATCAAACGGGGGAATAAGCGACAAAAAGCGTGGCTGTTTATGGCGTGGGGACGGGAAAAGGAAATGACGGCGGGAGGGGCCCCCGCCATCCGGATCAGGCGCGCAAATCCAGCTGTTCAAGAACAGTGGCCAGATGTTGCCGGTCATCACCGGCCAGAGACTGCAGCGGTAACGGCAGGCAGGGTGCGGCAACAATACCCAGAATTTCCGCTGCGGCAGCGACAACGCGCAGGCTGCCGTGCTGGCGGAATAATGCCCAGAGTGGTTCCAGCTGTGCCGACAATGCCTGTGCCGTCCGGGCATCGCCTTTTTGCGCCGCACGGGTGATCGCCAGCGGAATTTCCGGGAACAATCCGGCAATCACGGAATACCAGACATCACCGCCTTGCGTCAGTACAGTAGCTGCCGCCAGATCGCCTGCGGCACCAAGCGTCACATGAGAAGGAACAAGCGGACGCAGTTGTTCGAGGCGTTGGCGCGTGGTGAGCGGATCGGCTGAAAGTCCGGGAATCTTGATGCTGGCAACATGCGGTAATTGCGCGATGCGCGCATACAGCTCGTCGGTGAAATCGAAATTCGTCGTTCCCGGATTATCATAAACACACAATGGCACCGAAAGATGGCGGGTGACAGTCTCATACAAGGTAAATACTTCGTCGCTGGTGAGTTTCTGATACGACACCGGCGCCAGTAGCACCGCGCTGACGCCGGCCCGCTGGGCATCTTCTGCCAGATGCAGCACATCAGAAGTGCGCACTGAACCGATACTGACCATCACAGGAATACCCCCGGCGTGTTCCACCGCCAGCCGCGCAACACGGTCGCGCTCACTGTGCTTCAGATAGGCATAACTGCCCGTCGAGCCGAGCGCACCGATCGAATCCACACCGGCGGCAACCAGGCGCTCCATCAGCCTGACAAAGGATTTCTCATCAATACCTTTTTCAGTCAGCGGTGTAAGAGGAAAAGCACTTAATCCTGTGAACATCGGTTTCTCCCAAAGGGGGTAATTAACACACGTTATCATAGAGCAACGGTTCATTTTTTGCCTGAAACGGATGAACCCGCGTCAGGTTTAAGCCGCAGCATATCCAGCCAGCCAATCAGCGTCAGCACGGCAATAACCACAAAGGAAATTTTAAAACTCATGCCCGGAATATCGTCCCAGTGCATCAGACCGGTCAGTTGCTCACCCAGACGTGTGCCCAGCGCCCCGGCGGTGATCCCAAGCCCGACAGACAGTTGCAGCACCGTGCTGAACAGGGTGTTGGCATCAGCCATTTGTTTCGCTGGCACATCGGAAAACGCCAGCGTGCTGATGCCGGTAAACTGCATCGAACGGCTCAGGCCGCCGAGAAATAACAATAACATCACCAGCCAGTCCGGTGTACCCGGCGTCAGGAACGCACAGAACAACAGGGAGAAAACGCTCAGCAGGCCATTAATCACCAGCACCGGCCGGAAGCCAAAACGACGGATCAGCGGCGTAGTGGCCGGTTTCATCGCCAGATTACCGGCAAATACCGCCAGCACCAGCAAACCAGCATGGAAGGGGTCCATGCCAAACCCGACCTGCAACATCAGCGGCAGCAGGAAAGGCACGGCGCTGATGGTCACACGAAACAGCGAACCGCCCCCCATACAGATACGAAACGTCGGAATGACTATCGCCCCGAGGTGAACCATCGGCGCGGGGGCGCGGTAAAGATGCCGGATAGCCAGCACCGAAAGCACCACACCCGCCGCCAGCAACAGTATGGCAACAGTCCATAAAATGTGGTCCTGACTGATCAGCTCCAGACCAGTCACCAGCGAAAGCATCGCCAGCCCGGTCAGCACAAACCCCGACTTGTCGAAATGCTTCGGCTCAGCGGAAGGCGCCTGCGGGAACAGACGCCACGCCAGCATCATCGCGATAATCCCAAGCGGCACATTGATATAGAAAATCCAGTGCCATGAGGCGTAATGAGTGATAAATCCGCCAAGCGGCGGCCCGAGGATCGGTGCCACCAGCGCAGGCCAGGTCAGGGTAGCGATAGCTTTAATAAGCTGCGGTTTCGGCGTCGTTTTCAGCACCGTAAGACGCCCGACAGGCACCATCAGCGCACCGCCGATCCCCTGAATAATACGCAGAATGATGAATTCACTGACGCTGCTTGCCATGGCACAAAACAGCGAGGCCAGCGTAAAGACGGCGAGGGCAAACGTGAAAACATTGCGGGCGCCAAAACGTTCCGCCGCCCAGCCGCTGGCGGGGATCAGCACTGCCAGCGTGAGCATATAGGCACTCATCCCGGCGTTGAGATCAACAGCAGACACCCCGAAGGAAATCGCCATTTGCGGCAGTGCCGTGGCAATCACCGTACCGTCGATAAACTCCATGAAAAAGGCGGCGGCAACCAATAAAGCAATAACGGAGATCCCGGAATTAACGCCGGACGCTTCCTGCGGATGCTCTGACACATCCGGTTTACTGTGGCTCATTATGTTCTGTCCCGGAAAAAAACCACTCGCTGCAAGGCACAGCAAAAGATAGATGATAAGTATTAAACCTATCACACACCTTTAGCTGGGTTATAGATCAACGGAGGATCAAAAAGAGCGATTTTTACGCTTAGCTGACCGCAGTAAAAAACTCCCCCTGTAACTGACAGGCGAAATCACTGACATCTTCCTGCAGACACAGCGTGACATCGGCAGAAAAACCTCGTCGTATGAGTTCACGTGCGGAGCCGCAATTAGCAAGTTCTTCCAGCGTGAGGTTTTGATAAACCGCCTTTGCCGCGCGGGCTTCTGCTGACCACCGGCGATTTTGTAAACGTGAAATCAATCCCCCTGCAGCGACCAGATCTTCAAGCGCCGGACGAAGACTGTTGTCCGGCCATTTTTCACCGGCGGGGATCACCAGAATGCGCTGATATTTTTCGCAGGCACGCGCAGTCGCGTTGAGATTGCGCAGGCAGGCGGTGAAAATCGCCGCATTGTGTATTTTGGCTTTAAACGTCAGCGCCGATCCGTTCGGCGAGGGTAATACCAGCCGCGTTCCGGTAGCCATCTCCTGAAGGGAGCAGGGCGAAAGGGTAAAACCCGGCCCCTGAAAACGCCGGTCAAACTGCGCACACTGTGCATTTCGCTCAGCAGCATATTGCTGCGCGCTGGCGTCCTTCCATGGATAGGGGAATATCACACCACCGCGTTCATTCGCTACACTCACGCAAGTAGAAAACGACATCACATCAATAATCACAATACAATCGGCCTTAGCCGCCAGATGCTCCACCGCCTGCGCCCCCCATTCCAGACGCACGTCAAAATCAGCTTGTAAGAAATCCGTCATCAGGAATTATCCTCAGGTGTGCTTTTTCCCCTCCAGATATCACTATCATTTCATTCCCTGTGGTGACGTTAGTTTTTTAACGGCATTCACTGGCAAGTTTCCTGAATAACAAAGCAAGAAAAAGAGGGTTTTTCGGGCTGAACATTCACTACACTGATTAACACGTTTTAGTTGTTCGCCTGCATCAATAAAACAAGACATCAGACAATATTCAATAGGGGATGTGAATGAAAAGTGGGGATTATTGCCGACTGCTACTGCTGGCGGCGATCTGGGGTGGCAGTTTTCTGTTTATGCGGGTGGCGGCCCCGGCGTTCGGCGCCATCAATACGGCGTTTCTGCGGGTACTGTTCGGGTTTGTCGGGCTGGTAGTGATCCTGGCGGTCATGAGAACGCCGCGTAATTATCAGCATAAATTTGGCCGCTCGCTGCTGCTCGGAGTGATCAACTCCGGTCTGCCTTTTCTGATGTATTGTCTGGCAGCACGTTGGTTACCCGCAGGGTATTCCGCCATTCTCAACGCCACCACGCCGCTGATGGGTGTCGTGCTTGGCGGTTTATTCTTTCATGAAACCGTGACGCTCAAAAAAGCGTTCGGCGTGCTGACTGGCCTGTTCGGCATTACCTTGCTGACCACCACCGGCAGCGCGGAATCGGTGCCGCAATTACTGGCGGGCGTCATCGCCTGCCTGGTGGCGACCGGCTGTTATGCGGTGGCTGGTTTCCTGACACGCCGCTGGATCACCGAACGTGGCGGGCTGGATCCCAAACTGGTGGCGACCGGTAGTCAGCTCGGCGCGACGCTGTTCCTGTTACCTTTTTTCCTCTATACCTCAGCAACCGAAGCGCCGGTCAGCTGGGCGCAGCCACTGGTCTGGCTCTGTGTGCTGGCGGTCGGTTTTATCTGCACGGCATGGGCGTACATCTTGTATTTCCGTCTGATAGCCGATATCGGCCCGCTGCGCAGCATGACGGTGACTTTTCTGATCCCACCGTTCGGTATTCTGTGGGGTTATCTGCTGCTTAATGAAAAGCTATCGGAAGGTTTTTTCGCGGGCGGCATTCTGATTTGCGTGGCGGTGTGGCTGGTCCTCAGCCCCGGAAAGTCAGTGACGGGAAAAACAAAAACGCCCGCGCCTGAAACCCGATAAGTTCCGGCGCGGGCAGGGGATCAACCGAGGTATTCGATAATGGATAATCCGCCGTTATAGTCGGTGCTGTAGATAATCCCCTGCGCATCGACAAACACGTCGCAGGACTGAATCACCTGCGGCCTGCCAGGCCGTTTATCCATCATGGTGGCGGGCGCAGCAGGCACCAGCGCACCGGTTTCTTTCGGCTGGTACGGATTGCTGATGTCGTACGCACGTACACCCGCATTCTGGTAGGTCGCGAAAATCAGCGTTGAACTGATAAAGCTGCCCGGCCGGTTTTCATGCAGATTATGCGGTCCGAAATGCGCGCCTTTGCTGACATAATCCCGTTCCCCGGGCTGCGGGAAGGTCGAAATACTCACCGGATTCGACGGCTCGCGCACGTCAAACAGCCAGATCAGCTTTTCGCCATCTTCCTGATTATCCAGCACCGCTTCGTCGAGTACGACCAGCAAATCCCGGTCCGGCAACGGCAGCGCGGTATGCGTGCCGCCGCCAAAGGGCGGGCTCCAGTTGCGATGCGAAATCAGCTGCGGCGCGCTGCGGTCTTTGATATCCAGCAACGTCAGACCACCGTCACGCCAGCTGGCGTAGGCTGTATCTCCGCTGATAATGGCATGGTGCAGCGCATAACGTTTACCTTCCGGCCAGTCAGGCGTTTCACCGCCTGCGGTATGCATGCCCGGCAACCACCAGCGTCCGGCGACCTGCGGATTACGCGGGTCAGCCAGATCGATAGTCAGGAAGATGTAATCACTGTAGCCATCAATCAGGGCTGAAACGTACGCCCAGCGCCCGCCGACATACCAGATGCGGTGTACACCGATGCCATCCAGACCGAGAAAGCTGATTTCTTTTGGCTGATCGGGCACCGAAATATCAAAGATACGCACACCGGCACTCCAGCCACGCTGTTGCGTACCCTGAACCGTTTCGCTGACGGAACGTGTGTAATAAACCTTTTCATCGGCAAAGCGGACATCCGCGAACAAATCGCGGGCATTGATCACCAGCAGCAAATCGTCATGTGCCTGTAAATGCACATTCCAGGTGCCCGGCGGCGCAGGGACAAAACCGGCGGAGCGCGGTTTTTTCGGGTCCCGCACATCCACAATGGAGAAACCCTGCGAGACCATGTGGCCGATATAGGCGTAACCGCGATGAACCATTACCTGGACGCCATCGGGTTTTCCACCCTGATCGCTGTGGCCGATCAGCCGCATATTACGACTGTATTCCGGCGTCGGGAGAGATTGCATTGTCATCATCCGGCCTTATTTTTTGTGCTGCGCTTCAAGAGTGGCGAACCACGGTGCGATGAAATCATCAGATTTGCCCCATCCCGGGATCACTTTCGCCAGCGATGCCACGTTCACGGCATCAGGGTTGCTTGTCAGCAATGCCTGCGGGATAGCCGCCGCTTTGAATTCATACGTCTCAGGGGTTTTCTCACCGGCAATCTTGTTGGCAACCAGACGCAGGTTTATCGCGCCGATCAGTTTCGGATCCACCGCCACGCTCAGTTTCCACGGGCTGTTGGCCGCGCGCATCAGGCCGATATCCTGATTGGAAATATCGATACTGTAGAGTTTGATTTCAGTGCGGCCATTCTCCTGTAAGGCTTTATATGCGCCCTGACTAAAGGCATCCCAGGTTCCCCAGATCGCGTCGATTTTCCCTTTCGGGTATTTCGCCAGCAGCGCGCCGATTTTATTGGCGGTATCGCCCTGAACATCCGACGACACAGCACCGACAGATTCCAGCTCATGAATGCCAGGATGGGCGGCTAATACTTTTTTATAGGCATCCTGACGACGTTCCATCGGCGGGAAACCGGCCACCCACAGTTTGACGATATTGGCTTTGCCGTTGGAATCTTTCACCAGTTGCCCGACAGAAAGATCGGTGAGCGAGGCGTCATCCTGTTGGGTCACGGTCACACCGGGAATATTACCGTTCACGGCGGTATCAAACACGGATACCGCGATGCCGCTGGCCGTAATGCGTTTCAGCAAATCGGTGGAATACGGGTCGCGCCCCTGTGACAAAATAATGCCGTCGTATTTCTGACTGATGGCCTGATTCACGAAGTCCTGAAATTTCGCATCGTCACCATTACTGAGGAAAGTACTGACCTGGAAGCCCAGCTTGCGGCCTTCCTGAATAACACCGGACAAAAACTGCGTAGTGTTATCGTCAGACCCTAAATTGCGGATCACGGCAATGCGCACCGGCCCCTGGTGATCGGCGATAGCTTTCGGTACCGGCGCGGTTTCTGCCGCAAAAGAAGGAAAAACGGAGAACAGACTTAACGCCAGTAACGACGCGGAGAACAGTTTCATGGTTATTACCCTGTGTGGTTAATCATCATTTAAACGGGAGGACAATTCATGACAGCCCTTATTCAGGCTTTTATAGTGAGTTAATGAATTGATTGCCCGAGTTTTAATGACCCGGGAATGAATGGCAACGAACGAAAAGGCATAAGTTAATGCCAAAGAGTATTAGCCATCCGGATGGCCGGGCGTAGGATGTTAACAGCCTCTAAATTAAGGATTTCCCATGAGTGATACTGATATTCGCGTGGTGCCCGGCCCCGCCAACTACTTTTCTTTCCCCGGAGCCATAGACCGACTGGCGCAGTTTTATTCGCCGGAACAACTGGACAAGGCACTGTGGATTTACGGTGAGCGCGCCTTAACCGCCGCTCAGGATTTCCTGCCGGAAGCCTTTACCGCCTCACAGGCGAAACACGTGTTGTTCAAGGCGCATTGCAGCGAAACCGAAGTACAGCGTATTGCGGATACCGGCGGCAATGACCGTCAGGTGGTGATCGGCATCGGCGGCGGCGCAGTACTGGATACCGCCAAAGTTGTGGCGCGCCGGCTCGGCTTGCCGGTGGTGGCGATCCCGACGATTGCAGCGACCTGTGCGGCATGGACGCCGTTGTCAGTGTGGTATAACGATGAAGGTCAGGCGCTGCGTTACGAAATTTTCAATGATGCCAACCATCTGGTGCTGGTCGAGCCGCGTATCATTTTGCGGGCGCCGAAAGAATATCTGCTGGCTGGGATAGGCGATACGCTGGCGAAATGGTATGAAGCGGTGGTGCTCAGTCCGCAGCCGGAAAAACTGCCGTTAACCGTACAGCTTGGTCTGAATACCGCGCTGACTATCCGCGACGTGTTGCTTAATGAAAGCGAAGCGGCTTTACAGGCACAAGACGATAGCCAACTGACGCCACCGTTCCTCAATGTGCTCGATGCCATCATTGCGGGTGGCGGATTGGTGGGCGGACTGGGCGACCGCTATACGCGCATCGCAGCAGCGCATTCGGTACATAACGGCCTGACTGCGTTGCCACAAACTGACGCGTTTCTGCACGGCACTAAAGTCGCTTACGGCATCCTGGTACAAAGCGCGCTACTCAACCAACCGGAAGTGGTGCAGCAGTTAACCGCGCTGTACAAGATATTAGATCTGCCGGTCAGTCTGGCGCAATTGCAGGTGGATATTCATGATGAGAAACAGCTTTCCCGTCTGATTGAACGCACCCTCCAGCCCGGAGAATCCATTCATCTGCTGCCGGGAAACCCCAACGCCGAACAACTGCGTCTGGCGTTTGAGTTTGTTGAGAATAAATAAGGCATCGGGGTCTTTAATTCCCTGAACAGAAAAACCCGGCATCAGCCGGGTTTACTTTATATTTTTACGTTTAACGACCTTAATGCCTGCCTTCACAATTGTCTCAATCATAACCATTATCAACAAGGTTGGGATTAATCCTGTGACGGAGAGCAACACGACAAAAATATCATCCTGCAGTCCAGGCCATGGGGGGGCTCCGTAATCTGGTTTCATCAGTTGATCAAAATAATCCGCGATGGCTATCGATTTGATGTATTCATAATCAATCAGCCAGCCGGGGAAGGGCGACAGCAGGTAGTAATCTATAAAAATAAAAAGCGCCAGCCGCACCGCTATCTTACAGAATAAGGCATGGCGCATTCATATCCCCCGTAACTTCGATTTCTCCATATGCCTTAAGATGTATGATTGGGATGTCTCTAGTGTGCGAATTCAACAACGCGCTTCTGAGCGTGTCAAAATCCGCATGATACATGAATGTTAAACACCCATCTGATACGCCGGTACCATCCGGACGCAATGGATGCAAACGGAAACTTTTGCGCAAGGTCTCGCCGATATAAGTTGAATCATCAATCAAACCATCTTGGCGATACAGAGCAAACCAAGATGAGTAATCATTACCTGTGCGAATATGCTTTTCGTACTCCTTTAATCTCGACCTCACTCCCCCTCTGGGGCGGTCAACAATCCAGTATTTACCCGTCGGAATTGGCCCATTTTCATTACCTCCACAACCTATTCTGTTTGTATGCGGGAATAAGCCTGAAAATACAGGGAAGATCCCCACACCAGCACAATAAAGTTTTGCAATTTTTCCGCCCTCATAAAGACGATTAAAATCCACTTTGCATGAAATCATCCCTGTCCCCGTTTATGCGTAAATGCTGGAGTTCCACTGATCGGTAAAACTGATATGTCCGTCTAGGTACAACCATGTAATTTTCTGATACCCAAGGCCAATGGACTCCGTGGGCATACTGGCCTGTCCGTCAGCGTGTTTGAAATTGTGCATATGAGGATTGATGTTAAGTATACGCACGCCTTCCATTGTCATATTCAAAAACTCTTCCTCCATACCAGCCGCATTAATGCGATACCATTTAATCACCGCCTTTTGCAGCTTTTCGCTGGTGGCGACGGCACGGTATAGGTAGGGAGTAGATTTATCGAACTCTTTTACAAGTCCCATGGTTTGATGAATACGGGTAGATGTCAGCCGACCGGTATTGCCATCGAAGGGTACGGAAAGACCATGCGTGAAGCTTTGGATCTCGATCGCGCCTTCACGGCTTAAAACCTCAGAACCGCCATAAAAGTAGTGCGCCATTTGCATCGTATAGCCAGAGATATGCGGGGTTAGCCATAATGAAACTCCTTTTTAAAATGAGGAGTGACGTTATGCCTGCGAAGGGGAGTTAACAATTAGTGACCGTTGCAAAAAAGCAATTTTCAGAAATTTAGTATCAATGAGAAATGTGGCATTACAGACTCCCCGACTTTTACGAAGACCAGGCCGGGGAGGCCAGCAATATTTACGGATGCTGTTTCGCAAACTCTTCTTTGGCTTTTTGCAACTGTTGCTGGAAAGCCGAATTCGTATGCAAGGTAGCGACCACAGCGGAGCCCACGATACGGGCCGCATCGACATCACTTTGCCAGTGGTAGCCACAAATCACACGGCTTTGTCCTAAATCGAAACCACGTTGCAGGATTTGATCCTGGCGCTGCGGGTTAATTTCTGTGAGTACCAGCGCCGTAGCCCAGCCAATAGAAGTGTGCCCGGAAGGATACGAACCGTTTTTAGACAGCTTATCCTGCTCAGTGGTATTACAGGTCGGCACACCATAGAAGGCAAACGGGCGGATGCGCATGTACTTTTCTTTAGCAGAACGTGTCGCAAGGTCACCTGCATCTTCAATCATATTGGTCAGCAGTTTGTGCAATTCCGGTGTGTCTTTAGCGGTGATCGGCGAACCGAATGCGCCCGAGAAAGCGTTCGCGACGCCACCGGCACTCAGGTTGGCATCTTCGGCAGCCAGTTTGCCACGTTCAGTTGAGCGCAGCAGACGTCCCTGTTCATACATGGCCTGATCGTTTAGGAAAGCGATACTGCCCACCGCAGGTGGTGGCGGCAGCAGCGCCAGGCTGTTAATCGCCTGATCATTTTTTAAGTAGTAAAGGTCTGGTTTGGTGGTTGCATCATTGCCGGTCAGGGCAAACGAGCTGACAGAAAAAAAGCTGGCGAGGCAAAAAGTAGTAATAATTTTCATCAAAGTTTCCTTACACGAACCGCTGAATGTTTATTACGAATTCATTTTCGTAACATTTACCCACATCTCTGAGTAAAACAAAAACGGGTTCACAATGCCTGCGCGAGGTCTCAAAACCGAAAACTCATCATTCATATGAATGATTATTCAACGCTTAACTCAGCCGCAAAGTCTTTCTGAGCGGAAAATGTGCTGCAAACAGGGAGGATGATCTTCGAATGAAGAGGCAGAAGGGATAATGTCAGGATAATGTAAACGACAGTTAAACAACCTGCACTTATTGCTACTACCTCGCTTCTCTTTAAAACCGCGTTGTAAAGGTGTTTAAAAACCCGGTGATACCGTGATTATTTCAGGCATCGGAAATAGATCATGGAACACATTCCTCTCAATGAAACCGAATCCCACAGCGAAACGTTTCCCGTTGAACCATCCTTAAAAAAAACCAGCGGACTCAGTTTGTTTATCGATCTTCTGAGCGGGGCGTGCGTACCGGACAACCTGTGGCGCGACCGGATGTTCCGGGTCAAGTACGCCGTGCGCACCTTGCTGCATCCGCTCGATACCCTGAAAGTGCTGAACAAAATGGCGGCGGAAGCAGTCTGGCAGGAAGCCTTTTCTGTGCAGACCAAACTCCCGAGTAAAATTCACAAACCGTACCTGCATCTCGGTTTACATTCTGCCGGGCGTGCTGACGCACTGGTTGACCACTACGAATTCGTCAAAAGCCTGGAAAACACCCGCCTGCGCAAGATCTTTCTGAGTGCGGGTGGCAATACCATCACCCGGTTCACGGGCAAAGACGGCGAAGCTTTCCGTGTGGTACTCGGTTCCATCGGCAAATCTGAGCGCGAAGGCGAAGCCAATATGTTCCTTTATATGGAGGACATCCTGCTTGCGGCCCTGACGTTCAGCATTGTGCAACGCCCGGAAGGGGCGACATTGATTATCGGCGGATTTCAGGGGGCGCATCGTTCTACGGCGCATGAAGTGATTAAACAGGCGACCAAATCCTGTTACGGATTGTTCCCGAAGCGACTGCTTCTGGAAAGCCTGCAACGTGTCGCCGCCGAAACCGGTGTACAGCGTATCCTTGCGGTCAGCGACACCGGCCATGTGTTCCGCAGTCTGCGCTACCGTCACCGCAAGAAAAATGTGTTCGTCGCCAGTTATAACGAATTCTGGGATTCCATCAGCGCCACGCCCGCATCTTCAGCTTTATATCAGGTACCGCTGGAACTGCCGCGCAAGCCCATGGAAGAGATTGCCAGTAAGAAACGTTCTGAGTACCGCAAGCGTTATACCTTGCTCGATGAATTACATGAGAGCACAGCGTCGTTACTGAAAGCCTGACCTCAGACTTCACGGTAAATTACCCGCTGTAGCAAGCTCCGGGGCCAGGGACCGGCCTTTTCCTCCGTATTTCCAGCGTTTATGCATCACCTTCACTGAAAATTTCACCCCTGATGTCACATTACCGCAGAAGTTAAGTGTCAGTTTCATAAAGTAATAGTCAGTTAATTATTTTGTTTAAAACTAATGCACTTCGAAGTATCTCGCCAATTGTGTATTTTTGATGGCGAGGAATGTTACACGTATCGCAAAATCTTATCGCCAACTGCCCCCTGCTGATTTAAATGTGATGTTATTCACATCTATTCATTCATCCCGCCTATATAAAACGTCATCTCTATAAAAACGAAACAACGGTTCATTTTATAAAAACCTCTCTGGGCGGATAACGTATGAACACAGAAAAACCTATTTTATTTAAACATCAGCTGGCGTACGGCGGTGGAAATCTGTTGGGCAGCGGCGCACTGGCCATCGCCGGGATCTGGCTGCTGTATTTCTACACCACGTTTTGCGGCCTGACGCTGTTACAGGCTTCGGCGATCTTCTCCGTCGCCAGCATCATTGACGCCATCAGTAACCCGCTGATGGGCTATCTCTCGGATAACTTTGGCAAAACGCGGCTTGGTAAACGCTTTGGCCGCCGCCGCTTCTTCATTTTACTGGGCGTGCCGCTGATGATGTTCTATCCGCTGCTGTGGGTAGAAGGCTTCGGATTCTGGTATTACCTGTCCACTTACGTCATGTTCGAGCTGATCTACACCTCGGTGATGGTGCCGTATGAAACGCTCGCGACAGAAATGACCACCGATTTCTCTGCCCGCTCAAAACTGACTGGCTATAAAGCTATTTTCGGTAAAGTCGCTAACTTCCTTGCGGCCTTCATCCCTGGTCAGTTCATCCTGATTTACGGTAAGGACTCCGCGCAGCCCTTCTTTTTCACCGCCCTGACGTATGGGGTGATCCTGTTTATCGCCATCGGCATGTTGTATCTCTCCTCCTGGGAACGCCCGACAGAAGAGACCACCCCCGTCGATGAGAAGAAAATGACCCTTGGCAAAACCATGCTGACGCTGGTGCGCGACATGAAGTCAACATTCCACCTGCGCGTGTTCCGCAAGCATCTGGGCATGTATCTG
Organism: Rahnella sp. RFA10(1/100); assembly: GCF_004195115.1. Taxonomy (NCBI): domain Bacteria; kingdom Pseudomonadati; phylum Pseudomonadota; class Gammaproteobacteria; order Enterobacterales; family Yersiniaceae; genus Rahnella; species Rahnella sp. RFA10(1/100). Next base: position 300,287 of record NZ_SEWR01000004.1, read on the forward strand.
TGTGGTTTCGGGGCAGAATGGCTGTTCGCTTCCGTCTTCACCTACTTCATCATCTTCGTGCTGCAGTATGACCCGGCGATGGTTGCCGGTCTGAGCAGTCTGAACTCACTGCTGCAACTGTTCTCTACGGCAATATTTATTGGTATCTGTGTGAAACACGGGTTCAGCAAGCCTTATATCCTGGCGCTGGGCATCGTGATTTTCTCAGTAACTTGCTACAGCCTGCTTCACTTCCTGCATTTGCCGCAGCAGTACGCGACAGCCGCCATGCTGACAATCACCGTGATCTTCGGTATCGGTACCGGCGGCGTATATTACATTCCGTGGACGGTTTACACCTTCCTGGCGGATATAGATGAAGCCTTTACCGGCCGTCGCCGCGAGGGGATTTACGCCGGTGCCATGACTTTCTCCGGCAAGCTGATGCGCTCAGTGATTGTTTTCGTGATGGGCGCCATTCTGAGCTTCTACGGGTTCCAGTCTAAATCTCACACCCAACCTGAAAGTGCGGTGATGGCAATTGCGCTGGTGTTCTGTATCGGTGTTATTGCGCTGGCGCTGATGGCTATCGTGTTCAGTAATCAGATGAAACTGAACCGCAAAACCCATCTTGTGGTGCTGGGCGAAGTCGCACGTATTAAAGCGGGCGGGCAGATCAGCGAGGTACAACCGGAAGTGCGGGCAGTGATGGAAGAACTGATCGGTTATCCGTATGAACAGTGCTGGGGCAACAGTGTGGTTTGCCGCAAAATTTTCGATACACCCGCCGTTGACCTCACTGAGCCCAAACCGATGGTGAGCACCACGCAACAACCTTAGCTCCTGATTTAAATCTACTTTTTTCTTTCCCGACTGGCCGGGTCACCGGCCAGCGACCCCTTTCGTTTTGAGGATAAGAACGATTATGTGGGCATCAAAATTTGTTGTTACCGCGCTCGCCCTCGGGATAAGCGCACAAAGTCTGGCTGCCGCACTGCCAGACAGCGGTAAACTGGTCTGGCACAGCACGACTTTTGGCCAGTCAACTGACGTCAATTTCGCTACCAACGTTCTGCCGGAGAAAATCGGCATGAATGAAACTTTACTGGCAGACGGTAAACCTGTGCCGGCGACAGGCACTCTGCTCAGTACGCCTTTCACCCTTGAAAGCCGTGGCGGCAAAGTCGGTAACAGCCACGACGGTTTAACCTATTTCTATACCCGATTGCCGGCGGACGTGAATTTTCAGCTTGAAGCGGAAATCACGCTCAATCAGTTCGGACCGGAAAATGGCGCAAAACCGGCCGGACAGGAAGGGGCAGGATTACTGGTACGCGATATTCTGGGTAATCCGCGTGAACCGGTGACTAAACCAGGTATTGAAGAGCTGCCGGCAGCGTCAAATATGGTGATGAACAGCATAATGGCCACTGGCGATAAACCGCCGGTACTGGCACTGATTGCCCGGCAGGGTGTACAGCAACCCTGGGGAAATACCGGCATCGGCATCGTGCGAGAAAGTTATCATCCGCTGAGTACACCTGCCCGTTTCTCGCTGCGACTGACCCGCACGGACAACGGTTTCATTGTCGCTTATGCGCCACAGGGCAGCGATCAGTGGGTCAGCAAATCCGTGCAGCATGCAGACAGCGTGACACAACTGGACAAAGCCGGATATTACGTCGGTTTCTTCGCCTCGCGGAATGCGAAAATTACGGTAGAGCATGCCCGACTCACGCTCAGCGAGGCGCATATACAGCCCTCTGCACCATATGTGACGCCGTCACTGAATGCGCGTATTGAGGTAATGTCATCGCCGCTCATTGCCCGCCGCGACAGTGTGTTCCAGTTACGCACTAACGGCGACGGACGGGTTAAGATTGAACAGAATGACAAACCGTTGTTGCCGCAAAAAGCGGTGCGCGGTGGTGAAGTGGTGACGGTTCCGCTACATGCTGAACAACCGGTAACGATGCTCAAGATCACCTACATACCGGCGGACGGTAAACAAGTGACACAGGAATTCCCGGTGCGTATGGCGCTGGTCAGCAATCCTGACGAGTTGTATGTTTCTCCGGCTGGTACGGCAGATAATGACGGTTCGGCTGAACATCCGCTGGATTTTGACAGTGCGGTAAATCTTTTAGCACCGGGCGGCACGCTCTGGCTGAGTGAGGGTGACTACCCGGCAAGCGTGATCCCGGCCACCGCCAGCGGCACCGACACCCACCGGAAAACGCTGCGTACGCAAGGCGACAACGTGGTGTTTAATGGCCTGAAACTGAATGCCAGCTACTGGAATATTCAGGGGATTACCGTCACGCAAAAAAGTTTTCATGTTGCCGGAAGCTATAACCATCTCGACCGCATTAAGGCGCATCATGCCGATGATACCGGCATCTGGGTGGCATCGCCGGACGGCATCGGGCGGGCTCTGTGGGCCAGCCACAATCTCATCAGCAATTCTGAATCCTGGGGAAATCAGGATCCGGGGCGCAAAAACGCCGACGGATTTGCCGTCAAAATGCGCGTGGGCGAGGGCAACCGTCTGATCAATTGTTATTCCCACGACAACATCGACGACGGTTTCGACCTGTTCAACAAAATCGAAGACGGCCCGAACGGCAGTGTGACGATTGAGAACAGCTTGTCGGTGAACAATGGCAGCAATGGTTTCAAACTGGGTGGCGAAGGGTTACCGGTCGGCCATGTGGTGCGCCACAACGTTGCGGTTGGCAACGGTATGGACGGTTTTACCGACAACTTCAATCCGGGCGCGCTGGTTATCGGACATAACCGCGCTGTCGATAACAAACGCTTCAATTTCCTGTTCCGGCCATCACCGTACACCACGGCTGACAAGCAGGGCACCTTCAGGGACAACATTTCGCTGCGAACCACGGCAGGGAAGTATGACGATGCCGTCACCGGCAATGTGGATGACAGTAATTATTTTTACACTGATCATAAAACGGTGAATATAAAACATCAGGAAATTATACCGGGAGATTATATTTCCCTGCGGCTACCGGATCCGATAACCCGTCTTTCTGACGGTGGATTTAATTACGCTGACTTTTTGAAAAACAAATAAAGCAGCGTCATTAAGAGTGAACCTTTAACTTAAAATAACACTACTCAATATCTCTGGGATTTATAAAAATGAAAAATAGCAGACTGATGATCTGCGGCTTACTGCTGGCCAGTGCCAGCAGCCAGGCCGTCACTATTGACCTTCGTCATGAATGGCTCGATGACAGTAAACAACATAAAGACAGGGCGATGGTTTCGCACCGCTTCGCCAACGGGTTCGGGTTCTCGCTGGAAGCCAAATGGAAATCAGGCGGGGATAATGAAAATAAACCCTTTAATAATCTGGTTGATAACGGCACGGAAAGCACCATCAGCTATCAGTACAAAGTCACGCCGGCCGTGTTTATTCAACCCGGATTTACGCTGGAATCCAGTTCTGACAGCAGTATTTATAAACCCTTCTTAACCGCCGGATATACATTTGACAGCGGCGTTTATTTCAATGCGCGTTACCGCTACGAGTATACCCGTTATACCAAAGAAAACACCGAAGATCGCAAAACAAACCGCGGTGAAATCTGGCTGGGTTATAAAATTGCCGACTGGCGGTTTGAATATAACTATATTTATAAACACAGTGATCAGATCCTGTATGATAATGATAAGTGGGATTATGAGCAGGATTTGAAAGTGGCTTATAATATAAATAAACAATGGACACCTTACGTACAGGTTGGTGATGTTTCCGTGCGTAAAACGACGGATGAACGTCAGACCCGTTTCCGCATTGGTGTGCAATATAATTTCTGATCACCGCCGTTCTGCATATGATTGACTATCACCGGTCCGCAGATGCTGACCGGTGTGACAGCCCGCGCAGCGGGTGACAGACAATAACGGCAGCCGATAACAGGGATGTTGCCGGGCTACCTGGAAGACGGAAATTATTCTATACAAAGAGACTTTTTCTGCGCAGTACCTGCCGTCTTAGAACAACCTGTACTGTTAAATCCCCGGGTCAATATCTGATATTTATATATTAAATCATAGCGATGCACAGAACATCTGCATAAATAAGCATAATTCTTGCGTATTTTCGTGATTACTCTACGCTTATATATAGATTTAATTAACCCGCACTTTAATAATTCTTTTTCAGGTCGTCTAACACCGGTAACTCTTTTACAGAAAATATAATTAACCACCCCGTTTATTAAACTGTAACATAACTACTCAATTGATATTAAAGGGATAGTCAGGTTGTTTTAGAGTCTGATGCCGCGTTAAAAACGCTGAACCCGATAAATCATAATAGTTTCTCAGGTGATAGAGATACAAAACAATAATATCAGGTTTCATTGATTAGAACGGATACTTTATGCTGTGAGGAGTTGAACTGATGAATGCGGAAACGTCAACGCCGGGAAAAAGCCGGAATATTTTAATTACGGGTGGTTCCAGCGGTATTGGTGCTGCAACAGTCCGGGCCTTCGCCAGCAGAGGTGATCAGGTGTGGTTTACTTATCATCGGGGTGAGGATCGGGCGCTTGAACTTATTAACGCCTTGTCTTCCCTTGTTTCTATTCCCCCCCAAGCTTTACCTTACGATCAGGGCAGCTGGGAAAGCCTTTTGCAGCTTGTTGACGCTATTCCCGCAGAAATCGACATCCTTGTAAACAACGCGGCTTTAGGAACCAAAACCGTAGAGCTTGCTGGCATAGAAGAACGGCATCAGCAGGACGCATTATTCACGCAAGTCAACTGTCTGGGGCCACTTTGGCTCACCAGGCAGTTTCTCCCAGGGATGTTGAAACGCGGCTACGGGAAAATCCTCATGCTCTCAAGCGTTGATGGTGGAATAGCAGCCTTTCCGGGGTTTAGGGATACAGACGGCATGACCAAAGCGGCAATCGCCTTCCTGACAAGGCAATGGGCGGCGGAACTTGTTCATGATCCCGTCGAGGTATTTTGTGTTTGTCCCGGGGCTGTTGACACGCCGATGTTCCGTCAAAGCACGCTGGATCCTCTATCGTCTGCATCAGCGGATGAACTTATTGCTCAACTCCCGAAGGGGCGGCTCATACGCCCCGATGAAATCGCCGATATTCTGTGGTGGCTGACGACAGATGCCGCTGTCATCATGCATGGCGCCGTTATTGACGCCTCAATGGGACTCGGTGTGCATCCGGGATGCATTACGATGCGCAACCCGCGTACGACGTTGAAAGAGGGCGTAGCATGATGCACAAGGAGGGATACCACGGCTGGCGGGCAGGTGAGTTCGCTGATGCCGTACTCGCAGTGGCCAAAGTGCTGGACGACTATGTCCAGGACTCCCAGCAGGGTGAAGTAACCGTATTAAAACAAACTCCACCGCAGAAGCTGATTAATGACTTGAACATGCGCACGTCCATTAAAGCTGGCGGAATGACGGACAGCACATTAGCCGCATTCATTAAGGCGTATCTGGATCAGGGAACGCGGCTCCACCATCCCGGTTATATGTCTCACCAATGCGCGGTTCCCGATATCGGTTCCGCCATTGCCGACCTGGTGCATGGCGTAAGCAACAATGCCATGTCTTTATTCGAGATGGGCGCCGCCGGGGTAGCGGCCGAACTGGTGGTCACCGAGTGGATGCTCGGAAAAGTGGGCTGGTCCCCCGAAGACTCCGGCGCGATCCTTGTTCATGGCGGTTCGCTGGCGAACCTCACAGCCCTTCTGGTGGCCCGTCATCATATTTTTCCCGATGTATGGCAGCATGGAATGCCGCAAAATGTGATTATTCTCGCGCCGGCAAACGCCCATGTCTCCGTCTCACGGGCGGCTGCCATTCTTGGCCTTGGCAGTCGCGCAGTACACGCACTGCCTTGTGATCGCTTTGGACGCGTTGCCGGTGCGCAGGTTAGCGAGAGCATCAAGGCGCATCATCGTGCTGGCCGCACAGTGATGGCCGTTGTCGCCAATGCCTGCGCAGCACCAACCGGCTTATTCGACCCCCTGGAAGAAATCGCCAGCGCCTGCCATCACGAAGGTATCTGGCTGCATGTCGACGCGGCTCATGGAGGATCTGCCTTACTCGTTCCCGAGTTACGCCACCACCTGCAGGGTATCGCTCAGGCAGATTCAATCACCTGGGATGCGCATAAAATGCTGCGGACCTCAACACTTGCCGCTGCCGTGCTTGTTCGCGCCCGTGCAGACTTAAGCCAGGCATTCCAGCACAATGCCGATTACCTGTTTTTCGACGAACACCGTCCCGGTCCGGATCTGATGCACTACACCATCGAAGGGTCTAAGGCAGAACTTGGTCTTAAGGTCTTTCTTAATCTGGCGCACAGAGGAGAAGCGGGCCTGGCAGAGTATGTCCATAGCCGCCATCGGGCAGCACGCAGGTTCTGGCAAATGATCCTGGCACGAAAAGAGTTTGAGGGACTTTGTGAGCCGGAAAGCAATCTTGTCTGCTTCCGATATGCCGATACACCAGGTCCGGACAGTGACCGGTTACACATCGCTGTGCGCAACGAGCTGATGCAGCAAGGAATCTTTCATCTGGCATCTTCATTTGTTGATAACCGCCGTTGGTGGCGCGCGACTATCATGGCACCTTCAACAGATGCCCCGACGTTTGCCCGTTTGCTGGATACACTTGTGCATACCTATAGAAAACTTTCCCAGACTGCGTTCTGAAATCACTATCCACGATCCGGCTCTGCACTTTGCGGTGTAAAGATCCCTGACATAATGTATTGAGAAAGATTTGGAGGAATATTTCCGATGACCCGAATTGAAATAGTTTATCGTGGACGTACCCATATAATTCACCATCAGGAGTCGATTAAACTCTCTGCGCAGCTCTGTTTTGCAGATAACGCTGTCAATCTTTATGGCATTGCACCGGCTTATGAAGCTCCCTTAAAATATGAGAATAGTCAGGCCAGAGTAACTTCCGGCGGTGCCTGTAACGCTTCGCTTATTAGTTTCGTTCCACATTGTCACGGCACCCATACTGAATGCATCGGTCATATTTTGCCTGAAATACATAACGTAGCTGATCTCAGCATGCCTCTTTTTATGGCTGCCACTTTGATTCACGTTTCGTTAGAACGGGTATCAAAAATGAAAGACCGCTACAACACCCACGCTGAAGATAATGACTGGATTATTACTGAAGAGGCAATTAACCATGCGCTGACCCCGCTAGGTTCAGATTATCTTCAGGCGCTGGTTATTACAACGGATGATAAATCCTGGCTGCCTGACGGCAATGGTGCTCCCTATTTTAGCCATCAGGCAATGGAGAGGGTACTTCAGCTTGGCGTACAACATTTATTTGTGGATATACCTTCTATTGATAAACTGCACGACGGAGGACTGATGGATAACCACCGCTGTTTCTGGGGAATGGCAGACCCCTGCAACCCTATTACTGAACGCAGGCAGGCTTCTGTGACAGAGTTAATTCAATTACCTGAAGGTATATTTCCGGGGCATTATTTTATTTCTCTACAGTTACCGGATTTAACCGGGGATGCGCTGCCCAGCAAACCTCTGCTCTTTCCCTTTTCCTGATTAGCAATAAAACCATGTCTGTATCAGACTATATTAACCCATGATACTGATAAATATTAACCCTTAATCAATGGGTGAATGCTGAAAGATTGCTTTGACGACTGGCGGGATGACCAAAACAGGTAAACGCGTGGCTCATAAATCCTAAATCATGGTTTGGGCTTAAAACTCGCGGGTAATAAGGTGTGGACGGTGAATGGCATTCAATCCGCAGTCATCAGACGGCAGAAAATCCGGACATAAACCTGCGACTTATCTGCAAGAATCAGACCGTTTGAAGTTATCGCAAGCGGGAAGTATTCATATAATTTATTATGGACTATTCAAGTTATCTTAAATTACATGAGTTATTATCTCTGCAACAACCAAAATCACCTCACAGCGAACAGCGCAATGAGAACCTTTTCATTATTACGCATCAAACCTATGAATTATGGTTTAAGCAATTAATTAATGAAATTCATCATGTCATTAATTTAATCAAAAAAGGAGAAATACCTGAGTCAATCAGCAGCATGATTCGCATAAATACCATCACCCGAACGATGGTAAATCAAATAGCTGTCATCGACACGCTGAAGTTCCATGAGTTTCAGCAATTTCGCGGTTATCTGGGCGGCGCAAGCGGTTTCCAGTCATATCAGTTTGATGCAATTGAAGCGCTTTTAGGAAAGGCAAACAGCAAAAAACTTCAACAATATGAACATGACGATGTGATACAAGAAAGATTAGCGGCAATTCTTCTGCCAGCCTCATTATGGGAAGTTGTACGTACACAACTCCTCGGCTCAGGCGAGTTAAACAAAGAAGAGAAGGATATCTTCCGGGATATTTTAGAGCAGTATTCTTGCGAAGCCCTGTTACTAAACCAGCTGTTAGACCTGGATTCGCTGCTACAAGAATGGCGCTATCGTCATGCGAAACTCGTTGAACGCACTATAGGTCAGTCGCAAGGTACAGGCGGTTCCGCAGGTTTAAACTATTTAAAATCCACGCTCTTCACACCTATATTTGCACAGCTTTGGGCAGCCATTAACTCACCTTAATTACGGCAATGACGGCACTGCTGAGGATATAACGCCGGCAAACTGGCCGCGGGCAGACAGGATAAAAACTAACCGCAACCGTTTAGAAAGCAATCAATATTCAACCTGTTCTCTTTTATCGTTAAAACCTGCCAGCAGGGTGTAGATTAATCTGATTTTTCCTGCGCTTACCTGACGAAGAGTTATATTTATCTACTGGAAAATTACTTCAGAGGTGTTCAGTGCATTGACGCGCTGTGTCGTAACTTGCAAACAGGAGAGCTATTTTGACCACAGAAATTCAGGAAAATCACACCGAAACACCGCTTCTTCCGATATTGGACAGTCGTCAATACGCCTACTTTTTCGACGTCGATGGCACCCTCGCCGAGATATGTGATGAGCCTGATGCCGTCACGATCCCCGCTGATGTTCGTGCCCACCTGCAAACGCTGTTTGCGGCATCTTCAGGTGCGCTGGCACTGGTGTCGGGACGTCCGGTGGAGCAGCTTGATCAGCTGGTCAGTCCTCTGGAACTTCCCGCAGCGGGTGTTCACGGCGCAGAAATGCGCGACGGCAGCGGCAGGATGCACCGCGTCACCTTACCCCGCCACGTGGCAGAAGAGGTGCAACAAACTCTTGAAGCGGGAATGAACGCGCTGCCGGGTACGTTACTCGAAATCAAAGGCATGGCTTTTGCATTGCATTATCGTCAGGCAATGCTGCATCAGCAGCAGGTATTAGCCCTGGCGGAATCCGTCGTAGCAAAATTCCCTGAGCTGGTACTTCAGCCCGGTAAATGCGTTCTTGAGATTAAACCTCGCGGAAAAGATAAGGGCGCTGCGATTTATACGTTCATGCAACAGACACCCTTTTCCGGACGCATTCCGGTATTCGTAGGCGATGATCTGACCGATGAAAAAGGGTTCGAAGTGGTTAACGCCATGCGGGGGATCACGGTGAAAGTTGGCGAAGGTTCAAGTCTCGCGCAGTATCGTGTCAAAACCGTTCACGACGTTTACCGGTGGATTGAGGCGTTACAACGTCACACATTAACATTCAAGAAGGAGTCCGAATTATGAGTCGCCTGGTTGTTGTCTCTAACCGAATTGCCATTCCTGACGGTTCAAAATCCGCTGGCGGGCTGGCCGTGGGCATTCTGGATGCGCTGAAAAATACTTCAGGTCTCTGGTTTGGCTGGAATGGTGAGATAAGTGAAATATCGGGCGAAGAAGAGGATGACCTGCATCTGATGGAAGATAACGGCATTACTTACGCTTCGGTTCCGCTTAATCAAAACGATTACGATCTGTATTACTGTCAGTTTTCAAATGCCGTACTTTGGCCGGCGCTTCACTATCGTATCGATCTGGTGGATTTCCAGCGTGAGGCGTGGGACGGTTACTGCCGGGTCAATAATATGCTGGCGAAAAGATTGCAGCCGCTCATCAAAGCGGATGATATCTTGTGGATCCATGATTATCATTTACTGCCGTTCGCTGCCGCGCTGCGTAAACTCGGCGTAAAAAACCGTATTGGTTTCTTCCTGCACATTCCGTTCCCGACCCCGGAAATCTTTAATGCCGTGCCAACACACGATGAATTGCTCGAAATGATGTGCGAGTATGATTTGCTGGGCTTCCAGACCGAAGGTGACCGTATGGCGTTTCTGGATAATCTCAAATCGCTGGCTGATATTGAAGATTGCGATACACATCAGCACCGGGCGTTTGGCAAAACCTTTGCTACCGGCGTATATCCGATCAGCATTGCACCGGAAAGCATAAAGGAAATGGCCGAGGGCCCGCTGCCACCCAAAATGGCGGCGATGGAACGCGAACTACGCGAATCGAAAAATATTATTTCCTGTGAGCGTCTCGATTACACCAAAGGGTTGCCGGAGCGCTTTCTCGCCTTTGAGGCATTGCTGGAAAAATTCCCGCAGCATCGCGGTAAAGTGCGCTATTCGCAAATTGCCCCGACCTCGCGCGGTGACGTGCAAGCCTATCAGGAACTGCGTCATCAGCTGGAAACCGAAGTGGGGCGCATCAACGGTAAATATGGTGGTATCAACCAGACGCCGCTGTTTTACCTCAACCAGCATTTCCAGCGCAGCCTGCTCATGAAATTGTTCCGCCTGACGGATGTCGGGCTGGTGACGCCGCTGCGAGATGGCATGAATCTGGTGGCAAAAGAGTATGTCGCCGCGCAGGATCCAAAAGACCCGGGCGTTCTTGTTTTGTCACAATTTGCCGGTGCAGCAAATGAACTTACATCGGCACTGATCGTCAACCCTTATGACCGGGATGATGTGGCAGCGGCGCTGGATAAAGCACTGACCATGCCGCTGGAAGAACGGCTTGAACGCTATAACGACATGATGGCGGTGTTGCGTAAGAATGACATTGCGAACTGGGGCGAAAGCTATTTACGCGATTTATACGCCATCACACCGCATAGTGAAAAACACAGCGCCGTCGTGTGAATTTTATAAGCAAGAGGCTTGCAGCATATGCAAAATGCAAATTACCAGACGAACCAAAACGCAATGTTTGACAGCGAAAATGCTGAGAGCGAAGAGACTCGTCTGACCGAGCTCGAGCCGATTGAACTGATCCTTGACCGGATGATGGATGCAGAACCGGAACCAGAGATGATCGAAGGCTTGCCGCCTTCCGATGCCTTAACGCCTGCTGACCGTTATCTGGAATTGTTTACCAGCGTGCAATCTTCAGGGCTTTTCGAGGACAGCAAAACCTTCCCGGACTGCCCGCCGAAGATGGATCCGCTGGACATTTTGCTGCGTTATCGCCGGGTAAAGAATCATCCCGGCTTTAACCTGAAACGCTTTGTTGACGCACATTTCTGGCTGCCGGAACACCGCGATGATGAATACGTCTCCGATCCCGGCGATTCGCTGAAAGAACACATCGATAAACTTTGGCCGGTGCTGACGCGCCAGCCGGAAGATCATGTGCCATGGTCTTCACTGATGCCTTTGCCTCAGGCCTATGTGGTTCCCGGCGGACGTTTCAGTGAGACCTATTACTGGGATTCTTACTTTTCGATGTTAGGTCTGGCGGAAAGTGGCCGTAATGATCTCCTGCGCACCATGGCGGACAATTTCGCCTGGATTATTGAGATATACGGCCATATTCCTAACGGTAACCGCACGTATTATCTGAGCCGTTCACAGCCACCGGTGTTCGCGCTGATGGTTGAACTGTTCGAGGAAGACGGTGTACGTGGCGCACGGCGGTATCTCGATCATCTGAAAATGGAATATGAATTCTGGATGGATGGTGCGGACTCTCTCGCGCCGAATCAGGCGTACCGCCATGCAGTTTGCCTGCCGGACGGTACACTGCTTAACCGTTACTGGGATGACAGGGACACCCCGCGCGATGAATCGTGGCGTGAAGACGTCGAAACCGCTAAACATTCAGGCCGGCCAGCCAACGAAGTTTACCGCGATTTGCGTGCGGGGGCGGAATCTGGCTGGGATTATTCATCGCGCTGGTTGCGTGACGGCCACCGTCTCGCCAGTATCCGTACCACGCAATTTATCCCGGTAGATCTGAATGCGTTTATGCATAAACTCGAAAGCGCTATCGCCAATATTTCCGGTTTGAAGGGAGATAAAGTCACCGAAATTTTATTCCGCCGTAAAGCAGAAAACCGGCGTGACGCCATAAACCGTTATCTGTGGGATGACAACGAAGGTTGTTTTCGCGATTACGACTGGCACCGTCAGCAAATGGCGTTGTTCTCCGCTGCCAGCGTCGTGCCGTTGTATGTGGGGCTTGCCAGTCATTACCAGGCTGAACGGCTTTCAGAGGCTGTACGTAAACGTTTATTCACGCCCGGCGGCATCATGGCGACGGAATATGAAACCGGTGAACAATGGGATAAACCCAACGGCTGGGCTCCTCTGCAATGGATGGCAATTCAGGGTTTCAAGCAATACGGCAATGATGCGCTGGGTGATGAAATTGCCCGTAACTGGCTGAAAACGGTGAATCAGTATTACCAGCAACATCATAAACTGATCGAGAAATACCACATCTCAGGGGGCATCCCTCGTGAAGGTGGCGGCGGGGAATATCCGCTGCAGGATGGCTTCGGCTGGACCAATGGTGTCGTGCGGCGGCTCATTGGTCTGTATGGTGAGAATTACGACTGATCCGGTTTTCTTATCACCACTCTGACCCTGTTCCATCAGCCAACGTTCAAACGCCTGGTGTAGCGCGGCCTTCAGCACGCCTGCCGGTATCAGGGCATGCTGAAGGCAGGGATGTTTATTGGCAAAAAATTTGTTATTAACATGTCAGAGACAGACTTCAGCTGCCTGGTCGACATCCTGTTATTTCAGACAGGGATCTCATTATTCTGGAACTCAGCGAAAGGACATTAACGGATGAGTACACACCCGATCCGCCAGATTATCGAAGCTTGTGACAAAGCCATATCAGACAGAGATTTCGACTCGCTGATGGCGCATTACGCCGTGGATGCGGCACTGGTGATTAAACCGGGCATGATTGCCCGCGGCAAAAACGATATCCGCAAAGCCTTTATCGCCATCTCGGATTATTTCCAGGATCAACTGGTGGTGGAACAGGGTGAGATGCAGGTGATTGAGGGGGCGCAGGATGCGCTGGTGATCATGGAAACGGTGCTGCACTTCCCCGACGGACAGGGCGGCACAGTGACCACTACCCGTCGTGCCACTTATGTTTTCCGCCATGAACCGGACGGGCGCTGGGTATGTACCATCGATAATTCTTACGGCACCTCGCTGCTGGATCATAAATAAGGCTCCGCAAGGAGCCTTATTTGCATCATCAACCCAGTGTTATCAGCTTCACGTCAGTTTTAACACCTGGCATCAGTTGTTCCAGTCCGTTAATCAGCATATCACCTGCGTCATGGAGTGCCTGCAAAGGCATGGCGGGCAGGCTTTCGAGGATGAACCACATGTTGTGTGCCTCGCTGTCGAGCCGGGTTCTGATACCCTGACGCCAGTTCCAGCGCCGGCAGGTCACCCCCGTATCATCACGCCAGATAACTTCTCCGGCATCGGGGAATTCAATCACCGGTTCGCCGGCTTTCATGGTGTCAAAAGGCTCGCTGCCATCGGCAAATGTCAGCCTCGGATGGCCGGAATAAGCAGAAATATTTTCGCCACCGACCGGAATGGCATACTGAATGCTCACCGCATTGTAGAGATCGACCACCGGATCGATGGCCGGCATCGTGCCGTCTTTCAGCACGCGTTTTCTGAGGGCATCGGCTGAGCAGGCAGTACGTTTAGGTTTCGCCCCAAAGGCTTTGAAAACCCCGGTCCAGGCGTTCAGATGTTCATCCGCCCAGGGAAAATCATTCTCAACGATAAAACGGCAGGCCCTTTGTAAAGCGGCTTCCGCAATGGCAGGGTTAGTTATCGGCGCGGCCTGCGCCGACACGCTTAATACCCGAAAACCGGGGGCGATTCGCGCAAGTGACGGATCGACTGACGGAGTAACGACGATCATGGAACGGTCCTGTTGTAAAAATCAGACATTTACTATGCCATCCGTCGGCCTGAAACGAAATTAGCGTTTTGGGATCCCCGGTAATTCCTCTGAGAAACGCGCCGTCATGGCATCTCGTTCATAGCCCCGCTTATCCCTCAAAAATTCACGCCTGGCTAAACCGCCCCCTGCACATAGGCTGTAAACATGTCCGCCAGCGCATCAGCATAAATTTTGATTTCAGCGGCAGTACGCGGGGTGGCAGAAAAGTCCCGGCCAAAAGCACTGAGTGTGGTGGAAAGCAGATCGCCCGCCAGCTGGCGCTTTTCTCCGGCGACATCCGGCATTACCTCATGCATAAAACGATGAAACACTTCCTCTCCCGCCTCCCGAGCTTCCTGCGCCTCCGGGGCGTCACGATAAAACGGTGCGGCGTCACTGAGCGCGCCACGCATCTGCGCTTCCTCACATTCGGAACGGATAAATTCATGCACCAGAATACGTAAGCGCACGGCAGGGGTCTTTTCTGCGTCCTGAAGAATGCTGCGCAGCATATCACGGGTTCGCCGCCACTCGTCGCTTTGCAGACGAAACAAAATCGCCGCTTTATTGGGAAAGTACTGATACAGCGAACCGATGCTGATTCCGGCTCTTTCAGCGACGCGACCGGTAGTAAAACGGGCGGCGCCTTCCTTCGCTAAAACCTGAGCAGCGGCTTCAAGAATGGTCGCCACCAGCCCGGCTGAGCGGGATTGTTTTGGCTCTTTACGTGAGGAAACCTGCGGGATGCGGCGGTGGGTCATGACGGGCTGAGTCCTCAAAAAAGAATGCGAATAGTGGAGGCAACGAAAACATCGCATAATTTTAAACGCGATGAATCACTCGCATTCTAGTCAGTTATGACACGTTGCTCAATGTTAAACAGGATAATCCCATGACCACAGAAAACACTCTGACCTGCGCACCGATGGCGCCATTACTCGACCGTCTTTTCAATGAAGCCAGCGCTGCAGCCCGTTTCGATTTCACGCAGATACCGGAAGAAGAAACTACGCGCATGATGCACAGCAAAACAGAGTATCTGAATTTATATAGTCTGCTGAAACACATGTGGCTGCCGGTATCACGCGAGACAGGCAAACTGCTGTATATGCTGGCGCGAAGTACTAAGGCAACATCGGTGGTGGAATTTGGCATGTCGTTCGGGCTGTCCACGTTGTATCTGGCGGCGGCGTTGCGCGATAACGGCGGCGGTAAGGTCATCACCAGCGAGTTTGAGCCGACAAAAGTGGCAAAGGCACGGGAACATTTTGTGCAGGCTGGCGTGAGCGATTTAGTCGAAATTCGTGTCGGTGACGCGCTGAACACACTGGCCGTTGATCTGCCAGAGACCATCGATTTACTGATTCTCGATGGCGCAAAAGTACTTTATGACGATATTCTGCATTTGCTGGAAAGCCGTTTTCATCCGGGCACGATGATCATCGCCGACAATGCGAGCTACAACCAGAACTATCTTACCCATGTGCGTTCGGCGGAGAACGGTTATCTTTCTGTACCATTCAGTGATGATGTCGAGCTTTCAGTCAGGCTGCGCTGATCAGACACCCGGGCAGAGCGATCCAGGCTCCGCACTATAAAAAACAGGCCGGATGATGTATCCTTCACTGATCATTGGTATACTGGATATAATTACAGTATAAGGAGCGAATTATGGCTGTTGAAACAAAATTTGTTGTTGTCAGAAAAGGTGAAGAGAAAATGACTTTTGCCAATAAGAAAGAAGCAGATGCATACGACAAAATGCTGGACATGGCAGATGCTTTTACTGAATGGCTGTCACAAAGCAATCTCGACCTGGATGAAACACTCGCGGAAAATATTGCGCTTCACCTTGCTGAACACAAAGATACCGTCCAGCATATTTTGCGCACCAGCAAACTGCCCGAAGAGGGGACAGCGCAGCAGCCCGTCGCACCAGCCGATACCACCGCTGAAGACCGGGCTGTCGCTGAACCTGCCGCGACCAAAAAAGTACGCGCGGTCAAAGCAGCCTGATAGAGAACGTCCACATAATGCGGGAACACATCCCGCATTCTTTTATCCTGTCCCCATCTTTATCCTGCCTGATATCGCTGAAGCAAGGTGTCCTGACATTGCTGTTGTGTCCTGATTTTTTCGCGATCGGTTTTGCTGAGCGATGTCCATGTTTCAATCACCTTATCCGCTTCATCCTCATTAAACTCTGGCTTATTGATCGACGACGGAGACTGAGATTGCGTCGAAATATCTTTGATCTGCTCACGGAAATAATCCGCAGTACCATCAGGTTTATTAAGCGCGGAGCTACAGAGGATATTGATATAGGTCGCGGGAGTATGTTGCGAAGTCGTGTCTTCGGCGACAGCAGAACCCGCGATCAACAGGGTGAGTAACAATGCGATTCGTCTCATAGCGTCTCCTTATGTTGAACACCTTAAGGGTAGAAGACTCCACAACCCGGAAGGGCTGCATGCAGGACAGAATAGTCTGAAATGCATAAGAAACCTCAGAGACATGCATTTCCAACCACTGATCCGTTCACGGATAAAACCTGATTAACATTTTGTTACTTATTAAAACTCATCCACATCGCGACATGGTTAACGTTAATAATTACTATTTACATTCTCATTTAGACTGTTCATGTAAAACAATAATAGAAACAGTCTTACACCTATAAAATTTTCCACGGGAATGTGTTATGTCTTTGAATGGCAGGGCGATTTATGCACACCAGTGTGCCGCAGACGCAGGGAGAACTTTTGCGGTTTCATCACTGGCACTGGCGATATTTGTTCTGGTAAATCCGGTACTGGCGGCTGAAAACCTCAGCGGGATAAAAAGCACTGCCAGTACGGATACATTTGGTCAGCAGCAAGATATGGTGATCGAAGGCACGGCGACGCCAACCGGCAGCGACGCACAGGATTACGCCGTCCGCACCACCACCGCAGGCACCAAAATGAACCTGACGCCGCGAGATATTCCGCAATCAGTGAGCGTTATCACTCAACAGCGTATGCAGGATCAGAACCTCCAGTCGGTCGGCGACGTGCTGAATAATACCACCGGCATCTCAACGGAGGTTATTGACAGCGAACGCGTGTCTTATTTTTCCCGCGGTTTTTACATCAACAGTTACACCTACGACGACATTCCGACCTCCGTCAGCGATACCTGGAATTTTGGTGATGCAGCCGAAGACACCGCGATTTATGACCGCATCGAAGTGGTGCGGGGTGCAACCGGCCTGATGACCGGAACGGGTAATCCATCCGCTTCTGTCAACATGGTGCGTAAACACGCCGACAGCAAAGAATTCACCGGTGAGATTAGCGCCGGTTACGGCAGCTGGAACAAACAGCGTTACGTCCTGGACGCTTCCGGTCCGCTGAATCAGGAAGGCTCGGTGCGCGGACGCGTGGTCGCCGGTTATCAGGATCAGGACAGCTGGCTGGATCGCTATCACAAGCGCAAAAAATTCTTCTACGGCGTGGTGGATGCAGATGTGACCGATAACACCACCGTGTCGCTCGGTTACGATTATCAGGAAAATAATACCGCTAACCCGACGTGGGGCGGCCTGCCAACCTGGTATACCGACGGTTCGCGCACCCATTATGACCGCAGCACGAATACTTCCGCAGACTGGACGAATTACGCCATCCAGTCGCGCAAAGTATTTGCTAACGTGAAGCATGACTTTGATAACGGCTGGACATTGCGCGTTAATGGCACACACGGCGAGCAAACGTTTAACGATAAATTGCTCTATCTCATGAATTTCCCGGATCACACTACAGGCACCGGCCTCAGTGGTTTTGGCAGCAAAGACCGTGGCACCCGCAAAGTGGACTCCATCGACACTTATGCCACCGGGCCGTTTGAATGGTTTGGCCGTCAGCATCAGATGGTGGCGGGTATCAGCTACAGCCGGCAGCATAACCAGACTTACAGCGCAGACGGTTCCCTCGATAGTGACACCATTGGCAGTTTCGGCAACAGCTGGGACGGGCGTGTCAGCGAACCGGAGTGGGGAGACTGGTATCTGAATGCGGACGATGTGATTCGCCAAAAAGCGGGTTACTTCGCAACGCGCTTCTCACTGGCGGATCCGCTTTCGTTGATCGTCGGCGCGCGCTATACCCGGTGGAGCACCAACGGCAGCAGCGGCAGTATGAACAAAAACAACATCACCCCGTATGGCGGGCTGGTGTATGACATTAACGATACCTGGTCGGCGTATGCCAGTTACACGTCCATCTTCCAGCCGCAGACTGACCGCGATATTAACGGTCATTACCTGTCACCAACGACCGGGAAAAACTACGAAACCGGGCTTAAATCTGCGTGGATAGACGGTCGTCTGACCGCCACGATGGCAGTATTCCGTATCGAACAGGATAACGTGGCGCAGGAAGACGGCAGCAGATACGTTAACGGTTCGAGCGAACAGGCTTATGTTGCGGTCAATGGCACCGTCAGCAAAGGTGCTGAATTTGAGCTAAACGGCGCGGTGACCGACAACCTGCAAATGACCTTCGGTGCGACGCGTTATGTGGCGAAAGACGAAACCGGCAGCCGTCTCAACAGCAATATGCCGCAGACCCAGCTGAAATTATTCAGCCGCTACCAGGTGCCGGCGATGCCGGATCTGACTGTCGGCGGTGGTGTAAACTGGCAAAACCGCACTTTCCAGAATGCAACCGGACCGGACGGCGAAACCCGTCGCGTATCACAGGGCAGTACGGCGCGGGTGGATCTGTTCACGCGTTATCAGGTAACAAAACAGCTGTCCGTACAGGCCAACATCAACAACCTGTTTGACCGCACATATTATTCATGGCTCAGCGATTACGCCGTTTACGGTGAACCGCGCAATCTTTCGGTCAGCGCAAATTACACGTTCTGAAGTGAAGATTTAATGCACAACACAGCAAAGCCCCGTCTGTATTTTCAGGCGGGGCTTTGCTTTTATAATCTATATCTGGCCATGGGTGGCTAAAGGGTACATATATTATTAAGTATTCCTCCAGTACGCTTTGTTTATACTGATATCCGATTGACGCAGCACGAATTTAATTGACTCATCAAATATAGAGAGGAATTAAAAGCACTATGCGCTTCATAGAAAAAATCCGGCTGGCAGGGCACACCTAACCCTTAGACTGGTTGAAACCCGGGAAACGACACCGGAATATGACAATAACGCCATGAATTTTTCCCTACTCACAGACAAAAATGAAGATGTTGCAGCAGGTCGCTGCGTAGTACTAAGTGAACCGGGAAGTCGTGATTATTTATATATCTCGGCAATATATGTTGAAGGAAATACCAACAAACCTACGAAATCCCACCCCAACAGATTTGTCGGGCTGGGTCAGCTTCTCTTATTTTCAGCCATAAGATACGGGATGGAGCAGAATATCGAAAACGCCTCATTATTACCGGTAGATGACAGCCAGGGATTTTATTTAAAAATGGGTTTTCATCCGACTATATATCACGGATACAGTGAACAGGATGGTGGTCACCGGGGTGCCGCTCAGTTCGGGTCATGGGAAATTAAATGCAAAATGGCGCGACCATTTCTACAATGCCTCCTTCCTGAACCCGGATTTTCGCGGCCCCAACTGGTCAGGAAATATTCGCAATATTCACTTAAATTTACGGCATAGAATCATGACTAACTGGACCATTGTCGGGTAACCGAGGTTACGTAAGCACGATAAATGGATGCCATGGTCAATTTATTAGCTCCACGGCATATCTTTATAAGGCAACCACACAACAGGCAGCGTTATTTCAGCTTCCCCAGCGGCTTTTCAGGTAACGCACCGCATCCTGCGTCTGCGGCTGGTTGAGGTAGCTTTCACGGAATAAAATCGTGCCGCTAATTTGTGGTACGGATTCATTCATATCGAGTTGTTTTTTCAGTTCCGGTACGCCACCACTTACCATCCAGTCCGGTTCATTTTTTGACGGTTCGCCCACTTTATACAGCGCCACACCAATATAGAGACGCGTATGAGTGGGCTTTACCACATTAGCCCACCAGTTTGCCAGCACGTCATAACGCGCCGCCTTGCGGGAAAACGGCCAGTACAGTTGCGGCGCAATGTAATCGAGCAAACCCTGCTGCACCCACAAGCGGGTATCCGCATAAGCCTCATCGTAAGCCGCTGCGCCGGAAGTTTGTGAACCCGCCGGATCATGCGACACGTTGCGCCAGACACCTGCCGGACTGACGCCAAATTCCACAGCCGGTTTCAGCTGTTTTATGGTGCGCGAAACCTGCTCAATCAGCATCTGTGTATTGTGACGCCGCCAGTCTGCTTTTGAAGCATAACCCTGACCGTATTTCCGGAACGTCAGGCTATCATCCAGGGCAGAACCCGGTGATTCTGAATAAAAATAGTCATCAAACTGAACGCCATCAACGGGATAACGCGCGACCACTTCCGCCACGATGCTGGTTATCCAGTCGCGTGCATCAGGAATACCCGGGTCAACCACAAAACGATCGCCGGCAGTTCGGATCCAGTCGCGGTGCAACACGAATACGCTGGCAGGGTGCAGCGACAATGTCTGATTCAGTTCCGCCACAGTCGAAGGTTTAGTATTTACAGACACGCGATAAGGATTAAACCAGGCATGGACTTTCATCCCGCGTTTGTGCGCTTCATCGAGCATAAATTGCAGCGGATCATATCCAGGATCCTGACCAATTTTGCCCGTCAGCATATCTGACCATGGCAAAATTTTTGATGGCCAGAACGCCGTGCCGTCAGGCTTCACCTGAAAGAACACCGTATTGATGCCCAGACTTTTGAGCTTATCGAGCTTGGTAATCAGCGCCTGTTGCTGCTGGCTGATGCGCAATGATGCACTGCCGGCATTCACCGAATTAACCGGTGGCCAGTCGAGGCGGGAAACCGTCGCCAGCCAGACGCCACGCACGGGTTCATGGCCCGATACCGGTTTGTCGGGAAGAGGGTGCCGGGCAACTGGCGGAAGTGGCGTCACCAGGGATTTTGGTGGTGTTGAAGAACAACTGGCCAGTAACAATGCAAGCGTCACAACGGCAGCCGGGTGTTTCAAGGCAGTAATAAACGGAAAATGACGGGAAGAGGCGATAATAAACTCCGGTGGTATCTGGTAGCCGCGCGAAAGGAAACATTTTCTTATTATTGAAGTTAAAGTCAATCACTTAGCGCTGATGCCTGCGTGATAGCAAGAAACGCCGCAAACCACCTTATCGTTACAGACGAGTTAGTATACAGGGAGCGCCTCAGCACGATTGAGTGACAGGGCTAACTGTTGCAATATTAACTCACTATTTTCCTGGGGTTAAACCTTACAGGGTGTATTAAATGAAAATGCCGAAATTTATTGTGGCAGAAACGGAAGATCCGCTTGAATTTAATTATCACCTGTTAGCATAAATATTTTTTATTTGCTTTGTACTGCGAAAAATACAGAGTTAAAATTAGCATATGTTTTATAATGAGACTGCAGCCGGTTAATAAAATAATTAATTCAGGAGATAAACATATACATGTTAATCATTTCTGAAATATATGTCTCGTGTAAGAAAATATCAAACTGGACTTTTGAAGGATAATATCCGAGAGAATTTTCACTGTTGCTACTGCTGATTTCATTAATGGAAGGCAGAAAATATGTTTTAACATCATTCATTGCGATTTTTGCAACACCTGAGTCACTGCATCAGGCCTGTATAACCTGCATTTCGATATACTTCCGTATCGCAATGCCACTACTGGAGATAGCTATGTCTTTTTCATTAGCCAACTGGACGACCAACTGGCAGAAAGACGGACGTTTCAGCAAAAACTATACATCAGTTCTGATAGAGAAAGCCTGCAGGCTGGACAGTCAGTTGAACAATGCCTACTGCAGAGGAACCCTGAAAGTCATTGCCGGGCCTCACCGGAAGGCAGGTCCGGGTGAGGGTGGCGATGCAAGGTGGCATATGACGCTACAACCTTCGGCCAACAGTAGCTGCTGGCATATCATTCTGGATAACAGCGTGACCCGGCCCGTGAAAATTAACAAACGGGAACTCACGGGGCACGGTTTTTAGTTTTAGGGCGGTTCAGGTTCGGCATCCGGACCTGACCAGCGACTCATTATTCTTTGACAACTGATATCCCAGCCATTGGGATGGTGTTACAGATAAGTTATTAAAATTCACGCGTATTGACGGAGTTTTACTCAGAGGACTTTAGGATAAGGACATACTGTGAAGTAAGAGGAGAAATGCATGAAACCAAGGTTAAGTTTTGCCGTACTTTTTATCTTCATCACCTTCGGTGCAATGGCAAAAGATATGACCCTTATAAAATCAGCCCCGGTTCATCGGGGTGGTTTTAACAGTCATAATGGCTTTGCGGATACTGCCGAAACGCCGGATGAACACATACGGGAAGACCATCACCGCACGCTTCGCAGTACATCCTGAGAGGTGAATCCAGACCCCGATCCGTCCCCGTCCGGATAGCCCAGGCAGGCAACTCACGGCACACGGCAAACACAGACCTTTATTCCAGATAAATCACCCTGTCTGCCGATGCTATCGTTGTCTCGCGGTGCGCAATGATAACCCTTGTGATGTCCAGTGCTTTGATCGCGAGATTCACCATCGCCTCGCTTTCCTTGTCCAGCGCGCTGGTCGCTTCATCTAAGAACAAGACGGCAGGCTTCTTGTAAATCGCGCGGGCAAGGAACAGTCGTTGTTTTTGCCCCCCCGACAGTCCCTCTCCTAATTCACCGATCAGGGTTTCATAGCCCATGGGCATTTGCTTAATGACGGTATCCAGGTAGCTGGCGCGGACACATTCCTGCATCCAGGCTTCATCCACTTCGTCCGCAAAGCCGCAGATATTTTCCCGGATGGAGCCGGAAAATAGCTTGTCATCCTGCATTACGCAGGCGATCATTTTATGATAGTTATTGATACCCAACTGCTGAATATCGATACCGTTCACCTCGACCCTGCCGTTATCAGGATAAAACAGCCCGCACAATACCTTCATCAAGGTGGTTTTTCCTGAGCCGGACGGCCCAACAATAGCCACACTTTCTCCGGGCGCGATAGTGATGTCTAACCCGTTAAAAATGGGTGGAGACTGACGGTCATAACGGTAACTCAATGCATGTGTTGCCAGCGAAACGGGTTGTAAACGAGCCTCATAAGGGATGTCCGGCTTACGATTTTCCTGCGGATGCAGGGCAATATCGGCAATGCGTTCATTGTGCAAGCTCATCATACGCAATTGCAGCAGGAAATTGGTCAGTGAGCCAATTCTGTCGGAAAACTGCCCGCGAAAAGCGCCGAATGCAACGAACATACCGATAGTCATCTGGTTGTCTATTACCAGACTGGTACCCAGCCACAGGATCACCACCTGATCACAGGCTGAGACAAAGGTGTTGATGCCGCCAAACAGCATGTCCATCTTCGTAACGCGGATCCCGGTATTGATGGTATCGATTTCGAGGTTGAGCCAGTGGGCACTGCGTCTTTCTGCTATCCCCTGCATTTTTACTGTGGCGATGCCGTACAGCGTCTCCATGAAATAGGAACCGGCACGGGCATTTCTGACCAAAGACTCCTCTGAAAGCTGCCGGTAATAACCGTAGGTCAGCAGACGGAGAAGTACATACACGGCGGTGAAGGCCATGACGACCCACGTTAACCAACCTCCGTACAAAATCATCATCACGAGCACGCCGGCCACCATAATCATGTCCATGATGGCGCCGACAATACTGGCGGTGAAGGTGCTGCGCAATGCATCCAGCGATCCGAAACGTGACTGGATATCCCCCAGTTTGCGACGTTCAAAATAGCCCAGAGGTAACCTCAATAAGTGGTTAAACAACCCGGATTGCCACTGGACATTGATGAGCGTCGTCATGACCAGTGCAGACCAGGCGCGTACCATGCTGACTGCGGCCCGCAACAGAATAAAGAATAACAGCCCCGCGCAGATTAACGTCAGCAGTCCGCGATCGCCTGCAGGGATCGCATGATCCATCACCAGTTGTGTACCAACCGGCATCACAAGGTTGATGGTTTCAATCACCAGTGACAGGCAAAAAATTTTGCCTAGCGTACCTTTAAGGCCATATACGCTGCCCATCAGCGTACTCAGACTGAGCCGTTTCCGCACGGTATGTGCTTTGAATGCAGCGCCTGGCCAGGCTTCAAGTGCTACGCCGGTAAAACTGTGCGCCACCTCTGCCATGTTGATGATTCTGCGGCCCCGGGCGGGGTCATGTATGACCACGTGATTACGCCTGACGCTCACCAGAACGACAAAATGGTTAAACTCCCAGTGCAGTATGCATGGCAATTTTAGCGCACCGAGATCTTCCATATCCAGTGACAAAGGGCGTGACGACAAGCCCAGTTGTTCGGCCATACCGGTTAAACCGGACAACGTAGTACCACGCGCCGAGAGGTTGAACTGCTGGCGCAGTGCGATCAGATCAATATTCATACCATAGTGGCCGCAAAGCATCGCCAGGCAAGCGAGGCCGCACTCAGAAGATTCCGTTTGATGGACTAGCGGCACGCGTTGCCGCAATCGTATATCAAGCTGGCCGAGCAGTTTCTTGACAGAGAGTCTATTCATTGACCGGCCCCGACGCGCTGTGTTTCATGTCGTAGAACGGTGACAACATCCACTGATATATCTTCCTTTTTTCCAAAAATAGTGTGCTCTCCGCCTTCATACCATTTTCCAGGTTCAGACGTTTACCACGGTACATGATGGTCTGTTTTTCGGGTCTGACGATCACTTTGTAGTAAGGGACTGCCGAGGTCAAAGCAGCTTTCGGGGCTCCCTGATAGGTCAGCATTTCCTGAGATGAAGCCGGTGCTTTCGAAATCACTGACACCGTGCCGGCAAACTGCCCAAACTTTTGCGCCGGAAAAGCTTCATAACGAATGTTGACCCGGTCGCCTGTGGAAATATAGGGAATAGCATCATTAGGTACCCAAAGTATCAGGGAGTAATGATCAATATTGGGTGGGATGACTTGCAGCAAACTGTCGCCGACGTTGACCATCTGTCCTACCGTGACGCTAAGAGAGTCTACGCGACCGTCAACCAGTGCGCGGACGATGATTGCCCCGCCGGCATCGATATTGAGCAGTTCTTTTTGCAGTTCGTAGCGCTGGAGTTCCATCTGATAAATTTGGTTATCAAACTCAGCGGCCTGAGTGTGGATTTGGCTTTCAAGAGCAGTGATCTGCAGGGCGTTTTGCTCGTTCTGCCCGGTGAGGCCCAACAGATTGTTTTGTTGCTGGTAATAGAGCGCCACCTGATTGGTGAGTTGATCCTTATTGATAAGCCCCTTTGTCTGATATTGCCGGTAGTTCTCCATATTCTCTTTCATAATACGGAGTCCTTCCTCAGCACGCCGGAGTATGTCGTTGGAGCGCTGGAAAGCGGCGATATATTGGGCCTTTTGTTTCTCCAGCATCCCGACAGTGTCTTGTTTACTGCTGTCCAGCCGGCTGATGATTTGTGAAATGCGTTCAAGCTGATTATTGATGTCCCGGCGTTGGTTATCGCTGACCACGCCGCTGCGGGTACTTTTACTCACATCTATCTGATAGATAGGAGTGCCAGCCTTGATTATCTGTCCTTCCGTGACAAATTCTTTGACTACCACGCCCTGAACGGCGGAATAGACGTTAGCCACGCGCGGGTAGGTGCTGATCTCGCCGGTCACGTTCACTCTGCGGGTGTAATTTGCGGCGATGACAAAGGTGAGGAAGATTGTAATAAACAAAAGACATAATAACGCAGTGACCCAGAACGGAATTCCAGGGAGGAGCAGCGCCCGGCCACGCCATTTCATTTTCTGATTATCAATCGCTTCCTGGCGAAACACGGTCTGTCCTTCGTTAGCGTGCGGGGAGGTGAGTAGTCACCTTTATTATGCCACGCCCTGGTCCTGCTCCGGCAAGCGTTTGTTTTAGCATACCGCTGGTTTGTATTATCTACATTTCGCTTAGTGAAGAAGAAAAAACCTTTAAAAACAAAGGATTACATGAAATTAAATGTATTTTTTAAAGCATAAAAAGAAGGAGAAAAAATGAAGATAAAGCAATAAATAGTTAACAAAGTGAAATCAAATGTAACTAAAAGTAATAAAATTGACAAAAAGCTTACCTTTGAGCGTATAACTGTTTTGTACCTTTCACTGCGAAGTCGATGTGCGGCTGAAGAAAATATTTGTCCTCATATTGTTGGTTGGCTTCTATTTCATTTCCC
The DNA here is from genome assembly GCF_004195115.1 of Rahnella sp. RFA10(1/100). Lineage (NCBI taxonomy): Bacteria > Pseudomonadati > Pseudomonadota > Gammaproteobacteria > Enterobacterales > Yersiniaceae > Rahnella > Rahnella sp. RFA10(1/100). Next base: position 326,765 of record NZ_SEWR01000004.1, read on the forward strand.
GGGTGGAGTAGTCATATATAGGGATAGTGGGAATTCTAAAGTTTCACTGCTTCTGCAAGTGTCAGTATCCCTGCTAATTGTTTTTCTGGTGGAGACCAAATCAATAGCAGAAAAAAATAACCGTTACGAGGGTAAAAAATGATAAAGGAACTTTCTCAATCTGAATTAGCTTTAGTTGCAGGCGGAAACGCTAACTCTAATTATGAGGGCGGCAGCAGCAGAAATACCCAGCACAACCAATCATCCTGGAGTCATATGGCTCAGAATGCGCCTACGCATATATACGGAGGCCCGGGAACTGTTGACTGCGCTAATGGTGTTTTTGGTGCACTCGCCAAAGGCTTTCCAAACCCGGGGAAAATGGCGGTCGGTGTGGCTAAAAATGCCGGAAAATGCCTTTCTGATAATGGCGGCCGTGGCGGCGCTTTTGGTGGCGACTCAAATGCTAACAGCGTCAACGGGCAATGCCACTGGTAATAACTAGTTAAAATTATTTTAAGCTACCCTGAGGTAATAATGACGCCAGGGTAGCTATGCCCATGATTCAGCATAACGATGATTGAAGCATCAAATCCGATGACGAAGAAACTTGTCAGTATATAAGGGGACAGGGTAAAGATAAGATAAAGGATGATGATGGCTAAAATTTCAGCACTGGTTTTTTTATATTCCCGACAAAAGCATCTTCCATTATTTAAAAACCCTGTTGTATAAAATGGATTGCGTCGCAGCATTTAAAAGAAAAGTTATACCTTAAGCATAGCGTAAGTGTAAATCATCAAAGCCAATGAGGAATGTACTTCATCACAAATCAGACAATTGAAAACATTTCTGCCATTAAAGATCATGAAGACTTATTGAAAAAGGGGGCGGTCAAAGCAATCATTCCGCTGAATGCACCGCAATTTAACATAATCATGATTATGCGCACTGGAATCGTAAGCTCATTGTAAATCAATGCATCCTGAAAATCTAAAAATAAGGCCGGTCATCATCCCGGCCTTATTGGTTCTTATCAGTATTCGAAAATCACATCATCCGCGATCAGGCATGCGTTACGGTTTTTTGCTCTGTCTTCGATCCGGTATTTTCCAGCATTCTTCGCACCGGAATAATGAGGATGAACAGCACCGCAGCGCAGATCAGCAACGCAATGGAACAACGTGCGAAGAGATCAGGCAGCATATCCAGTTGATCGGCTTTTACATGCCCGCCAATCAAACCGGCCGCCAGATTCCCCAGCGCGCTGGCGCAAAACCACAGGCCCATCATCTGACCGCGCATTCTTTCCGGTGCCAGCAGCGTCATCGTCGCCAGTCCAATCGGGCTCAGGCACAGCTCGCCGAGCGTCAGCATCAAAATGCTTCCCACCAGCCATAAGGGTGATACGCCTGCTCCGCCGCTGTTCAGGACGTTCTGGGCAGCCATCATCATGATCCCGAAGCCCGCTGCCGCACACAAAATACCAATGATAAACTTGGTGATGCTACTCGGGCGCACATTTTTACGCGCCAGCAACGGCCATGCCCAGCTGAATACCGGCGCCAGCAGGATAATGAACAGTGCATTAATAGACTGGAACCAGACGGCAGGAATTTCGAAATCGCCGAGCATCCGATTGGTATAGTCGTTAGCGAACAGGTTAAATGAAGTCGGTTTCTGTTCAAACGCAGACCAGAAGAAGGCTGCCGAAACTAACAAAATGAAACACACCAGCAGTCTGGCGCGCTCTTTGCGGTTAAGTCCGGCGAACAGGAACAGATAGATAAAATAGAGGGCAACTGACGCCGCTATTACGTACACCAGCACGCTGGCGACGGCAACCGGGTTAATGACGATCACCCCCTGCGAGATCAGCGCAACGATGGCTGCCACAGCCGCAGCCAGTACCAGCAGCCAGGCACCCACGCCGTTTTTCTTAGCAACCGGACTGTTCCAGGTCGAATCCAGACCTACTTCGCTGTCGTAACGTTTCATGGAAGGCACGGCATACAGGCGGAAGATAATCAGCGCCACCAGCATACCGATTCCCCCGATACCAAAGCCCCAGTGCCAGCCATGCGTTTTTATCAGCCAGCCGGAGATCAGCGGCGCGATAAACGACCCCATATTAATACCCATGTAAAACAATGAGAAACCGCCGTCACGACGCGCATCACCTTTTTTATACAGTGTGCCCACCATAACCGAGATGCATGTTTTGAACAGGCCTGAGCCGAGAACAATGAACATCAGGCCGATGAAAAACAGGCTGTCGCCCATGAAAGCGGAAAGCGCGATCGACAGATGGCCGAGCGCAATCAGAATCGATCCGTACCAGACCGCCCTCTGCTGCCCGAGCCAGTTATCTGCCAGCCAGCCCCCCGGCAGTGCCGCCAGATACATACAGCCAGCAAATATACCGACGATAGCCGAGGCGTTTTCGCGTGCAAGCCCCATGCCGCCGTCGTAAACCGTCGCCGCCATAAACAGGATAAGTAAGGGACGGATGCCATAAAACGAGAACCGCTCCCACATTTCAGTGAAGAACAATGAGCCGAGCGGATAAGGATGGCCGAAGAAAGTCCGGCTTTCGTTTTTATTAACAGAGGAATGCATAAATTCTCCAGAGAAAGTCTGTCGTAATCGTTGTGAATACCCTTGCCCGGCGGCTGTCTTGCAGCCGCTCTTAAGCATTCAGCGGTTATTATTTGATTGCTGAATACCGGTATTGTCTGGCATTAACCGCAGAAGTTTTAGAGGAAAAGTCGACTAATGTCCACTTTTACAGATTTTATAGCGGCAAAAAAAACGGACATGGCAGGTCAATTTACGAAAAAATCCGCATGAGAGAAATGCATTCTCTTTCACAGGCTACCGTGAGCAAAATAGGTGCCGCTATAAGGTATGGGCAGATAATCGTGAAAGAGTTGTTTTAACGTCTGTTCAGGTTCGATATCCGCAAACAGTTCAGGATAAAGGGCTTTTGCCATAAACTCGGTGGCGGCAACATGCCACGGGCTGAGGTAGAAATTTTGCCATATCATCCCGGTGTGGCCGTTATGCAGCGCTTTAAGTTCCCGCAATCCGTTCTGTCTGGCGGTGAGTTCCCGCAGACTTTGCTGGGCTATTTCCGGTGTGATTTCAGGCCCCAGTTTCAAATCATTCTGATCTTCAGCGGAACCGGCCCCTGTGGCGAAATAAACCTCAGGTTGCGCCATGATGACCGTTTCCTCATTCAGCCGGCCAAAGACCCCTTGCACTGTTTTTCCGGCGATATTATCCCCTCCGGCAAAATTGAGCAGTTCACCCAGGCTACCTTTCACAGCAGTCACACAGCATTCATTGCGGCGTCCAAGATGTAACTGAAGCAACACCGTCGGTTTATGGCCGGAATAAGTGGCCAGCCGATCATGAATGACCTGCATATGCGCATCATAAAAATGATTAAACGCCTGAGCCCGTGCAGTCTGGTTAAGCACTTCGCCCAGAATATTCACACTGCGCTGAGTATTTTTCAGCAGATGGACACGAAGATCGATTTTCACTACCGGAATATGCGCCGCGTTGAGCATCTCTTTAAGACGCAAATCTGCATCGTCATAGCGCGCAAGACTGGGCAGGATCACCAGATCCGGTTTGAGCGCCAGCACCTTTTCAGGGTTCATATCATTTGTTCCGCCCAACCCCAGCGACGGAATCGCCAACATCTGCGGAAAACGCCGGGCAAAAATATTCCAGGTCTGGCGGTCATATTTCTTCAAATCGAGTGGCCAGCCGACAACCCGTTTCACAGGGTCACCGGTTTCCAGCAGGGCCAGCGTATAAAGCATCCGGCTTTCGCCAAGCACGATACGTTGCGGATTATCGGGAATGTTCACCGGGTTACCGTCGATATCGATGACGGTGCGTGCCTGCACACCGACGCCCGTCAGTGCCAGCAGCATAAAAACCATCGTCATGACACTGTATTTGCGCATCAGATGCGCGCGCGGCAAAAACCGCCGATCAGAATTCAACACTTGCCTGCACCATAAGATTACGGGTTTCACCTTCACGTACGCGCAGGTTACCGCCGCTGGACGTGTAATAATGTTTGTTAAACAGATTATTCAGGTTGAGTTTAAGCTGTGTCTTCTCCCCGAACAGACGGTTATTCCATGCAACAAAGCTGTCAGCCACAATATAATCAGGCAGCGTGAAACTGTTTTCAGGGTCTCCCGCCCGGCTCCCCACATAACGCGCACCGCCACCGATACGGAAATCTCCCGGCAGGCCGTTAATCACCAGATTATGGCTCAGATAGAGCGCACCCGAATGACGCGGCGCATTTTGTAAGCGGTTGCCGTTATTCGCTGAATTTTCACCATCATCCACAATTTTGGCCTGGTCATAGCTGTAACTGGCACTGACTTCCCAGTCAGGAAAGATTTCACCATTCAGTTCAAACTCTGCTCCGCTGGAACGCGCTTTATCAATGGCGCGTGTTTCGCCGTTAATGCTCAGTGACATGTCACGTTCATCGATGCGGTAAAGCGCCACGCTGGCAAACATGCGTGGCGTAATCTGCCATTTACTGCCCACTTCCCAGGTGGTGCCCTGTTCAGGCTTTCCGACATTGCCATCATCATCGACATCCGTTGAGGGGGTAAAGGATTTACTGACGCTGCTGTATAAAGACACATCGGGCGTGACTTTATAAATCAGACCGGCCTGTGGCAAAAACTTATTCCCTTCGGAATCCAGTGTCTGAACAACCGGATCAAAGCCTTTTGAAGCACGTTGCTCATAGTGCTGATAGCGGCCACCCACGACCGCAATCCAGTCTGATGTCAGTGAAATGCTGTCTTTTGCATAAACCGACCGGCTGTGGATCCGGTTCAGGTTATTGCCATTAGCCGTATTCTCAGTGGTGCTGTTGGCGACCGGGGAGAGAATGTCATATTGCGGATCAAAATAGTTAAAGCTGCTGTTGGCTTTTCCCTGGTATTGATGTGCACGATACGTCTGGTTCATCTCATAGTCTGTACCCAGCACAAGATCATGATTCATGCCCAGAATGTCCTGCGTACCCAGCAGATCCCAGGAAACGTATTTGGTCTTATGGTTAAAACCGCGGTTGGCATCCGCCCTGCGCGTCACGGCGCCGGTGGTGGTGTTCACCGCCGTCACCCTGACCTCGTCATTATTGTAGCGGCGCTGGTTCCAGCCAAGCGTCAGACGAGTACTCCAGTCATCGCTGAACTGCCAGTCATAGTGAGCGTTGAGCGTTTTATTATGGCCCCAGGCACGGTTTGATTTATCATCCAGCCGGTTTTTATAGCCGATATCGATAGGCTTACCGTTAATAAAAGCGGTTCCGCGATCATAAGGTATATCGTAGCGGTAATCTGAATAGCTGATCAGAAAACTGGCCTTTTCGCCATACCATTGCAGCGAAGGCGAAATCAGCGTGTGCTTATCGCTGCCAAAATTACGCCAGTAATCCTGATCTTGTTTTTCCGCAATCATGCGCACGGCAAAACCATTGCCAAGCGGACCGGTGACATCGACTGTCCCTGCCCCGCCGCCTTCACTGGCGTAACGTCCGCTGACTTTTGTGTGCCAGTCATACTGCGGCTTTTTACTGACAAGGTTAATGACACCGCCGGGATTTTGGATCCCGTAGAGCAATGATGCTGAACCTTTTAACACTTCAACACGTTCGGTAGTGGCATCAAAATTGAGACCCTGGCTGCTGCGCACGCCGTCGCGATAAACGGAGCCATCAGAGTTGGAACCAAATCCACGGCGGACAAATCCATCTTCCGTACCTGCGAGAGTATTCCCCTCACTGACACCACTGACAAAATGCATCGCATCAGCCAGGTTTGTGGCCTGATAGTCGTCCAGTTGTTGCCGGGTTACCACACTGACTGACTGTGCCTCGTTAAGACGTGAGGTGGGCGTTTTACTGGCAACAGAACTGGTTCCGGCGCTATATGATTGATCGTCAACTCCCGGCCCGGTGATCGTTAACGTATCGCTTTCCCCCGCTGAATATCCTGTAACAGGTGTCAGCATCACGACACCATAAATCGCAGCTAAAATGGCTGGGTGGTCTTTTCTTTTAAAATCAAACAGCGTGTTATTCTTCATTTCAATGAACCCGGTGTTAAAAATGACGTCTTTTTCCGTAAAGAAATTCCGGACAAACCAGTAACGACAGACACACAGTGTGTCCGGTTAACGCTCCTGACCTGTCCGGTTAATGTTGTTATTCTGATCCGGCAAAGGAAAACTGCCGTAATGCAATTGATAATCATTCCAACATGCGGAGATGTAGTAGTAAATGATATGTTTCAGAATTTTGCTACATCAAAAAACGCCACACCCTGTCATCAGCAACAGAATTACCCTTTATAAATCATTGTTTAATAAAAAATTTAAATATAAATCATTTAATATCGCCCACAAAACATTGCTCAGGGGCATAAGAATGTGAATATTTTTATTCATAAAACACTACATTGTGAATATGATAAAACCGGGCAAAGGGTAAAAACGACAAGGATCGGTAAAAACAAATGGCGGCGACTCCGGTAAAAAAACGTATTGATGTCTTCGGTGAACGTTACCGTGCACGTATCTCCTCACTTTCCCCCGGCTTACAAACCGTTGCGTCTTATATATACAACCATCGTGAATCGGTGCTGGAAGCAACAGCAATGGATATTGCAACCGCGACAGAGGTTTCAGATGCCACTGTAGTCCGCGCCGTTCAGGCGCTCGGTTTTGCGGGTTTACGCGATATGAAGAAAACGCTGGAAGCCTGGTTTGGCACAGCGGTTAATTCAGAAGAGAAAATGATTACCACGGTCAGTGAGCTGGCCAGTGATATCAATTCGGGCATCGACTTCGTTCTTGACGGGCATAAGCGTGCCTGTGACACCCTGGCGCAGCCAGCTAACCGTCAGGCTATTTCTGAGGCTATCGCCTTGCTGATTAATGCACGTCAGGTGGCGGTGTTTGGTCTTAACGCTTCCGGTATTTTAGCGGACTACAGCGCCAGGCTCTTTACCCGAATCGGCATTCCCGCAGTGTCACTTAACCGCTCAGGCATTGCGCTGGCGGAACAACTGATCAATCTGCAGCGGGGTGATGTCCTGATTATGATGGCGCAGAAGAGTGCTCATCGCGAGGGCAGAACGGCAATACAGGAAGCAAAGCGTCTGAGTATCCCCCTCATTTTACTGACCAACGCCAGTGATTCTTTTTTTGCGAAACAGGCTGACATTGTCATCACTATTCCGCGCGGGGGTGAGAATGGCAGAATGCCACTCCATGGTACGGTACTGGTGTGTCTGGAAATGCTGATTTTATCCGTTGCCTCGGCCACCGCATCGCGAACCATGAAAACCATGAAACGCATCCAGGATCTCAATCAGTCTCTGAAGTCAGCCAATAAAATAAGAAAATTGCAGGACGGGGGGACATAAACAATCAGCATGAAGAAGCGGGAGATGAATAACACGGCCCCCCCGCTTACTGTCGCTGTCCGTGCGGCGTTTCTAGAGAAGTATCTGCCGGTTAAGCGGTTTGAACCGGCAGATATCGTAATCATACAATTTACCGGGTTCAGTAGGAAAGGTGTCATAGGAACCGCTGATATACATGCCTTCCCTGAAAATAACGACCTCATCTACAGGCACGGGATGCTGACATGCGGCGCAAACCAGAGAATGTACGGTTTCTGCCAGGGGCGTATTCACTGCGGCGACGAAACGATCTGATCCGCATTGCTCGCAAACAATATTAATATCCGGCATGTGATGCGCTCTGCACAAAAGGAAAGTGAATCCTTCAAATATAGCATAATTGGAATAATCTTATTGCTAATTATGAACTCATTCTCTATCAAAACATTGCAGGCAAAAAAAAGCCCGCAGGCAAACAGCGGGCAATCACACAGACAGGAATAATAAAAAGCAGTGGTTATCTGTAGCGAGGTACAGATGCATTAATCATAGCCAGCTTTATCTTCTTCGCGAGCCTGCAGCCCTTGCCTTTTAAAAATAGGAATACTCCGCATTTACTCCGCCTTGCTGACACGCCAGATGCTGTTACCTGCATCGTCGGCGATCAGCACTCCGCCCTGTTTATCCATTGCCAGTCCGACCGGTAAACCGCGAACATGTTTCTGATCATCGGTGAGGAATCCGGTCACCACCGGCTGTGGCAGCCCGACGGGTTTACCATTTTCAAATTTTACCCACATCACCTGATAACCGTTCAGCGGTTTGCGGTTCCAGCTGCCGTGTTCACTCACAAACGCGCCACCGCGATATTGCGCCATATTGTCGCCGGTATAGAACAGCAACCCGAGCGGGGCAACATGTGAACTGATGGCATAATCCGGTTTGATGGCTTTTTCGACCAGATCCGGACGCGGTGGTTTGACGCGCTCATCCACATGTTGTCCGTAGTAGCTGTAAGGCCAGCCATAGAAACCGTGCTCTTGCACAGAGGTCATGTAATCGGGCACCAGGTCGGAGCCGATTTCGTCGCGTTCATTAACCACTGCCCACAGCTTGCCGCTTTGTGGCTCCCATTGCAGACCGGTCGGATTGCGCAATCCGCTGGCGTAAATACGGCTGGCACCGGTTGCGGCATCCACTTCCAGAATGGCCGCGCGCCGGTCTTCTGCACCGATACCGTTTTCAGTGATATTGCTGTTGGAACCGACCCCGACGTACAATTTGCTGCCGTCCGGACTCGCCAGCAGGGATTTAGTCCAGTGATGGTTGATAGGCCCGCCTGGCAACGCTGTCACCACCTCACCCGGTGCGGTGATCTGCGTTTCACCTTCCTGATAAGGGTATTTAATCAGGCTGTCCGCGCTGGCGACCCATAACGTATTACCGGTCAGTTGAATACCGAACGGTGAATTTACACGGGCAATAAACGGATGTTTCTCCCATTTACCGCCGGTATAGCGCAGCAACGTAATACGGTTACCCCCTTCGCCGCCTTTACCGGAGGATTTCTGCACCATCCCCATAATTAACTCTTTCGGCCTGAAGATGAGTTTTTTCGCCGAACCATTAGATTCCGCAACCAGCACATCGTTATTCGGCAACACATACACCTGACGCGGGTGCTTAAGCCCTTCCGCGATTTTTTCGATCTTTAGCCCGTCCGCCACTTTCGGCATTTCACCGGTTTTCCACGGTATGCCTTGTGGCACTTTCATGGGTGGCAGCAGGAAGTTTTGCGCTTTCGGCAGTTCAGGATCCGCACCGGTTTGTTTCTTCGGGTCGATTTGTGAACTGTCATCACAACTGCTCAGTAATGCGACGAGCGTCAGTGCGAGTAACGCGCGTTGGTGATTTTTCATGGTCTTATCTCCTTATACTGTGCGTGCACGTAACGCGAGCTGGACATTTCCCACCAGCAGCAACACCACCACCAGCGAAGAAAGCGTGACTCCCATTGGTACAACCGCATAAGCATCACGGCTGTGAATAAAGGCATTGAAAATAGCCAGCACCACGGCCACCAGATTCAGCCAGAAATGGGTTTTTAACGGCGAACCGGCAGGCGTTTTGCGCCCTGCCCATACCTGCACCACGTTGATCAGCCGGGGAATAATGGCAATGATCAGCCCGAGCACAATCAGCCAGCTGGCAGCGTCAGTCCACATCGTGATGAAAGTCTTCATATAGAGGATGTCGAAGATCCAGGCTGCGACAAAGAAACCAAGAGGAATGGGATTTAACAATTCGTACAGCGCCGTTGCGACACCCCGGCGCGCTGAAATCGGCTGCGTTTGCATGTTCTTCTCCTTAACTTATCCATAGCTGACCGCGTTAAAAGCGCGGCCCCCCTCAGGCGTACCTGTAAAAGATTAGTAAAGATGAAGAGTTATGACGAATTCATTAGCAGCGTAATGATGTATGACGGGGCAATACCTGCAGCACTGGCAGATGTTTGCCTGAATGAAAAAAGCCCGTCATATGACGGGCTTTGGCGTTTCCGACCGGTAATCAGACCGTGCCGGTACCGCCATCAGAACACCAGACCTGCCCTGAGGCATAACTGTTTTCATTTGAGGCCAGCGTCACGTACAACGGGGCGATTTCCGCAGGCTGCCCCGGACGTTTCAGCGGTGCCTGTTGACCAAAGGATTCGATTTTTTCCTGAGGCTGTCCGCCGGAAATTTGTAACGGCGTCCAGTACGGCCCCGGCGCAACACCGTTCACCCGAATTCCGTCATTCGCCAGCTGTTTGGCCAGCGCTTTGGTGAAAGCCATGATCGAGGCTTTGGTGGAGGAGTAATCGAGCAAATTATCACTCGGTGAAAACGCCTGAACCGAAGTCGTGTTGATGATCGCACCGCCGCGCGGTATGAATTCCAGCGCCGCTTTAGTTATCCAGAACATGGCGTACACGTTAGTTTTGAACGTGGCGTCAAATGCCTCGGTGGTCAGATCCTTAATCGAATCACAGAACTGCTGACGACCGGCATTATTGACGAGCAGATCCAGCCCGCCGAGCTTTTCTTGCGCTTCCTTCACCAGTTGCTGACAGAATTTTTCATCGCGGATATCCCCCGGAATGGCGACCACTTTCCGCCCTTCTGCCCACAGCAGATCGACCACCTCTTTGGCATCGGCCTCTTCGTCGGGCAGGTAATTGATGGCGACCTGCGCACCTTCGCGGGCGAACGCGATCGCCACCGCACGGCCAATTCCGGAATCACCGCCGGTGATTAGCGCCTTACGACCCTCCAGCCGGGCACTGCCTTTGTAGGTTTTTTCGCCGTGATCGGGGACAGGATTCATTTTGCTGGCCAGCCCGGGGAAGGGTTGTTTCTGATGCTCAAACGGGGGGGTCGGATACGCATCAACATGAGGTTCATTGAGGGATGTTGGGATTGTTTTATTGTTCATAAACACTCCTTATTTTAGAAATGAAGGAACCTTAAAAATAGACCATCCTGGGCAGCCTGTGGGCATCATCAGACTGTTCTGAATATCCCGCATTCCGGAGTCAAAACTATCTTGCAGGTAATGCATACGCCACCAGCGCATCACCGGACGTCGTCCCCAGCCCGCCGTGTCCGCCGGCGGCAATCACCACAAACTGTCGTCCATCATCGCCGGTATATGTCATCGGTGTCGCCTGCCCCCCCGCCGGAAGTCGCGCACGCCAGAGTTCGTTACCCGTCGTTTCGTCGAATGCGCGGAAATAGTTGTCTGCCGTGGCTCCGGTGAAAATCAGCCCGCTTTGAGTAATAACATTACCGCCCATCATGAAAATGCCTGTTGGCAATGGCACATTAGTATGTGTGCCGAAAATGTTCATGTCTCTGGTGGTTCCCGCCGGTCTTTCCCAGGCAATTTTTCGGGTGGTCAGATCAACCGCAACCAGTTTTCCCCACGGTGGCGCATTACACGGTGCCTGCAGAAAGCCCAGCCACGGTTTGACGATGGCCGCCCACGGCGTGCCATATTGCGGGCCAACGGAGAACTCTTTGGGTTTGGGATAAGGCTGATTACTGTTCCATCCGGCCCATTTGTGCATCAGCCCTTCCTTGATCGCATCGGCTGATTTTTTCACTTCCATTGTGAACGGGATGTAACTGGTGTTGGCAATCAGCACATGGCGGATCGGATCTACCGAAGCACCGTACCAGTCCATCACACCGTCGAAGGCCGGATAAGCAATGGATTTACCCTCCGCTGGCGGGGTGAACTGTCCCTGATAGCGCGCACTTTTGAACTGGATCCGGCAATACAACTGATCAATGGGTGTTGCGCCCCACGCGTCAGTTTCTTTCAAATCTGGCGGAGAAAGATTGGGCATGCCGGCAGAATCCGGCTGCGTTGGCGAAAGATGTTCGCCCGGCAAAGAGGGAGAGGTGTGCACCGGTTTTTCGTTTACCTGCGCCAGCGGTTTTCCGGTACGCCGGTCGAGCAGGAACAGCTGTCCCATTTTGGTGGTCTGCACCAGCGCCGGCACCGTCGTCCCGTCCGGCGAGGGCAAGTCCACCAGCGTCGGTCCGATCGGTACATCAAAGTCCCAGACATCGTGATGCACCGTCTGGAAATGCCAGCGTTCCTCACCGGTCTGAATATCCAGCGCGACAACAGAACTCGAATATTTTTCGTCAAACGGGCGGCGTCCGGCACCGTAATAATCCGGCGTCGCATTGCCGAGCGGAATATAAACCAGACCCAATTTCGGATCGCCGGTATAGGTTCCCCAGCCGTTGGGCGTACCACGGGTATAAACCTCACCCGGTTTGAGCGGTGCATTCTGCGGATCCCGGCCCATATCCCATGCCCATGCAAGCTGGCCGGTATTTGCATCGTAAGCCCGGACGACGCCGGAAGGTTCACCGGTAGACTGGTTGTCATAAATCCAGCCGCCCAGCACAATGTGTCCGTCCATCACCATCGGCTGCGAAGTAATGAAATGGAAGCCCGGTGGCACATCGCCCATATGGTCAGTCAGGCTGACAAAACCGTTATCGCCAAAGGAGGAACACGGCTGACCGGTTTGCGCATTCAGTGCTACCATCCGTGCCGCACTGGTGGTCGCGATGATTTTTTCCGGACATATTTTATCATCGGCTGACTGGCTGTATGCCACGCCACGACACGCCAGGTACTCATTGGCTGAGGTGTCAGTTTTAGGATCGAATTTCCATCGCTGAGTGCCCGTCGTGGCGTTGAGTGCAATCACTTCGCGGTGCGGCGTACAGATAAACAGCGTATTCCCGACTTTAATGGGGGTCACTTCGAAATTAAATTCGCGTCCGGCTTTATCCTCACCCTTCCTCATCACATCACCGGTGTGAAACTCCCAGGCAGGTTTAAGCTGGCTGACATTAGCGGGGGTAATCTGCGTCAGCGGTGAATAACGCTGCCCGGCTTCTGTCCGGCCATAAAAGCGCCAGTCGTTACTTTCCGGTGAGGTGGTCTGTGCTGCGCCTGTCTGTGCGGGAACGGGCTGATAATGCACAAAACGTGACCCGGTCACCTGCCAGCCAGTATAAAAAATGCCCGCAATCGCCACCACGTACACCAGCCCGGCCAGTGTGCCGGCGTGGTGATTGCCCCGTGTTGCCATCACCTGACGGGTGATCAAGGGCAGGCTGCACCAGATGCCTAACAATGCCATCACAAACAAACGCGGCATCAGTTGCCAGCCATCCAGGCCGACTTCCCATACCGACCAGATGCAACAAACCAGAAATGTCAGCAAATACAGCCAGATCCCGCTGCCATGACGGCGCGCGATAAAAATGCCGCTGATCAGATAGCCGGTGCCAAAAACCACATACCAGGGTGAGCCGCCGATAGCCGCCAGCCAGACGCCCAGCAGCAGATACGCCAGCCCGATGACACCCACCACAAGCCCGGTCATGAACGACCAGGTAATAATCCGTTCATTGCGCATAGTGATTTCTTTTGCAGGAAAAGGTTATTAAAGGATATCTGGCATTAAACTGAAGTGGCGGAACCGGGGAAGGATAAATCAGCAAGAGGCCGCTAATACTTTTATTTTCAAGAGGAAAGCGACAGAGATAATGTGTCTCAAAAGTTTACAGAGATGAAAATAATTCAGTACAAAATCAGCGGGTTTAGTAAATACTCAACCTGATTTGCATTTCGACACAAAAAAATTCCCCAGCCTGCGCTCACTTTCTCGTTATTATCCTGTCCTACAGAAAAAGCACAGGCTTCGGCTTTACCGCTCATAAAACGGACTGGCGGCAGATCATCGAGGCTGGCATTAAGTTGATGGTTTTAACGGGATAATCTATGCGTCATTCTAAAATTGTTATGTTATCAGCCCTGGTTGTTTCATCGTTGTTACCCCTGGCTAACCCGGCATTTGCAGCATCAAACTCCCATGAGATCAAATCGTTCTACGATGATTCCAAATTGTATTCTATCGGCGATCAGGTCCCTGCACTCTACCGCACCAAACCGTATGAAATCGTCGGCTGGCAGGAACGTCACCTGCCTGCTCCGGATGCAGGCAGCCACTGGACTTACATCGGCGGAAGTTATGCGCTGATCACCGACACCGACGGGAAGATCCTCAAAGCCGAAAACGGCGATATTTATTTCCAGTAAGAAGAAAGCCGGATAATGAACATGAGGCCTGAAGAGATTCAGGCCTTTTTTATTCAGATGTCCGCTGCGCTAATCTCACTTTCGAAAGTAATAAATAGCGGAAATATCAGTCAAATAAACATATCATTATGCGTGAACAGGGTGGGTTCATGCAGTGTTCAATGCCATATTGCCGGATGAACAACGCGAACTATCAAAATCAACAATGAGCATTTGGCTCTACTCTCTCCGGGGCTCCCATGAGCGACTCGCAGCAACGCCATTCCGTGCGCAAGCACCCCATGAAACTCAGCACGTCAGTCAGCCTGATGATAAGCGCCGTGATTGCGTCCGTGTTGCTGGTTGTCCATATGCTTTATTTTGTGCAGGTAAGCGACACCACCCGTGATGGCGTGAAAGATAAAGCTCTGGCCGTCGCCAGAACCATGGCTGATTTGCCCGAAACAAAACGCGCCCTCTTGCTGCCCCCTGACAGTAATATTATTCAGCCTATCGCCAGTGCGGTGCAAAAACGCAATGACCTGCTGTTTATCGTGGTCACTGACATGGACGGCATCCGTTACTCGCATCCGAATGCGGATGTGATCAGTCATCATTTTATCGGCGATGACATCAATCCGGCGCTGCTCGGCAACGAAAATGTCTCAATTAACAAAGGTACGCTGGACAAAGCATTGCGCGTATTCACGCCGGTTTATGATGATCACCATAAGCAAATCGGCGTGGTCGCCATTGGAATTTCACTGGTCAAAGTCACGGAGCAAATCAATAAAAGCCGCTGGAGTATTCTGTGGACAGTACTTTTTGGCCTGATAGTGGGTGCACTGGGCACTTACTGTCTGGTGAAATTGCTTAAACGCATTTTGTTCGGGCTTGAACCTTATGAAATTTCGACATTGTTTGAACAGCGTCAGGCGATGTTGCAGTCGATCAAAGAAGGCGTGATCGCCGTCGACGATCAGGCGCATGTCACGCTGATTAACCAGACGGCCCGGCAAACTTTCCGCGAAACCGCCATCGACGTGGAACCGGATGCGGATTCCCTGCCCCTTATCGCCAACCTGCGCGGTGTTCTCAATACCGGCGTGCCGCGCCGTGACGAAGAAATCAATTTCAAGGGACGTCTGCTGCTGAGCAATACCGTACCGGTACGCAACAACGGCGTGATTATTGGCGCGATCTGTACGTTCAGGGATAAAACAGAAGTCAGCCAGTTGATGCAGCGTCTGAGCGGCATGGTAAACTATGCAGATTCGTTGCGTGAGCGTTCGCATGAATTCATGAACAAGTTGCATGTGATCCTCGGATTACTGCATATGAAAAGCTATGCTCAGCTTGAAGATTACATTCTCAAAACCGCCAATAACTATCAGGCGGAAATCGGTTCGCTGCTGCTGAAAATCAAGTCTCCGGTGATTGCCGGTTTCCTGCTCAGCAAGATTAACCGCGCATCGGACACACGGCATTTGTTAACGCTCAGCGATGACAGTTTACTGCCGGACAATAATAACGAAGATCAGGTGGCGGCACTGATTACCGTGCTGGGCAATCTGATTGAAAATGCGCTGGATGCGCTTGGCGATCAGTCTGATGGTGAAGTCAGCGTCTTGCTGCACTATCAGAATGGCTCGCTGGCCTGCATCGTCAGCGATGACGGGCCGGGCATTCAGCCGGAAAATATTGACGCAATATTCGAAAAGGGTGTGTCGTCGAAAGGCGAACAGCGGGGCATGGGGCTTTTTCTCGCTAAACAGCAAGTGGAAAGCCTTGGCGGAACGGTGACTGTAGAATCGGAACCCGATGTTTATACCCAATTTTTTGTACAACTTCCCTGGGATGGCAAGAGGACAAGTACTTGATCAATGTACTGATAGTTGATGATGATGCCATGGTGGCAGAGCTGAACCGGTGTTATGTCGGCCAGATTGACGGTTTCACATGCTGCGGCACTGCGTCGACCCTGCAACAGGCGAAAGATCTGGTGCTTAATTCAGCACTGCCTATCGACCTGATTTTGCTCGACGTCTATATGCAGCAGGATAACGGGCTGGATTTACTGCCTGAACTGCGTAACGCCCGCCGGCCTGTCGATGTGATTGTCATTTCTTCCGCTGCGGATGCAGAAACCATCAAAAAATCGCTTAATTATGGCGTGGTCGATTATCTGATTAAGCCGTTCCAGTTTTCCCGTTTTGAGGAAGCACTGACCGGCTGGCAGCAAAAGAAAACGCTGATGGATAATCAGCAGTATTACGAACAGTCAGACGTTGACCGGCTCATCCATGGCAGCAATCCTGCAGCGGCGGACACCAAAAAGCTGCCGAAAGGCTTAACGCTGCAAACATTACGGACGTTATGCCAGTGGATTGACGCCCATCCGACGATGGAATTCTCTACGGATGAACTGGCAACGTCAGTGAATATTTCGCGCGTGTCTTGCCGTAAATACCTGATCTGGCTTGCCCAGATGAACATTTTGTTCACCAGCATTCATTACGGCGTCACCGGCAGGCCGGTATATCGCTACCGTCTGCAGGCCGATCATTATTCGTTGCTGAAACAGTACTGTCAGTAATAATCAGCGGTCAGTAAGCGATGATACGGTAACTGTCATCCAGCGGCGTGAAGGTAAACTGCCGCTGCGATGGCAAAATAATCTGACCGTCACGGGTCACAAAAATCGCCTCGATGTGTGGGATTTTTGTCAGAGAAGCCAGGCTTTTCTCCACCCCCATTCCGTACAGCAATGTCGTCCAGATATCCCCGTCGATTGAGTCCTCAGAAATAATGGTGACGCTGAGCAGCTCGTTATCCAGCGGATAACCGGTTTTGGGATCAAGAATATGGTGATAACAGTGGCCGTCCAGTTCGAAATAACGCTCATAAACACCGGATGTCACCACCGATTTACCGATGACATTGATCACGCCAATCAGGGCATCCGGATCGGAAAAAGGTTTTTTCAGCCCAATCGCCCAGGCGCCTTCCGTACCGTCACCCAAGGTTTGCACATTCCCCCCCAGATTGATTAAGGCATTATCAACCTGTTGTTCCCGCAGGTAATCCCGCACGACATCCGCGATATAACCTTTAGCAATTGCGCCGAGGTCGATCTCCATGCCGGTTTTTTGCAGGAAGACCGAACGGGTCTGTTCATCAAGGATCACGTCTTCAGGATCGGTCAGCGACAGCAGGGTCTGTAAATCATGCGCGGCCGGGATACTGTGACCGCTGAAACCGATTTTCCAGCATTTAACCAGCGGGCCGATGGTTAAATTGAAACTGCTGTCCGGCAGGCAACTGATGGTTTTAGCGCGACGGATTAATTCAAAAACAGGCGCGCTGACCGTGACAGGGTCACGTCCTGCGGCATGGTTAATCGCCATAATATCGGAGTGCGGACGGTTCACCGTGAAGATGTTTTCCTGCTGTTTAATCAGCCGGAAAACGCCAGACGCCAGAGTTTCGTCATGTTCAAACAGCTTGAGAAGAATGGGCGAACCCATCAAAACAGCGGAATAAGCATAGATACGATCGTTTGGCGTCATTGAAAATCCCTGGGTGATAATCGGTTACCGCATTGCGAATTTCGCGGCATTTTGCCCTGCAAGAATACCGAAGATAATGATATCTGCAACGGCATTCCCGCCGATACGGTTGCCACCATGGATACCGCCGACCACTTCGCCCGCCGCAAATGCACCACCGATCGGCTGTTGTTGCGCATCAAGCACGCAAGTGTCAGTGTTGATGGTCACGCCCCCCATAGTGTGATGGACGCCCGGTGCGATACGGATAGCGTAGAACGGCCCCTGATTGATCGGGTGGCGCAGCGCGGTTTTACGGCCAAACTCTGCGTCGTCCTGTTTATCTACGGCGACGTTGTAGCTTTCCAGCGTTGCCAGGAAGGCATCTGAATTCATTTCCAGTTTCGCCGCCAACTGGCGTGGTGACCCGGCGCTGATAACAAAACCCTTCGCGATGTATTCATCTGCCGCTTTGTTATTCATACGAATTTGCTCATCAAACACCACGTACGCGTATTTTTCCGGCAAGGCGATAATATTGGCTGAGACTTTGTCGCGGGTTTCCATCTCATTAAAGAAGCGTTTGCCCGCCTGGCTGACCAGAATCGCACCGCCACCACGAATGGCTTCTGAAATCAGATAAGAAGTGGTTTGTTCCACTGTCGGGTGGATCTGAATTTCGCCCATATCAACCGTTCCTGCGCCAATATTTTGCAGGATGGCAATACCGCTGCCGGTCGCCCCTTTATGATTGGTGGTCACGAAACCGTCCAGCTCAGGACGATATTTCACCACCATTTCGCGGTTAGCACTAAAACCACCGGTCGCGACGATCACGCTTTTGGCATGAATCGTCAGCGCTTCGTTGTCATCATTGAGCAATTCAACACCTTGCACCGTGCCGTTGCTGTACTGTATTTCGGTAACAGAGGTATCAAGCATCACGTCGATATTGCGTTTATTCAGATTTTTCACCAGCCCGCTGATCAGGAAGCCACCCACGGCACTGCGGTCCGCCGGACGGTGCGTACGGTCGATGCTCATACCACCGGTAATCGTGATATCGCTCAGCTCAATGTGGTGATCGGCCAGCCATTCCAACGCCAGCGGTGCATGTTCGATGAACTCTTTCAGCAGCACGGTATTGTTTTTGAACTGGCCGCCTTTCAGGGTTTCCTGATAGAACAGCTCTTTGCTGTCTTCGATGCCTTTCAGACGCTGATAGCGGGTTTCGGCGGCGTTCATGCCCACCGAGGCTTTGATGGTGTTGCCGCCAATGGTCGACATTTTCTCAACGATCAGCACTTTCGCGCCTTCGTCACACGCCTGGATCGCTGCGGCCAGACCGGCACCGCCGCTGCCGACCACCACGACATCATAAGTTTGCGGCCCCGACACATCGCCGCCCTCTTCCAGCAGCTGTGCTTTGCAGGATTTAGCGATCGCTTTGGAAACCGCTTTTTTCACCGCTTCGCTCTGCTCGGTCGCCCCCGTGACGGCATCCACATGCGGGCTGTTGGCATCGAGAATACGGGTACGGATGATTTCAAAGCTGGTGGTAAATTCCACATCCGGGTCGGTGCCTGCTTCCAGCAAGATATCAGCAATACGATCAGTTTCCAGACTGACACTGACCGCCAGTTCATGAGCCGGATCCTGTACCTTTTCACGGAACACACCGGCTTTGAATTTCTTAGAGGACATGCTCATGTCGCGGATCATCGCGTCTACCAGAGAGAAACGCCATAACGGTTCCGGAATGGTGAGTGCTTCGCGTTGTGTGCTGTCGATGAACAAGTCCATTTTCTGATCGGCGGTAATACGGTCGGTCCAGTCCGGATACGCAATGCACGCTTTACCGATAGCGATCATGTCATAGCCATGTGCCAGCGCCAGATCAGCGTCGGATTTGTTGACGATCCCGCCGACACCCATCACCGGAATTTGTGCAAGCCGGTCTGATCGCATCGCGATATATTTATCGATCAATGGCGTCGCATCAGTGGTATCCACAATAGAAGGACGTAGCGAGTAACCGAGTGAGAAATGCAGGTAATCCAGCCCACGCGCGGCCAGCTGTTCCAGCAGATACAGGGTGTCAGCAAAACGGATCCCTGGTTCTTCCAGCTCTTCTGGTGAGAAACGGTAGCCGATGATAAATGAAGAACTGGCGTATTTCTTCGCCATCGCATGAGTGATATCCAGCACCGCCAGCGGGAAGCGGGCGCGGTTTTCGCGGCTGCCACCCCATTTGTCGTCACGCTGGTTGGAGTTCGGCGAGAAGAATTGCTGGATCAGGTAAGTGTTCGCCCCGTGAATTTCCACACCATCAAAACCGGCTTCTATCGCACGACGCACACCTTCACCGAATTTAGTGATCATCTCGTCTACTTCATCTGCCGTCAGTGCCACCGGCGTGGCAGCGCCGTCACGCGGTGCCGCCAGCGCACTTGGCGCGACCGGTTGCTGACCACCAATCAGTTTGGGCTCGCTCATGCGTCCACCATGATAGATCTGCAAAAGCGCTTTCGAGCCCTGAGATTTCACCGCTGCGGCAATTTTTGCCAGGCCGTCAATCTTGCTGTCATTGTCTATACCGATAGCACCGGGGAATGCCAGGCCCTTATCATCGATAAAACAGCATTCGACAATCACAGTGCCAATACTGCCGGCGCGGGCCCGGTAGTATTCAACCAGTTCGCTGGTAACGGTGCCGTCATAAAAACCTGTGCAGGTGGTCATGGGAGCCATCAGAATACGGTTTTTCAACTCAGTACCATTGGGCAGGGTGAACGGGCTCAATAACAGATCGTTGGTGCTCATAATAATTACTCCAAACTTTAAGGTTTTAAATTCTGAATGGGTTGTCGGCGCGCTATTTGGGTTAAGCACAATGAAGTATCGATTTATTATTGATTGTTTTTCTTCAATGCCGGAGTCATCGCTTTAATATAAGTTTATTTTTACTTTCAAAACTTATTACATTAGTTAATTAACTATTTATGCATTAAGTTAATACCCGTTATATTAAAAATATGTTAACTGCTAAATTAAATAATTACATTAATGCAAACTATGATCTTATTTGTATTTAACTGCAGGGATTAATATTACATCTGCCGGGCTT
This sequence comes from Rahnella sp. RFA10(1/100), assembly GCF_004195115.1. Classification (NCBI taxonomy): domain Bacteria; kingdom Pseudomonadati; phylum Pseudomonadota; class Gammaproteobacteria; order Enterobacterales; family Yersiniaceae; genus Rahnella; species Rahnella sp. RFA10(1/100). The sequence goes on from NZ_SEWR01000004.1 coordinate 347,527, forward strand.
TTTCTCTGCCACAGTAAAGCATTCGCCCGCAGCCAGGCGGCTGATGGTCGCACATTGAGGAGTATCCCGCTGTGAATGACTCTCATTTTGCTCTACCCCTTTTTTGCTTATCGCCCCCGCAAAAGATACTCCCGTCACACATTGTCCTGTAATTCATCAGGCAACGTCTGCACATTTGTTTTATGTCATTTAAAAAAGAATTCAGCACCGTATTTTGTTGATCAAGATCAACAGTTAAAAATAGGGAAAACGCATTATATAAACACTCCCTCCCTCTTAGGGGGAATATGAAACACCCGACAACAATAACAATAACAGGGCAATTAACACGCCAACTTTTAATAACTAGAAAAAATATTAAGTAAGTAAAAAAACCAGACAGAATCTTACCTATGCATCATCACAATATTCCTAACTACCTAAGATAAATATTATGAGCGAAATATCAAAAACTGCGGTGAAAGAGCCAGCGAAAAAAGCCGGGTCAGGCAAAAAAAATCGCTGGATCTTCTTGGCACTTCCCGTGCTGGTGTCCGTGCTCTTGCTGCTGGTTCCGGTGCCTGCCGGGCTTGAACCGTATGCGTGGCATTTCTTCGCCATCTTCGTGGGTGTCATTGTTGGTCTGATTTTCGAGCCATTACCGGGCGCCGTCATCGGTCTGACCGGTGTGGTGGTCATTGCCCTCTTCAGCCAGTGGTTACTTTTCAGCCCGGCTGAGCTGGCGGATCCTAAATTCAAAACCGCAGCACAGTCCTTCAAATGGGCAGTCAGTGGTTTTGGTAACTCCACCGTATGGTTAATCTTTGGCGCGTTCATGTTTGCCGCCGGTTACGATAAGACCCAGTTCGGCCGCCGTCTGGCGCTGATTCTGGTAAAATATCTTGGCCGCCGGAGCCTGACGCTGGGTTATGCCATCACGTTTGCTGACCTGTTACTGGCACCGTTTACACCCTCCAATACCGCGCGCAGCGGCGGCACGATCTACCCGATCATTGCTAACCTGCCGCCGTTGTATGGCTCGAAACCGAATGACCCGAGTGCGCGAAAAATCGGTTCTTATCTGATGTGGGTGGCGATCACCGCCGCGTGTATCACCAGTTCGATGTTCCTCTCCGCACTGGCACCTAACTTGCTGGCGCTGGGTATTGTGAATAGCGTGACCGGTATCAACATTTCCTGGGGCACCTGGTTCATTGCTTTCCTGCCGGTCGGTTTGCTGCTGCTGCTGACCATGCCGCTGCTGGCATACTGGTTCTACCCACCGGAAGTGAAAATCAATGATGAAGTGCCGCGCTGGGCAACCGCTGAGCTGGCAAAACTGGGCAGAATGTCCCGCCATGAAATTCTGTTGCTGGTGTTCGTCTGCTGCGCGCTGGCGATGTGGATTTTCGCGGCGAGCTTTATCGAACCCGCCATGGCTGCGCTGCTGGTCGTGGTACTGATGCTGTGGACCGGCGTGCTGAACTGGAACGACATTACCAGCAACAAACCCGCCTGGAATACCTTCGCCTGGTTCGCCACGTTGGTTGCACTGGCTGACGGTTTATCCCGCACCGGTTTTATCGCCTGGCTGGGCAAAGAAGGCGCGGCGCTGATGGGGGGGATTTCCCCGGGCGCAGCAACCATCGCCTTGTTGCTGGCGTTCTATCTGCTGCATTACCTTTTCGCCAGCACCACCGCGCACACCACCGCACTGTTACCCGCCATGCTGACCATCGGCGCGGCAATCCCTGGCATTAACATGCAGGTGTTCTGTTTGCTGATGGTGACATCTTTGGGCGTTATGGGGATCATCACGCCGTACGGTACGGGTCCAAGCCCTATTTATTACGGCAGCGGTTATCTGCCAACCAAAGATTACTGGCGCCTCGGGACTATCTTTGGTGCCATCTTCCTGATCGCTTTACTGGTAATCGGCTATCCGTGGATGGTGATGATGTTCTGATTGTGGCGATAAAATCACCCACAAAGCATTAACAGAGCATTTACTGAAAGAAAACATATAAACCTCGTTGCCAGCCTGTGTATTTGGCTGGCAACATACAGAACGAATATAAACGTCGCCCGGAACACCTCTGCTATACCGCGTCAACAGTCCCACCCCTGGCGGCAAAAACGGAAAAAGTGAGAAAACAATGTCGAACAAACCGTTCTATTATCAAAATCCCTTCCCCGTTTCCAAAGATGACACCGAATACTATCTGCTGACCAAAGACCATGTCTCTGTCAGCAACTTCGATGGTGAAGAAGTGCTTAAAGTCGAACCACAGGCGCTCACGCTGCTGGCTCAGCAGGCGTTCCATGACGCCTCATTTATGCTCAGACCTGCGCATCAGCAACAAGTGGCTTCCATTCTTCATGACCCGGAATCCAGCGAAAACGACAAATACGTGGCGCTGCAATTCCTGAGAAACTCTGAAATCGCTGCCAAAGGCATTTTGCCGACCTGCCAGGACACCGGCACGGCGATCATCATGGGTAAAAAGGGTCAGCGCGTCTGGACCGGCGGCGGTGATGAAGCCAGCCTGTCTCAGGGGGTGTATAACACTTTTATCGAAGATAACCTGCGCTATTCACAAAATGCGGCGCTGGATATGTACAAAGAAGTGAACACCGGTACTAACCTGCCCGCGCAAATCGACCTTTACAGTGTTGACGGTGACGAATACAAATTCCTCTGCATCGCCAAAGGCGGCGGTTCTGCGAATAAAACTTATCTGTACCAGGAAACCAAAGCGCTGATCACCCCGGCTAAGCTGAAAAATTATCTGGTGGATAAAATGCGCACCCTCGGTACCGCAGCCTGCCCGCCGTACCACATCGCGTTTGTCATTGGTGGTACTTCTGCAGAAGCGACGCTGAAAACCGTCAAGCTGGCCTCAACGCATTATTACGATGGTCTGCCGACGGAAGGTAATGAACACGGTCAGGCATTCCGCGACGTGAACCTCGAACAGGAACTGCTGGCCGAAGCCAACAACCTGGGCCTCGGAGCACAGTTCGGTGGCAAATACTTTGCCCACGACATCCGCGTTGTGCGTCTGCCACGTCATGGCGCATCCTGCCCGGTCGGAATGGGCGTGTCTTGTTCCGCAGACCGTAATATCAAAGCCAAAATCAACCGCGACGGTATCTGGATCGAAAAACTGGAAGACAATCCGGGTCAGTACATTCCTGAAGCATTGCGTGAGCAAGGCGAAGCCGGTGTGGTGAAAGTCGATCTGAATCGTCCGATGCCTGAAATCCTGGCGCAGCTTTCTGAATATCCGGTGTCTACCCGTTTGTCCCTGAGCGGTACGATTATCGTCGGTCGTGATATTGCACATGCCAAACTGAAAGAACGTCTGGATAATGGCGAAGGTTTGCCGCAATACATCAAAGATCATCCGATCTACTACGCCGGCCCGGCGAAAACCCCGGAAGGTTATGCCTCCGGTTCCCTCGGCCCGACCACCGCTGGCCGCATGGATTCTTACGTGGATCTTCTGCAATCCCATGGCGGCAGCATGATCATGCTGGCAAAAGGCAACCGCAGCCAGCAGGTGACCGATGCGTGCCATAAACATGGCGGCTTCTATCTGGGCAGCATCGGCGGCCCGGCAGCGGTTCTGGCGCAGCAAAGCATCAAAAGCCTGGAGTGCGTTGAATATCCTGAACTGGGTATGGAAGCTATCTGGAAAATCGAAGTCGAAAACTTCCCGGCGTTCATTCTGGTGGATGACAAAGGCAACGATTTCTTCCAGCAAATCCATGCAAGTACGTGTGCGAAATGTGTGAAGTAACTGCCTCCTGAAAGACACAAGGCCCGCCAGCAATGGCGGGCCTTTTTTATGGATAACGCTTCGGGCCATCAGCGTATTACGACATCATGTAAATTATTATCCCTTCCGTCACAATCCCCAGCGCGGTGCCGGCAAGTATTGAGGAGGACGCAGATTCCACATACGTATCGCTGCGCACAGCGAACATACCGGCGGCAATAGCAGACGGCGTTGCGCCGATGATCACCACCTGCTGCATCAGCGTATGGCTCAACCCAAATGCCAGGCCGGCAACCGCCATAATCGCCGGCTGGATCAGGTTTTTCAGGCCGACATTGGTGAACGTATGAATATTCAGCTTCGGACGCTCGCCGAAGAAGAGTAATCCCAGCGCAAACAGCGAAATTCCGCCAGCGGTTTTCCCCATCATTTCAACGGAGGAAGACAGTAACTCCGGGAGTTTAATGCCCGCCAGACTCATCACGACACCCAACACGGGGATCCAGACAATCGGATTGCGCAATGCCTTGAATAAATTATTGAGAATCATTTTGCCGAGGCTGCCCTGTTCGGCCAGATCACTGTTTTTGTCCCCCATGCGGATCAGCACAATCGTCAGCGGGATCATCAGTACGCTGGTGATCAGATTCCCGACCAGTACCCCCAGAAAACCTTCCGGCCCGATAAGTACAGCCAGCACAGGCGCGCCAAAGTAAGCCATATCCGGGAATGCGCATACCAGCGACTGAATGGCGCTGGTTTTGATGTCATGACGGAAAAACCAGTGCGAGATGCACAGCGTCAGAAGATAGGATCCCATCAGGCCGATGACTAATACTGCCATAAACGACAAATTCTGTATTTTGGCAGGATCCGTATGTAATGCACCGATAAAAAGATGTAATGGCAGTGCAAAACGGATCACGACCGTGGCTAATACTGTAGCATCGTCACGTTTCATATAACCCAGCTTGCCGCTGAGCCAGCCTAATACCATAACAAACACTAAAGGAAATAATGAGGATAAGAGTAACGTCGGCATAATATGACCTTTTTTCTTTATTATTGTTGATGTGATAACTTCATGATGAAAATAGCGGTTAGTTATATTATTTACAGCCAGTCACTATTGTGACCCGCATCACACCCGTCTCGCGAGCGGCAATAACAATAATTAATTAACCATAAAAACATTAAAATACAACGACTTAACTAAAAATAAATAATTTAACTTAAATAATAAAAAAATATTCAGGCATTTAGAACCATCCGGAAATATTTAAAAACATTATGCAGGAATTAATAAATAAGAAAGTATTAAAACACTTTTGTAAATTAAGTAACCGGAATCAAAATCCTTGTCATGTTATAAAAAATAAAACAATAATTATTTATCCGCATCAGGCAGCTATGGCCATTACCTTTTTAATATTTATGCTGGTTTTGCTGGTTATAAGATTTTACTGTGAGGGGATCCGGCAACAGAAAATAACATGCCGGGAATTAACTGAGTTCAAATGTTCTAAGGCTTAAAAATGTTAAAAAAACGCCCGCTCTACACCCACTACACAGGTTCATTGTTACTCGAAAATCCGCTGCTCAACAAAGGTTCCGCCTTCAGCCGTGATGAACGTCTGGCACTTAATCTCAACGGGCTGTTGCCCAATCAGGTCGAAACCATCAGCGAACAGACCGACCGGGCATATTCCCAGTTTTGTGATTTTAAACGCGATATTTCCAGGCACGTTTATCTGCGTAATATCCAGGATACTAATGAGACATTGTTCTACAACCTGGTGAATTCACATCTGGAAGAAATGCTGCCGATTATCTACACCCCGACGGTCGGCGAAGCCTGTGAGCACTTTTCAGATATCTACCGCCGCGCGCGGGGTCTGTTCATCTCTTACCCTGACCGCGCTCATATCGACGAAATGCTGCAAAATTTCTCCAAAAACGACATCCGGGTGATCGTCGTCACTGACGGTGAGCGTATCCTTGGACTGGGCGATCAGGGGATTGGCGGTATGGGGATCCCTATCGGCAAGCTTTCGCTTTACACTTCCTGTGGGGGCATCAACCCGGCCAATACACTGCCAATCATGCTTGATGTCGGGACCAATAACGCCCGGCGACTCGATGACCCGCTGTACATGGGCTGGCGCCATCCGCGTATTACCGACGGCGAATATAATGAATTTATAGATATGTTCATTCAGGCGATAAAGACCCGTTGGCCGGATGTGCTCCTCCAGTTCGAAGACTTCGCACAGACCAATGCCATGCCACTTCTGGAGCGCTACCGTGAGGAGTTGTGCTGTTTCAATGATGATATTCAAGGTACCGCCGCGGTCACGCTGGGCTGTCTGATTGCTGCCAGTCATGCCGCAGGCACCCAACTGCGTGATCACCGTGTGACCTTCCTTGGCGCAGGCTCTGCCGGTTGCGGTATCGCTGAGAAAATCATCGCACAGATGGTGGCAGAGGGGGCGACAGAAGACGAAGCGCGTAGCCAGGTTTTCATGGTGGATCGCTTTGGCCTGCTGACAGATGACATGCCGAATTTGCTCGATTTTCAGCGCAAACTGGTGACAGATAAAGATAAAATCACTCACTGGAATGTGGATAGCCAGAATATCTCGTTGCAGGACGTGGTGCACCATTCCAAACCGACCATTCTGATTGGCGTGTCCGGGCAACCGGGATTATTTACCGAAGAGATTATCCGTGAGATGCACCACAACTGCCCTCACCCTATCATCATGCCGCTCTCGAACCCGACTTCCCGCGCAGAAGCACGGCCACAGGATGTCATCGCCTGGACTGAAGGTGCCGCGCTGATGGCGACAGGCAGTCCGTTCGCACCGGTACATTATCAGGATCACACTTACCCGATCCCGCAATGCAACAACGCTTACATTTTCCCGGGGCTGGGATTAGGCATTCTGGCTTGTGGAGCACGCCGTGTGACCGATGGCATGTTGCTGGCCGCCAGTCAGGCTCTGGCCAGCCTTTCTCCGCTGGCGACGACAGGCAAAGGCTCATTATTACCGGCTATTGCCGATATTCAGCATGTGTCTAAAGTCATTGCCGCAGAAGTTGCCCGCGTCGCACAACAGGAAGGCGTGGCGGCGAACGTTACAGAGGAGGAATTACAAAGCCGTCTTAATGCCGAGTTCTGGAAACCGGAATACCGGTCTTATAAGCATTCGTCATTCTGATGTATGTGTGGCCGGTATCTCCATGCCGGCCTGTTTCGTAATGACACCGTTAAAGTTCCGCTTTTCCCGGATTATCGAAACCTACACGCCCGACAAACGGCAAACGCAGTGCCGGATCCTTCACATCAATACCTAAATTCAATCCTAACACATTGATTTCAAGTCCCTCTTCCACACCGAGCGTCACGCCCAATACCCCCAGTAAAGAGACCTGCACGCCGCGCCCCGATGGCGGTAAACCGATCGGATTCGTGATCCCGCGGTAATCTTTGCCGATCGCATTGGAAGGAAGATCAAGCGCCAGCTCCGGCACTACGCGCCCGATGTGCGCCATAAAGGTATTGCTGTTTGGGCCCGGCCACGCATGATAGGTATGCGGATACGGATAGCTTTTGATTGCCGCTTCTATTTTTGGGATCATCATTTGCGCCTGCGCACCACGGTGATCAACCAGTATGCGTGGCTGCGAGCCAAACCAATATCCGTCTGCAATCGCGTAATTTCGGCGCACTACGTCAGTGCTGCCCCAGCTGATTACGTCATAGCGGGTAAATTCCGTCTCCCCTTCACGTTTATAAATTATCCACGGATGAACCGCCACCAGCCCGCGCCAGCCATAGGTCGGTGCGGCATAAACCTGGATAATGGCGATGTTTTTGAGTCTGGCGGGATCCGGTGCAATACCGGCCGAAGTGCGTCGTGCCGTTGACCAGCTCTGGCCGGCGGGTTCTGCCCGGGTTTGTGTCGCTTTGGCGTAGCTGTATCCGAAAGATAGCAATAAAACCAAGACAAACCCGAAACTTACCCATTTTATGGCGATCATACTTTTATTCACCTTTGACATGAGTTCGGAAGTTCACAACTACACAACTGATTTACAGGACAACTTATATGTCCGAAGACACGCCGTAGCTGAAAGAATTATTTGTACCTCATTAATTCCCCCCTGTCGTGCTGTCATTCGTTGTAAAGGCATCGGTTTAAGCCAGACTCCGGCAAGGCGTGACAAATTTATCCATTAAGCCACGTTATGTAATCCGGGCAAAATCAGACTCCAGCCCATTGTTGCACCCGCTATGCTGGCTCATACTGCCTGCAATACTGAAGAGATTTCGCGCATTAAATGGAAACAATAAATTCACATTAACGCATTGATTATTAAAGGATGAATATGACTGACTCTAAGAAGGCATTAATCATCGGCGCATCACGCGGTATCGGTCTGGGTGTGGTCGAGGTCCTCGCAAAACGCGGCTGGCAGGTGACCGCCACCACGCGTGATGCCGTTCCGGCCAAAACCCCGGCGTCTGTTGAATGGGTAAAACTGGATATTAATAAATCCGAAGCACGACAGGCGGTGAAAGACGCACTTTCAGACAGCCATTTTGATTTGATTTTTGTGAATGCAGGCATCTTTGGTCCGGATCATCAGCATATTCATCAGGCCAGCGATGAAGAAATTATTCAGCTGTTTTTGACTAATGCTATTTCCCCGGTCCGTTGCGCCGGTGAATTACTGCCTTTCCTGAACCACCGCACCGGTGTTCTGGCGCTGATGACCTCTGAACTGTCGAGCCTCAATGAAAATGAAGCGGCGACTTATCCGCTTTATTCCGCCAGTAAAGCCGCACTGAATATGCTGACCCGCGGGTTGTATCAACAGATCGAAAAACAAGAACTGACTCTGCTTTCCGTTCATCCGGGCTGGGTACAGACCGATATGGGCGGTGAAAATGCCACACTGACCATCACTGAAAGTGCCACCGGCATTGTCGATCAGTTCGAAGCCTGGCGCGGCAAAGGCGGCCATCATTTTGTTGAGTATTCAGGCCGTGAATTGCGCTGGTAAAAAGGGTTTGAGCTGACAAACGGCTTGATCGGTTTTTGTGTTAATGCCACCATTAGGAAATAAACGCTTCCTAATGGTGGTTTTTTTATGACATCTTCCTGCCCGAAGGATCGCGGTCGTCCGCGTGAATTTGATACTGAACTTGCACTGGATAACGCCATGACGGTGTTTCGTGAAAAAGGCTTTCATGCGGCATCCATCAGTGATCTGAGTCAGGCCATGAATCTCACTGCAGGCAGCATTTACAAAGCCTTCAGCGATAAGCGCACCCTGTTTCTCACTGTATTTGAACGCTACACCTCGCTGCGCAATACACAGTTACGCCAGCAAATTGAGCGTGTCGCCACCGGCCGTGAATGCATTGCCGAGGTGCTGCGCTTTTACCTGCGTTCTTCCCATGAAATTGAAGGCCGTCGCGGATGTCTGGTTGTCGGCAGTACCGTCGGATTACTCACGCTGGATGAAGAACTCGCCACACTGGTGCGTCAGGCCATTATGCGCAACAAATTGTTCCTGGCCTCCCTCATTGAACGGGGCCAGCAGGACGGTTCTGTCCCGCCGGGCATTGATGCGCAGGCCGCCTCGTCCCTGATGTTATGGATCGTTTTAGGCATGCGTGTCGCCGGTAAAGTTGAAAACAATGAAGCCAGCGAAGCTACGCTGAAACTGGCACTAAAAATCCTCGATTAAAAATTTTTTCCCATTTAGGAATCAATCATTTCCTAATTATATTTTTAATCCACTGACGTTAAGGAAACTTATTATGACTGATATCGTCCCGTCCGCGGTGATAACTGCCGCGCCTTTTGCTGCCGCTGACCCTACCCTTTCCGGTTTTACGCATCGTTACGCCACCGTCGACGGTGTACGGCTGCATTATGTCAGCGGCGGAAATCCGGAAGGCAAAGTATTGTTGCTCCTGGCGGGTTTTCCACAAACCTGGTACGCGTGGCGCAATGTGATGAAATCGCTCGCAAAAGATTACTGGCTGGTGGCACCGGACCTGCCCGGACAGGGCGATTCGGACCGGCCGCAAACCGGTTACGACACACGCAGCCTGGCGCAGAAAACCCACGGATTAATGCAGCTTCTCGGTCACAAGCATTATTCGCTGGCAGCACATGATGTCGGTGCGTGGGTGGCGTATCCCTATGCCGCGATGTATGGCGGGGAAGTACAGTGGCTTGCACTGCTGGACGCAGGGATCCCCGGGATCACCTTGCCGGACGCGCTGCCCGTCACACCTGACAAATCGTGGAAAACCTGGCATTTTGCTTTCCACACATTGCCTGATCTGCCTGAAGCGCTGATCGCCGGTAATGAACGGGTGTATCTCGACTGGTTTTTACGCCGTAAAACTGCCGCGCCGGATGCTTTTACTGACGACGATATCAGCGAATATCTGCGCACGTTCCTGAAAAGTGGCGGCCTGCGTGCCGGACTGGCGTATTACCGGTCAGTCACAGAATCGGCTGAACAGAACCGCGAACTGAACCGTCACGGAAAATTAAAAATGCCGGTACTGGCGGTCAGCGCCGACCAGGGGTCAATCCCGGACATGGCGATTCCCCTGCGCGCTTTCGCCGAAAATGTAACCGGCATCATCATCCCTCACAGCGGCCATTTCATTGCAGAAGAACAGCCGGGAGTTTTAGCGCGCGAATTGCATAGTTTCTTCACAATGTGAGATGAAGATTTGCTGAATTTTTTGTGATAAATATACAACTCAGATTGTTTGTTAATTATTTGTTCATAAAATAATTGCCGGGCTAACGAGTCGTTACCGACCGCAGACACGGCATCTTTCATATTCAGGGATTTGTCATGTCTGCTTCTTCCGTTAATTCGGATTCGCTGTTACAGCACCGTTCATTTGTGGCTTTCTGGATTGCCCGTGCCGCATCCAGCTTTGGTTTTCAGATGCTCTCCATTGTGGTGAGCTGGCAGATTTACTCGATCACCGGCCGCGCATTTGATCTCGGGCTGATCGGACTGGTGCAATTTTTACCCTCCGTTGCGCTGGCGCTGGTCGCCGGTCACGTGGCTGATCAGTTTGACCGCCGCCGCGTGGTGCTGCTCGGGCAAATCGCCGAATGGGTAGCGATTGGTGCACTGGCCTATCTGACACTGACGCATCATGTCAATGAAGTGATCGTGCTCAGCCTGATTTTTGTGATTTCCACCGCTAAAGCCATGGAAGCTCCGTCCTTGCAGTCGATGTTACCCGCACTGGTGCCACCGAATTTGCTGGCCCGCGCCATGGCCGCCACCAGCGTTTCCGGACAAGCTGCGTCGATGGTCGGCCCGGCGCTCGGCGGCTTTTTGTATGTTGCGGGAGCGGGCGTGGCCTATAGCGTATGCGCCTGCCTGTATCTGCTATCTATCATGATGGTCAGCCGTTTACGCTATGAACAGGCTCCGCCGCGCCGTGTTCCGGCAACCTTCAAAACGTTGTTTGCGGGCATTGGCTTTATCCGCGCCCGACCGGATGTGCTGGGTGTGATTTCGCTCGATCTGTTCGCCGTTTTACTCGGTGGCGCAACAGCCCTGCTGCCAATTTTCGCTCACGACATTCTGCATACCGGTCCGTGGGGATTAGGCCTATTGCGCGGCGCACCGGCGGTCGGCGGTTTGATCGTCGGGTTCTGGCTAAGCCACCGCGCACTCAACCGTAATGTCGGGAAGATTATGTTCGCTGCGGTTGCAGGGTTTGGTGCCGCCACGCTGGTCTTTGCGTTTTCCACCTCGCTCTGGTTATCAATGCTTGCACTGTTCGCTCTCGGCGGTTTCGACATGATCAGCATGGTGATCCGCGGTGCCCTGGTGCAGCTCGACACACCGGACGACATGCGCGGGCGCGTCAGTGCGGTGAATTCCATCTTCATCAATACCTCAAATCAACTCGGTGAATTTGAATCCGGTCTGCTGGCTGCCTGGGCAGGCGCGGTTCCCGCCGCAGCCATTGGCGGTATCGGCACGCTGATCGTGGTCGGATTGTGGATGACGTGGTTCCCGGGCCTGCGTCAACGGCAGAAACTGGAAAATGAGGTGCTCACACCGTAAACGCGGTGCGGGATTGTCAAAACTGGAATAATTCAATAATTCTCAATATAATCAGCTTATTCATTCATCAACGTTATATAAGGAGGATTGCCATGCTGACCCGTGAAGTTTTTTTAATTTCACTCGTTCTTAGCGATCGTCATTGCTCAGGCATTTCCGGCACCTTGCTGCGATAACCGGCTTGAGCGAAGCTAACTGACACCCTGAGTACTTCCCTCCGGCTTACCGGTTATCGTCCGCTTTTTTGACGATAGGCACTTTTGCGCCTGAAAACCTGAGTAAGCATCATGACAACTTTATTATCTGCACAATCTTTATCTTTCGATAATGCCTTTGGCCCGTTGCTGGCTGACATTTCCTTTGGCCTGAAAAAAGGCGACCGCATAGGTCTCATCGGCCATAACGGCTGCGGTAAAAGCACCCTACTGAAAATTCTCAGCGGCGAACTGGCGGCCTCCTCCGGCACTTCGACGCTGGCGAATCATTGCCTGATGGCGCGCGTCGAACAACAACTTCCTGCCGGACTCAATGACTGCACCCTGCTGGAATCGGTGCTTGATCATCTCCCCGGCGGCTTGCATCAGCCTGAAGTCTGGCAGGCGCAGGTGCTGCTTTCGAATCTTGGTTTTGACGAGAAGGCCTGGGAACTGACGGCGGGCACGCTCAGCGGCGGCCAGCATACCCGACTGTTGCTGGCGAGGGCACTGATCCGCCAGCCAGATTTACTGCTGCTCGATGAACCGAGTAATCATCTGGATTTGCCGACATTACTGTGGCTGGAACAGTTTCTGAAAAACTGGACGGGCAGCTTCGTTCTGGTCTCCCATGACCGCAGCCTGCTGGACAGCGTAACCAACGCCACCTGGATCCTGCGCGATAAAACGCTGCAATTTATCCGCATGCCCTGTACTAAGGCACGACAGGCGCTGGAAGAAAAAGACATGGCAGACGCGCTGCGCCGCAAGGCCGAACAAAAGGAAATTGACCGTGTGACGCTCAGCGCCAAACGTCTGGCTATATGGGGCAGCGTTTACGACAACGAAGGGCTGGCGCGTAAAGCCAAGCAAATGGAAAAACATGTGGTGCGCATGAAGGAAGATCAGACCGATGTCACCGCAGGCAGTCAGTGGAAACTGCGACTGACCGGAGAGGTGCTGGCGGCGGATCGCGTGCTGGCACTCTCTGACTTGCTGGTGCGGCCGGCAGCTGATGCACCCGTGCTGTTTACTCTTGACGAAATGCGGGTAAAAAGTGGCGACCGCATCGCGCTGGTCGGGCGTAACGGCTGCGGTAAATCATCCCTTCTGCACAGCGTATGGCAGGCTTTTATTCACCCGGAAACCGCGGTCAGTGGTGTGGTTTTCCACCCGCGTGTACGGATAGGGTATTACGATCAAAACCAGCATCAGTTGCAGGATAACGATTCGCTTTCTGCTGCACTGGCACGTTTCGCGCCGCTGACCGAAGAACAGCGAAAAATGGCGCTGATCGGGGCGGGATTTCCGTATATCCGTCATCAGCAAAAAGTGAGCACACTTAGCGGTGGCGAACGGTCACGTCTGCTATTTATCGGCCTGACGCTGGCAAACTATTCCCTTTTGTTACTTGATGAGCCGACCAATCATCTCGATCTGGAAGGCAAAGAGGAACTGGCAGAAACGCTGAAAACCTTCAGCGGTGCAGTGCTGATGGTTTCCCATGACAGGACGTTGATCGAGCAAAGTTGTAACCGCTTCTGGCTGATAGATCAGCAGCGTCTGGAAGAATGGCATTCACCCGCACCGGTGTATGCCATCCTGGCGGGCAGCGCTCCGCCTGCCCACACGCCGGTGTCTGAAGTTATGCGGGCAGACGTGGCGATTCAGGATGCAGAAGAGGAACAACTGCTGACGCGACTGACGGATCTGGAAAATAAACTGGAAAATGACCTGGCGCGAAAGCCAAAGCACCAGAAACCGGAACTGCAACGCCAGTGGCAACAACAGATTGCTGAACTGAATGCGTTGCTGGATCTGCTTTAAAGACCTATGTTAAGCAACAGAATATTTATTTTTACTGACACAACGCATACCTGTTCCTGCCGGAGATATTATGTTTAACGTTTTACGTGCTGAACCTAAAACCACTTTCGAATACGGTCCGTTCCGCATCCGCCGTATGCGTCCCGGGAAAATAGTGCCAGAAAATAGCGATGAGGCGTTCGGGCCGCTAAGTGTTATCGATCATGCCAATCTGGAACTGGGTACGCTGGTGAAAATGCATGAGCATACCAACGATGAAATTTTCAGCTATATGTGGCGCGGGTCGATGGTACATGAAGATTCTGCCGGTCATCGTGTCTCGCTTTCGCCGAAAAAACTGATGATGATGAATGCCGGAGAAAGCTTCTGGCATGAGGAATCCACGCCGCTGGTACCGGCTGAAATGTTGCAGATTTTTATTCGTCCGCGCAAGGCAGACCTCGAAGGCCGCGTGCAGTTTATGGAGCGCCCGGACGGCGTTAAGCAAAACGAATGGACGCTGCTGGCCGCGCCGGAAGGGATTGAATCTCCGCTTGAAATCCGACAGGCGGTCTATATTTATGATATCCGTATGGATGAAAACAGTACCACGGAGATTCCGGCACATGCGGGATTTGCACAATGGTTGTATGTCATGGATGGCGAAATCAGCATTGCGGACGTCAGTCTGTCAAAAGGTGATGCGATCAGCGATGAGGAAAGTGCGTTGCCTGCCGCCTCGGCAAAACGAGAGACTACCCTGGTCTGTTTCCTCGTTTGTCTGGGTGCGGAAGCCATTCTGGAAGGGGCAATCAGCGGGAAGTAAAGAAATCTGATACTTAAAATGTAAAAGCCCCAGTCGTTAAACCGGGGCTTTTAAGGTACTACCAAATTAATATTTAACATTCATCAACTTAATTGCATATTACAACTTCTAAAGATGCACATATTTTCACAGGATATATTTTGAAGCCAGGTAACGCTATCCTCCTATAATTTTGTGGAATAACATCGATATCCTGTTCATTTCATCCATACCGGTTTTCAGTCGGGATAAATGAGTACATCACCCTCGCGATATATACTCTTTGATGCGTGACCTTACTTTCGTCGCGACATTCTCGATTTCAGACTTAACGTACCCAAATCGCGAACATTACTCTGACTAACAAGGCGTTACATCATCGCGTTTTCTTCCACATCATGCGATCGTACAGCTGTACTGCGTGGCCTTAAAGCATCATCTCACGGATTTTAATTAAATCCGGTATTGAATCACCCAAACTAAAATACTTCGTGGCCTTTATCGCATCTCGTTACTGGCAAGTTTATCAACTTGCTAAATGCACCGCGAAATAAAATTTTCATTCCATTTCTCTCTGGTGCTGAGTTCTAATTTACTCGCTAAAAATCGTCTGTCAACCCTGTATTTACGAACAGGTTTTTTAAGACGTGCCATATAAGAAAACATAATGCAATCTGTGACCTATACCAAAGATTTTGATGAGGCATGCAACCAAAAAGTCGAATTTAAATAATCTCGTGTAAACATCTACCGCCCTCCCCGGCATGCTGACCGCCATATCATCCACCTTGTATCAGTAAACTAGTTCAACAGTGTACTTCTCCCTGTAAATCCACTATATTGCTGCGCTCAGGGCCTTAATCGCAGCACAAATGCGCGATATCCGGTCACTTTTCATACCACATCTTTTACAGCAATTCATTTGACGAATCGTGATAAAAGCCACGCGAGGATACGCACTATGGCGACGCTTTCCGTGACCACCCCGCAACATTCTGTATGGGGCGGCGCAATGATTATCGGTGGAACTATCATCGGTGCAGGGATGTTTTCTTTGCCGGTGGTGATGTCCGGGGCCTGGTTTTTCTGGTCAGTGGCTGCACTGATTGTTACCTGGTTCTGTATGCTGCACTCCGGCCTGATGATCCTCGAAGCGAATCTTAACTATCCGACAGGTTCGAGTTTTCATACTGTCACCGGCGATTTGCTGGGGAAAAACTGGAACCGGCTGAATGGCATCACTATCGCTTTCGTGCTGTATATTCTGACTTACGCGTATATTTCTGCCAGCGGCTCAGTGATTCAGCATACGTTGCGGGAGATGTCAGTGAGCTTTTCGCCCCGTCTTGGCGGACTGCTGACCGCGCTGGCGGTTGCCTTCATTGTCTGGATCAGCACCCGTGCGGTGAGCCGCATGACCGCCATTGTGCTGGGCGCCAAAATCATTGCTTTCTTCCTGACATTTGGCAGCCTGCTGTGGCACATCAAACCGGTAAATTTGCTAAACAGCGTTGAGCTGAACCCAAGTTACGCGCCATATGTGCTGGCGACGCTGCCGTTTTGCCTGGCCTCGTTTGGCTATCACGGCAACGTACCGAGTCTGATGAAGTATTACGGTAAAAACCCGCATATCATCAAAAAATGCCTGTTGCTGGGCACGCTGATGGCGCTTGGGTTATATGTCATCTGGATGCTGGGCACGATGGGTAACATTCCGCGCCCGGCATTTACTGATATAACCGAACGTGGTGGCAATATTGATGTACTGGTGCAATCGCTGAGTCAGATCCTCAACAGCGCAGGGCTGGATTTGCTGCTGACGATTTTTTCCAACTTCGCCGTAGCCTGTTCATTCCTGGGCGTTACACTGGGATTATTTGACTATCTGGCTGACCTTTTCAAATTCGACGACAGCCGTACCGGCCGTTTTAAAACCGCGCTGGTCACCTTTGTGCCGCCGGTCATTGGCGGCGTGATCTACCCGGATGGTTTCATTTACGCGATTGGTTTTGCCGGTCTCGCCGCCACAGTCTGGGCAGTGATTGTTCCGGCCCTGATGGCGCGGGCATCACGGCAGCGTTTCGGCAGCCCGCTCTACCGCGTGTGGGGCGGCAATAAAATGATTGTGCTCGTGCTGCTGTTCGGCATGATAAATGCGGTGGTGCATATATTATCGAGTGTAAATATGCTGCCGGTGTATCGTTAAGGCGGTCTGAATTTGCGGACTTACCGGCCCCTGAACAGCACGCTAACCGCTAAAGTAATCAGGATTCCGCAGTGAAATGGTGGTGACAAATAACGTCTGTCAGGCTGAATACGGGTGTGCTGACGGCATTTTGACTGCGAATTGCAAATAAAAATGGCGCTCCCCGAAGGTGGCGCCATTCACTAAAGCAATCCTTCTGCTATTTCAGGTCAGGCCAGTAGTCTTTATTGGCTGCGATCAGATCATCGAGAATGGCTTTGGCTACGGACGCACTTGGCACGGTTTTCGACAGCGTGATCGCCTGCCACAGTTTCAGGTAGGATTTTTCAACCCACGCTTCAACCACCAGTTTTTCGACAGCCACCTGCTGGCTCATCAGACCCTGCTGGAACAACGGGATTTTACCGACCGTCAGCGGTTCCGGACCGTTGCTGCCGACCAGGCACGGAATTTCCACCATCGCTTCCGGGTCAATATTGTTGATAGCTCCCTGATTCGGCACAATCAGCAACATTCTTTCCTGCGTATTGAAGGCGATGGCCGTCGCCAGATCAACGATGTAAGAAGCATGTTCGTCAATTTCAAGTTCACCAGCGGAGGACTCACCCGCTTTGGTAATGGCGGCACAAGAGCTGAACACGTGTTTTTCACGATGCTCCATCACCTCATTAGCACGGGTGTGTTCAGGATTGGAATGTGCTACCACGTAATCAGGGAACAGGTAATATTTCAGGTACGTATTCGGGAAAGTGGAAGGATCCAGCGCCCAGACATCTTTCGCTTTGGCAAAAGTATCATTCCAGCTGGCTTCTACGCCCGGTTCATCGGCAGAGGGCACATAGCCGTATTTTGCCACATGTTCGCGGATTTTAGGCATCAGATCGTTGCCATGTGCGTCTTCAACCAATGTCCACCAGCCGAAGTGATTCAGACCGTAATAACGTACACGCATCTCTTTGCGGGATTTAAGCCCTGCAATCTGCGCCATGCGCCCTTCAATGCCGATTGGCATATCGCAAATGTTAAGGATCTTAGCGTGCGGACGTAATCTGCGCGTCGCTTCCGCCACGATGGCCGCCGGATTCGAATAATTGAGCATCCACGCGTCCGGCGAGTATTTCTCCATATAATCGACGATTTCCAGCACACCGCCGATAGAGCGCATACCATAGGCAATCCCGCCCGGCCCGCAGGTTTCCTGCCCCACAACACCATGGCGAAGGGGGATTTTTTCGTCCTTTTCACGCATCGGATATTTACCGACCCGGATATGTGCCATGACGAAATCCACATCGGTAAATGCCGTTTTCGGGTCAGTGGTATAGCTGAATTCTATCTCCGGAGCCTGCTCCCTGAGGATCACTTTGCACGCTTCGGCGATAGTCTCCTGACGTGCGCCGTCGTTGTCATAAAACTTGATGGCCCGCAGCGGGAAGCGTTCCTGATGCTGCAATAACATCAACACAATACCCGGCGTAAATGTGCTGCCACCGCCTGCCACAACCACTGAAAATTTCTTCATCATACTGCCTCCGTAATGGATGTTTCTGTCGGGGAACGCGCCCCGGATAAGGATGATTTTGCGAGAGCCTCCTGGCTCATCAGCGTTTCTATCTGGTCCCGCACCTGCGGAACGTGCAGACCCACGATGATCTGAATGGCGTTGCCGCGCCGCACTACACCGTGTGCACCGAGGGCTTTGAAGATGTCATCACTTTGCGTCAGCGCCATATCTTCGAGAGTGATACGCAACCGTGTCGCGCAATTGTTGAGGTCAAGAATGTTGCTGTTGCCGCCGAGGGCCTGCAGATAACCTGCAGCCTGGCCTTGTAGGGAAGACGGCACCGGCGGCTCGCCTGCCGGATTTTTCTTTGCCTGATAATCGGCTTTGCTGTAGAGCTTGATTTCGCTGTCTTCACGTCCCGGCGTTTTCAGGTTTAAACGCAGGATCAGCGTGCGGAACACCAGGAACCAGACACCGGTGAACACCAGACCGATACCGATCTGGGTGAACATCATCGAGGCATGATTGTGATACATCGGGATCCAGTTTTGCGGCAGGAACTGATCCAGCAGACCACCGCCCATATTGCCGACAACGCCCGCCATGAACATCAGCGTGGCAACGGTGGCGGCAAGGAGCGCGTGAACGGCAAACAGCAGCGGTGAGATAAACAGAAAGGTGAATTCCAGTGGCTCGGTAATACCGACCAGCACTGCGGTCAGCGCCGCCGGGATCAGCAGCCCCGCGACCTTGACGCGATTTTCCGGCGCGGCTGTGGCATAGATCGCCATCGCAATACCCACCGAGCCAAAAACTTTAGAGTTACCATGCAGCGCAAAACCGCCTTGCGGGAATAACGTTTTCAGCGGCTCAGTGCTCTGGCTGAATGCCTGCAGATGCTCTGCCCAGTAAACCTGGATCCCACCCTCGACCGCTGCCGGACCGAAAACAAACGGACCGTAGACGAAGTGATGCAAGCCGGTCGGGATCAGAATACGTTCAAGGAAGGTATAAACCCATACGCCGAGCGAACCGGACACCAGCATAAAATGTTGCATCGAGAGAATACCTGTCTGCACTTTTGGCCATACCAGCAGGGTCAGCCATGCGCAGGGTATCATTAGCAGAAAGCCGACAATGACCACGAATGAACTGCCCTGAAAAATACCGAGAAAGACAGGAAGTTGTTTATCAAAAAAATGATTGTGCAGCGAAGTGACAATCCCGGAAATAACTATCGCCCCAATAATACTGGTATCAAGGGTTTTAATTCCGGCAATCATCGCCAGACCACTTTGCCCCCCGGGCTCAAGATTAAAATTAACACCGAAATAATTTCCCCAGGTTAATCCCATAGCATTAATTAAATAATTCCAGGTCATAAAACTGACCAGTGCCGCCAGGCAGGCGCGGCCTTGTGCATGTTTCGCCAGCCCGATAGGCAGACCGGCTGCGAAGATCAGCGGCATGTTGCGGAATACTGTCCATCCTCCTTCTTCAATAATATGAATAATTTGTGCAAAGAGATTATCCGGTGCGGTGAGCGTTTCGCCGACGAACATCGGATTCTGAAGCATAATCGCGATACCCACGACCATTCCTGCGAATGGAAACAATAAGACAGGTGTAAACATCGCACCGCCAAAACGTTGAATTTGACTGAGCATATATATTCCTTATATTACTTCGGGATCAGAGTTTATTATTGGAACACTTTCAGACATGTTTTTATTTTCTGATCAGAGAGTAGGAATAATGAAAAATAACTTCGCAGAGTGATTAATCATTTCGTGATCGCATTCATGCTTTTTCTGCCGATCAAGTGGTCTACTTTTGAGGCAATTTCCAGACACGCCAAATGACGGGGCAAGGACAATCTGAGCCCGGGGCATAAGAAACCGAGAATTTACAGGGCAGTAACCGGTTTTACGGACGCAGTTATAAGGATTCACTCATCGATAAAGAGGTCTGCCAGTGATCTACAAAATGCTCGCTGAACGTCTGAGAATTCGCATCAATTCTGTCGATTTTAATATCGGCGACGCATTACCCAGTGAAAAAAAGCTGGCCGCCGAATTGGGTGTCTCGCGAATGACACTGCGAAAAGCGGTGGATTTGCTGATCGAATGGAAACTGGTACGTCGTTGTCATGGCAGCGGAACCTTCGTCGCACAGAAAGATGTCCAGCATGAAACCCGTGGGCTGATGGGTTTCTCAGAGCTGATGAAACAACTGGGTCGTCCGACGGTGAGTGAGGTATTGGAGTTTAAGATCATGGGCGCGCCACCGGCCATCGCCAGCCAGCTGCGGATGAAAACTGACGAACGTATTTATTATTCACGCCGCCTGCGCTCGGTCGGGGGAAAACCGCTGGTACTCGAAGACAGCTACATGCCAGGCCGGTTATTTAGCAATCTTTCAGTGGCACATCTGGAAGG
This sequence comes from Rahnella sp. RFA10(1/100), assembly GCF_004195115.1. Taxonomy (NCBI): domain Bacteria; kingdom Pseudomonadati; phylum Pseudomonadota; class Gammaproteobacteria; order Enterobacterales; family Yersiniaceae; genus Rahnella; species Rahnella sp. RFA10(1/100). The sequence continues at coordinate 368,374 of NZ_SEWR01000004.1, forward strand.
CTCAAAATTTTCGTATATTGAAGATGAATGCCATATCTGTATCGCGGGGAATTACGAAAGCTTCAGCCCGGTTCTTGCGGACAGCACTGTCGCCACCTTATTACACGTCGCCGAAGGCACGCCGTTGCTGCGCCTGACATCGCTGTCCTACAGCGACACCGGTGATTACATCAACTACTCTGTGATGATCAGAAACGCCAACGAATACCATGTGGATTACCATTTGCAGCGTAATAAATAGCGCTCAGAACGGGCACGGCTGGCATAAAACATCGCCACATTTTTCGGCTCAGAACCAAAAATATCTGCCGGCCCGTTCAGTTCGAAATCTCCGGCTTCGCCGTGCCCATCCTTAAGTTTTTAACTTTTACTTCAAATCAGTCTTCGCGTTCAGCGGTTCACCGGTGGCGTAGAACTGACCACCGGCAATGTAATGCAGGCTGCGCAGGGAAGACCCGGCATCTTCGAAATGCCAGTGGCCGTCTTTGAAGACCCGGGTATCGGCCCATGCACCGACAATCTCGCCGATGAATAAATCATGTGCCTGCTGGTTGTGCGGTTCAGGGATTACCCGGCAGGCCAGCCACGCGGTGCACCCCGCGACAAACGGTAAATCGCCGTGATCTTCCATGCGGAATAACCGGGTACCGCAATGTTGCAGTTTATCCGGATCAGTTCTCAATGTGCGATTACCCAGATCGTAAGTCATCTGCAACTGCGCGACGGTTGGTACCTGAATCACAAAATAGCCGCTTTCTTCGATAAGCTCGCGTGTGCGCGCAATTTTGTCGATCACCACCATCAGTTTCGCCGGTTTGAAATCCAGCCCGCATACCCAGGAGGCAGACATGACGTTATCCACACCCTCATGATGGGCAGAAACCAGCGCGGTCGCACCGTGGTTGATCAGGCGGTAAGCTTTTTCCAGTTCGACAGGGGCAAATTGAGGTGTCATCAGAATCTCTCAAAAAAGGAATGTGGCGTGCAGCATGGCAAACCTGCCGGAACGCGACTATGCATTCGGTGCGGCCTGACGCGGTTTTATCGATTTATGCAATAAATTCACCGACAGCGCCAGCAGGAAAATCATCGCCTGCGCCAGCACGATCGTCGGGCCGGTCGCTGCATCAATATAGAAACTGATAAAGGTGCCTGAGATCGCCGCCATAAGTGACACTGTCACAGAAACCATCAGCATTTTTGATAACGTCTTACACAGCATAAACGCCGTAATACCTGGGGTGATCAGCATTGCCACCACCAGCACGACGCCGACGGCCTGCAACGCCGCAACGATGGTCAGTGCCAGCATACACAACAGCGCGTAATGATAAACACGCACCGGTAACCCGATGACTTTCGCCTGAACGGGATCAAAGCAAAACAGCATCAGATCTTTAAATTTGAGAATAATCGCCAGCGTGACGACAGCGGCGATGATCAGGGTTTGCAGCATTTCACTGTCGGTTACACCCAGCACATTGCCGAACAAAATATGGCTGAGATGCTGTTCAGTATTCACCCGTGAGAACAGCACCAGACCGGCAGCAAACATGCCGGAAAAGACAATCCCCATGACTGAATCTTCTTTTACCCGACAATGTTCTTTAATAAAACCCGTCGCTACGGCGCAAAACAGACCGGAACCGAATGCGCCGAACACCAGCGGAATTCCTGCAAGATACGCCAGCACCACACCGGGAAGCACTGCATGAGAAATGGCATCCCCCATCAGAGACCAACCTTTGAGCACCAGAAAACAGGAAAATATCGCGCAGACGATACTGGTGGCCGCAGCCGTCAGCAGCGCGCGTTGCATAAAATCAAAGCTCAGCGGTTCCGTCAACACATCAAACCAGGACATCATGCGCGGCTCCGGTTTTTAATACGAAAATGGTTAATCAGCCAGCCGTGTTTCGGCGCAAACAAGAACGCCAGCAAAAAAACAGTCGTTTGCAGGCAGACAATTACCCCGCCGGTGGCGCCATCGAGGAAATAACTCAGCCATGCCCCGGCGGCACTGGTCACCGCACCGATAAATACAGAAATAATCAGCAGATGTGAGAAACGATCCGACAGCAGATAGGCCGTTGCGCCTGGCGTGATCACCATGGCGATCACTAAAATCGCACCGACGGTTTGCAACGCTGCCACGCTGCACGCACTGAATAGGGTGAAGAAAATCACTTTCAGCCACAGCGGTGAAAGGCCGATAGAAACAGCATGCGCCTCATCGAAAAACACCGCCAGCAAGTCGCGCCAGATAACACACAGCACCAGCAGCGAAACGCCAACAATAATCTGTACCTGCAAAATATCGGTGTCATCAATCCCTAAGATATTGCCGAACAGAATCGACTGCACGTTGACGGCTGTCGGGTTAAGCGAGACCAGTAACAGGCCGAGGGCAAAAAACGTGGAGAACACGAAACCGATGATGGCGTCTTCCCGCAGTTTGGTGAAATGGCGCAGCAGAGTCATGGAAAGCGCGGCCAGAATGCCGGTGCCGAACGCGCCGATGGCATAGGGAAAGCCCAGCGCATAAGCACCCGCGACACCGGGTACCACCGAATGTGATAGTGCATCGCCCATCAGCGACCAACCTTTGAGCATCAGATATGCCGATAAAAATGCACATACCGCGCCGACACCTGCACTCACCCAGATAGCTTTTACCATGTAGTTATACTGAAACGGCTCAAGCAGCAGTTCGGTCATACCACCCGCCTCACCGGTTCCTGTGGCACTAAATAGCCAATATTGCGCAATGCGCCGCCAAAGGTATTTTCGAGATTCTGATGAGTAAAGGTGGTTTCCAGAGGACCGGAAGCCATTACCGTGCGGTTAATGAGTACCACACGGTCGCAGAAATCCGGCACGCTGGCGATATTATGCGTCGACACCAGGATCAGATGCCCTTCCTCACGCAGTTGTCGCAGTAATTCGATGATGGCGTTTTCAGTTTTGATATCCACGCCGGTAAACGGCTCATCAAGCAACATCACCCGCCCCTGTTGCGCCAGTGCACGCGCCAGAAAAACGCGTTTTTTCTGGCCGCCGGAAAGTTCGCCAATCTGGCGATGCGCAAGTTCCGTCAGCCCGACACGCGCCAGTGCGGAAGCGGCCTGTTTTTTATCTTCCTGTGAGGGAATACGCAAAAATGACATTTTGCCATAGCGTCCCATCATCACCACATCCCGCACCAGCACCGGAAAATTCCAGTCCACGTCTTCGGACTGCGGCACATACGCGATCAGGTTTTGTTTCAGCGCTGTAGCCACACTGAGACCATCAAGCGTTACCCGTCCGTGCGTGGGGCGGATAATCCCCATGATGGTTTTAAACAGCGTGGATTTACCGCTACCATTCACGCCCAGCAGCGCACAAACAGATCCGCCGCGCAGCGTGAACGAGGCATTTTCAATCGCGGTATGCCCGTTATTGTAGGTCACCGAAATATCATCAACATGAAGATGCAGCGCGTCGTCAGTCATTGTCCGAACCCTTTTGCGATGGTGCCTGCCGTGACTTTCAGCAAATCAATGTAGGTCGGCACCGGGCCCCCAGCGGCAGACAGGGAATCGACATACAACACGCCGCCATATTTGGCTCCCGTTTCTTTGCTGACCTGCCGGGCCGGTTTGTCCGAGATGGTACTTTCACTGAAGACCACCGGAATATTTTGCTGACGCACCAGATCGATGATTTTTTTCACCTGCTGCGGCGTACCCTGCTCATCGGCGTTAATCGGCCACAGATAAGCCTCGTTCAATTCATAATCTTTTGCCAGATAACTGAACGCGCCTTCACTGGTCACCAGCCAGCGCTGACCGGCCGGGATTTTCGCCAGACGTTCGCGCAGCGGTGAATCGAGCAGGCTGATTTTTTCGGCGTAATTTTTGGCATTGCGGTTATAAACGGCGGCGTTATCCGGGTCATATTTCACCAGCGCTGCGCGGATATTTTCGATATAAATCAGTGCATTTTTCGCGGACATCCAGGCATGAGGGTTTGGATTTCCGACATACGGCCCTTCCTGAATAGGCAGCGGTGCGATACCGTCCGTGACAGTCACCGAAGGTACATTTTTGATATTCGCGAAGAAACGACCGAACCAGCGTTCGAGATTAAAGCCGTTCCACAGAATCAGATCCGCAGACTGTGTTTTCACAATGTCGCGTGGCGTTGGCTGATAGTCATGGATTTCCGCACCAGATTTGGTGATTGATTCTACCGTGGCGGCATCACCGGCAACATTCTGTGCAATATCCTGAATCACCGTGAAGGTGGTAACGACGGTAAACTTCTTTTTATCTTTTCCGGCCGCCTGCACATTCCCGGTAATCAGCGCCACAATCATACCAACCAGCATGAGCCGCAAACGAAACGGTGAATAGCTGAATAATTTTAAGATGCGTCGTCCTTTTTCCATGAAATTTCCCCTGTCGCTCTGCGCATTAATCGCCGGTTTATTATTCAGGTATAGCACAGGCTATACTCCATAGCCAAGGCAAAGTTTTCAGAAATTGGTAGATGTGTGCACTTGGTTTACAATGCGGGAGTTGTCGTGATGTCCGCGGCGGCGGTAAAAACCGTTGAGCAAGAAAGAGGCAGGCGTAGTGAAAGAAAAAAAAATAAATCCATTACTGGATGTGGAAGAACACGCTCAGGGTTTTTTACAGGTGCGCGAGGCGCATCGCCGGGAATTAATGGACGATTACGTTGAGCTGATTTCAGACTTAATTCGTGAATTTGGCGAAGCACGTCAGGTCGATTTGGCCGCGCGTCTGGGGGTTTCACAGCCCACCGTTGCAAAAACGCTCAAACGACTGGCCAATGCCGGACTGGTCCATCAGTTGCCCTATCGCGGTACCTTCCTGACGCCTGAAGGTGAGCGGCTGGCAGCAGAAAACCGTGAGCGTCATAACGTCGTAGAGGCATTTTTTATCGCACTTGGAATCAGCCACGAAACCGCCCGCCTCGATGCAGAAGGCGTTGAGCATCACGTCAGCGATGAAACGCTTGAAGCGTTCAGACGTTTTACTGCCGGAAAAAAAATCTGATCTCACCGTACATCCTATCCGCCGCCAGGTTCGTTTTTTGACCGGATCTGGTGGTTTTCCCCCGTATTCCCGCGCCTCCTGGTTTAATCGTAAAGCAATCTTTCCATAGGAATTTTTTGTACACAATTGCTGGCGTTACCTTGTCAGAATCCCCCTGATCTCCCGCCAACCTTTTCCCTCAGCTCAGCGTACCTTTATCCTCAGGAGTGATGGCATTTATGCCCCTCCCTGCATCCGATCCTTGCGCTTCGAGGTTTTTATGAAAAGGCTCTTATTGCTGATGTTGACTGCCGGCACCCTGATGTCTGCCAGTTTCGCATCGTTTGCCTACGGCTACTACGGGCATGGGTATTATCACGGTGGGTATGGAGGCCCGCGTATTATTGTCGGTATCCCCTGGGGACCGCCCCCTCCGGTGTATTACGGGCCGCCGCCGGTGGTCTACGTCACGCCTGCACAACCGCAGACGTATGTTGAGAAAACCCCTGACTATGCCTATTACTGCCAGAATCCTGCGGGCTACTATCCGCACGTGCAGCGCTGCCCGCGCGGCTGGATGAAAGTCGTTGTAGGTGATTCCGCACCGCGTTAACAGGTGATAATTTCATGAACAGGTTCACTCCGCTGGCGGTTATTACCCTGGCTGCAGCGCTTTCAGGCTGCGTATCTTCTCCCACCCGGCCCGGTGTGATGGTGTTACCCGGTACCGGCAAAGATTATCAACAGTTCCGTATGGATGAAATGGCCTGCCGGAGTGACGCCTACAGCAGTGTTAACGGCGGCGCGCAAACGGCTAATAATAACGCGGTCAATACTGCCGCAGCGGGCACCGTTGTGGGTGCTGCGGCAGGGGCTCTGTTAGGCGCAGCGTCTCATCAGGCCGGAGCGGGCGCGCTGGTTGGCGCAGGCAGCGGTTTACTGCTCGGCAGTGCCATGGGCAGTAACGGCGCAGGCGTCAGCAGTGGCAATTTGCAGGACCAGTACGATACGGTGTACACCCAATGTATGTACGCCAAAGGCAATAAAGTGCCGGTCGATGCCCGCTATGATTATGGTTTGCAATCTCACACGCAGCCAGAGGTGCCACCGGACTACTATCCGGCACAGACAGGCAGCAACGACGTTCCGCCGGATTATGTACCTTAAGTTAATCAGAAAGGCTGCCCGCTGCATGGCAGCCTTTTGTTCCCTTTCCAGCCGTTCAGGCAAACGGCGCACGGCCATTAAGTACATCATCGATAACTTTCAGCACACCTTCTTCGCTGTTTGATGGTGCCGTGTATTTTGCGGCCGCTTTGGCCGGTGCAGAGGCGTTTTCCATTGCAAAACCAAATCCGCAATAGCTGAGCATTTCGAGATCATTACCGCTGTCGCCGAAAGCCAGCACTTCCTCATCGCGGATGCCATAGATTCTCTGGATTTTTTGCAGGCCGCAGGCTTTGTGATTGCCGCTGATGATAAGATCCACCGAGCCGTGTCCGCTGGTAACCGGTGCAACAATATTGCCCAAATGGCGGGTAATTTCGCCCATCAGCGGATAAACGTCATCCTCCCTATAGCTCAGCGCGAATTTGAAAATTGTGTCGCTGATTTCGGCATAATCGCTCACATTGCTCAGACGGTGATAGTAACGACGCATCCGGCGGATAAAGGCTTCGTCGGTGCCGTTCAGCACATACGCGCCATTTCTGCCACAGACGATAGTGTTAATGCCGGGTGTCCGGCTGATCCAGTGTAAAACGTCAGCGACCTGTTCAGGTTCGAGTTTGCCGCAGTAAATTTCTTCTTTTTTGTCGACGACATACCCCCCGCCTTCCGCCACGTAGGCAATCTGTTCATCGATATCATCAAAGAAAGATTTCAGCTGGTAATACTGATTGCCGCTGGCTACCACAAACTTGATTTCGCGTGCCAGCAGTTGCTGATATTGCTCGCGAAAACGGGTTTTATTATATTCGTGTTGCGGGTTCAGAAAGGTGCCATCCATATCTACGGCAATAAGTTTTACGGGCATTGCAGTTCCTTACAGGGTCGGATGTTTATCAGTCAAAGTAAAAGATGGCTGGCGGGGTTCAGGCGCCAGCTGGCAAATTTGCCACTCAGTTCTAAATCTTCAGTCTTAAAAAATAATCAATATTTCAGTTTGTATGCGCCGAACGTAATGATAAGGAACGCAGCCGCCACGGCTGAAAATGCCACATACAGACTGGATAAATGCGCGATAAAACCAATCAGCGCCGGCCCGCCCAGCACGCCGAGATACCCGAGCGTCGCGACCATCGCCACAGACATATTTACCGGCATCACTTTCTCCTGACCGGCGAGCGTAATCAGCACCGGAACGATATTTGCCGCCCCGATACCGACCAGCGCAAAACCGCATAATGGCAGGATCCAGCCCGGTAACAGTACCACCATCAGGTAACCTGCGATCCCCAGAATACCGCCTGCCACCAGTATACGTTTACGCCCCAATGCGCTGACAATCACATCGCCGGTCAGGCGCATCAGCGACATCGCGACAGCAAACACCGCAAAACCCCAGCCCGCATGTTCCAGCGCCAGCCCGCGTTCACGGGTCAGAAACACGCCGCCCCAGTCGAGCACCGCGCCTTCGGCCATAAAGCAAATCATCGCCATCACGGCCATCAGCACGAGACGAAAATTCGGCCTCGCTTTGGGTTTGCCCTCAGCCCCTTCTTCCTCATGCGCACCAAACGGTAACATGCCGCGAAAAGACCAGGCGGTCACGATGACAACCAGCGCCACGGCAAAAAACGTGCTGCCGAGCGGCGTGATGCCCGCACTGAGCAATAACGCGCCGCCACCGGCTCCGGCGATCCCGCCGACGCTCCACAGGCAGTGAAAGCCGGACATCAGCGGTTTATCCGCGGCCTGTTCGACCAGCGTTCCCTGCACATTGACCGCGACATCCGCCAGGCCAATACCCATACCGAAAATAAACAGGCTCAGCGCCAGCAGCCAGATATCACTAAAAACCGCCAGCACCGGTAACATCAGGCAATACAACACCACAGCGGCTACAATGACCGCACGGCAGCCGAACCGGCCAATAATCCGCCCGGAACCGAGCATCGACAACAGTGATCCGGCGCCCAGGCACAGCAGCAGTAAGCCGAGATCACCCGCTTCGGAATGCGTACGCAGTTGCGCATAAGGCACCAGCGCTGCCCACAACCCCATCGCCATACCGGTAACAAAAAAAATCGCCCGCGTAGCGATGCGTCGGGCAGGGCTTCCGGCATGCGAGTTCAGACTTTCTATTTCAGATGACAGTGACATCAGATTCTCCCGGCAAGAAATTAGTTATTAAAAGTCTTTTAATAACTACTCAGTATAGAGATGCCTGCAAAACAAAGTCAATGCGGATCACTCGCCGAAAGCGACGTGCAAATTATAATTATGCAAGGTCAGTTCAGTGATGCCTCGCAGATAATCCTGACGCATGGAAGGCCGGTAAATCAGCTCAGGCATATGTTGAACAGGAATATACTGCCGGCAAAGTTCAGCCAGCTGCGGCATCAGCGCGGTGCTGATTTTAGGGCCGGATAGCGCAATGGTAGCCGGGTTGATAATTGCCGTCAGTGACACAATCACTTTGGCCATTTCCTCCGCGACCGGCAGCGTGTTCATGTGTTCAAACGGCAGATTGGAGACCTCACCGGCAAACTGGCTCGCGCCCTGCAATACCTGGCCATTAATCACCATTCCACATCCGAGACACGGGACATCCGGTTTAAAAACGTAGGCCACCGGCGCGGTAACGCCCGCACAACTGCTGCGGTAGAATCCCCAGGCGGTGTAGTTCATGTCATTATCGACCTGCACGTACAGACCAAGCCGCTCACGCAACTGTTGCTCAATGGCAACGCCAGCAAACGCAGTGATATCACAGGTTGCAACGGTGCCTTTCACCACTACACCCGGCAATCCTACGCCCAGCGCTTTGATATTCGGGTAATCTGCCAGCAGGGATTCGATCTGCTGATAAAACCTTGCCAGCGTCAGCGGCAAAAAGCGTACCTCGCCCTGAGCCAGGCTTTCACCTGTGGCTGAATTTACCGACCAGATAATCTGCGCTGCCGCATCACTGCCCTGCGCGTACAGGCTCAGTACGGAAAAGAAATCCGGGTTATATGCATAGCGCTGCGCCGGACGCCCGCCACGTGAAACCTCCATTTCCAGCGCCATGACTTCATGACGCAGACTCAGTTCATTAAGCACCGCGCCACATGTCGCAATACTCAGTCCGGTGGCAACCGCCAAATCCGCTTTTGTCGCCGAGCCCAGTGATTTCAATGCATTAGTGACCATCACCACATTATTGATCTTCATTTCACGGGTAGTACGGTTGAGCGGAGTAAACATATTGCCTCGGGGATACGGGTAAGAATGAAGGGTAATTTAGCACAAAGTGGAGGCGGCCTTACTGGCAACGTCACGTCAGGCTGTAGACCGGATCTATGCATACGCGATTGCCCATGGCGCAACGGACGAAGGGGCACCGGGTTTACGCCCGCATTACCATGCGGATTATTATGGCGCGTATTTCCGCGATGCCGATGGCAATAAACTGTGTATTTACAGTCATGAACCCCAGGTCTGAATACCCTCCCCACTTTATCTGACGTTTTGCACAAGTCTGACGAGTTCTGTCTCGGCTTCCCCTTCGTCATGTCCGTCAGTAAAGCAGGCGCCGCTCACCGGTTCGCTGAGATCGGGGAAATGATAGACCGCATTGACACACGACGGGCCGCCGCCGGAGTGACCGGCTGAGCGCCCGGCCTTTCCCATAGCGCCCTTCATCAATCCGAGCGCGTAGCCGCATGCCGTCCACGGCCGGCCCTCAAGAGCGCCCCCGAGCGGATATGTCACCCGCATTTCGGCAAGCCATGCGGCGCTGAGGAGTTTTCCGGTGAATAAGCCGTGCAATAATCGGGCGGCGTCCCGCACATTCCCTGCCAGACAGCCATGATACACCCAGCCCGGATGGTACTTTCCGGCAGCCTCACAGTGTAGTTGGGCAAATTGTTCGCGTGTGGTGACAAGAGAAATGCTGTTAAGCCCGAGTGGTGTTGAGATAATCTCTGCGACAAGTTGCGCAAGATCCAGGCCAGACGCGGCTTCAATCTGCTCACATACCAGCATGTAACCTACATTGGAATAGGACCAGCCTTCGCCGGGTGCAAACAGCATACCCTGAGCCAGGGCGGCACTGAGCAATGTTTGACGATCCCAGGGTTGCTCACCGGCGGCGACGGCGTCGTGATAGGCTTTCAGCGTGCCGTAATCCGGCAATCCGGCTGTGTGGTTAAGCAGTTGCCGCAGCGTATACGCTGCACCGTCGACAGGGCTGTCAGGTTGCAAGATACCGCGTTCACAAAGCTTCAGTGCGCAAATCGCTATCGCGGTTTTGGTGAAACTCCAGTAAGGGAAGCGGGCGTCAAAATTTCCTTCCCCCCTTTCTTCCCCCGAGGCTGAAATACAATAAGAATGGAATTTATGCATGACTAACCTCATCACAAGAAAGAAAGCAGGCAGGCACCCGGTGAAAATTAATGCCTTCGGCGTAACTGTTATTTTATGCTCTTGATTTACATGAAAATACCCAATTCAACGAAGCGCTTCAACCGAAAGTTCTCCTTCAGGTGACCTCTGTAAGGTCTTTTCCAATGGCTTTTACTGTCTGGCGGGGCAAAATTCAGCATACCGGTTATGATGAGGGCGGGCGAAGTTAACCGCGTTGGGCGGAGATGATCAGTGATTTCGTCAGTAAAACGGATAACGGACTCCTCTGAGTTCCCGGCATGCACATTCATCTCTGACCGCAGATCGGGTATATTGATACGCAGATCACAAAAATCCCTTAAAGGAAGACGTCGCATTATGAGTTATCGTTTCACCCTGGTTGCCGTGGCAGCTGTTTTAACCCTGACAGGATGTGCAAAATCGAAAACCGCCGATCAGGCACCGGCTTTCGATTTTGGCTCCACACGGGTGACCGTAACGCACATCCCGACGAAAACCGATGATGGTACCAAACTGTATGTGACCATTGATGGTAAAGATGCCGGTGCTCTTGGAATTGGTGAGAGCATGGAAGTACAACTTCCTGAGGGTAAACATAAAGTTGGCGGTTATGCGCGTTCACTGATTGGCCGCGTGACCATTTCACCTGTCGACGTTGCAACATCCCGGGATGCGATAAGCCACGTGACCTATTCTGTTGCAAACCTTAAACCCACCTTCCTCGTCCGTGCCTCAACACCGGTTCCTAAGCCTAAATCAGAATCGATTCCGGCAGAACCCGTTCCGAGCATGCCGAAACAAATTGAAGATCCTGTCACAGCAGAACAGACGCAAGCCGCAACGCCTGCTGCGCCGGTAACCCCTCAGCAAACGCAAGCCGCAACACCTGCTGCACCGGTAACAACTCAGCAAACGCAAGCGGCAACGCCTGCCGCGCCGGTGACAACTCAGCAAACGCAAGCCGCAACGCCTGCCGCGCCGGTGACAACTCAGCAAACGCAAGCCGCAACGCCTGCTGCGCCGGTGACAACTCAGCAAACGCAAGCGGCAACGCCTGCTGCACCGGTGACAACTCAGCAAACCCAAACGCCGCAAGTTACCGAACTGACACCGACCACTCAGTCGCAGACATCACAAGCGACGCAAGGTTCTGCAACGCCTGTCATCACTGATCTTACTTCTACTCCTCAAGCTTAACCCGGTTTCTACTGCCGGTGCCTGATGCACCGGTGGTGACTTTCCTCAGAATTTCACTACCGCACCCAGTTCAATCACCCGGTTTGGCGGAATATGATAATGTTCCGGCGCGCGTAGTGAGTTTCGCTGCAATACCTGGAACAGTTTTCCGCGCGCCTTCAGGTACCACGGACGCGGTTCACCAAGAATAAACGTGTCACGCGACATGAAAAATGAGGTTTCATTCATGTTGCTTTTAAGCCCTTCCAGTCCGCAGCGATAAAGGATATCTGTCACATTCGGCTTCTCCCTCCAGCCATAACGGGCAATAACCCGCCAGAATGCCGGTGAAAGTTGCTCGATAATGACCCGCTGGACGTTATGCACATAGGGTACATCTTCCGTCACGATGGTCAGCAGCACCACGCGCTCATGCAGAATCTTGTTATGTTTGAGGTTGTGCAGCAACACCAGCGGCACTTCATATTGCCCGCGCGACATGACTACAGCCGTTCCCGGCACCCGTTGTGGCGGCGATTTTTCAAGTGAGGTAATCAGCGCCTCCAGCGCTTCCGGATCCTGACGCAGGCGGCGCAACAACCGCGAACGTTCCGTTTTCCAGGTCAGCATAATCACCAGAATAGCCACACCAATTGTTACCGGCAGCCAGCCCCCCGAGAAAAGTTTGCTCAGGTTGGCAGCAAACAACGGCACATCAATCAGCAGCATCGCCATAATCACCAGGCCACCTGCCCAACGTTTCCATCCCCAATTTTTGATCATCACAATGCCGATCAACACAGACGTGATCACCATCGTACCGGTGACTACAATGCCATACGCCGAGGCGAGGTTGCTGGAATGCCGGAAGCTGACGATCGCAATCAGTACGGCGAAATACAGCAGCCAGTTGACAACCGGAATGTAGATCTGACCGGACTCCACATCCGAGGTGTAAATAATGCGCATAGGAGGCAAATAGCCCATGCGCACAGCCTGACGCGTCAGGGAGAACACCCCCGAAATCACCGCCTGTGAGGCAATAACGGTCGCCAGCGTGGCCAGCACTAATAGCGGAACGAGCGCCCAGTCAGGTGCCAGCAGGAAAAACGGATTCTTAATGGTCTCAGGCTCGCTGAGTAATAACGCACCCTGCCCGAAATAATTCATCACCAGCGAGGGCCCGACCAGTATAAACCAGGCGATGCGGATGGGTTTCTTACCAAAATGCCCCATATCTGCATAAAGCGCTTCGCCGCCGGTAACTGAAAGCACCACCATACCGAGCGCGAAAAAAGAGACTGTTTTAAATTCCACAAAGAAATGCATCGCCCAGTAAGGATTGAGTGCCTGCAATACTTGCGGATTATGCACGATCCCGCTGATACCCAGCGCCCCGAGGGTGAGAAACCATATAACCATCACCGGAGCGAAAATTTTCCCTACGCTGCCGGTACCATTTTTCTGAATAAAAAACAGCAGCGTCAGGACGGCAATGGAAAATGGAATGATAAAGCGGTCTAATGACGGCTCAATAATTTCCAGCCCTTCAATAGCCGAAAGCACCGAGATGGCGGGCGTGATAACACCATCACCATAGAAAAAACTGCCGCCAACCAACCCGATAAACATAATGAAGGGGATCCAACGCGGATTGAGATTGCGGATCGCCAGCGCCATCAGGGTCAGGATCCCGCCCTCACCGCCATTGTCGGCGCGCATCACAAAACTGATGTATTTGACGGAAACCACCAGCATCAGCAGCCAGAAAATTAAGGACAAAAAACCGAAGAGAGAGCTTTGTGTCATGGTAATGCCCGCCTGTCCGGTCAGGCATTCACGTAGGGTATACAACGGGCTGGTACCAATATCGCCATACACGACACCGATACAAGCCACTGTTACAGTCAGCAGCGATGATTTATTTTTTGTTTGCTTCATGAGTGGCTTCACAATTTCCGGGGACGACGTTGGTCGTCCCACCAAAAGAGTATAGCTGCTTCGCGGGAGGATCTCAGGCCCAATATGAAACGGTTACATTCATTATTGTCTTATATATCAGGTATTCACTTACAAACATGGCCTACATGTCTACAGACTACCAGGACTCTATCTGCGTGCGGGGTTTTGGATAATATCTCGGTATAAACCTTTCACAGGTTCAGTTAATAACTTATTAATTGATGAGGTCCCCAGAGCGGCTTCTTTTTTCATAAGGGATGCGTAAGCGCGCAGATCAGCGTTCGAAGCAAGATCCCGTCTCATACATTTGAGAATAATGGTGTTGGATTGCCGGGTCATTTCATAGCCGAAACTGAGCAACCCTAATATTTCTCTGGCTGTTACGATATGGTAAGCGCATTCATAATTCCACAAATTCCCGGGCGATAGATAAGACATAAGATGAAAATCAGCATATCTGTGTATTCCCCCCCAACACCCAGGCATCATTAACAGTGGCGACCCACTTATCCATGACCAAAACATTTCCCCGGGTATGTTTAGCCCATAAATTATCACCTTTAGCTATACAATACTTTGCCAAAATCTCAGGTTTCCATAAATCACTGGCTCTGCCAATACGCATTGAACCGTAGGTGAATTTTGATTTTTTATATACCTGCCAGCAGTACCCGGCTAATTTATTAAAGTTGTTATCCTTACCCATCCCATAAGGATAAGATGCTTTCAGATGCGGATGAACTTCAGCATTTTCCTCCCATGAAAACATATTCTCCTTGCTTTTAAGACCAAGACTTTCAAGGTCCCGCATAATCGTTACCTGATTAAATATTTTCAATAAACTTGACCTTATTTCATTAATAATATTCGTAACGTATATGACATAATCATTCCCTAACAGATAAGCAGCATTCAGCAAATCTATCGTCCGGGGTATTAATACCCCGTCCAGATCAGCAGGGAAAACATCAGAAATATTCCAACTTTTTATTTTTAACCAAACTACAGATCAAATCACTATATGCCCACCAATAACACGTAAAGCATGAGATTTTCCTGGGGGTTCAGGGCTGTAGCTTTAACGTACCCGATCGTATCTTCTCCGGACTCATACAACTCTTCTGCAAGATCAAAGTGTTCTGGTGATAAATTCGCCATCTTTCTTTTAATCTTATCCACCGAATGGATCAGTTTTTTCACTGTGGCAGAACTATCTTCATTCAATAATTCTTTTAAGATTTTTTGGGGCCATCTGATAATTTACTTCGTCCCAGTGCCTTGTGAGCAACATTAATCTGCTGTTTAGCATTGTTAATAATAAAGGGTAAAAGTGTTTTCAATCTTTCTTCAGCTGGATGCATCATCATATCCTTATTGATAGCATTGTAAGACAAACTTCTGGTTTAACTGGCGTAGTGGCATGGCATTGCTTATAAAGTTACCCTTGGAAAAAATAACTTGTTACCTGTTTTCCGTGAAAAATAATGCGCAGGGAAGTAAATAAAAAAATGTCAATACTCAGGCCATTATTTAACTCCGAAACGGTACGCATTCAATGCATCAACTCTTTGTGTAAATTGTTTTAACAAGGCCGGATTCACTTCCCGATGATTTTCCTTATCCTGCCCGATCGTCCACAATAGTGTTTCCGCGCTGGTACCATTGCGTTGCAAATCCTGACGAATTTGATATACCGCCGTTTTCAACTCCGACACAGTCATATATTGACTGTGCTTCTTTTCAGCATTCAGCAGCCGGGCTTCAAGTTCATCAAGATGTTTGTTAGCCAGCACATAACCATCGAGCGCCGGAATATCACCTGCTTTTTCCTGTAAAGTACGACGCCATTGCGCGCTGTATTCATTATCCGGATACACCTTTTCCAGATGGTCGGATAATATCTCGCCCTGACGCAGCAGCATATCTGCGGGTTGCTCACTGATCCACGACAGAACCGGTGCGGCATGGGCTAACACCGCCTCTTTTTGTGCATTCAGGTCAGATGCAGGAGCATTCTCCCAGGCATCATTCAACTGACGTTCACTATGTTGTAACGCCATTAAGGGCAAACTCAGCTTTTCACTCAAGCTTAGTGTTTGTGATGAAGACCAGAGCGCTACTGCCACGACACAAACCGCTATACCCGCCGCCATTCCCCCCGATGCCCACAATAACGGACGCGGACGCGGTTCAGGAGCCAGTTGTATTTCTGGTGGTTCGGCAGCGGATATCATGTCGGCCACCGCCTGCGTTGCTTTCTTCTCATTGACGGGTTGCGGTGTATTTTCCTCCGCAACCGGCAAGATTTTCGCCACTTTGGGTGGAACAGGATACGGCACGGAACGGCAGCGGACTTGCAGGAAATAATGCAGATTATTGAGTGAATCATGGCTGCGTGACTGCAGGTTTTTTGACTGACTGCACAAAACACCAATGCTTCTCTCTACCTGACGCATCTCACCACTGTTTTCCGGCCCGTACTCCAGCGTATAGATATGTGTCGCCACATTGGCATTGAACCAGTCGATCAGTTGCTGACGCTGTTGAACGGCAGTCACCGGCGGCCAGCAACGCTGGCTGTTGTGAGTAAACGCCGTTGACAGCAGTTCGAGCGCCAGCGCCAGTCCTTTCCAGCTTTTAAGCCGCAGACTGATGAGACAAAACCACATGCCGCTTTGCAGATCATAACCATATTCATGAAAAAGCTGAAAACAACGCTCTTCCAGCAGATGCCAGTCCAGTTTTGCCGGCAGATTTCCGCTCAGATGGCTCAGCTCACTGCTCAGCAACAGAAACGATTTGCTGAGTCGCGGATCATGGCCGTTAATTTTTAACGCGCGTAAATTCACCCTGTTTTTCATGATTATCCTCTTCCTGCCGTTCAGACAGGTTGTTTAGCCACTGAATTTTTCGCGGCAGGCTGTCTGGACAATGTGAGCTGACCTTTACTGACGCCGAGTTGCAGGCGGATATCGGCTTTACTCTCAACCGCCAGTAAACGGTCGGTGAGGAGTGGCAGCAACTCCCGGTTCAGCACGGCATCAATTTCGCGGGCCCCGCTTTGCTCGACCTGGCAACGGCTGGCGATGAAATCCACCACTTTTTCGCTGTAGCTCAGGGAGGAGTTACCTTCACCCGCACGGCTGAAACGTTTACACACTTTATCGATTTTGAGACGGATGATTTTTGCCAGTGTTTCACCCACGACAGGCAGATAAGGGATCAGTTGCAGGCGTCCCATCAGTGCAGGACGGAAATATTGATCGAATTCAGGCCGCAGGAGTGCCGTCAGTGCTTTCTGATCGTTGTTTCCGGCAGCGCAGGCAGCCATCACCCGATCGCTTGCCAGATTACTGGTCAGAATAATCAAGGTATTACGGAAATTGATCAGTTGGCCTTCGGCGTCTTCCATCACACCTTTATCAAATACCTGATAGAAAATTTCCATCACATCCGGATGGGCTTTCTCCACCTCATCGAGCAGGACTACACTGTACGGCCGACGACGTACCGCCTCGGTCAGCACTCCGCCCTGTCCATAACCCACATACCCGGGCGGGGAACCTTTCAGGCCAGACACTGAATGAGCTTCCTGATATTCAGACATATTGATGGTAATTAAACTTTGTTCACCGCCGAAAAGCAGTTCCGACAAGGCCAGCGCCGTTTCTGTTTTGCCGACGCCGGAAGGCCCGGCCAGCATAAAGACGCCGGTGGGCTTAACCGGATCCGCAAGATTGGCGCGACCGATGCGGATTTGCTGCGCAATGTCCGCTAATGCATGGGATTGCCCGATCACCCGGCTCTCCAGACGTGCGACCAGATCGCCGAGTTGTTGCTGTTCTTTTTCCATCATCCGGCCCAGCGGGATGCCGGTCCATCCGGCAATCACATCTGCGACACAGGTCGCATCCACACAGTCATACACCAGCGCCTGATCTTTATGCATCTCAGCGAGTTGTGCGCGCAATGCGGCAATCTGCGTCACATCCTCAATACGATTAATCTGCGCCACGATGTGTTGTTGCTGATGCCAGACCGGCAGCAATGCCTCCAGATTTTGCGTCAGTTCGCTTTCCCGCTGATCCAGCCATTTTATCCGCGGGTGGTTATCGCCCTCTTTCAGCAGACTTTCCCGTTCAGTGTGAATGTTGCTGATCATCGCATTGAGATCTTCGATCTCTTTGGGCTCATGGCACTGAGAAATCGCCACACGGGCGCAGGCAGTATCCAGCAGGCTTATGGATTTGTCCGGCAACTGGCGGCCAGAAATATAACGGCTGGAGAGACGAACAGCAGCCACCAGCGCGCTTTCGAGGATCTGTACGCCATGATGTTTGCTGAGTGCCGGTTTCAGCGACCGCAGCATAGCGGTGGCGGTCTCTTCATCAGGTTCCGCCACTTTGATCACCTGAAAACGACGCGCCAGCGCGGCATCCTTCTCAAAGTATTTTTTGTATTCAGCCCAGGTGGTAGCTGCCACCACGCGCATTTCCCCGCGCGCCAGCGCCGGTTTAAGCAGGTTTGCGGCATCATTTTGCCCTGCCTGACCGCCAGCGCCAATCAGCGTATGCGCCTCATCAATAAACAGAATAACCGCAGACGGGTACTCTTTTACTTCACGCAGCAAGGTTTGCAGACGGTTTTCAAATTCGCCTTTTACGCTGGCACCGGCCTGCAGCAATCCCATATCCAGCGACAAAATTTCCATTTCCCTCAACGCTTGCGGTACGGTGCCGTCCACAATCCGTTGCGCCAGTCCTTCAACCAGAGCTGTTTTTCCCACGCCCGGTTCACCCGTCAGCACAGGATTGTTCTGACGGCGGCGTAACAGCACGTCGATCAATTGACGAATTTCCTGCTCTCGCCCCAGCGCAGGGTCCAGCGCCGAATGACGCGCCTCTTCAGTCAGGTTTCGGGTGAATTTCATCACCGCTGAATCAGCGGTGTGACGGGGTGCAGCAGGATGATTCGTGGCCTGTTCCGGTCTGCAGGCATCATGCAACAACCGGTCAGCACGTTCAGCCTGACACAGTAGTGCCTGTTGTAAGGCGGGTGACAGGGGGTTCTGATTGTCTTTTTCACTGGTAATCAGGCTACCCAGTAAGGCCTGTACCGGCAGTTCTGTTTGCTGCCAACAGGCACTGGCATGCAGCCAGGACTTCTCCAGATGTTCGACCAGCAATTCTGACAATACCGGGCTACGGGTATTGCCGCTACGCAGATGATTGAGGCTGATTTTCAGCGCATCAATCAGCGTATCGCCACGCAAGCCCGCATCCAGGCAGAGTTGCTCAATCAGCGCAGGATTACGGGTCACCAATGCAAGCAGTAAATGCTCAATGTCTACCTCGTGATGCGTACGGCTGACGGCAAGGCTGATCGCAGCGTCAAGGCACTCACGGGCTTCGACATTCATTTTCTCAACAATCTTCTTCAGGTAATTACCCATAAATAATCCCGTTTAATTTTTACAATCGTGCCCTGAATCAGGCATTCAGTGACATTCGGTGATACGGACAGGCAGTTGTGAGAACGCGCTCTTCAATGCCGTTGGTCGTTTTTTTTCCGCTTTTCTGCTGCTGGCCTCCTGCTGAGCCTGGGCATTAACATTCAGCGCCTGACTGAGTGCCTGCCACTGTTGCCAGCGTTCCTGGAGGGCGTTCTGTGGACCGGACTGATAACGCACCATGACTTCCCTGATGCCCAGAACTGCCAGTTGCGCGGATTCATCAGGAAAATCCTCTGCTTTAAAGCGGCGTTGCCCGTCTGAAATATCGTGCAGAAAATCCGGCCAGGCGGCGTCTCCGAAATATTCATAAGTCAGGTCAAAACCGGGGAAATTGATCATCAGTGTGGCGCGGCTACAGTGACCAGGACGCCAGCGAAATGTCGCCTGCTCGCTGAAGTTCATGCTGTTTAGCTTCCACTGCTGCTCATCACAAAACAGCGTCAGGCGGGTGCCCACCGGCATCAGTCGTGCTCCGCCCGGAATGGTGGCTGGCAGGCTTTTGAGGGTCAGTTCCAGCGGTTTAGCTTCCAGTTCCGCCATCTGTGACTCCAGATCGGTTTGTTCATCTTTCAGCGAGGCCAGTGCATCGTCATTGCGGGTATTTTCACGTTCAGGCATCGCCAGCACATCATCCGGACGCAGAACATGATTGACCATTCGCAGAAATTCCGGCGTCAGTCCCGGCGTCTGTCCGTTGAACTCGCCTGCTTTTGGCCCGTTGTCTTCAACCACCAGCACACTTTTTGCCGGCCCGCGGATAAAATCAGACAGGTATTGCCATGCCAGATCCTGTTGCTCCTCATATTCCAGACGGCTGGCGTTATTTTCCATCGGCCATAGCACCCGGCTTTTCCACTGTTGCTCAAGCCAGCAGGCAGAACGCTGCATAGCATGTGCAACCAGCCAGTGTGCATCGTTCTGATAGAGCGTCCAGACCGCGTTGGTGGCAAAATCGTCCCGTTCCGCAGATAAGCTTTTACGCAGCACGTTGAAACGGCTGTCCAGCAGTTGTAAAGGATTGCTGTCTCCCGCCGCACCGGTCTGGAACAACCCGCGGGTCAGGCGATCGCTGCTTTTCGGAGTGGCAAATACATCCGAAACCGCCGCATTCAGGCTGGTTTTCCAGGCACTCCAGTTTTTCACATTGAGATCGGAAAGCACCGGTGTCAGCGTTTTGCTGTCGGTTTTCAGCAACACTGAAATTTTCTTCTGAATGAATTGCTGGATTTTGCTGATATGTGGAACCCGCGCGCCCTGTGCCGACATGGTTTGTAACTGATTCAACCGGCGTAGCTCGCGCAACCACTGCGCGGCATCCTGAGTGCTGATATCCCCGAGTTGTTCATTCACATAACGGGCAAATTTCATCGACGGGCTGTTACCCTGGTCGATTGCAATCAACGCGGTTTGCCACTGTTCACTGGTCAGCACAGGGGCGGCTTGCCGGTTCATCGCCAGCATCAACGTCATCCATTGCGTCTGACGCAGGTCAGGCCAGCGCTGTTCAAAGGCTGCCAGTTCAGGCATCGGAACCTGCTCACCCCCTGCACGGCGGATATCCTCCAGCCAGCCCTGAATTTGCGCAGTGCCCTGCAGGGTCCACAGACCGCTGACCTGCGTTATGTCCTCAGAGGAGGGCAGGAAATCCGTCACACTCACCGGCATCAGATCGTCTGAAGGGGCTATCAGCCATGCCATCTGTGGATCACTGTTGACCAGACGGCCCAGCAATTCACGCAATACCGTCAGTTGCTGGCCCCCTTCCGGCAGCTGTAGCAGCGCCCGTTGCAGCACCACGTCCTGCTGATGTGATAAAGGCACCGTCGCCCCCGTCATGCTGAGCGCCGCCGGAACCGGTGCCTGTTTTATCAGCTCACTGACGGGCTGTTTTTCCCACATGGCCTGTTTGGTGATAAGCGTCCTTGCCAGGTCCAGAATCATTACGCGTTTTTGCTGTGGAACGGCATCTGTAAACTGCCGCTGGTAATTATCGGCTATCTCATTCAGATTCACTTTATCGCGTACAGATGCAGCAAGAATGCTGGCCTCAAGCTGCGCATGACGATGGTTGAGAACGGGGACAAAAGGAAAATATTTCAGCGGATGCGTATGCCAGTTTTCGATGTTCTCAAGCTGCTGAACCTGCGCCGCGACATCCATTTGTGCCGGCGTACCCTCAGTAAGGCAACGGGTGAAATAACCACCAATCAGCAGATAAGTGATCGCCAGCGCACTGAATGTCATCGCGCCCCATTTGTGCAGATAACGACGGCCAAAACCGACAGGTTCAATTTCACGCTGACGGCTGAGTGCTGGCAATAACCGCGTCATCAGGTCATGGATAAAGAAAGCCTGACGTGAAGCACTGTTTTTGCTGACGGGTTCGGTGGCAGTAAACCAGATGCCACCCAGCGCCGCGGGTTGAAAATAAACGTCCGGCTCACACAAGGCGGCCAGGTAACGTTGCAGTGCGGGTTGCAATTGGGGCAGTTGCTCCGGAAAGTCCATCAGCGCCAACGTGTCGCCATCCGGTTCACCGCCGGAAAGCATGCTGACACGGACTTTATCCAGCCCGTCTTTCACACAGGTAAACAGCGGGTCCAGCAAGGCCGGATCTTTCCCATCGACGATAGGGGAATAGCGCCAGTAGTAACCGAGCGGTTGCTCCCGCTGTGCGGCGGAAAGTTTATGGGCCCAGTTGCTGAAACCCGGTACCCGATCACAGCAGGTGATAAACAGGTATACCGGCAGGCGGCGTCTGACTTTACTGACCAGAGGTTCAATCTGCGTACGGATATGCCGCGCATGCAGATGCAGTTCGGCGTCATCTTTTTCGAGCAACTCACTGACCGACACACACACCACGATGCCAGCTGGCGCCGGCAGGCGGGCACACCAGTTCACCAGACGTAACCAGCCTCGCTCGAAGGCTGGCGTTTTACTCAGAAAATGGCTGGAGAGATCGAGAAAACCCACAGAGCGAAAAAACCACCAGCGTAAGGTCCGTGTCGGTACCACCAGGGAGCTTTCAGGCTCATTGGAAAACAGCGGCAATCCTGCACCGGCCATCAGCGTCGTTTTACCGCTTCGTCCACCAGTCAGTACAAACCAGGGGAGCGGTTGTTTGCGTCTTCTGATGCGCTTAATGACTGCGGCACCGGTTTTCCAGTGTTCGAATAAAACATATTCCAGCCGGGTGAGTTTAAATTTTGACTTCAGGGAGGAAATATATTTTATCTGGGCAATACCGGAAACCGAACCCCAGATAAACCGGGAAAATAAAACGACGAGGATCAATATCAGCCAGAGTAGTAATGCATGCAAAAGAGTCTGTCCCAAAGCAACAGACATTACGACGCAAACAATAAATAACAGGCACAGAAATAGTGTCCATGCGACAAAGGAAAGTAATTTTTTAAACATAGTGGTTTACCTGGAAAATATTCCTAAGCCGGTGGACAAAATCACTAAATAGGTGATCACAGGCAGTGTGAGCAACAATCCTTTACGCTGGCGGAGCTTTTTCACTATCGTTTTATTTTTATCATCGCCGCCAGCCTCCTGTTCAACCAGCAAGGCATCGTTCGGCCACTGTCGCCAGGCTTGCGGCAAGCACTGCCGCTCATCTTCGATGCGTTGCTGCAAAAGCTGTGCATCCTGCGCGGTATATTTTCCGTGGAAGCCCATCAGCAGACAAAACAGATACACCATTCTCAGTGGAATATTGTTTTTATCCGTTCCATCCAGCCTTTCGAAAAATGCTTCGCCCCCCACAGAAATATCAAAATAATATTTCTGCAGCAGATTACTTCGCCATTCTTTCACCCAGTCCGCGCGGGATCTTAGTACCCGCTCATCCACCCAAAGCACCACCGCGAAATAAGCATCCTGACATTCTCCGGATTCATGATGACGTTCTGACTCAAGCAGCGCCTGTTGTAATAAGGAAATGCTTTTTTCGCGAAATGCACTGTAATCCGGATATTCCTGCGGATGAATAAAAAATGCCGTCACATAACGAAACAACGGTAAATAACAATTCAGCAAACTCATCATGAGGGCACCACAAATATAATCTGTACCTGAAGATCTTCCGGCATATCAGGCCAGTAGAAGGAAATTTTGCTGTGCTGGCGGGCTTTGTTCCACAATTCACTGTCCTGCTCGACCAGGAAATAATGTGAATCGCTGCGGTTTGGCACACCACGCGGAGGCTGTGGACAATGTATTACCGGAATGCCCGGAAGAGCATGCTGGATCAGCAGTTCAATCATTTTTGGCGAGGCCAGTTTGATACCGCCCGGATTTTTGATCTGACGATTTTCCATCGGCATATTGGCAGAACGTAACAGCAGCAGTACTGATTCGGCATTTTTACTCTGCGCACTGTCAAAGCTGCCGGTGAACACGCCCTGAAGATCGTTTTCCAGCGTGATGTACGTGTTATCTTCAAGTACCAGACTGTTCAGCAGGGTGATCAGCGTCTTACGGGCACTCTCGAAACAATCCAGCAATTGATGATGATTGTAGGTTTGCAGCGAATTTTCGCCGTCATGCCACTCTCCCAGAAAGGAGCAGCTGTCATTGAATGAGGAAAGTTCGCCGACAAGCTGGCATAACATATTGTAGATATGCCACGGATGAACCTGACGCGCCTGACAGAAATTTTTCAGTTGCGGTAGCACCCGGTTAAGGGAGCGCATAGCTAACAATTGTGTTACCTGATCGCCACGGTCGGCATCGCTGACCAGCCGCTCTGAGCGTTTGTATTCTTCAAGCTTTCTGGCCCGCGCACTCAGTTCAAAATAAATAGTGTCTATCAGCTTGCCGAGGCTGAATGATCCAAAAAGCGTCACGGAGGGTGGCGAGAATGTCGGATCGAGGGACACCTTTTCGTTTTCATAACGCAGCCGGGTGAGAGGAATGCATTCGCAATCAACAGCATCATCTTTTTCAACGTCCGTCAGCAATCTGACGTTGTAGCACAGGCGGGCCACTGCAGCGTCCGGCGCATGATCATAGACGTCTTTCATCACCCGCTCTTCGCTGGTATTGATCCAACGCGTGACAGCACGATCATGCTCTCTTTCCAATGTGGTGACATTGCTGTGCAGCGGATCGAAACGGCGCAAAGCCAGCCATAGGGTCAGAGGCTGATCGCGCTGTTTCCAGAAATCACGGAAGTTACGTTGTTCAACGCGGCTATTACCGGGCTGTGACAGCAAGGTACCACCGGGCAAAATACAACGGAACTGCTCGACACTGATGACATAATCGCTCAGTGCTGCTTCATTGATGCTGACCTCAATCAGCCCGTAATTATAAGGCTGCGCCAGACGCAAATGCTCCGCGAGGTTCCATTCATAATGCAGGTCAATTGACTGAAAATGCTGCGGTTGCAGATAAAGCCCGGAATGCCAGTAGATCTGCTGTTGTTCTGGATACATTATTTTTTCTCTCCGGCAACGGGGATATCTGAACTGACAATGCTTTCACTGCCTAAGGTGACGGAGAGCGTGACCGGCGCTAAATGCGCATGCCAGACGGGTTCCCACCAGCCTGTGCTTTCCACATCCACCGGCACCTCTGTGCTGACCATGTGTTTCTTCACCGGAAACGGATAATAGCCCGCAACCAGCGCCACATTGCGGGTATCCCGGGCGCGATCGATATGCAACGTGTTGGTTTGTCCCGGCATCATGACGTAACGATCCACCTGCAAAACATCGCCTTCACTGCCTGCACCGGCAAACAAACTTTTCAGTATTGCAGGGTTATCCAGCATCTTATCCAGCGTCGGTTTATCCTTAGCTTGTAGCAGTAATACCGTACAGCTGTTGGCCATATCATTCAGGCTGTTCAGCCCGGGTTCAGCCCGCAGTTGCAGGGTAATAGCGCCGCTGGCGAAAGGCGCAGCCACTTCGCTGATCGCCTTCTGTTGGCTTTGCCCATCATCTGATGTACAACCTGCCAGCAGCATGACGCCGAGCACCAGCCCGGTCAGTCTCATTTTCCCCCTCATTCTCTGCCGTGCCCTTTCAGTACGTTGTTGATATCACGCATGCTGCTGTCATCCTGCAACATCTCTTCCAGCCATTCGGTCAACGTCATGGCAGCCCAACGCGCCGCTCGCTCCATCAGGAAAGGGACGGGGCTTGACGGTTCGGTCTGACGAAAAAAATGGGCAATGGTCAGCATCTGACTGATGGCCAGATCCCGTGACATCGTTTGTTTCTGAGTGTTATTCATGAGTGAACTGACGCCAGTATTCTGTTCATCTTCTTCCGGCGTTAATACGTTAAGAGTCATCACATCGTCATAAGCCGGTGCTGCACGGTCAAACAGACGTTTCAGATACTCCTGAATTTCAGCGGTTGCGCTGCGCAACTGCCCCATCGCCAGAGAATCTGCCTGCGGATTCAGCTGACCATAGAGGACCTCAAACGTATCCAGCGTGGTCACCAGTCGGGCTAATACCTCGTTTTGCGCGGCGACTTTCTGCGGATCCAGTGTCGCGGCCCAGCGGTTGAAGGTATCCATAGAGAAATCATCGTCACCGCCCCGTTCGGCAGCGCTGTCTGGTTTCATCGTCACCCGGTGTTCATAGGCGAGCACCTTACGCCAGTGATCGAGCGTGCTTTCCGGCTGCCCAAACAGAGGATGACAATGCAGCATCTGCGCCAGCTGACGGTCCACACGATTGAGCATGCCATGACGGATCATCACGCCGTCTTCATCCAGCTCCGGCCAGCCCTTTTGCCAGTAAGTTTGCATAAACGCTATCAGGAAACCGATACCGTCCAGCAAGCCGCTGATCCCATGTTGCTGTCCAAGACCTTCGGTCAGCCAGCAGGCGACCTGCAAATCCTTGCTTTCTTTCTGTAACACTTGCGAGCTTAAGCGGATGACTTTGCTCCAGTCGGCTTTACGCAATTGAGTAGCCCATTCTCCCTGCGGCAAATAATCAGGATCGCTTTCCCGCGCCTCACGGATTTCGTTATAGATCGGCTCATATTCCATATTGCGGCCAACGGGCTGTTCGTCACTGACCGGGGCGAGCAATGGCTCAAAATTCATTATCATGTCAATACGCTCTAAGAAATCAGGACGGTCGGACAACCCGCAGTAATGGTTCCGCCATGCGCGGTACTGTCACCCATACGCGCTGCAGGTTTATTGCCAATCAGCACTTTCGTGCTGCCCATCACTACCGAATCCGGTGGACCGACGCAGACCGCCATCGATCCCAGGATCGCGGCGGGCATGCCTCCGATAAACACCGTTGGCGTACCGGGTGTGGACACCGGCCCGCCAACGTGTTGGATCGGGGGGAGGCCGGGGGTCACCATCGGGCAAAAATGCATATCACCAACGCGGGCAGCGGGCTTTCCCATCAGTCACCTCCCCGGGTAGCGTGCCACTCAGAAAGTAGATTCTGAGCGCCCTTCAGGGGGGCGTCTTCTCCCGCTATCCCCACACTGAGCAATTTCAGCGCACAATGGAGCATCAGGTGAGATAAATGAGATTCGGGGTACACCGCCTCGAACTCTGCCGGGGTCATGCTGCCTTGCATCCAGAACACGGATAAGCCGAGCGCACCAACCGGGGTATCAAAACCGAGCAGCTCTGCCTGCTGGAAAATACGGAAACGCCGGTCATCCTCAGGCTCTGCCAGCCACTGATGGATTTCACTGGCGCATTGCCGCACCGCAGGTTCCTGAGATTCAGGGCGACTCAGCGCTTGTTGCAGCGTCCACGCCAGCAGTTTCTTCTGTGCAACATCAGCAACCACGCTTGCCAGCGCATCTTCCCAACGGCCTGCCATCATCAGCTGCGCGGCATTTTCTGCGCCGTTTTGCAGCGGGTTGTAAGCAGCAAGCGCTTCCGGCGTGAGCAATTTTTCTTTCATGTTATTCATTTCCTCAGCCAATCTTCGTCACGCCGCCCTTGATCTGGGTCATACCACTCCCCTGAACAGTGACCATGGCGCCTTTAAGTTCTGCCGTCCCCTTCCCTTCAATGTTGATCGTGGTGCCGCTCAGCGTAATGCCGGAAGGAGAAAGGGTGATTTTGCTGCTACCGACTTTTAATTCGATAGACTGGGTGGATTCAATGACGCAAGCCTTGTCCGCTTTGACCGTACTGCCACCGCCACTGATTTTTAGCTGATGGTTACCACTGGTCAGGCTTTCCTGCAGATTGCCTTTAATGTCCAGGGCATAATCACCCTGTTTAAGCGTCAGGCTTTCATTACCTTTGGTTAACTCGGTCGTACGGTTCTCACCAATGGTTTTGGTGACGTTTTTGGTAATACGCGTGGTGACGTCGTTTTTCACCGTCAGCAGCAAATCTTTTTGTGAGGTCATGATCAGACGCTCTTCGCCTTTTTTATCGTCGAAACGCAATTCATGCCCTTCTTCAACATTACCGTTGAGGGAACTGCGTGAAACGAATCCGGCATGATTTTTCTCCTCAGGCAGGCTCAGCGGGGGTTTATTCTGTCCGTTGTATACTGAGCCGGTCACCAGGGGATAATCAGGGTTGCCATGCACAAAGCTGACGGTAACCTCACTGTTGACGCGAGGCAGGAACATGGCACCAAATCGCCCGCCTGCCCACGGCTGTGAAACCCGCACCCAGCAGGAACTGCCATCGTCATGTTTGTTTTCACGATCCCACGGGAACTGAATTTTAATGCGGCCATATTCATCCGTGTGAACCTCTTCTGATTCAGGCCCGACCACGATGGCAGTCAGAATGCCGGCGATTTCAGGTTTTCTGGTGAGGCACGGCGGACGCCAGGAAAGGTTGTCCTTCAGTACCGTGAGCGTGTAGCCAAAATCAGGTTGCCCGTCATCAATGTTGCTCGATGCATGCATATGAACCGATTTGATAAGGTAGTGTCCCTGACAAGAAGGATGTCCGCTCAGAAGGAATTTATCGCCGCAACTTAACCACCACACGCTGGCCTCGGCGTGGAATTGTTGGTTATCTGCCTCGAGTTGCTCCATCTTCAGCCGGGCTTCTGATTGCAGTAATTCGCGTTTTTCATGACCATGTGCATCAACATAGCTGACACCCGGCACGGAATATTCCGCCGCCGTGGCTTTCGATTCACCTTCAACACGGGTCGCCTGCACCATGTTAAAACCATTGAGCATCACGGAAGAGGCCGCCAGTGAAGAACATGCCACCCAGTTCAGGATACCCACGCCATTGCCTCGCCCTTGCAGTGGCATAAAGGGCAATTCTGCCGTTTTGCCCGACTGATGGCTGGACGGATGATCCGCCAGTACCAGGGTGTGCTGCCCTGCATCATGCTGGAAGAAGTAATAGATGCCTTCCTGTTCGAGAAGACGGCTGATGAAGTCGAAATCGGATTCTCGATATTGGATGCAGTATTCGCGCGGCTGGTAAGTCTCCCGCAGGCGTAAATCAATGTGGCTGATGTTGTGCTGGCGCAGCAGTTTGCAGACTAAATCCGGTACGGTAATATTCTGGAAAACTGCCAGATTACGCCCGAGACGCAGTAACGCCATACGCGGTTCCAGCGTACCGATGAAGGTGCTGATGCCATCAACATTATTGTCTTCTTTAATCTGTGTCAGCACACCGTGCACGTAGCGCTTTTGGTTACCACGGCCAATCTCACAGGCCATTTCATGCCCCAAAAAACGTCCCATCTGCGGGGTGATTAACGACGTGCGAAACTGAATCTGATAACTGAAGGTCTCGGAGAACTGTTCATCACCTTCGATATGCATCAGAGCCAGTGAACTGGCGGTATCGCCAATGAAACGGATAAACCGGTTGTCTTGCCCTAGTGTTTTCGACATTTTTATTTTCCTTCCCGGAAGACGGGTAAACGAATTTTATGCTGGTCTGTGTCCCCGGAAGGCCCGAGACAAATATCCAGCCCGAGTTGCCCGTTTCCCAGCAGGGTAGCGACGTTCGTTGTATTTTCGATCAGCAGCTCAATATCAAAATCCAGACCTTGGCCCACGTATTCACGCAAATGTGACCACAGATTTTGATAGTGCTTTCCCTTAGGCAAAAAAAGGCCGGCGTTCTTCATCGGCACCGGTCCGAGCGTCACCGTAAAATGTGATTGCCGGTCCCAATACACGCTGCCGATCATAGGGGCAACGGCCAGCGTTTGTGACGGTTCTCCCAGCCGGCAACACAGGCTGGGATCCATAACCTGCCATCCGCCGGTGAAAGGCGTGACTTTCGCCGCCACGGAAAAACGGTGTTTTAACCAGGTTTCAACGTTGAGCATTGAGCGCACTGAATGTGCAAATAAATCAGCAAACTGCTCCTGTTGCAGGGAAGGTGTGCTGTTTGCCACGCCCGATAATGCACGGATGGCCTGACTCAGTGGCCGTGTTGCACTGAATTCCGCCATGGCGTAATAATGATATTTCTGCCAGGCGAGGTAGCGCAGGCTGTGCAGCCGGTGGTTAAAAATGTCCAGAAAAGCTTTGGCCGTTTTGTCCCCATGGCGGTAATAGCGGTCAATCATCCACTCGGTGTAAACCGTCGGTAACGCGCCCAGTGCCCCCGTCAGCCCGTGAGCCGCCACTTCCACTTGCCAGCGCTGCTGCTCAAGCGGGGTGACTGACGTAATATCGCCTTTCGGCGCATCCAGCGAGAGCGGGGAAATGAAATAAATCTGCTCTTCCAGAACCCGTTTGCTGTCTTCTCCCTGTGCTCTGGTCAGCTTGCGTAACAACAGACGCACCTGTTGGAAAAAGTTATGTGGACTGAGGATATTGCTTAGATCCATGACAGCCTTCCTGCACGCACAGGCCATGTCCGTGCAATGTCCCCCGGTGAGTCAATGCAGGTGACTACCCGGGTGAAACTGTTGACCGGTGCATACAACGCCAGAAAACAATCGATAAAGCGACACAGGAGAAAATACTCAACTTCTTCGGCCGCTTCGCTGGCAAAGGTAATACGGATCTCTATTCCCCGTGCCATGGAACGGGGATCCGAAGGCGCCAGCCGGGTAATGACCGGGGTAGTCTCAACATGCAGGATCAGGTTGATCAGGCGGGTAATGCCCGGATTATCGACAAAGTTGTACAGCGCCAGTGATTCCCTGAGTACACGGGCACCTTCGGGTCCACTGATCAGCATATGGTTGAGTGAAAGCTGA
The DNA here is from genome assembly GCF_004195115.1 of Rahnella sp. RFA10(1/100). Lineage (NCBI taxonomy): Bacteria > Pseudomonadati > Pseudomonadota > Gammaproteobacteria > Enterobacterales > Yersiniaceae > Rahnella > Rahnella sp. RFA10(1/100). Next base: position 398,798 of record NZ_SEWR01000004.1, read on the forward strand.
GAAATCAAACGCCAGCGCGTAGCTTGTTTCGCCGGCGGCCTGACCGGCAGCGTCGGGCGTGTCAGCGCAATAATTTTCATGCCTGCAATCGGCAGTTCTGATTTGAAATCCCCCTCAGGATCGCCGTTGCGCATGGCACCGGGAATATCGCGATTGGTGCAGGTCAGGTTCATGCTGACAATGTCGCAGCCGGGCGCTAACGGACGTTCTCCCCGGTCAGAAAAAGCGATAAATAGCGAGGTCGTGACGCCATCATTGTGCATGGTTTCACGTCGCATACATTGCCAGAACAAGCCGGTTTCACCGTCACTGGCTGAATGGTCTAAACCAAACAATGGATAGATGGGCCGGGACTGTGTTTCATTACCCTGCTTGCGCATTGCCGACACGCTGTCTACAGACCAGACTTCCATCGCATCCTGATGACGAATATCAGGGATAACCGGATATTCTGCCGTTTCGTGATCGGGCGAAATCGGCTCGGCCCGGTGGGCGAAAAGATTGACAACAGGCGTACAGTTGAGCAGAAACAGGCTTTCATTCACCGCACCGGCTATTTTTTCCAGCTGGCGCGCTATCATGCAGCGGTTAAATTTCACCACCAGTGAAAGCTCGCTCTGACTGCCCGCCACCATGCCAGCGGGCAACGGCATATCAATAAAATGAAATTTTTGCGGGAAGAAAAAATAGTCCTGTAACAGGCTGTGAGTGGGTGAAACCCGTGAATCGCCTGCAAGCAGACCTTCATTTTCACCGAAACCCACGGCACGAATAGCGTGCGGTGACAGCGTATAACTCTCCCCCTGCTGGAAAAGTGTCAGTGACTCAACTTCACTGCACAACAAGGTATAAAGGATATTTACGATTCGGCTGGCACCACTGAGATGTAACCTCAGAGAATCTGCCGACACTGTGGCACCCGGCCAGACTGACAACTGAATTTTCAGACCCCAGCTCATGTCATCGGCATCCAGATGCAGACTGACTTTATGCAGGCTGACAGGCTGAAGGGTAACCGGATACGTGGTGCGGAAATGGCAAACTTGCCCGTTCACCGGACGGGAATATAATGTCGTTCCGGCATCGATGCGGTTACTGGCTGTCAGCGCGCTGATTTTACTGTCCGGCTGCATCTGTACAACGCAAACCGAGGGAAAAGGACGCAGAAATTGCGGAGCCAATACCGTCAGTAACGCATCAGTTACTTCCGGCATATCCTCATCGAGACGTTGCTGAATCTGTGCGGTGACCAGCGCAAAGGACTCAATAATTCGTTCAATATGCGGATCTTCTGATGTGCCTTCTGACATTCCTAAGCGCCTGGCGACTTTTGGAAAATGACGGGCGAACGCCTTTCCCTGCGTTTTGAGGTAAGCGAGTTCATTCTGATAATAAGAAATTAATTTTTTCGCCAACATTATGAATACTCGTTAATCACGCAGAGAGAATTGACTGATGACATCGTCCCACACCAGACGATAGCGAACCTCACCATTGAATGTTTCAGCATCAATAATGAATGAACAAAGACTTCCCTTTTCTTCCCCAGGTGTCACGCAGACATTTTTCAATCTTGGTTCAAAGCGCCGTAATGCCATTTCGATACGTGATTGCATAATGGCATTACGCTCAAGACGGGGCGTATCACTGGAAAAAGCGTCATTGACTCCATAATTAAGGATCGATTCATTAATCAGTGGAGTATTATCAATGTGATAACATCGGGGGCGCGAAGATAAAAGCAACAATATCTCATCAATGAGTACGCTGTTTTTGTCTTCTGCCTCAGTCAGGTCATTATGATCTTTTGGGTTATTGTCAGATAATAGCTGTAATAAGCTTTTCATCAATAAGCCTTAATCCAGTGCACGCCTGCGGTGTGCACTGTTGTTTTAAAAATTACAGTTTGGTATTTTCAATCACGCTCCAACCCATAGGACCTTGTTTGCTGGTTTTGCCATCTGGCTCAACCATATTGGTTTCAAATGACATCGCACCAAACACAAAGCTCAGATTTTCACACGGTATATCCCCGGCTGAATAAGCATTGAAATTGTAGCTACTCAGTACACAGTTTTTATAGATCAGTTTGGCAGCTTCAACCGGCTTAGAACCCTGCATGGATACCTTAACCAGGGTAATTTCACTGATATTTCTGCCTTCCGCCACCATAACGGTTAACTGAGTAGACGTCGAATCCATTACTTTTGAAAATAAGATTGAATCAAAACGCGCACCAGCGCCGTTTACCTGCTCGCTGGCATTATCAATATTAGGCGTACTGGAAACACCGAAAGTCATATTTTCAATGGAGATCCAACCTTCATAACCTTTATTACTTACTGTGCCTTTGATACCTTCAATTTTCATAAAAAGCGATTCAGTAGCCATTATATATCCTTATTTTTACGATTAAGTATTTATGCACCCGTTGATGCAGGAAGTTCCGCTACCAGACGCAGCGACATGCTGAGCCCTTCAAGCTGGAAATGCGGTTTTAAATACGCCACGGCGCGATAACTGCCCGGAGAACCTGGTACATCAACAACTTCGACCACAGCCTCACGTAACGGATGGCTTGCTTTAATCGTTGGTCCCACATTATCTGAACCCACAACATATTGGTTGATCCAGTTTTGCAGGAAATTCTGGCATTCAGATTTGGACATAAAGCTGCCCACTTTATCGCGCACGATGGATTTTAAATAATGAGCAAAACGCGACGTTGTCATAATATATTGCAACTGACTTGACAATTTGGCGTTGGCATTCGCCAGTTCAGAATCATATTTACGCGGTTTATTAGCGGATTGCACAGCGAAGAACGCCGCATAATCTGTACCTTTGCAATAAATGAGGGGAATAAAACCCAGCTCAGCTAATTCTTTTTCGCGGCGGTCAGAAATCGCCACTTCTGTCGGGCATTGCATGATTTTTTCGCCGGTCTGCGAAATATAGTTATAAGCTGGCAGTGATTTCACCAAACCGCCGCCTTCAACACCGCGGATTGCAGCACACCAGCCGTATTCTTCAAATGCCTCGACCATACGGCCGGCCAAATCATAAGCCGCGTTTACCCACAAATAGCTGGCGCCATCATTATTTTCGTCAATTTTTTCTTCAAAATTAAACGCATCTATGGATACAGTTTTTGCCCCATAAGGCAGACGACCAATGACGCGTGGCAGCGTTAAGCCAACATAACGTGAATCGTCACTCTGGCGGAAGGATTTCCAGCGGGCATAGTCAGAGGTTTCGAACAATTTACTCAGGTCACGCGGACGCGGCATTTCCGAGAAGGAACCCATAGCAAACATGCCAGGATTCGCGGCACTGAGGAATGGTGCGTGAGCAGCAGCAGCCACATGCGAAATCTGCTCCAACAGCTGGACATCTTCCGGCATGCAGTCGAATTCAAAATCGCCCACAAACGCTGAATAAGGATCACCGCCAAAGGTACCGTATTCGCTTTCATAAATACTTTTGAATAATGAGGACTGATCGAAGTCGGAAGCAGATTTAAAATCACGCAGTAACTCTTTCTTCGTGCAGTTAAAGACCCGCACTTTGGTATTTTCCGTGACACTGCTTTGCACAAGTTTATGCAGCCCACGCCAGGAAGATTCCATACGTTGGAATTCAGGAGCCTGAATAATTTTACTGACCTGGGAAGACAGCAATTCATCGATGGCGGCAATACGGGCTTCGATGCTACCGACCAAATCATTGGAAACAATGACCGCCCCTGATGCCACCTCTGTAAGAAGATTATCCAGCTGACTTTTTACTTTATTCCGATCGGATTCCCGGCGGATAGCCTGAGTATTATCGATAATCTGATCAAGATAATCACCGGACTGCTCAGCCTGAGCTGTGGCATTCATGACCTGGATATCACTCATTCTGCATCTCCTTTAACAGGTTCTGCGTCTTTCGCCATCCCCTCTAATAACTCCACCAACTGTTCTTTCAGGCGATCATTGCTGGCAGTTCTGTTGCGCAAATCACTCAGTTGCTCACGCAATTCAAGAAGTTTGCGCAACGGTTCAACCTGCATCACCACGTTTTCAGGAGAGAAGTCATCCATAGAGTTGAATTCCAGCGCAATAGCCATCTGGCCTTCTTTTTCGGGTAAAGTACTTTCAACCAGCATTTCCACCGCCGGTTTCATTCCTTCCATAACATTATTAAAGTTGTCTTTATCAATGTGCGTGAAACGGCGGTCGCGCAGAGGCATGTCATCATTAGCAAAATTCCCGATAACCCCCATGACCAGAGGTAATTCTTTTTTCGCTTCAGCACCGCCAACTTCCACGTCGTACGTAATTTGAACGCGAGGGGGACGCGCCTTGCTCAGTTTATATTGTGTATTGCTCACGGATAAATCACCATAATGTTGAAAGAGAGAGTTAATATGGGCGTGATAATAAACAGTAATTATTGGATTTCACATGGCCGATTGCTTACTAATACATTCACTTTTGCTAAAGCTTTTTATTTTCACTTTAAAAAACAAACAAATACAGCATAGCATTCATTATTTTCATAAGGGTAATAAAAGAGTTTCACGGTATTTTATTTTGGTAAATATAAAAATGAATACACGTTTTTTTTATAAAAACAAAAAAAATCGTCAAATATTAAATGATAATCATTGTTACATTTCATTTTTTTACATTGCCTGTTAAAAATACATTCTTAAACAAAGCGTATGTAGGATGAACTGTAGAGATAATTGATTTCAATCCATACGAGGGATCCGAAACCTCACAGCCAGTGCCTTTACAGACCTGGGCTTATCCCTCTGCACAGAGGCAGATATGGATAAATTTCTGTATTGATCAGCCAGATAGTGTTTTGTAGCTTGCAGGTATAAGCAGCATATGCTCAGCGCCAGTGCCGTTTATACCCCCCGCACTTGGGGAGAGCTGAATGATTTTATGAACACCCGGTGTTACGGCTGATGACAGTGAACCTGAACTCTTTCAGTCATTTTCCAGTGCTGAGTAGCCGCCGGTGAAGTTCAGCGTGGTGACTTTTATTTCTTTCATATCATGAGTCAGTCAGATTCTTTGTATAAACCCCACTCATTCTGTATTGTTATGATGATTGATGTTTTTGCTACTTCGCGTTGCCATTTTCATCAGTTTGCGGTTATTTCAATCAAATATAGCCTATGCTAACTTTCTTAACCAAGACTATAAGACATTGAAAATAAAGGTTTTTCTATTTTTAGTTTTGTGGCAAACTGCGCATCTCAACGAATAACCCGCCTTTTTTGTTCCCGAAGGCCTGACTGGTCCGTTTTATGCAACTTTATACCATTCTCATTCTGGCGTTCGGTATGTCCATGGATGCCTTCGCTGCGGCAATTGGCAAAGGTGCCTCTCTGCACCGGCCACCGCTGAAAGAGGCATTACGCACCGGGCTTATTTTTGGCGTGATTGAAGCCATCACCCCGGTGATCGGATGGGGAATCGGTCTGGCGGCCAGTCAGTTTATTATGAGTTGGGATCACTGGGTCGCATTCACCCTGTTGCTGATCCTCGGTATCCGTATGATTGTGGAAGCCTTCAGGAAAGATAAAGCGGTAGAAGATACACTGGCACCGCGCCGTCATGGTTTCTGGCTGCTGGTCACGACAGCCGTCGCAACCAGTCTGGATGCCATGGCCGTCGGAGTCGGTCTGGCTTTCCTTCAGGTGAATATTCTGGTGATGGCACTGACTATCGGTGCCGCCACCACTATTATGGCAACATCCGGTATGCTGCTTGGCCGGTTCCTCGGTGCCGCAATGGGTAAATGGGCCGAAATTCTGGGTGGCGTGGTGCTGATCGGTATCGGTACATCCATTCTTGTGGAGCATCTTGGCCTGCTGGGCTGAGATTTTCAGACATAAAAAAGAGGATTTTGTATCCTCTTGATCATTGGATGTTTTCTTTCTTTTCCCTGCCCCTGTTAAACAGAAAAATCCCGGTTCAGATTATCTTCACGCACAAAATCGATAAACGCCTGTAACGGCGCAGGGATAAGGCGCCTGTCATTGTAGTAAAGATACGGCCCGGAAAACGACAGCCACCACGGTTGCAAGATAGCCTCCAGTTTGCCGCTGGCAATGGCAGGCCGCAGCCATTCTTCAAACAGGTAGATAATGCCAGTACCCGCCACCGCCGTTTCCAGCGCCAGATCCATCGCGCCGCCGACACTGACCACCAGCGGGCCGTTCACCTGCACGCTGAGGCTTTCCCCCTCATGTTCGAATTCCCAGTCCGGCATGATCCCGCTGGCATAGCGACCACGCAGACACCGGTGCTGTATTAGCTCCTGCGGATGCGATGGCCTGCCATGCGTATTGAGATAATCCGGGGAGGCCGCCGCAGCATAACGCTGACGGCGCGGCCCGATAGGGATAGCCACCATGTCCAGTTCAAGGCGTTCGTCATAACGGATCCCCGCATCACAACCGTCACGAAATACATCCTGTACATTACTTTCGGCAATGATTTCCAACTGAATATCCGGATAACGCCGCAGAAACTCCGGCACCAGCGCAGGCAAAACCAGCCGGGTTGCACTAACCGGCACATTCAGACGCAGCGTGCCACCGGGCGTATTGCGATAACGGTTGAGAGCGTCAAGTGCCGCATCCACCTCTTTCATGGCCGGAATTAGCCGCTCGAGCAATGCTCTGCCCGCTTCAGTCAGCACCACTGCACGCGTGGTACGGTGAAACAGACGGATGCCGAGCTGCTGTTCAGCACGGCGCACCGCATCGCTCAACCGGGATGGATTGCTGCCCGTGACGCGTGCCGCCTCACGAAATCCCCCCGCTTTCGCCACTTCTACTACTGCATGCAACAGCGCGATATCCATCGGCATTGTGCGTCACTCCGTACAGTTTGTCCTGATCTCACCGGATAGTTGCACAAGCTGAGTGCGGCTACAATCGATGAACACCCACACAGGAGAATTCCATGACACAACCCTCAATGACTTACCGCCTCGGCGACAGAGAAGTGGCGCGCTTAGGTTACGGTGCAATGCAACTGGCTGGCCCCGGCGTTTTTGGCCCGGTCAGCAATGAAGCACGGGGCATACAGGTGCTGCGTGATGCCGTGGCTTCGGGTGTTAATCACATCGATACCAGCGATTTTTATGGCCCGCATGAAACCAATAAGCTGATCAAAAAAGCCCTCCATCCTTATCCCGATAATCTGCGCATCGTGACCAAAGTGGGTGCGCGACGCGATGAAAAAGGCGGCTGGTTACCGGCTTTCAGCCCGCAGGAACTGACGCAGGCGGTGGAAGATAACCTGCGCAATCTCGGGCTGGAGGTGATGGACGTGGTGAATCTGCGCAGCATGCTCGATGTCCATCAGCCGAAAGAAGGATCGCTGGAACCGCAGCTGGAAGCGCTGATCAGGCTCCGGGAACGCGGTCTGATCCGCCATATCGGCCTGAGCAATGTGACGGCAAAACAGGTCGCCGATGCACAGAAAATGACGACCATCGCCTGTGTTCAGAATATGTATAATCTGGCGAACCGTCACGACGATGCGCTGATCGACAGCCTGGCGGAACAGGAGATTGCTTATGTACCGTTCTTCCCGCTGGGCGGTTTTTCGCCTTTGCAGTCAGCGCGGCTTGATGAAGTAGCGGCACAATTGCAGGCAACACCCATGCAGGTGGCGCTGGCCTGGCTGCTGAAACGCTCGCCGAACATTTTGCTGATCCCCGGCACCTCATCACCGCAACATTTGCAGGAAAATCTGGCCAGTGCGAAGGTAACTTTGTCAGATGAGGTAATGGAAACCCTGAACGGAATGGCGGGTTAGACGTCACGCGTCCCCTGCGCATCATGCAGGGGACGTTTTTCGGGATGGCTGAATCTGCGCTGTCTTATTAACGGTCAGATCACGTCAACGGTATCCGGCTGTTCACTGCAATTCGCGGGCCTGTGCACAGATAAGTTTCCTCAGCCATTTCTGCGCATTACTGTCATCCGAACGCCGGTGCCATAACAGATAAAACGGGATTTCCGGCAGCGCTACCGGCGGCGGCGTCATCACGATATTTTGATGTTTCCCGCTGACTATCACGCTGCGTTTCAATACGGTTGCAACATATCCCGTCTGCTGCACAACACCGGCAACACCCGCCATGGTCGGCAGCGTCAGGCGGAGTTCCCGTGTCAGCCCCATTTTTCTGAGCTGTTCATCGACCAGACCATAATGATTTCCTTCCGGCGAGACCAGAATATGGCTCATTGCCAGATAAGTTTCTAACGTCATGCCGTCGCGAGCCGCATCATTGTCGCGGCGGATCAGTGTGACAAATTCATCACTGAACAGAGGCAGTGACAAGATGCGGTTTTCCGGCCGGGTCGGGGGAATACCGATCACCAGATCCACCTCACCGGCATCCAGCATCGACACGGACGCATCGCGGTCGGTAAATGTCCGCACATGCAGCGCCACACCGGGTGCCTGTTCGCTGATCGCCCGCATAATGCCGGGCAGCAGCACCATCAGCGGGTATTCAGACGTACCCAGCGTAAAGGACATTTTTCTGTTCTCCGGCGCAAAATTGTCGTCCGGAGCCAGCAGATTACTCAGTTCGTTAAGCGCTTTTGACACGTGTAAACTGATCTCTTTTGCCCTGGCGGTAGGCAACAAACCGGAAGCACTGCGAATAAACAGCGGATCTGCAAAATGCGTTCGCAGGCGCGACAATGCCGCGCTCATCGCCGGCTGACTGACCGCCGCTTTGCTGGCGGCACGGGTCACATTCCGCTCTTCCATCAGCGCATCAAACGCGACCAACAGATTCAGGTCGAGGCCCTTAAAATCCATAAAACGTATATTCCTCTATATGCTTTTCTTATTTCAATTATGACTGATACAAATGGGATACTCGCTGCGTGCACCACATTAACCCTATAAAAATGCATTCAGCCAGAGGAATTTAGCGATGTCAGACAATAACGAGATGGCAAATCGACTTATAGCGGAACGTAAGGCAGTTGAAAAAATCTATCAGGCTTTCAGCCTGCATAATCCGGACTTAATGGATGAGGCAGTTACCCCGGACTGGAAAGATATTCCCCTCGCCCCCGGACAGGCTTCCGGCCCTGAAGGGCTGAAACCCATCATCAGGGGATTTATTGAAGCTTTTCCGGACGTGAAGATCACCCTTCACGATCTCCTTCAGACGCCGGGGAAGATTGCCGTGCGTGCAGAAATTACCGGCACACATAACGGCAACTTTATGGGCATCGAGCCTACAGGCAAATTTGTCAGCATCCGGTTGCATGAATTCCATGAGCTAAATGGCGAACGCATCACCACCACCTGGCATCTGGAAGACTGGTTTGGCGCGTTCATGCAACTCGGCCAGTTCCCGCCGCAGGGTTAAAAACGGACAATTCGCCGCACGGGCTGACCGGTTCCCTCTCTTTCATTTCGGATTATCCGGCGGCGAGGCCGGTGCGGCGAACCAGTTGTCCTGAGTCACCATGACGGCTGTTTCCGGCTGATTGACAAAATTCGGCGACATAATCTGCACATTAAATTCGTTGAAGACGTCCTGAATATGGCTGTGTAATTCGCTTCTTACTGTGGCAAGGGATTCGCCCGGACGGAGATGCACCTGCAGTTCATAGGCGATATACCAGTCCATCAGACTGAGCTGACGTACCAGCGGTTTATGCTGAAGATCAATACCCTGCGTACGGCTGGCGGCCAGCTCCAGCATGGCGTGCACCTGCCGCCAGGGCGTGTCATAACCGATGGTGACACTGGTTGTCAGGTTGACACCGCCCCCCGGATTTTGTGCGCTGAGATTGGTGATTTTGCCACTGACCACCACAGCATTCGGCACGGTGACAACGTAACTTTCACGGGTGATAATTTTGGTCGCCAGCATGCCGATTTCACTCACCAGTCCTTCGTTATCGCCGATGCGGATCACATCGCCTTTACGCAGCGCCCGGGAATAAATCAGCACCAGTCCGCTCATCGCATGGTTCATCACGCCGGCAGATCCCAACGTCAGCATCAGGCCAAAGAATACGCTGACACCTTTGAAGGCCAGTGAGTTTGCGCCCGGCAAAAACGGATAGGCCGCAGACAGCGCAAACAGCCAGACCATGACAGAAATCAGTTTTCGAGTCGCGCCCACCGTTTCAGGGTGCAGGCCGGGCACCTGCGTTTTTCGGGTCTCAACCCGTTTTAACAGTATTTTTAGCAGCTTGAGAATAAACGCCGTAATGAGGAAAATGATTGCCACGATCATCAAGCCCGGGAACGCCGACACAATCGCCAGAGCGATTTTTTGCACCACATCGACTGACCAGTCACCCAGCGATTCCCCCCAGATACGCGTCCACGGATATAAACGGAACAACCAGCTCAGCCAGAGATAAAACGCCACGATGCTCAGAAAAATTATCAAAATGGCGTATAAATGCACTTCAACCGCACCCAGCAAACTGCGCCACCGGTACGGGATCCACCCTTTCTTCAGCAAAATCCTTGCCGTGAAATACGCTTTCACTTTAGCCCAGGATGTAAACGCCGCGTAGTACAGCAGAATAAGCACAGCGGTACCCGCAACCACTTTGAGTGTCGCGATCGCCAGATACGAGGAAGAATACTGCTCTGCCAGCGAGGTGCGTTGTGTGTTGAAGCGCGCCAGCACACGCTGCGCGGCCTGATCGAGCGTCAGGTCATCGCCTTCATCCAGATCACTTTCCGACAGCAACATCAGTGGTTTACCATTGATTACAAACAACCGCCCCTGCTGACCATAACGTTGCACAGACAGGATCTGCACCGGATGGCGGATGTCCTCCCCGTTCAGCGAACGCAGCGTATTACGGATACGCAACACACGCTCTTCCGGCGTGGACAAACCGAACGTTGCCTGCAACATCACAACCGGCTGATGAAAAATAAACACAGTGCGGGCTTTTTCCTGATCAGACGGCATCTGCCGGGGTTCAGCTGCCTGCAGATGAAAGGAGCCAAAAAATGCCAGCCACGCCAGCAAAACGCACAGTCTGCCCTTTCTCAGCCAGGCCAGTAACTCCATCACCCTCAACCTGCTGTCACCCATCTACAGACTCCCAACACAAACACGGTAGGATCAAGACGCTGACTTAAAAATTTCAAGATAAGTCATCGTGAAATAAGTCTTTTAATTAAAATCAATCTTGGATAAATGCTAGTTACTCAGGGAAATTTTTACTAGCGATCAGGCATCTTTTTTTATTAACTGCGCCTGACCTACCAATGTCAGGTGTGTCAGATGATATGGTTAAACGCAGGCGGCGGGCCTGCGGCAGTCACTGTATCTGCACCAGCAACCGCCCGCAGGTAAAACGTGGCTATTTAAAATGCGAAGCAATAATATTTATTTTAAACGAGGCATGGCGGTAATTATTTAATAACGAGCAGATCCTGATATCGCGTGGTATATCTCGGCGAGAGCATTTCACGCTTCATCTGCCATTGCTGCCGTATGCCCTGCCCTGCAAAATAAAGCGTTCCACGCCCCTTCCTGGCATTCAGATAATCCAATACGCCCATCAGTTTCTGGCTATTATGTCGCGGTGCGTTTTCATCGAAAAGATTCAGCTGAGCCACACCCTGACTGTAAAAATCGCCCAACATAATCCCGGCTTTCTGATAGCGATGTCCCTCTTTCCAGATAGCATCCAGACAGCGCGTCGCCGCAACCATAATATCCCGGCTATCCTGTGTCGGCGTCAGCAAATTAACGAATGAGCTGGATCCATAATAAGGCTCATTTAATCCGAAGGGAGACGTTTTAATAAACGCGGAGATAAACCGGCAATACTGATGTTCATTGCGGAGCTTTTCCGCTGCCCGGATAGCATAACTACAGATAGCCTGACGCATCTGCTCATATTCCGTGATCCGATCACCGAACGAGCGGGAGCAAACAATTTCCTGCTTTACCGGCGCAAACTCTTCCATCTCAAGACACGGTTCACCCCGTAACTCACGCACCGTTCTTTCCAGCACAACGTTGAAATGTTTTCTGACGAACCGGATATCAGTGTCTGCCAGCTGCAGCACCGTCCCGATCCCCATAGACTTCAGTTTCTTCGTGATCCGCCGGCCGACTCCCCAGACTTCATCCACGGGTAACGCCGCCATAAGCTTTCTTTGCCGTTCGACATTTGACAAGTCAACAACGCCACCCGTCTGCCGTTGCCATTTTTTTGCTGCATGATTAGCCAGTTTGGCTAACGTCTTGGTTTGTGCGATACCGACCCCAACCGTCAGATGCGCACGTTGCAGAACAGTGGCTCTGATTTCACGCCCAAACTCCGTCAGATCGCGACAATTGCGCACGCCCGTCAGGTCACAAAAAACCTCATCAATTGAGTATACTTCGCAGCGTGGCACCATCTCCTCAATTGTGGTCATTACCCGGTTGGACATATCCGCGTAGAGTTCATAATTACTACTAAAACAAACTACGCCATGACGCCTGAACACTTCTTTTTGTTTAAAATACGGTTCTCCCATTTTTACAAATGGATATGCTTCAGCAGAACGGGCAATAACACAGCCGTCATTATTGGATAAAACGACCACCGGCCGCCCCTTCAGGTCGGGGCGAAATACCGTTTCACAGGAAGCATAAAAAGAGTTCACATCACACAGTGCAAACATAGTCAGCTCGCAGATTTCACGATATAGGTCACTACGCCGAAAACTTCCAGGCTTTCTTCGCTGCCAATGATGATTGGCGCATAAACACTATTTTCAGGCCGGAGCATGACAACCGGATGCAGTTGCAGGCGCTTAACCGTGAATTCACCGTCAACCGCAGCAATGACAATATTGCCATGTTCAGCTTTACGGGAACTGTCCACGACCAGTAAATCGCCCTCGCCAATCCCGGCGTCAATCATTGAGTCACCGGTCACTTTCACGAAATAAGTGGCACTCGGATGCTGAATCATCAGTTCATTGAGATCAATACGCCGCTCAACATAATCCTGCGCCGGGCTCGGGAACCCGCAGGGGACAAGGTCGCTGAACAAGGGGAATGCCAGGATCTGCCGTGGCTCGTTAAGCGTGAGGAACTGCATTGTAATCACCATCAAGGAAGGCTGTATGTATATACAGTATTATTTATCCCTGATGGAAAGCAAGAGGCTTTAAAGGCGGCGGTGCTTCTGCTGCGTACCGCGCTGAGTAAAAGCCTTTAAATTAAGGGTTTGCCAGACTGTAAATTTTTAGGATTTGAGGGAACGGAGGTCGGTGAGTACAGTCCGGGCATAACCCGGACTGTACTCAGGACTGGCCGGGGAATATCAGCTGATATCTGCGCCGTTGGTCTCAATCACTTTCTGATACCAGTGGAACGATTTCTTCCTGTAACGGTTCCCCGTCCCGGAAATTTTATCGTCGAGGTCGACATAAATCAGACCGTAGCGTTTGCTCATCTCGCCGGTAGACATACTCACCAGATCGATGCACCCCCACGGGGTATATCCCATCAGTTCCACGCCGTCTTCAATCGCTTCAGCCATCGCTTCAATGTGCCGGCGCAGATAATTGATACGGTAATCATCGGCAATAAAGTGGTTTTCATCCGGTTTATCGACGGCGCCCAGCCCGTTCTCCACAATAAACAGCGGTTTTTCATAACGATCGTACAGCTGATTAAGGGCAATGCGCAGACCAACCGGGTCGATTTCCCAACCCCAGTCACTGGCTTCGAGGAACGGATTGCGCGCGCCGCCGAGCAGATTACCCTGTGCCGAAACCGCGTCCGGACTGGTTTTGTTGATGGTCGAAGACATGTAGTAGCTAAAACCAATGTAATCCACCGTATGCTCTTTAATCAGCGCTAAGTCACCCGGCTGAATATCCAGTTCGACGCCCTGCGACTGCCACAACCGTTTGGCATAGTAAGGATATTTACCACCGGCCTGCACGTCGGCGCAGTAGAAATTAAACGCCTGAGTCTCTTTCAGGGTTTCCAGCTGATTGACCGGATTACAGTCATAAGCGTAATGGGTGGCAAACAGGATCATGCAACCCATCTGGATTTGCGGGTGGGTTTCGTGGGCTATTTTTACCGCCAGGCTGCTGGCCACAAACTGGTTATGCCACGCCTGGAATTTCGCCTGAGCCTCAAGCGCACCGGTTTTCACCGTCAGCCCCTGGCTCATGATCGGGAAATGCGCCGCGCTGTTAATCTCATTGAAAGTCATCCAGTATTTCACTTTATGACCAAAGCGGGTAAGCACCGTGCGGGCAAAACGCTCAAAGTGACCAATCAGTTCACGGTTTTTCCAGCCACCAAATGCTGTAGCCAGATGGAGCGGCATCTCATAATGGGAAATCGTGATCACCGGTTCGATGCCGTGTGCGATACAGGCATCAATCACCTGCTCATAATGCTGCAGCCCCGCTTCGTTGGGTTCCTGCTCAATACCGTTCGGATAGATGCGGGTCCAGGCGATAGAAAAACGGTAACACCTGAATCCCATCTCTGCGAACAGCGCGATATCTTCCCGGAAGCGATGATAGTGATCGATACCTTTATGATTGGGATACGTATATTTTGCAGGATCAAGGGTAAAGTCAAACTCCGGGGAGGAAACGATGTTTAAACGGTCTTTACCACCCGGGATCGCATCGACAATCGACAGCCCTTTGCCATCCTGATCGTAAGCGCCTTCAACCTGGTTTGCCGCCGTTGCCCCACCCCACATAAAGTCTTGCGGAAACTTACCTTTCATAAAAAACTCCCTGAACGTGTCTGGTGATCCCTCGGATCATTTAGCAAAGGAGTAATTTACCTGCCAAAAGACGGCTCTGCCAGAAAAGTTACGCCGATGTCCGGACTTTCACGCGTAACCGACCCAGTGATCTAAATCACAGATTTTGCTGCATTAATCACTCCCGGAACCGCTTATCCCGCGTAATAACCGCTTATCTGCCTCTGTGACCGCTGACCAAGTTTCCCCCCTCCGCGCCCGCGAATTTGGCACCCTATGCAGGCACATAAAACAGGCCCCTGCCTCTCTGAAAGCGATCCTTAATAAAGAAAACAGAGAAGGGTATTTCGTGAGTCCTTTTAAAATAACCGGGTTATTTATGAATAAAAAAACATTATTCAAGCACATACCGTGGATGATTGTTGCCCTCCTCGGTGCCTGCTGTCTGGGCGTGGTTGCCCTGCGGCGGGGTGAACATATCAGCGCTTTGTGGATAGTCGTGGCCTCTGTCTCGGTCTATCTGGTGGCCTATCGCTATTACAGTCTGTATATCGCACAAAAGGTCATGAAACTCGATCCTTCGCGCGCGACGCCCGCAGTGATCAACAATGACGGTCTGAACTATGTGCCGACCAACCGCAACGTGCTGTTTGGCCACCACTTTGCTGCCATCGCCGGAGCCGGTCCTTTGGTCGGTCCGGTGCTCGCTGCACAAATGGGGTATCTGCCGGGCGTGTTGTGGCTGCTGGCCGGCGTGGTTCTGGCCGGTGCGGTGCAGGACTTTATGGTGCTGTTCATCTCTTCACGCCGTAACGGTGCGTCTCTGGGCGAAATGATCAAAGAAGAAATGGGACCGGTGCCGGGCACTATCGCCCTGTTCGGGTGTTTCCTGATCATGATTATTATTTTGGCGGTGCTGGCCTTAATCGTGGTGAAAGCACTGGCGGAAAGTCCGTGGGGAGTGTTCACCGTCTGTTCCACTGTGCCGATTGCCCTGTTTATGGGCATCTATATGCGCTTTATCCGGCCAGGTCGCGTGGGTGAGATCTCAGTGATTGGCGTTGTTCTGCTGGTCGCGGCAATCTGGTTCGGCGGCGTTATCGCCAGTGATCCGTACTGGGGTCCGGCGCTGACCTTCAAAGACACTACCATTACCTTTACTCTGATTGGTTATGCGTTTATTTCTGCCCTGCTGCCGGTGTGGCTGATCCTGGCGCCGCGCGACTATCTGGCAACGTTCCTGAAAATCGGCGTCATCGTCGGACTGGCGATCGGTATCGTCATCCTCAATCCGGAACTGAAAATGCCGGCCCTGACCCAGTACATTGACGGTACAGGTCCGTTGTGGAAAGGTGCGCTGTTCCCGTTCCTGTTTATTACCATTGCCTGCGGCGCGGTATCGGGTTTCCACGCGCTGATCGCCTCCGGCACCACGCCTAAACTGCTGGCCTGCGAAACAGATGCACGGTTTATCGGTTACGGTGCCATGCTGATGGAATCCTTTGTCGCCGTGATGGCACTGGTGGCAGCATCAATCATCGAACCGGGTCTGTACTTCGCCATGAACACTCCGCCGGCCGGTCTGGGCATTACCATGCCAAACCTGCACGAACTGGGCGGCGATAATGCGCCGATGATCCTGGCGCAGCTGAAAGACGTCACGGCGCATGCTGCGGCCACCGTCAGTTCATGGGGGTTTGTCATCTCGCCTGAGCAGATTATGCAGACGGCGAAGGATATCGGTGAACCCTCAGTGCTGAACCGCGCAGGTGGCGCACCTACGCTTGCCGTCGGGATTGCACATGTGTTCCACAAAATTATGCCGCTGGCCGATATGGGCTTCTGGTATCACTTCGGCATTCTGTTTGAAGCGCTGTTCATCCTGACCGCGCTGGATGCGGGGACGCGTTCCGGCCGCTTTATGTTGCAGGATTTGCTGGGTAACTTTATCCCGTTCCTGAAAAAAACCGATTCACTGGTCGCCGGGGTGATCGGCACCGCAGGCTGTGTCGGCCTGTGGGGTTATCTGCTTTATCAGGGTGTGGTCGATCCACTGGGTGGCGTGAAAAGCCTGTGGCCGCTGTTCGGGATTTCTAACCAGATGCTGGCTGCCGTCGCGCTGATCCTCGCTACCGTCGTTCTGGTGAAAATGAAACGCACGAAATATATCTGGGTCACCCTGCTGCCTGCCATCTGGCTGCTTATTTGCACCACCTGGGCATTGGGGCTGAAACTGTTCAGCACCCATGCACAGATGGAAGGCTTCTTCTACATGGCCGGTCAGTATAAAGAACGCATCAGCGCAGGCGGTGCGAACCTGACTCCGGAGCAAATCAGCAATATGCATCACATTGTGATCAACAACTACACCAACGCCGGGCTGAGTATTCTGTTCCTGATTGTGGTGTACAGCATCATTTTCTACGGTATCCGCGCCTGCCTGCAGGCACGTAAAACAGACAAGCGTACCGATAAGGAAACGCCTTATGTGCCGGTACCGGCGGAAGGAATAAAACTCTCATCCGGGCATTGATTGTTTTTCTGAAAGCCCCGCACTCCGGGGCTTTTCAGTTTAAATTCAAAGGAGTATGTATGTTTGACAACTTAGGTGCAGCGAAGAAATACCTCGGACAGGCTGCACGTATGCTGGTGGGCATACCGGATTACGACACCTACGTTCTGCATATGCAGACCAACCACCCGGATACGCCTGCGATGACCTACGAGGAATTTTTCCGTGAACGCCAGCAGGCGCGTTATGGCGGAGACGGTAAAGGCGGAATGCGCTGTTGTTAAGAGGGCGCCGTTATTAGCAGGAAGGCAAACATGACACCGATTGCAGTCACAGTATTAACAGGCTTTCTGGGTGCAGGGAAAACCACACTCTTACGCCAGATTTTGCATACGCAGCACCAGATGAAAATTGCGGTGATCGAGAATGAATTTAGTGAAATACCGATCGACAACCAGCTGATAGGTGACCGTGCCACACGTATTACCACCCTGTCCAATGGCTGCATCTGCTGTACCCGCTCGGGAGAACTGGAAGCGGCGCTGCTGGATTTACTGGACAGCGTGGATAAAGGCGAGGTGCGGTTTGACCGGCTGATGATTGAATGTACCGGCATGGCCGACCCCGGCCCGATCCTTCAGGCGTTTTTCGCCCATGAGATTATCTGTGAGCGTTACGTGTTAGATGGAGTTATCACGCTGGTGGATGCCGTTCATGCCATGTCGCAGCTGGATCAATTTCCTCTGGCGCAGTCGCAGATTGGTTATGCTGACCGCATCGTGCTGACCAAGACTGATGTGGCCGGTGAATGCCCTGAACTGGCAGAGCGGCTGCAACGAATCAATGCACGTGCACCGGTTTATAGAATGATTCAGGGTGACATCGATCCGGCGCTGCTGTTTGATATCCGCGGGTTTATGCTGGAGGAGAACGTGGTCGCCGCCAGACCGCTGTTCTACCGCGTCGCGCCGGAGCAAAATGCCGTCTCTTCAATTGTCGTGGAGCTGGATTACCCGGTCGCGCTGACGGCGATATCGAAGGTGATGGAAGAACTGCTCGCCGGTTTTGCAGATAACCTGATGCGTTATAAAGGGATGTTATGGATAGCCGATCAGCCATGCCGTCTGTTGTTCCAGGGGGTGCAGCGGCTGTACAGCGCCGACTGGGATCGCGAGTGGCAACCGGACGAAACACCGCACAGTGTGTTAGTTTTCATTGGCATGCAGTTGCCCGAAACCGAAATCCGCGAGGTCTTTGCGCGGCTGCGACCAGCCTGCTTAATCTGACCAATTTGACCTAAAGAAAAGCGGCGGGGTTTACAGCCCCACCGTCTCTTTCAGCGATTTCAGATAGCGGCGGCTGACCGGCACAATCTGACCATCGCGCAATAACAGTTCAGCCTGGTTTTTATCTTCCAGACGGATTTCCTTCAGATAATCCATGTTCACCAGATACTGCCGGTGACAACGTAACAACGGCGTGCGGGTTTCCAGCGTACGCAATGTCAGCTCCGTAAATGTCTCTTTACCATTCTGCCCGGTGACATACACCCCGCCGACCCGGCTGCTCACATAGGCTACATCTTCCAGCTGTAACAGCCAGATACGGTTGCTGCTGATACAGGGGATAAATTTCAGCGGCTGCTGATATTGCGGTAACTGCGAAACGTCCTGCGTCTGATAACCCTGACGTAATCTGGCCAGGGTTTTCTGAAGCCGCGCCGCCTGTATGGGTTTGAGCAGATAATCAAACGCGCACTGTTCAAACGCCTGCACCGCATACTCCTCAAACGCGGTGAGGAAAACAATGTGCGGCCGATGTTGCTGATCGAGCATGCCAACCATTTCCAGCCCGCTGATACGCGGCATCTGAATATCAAGAAATACAATGTCAGGGCGGATTTTATGGATCACACCGATCGCTTCAATGGCATTAGTACACTCGCCGACGATTTCAATGTCGCTTTCATCCTGAAGCTGTAAACGTAAATTTTCCAGCGCCAGTGGCTCATCATCCACAACAAGAACTCTCAACATACCACTCCCCCGGCTGGCAGGCGTAGCGTGACGCGGGTAAAATCATCCGGTTTACAGCTGACCGTAATACCGTAATCATCGCCAAAGCGCGCGCGCAGCCGCTTATCCACCAGACTCATGCCTAACCCGTCACCGCTTGCTTCCGGCTGATATAACCCGGCATTATCTTCCACTTCAACAATCACTCTTTCCCCCTCGCTGTAAGCACGAATAATAATATTGCCATTGCTCAGCAGCTGAGAAGTACCATGTTTAATGGCATTTTCCACTAATGGTTGCAGCGTGAAAGCAGGCAGGCTCTGATCAGAAAAGGCCGCCGGCACCTGTAAATCCACCTTCAGTTGTGACGGGAATCTTGCCAGCTCAATTTGCAGATAAGCATTCACATGTTCAAGCTCATCGGCCAGGGTGACAATTTCAGAGGAGCGTTTGAGATTCTTACGAAAGAATGTCGACAGGTACTGCACCAGTTGCCCGGCCTTGTCACTGTCGTGGCGGATTACCGCCATCAGCGTATTGAGGGCGTTAAATAAGAAATGCGGGTTCACCTGTGCATGCAACAGTTTGATTTCAGACTGCGCCAGTAAAGCTTTCTGTTGCTCAAATTTACCGGCGAGGATCTGCGCCGATAACAGTTGGGCAATGCCTTCTCCCAGCGTCCGGTTGATGGAGCTGAACAGCCGGTTGCGGACTTCATACAATTTGATCGTGCCAATCACCCGCTGATTTTCACCCCGCAGCGGGATCACCAGTGTTGAACCCAGCTTGCAGTTAGGATGCAGCGAACAGCGGTAAGGCATCTCGTTGCCGTCGGCATACACCACTTCATCATTCTCAATGGCGCACCAGGTATATTGGGAGGCGATGGGTTTGCCCACCAGATGATGATCGTCACCGATACCGGTAAAGGCGAGTAATTTCTCGCGATCGGTAATCGCCACGGCGCCGATATCCAATTCTTTCAGCAGCACCTGTGCCACTTTCATGCTGTTTTCTTCGTTAAAACCGCGCCGCAAAATCCCTTCCGTTGAGGCCGCCACTTTCAGCGCAGTGGCCGAAAATGCCGAGGTATATTTTTCGAACATCGCCCGCTTATCCAGCAGGATGCGCATAAACATCGCGGCCCCGAGAGTATTTGTCACCATCATCGGCGCGGCAATGCTGCTGACCAGATTAAGCGCATCATGAAACGGGCGGGCGATCAGCAGGATAATCAGCATTTGCAGTATTTCTGCGACAAAGGTGACACCGGCCGCGACCAGCGGATTAAATAATTTATCGATGCGTCCGCGTTTGATCAACACGCTGTGAACCAGACCGCCTAATAATCCTTCGGCGATGGTTGAAATCATGCAACTCAGCGCGGTCATACCGCCCATCGAATAACGGTGGATCCCGCCGGTCAGCCCCACTAATCCCCCGACCACCGGGCCGCCAAGAAGTCCGCCCATCACTGCACCAATTGCGCGGGTGTTGGCAATAGAGTCTTCGATATGCAGACCAAAGTAGGTTCCCATAATGCAAAAAATGGAAAAGGTGATATAACACAACAACTTATGCGGTAAGCGCACCGTCACCTGCACCAGCGGAATAAATAACCGCGTTTTACTCATCAGCCAGGCAATCACTAAAAACACGCACATTTGTTGTAGCAGCAGTAATATTAAATTAAATTCGTACATTCCCGGGCACCCAAAAACTGACAAGCTGGCAATATATCGTGCTTAAAAAAAATTTACCTTGAAGCTACCCGAAGAATAGGAATATTTTTATTGACGAATAAACTTTCATATTCTTTTAAAGGAAATATAAGGAGATTATTTAAAGGTACCGGTCAGGAAACGACAATATTTATTGAGCAGGTACCGCGCCCCGGCGCACATAAGCAAACGGCTCCCTGTCATGGAAGCCGTTATATTACCGGATAACTTATCAGTTCCGCGCCGTCTTTAATGACTACGGCCGGATTGAAAGGGACCGTTTAGCAGGTGACATCCATGATCAGTATGGCTCTCCGCTGGCCGATAATGCAAAGGTGCCCACCGGCATGACGGGCAGATATTTTTTATAATAATCGTGATAGTTTTTCACCGGGTCAATATCCTTGAATAAATCAGGATAAAGGGACTTTGCAATAAACTGTACCATGGTGAAATCGACCAGCGTACGCGATGCACCCTGATAAACCCCGAAGAGTTTGTCGTTTTTAATAGCCGGTAATGAACTCCAGCCGTCACGGTGAGCGAATCCGTTGAGTTTTGCTCTTGCGGCGGCTTCATTAACGCCGATGCCCATTTCTAACGCCGTATCGACTTTATTGTTCTCCCTGCCGGAAATAAAAATGACATCCGGTTTGGCGACCAGCAACTGCTCAGGGTTAATTTCGCCCCACTGTTTAACGAAAGGCGCTGCAATATTTTCACCACCTGCGAGACGCAGCATCACGCCCCACATATTTTCGCCGTAGGTAAATGAATACTCGGCCGGACCTTTATTGCCAAACTCAATATAAACTTTTGGCTTAGGCAAATTCGCTTGTCTGATCCTGTCTTCAATCAGCGCGATGTTGTTTTTATAAAGCCGGGCAAGCTCATTCGCGCGGTCGGTCTGGCCGGTTAATGTCCCGATAATCTCCGTGGATTTCACATGATTTTCCACCGTTTGATCATTATAGTCGAGCACAACAACCGGGATATTCAGGCTCTGAAGCTGGGTAACTTCATACTTCAGGGCGGCGTACTGCCAGCTGGCTAAAATGACCACATCCGGTTTCAGGCTAATCACTTTTTCCAGCGACACGTTGTGCAGATCGATTTCGCCGATATCCGGAATGTTGGCGATGGACGGGCGGTGTTTAATATACATATCCCAGTTCGCAGGTACCTTGCCATGCCAGGCTTCACGGGAGATGCCGACAATATGATCAAACGCTTGCTCACCGCCGACCGCCATATAGTCTTCAAAATAGAATCCTAATACCGCTCTTTTCACCGGGGTTTCTAAGGTTATTTTATTTCCCAGGACATCAGTCAGTGTGGTGGTTGCGGCACTGGACTGTCCGGTCATCACGACTGACAGCATAAAAAGTAAACCATGAAGTAACTTCATTTAATTCCCTTAGGTATTGTGTGATTATCATCTGCAAGTGAAATTCATTATTATGGAAACCGATTTACTACACGGTTTATTTACCTTAAGTCACTGTAAAAAAAGGCGTGACGCCACACGATTATCGCGGCGGTATATTATACGTTCAGTTGGCTACATCAGTACAGTCACAACTGCGCACTGCCGCGGTCGGGGCAAACAAGATCGGCTGATGTGAGTTTGCGTGATGACCGCTAATATCAATCGGAAAACGCTTCTCAGATGCTGAGCTATAATTAAAATTTACCGATAAGAAGGAGAATTATATGGCTCCAGTCGCGAGTATAGCAGGTGGGATTATATTTATTATCGTTGGCGTTGTGATGCTGTGGCTATTGGTGAAGGCGCATAAAGGCAACGCAGGCAAGAAGTTCTTTACTCCTCACAAATGCATGTTACTCATCGGGACCCTTGTCTCTTTTGTTATTTCCATTGTATTTTTCACCTCTTCTTCCTGATGACAGCTTAATTTTTGTCGTTAATGCCCCGGTTTTTATCGGGGCATAATAGCCGACAGGCTCCTCTTCTGCCCATCCTCGTCTATCATTATTATTCGTTTGCTAACTGCCTGCTTAATCGCTCAATCTTTTGTGAGGTGAATCGATGCAACGCGATGCATTTATGACAAGCTGGGGGGCGAGTTTCATTTCCGCCGGGACAGTTCTCTTTCGGGTGTGGGCGCCAGGCCAGGACAAAATGACCCTGCGACTTTCCGGCGAAAACAAAGACATGCTGCCGAAGGAAAACGGCTGGTTTGAGTTTGTGGCAACCGGTGTTTCTCCCGGTGAGGAATATCAGTTCATTCTTGCCAACGGCCTGCCTATTCCTGATCCCGCCTCGCGTGCGCAGCTTGCGGACGTCAACGGCCCTTCGCTGGTGACCTCGTCATCAGGTTATACATGGCAGAATCTTGACTGGAAAGGCCGTCCGTGGGAAGAAACGGTCATTTACGAGATGCATATCGGGACATTCACGCCCGAAGGCACTTTCAGCGCCGCGCAGGAGAAACTTGCCTGGCTGGCAGAAACCGGCATTACCATGATAGAAGTGCTGCCGCTCTCACAATTTGGTGGTAATCGCGGATGGGGTTATGACGGTGTCTTGCTGTACGCGCCTCACTCCGCTTACGGCTCGCCGGATGATTTCAAAGCCTTTGTCGATGCCGCGCACGGTGTCGGCATCTCCGTGGTACTGGATATTGTGCTTAACCATTTTGGTCCTGAAGGGAATTATCTGCCGCTGCTCGCACCGGATTTTTTCGATCCGCAACGCACCACGGCATGGGGTGCAGGCATCAATTATCGAAATGAAGCGGCCCGATGCTATATTGCGCAAGCGCCCCTGTACTGGCTCAAGGAATACCGGCTGGACGGCCTGCGCTTTGATGCCATCGACCAGATGAAAGACACCTCTTCCCCGCATATTCTGATCGAAATCGCCGAGCGAATTCGCGAAGAGATAACCGACCGCCCGGTGCATCTGACCACTGAGGACAGCCGCAATGTGATCTTTTTGCACCCGCGCAATGCTGATGGCAACGTGCCGCTGTTTACCGCCGAATGGAATGACGATTTCCATAACGCCATCCATGTTCTCAGCACCGGTGAAACGCATGCCTACTATCAGGACTTTGCGCAAAATCCTGAGAGACTGGCAGCACGCGCATTAGCAGAAGGTTTCGCCTATCAGGGTGAAAAATCACCACAAACCGGTGAGCCACGCGGTGCGGTCAGCCGCAGGCAGCCGCCGGTAGCCTTTGTCGATTTCATTCAAAATCACGACCAGATTGGTAATCGTGCACACGGTGACCGGCTGATCACGCTGGCTGGCGCTGAACGTACGCGCGTTCTGCTGGCCGCTTTACTGTTATCCCCGCATATCCCGCTGCTGTTTATGGGCGAAGAATATGGCGAAACCCGCCCGTTCCTGTTCTTTACCGATTTTGAAGGTGAACTGGCGCAGGCAGTTCGCGAGGGCCGCGCCCGGGAATTTGAAGGGCACAGCGATTACGGCAGCGAAACCGTACCCGACCCTAACGCCCTCAGCACCTTCGAAAATTCGAAACTTGACTGGCAAAAACTGACCCATCCCGAAGGCAAAAACGCACTGGCACTGACCCGCAAGCTGCTGGCGTTGCGCCAGAAACATATCGTGCCCTTACTGACACCGGCGAAAGGCGAAGTCGGCCAGATTGTCGGAACTTCAGCCGGTTTTCTCGCGGTTAAATGGGTATTCCCCCGAGGCACACTTTCGCTGGTACTGAATGTCGGTGAAGACACGCACCCGCTTCCTGAACTGCCGGGAGAAACACTTTTTGCCTGGCCGCCGGAAACGGTGACCTCCGTACCCGGCTCCCTTATTGTCCGTCTTGCGCCAGGAGTTTTACCGTGAAAATCCCCACTGCAACTTACCGCATTCAGTTCCGTAACGGACTGAACTTTGACACCGCAACCGGGCTAATCCCCTATTTAAAACAGCTGGGGATCAGCCATTTGTATGCTTCTCCGGTGTTTACGGCAACGTCTGACTCCACCCATGGCTACGATATTACCGACGCCAACGAAATTGATCCGTCGATTGGCGGACGCGAAGGCTTCGACCGTATGGCGCAGGCACTGAAAGCGGCAGGGATCGGACTGATCCTCGATATTGTGCCCAATCATATGGCTGCCTCACCCGAAAATGCCTGGTGGCGTGATGTCATTGAACACGGCGAAAAGAGCCGCTATGCACGCCATTTTGATATCGACTGGTCGCGTCGGCTGACGTTGCCTTTCCTCGGGGATTCTTTTGAGGATGCGCTGCAAAAAGGCGAGATTACGCTCAAGGTTGATCCCCTCACTGGAAAGCCCGCTTTCGACTATTTTGGGACGTATTATCCTGTTGCGCCCGGCACCCTCACGGCAGATAACACAGACGGTCTGAACAAAACAGAACTGGCCGCATTACACGAACGCCAGCCCTACCGGCTGATGTGCTGGCGGGATGCGCCCCGCGAGCTTTCGTACCGGCGCTTTTTTGAGATCACAGGTCTCGCGGGGGTACGTGTAGAAGATGACGTCGTTTTCGATGATACGCACCGGCTGATCCTCGAACTGGTCCACGCGGGAGTGGTCGATGGCCTGCGGGTCGATCATGTGGATGGTCTTGCCGATCCCAAAGCTTATCTTGAACGCCTGCGGGAAAAAGCCGGGCCTGACTGCTATATCACGGTCGAGAAAATTCTGGGCAAAGGCGAGCGCCTGCCACCGGACTGGCCGGTTTCCGGTACTACAGGTTATGAGTTTATTGCCTCGCTTTCGGATGTGCTGGTTAATGATGAGAATATTGCAGTGCTTAGCGAGCTTTACGATAACGTGGTGGGCAAGCCGGTGGACCTGCGCAACGAACTTCGCGCGGCCAAGCTGATGATGGTGGAGAAAAATTTCGAAGGTGAATTCACTGCACTCTGGAAACTGGCTACCGATATTGCCGGGACAGAAGACGCGCCGTATGAAGAAAATGATATCCGCACCGCATTGCGCGAATTACTGATCGCTTTCCCGGTGTACCGCACTTACGGCACACCACGGGGCATGCCTGCGGAAGACGCGGCACTTTTACACAAGATACTGCGTAAGGTCAGCGCCACGATCCTTCCCGTTCAGGCTGAAATCCTCGCGTTTCTGGTGCGTATTCTTTGTGGAGAAACCTCCGCGGCGGCTGCATCGCAGGCCGGTTTATTCCGCACACGTTTCCAGCAACTGACCGGGCCGCTGATGGCTAAATCGGTGGAAGACACGCTTTTTTTCCGTCAGAACATGGAGTTGGCGCTCAACGAAGTGGGCGCGGAACCGTTAATTCGCACCTTCTCCCTCAGCCGCTTCCATACGGAGATGATAAAACGCTGCGAAGAGCAACCGGAAGCGCTTTCCGCAACGTCCACGCATGACACCAAACGGGGTGAAGATGCCCGCGCCAGACTGTTTACGCTGACTGAAGCCCCGCAGGAGTGGGCCGCCTGCGTGAAACGCTGGCACCGGATGAACGAGTCAAAGGTGAGAATACTTCCCGATGGCCCGGCACCACGCCCTGCGCTGACATGGATGCTCTATCAGGCGCTGGCGGGCGCATGGCCGGTTACCCTGGCACCTCAGGATGAACAGGGTTTGCAGGAACTCGACGACCGATTTCAGAGTTTTGTCGAAAAAGCACTGCGTGAAGCCAAGCTGCGCACGAGCTGGGATGACAATAACGAAGACTATGAAAAGGCAGTGCTGGATTACGCGCATCATTTGCTTTCACCGGCAAACCGGCTCTTCCTGCAAGATTTCCATACATCGATCCAGCCATTTATTCAGGCCGGACTGGTGAACAGCCTGACCCAGACGGTGATAAAACTCATGGCACCCGGCGTACCGGATATCTATCAGGGCAGCGAGGCGCTAAATTTCAGTCTTGTTGATCCCGATAACCGCCGTTTGCCGGATTTCACCCGGCTGGAACAGCGGTTAAGGCAGGATGAAAAACCGGCCTGGGACCAGCAGGCATACTGGCTGAACGGCCATCTGAAACAATACGTCGTGGCAACGCTCGCCGGGCTTCGCCAGCAAAAGCCTGCGTTGTTTCAGCAGGGCGACTATGTTCCGCTCAGTGCAACCGGGAAGCACGCCGAAAACGTTATCGCGTTTGCGCGGGTGAGTAATGACGAGGCCGTCATTATTGCGGCACCGCGTCTGGTACTGGGTTTACCCGCGCGGGGATTCCCGCAGACGGAAATCGTACTGCCGCCCCATCTTGCTTACCGGCCCTACCGGGAGCTGTTCAGCGATAAAGAGATTACGCTGAACAACCAGATAGATATGGCGGTCTGGCCGGGTTTTGCTCCTGTCATCCTGATAGCGTCCGCCTCCTCTTAACGGAGGTGGAACTTCACGTTACCGACAGGTCTATGCGACGGATGCGCGGGAAGGCGTGCCGGGTAACAGAATGATTTTCCGGCAATCTTCCTGCCGTTTTTCGAAGATGTTATAACCTTTCGCGGCATCTTCCAGCGGCATATGATGCGTCACGATTTCTTCCGGTTTCAGTTGTCCGGATTCAATTAACATCAGCAGATCAGGAAGATAGGCATGAACATGCGTCTGCCCCATTTTAAAGGTCAGCCCTTTATCAAAAGCATCGCCAAATAAAAAACCGTGAATAAAGCCCGCGTAGACACCCGGTACGCTGACTATCCCGCCGCGGCGTACCGCAGCAATGCACTGGCGTAACGCTTTCCCGCTGCTGCCTTCAATCTTCAGATTGCTCAAAATGGTTTCGGTAAGGCTGCCTTTGGCTTCAAAACCAACGGCATCGATTACCGCATCAACGCCGCGGTGTCCGGCAGTGTGCTCAATAATCCAGGCTGCCGCATCGTCATTTTCATCGAAATTAATCGGGATCACTCCATACCGCTCCTGAGCAAACGCCAGCCTGTAGGGGTGATGGTCAATCATGAATATCTGTTCAGCGCCCGCCAGCCGGGCGCAGGCTGCGCTTAACAACCCCACCGGCCCCGCACCGAAAATCGCCACACTCGAACCGGGCATCAGTCCGGCATTTTTAACCGCCTGCCAGGCAGTGGGTAATATATCTGATAAAAACAGCACCTTTTCATCGGCTAATCCGTCCGGGACTTTAAAAGGCCCGGCATTCGCTTTTGGCACCCGCACATATTCAGCCTGCCCGCCCGGAATTCCGCCGTACAGGTCGCTATAGCCAAACAGCGCCGCCGGGGGGGTGATGTTTTTGGGGTTAAGCGCCGCACCTTTGTTGGGGTTAGTGGTTTCACAGGCGGCATACTGGTTGAGTTTGCAGAAAAAACATTCTCCGCAGGCAATAACAAAAGGAATAACGACGCGGTCACCTTTAGCGACGGCAGTAACATCCGCTCCGGCTTCCACCACTTCACCCATAAATTCATGACCAAATATATCGCCATGGTGGGTGCCCGGTATTTTCCCGTGGTAGAGATGCAGGTCAGAACCACATATTGCCGTTGCCGTCACTCTCAGGATGATATCATCGCTGGCCTGAAGTACCGGGTCAGGCATGTTATCAACACTGACCTTGTACGGGCCGTGATAAGTCAATGCTCTCATGATTAATTTTCCTTTCAGGTCTTATTCAGACCGGTTAAGAGAATAGTAAATAATGATCACTGAGAGTATTCAGTCTAGCCCACCCTTATAGAGTGTCAAAAATACACTATATTTCTCACCTGGAAATATGCAGGTTTAAGCACAGGAATTTTAATATTGAAATTAAAGGTTAATACTCAGGTATTGAGAATAATCCTAATTTTGACTTATTTACATCATCAAGACTAAGCTAATCAAAGAAGTGTTCCCCCTGCGAAAGTTTCAGGATGCAAACAGGGCAATATGGCAGAGGATTGCCGGCTTTCTACCTGACACGATGATCTTCGACATGTCGTCACGTATGACAAAACCACGGGAACAGACACACTAATTTAACGCAACCTCTTCACCAGAGAAAAGCGACATGGACAAAGATGATCAACATCAGTTTGAACAAAGGACCACGCCAGTAGAAGAAAACATTAAATGGATCAAAACCGCGTGGCGGCTTGAGCGCATTGGTTTTTTTCTGCTGGGTTTGTTTATTCTTTATGCCTTGCTGGGAGGGTTTTCTCAGGGCTGGCTGAGCGATTCACTCTACCAAAACGATCCGACCTCGACACAAATCACTTATGAAAAATACCTGCGCAGCGACACCGAGTCACCGCTGATTATTGCCTATCCCGTTAAGCAAGAGAAAAGCGATCATATTACCCTCAGTGGAAAATTCGTGAATGAATATGACATTATTAACGTCAGCCCCGAAAGTGCCGCGATACACCGTAGCCCCGGCACGATGATCATCTACCCGAACAACCCCGGCGTTGCGAATACAGGTAGCGTGCAACTCACACTTAAACCAAGGGAATTTGGGATCTATACGCTCTCTGTAACGGCAAATAATAACTCGCCTTTTATCTTCAAACAGATTGTTTTTCCTTAGGGGGTTAAAATGGAAAATGTCCTAAGAGCAGCCATTATGTATGTTTTCCTGTTTATTATTTTTAAAATTTCAGGACGCAAGACACTGCTCGAAATGACTATTTTTGATTTTATACTGGTGCTGATTATCAGTGAGGCTACCCAACAGGCCTTGCTTGGGGAAGACTTCTCCATTACGGGCGCGATGATCACTATCGGAACACTGATTTTCATCGATAAAGGTTTAGGAATTCTGGAAAACAAAATTCCTAAACTTGATTTATGGCTTAATGGCTCTCCTATTATCCTCATCGAGAATGGCAAAGTCCTCGATCAGCGACTGCGTAAATGCTCCCTTTCCGAAGATGAAATCCTGGTAGTGGCTCGCCAGCAGGAAGGGATAGTTAACCTCAACGAGATTAAATTCGCCATCTTAGAAAACAACGGGAAAATATCGATTATCCCTTATAAAGAATAAGGCACCGCGTAATGAGGTGCGTTCGCAGTAACCCGGTGTTCCCGCTGATCATGCCCGTTTTTCTTCACGGGTGACGTCCAGTCTGCCGTTTTCAGGTTCAGCTTGCGTTCTGACAATCATATTCGGCAATGCCATTTCGATCCCCTGCTCGATCAGCTTTTCAATAATGCGGATGTTAATTTCCTGCTGGATATCCATGTATTTATTATAATCGGCAGTATTGACGATATGGACCACTTCGATATTCAGACGATCGGTACCAAAACCAAGCAAATGCGCGCGGTCAAACTTGGTTTCGCCGATATCGATAATAATTTCCTTTACCAGATCACCGATAATGCGCAGCTTTTCCGGCGGCGTATTAATCGCGATGCCAAAATTGAAAACAATACGCCGGGTTTGCATGCGTTTGTAATTATGCAGCGTTTGCTGGAGCAGAATAGCATTGCCGCAAACGATCTGTTCCCCGCTCAGGCTGCGTATCCGCGTCGTTTTAAGACCGATATGTTCGACAGTACCGGCAACATCATTAAAAACGACAAAATCACCAATTTCGAAAGGCTTATCAAAACCGATAGATAAGGAAGCGAATACATCACTGAGAATGGTCTGGATCGCCAACGCGATAGCGATACCGCCCACGCCCAGGCTGGCGACAAGCGCGGTAATATTCACGCCCACATTCGCTAATATCGACAGCAACATCACTGACCACACTACCGCGCGGAAAATCAGCCCGGTGATCACCAGCGTTACCGGGTTTTTGTTCATCCCGGGCTGACGCATAATATGACGTAACCACGAGACAACGGCCTGATCCAACCACAATGCCATCTGGAACGCCAGCACCAGGAACCATGCATGACTGATGGTGTTGTAGAGATTATCGGGCAGATTAACAAACCGCAGGCTGAACAAAAAAGCAGCAACGAAAAGCAGTAAATTACTCGTCCGGTTGAGGATCTCGCCCAGAATAAAACGGATACGGTGGCTGGCCGCATTGACCTCACCCCAGCGTTTTATGCCTTTGCGCAAGAATGACACCAGCCAGCTCAGCAGCCAGTACGTAACAAGCGTGACCACGCACATCGTCGCGACGCCGGTCCAGAACACCGGTGTAATCACCAGCGCGATAAAATCGAAATGTGATAAAAACTTCATCTTCCCTCCCGGAATTAATCACAAACCTTCAGTATAGAAAACGGGTCAGCATAGAACCAGGAATAGGAAAGTTCGGCAAAAACCGGGGGTGACGGTAAAGGAAAAACTTTGCTGATGTCTTACGTTATCGGTATTTATATTATATTCGGTCCGGTTTACTATGATTTCTGGCGTGAGTCCGATGTCCTGAAAAAACGTTCAACTGAGGTGCTTATTATGAAAAGAGCTTTAGTGATTGGTTATATGTCGTTCGTTTCAATTGCATTGGTTACCGCGCTGATAATCGGTGCCCGAAACGGATAACGCAGGTGCTGTAGGATGCATAGGATGAGGCTAAAAAGCGTTCTGACTTCCAGAAATATGTGCTCTTTGTGGCTCTTTTTTGACGATGACTTGAATTACAGGCGGGTCTGGGATTACTCTTAGATCAGCTGACGAAAGAACAGCAGACCATAAGCACCATACCCTTAAATAGCCCACCCATGCGGTGGGTTCTTTTTTGCCTGTCATTCCGCATTAAGAATTATCTTAGTTCAGACATCTGTCAGACGTAAAAAAACCGGTGACACTTTCATATCACCGGTTTTTGCTGCGGGTTAACGCAAAATGAACCTTATGCGTTCAGTATGTCCTGTGCGGTTTTCTCAACCAGCGCCAGCAGCACTTTCACATCTTCCAGCGTGACCGTCGGGTTCAGCAAAGTCAGTTTCAGGCAGGTGATGCCGTTATGCTCGGTTACCCCCACGTTCGCACGGCCGGATTCCAGCAACGCATCCCCGATTTTCTGGTTCAGCAATGCGATTGCCGCATCGCTGCTGCCCGCAAGTGTCTGCGGACGGTAACGGAACAGAACGCTCGCCAGCTGTGGCTTCATCACCAGTTCCAGCGCAGCTTCAGACGTCACGTATTGGGCGACTTCCTGCGCCAGTGACACACCGTGATCGATGATCGCAGCGTACTGCTTCTGCCCTAATGCTTCGAGCCCCATCCACAGTTTCAGCGCATCGAAGCGACGCGTGGTTTGCAGAGATTTGGATACCAGATTCGGTACACCAGCTGCTTCGTCAAATTCAGAATTCAGGTAAGCCGCCTGATATCGCATCAGCTCATAATGACGCTCTTCTTTAAGCAGGAATGCACCACAACTGATGGTCTGGAAGAACTGCTTGTGGAAGTCCAGCGTGATGGAATCCACCAACTCGATGCCGTCCAGATAGTCGCGGTATTTTTCGGACAGCAATAACGCACCGCCCCATGCCGCATCCACATGCACCCAAATCTGATGCGCTGCCGCCAGTTCGGCAATAGCACGCAGCGGGTCGATAGCACCAGCGTCAGTGGTCCCGGCGGTTGCCACAATGGCCAGGATCTGATCGCCATTAGCTTGTGCCTGTGCCACTTTTTCGCGCAAATCGTTGAGATCCATACGGGCAAACTCATCGGTTTTCACCAGCGTAACGCACTGATAGCCCAGACCGAGCAATGCCATGTTCTTCTGCACGGAGAAATGCGCGTTTTCAGAACATAACACTTTAATTTTACGCAGATTGCCCACCAGGCCATCCTGCTGAATGGAATGCCCCTGACGTGCAAAGAAGGCGTCACGTGCCAGCATCAGGCCCATCAGATTGCTCTGAGTACCGCCGCTGGTGAACACGCCTGCGTCGCCAGCCTGGTAGCCCACCTGCGTACGCAGCCATTCGATCAGCTTCATCTCAATGATGGTCGCTGACGGGCTTTGATCCCAGGAGTCCATGCTCTGGTTGGTGGCGTTGATCAGCACTTCCGCAGCCTGGCTGACCACCAGGCTCGGGCAATGCAGATGCGCAACACATTGCGGATGATGCACAGACAAACTGTCTTTCAAAAAATACTCAATCGCACGTTCAATCGCGGCCTGGTTACCCAGACCGTTTGGATTGAAGTCCAGCTTGATACGTTCACGCAGCTCAGCAACGGTTTTGCCCTGATACATTTCAGGTTGTTGCAGCCACTGCACAACCGCTTCACTGCTCTGTGCAATGGCTTGCTGGTAGGCTTCAGTGCTTTGCGCTGAGCCTGCCAGAATCGGGTTTAACTCGGACATCAGGATCTCTTACTCCGCTCAGGCAGGTTTGACGCCAGCCGCTAACAGCGCCTGCTCAAACTTGTCGAGGAAAATACCCAGCTCATCGTTAGTGATCAGCAGGGAAGGCAACAGGCGCAGCACGCAACCATTACGGCCGCCGCGTTCGAGGATCAGACCAGCTTCGAAACATTTTTTCTGCAACAATGCAGACAATTCGCCGTCAGCCGGGTAGCAACCCATGTGATCCTGCGCTTCGTTTGGTTTGACGATTTCGATACCAATCATCAGGCCCAGACCGCGTACGTGACCTATCACCGGATAACGTTTCTGCATGTCAGCCAGTTTGCCTTTCAGCCACTCGCCCTGTGCAGCCACTTTCCCGGCAATGTCCTGTTCTTTAAGAATTTTCAGCGTGGTCAGGCCGGTGGCCATCGCCAACTGGTTACCGCGGAAGGTGCCAGTGTGGTGACCCGGTGCCCAGGCATCGAACTCTTTCCTGATACCCAGCACGGCCAGTGGCAGACCGCCGCCGACCGCTTTAGACATCACAATGATGTCCGGCTCAATGCCCGCGTGTTCGAACGCAAACTGTTTACCGGTACGGCAGAAACCGGCCTGAACTTCGTCGAGGATCAGCAGAATGCCGTGTTCCTGAGTCACTTTACGGATGCGCTGCAACCACTCAGCCGGAGCCGGGTTCACGCCGCCTTCACCCTGAACCGCTTCCAGAATGACAGCCGCAGGTTTGCGAACGCCGCTCTCAACGTCGTTGATCAGGTTTTCGAAGTAATAGGTTAAGGCTTTAACGCCAGCGTCACCGCCAATACCCAGCGGGCAGCGGTACTGATGCGGATAAGGCATAAATTGCACTTCCGGCATCATGCCGTTAACCGCTTCTTTCGGAGACAGGTTACCGGTCACTGCCAGCGTGGCATGAGTCATACCGTGGTAGCCACCCGAGAAACTGATAATGCCGCTACGGCCGGTGACTTTTTTAGCCAGTTTCATGGCAGCTTCAACCGCGTCCGCGCCTGAAGGACCGGTGAACTGCAGGCAATACGCTTTGCCCTGTTGTGGCAATAAAGAAAGCAGATATTCAGAGAACTGATCTTTCAACGGGGTTGTCAGATCCAGTGTATGTAACGGCAAGCCGCTGGTAATGACATTTTGGATGCTTTGCAGCACGTCCGGATGATTATGTCCAAGAGCAAGCGTACCCGCGCCAGCCAGGCAATCAAGATATTGATTATTCTCAACATCAGTGATCCAAACGCCATTGGCCTTCGCAATTGCCAGAGGCAATTTACGTGGATAGCTCCGAACATTCGATTCAAATTCAGCTTGTCTCGCCAAATAGGTTTCATTGTTTCCGTTTAATGAATTCGCACCTAAACTGTCAATACGGACTTTATCCGTCATCATATCTCTCCTACAACCGTGGGTTATTAGAACGCCACAATTGAATAAATTTGATTAAAAAAATTACCAGCGTGTGAAAAACGCGGCCAATATATGGCTTTTTTGCCCCCACCTCAATAATTTATTTTGTATAGATTTGTTTATTCTTTCCTATATGAATCAATATGTTGCTGATTTAATGAACGATCATGCTGACTTAACTGAGTTACACGGTCATTAATAAAGCACTAAAAAGCCCCTCCGGCTTGCTAAACCCCCCGTAAACACGCGACAGGACAGCCTTAAAATCGGGCAGTGGTGTTGCACCGGCAGACCCGCTTAACATGATGTCGCTGCACAGATAGCGACGCGTGAACAGTCTTTCAGGAAAGTTGTTTAATTATAGCGCGCAGGGGGTGATATGAGTGATGACATTAAAGCATCAGGGAGTAAATGGCTGAATAGCCGCCAGATATAAATTTTGAAATATATTACAGCGGCATAGAGTCCGGTTATTACAAAAATAATACTGAATTAGGTTTCACGCGTATATAAACAATACGCCCTGATCTTTACCTCATTATTCAGATTATTAAGTCAAACATTATGGTAAAGCTTATCCAGCGCGACACCCTCATGGAACGTTGGCGACAATGGATAATCCCAAAATCTCATGATTTCAGGATTATGGGATTCTTAAAAACGACGTGTCAGAAGAAAATGTCTGGTCAAGGTGACTAACGGGAAAAACGGGCGTTAAACCGTCCCTGAGCCGTCAGGCTCAGTTGCGCTCAGGATCGCCTGCCTGCTCACGTTTTTGTCTTGCCGCCTCGCGGGCTTCAGCGTCGCGTTTCTCATGGGTAGCGATGGCTTCGTTCTGAATACGGGTTGTGGTGTCTTCCTGCTCTTTGATCTGTCGCTGTATCTGCTCATGATATTCATTGGCAGACTTCTGGCTGTCCTCGCGCCATTGACGCTCAGACTGTAACATCTGTTCATGCTGCTGCCGGTTTTTCTCAGCGAATTGATCTTGCAGTTGTTGTCTGCCTTGTTGGTCTGCAACGGCGGTAAAACTGAAAAGTAATGCAGAAGTACAGGTGATACGGATCAAACGGGATAAAGAACCTGCCATGGATAAACTCCCTTTCCAAAAGTGTTTAAAATTCTTATAAAAACATCCGATTACAGGGAAAGAGTATAAAGCAGGGCGGCAGGCAGAAAGAGGAAGTGTCTTAAAAGTCTGAAAACGGCGAAAGTCCCCTTCCGCCGTCTGATGCTTACGTCATCAATACCCCTGCGTAACAATTTTTGCTGCGGAAGCCAGCACATCGCGACGGGATTTCGCATTTTTCTCCGGCTGCGTAAAATAGGTAATCAGGATCAGCGGAGCCTTATTTTCCGGCCAGATCACCGCAATATCATTCGTTGTCCCGTAATCGCCGCTGCCAGTTTTATCGCCAACCACCCAGGTCGCAGGCAGCCCCGCGCGGATACTCATCGCGCCGGTGGTGTTGCCTTTCATCCATTCCACCAGTTGCGCACGTTGCGGTTCAGCCAGTGCGCTGCCCAGCGCGACGTGTTGCAGACTCAGCGCCATCGCTCGCGGTGATGTGGTGTCGCGGTCATCGCCCGGAATGGCGGTGTTCAGTGTCGGTTCGGTGCGGTCCAGACGGAACGTTTTATCGCCGAGCGTGCGGGCATATTCCGTGACTTTCTGCGGCCCGCCAAGCTGCCCGATCAGTTTATTCATGGCGGTATTATCGCTGTACTGCAAGGCGGCGGCAGCCAGTTCGCCGATCGTCATCCCCGTACCGAGGTGCTTTTCGGCGATCGGGTTGTAATTTACCAGATCAGATTTTTTGATGCTGACGTGCCGGTTCAGCAGTTCCGTTTGCGTTTCACTTTGTTTAAGAATGGCTGACGCGGCCATGAACTTACTGGTGCTGCACATCGCAAAACGTTCATCGGCACGGTAAGCAATCTGGGAGTTGTCTTCGGTATTAATCAGCATCACGCCAAGACGGCCACCGCTGTCTTTTTCCAGCGCGGCAAGCTGCTGCTGCACTGACGTCATTTTTGTAGCCGTTTGCGCCCAGGATGCCGCGCTGAATGCGAGCATTGGCACCACAGCCGCCGCCATCAGGACGGTTTTACGCAGGGTATTTTTCATCATCAAAGCCTTCTCCTTTATATTGGCGAAGGGATTATGGCAAAAGCAGGGGCAGAAAGTAAAAAACCCGACACGAATGTCGGGTTTTGAGCAGAAAAAAGCCGTGATATCACGCTTAAAACGTTTCCCAGTTTCCTTCCTCAACGCCGGGGATCGTCTGTCGGTTTGACAGAAACGCCGGTGTTTTCGTCTGAGAGGCTTTGCGCACCGCAGCTGTCGCCGAACCCGCGCTGACTTTGAAAATGCTGATGGCCTGCGACAAACGCTCAGCCTGCTCGTTGAGCGAATGCGCCGCCGAAGAGGCTTCCTGAACTAACGCGGCGTTCTGCTGAGTCACTTCATCCATCTGGTTGATGGCTTTGTTAATCTCTTCAATCCCGGTGCTTTGTTCGTTACTGGCAATGGCAATTTCGCCGACGATGTCTGTCACATTTTTTACGCTGGACACCACTTCCGCCATGGTGGCACCGGCTTTGGCGACCAGCTGCGTGCCGTTATCCACCTTCGCCACAGAATCATCGATCAGCACTTTGATCTCTTTGGCAGCACTGGCAGAGCGTTGCGCCAGATTGCGCACTTCGGAAGCCACCACGGCAAAACCACGCCCCTGCTCACCGGCACGCGCCGCTTCAACAGCAGCGTTCAACGCCAGAATGTTAGTCTGGAAAGCAATACCGTCAATCACTGCAATGATATCGACGATTTTGCGCGAGGAGATATTGATACCTTCCATCGTGTTCACGACTTCACCGACCACTACACCGCCCTGCACCGCCACGCGGGAAGCCTGCGCCGCCAGCTGATTGGCCTGACGCGCATTATCGGCATTCTGTTTCACCGTGGCTGTCATCTGTTCCATAGCGGATGCGGTTTCTTCCAGTGAACTGGCTTGCTGCTCGGTACGGGAAGACAAATCCAGGTTTCCGGCAGCAATTTCACCGGATGCGCTGGTGATGGCATTCGTGCCTGCACGCACTTCGGTCACGATCCTCAGCAGATTTTCATTCATGTTTTTCAGCCCCTGCATGAGCTGCCCGGTTTCATCCTGCGAAGTTACCTGGATTTGCGTGGTCAGATCGCCGGCCGCTACGTTTTCTGCCACTTTCACGGCAGTATGCAGCGGACGGGTGATTGAGCGGGTCAGGAAATAACCCAGCGCGGCTGCCATTAAAATGGCCAGCGCAGAGAAAATCAGCGTCAGCTGAATGGCGGTGGCACCATCGGCCAGCGCTGTTTTACCTTCGGCCTGTAATTGCTGATCCTGAGAGTTAGCAAACGCGGTCGCCAGGTCCAGATACGCATTTTGCGAAATGGTCAGTTTACGCAGAACAAACTCGGTCGCCCCTTCCATATCACCGGCACTGGCTAAGGCAATCAGTTGCTCTTTGGCGGTTTCGAATGTTTGCCCCGCCTCCTGCAACGCTTTGATTTTTTGCTTGCCGGTCATGGTCGTCTGAATAGCGGCGATTTTGTCCATTGCGACATTGGTTTGTTTAACCGTGTCATCCAGCTGGACATAACGCTTCTTATTCTGCTCAGGATTTTTAGTATCAATGACGATGCCGCGCAGATATTTAATCTGGTCATTTACGCCGTCGCGGACGTCAAATGCCAGCCGGACTTTGACGTAACGGTCACTGACTATTTGGTCAATACTGCTATTGATGTTGCTTATTTTGGTAATGGCGATAGCGCTGACAATCACTAAAAGCAAAATGATAAGGCCGAATGCTGTCCCTAAACGGGCGCCGACACGCATACTGTTGATCAGTTTACACATTTTATTTCCCTTATTTCCTGGCCATTAAAAATTAATACAATGAAAAATAATTCAAAATATTGATTACATAGCGGAACTACTTTCTAATAATCTAATTAATTCTTAAAGGTTATCGGTATAAATAAGGGAATCTTTAGTGATGTGAATATTGGGAAGTGTAAAGAGGGATAAATGGTTCTGCTCCTCCCCTGTGCAGGAGAGGAGCATTATCAGGCAAACATTTCCTCAAGCCAGCCAACCCGCATTTCAGGCACGGATCGCAGCAACTCGCGGGTGTAATCATCCAGCGGTTCGGCCAGTGCGGAGGTGACCGGTCCCTGACGCACAATCACACCCTGTCTGAGCACCGCGACTTCATCGGCGATTTCGCGCACTACCTGCAAATCGTGGGTAATAAACAGGTAAGAAATGGCGGTGTCCTGCTGGATCTGGCGCAGTAATGCCAGCACATCGCGGGCAACTAACGGGTCGAGCGCCGAGGTTGGTTCATCGCAAACGATAACTTTTGGCTCCGCTGCCAGCGCCCGCGCAATACACACGCGCTGTTTTTGCCCGCCGGAAAGTGCGGCAGGAAAACGCGCTGCCAGTTCGGCATGTAATCCGACCTGCGCCAGCAGTTCACTCACCCTGGCCTCGCGCTGGCTGCGGTTCAGGCTTGTAAAGCAGGCCAGTGCACGGGAAATCTGACTGCCAATGCGCTCTTTCGGATTCAGCGCCGTGTCGGGGATCTGATGGATCAGTTGTACATCGCGCAACTGAACGCGGCTGCGCTGGTGCAAACTGGCGGGCAATACTTGCTGATTCAGACTGACTTCTCCGCTTTCCTGGGTAAGCAGCCCGCAAATCACTTTACCGAGCGTCGATTTCCCCGAACCGGATTCACCGATCACCGCCAGCGTGCGCCCGCGCGGCAAACTCAGCGAAACATCTTGCAGTACCGGCTGTGCATGATAGCGAGCACTGATGTTACTGATATCCAGCGCTGCTGGTGCATGACCCGTTTGCGGCGTTTTGTTCCCACCCTGCGCATGCAGCAAACGGCGGGTGTAAACCTGTTGTGGCTGGCTCAGCAATTGTGCCGTTCCCGCCTGTTCAACTGTTTTACCGTGCTGCAACACCATAATGTGATCGCTTATCTGCGCCACCACCGCCAGATCATGGCTGATGTAAATCGCCGCGACGCCGGAAAAGCGGATCACATCACTGATAGCTTTCAGCACGCCGAGCTGGGTGGTGACATCCAGTGCGGTGGTCGGCTCATCGAAAATCAACAACTCAGGCCCGGCGCACAGCGCCATGGCAATCATCGCGCGCTGTAACTGACCGCCGGAAACCTGATGCGGATAACGCTGATAAAACGCCTGTGGATCCGGCAGACCAAGCTGTTCAAACAGAGCAATGGCTTTGGCCTGCGCCTGACGGCGGGGATACACATTGTGTTTCAGCGCCGCCTCAATGACCTGCTCGCCGAGGGTGATCACCGGATTAAACGCCGCTCCGGCAGACTGCGCGACATAAGCAATCTTTCTGCCGCGCACCTGACGCAACTGGCGCTCAGAAAGCGAAGTCAGTTCCTGTCCGCTGAACGCAATTTTGCCGGACCGGATGCGCATCCCCTGCCGGCAATGCCCGAGAATAGCCAGTCCGATGGTGGATTTGCCTGCGCCCGATTCGCCGATCAGACCCAGCACTTCGCCGCGCTTCACAGTGAAAGAGACATCATCCACCAGCGTGCGCGAATTTTTACCCTGCGACACCACGCACAGGTTTTCGATACACAGTACGTGCTCATTCATGCTTTTTTCCCCCACACACGACGCTCACCGCTTATCAGCCAGTCCGCCACGGCGTTGACTGCCAGCGCCAGTACCGCGATTGCGCCCCCCGGCACCAGTGCCGCCCAGACGCCAAACAAAATGCCGTCTTTGTTATCGCGCGCCAGTCCGCCCCAGTCAGCGGTCGGAGGCTGAATACCCAGCCCGAGGAATGACAGCGCAGAGAGAAACAGCAGAATAAAAATAAAACGCAGGCCGAATTCGGCGATCAGCGTCTGGAGCGCATTGGGTAAAATCACATGCAGGAGGATCCAGCCGAGACTTTCACCGCGCAACCGCGCCACATCAACAAATTCCATTACGCCGATATCCACTGCAAGGGATCGGGCCACGCGCAGCACACGGGTTGATTCCAGCAGGCCAAGCACCAGCGTCAGCACCAGAATGGTTTTCGGCAAAACAGCCAGCACGATCAGCGCCAGGATCAGCGTCGGAATAGCCATCACAATATCGTTGCAGCGGGAAATCACCTGATCCAGCCAGCCGCCGCGCAGTCCGGCAATAAACCCGAACGTACAACCGACGATAAACGCCACCAGTGCCGCCAGTGCGGTCACACCAAGGGAAACCCGTGTGCCCCAGATCAGGCGGGAAAGCAGATCACGGCCGAGATTATCGGTGCCCAGAATGGAACCGGGCCCCGGTAAATCCCACGACATGCCGATCGTCTGATCCGGCGTGTGCGGGGCCAGCCACGGGGCAAAAATGGCGATAAGGATAAACAGGCTTAGCACCAGCAGGCCCAGTATCGAAGCAGGTTTTAATGCAGGCATTACAGCAATTCCTAAGATTCAGCGGTTATGGCGTAAACGCGGATTGGCGACCAGCGCCATCACATCCGCCAGCAAATTCAGCAGGATATAAATACCTGCCAGCAGCAACGCGCAATCCTGCATCACCGGAATATCGCGTTTGCTGATGCTGTCGACCATGTACTGCCCGAGTCCCGGATAAACAAATACGTTCTCGACAATCACCACACCGACCATCAGATAGGCCAGATTGATCGCCACGACATTGATGATCGGCCCCACCGCATTGGGCAATACGTGACGCCATAAAATGCGCGACGGTGACAGCCCTTTGAGCAACGCGGTATCCACATACGCCGAACTTTGCGCGGCTATCAGCGCAGCGCGGGTCATGTTGCTCATATGGCCGAGGATCGCCAGTACCAGTGTGGCGCATGGCAGGGAAATGGCGGAGAGTTTGGCCGCCAGCGGCATATCCGCAGTGATACTGCTGTTGCTCGGTGCCCACGCCAGCGTGATGGCAAATATCAGAATCAGCAAATAACCGGAGAAAAATTCCGGCAGGGCCACCGTGGCGCGGGTGATGACGTTGAGCAGTGTATCAATGATACTGCCCTGATAACGCACAGAAATAAACCCGATCAGCAGCGCCAGCGGAACCGCAATCGCGGCGGTACATCCGGCCAGAAACAGTGTATTCCCCAGGCGGGTAAACAACGGACCGCTGATGGCTTCGCGACTCGAAAAACTGGTGCCGAAATCGCCGTGCAGCACACCCGCCAGCCAGCTCAGATAACGGCTTACCGCCGGTTTATCCAGCCCCAGTTGAAAATTCAGTTCGCGGATAGCATCGGGCGTGGCGCTCTGACCGAGGATCGCCGTCGCCGCATTGCCCGGCAGCAGTTGTACACCGGCAAAAATCAGCACGGAAACGGCCAGCACCACCAGCACGCCATAGAACAGCCGCACCAGTACCATGCTCAGCAAGCCGGAGCGGTGTTGCGAAAAACGGCCCGCAGGCCGCTGTGTCACTTTCTGTTGTGCAGATAAGTCAGACATATTTTTACCCGGTTCAGCCTTCAATCCAGACTTTCTCTGCCGCACGGTTACCACTGAGCGGCATTCCCGGAACGGATGTAAACCCTTTAATTTTGGCGGAACAACCGTCGAGCGCATCGGCGTACAGCGGGATGATCTCGCTTCCCTGATCAACCAGCATCACCTGAATGTCATGGTAAATCTGCCTGCGGCGCGCTTCGTCCGGTTCACCGCGTGCGGCTTTGACCATCGCATCGAAAGCCGGTACGTGCCACGCCGATTCATTCCATGAAGACTGACTGGTGAACACCAGAGAGAGCAGCGCGTCGGCGGTCGGACGGTTCGCCCAGTTCGACGACACAAAGGCTTTTTTCTGCCAGATATCATTCCAGAACGCATCGTCCGGCACGCGCACCACATTCAGGTTAATGCCCGCTTTGGCGGCGGATTGCTGATAAAGCTGACCGGCATCGACCGCGCCGGGGAAACCGGCATCGGCGACATTCAGCGTCAGAGGGCCGCTGAAACCGGATTTCTTCCAGTGGAACTGCGCTTTTTCTGGGTCGTACGGACGCTGCGGAATATCTTTCGCAAAGTATCGGTTCGACGGGAAAATCGGGTTGTCGTTCGCCACGCTGGCGTAACCGCCGAGCACGGTGTCGATAATTTTCTGACGATCGATGGCGTATTTGAGCGCCAGACGGCCATCAACATTATCGAACGGCGCCAGATTTGACAGCCCGGGGAAGGTGTAAATCATGCTGTCTTTCGCCCGTACCAGTTTCAGGTTCGGCATACGTTCGATGCGGCTGACAATGCGCGGATTCACGCGGTTAATCAGCTGTGCCGAACCACTGACCAGTGCGGCCACACGGGCTGTTGAATCGTTCATCGCCAGCGTTTCGACAGAATCGACATGCCCGCGTTCGCTGTTCCAGTAGTTCGGATTACGTTTGGTCAGCGCGGACACACCCGGCTGGAATTTTTCAAGGATAAATGCGCCGGTGCCGATGCCTTTATCAAAGTTTTCATTTTCAGCAGTAATGGCGAAATGCACGGCGCTCAGCAGCCAGACGAATTCGACGTCCGGTGCGGTGAGCTTAACAGTGACCTCATGGTCGCCGGTAGCTTCAATCGAACTGACGGTGTCCAGATAACCTTTCACCGGCGAGGTGGATTTCTCACCCCGGTGATGATTGAGGGAATACACCACATCTTTCGCGCCCAGCGAACGGCCATCATGGAACTGCACGCCCTGACGGATTTTCAGCACCCAGGTTTTGCTGCCATCGGTTGAGGCCCAGGCTTCAGCCAGTGACGGTGCCAGTCTGGCGTTTTCGTCGATTTCCACCAGATTGTTAAACATCTGCGAACCGACGAAATACATGTAAGTTTCGAACCAGAATGCCGGATCCAGACGGTCGGTGCTGGAGGCATTGTCCACGCCGACGACCAGATGGCCGCCTTTTTTCGGTTTTTCTGCCTCCGCAGCAAAGGCATTGCCCAGCCACAGTGAATGGGTAGCCGCAGCAACGGAAAGTGCACCCGCACTTTTAATAAATGAACGACGATCAATCATGGTTTTCCCCTGTCTGCGAAGAATGCATCTTCAGCATTAATATGCGTTTTATTCTTTTTATGGATGTTATCTGGTGATGGATATTATCTGGCGAAGGCCTGTTTCAGCGCGGCAATATGTTCAGGCCCGATCCCGCAACAACCGCCGACCATGGTCGCACCCTGCGCCACCCAGTCTTTCGCGAAATCGAGATAACCGGCAGGATCAGTGTCCTGACGCATTTTGCTCAGCCCTTCATTGGCACCGCGTTTATTATCGGAAGGCTCGAATGCATTGGCATACACGCCGATATCAAGCTGAGATCCCTGTGCCGTCAGCGCCGCTCGTGCAGTTTTCACCGCAGTCGCCATCACTTCAGGACGGCTGCAATTGAACAGCACCGCCGCCGCAGAAACCCGCAGCGCCACGCTGACCGCATCGACAACCGCTTCACCGGAGCGCAGCAGCGCATTACCCTGATCGTCGAGATTGTCCTGCAAGGTAAAAGACAGCCACAGCGGACGCGGGTCATCGCCCAGCACATCGCGCACGGCTTCGACTTCTGCGACAGAGCTTTGCGTTTCCGCCAGCCAGACATCAACGCTGTCCGTCAGGTTATCCACCAGCACTTGCAGTAATTTTTTGGCCGCCACTGGCTCGAACAGATCCGGGCGATAAGATCCGAGAACCGGAGGGAGCGAACCCGCAACCTGCACGGCAGCCCGTGCCGCATCAGCCGCCTCGCGAGCCAGCTTGCCGGAGAGCGCAATCAGCGCAGCGCCCTGCTCCGCAAAAACTTCTTCACCCACGTGGAACGGCACAACGGCGTAACTGTTGGTGGTAATGACCTGAGAACCGGCAGCAATAAAAGCATCGTGAGCAGCCCGAACAAATTCAGGAGCCTGCATCAGCGCCAGTGCAGACCATTCAGGCTGGCGAAAAGGAGCCCCCATGCGGGCCAGTTCGCGCCCCATGCCACCATCGAGGATTTTAATGTTACTGATCATTGTGCCACCGCCGTTGTATTTTTCTTAGCCGAATCAATCGTTAATCCGGC
This sequence comes from Rahnella sp. RFA10(1/100), assembly GCF_004195115.1. Classification (NCBI taxonomy): domain Bacteria; kingdom Pseudomonadati; phylum Pseudomonadota; class Gammaproteobacteria; order Enterobacterales; family Yersiniaceae; genus Rahnella; species Rahnella sp. RFA10(1/100). Next base: position 443,577 of record NZ_SEWR01000004.1, read on the forward strand.
AGGTGGTGACACTCTACAAAACGAACGTTTAGATGTCTAGATTTCTTAATGGCTAAAAGGTGGGTTTTTTATTGTAAACTGGTCTCACTCGCCGTGAGGGCTGGATCGGGAATATTTCGGTTTCTCACTTGCTGTGAGGGCAAACCGGGAATATTTCGGTTTCTCACTAACGGTGATCACACGACCCTTCGCGCCGAAACCGACCAGGAGGGAAAAATGCTTTTTCCCTCTTGGATCTCCCTTCGCTTTTTCAACACGCGCTCCGCTCGCTGGCTATGTTTCAGGAACCACAGCGACAGGCTGGAAATCTTGCCGCTGTGCGGTGCCTTCTCTCGGTCCTGAAGTCTGAGGTCTTCAGGCCGCTCCGTTCAGCAAGATTTCTGAATCGCCCGCACGATCTTAAAATCAATGGCAGACTGTTTTTCATCTTTTAAAAAGGTTGACTGGCGTGCTCAAAATTCAGCTGAACGGAGCGGCTTCGAGACCTGTGGCCCGAAGACCGAGAGAAGGCAGTGCGAAGCACCTGGATTTGCGCCACTTACTATAGCCACGAAACACGTCCGTCGTGCCCGCGACAGCGCGCAGTGAAAGAGCCCGAGGGGTCTTGGGGGGTGGCGGCGATAGGCCGTCCCCCAAGTCGGTGTGGGCCGACGCCCACGGTCTTGACCTTAAAAGGCCTGTGTGGACGCCCCCCGTCTGTAATATTTATTTACAGCGATAAACCCAATGCGTATTATTCTCATTCGCTTTATTAACCATGACCATTTTATCTTGTCCAGCCCTTGTCCGGGGGATTCTGGCGGGGTTTGCTCATGCAGATAAAGCCGTATTCATACAAAAATGCCGTGGCTTAAAAATAATAAAATAACCGTGTGGAGAATAGTTATGCCTGTTTTTTCAGGGAATTGCGCTGTCAGGAACAATAAGCAAAACATTGATAATAATTCCGGAAAGAAACGTTCACTTTCAGTGATCGCATTGTTAATTTCGTCGTCATTGCATTCTGCGTATGCCGCAGACACCACCGTTAAGAAAACGGGTGACGATACTGTGGTGGTCACCGGGCAGAGTAACGCCAACAGCACCGCTGATACCGCCGCCACCGATTACAGTGTCCCGGTCACCACCGCAGGCACAAAAATGGCTCTGACAGCGCGCGATATTCCCCAGTCCGTCAGCATCATCAGCAAGCAGCGCATGGAAGATCAGCAGTTACAGTCTTTGGGTGACGTGCTGAGAAATACCACCGGCATTCAGGAAAGCGTTTCGGATCTTGACCGTCGTACTTATTACGCCCGTGGCTTTCTGATCGACAACTACATGGTCGATAACATTCCGACCACTTTCGATCCGCGCTGGGACCTGGGCGATTCACAGTCAGACACGGCAATTTACGACCGTATCGAAGTGGTGCGTGGTGCAACCGGCCTGATGACTGGCCCGGGCAACCCGTCGGCCTCCGTCAACCAGGTGCGTAAACACGCCGACAGCAAAGAATTCACCGGTAATGTTTCGGCTACTTACGGCAGCTGGAATAAACAGCGTTACGTGGCGGATTTAGCCACTCCGCTGAACGAAACCGGCAGTATACGTGGCCGTCTGATCACCGGTTATCAGGACAAAAACAGCTACGTTGAACGCTACGGCGCAACAAAAAAATTCGTCTATGCCACCGTTGATGCTGACCTGACTGATTCCACCCTGCTTTCCGCAGGCTACGAATTCCAGCAAACCAACACCGACAGCCCGACCTGGGGCGGCATGCCGCGCTGGTATCTGGACGGCAGCAAAACCGATTATCGTCGCGGGTTTAACTCAGCGCCGGACTGGGCTTACAGCGATAAAGAAACCACCAAGCTGTTCACCACCCTGAAACAGTCATTCGATAATGGCTGGCAGGCCACGCTGAACGGCACCCGTACTGAATCCCATATCGACAGCAAAATGATGTATATCGACGGGACATTCGATAAAACAACCGGGGTAGGTGAATCCGCCTATGCCGGTTATCCGGTGGTCGCAGGAACCGGCTATAACACCGGTAAACGGAAAGTCGATGGTGTGGATGCCTTCGCCAGCGGCCCGTATGAACTGTTTGGCCGTCAGCATGAACTGATGACCGGTGTGAGCTACAGTAAACAGCAGAACACTTATTACAGTTCATTTGCCAATATCACCACCGAAGAACTGGGCAATTTTAACGATTTCAACGGACAGTTCCCCGAAACCGACTGGGCTCCGCGTGCTCTGGCAGAAGAAGATGTTATTCGTCAGAAATCAGCTTACGTGGCTACACGCCTCTCGCTGGCCGACCCGCTGCACCTGATCGTTGGGGCGCGTTACACTAACTGGAATTCTCATACCCTGACCGACCAGATCGAGAAGAACAACATCACACCGTACGCGGGTCTGGTGTTTGACATCAACGATACGTGGTCCACATATGCCAGCTATACGTCAGTATTCCAGCCACAGACTTACCGTGATATTAACGGCGGCTACCTGTCACCGGTCATTGGTAAGAATTACGAAGCGGGGGTGAAAGCCGACTGGTTCAACAGCCGCCTGACGGCCTCTGTTTCCGTGTTCCGTGCAGAGCTGGACAACGTCGCGCAAAGTACCGGCCGTACAATCCCGGGCTCAACCGATACGGCTTACGAAGGTAAAAATGGCACTGTCAGTCGCGGCGTAGAATTTGAAGTGAACGGCGCCCTGACTGATAACTGGCAGATGACGTTCGGCGGCACCCGTTATATTGCAGAAGATGAAAACAGCGATGCAGTTAATCCTCAGTTGCCGCGCACCCAGCTGAAATTATTCTCCAGCTATCGTCTGCCGATGTTGCAGGATCTGACCGTCGGCGGTGGTGTGAACTGGCAGACACATGTCTGGGATACGGTTCCGGGGCCAAGCGGCAACGGTACGCGCTATGCGGAACAAGGCAGCTACGCGCTGGTTAATCTGTTCAGCCGTTATCAGGTCACCAAACAGCTGGCAGTGCAGGCTAACGTGAATAACCTGTTTGACAAAGAATATGACACCAGCGTGAATCAGTATGTGGTGTACGGGGAACCGAGAAATGTGTCGGTGACGGCGAGCTATAGTTTCTGATTTGCTGAGGCCGCAGCAATTGCGGCTTATCACTTGCAGTGAGGGCAGAACGGGTATATTTCGGTTTCTCACTCGCCGTGATGGCTGGATCGAGAATATTTCGGTTTCTCAAGTGCTGCGGTCACATGACGCGCTGCGCCGAAACCGACCAGAGGGGAAAGGCTTTTCCCCTCTGAACTCCCCTCGCTTTTTCAATACGCGCTCCGCTCGCTGGCTATGTTTCAGGTATCTCCGCGACAGGCTGGAAATCTTGCCGCTGCGCGGTACCTTCTCTCGGTCCTGAAGCCTGAGGTCTTCAGGCCGCTCCGTTCAGCAAGCTTTCTGAATCGCCCCCACGATCTTAAATTCAACGGCATACTGTTTTTTATCTTTTAAAAAGGTTGATTGGCGTGCTCAAAATCCAGCTGAACGGAGCGGCTTCGAGACCTGTGGCTCGGGTCGAGCTCTGCGAGACAACGTCACGAAGTGACGGCCCGAAGGGCGAGGCCGCAGGCCGAGTAACACCGAGAGAAGGCAGTGCGAAGCACCTGGATTTGCGCCACTCACTATTGCACCAGAACATGTCCGTCGTGCCTGCGACAGCGCGCAGTAAAAGAGCCCGGAGGGTCTTGGGGGGTGGCGGCGATAGGCCGCCCCCCAAGTCGGTGTGGGCCGACGCCCACGGTCTTGACCTTGACCTGGAAATTGATTTTAAAATCGCCCCCTTTGCACCGATCCGTGCAAAAAAACCAAAACTTACATAATTCCCCATGTTTCAACATGACTTTATAAAGTACCATTAACATCATGAACACCATCCCCAATACTCCTGTCTTTGACGGTCATAACGACCTGTTACTTCGCCTGTGGCTGCATGACGCAGCAGATCCTGCTGCTTTGTTTCTTGATGGCTCCCTTGAGGGGCATCTCGATCTCAGGCGCTGTCGTCTGGGTGGCTTTGCAGGCGGATTATTCGCTGTTTTTGTACCACCTGCTTCGTATATGCCACAACTGAAGCCCAATTCCCCTGCAGAAATCCATGATGCTTACACCATTACGCAAGCGCAGATTTCGCTGCTGGAACGCCTTGAAACACAGTCCGCCGGGCGGGCAAAAATCTGCCGGACGGTCGGTGAAATTGAAGCGTGTATTGCGCAGAATGTGCTGGCGATGGTGATGCATATCGAAGGGGCGGAAGCACTCGGGGATGATTTCTCGCGGCTGGAGCGCTGGTATGAAAAAGGGCTACGCAGCATCGGTCCGTTGTGGAATTTACCCAACCAGTTTGGTACCGGTGTAAAGGGTGACTTCCCCGGTTCGCCTGACACCGGAGATGGCCTGACGCCCGCCGGGCTTGGATTATTGCGTGAGTGTAACCGGAAAAAAATTCTGTTTGATGTCTCGCATATGAATGAAAAAGCCTTCTGGCAGACGGCGACATTCAGCGATGCTCCGCTGGTCGCGACCCACTCAAATGTGCACGCGCTGTGTCCGCAACCGCGCAATCTGACCGATAAACAACTGGCCGCAATTGCAGAAAGCGATGGCTTCGTTGGTGTTAATTTCGGCACTGCTTTTCTGCGGGCCGATGGAAAACGTAACGGCGATACCCCGGTAACCGAAATTGTTAAACATCTTGATAACCTTCTTGATAAACTGGGGGAAGAAAATGTCGGTTTTGGTTCGGATTTCGACGGTATCAATGTGCCGGATGCTCTCTGTGATGTTGCCGGAATGCCTTTGCTGCTTCAGGCGATGTCTGATGCGGGATACGGCAATGAATTGATCGAAAAAATCGCGTACCGCAACTGGCTGAAATTATTAAAACAGACCTGGGGTGAATAGTTTTTCATCCGGGGTTTTGCGTTAATCCCTGTGGCTTACAGGGCAATATCGGTTTGCGTTCATCGCAACATTTTTATAGCCAAACCATCAATATTTGACAATAAGCCGATCACCTGCCGCAATTAAAGCAGCAGTGAACTTAACACTGTAATCACCAAGAGGACATTATTATGTGGACTAAACCTTCATTCGAAGACCTGCGTTTAGGCTTAGAAGTGACACTGTACATTTCTAACCGCTAAGCCTTTATGCCCACGGTTAACTGTGGGCATCTTCCTTCCCTTTCCCCTGGTTTTCATATGCAGATTATCGTACTTGGTTCCGCAGCTGGTGGCGGTTTCCCTCAGTGGAACTGCAATTGCAGCAATTGTCAGGGCGTGCGCAATGGCACCATGAAAACGTCCCCGCGCACGCAGTCTTCTATTGCCGTCAGCGATAATGGCACCGACTGGGTGCTGTGTAATGCCTCGCCGGACATCTGTCACCAGATTGCCGCTACGCCGGAACTGATAAAACACGACGTTTTACGCGGCACCGCTATCGGGTCAATCATCCTGACCGATAGCCAGATTGATCACTGCACCGGCCTGCTGAATTTGCGTGAAGGCTGCCCGCATCAGGTGTGGTGTACGCCGGAAGTCCACGAAGATCTGACCACCGGTTTCCCGATCTTTACCATGCTTTCTCACTGGAATGGTGGCCTGCAACACCACGCTATCGAGCCGGAGAACCGCTTCTCCGTTGCCGTGTGCCCGAACCTTACATTCACCGCCATTCCGCTGCTGAGCAATGCGCCACCGTATTCGAAATATCGCGGTAAGCCGCTGCCCGGTCACAATATCGCGCTGTTTATCGAAGACTCCCATACCGGCACCTCGCTGCTGTATGCACCGGGTCTGGGCGAGCCGGACGATGAACTGCTGAAATGGCTGAACAAAGCGGATTGCCTGCTGATTGACGGCACACTGTGGCAGGACAACGAGCTGGCAACCACCGGCGTAGGCCGAAATACCGGCAAAGACATGGGCCATCTGGCGCTTGCCGAAGAACAGGGGCTGATCGCCCTGCTGTCGTCACTTCCGGCAAAACGCAAAATTCTCATCCATATTAATAATACCAACCCGATCCTCAATGAATCCTCTGCCGAGCGGCAGGCGTTGACACAACAAAACATCGAAGTCAGCCGGGACGGGATGCGCATCGAACTGTAGGGCAAAACGACCATGAGCATATCGACAACACAGACGTCACCGATGACGCCGCAGGAATTTGAACAGGCGCTGCGTGCCAAAGGCGCGTTTTATCACATCCATCATCCGTACCACATTGCGATGCATAACGGTCAGGCGACCCGCGAGCAAATTCAGGGCTGGGTGGCGAACCGTTTCTATTATCAGACCAGCATTCCGCTGAAAGACGCGGCGATCATGGCCAACTGTCCGGATGCGCAAACCCGCCGTAAATGGGTACAGCGTATTCTCGATCACGACGGACATGGCGGCAGTGAAGGCGGTATCGAAGCCTGGCTGCGTCTGGGCGAAGCGGTGGGGTTAGACCGCGATGTGCTGCTTTCAGAAGAAAGGGTGTTACCGGGGGTGCGTTTTGCGGTCGATGCCTACGTCAATTTTGCCCGCCGCGCCGTCTGGCAGGAAGCCGCGTGCAGCTCGCTGACGGAACTGTTCGCTCCGCAAATCCATCAGGCACGCCTCGACACCTGGCCGCAGCATTACACATGGATTGAGGAAGAAGGTTACGGTTATTTCCGCAGCCGCCTGAGCCAGGCTAACCGCGACGTCGAACACGGCCTGCAACTGGCGCTGGAGTATTGCGATACTGTCGAAAAACAACAGCGCATGCTGGAAATTCTGCAATTCAAACTCGATATTTTGTGGAGCATGCTCGACTCCATGAGCATGGCCTACGAACTGAACCGCCCGCCGTACCACAGCGTGACGCAACAGGCGGTCTGGCATAAAGGAAGACTCCTGTGATCACCATTACCGAACACTACACGCCGATGTTTCGTCGCGGCTACCGCATGCAGTTTGAGAAAACGCAGGACTGCCATGTGATTTTGTATCCGGAAGGGATGGCGAAACTCAACGACAGCGCGACCTTCATTTTACAACTCGTGGATGGCGAGCGGACGATCGCCAATATCATTGATGAGCTGAATACGCGTTTCCCGGATGCCGGCGGCGTGAATGACGACGTCAAAGACTTCTTCGCTCAGGCCCATGCACAAAAGTGGATTACGTTCCGTGAACCGGCTTAACCCTGCGGTCAAACCGCCGCTGTGGCTGCTGGCCGAACTGACCTACCGCTGCCCGCTGCAATGCCCGTATTGCTCGAATCCGCTTGATTTCGCCAAACAGGAAAAAGAGCTGACCACCGCCCAGTGGATCAAGGTGTTTGAAGAAGCGCGGGAAATGGGCGCGGTGCAAATCGGTTTCTCCGGCGGCGAACCGCTGGTGCGTAAAGACTTGCCGGAGCTCATCCGCGCTGCGCGTGATCTGGGTTTTTACACCAACCTGATCACGTCCGGCATCGGGCTGAGCGAAAAGAAAATCGATGCGTTTGCCGACGCCGGACTGGATCATATCCAGATCAGTTTTCAGGCCAGCGATGAGACGCTGAACGCCGCGCTGGCGGGTAACGCCAAAGCATTCCGGCAAAAACTCGACATGGCCAAAGCGGTAAAAGCCCACGGTTATCCGATGGTGCTGAACTTCGTGTTGCACCGTCATAACATCGATCAGATCGACAAGATCATTGATCTGAGCATTGAACTGGAAGCCGATGATGTCGAGCTGGCGACCTGTCAGTTTTATGGCTGGGCGCAGCTCAACCGCGAAGGTTTACTGCCTACCCGCGACCAGATCGCCCGCGCCGAAAATGTGGTGCACCAGTACCGCGAAAAAATGGCCGGCACCGGTAATCTGGCCAACCTGCTGTTTGTGACACCCGATTATTATGAAGAACGTCCGAAAGGCTGCATGGGCGGCTGGGGAGCGATATTCCTCAGTGTGACGCCGGAAGGCATGGCGCTGCCGTGCCACAGCGCGCGCCAGTTGCCGGTGGAATTCCCGTCGGTGCTGGACAATACCTTGCAGGAAATCTGGTACGACTCGTTCGGTTTTAACAAATACCGTGGCTTTGACTGGATGCCGGAACCCTGCCGTTCGTGTTCAGAAAAAGAGAAAGACTTCGGCGGCTGCCGCTGTCAGGCCTTTATGCTCACCGGCAATGCCGACAACGCCGATCCGGTGTGTTCAAAATCTGAACATCACGGCCAAATCCTCGCCGCACGAGAACAGGCCAATTGCACCAACATTCAGATCAATCAGTTGCAGTTCCGCAACCGCGCGAACTCTCAGTTGATTTTTAAAGGCTGAGGGTCTGATGCTGCCAGCCGCAGAGACCCTGACACTGAGCAACGGATTGCGGGTCAATATTCTCCATGACCCGCAGGCTTCACGTGCCGCCGCGCTTATTCATCTCAATGCCGGAAGCCATCACGAACCGGAGGAATTTCCCGGGCTGGCGCATCTGTTTGAGCATGTAGTGTTTGCCGGAAGCCATCAGTTTCAGGGCGATGACCGGCTGATGATGTGGGCGCAGGCGCAGGGCGCACGACTCAACGCCACCACGCATGCCACCTCGACGGCATGGTTTTTTGATATGACACCGGCAAAGTTTGAAGACGGACTGGCGCGTCTGACGGACATGCTGGTGCAGCCTTTGCTGACCACAGATGCCGTACAGCAGGAAGTGGCCGTAATCGACGCCGAATATCGCATGCTGACCACTCATGCGGATTCCCTTTGTGATGCGGCGCTGAGCCTGGCTTTTGCCGCACCGGCACAACTGCGCGATTTTCACATCGGTAACCTTACCGCTTTCGGTGAGGATATTTCCGCTCTGCAACAGGCGCTGATACATTATCATCAGCAATTCTTCACCGCACGACGGCTCACGCTGTGGCTGCAAGGCCCGCAATCGGTCGCTGAACTCGCTGCACTGGCCGGGCGTTACGGCAATGCCTTTGCTGCCGGTAAAGGTTCCCCACCGGCCCATACTCAGCCACTGGCGCTGAGCCGGGAACGCTATCTTCAGTTGCGTCTGGAAAGTTCGCCACGCCTGCGTTTTTCATTCCCGGTGACGCTTTCTCCGGCGCTGACATTACTGCGCCAGTTGCTTACCGATGAAGCGCCGGGCAGTTTACTGGAACAACTGCGAACGCAGGCGCTGGCCGACAGCGTGCGGGTTTCGCTGCCTTATACGGATACCACGCACGCCATCCTCAGCATTGAATTTTTCGTCTGCGATACCCCCCTGGCCTTGCGTGCCGGTGTCGAAACGTTGTTCTGCCACTGGCTGCAACAGGTTGGCGACTTAAGCACCGGACATTTGCAGCATTATGTTGCCCTCGCCCGTCGCGACTTCAGCCGTTTAACACCGCTGGAGCAACTGCGCGCCCGTACCCTGGATTTCCCGCCTGCGGCTCAAAACGGCTGGCAGAAATTGCTCAGCGAACTAAAGCCGGAAAATATGACACGGCTGTGGATTGCCCGGGATGTGCACGGACATAACGCGTCAGTTCAGGGTTTTACTTTGCCGGTCAGTTTCTCTGCCTGGCAGTCGCAAAGTGACAGCGTCACTGAATCACACTTTATGTTTTACCTCCCTCACGCAGAAGAAGCGCATACAGCGGATGAAAGCATACAGACAACCGGCGCTCCGCTGACCTTACTGCAGGCCTGCATCGCCCGTGCGAGCCTGCGGGCACTGTGTGCATTGTCCGCCCATCAGGGGAATTCGCTGATATTCAGCTACGAACAGGGAAACGGATTATTACAGCTTAGCGGATGTCAGGCATGGACGGCGCGCACGCTCGCGGCCGCACTGAGACTGCTGCGCGCGCCTTCTCCCGCCGCGCTGGCACAAGGCAGGCGACTGTTTGAGCAGGAACAGCGTCAGCTGAGATCGGACATCGCGATACGCACCCTGCTGGCAACATTGCCGGAAGTGGTCAGCGGATCGTCCGGTAACGTACATGAGTTGCCGACTCCGGGTGACGATGCCGCCGTGCTGATGTTCTGCCCGCTGGCGGAAAACACTGCTGAATGTCTGGCCGCCACGCAGGTTTTGGCATCTTTCCTCGAGCCAAAATTTTTCCAGCAATTGCGCGTCGAAAAAAATGTCGGATACGTGGTGAGTTGCCGTTTCCATCAGACGGCGCGTCAGTCCGGGATTTTGTTTGCATTACAATCGCCGTCGTATGACACAGAAACGCTGCTGGGGTTTATCGATACGTTTATCGCGGAGATCCCGTCCGTCATTGATGGCATCACCCCACAGACACTGGAAGAAAAGCGCTGCACGCTGCGGGAATCGCTGAGCGTGAGGCCAGCTGACAGGCTGGAAGCGGCGAGGCAACAGTGGCTGAGGGAGTTTGCCTGTGCGCCGGAAATCAATGAAGCGTCTGTTGCGGCGATTACAACAGAACAACTGCTCGCCTGTGTACGAGCACCGGACAACTCCCTTCCCTGCGCAGCGGAGGGTTGGAGTGGGGTATTGCAGAAAAATCAAGAAGTTGATGTCTGCTTTGGCCATCGCTTCGTCCTTAAAACCCCCTCCCCGCCTCCCCCTTCGCAGGGTGAGGAGTAAAAAGTTTTCTTCAGCTACACTGTACGCAGATAAGATGTTAAGGATAAACATGCAAACTCCTCCCGCTCTCCAGCCGGACCACGCATTCGACACCCTGCTGGATCACTATAAAAAAGCGTCATTGCGTACCAGCGGCATCTGGTTACTGCTCGCTAATCTGAGCTTTGTGCTTTTTCTGTTTGGCCGGCACCAGTTCCGGGTATTGCTGGATCCGCACGCCGATGTGGCGGTTTCCGGTCCGGTGCTGGATAAGCTGGCACTGATTTTTCTGGTTTTTATCATCCTTCTTTTACCCGTATTGCGCTTCATACGCTCACGTACGCCCGCGATGGTACTGGCGTTTCTGGTCGGTTTGTACTGGGCCGTCGTGTTCCATTTCATGCTGACCAGTGATACGCAGCAACAACTGGTCTTCCCGCTTTTCTGCATGCTGATTTTTACGGCGCTGATTGCGTTGTACCCGACCATGCCGATCCTTTACAGCTTCACATTGCCGCTGTGGTTTTCATTATTTTTTCATCTGATACTGCTGAAAGCGGATATTCCGGTTCTGGAAATCGTCGCGATGATTGTCGCCAGCGCCCTGTTTGAGACAGCGCGTATTATGCTGAGCCGCTGGTTTGTGCTTTCCGTGCGGCGGGAATGCGACAACCAGTTGCTGGTCAGTAAGCTGGATAACCTGGCACATTACGATCCGCTGACAGGTGTAGCGAACCGCCGCCAGCTCGATAAACAACTTCAACAACTGATTGCACAAACGGAACGTCAGGGCGGTATTTTTTCCCTGATCATGATTGACGTGGATTATTTCAAAAAATACAACGACCATTATGGTCACCAGGCCGGAGACAACTGCCTCGTGGGCATTGCGGAGTGTTTCAGGCAGGTGGTCAGGCAACCGGCCGATCTGGTGGCCCGTTATGGCGGTGAGGAGTTTGTGATCCTGCTGCACAGCGCCGCTGCAACAGATGCAGAAGTGGTCGCACAACGCATCAGGCAAAGCGTGGCGCAGGCGGCCATCCCCCACGCCTTATCGCAGGTGGCAGACACGGTGACAGTCAGTCAGGGCATTATGCAATGGTCGCCGGGCATGACTTCGCTGGAATTACTCCAACGTGCCGACGGCGCACTGTATGACGCCAAGCATGCAGGACGAAACGGCTATTGCGTGGGACAGTGAAGCAGGGCGTGGCTTCGAACGGAAGTTACGCCCTTTGCATTTTATAAGCTTGCGCGGTGAACCTGATTCCGTCCGTAGACCAGGGAGTCCCCGCTGATGTCAGCAATGGATTTCGCACCGGTCAGTATCATTGCGACCCGCATTTCTTTTTCGATAAGATTCAGCAGATTAATCACCCCCGCTTCGCCCGCTGCGGCCAGTGCATACACAAATGCCCTGCCCAACAGCACACTGTCGGCACCGAGGGCGATCATACGCACCACATCCAGCCCGGTACGGATGCCGGAATCCGCGAGAATAGTGATATCGCCTTTCACCGCATCCGCAATAGCAGGCAACGCGTGAGCGGTGGACAGCACCCCGTCGAGCTGCCGGCCGCCGTGGTTGGAGACCACAATGCCATCGGCACCAAATTTTACGGCGTCTTTGGCATCTTCCGGATCCAGAATGCCTTTAATAATCATCGGACCTTTCCAGAACTCACGGATCCATTCCAGGTCTTTCCAGGAAATCGACGGGTCGAAGTTCGCCGCCAGCCAGCCGATGTAATCCTCCAGTGTGGTCGGTTTACCGCGATAGGCCGAAACATTACCAAGATCATGCGGTTTGCCATTCAGGCCGACATCCCATGCCCATTGCGGATGCATCACTGCCTGAAACATCCGGCGTGCGACGGCATTCGGGCCACTCATACCGGAATGCGCATCGCGATAACGTGCGCCGGGCGTCGGCATATCCACGGTAAACACTAATGTTTTGACGCCCGCGGCCTGCGCACGTTCCAGCGCATTGCGCATGAAACCACGATCTTTGAGTACGTAAAGCTGGAACCACATCGGACGGTCGATGGCCGGTGCCACCTCTTCAATCGGACAGACAGAGACGGTCGACAACGTGAAAGGAATACCTTTTTTCGCTGCCGCACGGGCCGCCTGAACTTCGCCGCGTCGCGCGTACATGCCGGTCAGACCCACCGGTGCCAGCACGACGGGCATCGCCAGCTTTTCGCCAAACAGTTGGGTCTCCAGGCTGAGATCAGACATGTTTTTGAGGATGCGCTGGCGCAGGGCGATATCGGCCAGATCGGCGGTATTACGTCTGAGCGTATGCTCGTTGTAAGCACCACCGTCGATGTAATGAAACAGAAATGGCGGCAGTTTACTTTTTGCCGCAGCGCGGTAGTCCGTTGATGCAGAAATGATCATGATATTTTCTCGTTATTCATAACGCGCTCTTTTATTTGGCGCTGTAGGGGTGCAGAAAGTGTAGTTGAAAATACACAACACGAGAGAAAACAATGACAACGAATTTCAGCGCTGTTTCACGATCCCCATTAATTTTGCAGTGATCTGCGCTGAAACCTCAGCAACTTTGGAAACTAAACCCACGCTCCGCCCCAAAAGAGACTAAGCTCAGGGGAGACGCCCGCCCGGCGACAAATTCGATCTGCCTCCCTGCCCTCTGCCCACTATTCTCTTCGAGTGAACTCTTATCGCAGCCCAGGCAACTGCCTTTTCGGGTTCGCGTAAGGTATGTCGACGTGAAAAATGCTGTGATTAACTGGTTTAAAAGTAAAAGAGCACCACCTGTTCCGGTCATTACCCGACGTCATCGGGCCAGCGCGCTGGAAAATCCCGCGCCTATCCGCGCCGAACTCTTCTCAGCGGATCAGATGGAACGTTTTGGCGGCAAGCTGGCACTCTCGCATAAACTTTCCGGTAAGAAACTGCCCTACTACCTGCTTAAACGTCTCGACGATAACGAAAAAGTCCTGACCCGCAGCTGTCTTGTCCTTAGCAGTGGCGACAAAGCCAGTATCACGCCCGCAGGAGAATGGCTGCTCGACAACTTTTATCTGATCGAAGAACAGATCCGCGTCGTTCGCCAGCTGCTTCCGAAAAACTTCGGCAAAGGCCTGCCCTCACTGGGCGCACCGCATTTTTGCCCGCGCATTTATGACATCGCCACCGAAGTCGTCAGCCACAGCGACGGACTCTGGGACATCACCACGCTCACCCGTTTTCTCTCCACCTATCAGAGCGTGCGACAGTTGACGCTCGGCGAATTGTGGGCGTTTCCGGGGATGCTGCGCCTGGCGCTGATCGAGAACCTGCGCCGCGTCAGTATTGAAGTGGCAAATGCCCAGCAGGAGCGCAATCTGGCCGATTTTTGGGTCAATAAATTGCAAGACAGCGCCGAGAACGATCCGGCCAGTCAGATCATAGTGATTGCCGATATGGCACGCAGCAATCCACCGCGCACCAGCGCGTTTGTCGCTGAACTGGTTCGCCGTCTGCAGGGACACGGTTCAATACTGGCGCTGCCGCTGACCTGGGTGGAACAGCGTCTGAGTGAAGTCGGCCTGACGCAGCGGGAAGTGATCGACAAATTTAATCAGCAACTGGCGGCCAACCAGCTTTCAGTCAGCAACAGCATTATGGGATTACGTCAGCTGACAGAAATGGACTGGGCGGATTTCGCTGAAAATCTCAGCGTGGTGGAGAAAATTCTGCATGAAGATCCCGCTGGCATTTACGCCTCCATGCACTTCGATACCCGCGACAATTACCGCCATCAGATAGAACGCCTTTCGCGAAATTCCCGCCACGACGAGGCCTTTGTTGCCAGCCGCGCGATTGCCTTAGCACAACAGGCCAGCGGTGCTGTCCAGCAACGACATGTGGGTTATTACCTGATCGACGCCGGGCGCAAGGCACTCGAAAAAGACCTGAATGTCAGATTCTCATGGGTAACGCGCATGCGTGGCCGCCTCAACCAGACTCCGCTACTCTCGTGGCTCGGCAGCCTGTTGCTGCTGACCACCGCCGTCACCGCTGATGCACTCTACCGTTCCGCCCATACGCCCATGCACTGGTTATGGTGGAGTTTGTTAGTACCGGTAGTGCTGGTCGCCAGCCAGTTCGCGCTCAATCTGCTCAGCGAAATCACCACCCGCAGCCGGACGCCGCAACCGCTGCCGCGCCTCGAATATGCCGGTGGCATTCCCGCATCGGCCAGCACGCTGGTGGTGATCCCTTGTCTCCTCGGCAGTCGCAAGAATATCGAGGCGCTGATCAGCAGTCTCGAGGTTTGTTATCTCGGCAACGTGTTACCAAACCTGAATTTCGCGCTGCTCAGTGATTTTCATGACAGCGTAAATCCGCAGAATGCGGATAACGATGCCCTGCTGGCCTTTGCCGTGCAGCAAATTCAGGTGCTGAACCGCCGTTATCCCTCTGCGCAGGGTGCACTGTTTACGCTGTTGCACCGCGACAGCGAACTCAATGAGAAACAAGGCGTGTGGATGGGGTATGAGCGTAAGCGCGGCAAACTGAATGCGCTTAACCGCTGGCTGCGCGATGAAGGCGAGCCGTTCTCGCTGACCGAAGGCAGCACGCAGGCGCATCTGCGTCAGGTGAAATACGTTATCACTCTCGACAGCGATACCGTGCTGCCGCGGGCCACCGCCCATCAGCTGATCGCGGCAATGGCGCATCCGCTCAATCATCCGGTGTATGACGAAAAACGTCATCGGGTGGTTTCCGGTTACGCCATTCTCCAGCCACGACTGGCGGAGGAAATCCCGGAAAATGGTCAGGGACGCTACGCCGCTTTATGCAGCAGCGTGCCGGGCAACGATCCTTATTCGTCGATGTCTTCCGACATCTATCAGGATTTATTCGGGGAAGGCTCTTTTGTTGGTAAAGGTATTTACGACGTCGATATGTTCATCCGCGCGACGGACAATACCTGCCCGGAAAACCTGGTGCTCAGCCACGACCTGCTGGAAGGCTGTTACGCGCGCTCGGGTATGCTCAGCGATGTGGTGCTTTACGAGCAATATACCGATCATTATCTGGCAGACGTGGCGCGTAAAACCCGCTGGATCCGTGGTGACTGGCAGTTGCTTAACTGGCTGGGGGTTTATGTCACGCAGGAAGATGGGACGCGCCGCCGTAATCCGCTGACCACGCTTTCCCGCTGGAAACTGTTCGATAACCTGCGCCGCAGTCTGGTCGCGCCAGCCCTGCTGGTTCTGATCTTCACCACGCTGCTGGTGGTGCCGGACAAACTTTACTGGCTCGGTTTTATTACCGTGATGTTGCTGTTCCCGGCGCTGGTGGCGCTGGTGTTAGACCTGCTGAATAAAGGGCCGCGACGGGCGCTGGTTCCGCATCTGAAAAGTGTGGCATCGGCCACCGTCAGCCGGATTTCCCGCGTGTTGCTTAATCTGATGACGTTGCCGCACGAAGCCGTTTATTCGGTGCAGGCGATTTTGCTGACACTGTGGCGACTCAGTGTCAGCCATCGCAAGTTACATGAGTGGGCGAGCATCAATATCAGCGCGAAATCCCGTGCACATTCGCCGGGATATTTCTACCGCCGCATGTGGGCTAATCCGCTGGCAGGCGTGGCGGTCATTTTGCTCGCTGCGCAGGCAAGTCCGCCGCTGCTGGGCTTTGCCGTCCCGCTCGGCCTGCTGTGGTTTATCGCGCCGCGTATTTTGTGCTGGCTGAGTCAGCCTGCCCGCCGCCAGGTACCGGATCTGGACGCACAACAACAAATTTATCTGCGTCAGGTTGCCCGTCAGACCTGGTCCTTCTTTGAAGTTTTCGTGAATGAAACAGAAAACTGGCTGCCGCCGGATAACTTCCAGGAAATCCCACAGCCGGTGATCGCGCACCGCACCTCGCCGACCAACATCGGGCTGTCACTGCTGGCCAATATTACCGCGTGGGATTTTGGTTATCTCACCCAGGGTGAAGTGCTGGAACGCACTATGCTGACGCTCGATACGCTGGATAAACTCGAGCATTATCGCGGACATTTATATAACTGGTACGACACACGCACGCTCCAGCCGCTCAATCCGCGCTACATTTCCAGTGTAGACAGCGGCAATCTTGCCGGGCATTTACTGACGCTGCGCACCGGCTTACGTCTGTGGCGAACACAGCCAGCCATCAATCTTCCGTCATGGCTAAAAGGTCTGGAAGACACGCTGAATATGGCGGAAGCCCCGGCAGATGCCCCGCTGGCGGCTAAGCTTCGCGAAAGTCTGAAACAGGCTGCGGGCGAAAAAGCTGAGCAGAGTATTTTGAGCCTGCGCGAGATGCGTGTGCTGATTGCCGCCACCGCAGAAGGCTGGCTGCAACGACTGGCGCAGCAACTTGATGCCGGTCTGCAGGCGTGGTCAGAATTTTACGCAGAATTGTCGCCGGAGGCGCAAAACGCACCACTCCCTTCGCTGCAATGGCTGGCGCAACAGGATGCCCGAACGGCACCGGCGCTTTCCCGCGCGATCGGTCTGGCACGGCAGCGTCTGGACATTATCGGCGAACTTGAACAGCGCCTTAATGACCATGCGCGCATGGATTTCCGCTTCCTGTACGACAAGAATACCCATCTGCTGACCGTCGGATATAACTGCGACTCTCATAAACTGGACAGCGGGAAATACGATCTGCTGCCTTCTGAAATTCGGCTGACCAACTACGTCACTATCGCCACCAACCAGTTGCCGCAAAAAAGCTGGTTTGCGCTCGGACGCCTTTTCACCGTGATCGACAAACAGCCGTCGCTGATGTCGTGGAGCGGATCGATGTTTGAATACCTGATGCCACAACTGGTGATGCCGGCCTATCCGGATACCCTGCTGGTGCAGATGTGTCAGACCGCCGTTGACCGGCAAATCGCCTGGGGTAAGGAAAACAGCGTGCCGTGGGGGATTTCTGAATCCGCTTATGCGGCATTTGACCTCAACCAGAATTATCAGTATCACGCGTTCGGCGTGCCCGGTCTGGGCCTGAAGCGAGGTCTTGGTGAAGACATGGTGGTCGCGCCTTATGCCACCATGATGGCGCTGATGATCCGCCCGCAGGAAGCCTGCCTCAATCTCAATGTACTGGAACATTGCGGGGCGCGTGGCGAATACGGTTTTTACGACGCGCTGGATTACAGCCCGTCGCGTCTGATCCGTGGCCAGATTTACATCGTGGTGCGCTCTTACATGGCTCACCATCAGGGAATGGGTTTCCTGGCGCTGGGCAATGTGCTGCTCGGCGCGCCGATGACCGCACGCTTCGCCGCCAATGCCGCGTTCCAGTCGGCACGCCTGTTGTTGCAGGAACGGGTGCCGGATGCCGTCGAGCTTTACAGTCCGCGTCGTCACTTTGAATCTCATGACAACACGCTGCAAAAAGTAAACATTGAGTTGCGTGAATTCACCGACACCAGCAGTGCCTCGCCGGAAATTCAGCTGCTGTCTAACACGAATTACCATCTGATGGTGACGCAGGCCGGTGGCAGCGTCAGCCGCTGGAAAGACCTGACGCTGACCCGCTGGCGGGAAGATGCAACACGCGATAATCGCGGGATTTTCTGCTATCTCAGCGATCCGGAGTCCGGCGCGGTCTACAGCAATACCTGGCAACCGCTCGGCAAACAGAAAGGCACCTATCATGCGGTGCTGAACGATTTCGGTGCGGAATTCAAACGCACACAGGGTTCGCTGACCATGCAAACCCACATCGTGGTTTCGCCAGAAGACGACGTCGAAATCCGTCGCATGACGGTTACGCATCATGGCCGCCGTCCGCGTGAGCTGGAAATCACCACCTATGCCGAAGTGGTACTGGCGCCAGCCGCCAATGACACCGCGCATCCGGCCTTCAGCAATCTGTTTGTGCAAACCGAACTGGTGCCCGCACAGGAAGGGATTTTGTGCCACCGCCGTCCGCGTGAACCGGAAGAACAGTGCCCGTGGATGTTCCATATGATGGCGATCCACGGCTCTTTCGAACGCGAAACGTCGTTCGAAACCGACCGGTCGGCCTTTATCGGACGCGGCAATACCGCGGCTAGCCCGCAGGCCTTGCGTCAGGGCGGACCGCTCACTAACAGCGCCGGTGCGGTGCTGGATCCGGTGATGTCCATCCGCCAGCGCATTACTCTGAAACCCGGCGTGCCAGTGATTATCGATATGGTGTACGGCATTTCCGACACCCGGCTGCAAAGTCTGATGCTGCTGGAAAAATACCGTGACCATCATATTGCTGATCGGGTATTCGAAATCGCCTGGTCGCACAGTCAGGTGGTGCTGCGCCAGCTGAATGCCACCGAAGATGACGCGGGATTGTATAACCGTCTGGCCGGTGCGCTGGTTTTCGCCAGTCAGGAACTGCGCGGCGATGCGCAGACCGTGGCCGCCAACCGCCGCGGGCAATCCGGTCTGTGGGGGCAATCGCTTTCCGGCGATCTGCCGATCGTGCTGCTCACCCTGACCAGCGATGAAAATATCGGGCTGGTAACGCAACTTATCCGCGCGCACAACTACTGGCGTCTCAAAGGGCTGAAGGTCGATCTGGTGTTGTTATGCAATGACTCCGGCGGCTATCAGCAGGCGTTGCAAAATCAGATCCTCAGCCTGGTCGCTTCCGGCGCGGGCTCCAGTCAGACCGATATTCCGGGCGGAATTTTTGTCCGCAATGGCGAACAACTGACGCAGGAAGACCGCACACTGCTGATGAGTGTGGCGCGGGTGGTGATCGACGACCGCCGCGGCTCGCTGGCCGATCAGCTCAACCTGCGTATGCAATTGCCACACGTCTCACTGCCTGCTCTGTTGCCAGTACGCACCGTCACCGACAATACGCCGGTTGCCGCAGCGCCACGTGACCTGACCTGTTTCAACGGGCTGGGCGGATTCTCGCCGGACGGACGTGAATATCAGATTGTGCTCAACGAAGGCCAGAACACGCCTGCGCCGTGGTCAAACGTGCTGGCAAATGCCGGTTTCGGGACGGTGATTTCAGAAAGCGGACAGGCCTATACGTGGTTTGAAAATGCCCACGAATACCGCCTTACGCCGTGGGAAAACGATCCGGTCAGCGACAGCTCCGGTGAAGCGTTATATCTGCGCGATGAGGAAACCGGCAGCGTCTGGTCACCGGCACCGTTACCGGTACGCGGCAACGGCGGCTATGTGACACGCCACGGTTTTGGCTACAGCGTTTTCGAGCATACCGGACACGGGATCAGCAGCGAAATGACGGTACTCGTGGCGGAACATGCGCCGGTGAAACTGATTATGCTGACGCTGACCAACGTCTCGGGGCGGCCACGCAGGCTGTCTGTGACCGGTTATGCCGAATGGGTGATGGCGGATTTACGCGCCAAATCAGCCATGCATATCGTTACCTCCGCGGCCCATGTGGCTCAGGGTTGCGGCGTGCTGGCGACCAACCATTACACCAGCAACGGCTCCCCGCGCACCGCCTTCTTCGCCGTAACCGGCGCGCACTGTTCGGTGAGCGGCGATCGTCGTGAGTTCCTCGGGCGCACAGGGTCAACGGCAGCGCCCGCTGCAATGAAAAATCAGCGGCTGTCGGATAAAACCGGCGCAATGCTCGATCCGTGCGGTGCGGTTCAGTCCGCCACCACGCTCATTGACGGCGATCAGCGCACCTTTGTTTTCGCCCTCGGTCTGGGACAAAACGCCGGTGAGGCCGAAGCCTTAATCCATCAGTTCTTCCAGGAAGGCGCCGCGCAGGCTGAGCTGGACAGAATTCATCACCACTGGCATCAGGTGCTGGATAAAATTCAGATCACCACGCCGGATAAATCTGTCGACCTGCTGACTAACGGCTGGCTGATTTATCAGACCCTCGCCAGCCGGATCCTTGCCCGCAGCGGCTATTACCAGTCCGGCGGCGCGTTTGGTTTCCGCGACCAGTTACAGGATACGCTGGCGCTGACCCACGCGGCGCCGGAACGTATGCGTGAGCAGATCCTGCTGTGCGCGTCACGGCAATTTATCGAAGGCGACGTTCAGCACTGGTGGCATCCGCCAACCGGCAACGGCGTGCGCACCCGCTGTTCCGATGACTATTTATGGTTGCCGCTGGCGATCAGTCATTACATCGCGGTGACCGGCGATCACGCAATTGCAGAAGAACAGGTGCCGTATCTTGTGGCGCGCTTGCTGGCTCCGGGCGAAGAGTCGTTTTACGAACAACCGGTGGTCAGCGGAACACGCGAAAGCCTGTGGCAGCACGGTATCCGTGCGCTGAAACATGGCCTGCAAATGGGCGGGCATGGCCTCCCGCTGATGGGCGCGGGCGACTGGAACGACGGCATGAATCTGGTCGGTCTGGGCGGACGCGGGGAAAGCGTCTGGCTGGGCTTCTTCCTGTATGACGTGCTGCAACGCTACGGCGAACTGGCGGAAATCCGTCAGGACACCGCCACCGCCACCTTGTGCCGCGAAGAATCGGCGCGGCTTAAACAAAATCTCAACGATCATGCCTGGGACGGCGAATGGTATCTGCGCGGTTATTTCGACAGCGGTGAAACGCTTGGTTCGCACGTCAATGCGGAATGCCAGATTGACGCCATCGCTCAGAGCTGGTCAGTGCTTTCCGGGGCAGGCACACCGGAACGTACCGCCAGCGCCATGCAGTCGGTGGACAAATATCTGGTGGACAGTGACGCGGGGCTGATCAAACTGCTGACGCCACCTTTCGACGGCAACGGGCCGAATCCGGGATACATTCGCGGCTATCTGCCGGGCGTACGCGAGAACGGCGGGCAATACACGCACGGGGCAATCTGGGCGGTGATGGCTTTTGCCAGACAGGGCAACACCGAACGCGCGTGGCAACTGATGTCGATGATCAACCCGATTAATCACAGCCTGACACCGGATGCCGTCAGTCGTTACAAAGCCGAACCTTACGTGATTTCCGCCGATATTTACTCGGTGGATCCGCACAGCGGGCGCGGCGGCTGGAGCTGGTACACCGGCTCCGCTGGCTGGACGTATCGCCTGATCACCGAATCTTTGCTCGGCATCACCCGCCACGGCGACGCCATTTCGATCCACAGTAAACTCCCGCAGGACTGGCCGGAAATCACCGTCACCTACCAGCAGGGCAGCAGCCGTTATCTGATCACCGTCCGCCGCAGTACCGGAGAATATTGTGTAACGCTGGACGGCACTCCACTTGCCGGTGACAAGATCCCGCTCAATGATGATGGCGTTGAACATCGGGTGGAGGTTGAATTGGGAGAGTGATACCGCTGCCTCTCAAAGCCCCGCAGCGGGGCTTTTCATATAATGCCGCCTAATCTAAGACCGGACGGCAATAACTCACTCAATGAATGATCGCATCAAGTTTTGCCGTAATAAGACTAAAAAATGCATCCTGAACGAAAGCCTGTCCGTTTGAGAGTAAGGTAGATAACTGACGTTCATTTTTATAATAGTTATCAATCTCATTTGATTTCTGTCGTTTAGTCTTGAGACGTTCTGGTTCAGGATACATTTGTGCCACACTATTTTTTTCAGACCGTCTGGTCACAACAACAATTTTTTCCAGCATAGGTCTAACGACAATATCTTGCAGGCAATGCCCGTTAATAAACATATAGGCATTGTCTTCAGTAATGCCCCTGGTCGTCAAAATCGTTTTGAAACTGTCGAAATCAGCATGATCAGTGATAGCTGCATGCAAACTCTGGCTATAGGCCTCGACCTGCGTTTGCAATTGAATGATAGCGTCATCATTTACCTGAAGTTCGTCATTGATTAAACAAACCCCCAAACTAACTCTGACAGCCAGATTAAATTCACCCTCACTATATTGCTGCCAGTTTTTATTATGTAAGTAGGAAAATGCACATAAAGCGGGATAGACAACGTGGGAATATCGTATCAGCGCCTCATGAATTTGTGACGGTAATTGTTGGTGAAAATATAATATTCCGGTAATGGCACCAAGAGAATGATGGCAACATTGGAAGCTTTCTCTCGAATAGCAATGAGTGTGCAAAACGAAAGGATTGTTGTTCATTTCCTGAGCCTCTGCATGACGATCTGGGCATAAAAAATCATAATCGCTGTCAACGGCAACCAAAAACTCCTGATTCAGTTCCGCATAACGCTTCTGTAATGTGCGTTTTCCGGCAGCCTGCTCTTTAGAAATTGGTCGGACTTTGTAACGTGAACCATCAACCGCATTGACGACGTGTTGCCAGAAGGGAATGTCGGTGGGATTCTCGACGAAAATGTTTCCCATAGCCTGACCATTCTGAATTGTATTATACGTTTTGATAAATGCAGGTGAGGAAATCATCCTTGAAAAATCAGACATTACGTGACTCCACCACAATATTTTCCATGTCAATGTATGAATCCATATAACCGTCCATGATGACCGCAGGGCTGTGCGTAACGACAACAATCTGACAATTAGGATTCAGCGTTTTGATACTGTCCAGCAGCTTTTCCTGCCAGTTAAGATGCAGGGAAATCTCCGGTTCATCCATCAGTAAAAATGCCGGACTGTTTTTGGTGTTAGCCACTTTGGCCATGATGTACAGAAGCTGGCGTTCACCGGAGGAAAGTTTGCTGACTGGAAGCGGCGTTTTTGAATCTGGCGTAATGACCTTCAGTCCGTCTTTAACCTGTACTTTTTTTCCACTGTCGGCGAAGTGTCGATTTACTTCCTTAATAAACGCAAGTGTGTATTTTCCTTTCGGGGTTTTTACAATATCTGAAATTTCTTTTTCTATTTCCCAGTCTAGTAAATTACCCTGCCGGCCGTCGCTTCCGGTTAAAATCTGCTGAGAGTTAGCGCTCATATTGATGGTGGAAATGAAATTAACTTTTACCACTGAATCCAGAAAGTATTTTTTATTTTCTGACAGACTGAACTTAGCGTTAAAAAAATT
The DNA here is from genome assembly GCF_004195115.1 of Rahnella sp. RFA10(1/100). Classification (NCBI taxonomy): domain Bacteria; kingdom Pseudomonadati; phylum Pseudomonadota; class Gammaproteobacteria; order Enterobacterales; family Yersiniaceae; genus Rahnella; species Rahnella sp. RFA10(1/100). The sequence goes on from NZ_SEWR01000004.1 coordinate 467,095, forward strand.
TCGTATTAAAGATAATAGCGATGGCTGTTTTTCAACCTCTGCCCTATTCTTTAATTTAATACGTTGTTTACTAGCATCAAAATAATCATTTACTAAATTACTATTTAATGTTTCTCGTAGATGATTATTCACATCTCCAAATATAGTTTTCTCAACACCTTCAGGATCGACATATGATAGTTGTCTATTTTCAAAGTTGATCACCTCATCATCAGAAAAAGTGAGTGTAGCAATAATACAACTCTCGATTTCTGTACAAGATTGACGCAACAACAACGCATGCAAGATCTTCAGCAATGTCGTTTTACCCAAACCATTTTTGCCCACCAAAACGGTGACATCATTGAAATGGAGCTCGATATCTTTGTGTCCAAAAAGCTTCTCAATTTTGAGTGTTTTCAGTTTCGGGTGCATGTTCATCATCTCGTCGCAGATTTATACGTTCAGTGTAAGTCATTGAAGAGAAGGACGACAGAGGCAGAACCGCTGACCTTCCCCTTCATTAAAAGATTTGCGCGATGTTACGCATTTCTAAACTTGATACAGATCATCACAAATGCGTTTTGGGTTTGATCGAATGATAATCATTATCGTTTAATGCCGGCGAATAAATGATTGTTTTTCAGGAGAAGACAAACTCAATGAGCTTAGACCTCGCGCGTTTTTACGCTGCCGCTGACGGGCTGCCGTTCCCCGACCGTTGGGCCGTGATGCCCTGGCGGCCTCAGCAGCCCGTTCCGCCGCAGGATATTCCCGCTCAGTGGCAGGCGCTGTGTCAGCGTCCGCTTCCGGCCAATAAACGTCTGGTCTATCTGCATATCCCCTTTTGCGCCACACACTGCAAGTTTTGCGGGTTCTACCAGAACAAACTGGAAGCAGAAGCCACGGAACAATACTGTGATTATCTGATCCGGGAAATAGAACAGGAAGCCGCTTCGCCGCTGCATCAGTCCGCGCCTGTCCACGCCGTCTATTTTGGCGGTGGCACACCGACGGCGCTCAGCGCAAAGCAATTACACCGGATCATCAGCACGCTGCGGCGCCGTTTGCCGCTGGCACCGGATTGCGAAATCACCGTCGAGGGGCGGATCCTTAATTTCGATGACGAGCGCATTGACGCCTGTCTGGATGCGGGGGCTAACCGTTTTTCGATCGGCATTCAGACGTTTGATACCCATGTCCGCCAGCGTATGGGACGCCGCGCCAGCCGTGAAGAAGCGATACAGTTTCTGCGTAAACTCGGTGAGCGTGACCGCGCCGCCGTGGTTTGCGACCTGATGTTCGGATTACCGGAACAGACGCCGGAAAGCTGGCGCGAAGATTTGCAGATCGTCCGCGATTTACCGCTGGACGGCGTGGACCTTTACGCCCTGAACCTGCTGCCTTCCACGCCGCTGGGCAAAGCTGTGGAAAATAAACGTGTGTCGCTGCCGGATGTCACGCTGCGCCGTGATTTCTATCTCGAAGGCGAGGCTTTTCTGGCGCACGGCGGCTGGCATCAGATAAGTAACAGTCACTGGGCGCGCACCACGCGGGAACGCAATCTGTACAATTTGCTGATCAAAAAAGGTGCCGACTGTCTGGCTTTTGGCAGCGGTGCAGGCGGCAATCTCGGTGGGCAATCGTACATGACCGCACGCAGTCTGGAGATGTATTACCAGCAGATGGACGCAGGACAAAAACCCATCATGATGATGACCGCAGCTACGACCGGCGAACACCGCTGGCGGCTGGATTTACAGGGCGGTATAGAGGCGGGCCGGTATGACCTCAGCCGCATCGTCACCGATCCTTTACCGCTCGAACCACTGTTACAACAGTGGCAACAGTGCGGCCTGATGCACAACGAAGGCCCGCGTTTTAATCTCACTCCCTCCGGACGATTCTGGGCCAGCAATATGTTGCAGGCCTTACAGACATTGATCCCACAACTGACTTTACGGAATACCACTCATGCCAACGGATAAACTTCAGTCCCTGATCGACTTTCTCGCCACTCAGCCCGACGGAACCGTCGAAGATATTGCTCGCGAATATCACATCCCCCCGCTGGAAGTGATCCAGAACATGCCGGGGAGCTATCTGTTTGCAGGGACACATTTCGATGCAGTATGGGACAACATCACCGGATGGGGTGAAGTCACGACGCTGGTCAATAATGACGATCTGATCCTTGAATTTCATGGCGAATTACCGTCCGGCACACATCGTCACGGTTACTTTAACCTGCGCGGCAAACAGGGCATGAGCGGGCATATCCGCGCAACACACTGTCAGCACATTGCACTGGTTGAACGTCCGTTTATGGGAATGAGCACAGCAAGTGTCTGGTTTTTAAACGCTTCCGGTTATGCCATGCTCAAGGTTTTCGTCGGGCGCGACAGCCATCGTGAATTACTGACCGATCAGCTGAATGCATTTCGAGCCCTTCCCGCCCTTCAGGCTGAGAGAGAGAACCAACTTTGAACACTTTGCTAATTTTTGGCGCAGGCAGCGGCGTCGGCGCTGAACTGGTGGCGCTGACGGCGCAGGAACGTCCGGTGGTCGCGCTTATCCGCAACGCCGAACAGGCGCAAACCTTGCGCACACGTGGTGTGACCGTCATTGAGGGCGATGCGCTTAATCCCGCCGACGTTTTACAGGCCTGCCAAATGGCAGGCAGCGGGGCACAAATCGTGTCCACTCTGGGCGGTAAACTCGCCGATTACACCGCTAACCGGTTGATCATTGATACTGCAGAGCAGGCCGGAATCCGCCAGATGTTGCTGGTAACTTCCATTGGCTGCGGCGACAGCTGGCCGACGCTGTCTGCCCGCGCAAAACAGGCGTTCGGACAGGCCGTACGCGAAAAATCACTGGCGGAAAGCTGGCTGCAAACCAGCACGCTGGACTGGTGCATTTTACGCCCCGGCGGCCTGATGAATGGCGAAGCGACAGGCAAAGCGCATCTGATCCAAACCGAAGCCCACGGCCGCGTGCGCCGCAGCGATGTCGCGCTGCACATTCAGCATCTGCTGGCCTCCGGCGAAGGCTGGGGTAAGATTTTCGCGTTGTGTGATTCGACGCTGGAAGGGGAAAGGTTCTGAGGAAGATGCCCGCAGTGTTGTAAAAATGATGTGCTGAAGTTATCAGATAAACAAAAAGCCGCTCCTTGTACAGAGCGGCTTTGTCATATCAGCGTTTCCGCCTTTAATCTTTCGTCGCCACTTTTAGCAGAACCACGCCGGAGAAAATCAGCAGCACGGCGATCACGCGCAGCGGGTTGAGGCTTTCGCCGAACATCACCACGCCGAGAATGAAGGCACCGATAGCGCCGATACCGACCCAGACGGTGTAAGACGTGCCGAGCGGCAGGGTTTTCATCGAAATCGCCAGCAAAATCACGCTGAGGATCATGAAGAAAACCGTGAGAATACTGGGAATAAGGCGGGTGAAACCGTGAGATTCTTTCATTGCGGTCGACCAGACCACTTCGAAAATACCGGCAAGAAACAGATAGAACCAGGCCATGATAGTTCCTGAAAACGCGCAAGGTCGTCCCTGCTTAGTATGGCTGAGTCTCTGGTCGTCCAGTCAGCATGAAGAGTGAAATATTATAGTCCACTCATTCATGCTGATACAAAAACATAATCAGGATTCAGAGCGGTACAGAAAACTGGAAACAGGCACCGTGTTTCGGCTGTTCGATAAGCGTAATGTCACTGCCGTGGAGTTGCAGAATGCGGCGCACAATCATCAGCCCCAGACCACCCGCGCGGTGTTTGTTGGTACTGAGTATCGACGGACGGACAAACAGGCTGTCTTTCAGCTCCGGCGCAATCCCCGGACCGCTGTCTTTCAGTTGCACCATCACCTGCCCTTCGTGCGGCCACAATTTAATTTCTATCGTGCCCCCTTCCGGCGTAAAGCGGATGGCGTTATCCAGCAGATTGGTCAGCACACGTTCAATCATGCCCAAATCGGCATTCACCAGCGGAATACCCGGCGTAATATCGGCCAGTAATTTTTGCCCGCGGGTTTCGGTCGCCAGTTCAAATTTCTGAAAAACATCCTGCACTAATTCACTCAGTGAGAAAGGTTCTTTCTGCGGTTTCACGACGCCATATTCCAGCCGTGCCAGCTCAAATAATTCCTGCGCCAGTCGCCCGACTTTTTTACTTTGCATCAGGGCAATATTCAGGTAACGCTGCCGGTCTTCATGACTCAGATGGTCTGATTTGACCGACAACGTTTCCAGATATCCGTGCAGGGAAGTCAGCGGTGTGCGCAGGTCATGGGAAATATTGGCGATAAACTCCCGCCGCTGCTGATCCTGCACCATCAGGCTTTGCCATTGCTGATCGATGCGTTTTGCCAGTGCGACAAACGCCTGTTGCAACTGCGTGACTTCATCGCGGGCAGCGCCCGCCGGTGCATCGCCTTTTGCCAGCGCCTGGATCGCTTCCATGCCACCGGTATCAAGTTGGGCAATCTGCGAGGTCAGTTTACGCACCGGGCGCGTCACCCAGCGGAATGCCAGCGCACCGGCCAGCAGGCCAAACAGCGCCACCAACCCCATAGACCGCAGCGCCAGAGAAATCGCCGACTGGTACTGCGCGTCGCTGGTCAGCGCGGTGTATTGGTCACCGAGAAGCACGATATACACATACCCTTTGATGATACCGTCTACCCGTAACGGGGCGGCGCTGAATACCTGACGCGTTTGCGGATCCCGCGGATTCTCGCCATATACCGGCATTTTCGCACCGTTGAGCAACGCGTTAACCGGTGTTAAGTCGATCTTCTGCTGTTGCAGTCGCCCGGGCGGTGCCGCATTACCGACGATATTGCCGTCTTTATCGAGCAGATACACTTCTACGCTCGGGTTCACCGCCATCAGTTGATCAAACAGCGTATGTACCGCTTTGGGATCCCAGTTTCCCTGGCTGAGCAGCGGATTATTTGCTGCAATCTGCGTCGCCAGATTGGCCGACAGACGTTGGATCACCGACTGGCTGTACTGATTACTCGAGCGCACCTGCATGTAGACGGAAAACGCGCAACACGCGATCAGCAGCACCATAAACACCAGGGTCAGTCTTTGCGCCAGCGTGAGATTTTTCATGATTTACCCTTGTGCTTCTTCAGCAGAAGACACGAATTTATAACCTTTTCCCCACACGGTCAGAATACGTTCCGGCTCGGCCGGATTGGCTTCTATCTTAATGCGCAGACGGTTGATATGGGTGTTTACCGTATGTTCATACCCTTCATGTTCATAGCCCCAGACCTGATTTAACAGGCTGAGCCGGGAGAACACTTTGCCGGGATTTTTGGCAAAGAAGTACAACAGATCAAACTCGCGCGGCGTCAGTTCAACCGGCTGATGGTTCAGCATCACGTCCCGTGCAATCGGGTCGATGACCAGACCGGAAAAACTTAGCGTACCGGCATCCATTTTCATATTACGGCTCATGGCTTCCTGCCGCCGGAACAACGCCTTGACCCGTGCGACCAGTTCCAGCATGGAGAAAGGTTTGGCCAGGTAATCGTCCGCGCCCAGCTCCAGCCCGAGGACACGATGCACCTCGCTGGAACGTGCGCTGATAATAATGATCGGCGTGTAACGCGTCATATTACGGGCGCGGCGGCAGATTTCCAGACCATCGATACCCGGTAGCATCAGGTCGAGGATCAGCGCGTCCCAGCCGCCTTTTTCCAAATGTGCCACGCCCAGATTGCCGTCAGCAGCATGGGTAATTTCATAGCCTTCATCGCGCAGATGCAGGCTGAGCAGTTCCGCGATATCCCCGTCATCTTCAACGATCAGGATCTTCTTCGTCTTATCCATGTGTTATCCCAAAACGTGGCATTCCCCAATGGTTTGAGTCTACACAAGCAAAGCCCGCCGAGTTATCACATTTTATTTAACTTTGCGTGAGGTCTCGGGGAACAAATCCGCTCAATACTCGCTACATCACAGGACGGACAGCCGGATTTCATCATGACAATACACACGGACTTACCCGATCAGGCCAAACAAAAACCCGCCATCGTGCATCCATTATGGCTGCGGCTGTCGCACTGGCTGAACGCGCTGGCGGTGCTGATTATGGTGACCAGTGGCTGGCAGATTTATAACGCCTCACCGCTGTTTGATTTTGCTTTCCCGCCGGGGGTCACATTGGGTGGCTGGCTCGGCGGCGGAATTCAGTGGCATTTTGCCGGTATGTGGCTGTTCGGCTTCAACGGCCTGTTTTACCTGCTGATGAACATTTTTACCGGACGGATGAAACGAAAGTTCTGGCCGCTGACGCCGCGCGGCATCTTCAATGATTTGTGTGCTGCCCTGCGCGGCAAGCTGAAACACGACGACTTACGTCACTACAACATGGTGCAGCGCGCGGCATATGTGTTCGTGATGTTCGACGGCATCGTGCTGGTACTTTCCGGGCTGGTGGTATGGAAATCCGTGCAATTCCCGTTGCTGCGCGAACTGATGGGCGGCTTCGATACAGCGCGTTACGTACATTTTCTGGCGATGGCTTCGCTGGTGGCATTTGTGGTGCTGCATATCGTGATGGTGGCACTGGTGCCGAAAACGCTGATTGCCATGCTGCGCGGTCGCTGAGGAAAACCCATGAAAAAACTCATTAAAAAAAGCATCAGCCAGATTTTCAGCACCGCCGACAGCGAAGCGATTGTACAGGAAGCCAAAAAACAGATTATCCGCGAACTGGATGCGCCTTCCCGTCGCCTGTTTTTACAGCGCGGGCTGACGCTCGGCGGCGTCGCGATGCTGACCGGCTGCGATATCAGCGATAACGCCAGCGTGGAAAACGCACTCGGCAAAATCTCCGGTTTCAATGATCGCGTACAGGGCTGGCTGTTCGGCTCAACGCGTCTCGCGCCGGTGTATGCCGAATCGATGATCACCCGTCCGTTTCCGTTTAATGCGTTCTATGCCGAAGACGACGCGCCACAAGTCGACGGCAACGACTATCGCCTGAAAATCGCCGGTCTGGCACTGGATAAACGCGAATGGTCACTGCCAGCGCTGTACAAAATGGCGCAGGTCAGTCAGGTGACGCGACACATTTGTGTCGAAGGCTGGAGCGCGATTGGCAAATGGGGCGGCGTGCCGTTCGGTGATTTTCTGCGCCTGATTGGGGCAGATCTCACGGCGGAATATGTCAGTTTCAAATGCGCCGACGAGTATTACACCAGCATTGATATGGCGACGGCGCTGCATCCGCAAACCCTGTTGGCGCTGACTTATGACGGCCAGATTTTACCGCGTAAATACGGTTTTCCGATGAAACTCAGAATGCCAACCAAACTCGGCTACAAGAATCCAAAACATATAGAAGTGATTGAAATTACAAACAAATTTACCGGTGGCTACTGGGAGGATCAGGGCTACAACTGGTTCGGCGGAAGCTGAACATTATCCATAAAACCCTTTGTATATCAAAACCTAAGAGAAGGATTTACCATGAAAAAGTTAACTGTAATGATGATGTCGGCTTGTCTGATGATGGGCGCAGTGAGCACCACTTATGCCGCTGACGCAATGGCGAAGAAAGACACCATGGGCCACATGTCGAAAGATTGCATGAAAAAAGACAGCATGAGCAAAGACAACATGGCGAAAGACAGTATGGGCAAAGACTGTATGTCGAAAGATCACATGAAGAAAGACAGCATGTCGAAAGATTCCATGTCCAAAGACAACATGAAAAAAGGGGCAATGAGCCAGTAAAGCGCTTTCCCCTTCGACTCTGTAGCCAAAACGCCTCCGTCTGTTCAGCGGGGGCGTTTTGCTTTTTGTTAAACCTGAATAACCCGATGATGAAGACTTAATTCAAATATTCATTACTTTGTGGCACTGGACGCCAGGCGAATCTGAATATCATTGTCGAGATTATTCACCCAATGGTTATAACTGCGGTGGATCTCGCCTTTCTCTGCCAGCAGGTTAGTGCTGCCGACATAATTAATGGTGTAGCCGCTGGTGTTATAGGTAATACGGATATCGGCTTTGTGCTCACGGTTATTCAGATGACCGTTAATTACGCCCGGTGCGCCATCCGTCATTATCCAGCCACGTTTTTGTCCTGCGTCGATAATAGCGGTCCTGATCTGACTTGCTGAATTATGTGTTACCAGCGTGGTATGCGGCGTGGATACCGGCTCGGTACGCGCGCAGCCAGAAAGCGCCATGACACAAACAAGGCCGATAAGTAACTTACTTGTAGATTTCATGTGAACCTTTTAGAGTAAAAATTTCAGATAAGAGATTGAAAAGTCACCACAATATACGCCAATGTCCCAAAGGTGTCATGAAACGTGCCGGTTGAGTTTCATCTATTTCATGCGTAGTATATAAAATATATATGATTCGTATACTGCTGAGGCAACCCATGGGTATCATTAAGATTTCAGAACTGATGCACGAGAATTTGCGTATTGCCAGCATGGCTTATACGCGTTCGATGAACGCACAGGCCGAGCACTGGATGAAAATTGGCATGCTGATGGAAACGCACCCCGACATGACGCACAGCGAAATTTCGCAATTGCTGGTGCGGTGTAGCGTGGAATCGGATGAAAATGCAGGCAGTATCCGCACGTTGTTAAACGTGGGCGCCACACACAGGAAGGCAAGCAATGAATAATGGTTTAGATAGCCGGTATTTCGTCAATAATAACCGCATGGTCAAAACGCCGGAAGGCCTCGATAAAGCCCGTATTGCCGGCAAACTGGCAGCACGAGTATTGCATATGATCACACCCTACGTTGTACCGGGTGTCACCACCAATGAACTGGATCGCATCTGCCACGATTTTATCGTCAATGAATTGCAGGCGATCCCGGCCAATATCGGTTATCACGGCTATCAGAAAACCACCTGTACCTCCGTCAATCACGTCATTTGTCATGGCATTCCTTCTGATAAAGCGCTGAAAAAAGGCGATATCGTCAACATCGACGTGGCGCTTATCAAAGACGGCTGGTACGGCGACACCAGCCGCATGTATTACGCGGGCGAGCCGGGTATTCTGGCCCGCCGTCTGGTAGATACCACGTTTGAAGCGATGATGGCGGGCATTGAAGTGGTGCGTCCGGGTGCAACGCTTGGCGATGTGGGTTATGCGATTGCCGCTGTCGCCAGACGCGAAGGCTTTTCCATCGTGGAAGAGTATTGCGGACACGGCATCGGTATGGGTTATCACGAAGATCCGCAAGTGCTGCATTACGGCGAGCAAGGCCGCGGACTGGTTTTACAGGAAGGGATGTTATTTACCATCGAACCGATGCTGAATGCCGGTAAAAAACAAAATAAAGTCATGCCCGATGGCTGGACCGTGGTCACCAAAGACCACTCGTTATCCGCACAGTGGGAACATATGGTTGCGGTAACGAAAACAGGTTACGAGATCTTAACGCCGTGGCCTGAAGAGATGTGACTATCCTGAAAGTATAAAGCCTCCGACCGGAAGGCTTTATACTTTCTGAGGTGCGGCTTAACTGCGCTCAATTTCTTTGGTCGCACGATCTAATGCATCCGTGATTTTATACAAGGTTTCCTGTTCGATCGGGCCTTTCGCCAGCCGCAGATTAAGCGCCATGCGGATATTATTTATCGCACGCTGCATTTCCGGAATACTGCGATTGTTTGACAAAATCGCCAGTGAATGCAGTTTCTCTGTCACTGAGCCGAGCAGTTCTTCCTGCCCGGCCAGTGACTGCGCACCTTCCGGTGTGATCGAATATTGCTTCTTCCCGCCCTCTTCCTGGCTGGCTGAAATCAGCCCCTGTTCTTCTAAAAATGTCAGATTCGGATAAATGATACTGGCACTCGGCGTGTATTCACCTTTAGATAATTCTTCAATGGCTTTGATCAGCTCATAACCATGGGCGCAACGCTGCTGCAAAAAATGCAGCATCAGCAGACGGATGTCACCCGTTTCGAACATTCTTTCACGGCGGTGTTTATGATTCATCATCGTTACTTATTATGCCAATAAGCCACACAACGCACGAAGTTTGGATCGAGTCCGCAGGTTTCAACGAAATAGTCATTCAGCCCTTTCGCGAATTTGCCTTCACCGGTCGCCCAGATGTAGTAATCACTTTCCGGCAGAAGCAGGCTTTTCACCTTCTTCACGACCGCATCCTCTTCCTGATAACCGCCGTGCGTATCGCTGATAATCCAGTCGATGCTGACATCATTTTCTTCATCTAAGTAGCTGACACAACTCACATCTCTCACTTTCGCCAGCACGGTGATATTGGCATCTGAACCGGCCTGTTTCAGTTCGCGCAGACGGCGTTTCACCGCCGGAAGACCGGTTTCGTCGCAGATATAGAGCTGCCATTTGTAACCGGCAGGAATAATCAGTGAACCACGCGGTCCGCCAATGATCAGTTTATCGCCCGGCTTTGCGCCGGCCGCCCATTCGCTGGCGACACCACCGTCGTGAATATAGAAATCCAGTGTCAGTTCGTTGCTCTGAGCATCAAAGTGCAGCGGCGTATATTCGCGGTTCAGCGGGCGTGCTCCTTCACCCCATACAATGCCTTCTTCGGTCACTGCCGGTGGCGTAATCACATCCCCCGGATTTGCCGGAAAAAACAATTTGATATGGTCATCAAAACCGCCTGACGTAAAACCTTTCAGCGCGTCACCGCTTAAAATAATCCTTTTAAAACAGCCTGATAGGCTTTCACTCTGTTTGACCGTGATATGACGGAAAACCAGATCATTTTTGACACGGAGCGGCAAGTTTGTGGCAGGGGTTTCAGTGCGATGTTGTGCCATCAGTTTCTCTCTTATGCGTAAGTTTTGTTGAAAGATATATCTTAGTTATATTTTATTCAACCCCATAAAGTGTAATGCGCTGTCTTCTTTTCCCTGTATTTTTCACCTCGCCTTTATCTCTCCCTGAGAACAGACGGGATAAATTTTGTTAAGGAATGCATTTTTTTATATCATTTTGTTGATAACAATTATCAGTATCATTATCATTCTCAAAAAGCCAGGGTGGGCGTTGACGCCAGGTAAGCCCATACTTTATAAGGATAATGGCTTTTTCAGGGAAGAATTGAATGCAGATGACCAGTGCGTCTGTTTTGTCGAAAGGCAGTAAATGCGAGCAGAACTCTAAAAATTAGTGCAGGACAAAAACAAATGTTCACATCCTTTACACAGCAGGGTTTAGTGAAAAACGTCATTTTCATGGGGACGATTCTCACCACCACATTTCATGTAAATGCAGCGGAAGCCGTGAAAGACAATACCGATCTCACCGCAAACAATACGCAATCTTCTGAAGCCATCAAAAAAAAACCGGCGGTGCGTACAGCTCAGGATCTGGCGCAGAACAATGAAGAAGTCATGACGGTCACCGAAACGATGCCGGATAAAAAACCGGGTTCGAAAACCACCCTCACAGCAGCCGAAATGCAGCGCAAAGGCGGTAATGATTTCGGGACTATTATGCGTTATGAGCCGCTGATCACCGCGACCGGCGCGAGTGGCGGCTCCGGCAACGGCAAAAGCGGTTTTGACCGTAGCGGTTATACCGGCTATAACATTCGCGGCCTGGAAAGCAACCGCGTAGGCATTGATGTCGACGGTATTCCGCAGCCAAGCGCCACCGGGCGCAGCTACGTCAGTCGTGCGGGGCTGAATACCTTTGGTATTGGCCGTGATTACATTGACCCGTATATTTATGGTCAGGTGGATATTGAATCCGGTGCCACATCAGCCGACCGTGCCAACACCTCCATCGGTGGTGCCGTTTCTTTCCTGCCAAAATCTGCCGACGATTACCTGCGTCCGGGCAAGGAAACTTATTTCGGTTACCAGTCTGATTATGATTCCTCAGACCGTTCCTGGCACAACGGCATCACCGCTGCCGCCGGTGACGAAACCCTGCGTGGCCTGATCGCCATCAGCCGCCGCGACGGTCAGGAAACCAGCAACAACAGCGGAACGCTGGATGCGTATCCGGCCAACTGGCACTCTGACGCCATCATGACGTCGGTAATCTGGCAGCCTAATGACGCCCATAAAGTCACCGGCACCCTTGATTACTACGAAAAAGTAAACCACACCCATTACGATACCTGGAACAACGCGGGCAGCGCGATTCTTGGCACCGCACAGCAGCAAAGTAACACCCGCCGCTGGGGTGCAAGCCTGAAAGACGAATGGACGCCGTTCAACGATTACGTGGATGCCATCGTCTCGAAAGTCTATTACCAATATACTCAGGCGCACGACAACACTTATCTGCCAAACGAAAGCAAGCAGATGATGAATGTCTACTCGAACTACGACGTAAACACCTACGGCGCAGAAACCAGCTGGCTGAAAACGCTGGGTCGCCATGAGTTAAGTGCCGGTATCAACGGTCGCGTGTCCAACACCGAACGTCCGTTCCGCGAAAGCCCGGACCAAAGTGCTTTCACGACCATCATGCAACCGGAAGCCAACAGCCGGACGTATATCCTCGGCGGCTTCCTGCAAGACACCGTTAAGTTTGACCTCGGCGGCCATAACTTCTCTGTAGTGCCTGCGGTGCGTGTCGCATATCAGAATACCAAGGCACAAAATCTGTCAGACTTGTCTAACAGCATCGTTTCTGAAGATCAGGTTTCCACCCTGTACGGTAAAGCCAACTCCGATACGCAGGCTCTGCCATCGCTGGCCTTCACCTATGACATCACCCCTAAACTGATGACTTATCTGCAGTACCAGCGCGGCGCGCAGTTCCCGGATGCCAGCCAGCTTTACGGTTCCTGGAACCTCGGTTCTAACTATGCAGGACGTGGTCAGTATGCACTGATCGGTAACACTAACCTGAAAACCGAAACCAGCAATAACTTTGAATGGGGTATGAAAGGTGAAGCCACGGAAGGCGTGACCTTCAGGACTTCCCTCTTCTATAACACCTACAAAAACTTCATTGCTAATACCCGTTACACCCGCGCGGGCAGCCCGGGTATGTTCACCAACGTGCCATCCAATATCTATACAATTTATCAGGCAGAAAACCGCGATGAAGCGTTTATCTACGGTGGCGATCTGAGTACCAAAATTAACTACGGCACCTGGTTTAGCCGCGTTGATGGCCTGAGCACCACCTTCGCACTGGGTTATGCCAAGGGTGAATCGAAATCCAGCTACGACGGTGACAAATACGTGGATCTCGACAGCGTACCGCCAATGAAATTTGTGGCAGGCGTGGCATGGGATGCGCCATCCGGCGTCTACGGAACCGCCCTGACGGCAACCTTCGTGAAAGGCAAAAAAGCCGAAGCGACCAGCCGACAGAGCTATACCAATGCCGGTACGCCAATCACCGGCTCCACCACCGAATACATGAATGTGCCGGGTTACGGTATGGTGGATGCAACGGCCTACTGGAAAGTCGCGAAGAACGTCAAGCTCAGCGGCGGTGTTTACAACATCACCGATCGCAAATACTGGGATTACCTGAGCAGCCGTACGCTGACCGAAACCACTAATCAGGATGAATACAATAAAGCGCTGGCCGTGATGCCGGGGCGCAGCTTCCAGCTGGGTGTGAACGTCGATTTCTAACCGATAATACTCAACCGGGCAAAATCAAGAGCGTCATGTGCAAACATGACGCTTTTTTAATTTTACGCAAATAACCTGTTTTCACGCACGTCCACATTGGGGTTCAGCAGATAAACTCTGGTTTTACCCAACCGAAATGTGAGATTACATGGACTTAATCAGAAAACCTCTGGCACTTGCCCTCGCTTTACTCTTGTTACCGGCGGTTGTTTCTGCCACGACCTTGCGATACACCGATCACGAACCGCTGGGCGCAATGCGCACCCGCTTTATCAAAGATGTATTATTTCCGGCGATTGAAAAAGAATCCCATGGGCGCCTGAAAATTGAAGAGCACTGGGGTGGCGAACTCTCTACCGGCTACGATGCATTGCGCACTGTGCGCGAAGGAAACAATGCAGATATTGGCATTGTGGTGCCGGAATATACCGCCAAAGAGTTACCACTGCATCAGCTTTTCAAAAGTTTTCCGACAGGGCCATCCGGCGATAAACAGATAGCGTTCTTCCGCCGCGTATACGCCGAAATCCCAGCCTTCCCCGCTGAACTGGCAAAGAATGGTGTGGTAGATATTTTTCTCTCAACAGGTTATCCGGTGGCCTTTTTCAGCACACATCCGCTGGAGAAACTGCAGAATATCAAAGGCACCGCTTGGCGTTCAGCCAGTTTTTGGCATCAGAACTTCCTGCGTAATGCGGGCGCGACCCCAGTGACCACACCGTGGGGCGAACAAACGGTAAATGCATTTAAGACCGGTAAACTCGACGGCATTTTGGTCAACATTGACAGCGGTTATGATCTGAAAATCCAGAAGATGGCACCGGAGGTTATAGTCTCGAAAGAACTGTGGTTGGGTCATCTTTACCTTCTGGTGATGAACCATAAAGTCTGGAACGGACTGGCGCAGGAAGATAAGGACGCCATCACCCGCGCCGCTAATACCGCTTATAAAGTTGCCGGTTCGATGATGGATCACAGCGTTGAACCGCAACTGGATGCCCTGCGTAAAGACGGTGCAAATGTCCGCGTTCTGCAACACAGTGAAGTCACGTACTGGCAGGAAGTGACTGGCTATCAGGACATCCAGGCCAACTGGGTGAAGAACCAGGAAGCCGCTGGTGTTAAGGATGTCGCATCCACCCTGCAAAAAGTCAGTAAAGTCATGGAAGAAGAGATGAAGTAAAAATGCCTTATTCTGCGGCAGGAGGGGATCCCCTGCCAGGATCCCATTCTGATTATCAGGTTCTCTGAAGCAGCGCTGACGCCATCTGTATTATCTGCCGGTACTGGCTGAGCCGCGTTCTCTGTAGTCGGCGCAGGCTGATCTGATCACCCTGTGCAGCAGACCGATTTTAAAAACCGTATCACCCCGTGGCAGACGCTGCGTAGCGGCGTCAAACAACACGGTTTGGCATGAAGGCACTTGCAGCTTGATATATCGCCCCAATATAGAGCTACACTATAAAGTTGCAATGTCACCTGCCAGGAGCAATGATAATGAACAGAGAACTGAATGATTTTGAACGTTTTGTCATCGAAAACAAAGGGACAGAGCGCCCGAATACCGGTGAGTATAACGACCACTTTTCACCGGGCCGTTACGTCTGTAAAAGATGTTCTGCGCCGCTGTATTCCTCAGAACACAAATTCGAATCCCATTGCGGCTGGCCAGCTTTCGACGATGAAATTCCGGGTGCGGTAGAACGTGTGCCGGATGCCGATGGCCGCAGAACAGAAATTGTTTGTGCGAACTGTAAGGCACATCTGGGGCATGTCTTTGAGGGAGAATATTTGACCGAGAAGAATCTGCGCCATTGTGTAAACTCCGTTTCAATGATTTTTGAAAGTGCCGACGCGCAGGGAAATTACCACAAAGCAGAATAATCGCTTATTTCTGATGTGATAAACCCATAAAAAGAAGGGCCGCACAGGGGCAGCCCTTAAAAGGAAGAACTCCAACAATATTATAATGGCATGATGTTTTACCCTAAGGGTTGCTCAATAAACATCATGCCGGCATTATAATTGAATATGATTTATTTTCTATTCTCATTGCGTCTGTAAAAAGTAATAACTTTGTAAGACGGATTTATTATCACCACGTCTTACCGATATTAAACTGGAATTGCTCAGCGCTGTCCCCTTCATATTTCACCAGCGGCTGCGCATAAGAGAATACCAGCGGGCCAAGCGGGGATTGCCATTGCAGCGCTATACCACTGGAAACACGAATATGTGTCGGGTCACTGTAATCCGGAATACCCGCGGCTTCGGTCGCTGAGGTATTTTTCCATTTTGTATCCCACACCGTGCCGGAGTCGACAAATAGTGATGTACGGACCGAACTGGCGTATTTCTCGCTGATGAACGGCGTCGGCACATACAGTTCCGCGCTGGCAATCGCCATCGCATTACCGCCCACCGCATCAGTCGATTTGGTCACCGGACAGGTGGAATACGAGTTGTCAGCGCTGCTGCATTTGTAATACGCCGCTTTCGGCCCGATGGTGTTGGAGGAGAAACCGCGAACCGAGCTGGAGCCGCCCGCGTAGAAGTTGTCGTAGAACGGCACTTCGTTGCTGCCAATGCCTGCCGCATAACCGGCTTTGGCGCGGCCCATTAATACCCAGTCCGATTTGTCGCTCAGCGGGATGTAATGGTTGGCATCGAAGGTGATTTTGTAATAGCTGTCGTCCGAGCCCGGCGTGGTAACTTTTGCTACCAGACTGGCGCGCGTGCCGGATGACGGGAAGAAGCCGCGGTTAAGATCGTTATACGCCCAGCCGGCGCTGGCGAAGAAGTCATTGGTGCTCAGTTGTGCATCACTGCTGGTAGACGTCGTCACCAGCCCCGGCTGTACGCCGCTGGCATTGAGATAGCGCCAGACCGCTACCTGCGGCTCCATATCACTCAGCGTACTGTGAACGTAATCCAGCCCCAGATTCAGCGTATTATTTTCGCTGACCGGCAGACCGAGATTCACGCCCGTGCCGTAACTTTGCAGGTTATACGCCGCCAGATCGTTATCTTCTGCGTCGTAATGGTTGTAGAACACTTTACCGCCGAGGCTGATACCATCAACGGTGTAATACGGGTTAGTCGCCGAGACTTCGACATAAGTCTGATAAGAGTTACGTGTACCGCTGAAGCTGACCGTATTACCGCTGCCCAGCCAGTTATCCTGCGTCACACCGAGCTGATAACTGATGCCACTGTCAGTGCCGTAACCCACACCCACGTTGAATGTACCGGTATTGCGTTCTTTGACTTTGTAAACCACATCAACCTGATCTTGTGAACCCGGTACCGGCTGCGTATCCACATCGACCGACTCGAAATAGCCGGTACGGTTCAGCCTGTCTTTGCCCTTTTGCACCAGATCATTGCCCAGCCACGCGCCCTCCATCTGGCGCATTTCACGCCGCAACACTTCATCTTTCGAGGTGTCATTACCTTCAAAACGAATGCGTCGCACCGAATAACGGTTGCCGGCATCCACGCTGATACGCAGTTTCACGGTTTTATCCGTTTCATTAATGTCGCTTTGCGTCGTGACATGCGGATAGGCATAGCCGTAGCGGCCCAGCAAATTTTTGATATCACTTTCCACTGTGGTGACTTTCGCGCCGTTATACCACTCACCGGCAGGAATAGTGGCAAGTGTTTCAATTTCGGAAGAATGTCCGGCCATATCACCGGTCACCACCACGCCGGACACGGTATATTTCGCACCCTCGGTAATATTGACGGTAATATAAATTCCTTTTTTATCCGGCGTTAAACTGACCTGGGTGGAATCAATATTAAAACGGGCATAACCGCGGTCGAGATAAAAACTGCGAAGTGTTTCTAAATCACCTGACAATTTTTGTTTTTCATATTTTTTATCGCCAATCACATTCCACCACGGCACCTCATCGCGCAGCTGGAAATGGGCGATTAAATCGTCACTGGTAAAAGCTTTATTGCCCACAATATTGATTTGTTGAATTTTTGCCGACACACCTTCGGTAAAGACCAGTTTCACGTCCACGCGGTTACGCGGCAACGGCGTCACCACCGCTTTAACACTCGCGCTGTATTTGCCGACGCTGTAATAAAAATCCTCCAGCCCCTTTTCAATCGACGAAATGGTGGTGCGGTCCAGCGCTTCCCCGACGCGGATCCCTGAGGCTTCCAGGTTCTGCTGCAACATCTCGTCCTTTATGGCTTTGTTGCCTGAGAACGTAATGCTGGCAATCGTTGGCCGTTCTTTCACCTGGACAATCAGCGTGTTGCCATCTTCAAGCACCTTCACATCGTCAAAATTGCCGGTCGCAAACAATGCACGGATCGTCTGGCTGATATCGTCATCGGATACCGTATCTCCCACGCGCACAGGAATGCTCAGCAACGCCGCACCCACAGTGACCCGCTGCAATCCTTCGACGTGAATGTCTTTTACGACAAACCCGCCGGCAGCAAAAACCGGGACACTGCTGAACAGCAGCGACGCTAAGAGTAATTTTTTCATTGTCATGTGATCCGTGCTCGCCGTTTTTCAACTCACAAAAATTCCTGTTAACAAAAGATTTTGCTAGCAGAAGAAATAACCTCGCTAACAGACTGTGAGATATAGGCGAGGTTCAGCGGCTAACTTTTGATTTTCGTAAAACATGACATTGGATTACGCATTACTTACATTCTTTTCGCCGGAAGAACAGTTGCAGTCCGCGTAAATTCATCGGGCGCGGACCCGGTTTAAGACGAAAATGCCTTTAAGGTATCGCTATCGGGTAATGCGGTCATTGCGCCTCTGGCAGTGGTGGCCAGTGACCCGCATGCCAGTGCCTGCCGGATAATAGATTGCCAGACATTGTCCGACCTCAGCGGCCAGTGTTGCGCCAGTCCGGCCAGCAATCCGGCAACAAATGCATCTCCGGCGCCGGTGGTATCCACAGCCTTCACTTCGGGCGCGGGGTAGTGTTTCAGACCCGCATTATATTTCCGGTAGACCGAAACCCCTTGTTTCCCCTGCGTGACCAACAGCAGTTCGGGTTTATACACGTCGCACAGGCGCAGTACCCCTTCTGATAACAACGCTTCACCCGTCAGAAATTCCAGCTCATCCTCTGAGATTTTAATCACATCAGCCAGCGACAAGGCGCGGGCAAGATTGTCACGCAACAGGCCTTCATCAGACCACAAGTCATGCCGGATATTGGGGTCAAAACAAATATACCCCCCTGCTGCTTTCATTTTTGCCATAGCCAGAAAGGCGGTAGAACGCGAAGGTTCCGCAGATAACGCTATCGAGCATAAATGTAAAAAATCCCCGGGCTTGAAAGCCGGGATGTCGTTGGGCTGCAGAAAGAGATCAGCGCCCGGACGTACCATAAATGTGAAGGTTCGCTCTCCGTCAGCATCGTTTTCCACGACGACGGTGGAGGTTCGGTGATGAGCATCAAGGTACATACAATCAATATTCACCCCCTCATCACTGAGTGTTTTTCGCAGAAACTTTCCGAACGGATCGTCACCCACACGTCCGATAAATGCGCTGTCACCTCCGAGGCGGCGGATCCCGACGGCAACATTCGCCGGTGCCCCGCCCGGACATTTTAATAAGCGGCCATCTTCTTCAGCGATCAGATCCACCACGGCATCGCCCAATACCCAAACCCGGTTAGTCATCTTCATTCCTTTTTTAAATCCTGATAAATCGTCTGGTGATAAAATAGAAGAACCGGTTTAGCTATTCAAGTGCAAATGAAATTTCAGGCTTAGAGAATATTTTGCCAGCAAGATCACAATCCCACGACAAGACCTTAAAAATTCATTGCCTGCATACCATGCGAATGCTTATTGTGCTCAGGAAAACCAGTTTAGCAATTTAGCTAAACAGTTTTCCCCATAATAATTAAACCTCTTCTGAGTGATAAAAATGATGATGAAACCCCGCTATCTTGCTGTTGCAATTGGATTAATTTTGTCATGCACCGCCCAGGGCGCCGATATTTCAGCCAGTGCCATTGAAGCCCGCTTTGCCGCGTTAGAAAAAAGACTACAAGTCGCCGAAAACCGCGCCGCCAAAGCAGAGAAACGTGCCACTGAAGCTGAACAGCAGGTCAAAACACTGGAAGCGCGCACAACCAGTAATGAACAACAGACACGGCTCGTGGCGAAGGATGTTGAGACGACCGGGCAAAAAACAGCAGAGGTGGCTAAACGTACTGAAACGTTAGTCGCTGACAACAATAAAAACAGCAGTGATAACAGCGGGTTCAAATTTACGGGATATGCACGTTCAGGCGTGATCATGAATGATTCGGGGACCTCAACAGAAAGTGGTCCTTATGTTACGCCTGCCGGGCAAACTGGCGGTGCGGTAGGACGTCTGGGCAATGAAAATAATACCTACGTCGAGCTGAATCTGGAGCATAACCAGACGATGGCCAGCGGCGCGACCTCCCGTTACAAAGTCATGCTGGCTGATGGTCAGCGCAGCTACAACGACTGGACCGCAGCCACCAGTGAATTAAATATCCGTCAGGCCTTTGTTGAACTCGGTTCTTTACCCACGTTCAGCGGCCCCTGGAAAGATTCCACCCTCTGGGCGGGTAAGCGCTTTGACCGCGATAATTTCGACATTCACTGGCTTGATTCCGACATCATCTTCCTGGCAGGCACAGGCGGCGGGATTTACGACGTTAAATGGGGGGAGAACCTGAAAAGTAACTTCTCGCTCTACGGAAGAAACTTTGACGATCTTGAAGACAAGAATAGCGATGATACCCGCATCGAGAATTACATTGTTACGGCCAATAACTATGCCGGACCTTTCCAGTGGATGCTAAGCGGGCTGCGGGCCAAAAACAATCAGGATCGCGAAAATACCGGCACCAGGGGGGTCACCAATGCGGCGGATACCGGCTTCCATACCCTGCTGGCGTACCACGGCGACAGTTTTTACGGCCTGCGTGAAGGGACATCCAAAACAGCACTACTTTATGGTCACGGGCTGGGAGCAGAGGTGAAAGCACTGGGCTCTGACGGACATCTGACTGACGATGCCAGTACGCTTCGTCTGGCCACATACGGTATCACGCCGATCAGCAAAAACTGGAGCATCGCACCGGCTGTTCTGGCTCAGCAGAGTAAAGACCGCTATGTCTCCGGAGATAACTATAAATGGCTGACGTTTAATACCCGGCTGATCCAGCAAATTACTGAGAATTTCGAGCTGGCGTATGAAGGCAGCTATCAGTATATGGATCTCGATCCGCAAGGTTACAGCGATTACAACAAAGTGAAAGGGGGTTTCTACAAACTAACCTTTGCACCGACTTTCAAGGTGGGCGATATCAGCAACATGCTGAGCCGTCCTGAAATACGCTTCTTCGCCACCTATATGGACTGGAGCAAAGAACTTGACAGTTACTCCTCCAGCGATTCCTTTGGTACTGATGGCTTTACAGCGGGCGGACAGTGGAATTTCGGCATCCAGATGGAAACCTGGTTCTAAACAGCAGGGTTTGATTCAAAAAAAGCGCCTGGCCTAACCGGGCGTTAACGATAATGATAAATTAAGGGATTCTATGAACATCAATGCAATCGCGACTGAGCTGCTTCCGCTGTTGGGTGGGAAGGACAATATTGCCAGCGCGGCACACTGTGCCACACGTCTGCGCCTGGTGCTGGCAGATGACAGTCTGATCAACAAAAGTGCTATCGAAAAAGTGGAAGGCGTAAAAGGCTGTTTCAGCAATGCCGGACAGATTCAGATCATTTTCGGTACAGGGTTAGTGAACAAGGTGTACGCCGAGTTTATTAAAGTGGCCGGTATCAGCGAATCAAGTAAATCCGAAGCCGCCGATATTGCGGCACGGAAACTCAATCCCTTCCAGAGACTTGCGCGCGTACTGTCGAATATCTTTGTGCCGATTATTCCGGCAATCGTCGCGTCCGGCCTGCTGATGGGGCTGCTCGGTATGGTGAAGACCTACGGCTGGGCCAACCCTGAGAGCGCGATTTTTATCATGCTTGATATGTTCAGCTCGGCGGCATTTATCATTCTGCCGATCCTGATTGGTTTTACTGCCGCACGGGAATTTGGTGGCAATCCGTTCCTCGGTGCCACCCTCGGCGGTATTCTGACACATCCGGCGCTGACCAATGCCTGGGGTGTTGCCAGTGGTTTCCATACCATGAATTTCTTTGGTATTGAGATTGCGATGATCGGGTATCAGGGCACGGTCTTCCCGGTTTTACTGGCCGTCTGGTTCATGAGCTTCATTGAAAAACGCCTGCGCAAAGTGATCCCCGATGCACTGGATTTGATCCTGACACCGTTCCTGACGGTCATCATTTCCGGTTTTATCGCTTTCCTGATCATCGGCCCTGCGGGTCGTGCGCTCGGTGACGGTATTTCGTTTATTCTCAGCACATTAATCTCCCATGCCGGTTGGGTGGCAGGGCTGGTGTTCGGCGGATTGTATTCAGTTATCGTGATCACCGGTATTCACCACAGCTTCCATGCAATTGAAGCGGGTTTGCTGGGGAATCCGCATATCGGCGTGAATTTCCTGCTGCCTATCTGGTCGATGGCCAACGTTGCACAAGGCGGGGCCTGTCTTGCCGTCTATTTCAAAACGCGTGATGCGAAAATTAAAGCCATTGCGGTGCCTTCGGCCTTCTCCGCGATGCTGGGCATCACCGAAGCGGCAATTTTTGGTATCAACCTGCGCTTTATGAAACCTTTCCTCGCGGCGCTGGCAGGCGGTGCGCTCGGCGGTGCCTGGGTGGTGGCAATGCATGTCAATATGACAGCGGTTGGTCTGACCGGTATTCCGGGGCTGGCCATCGTGCAATCCAGTTCGATTCTCAGCTATCTGATCGGGATGGTGATTGCCTTTGGCAGCGCATTCCTGCTGTCATTGCTGCTCAAATACAACACGGAGAGTGAAAAATGACGGAAGCCGGATTGCTGAAAAAAGCGCTGCACAGCGTGGTGGCGGGTCAGGTTAACGCGGCGGCAGATCCTTATCGTCCCGGCTGGCATCTCGCGCCGCCGGTCGGGTTGCTCAATGACCCGAATGGTTTTATCCAGCATAACGGACGTTTCCATTTATTCTACCAATGGAATCCGCTGGCCTGCGCGCACGGTGCCAAGTTCTGGGGGCACTGGAGCTCAGCAGATTTGCTTCACTGGCAGCATGAACCGCTCGCGCTGGTGCCGTCAGAAGAATTCGAAACCCATGGATGCTATTCCGGTTCAGCCGTGACCGATAACGGCCAGCTGACACTCATTTACACCGGTAATGTGAAATATCCCGATGGCAGCCGCACGGCATTTCAATGTCTGGCACGCGAAAACACAGAGGGCCAGTTTGATAAAACCGGCCCGGTACTCTCCCTGCCGGCAGGTTATACCGGACATGTCCGGGATCCCAAAGTCTGGCGACATGAAAACCATTGGTACATGGTGTTAGGAGCTCAGGATCTTAACCTTCAGGGCAAAGTATTATTGTTACGATCCGACAACTTATTAGCCTGGGATCTTCTCGGCGAAATGGCCGGTTCAGGTTTACACGGGCTGGGTGAATTCGGCTACATGTGGGAATGCCCGGATTTATTCCGGCTGGGCGATAACGACATTCTGATTTGCTGTCCGCAAGGTTTAGCGGCGGAATCTGACCGTTATCTGAATACGTTCCAGTCGGGTTATTTTGTCGGGCAACTGGATTACGACAATGCGACCCTTGAGCACGGCGAATTCACTGAGTTAGATCTGGGGTTCGAATTTTATGCGCCGCAAACTACGCAAACGGATGACGGGCGACGCCTGCTCATCGGGTGGATGGGCATACCGGACAGTGATGAATTTTTCCAGCCGACAATACAAAATGGCTGGCTGCATACAATGACCTGCCCGCGCGAACTGACGATGGTGGCGGGTAAAATCATGCAAAAACCGGCACGGGAACTGCAACAACTCCGTCGTGATGAGCAGGCATGGCAGGGAACTGCCGACGATTGCCCTCATCTGGACATGACAAAAGCCCAGACGGAAATTATCACTGAACACGCTTTCAGTGCGGATTTAGGTGGCGACATGACGCTCAGCTTCGACGGAGAATGGCTGCGTTTAACGCGAAAAAACCGGCGTACTGGTTTGCCGGAACACCGTGTCTGGCGCGGCGCACTGCACAAGCTGACGGTATTAAGCGATGCGTCGAGCCTTGAGATTTTCATTAATGACGGGGAAGCTGTGATGTCCTCACGCTATTTTCCTGCTTTACCTGCCCAACTGACCGTACGGGGTTCTCATCAGATTGCGCTGCGCCACTGGTCGTTGGCTGAATGCGTGATAGAATAAATGCCCTTTCGGATAACAGAATATGGCGCAGTGAAAAAGACCAAACGCATCACTATCAGTGGCATAGCCGAACTGGCTGGCGTGTCGAAATCGACTGCCAGCCAGGTGCTTAACGGACACAGCAAGAAGTTTCGTATCTCCGATCTCACCCGGGATCGGGTACTCGCTGTGGCAGCAGAACATCATTATCAGCCGAGCATTCACGCCCGTTCGCTCAATGTCACCCGCAGCTTCACGCTTGGGCTGGTGGTGCCGGAAATGACCAACTATGGATTTGCCGCCTGCTCTAACGAACTTGAAATGCTTTGTCGTGAGAACGGCATGCAGTTGCTGATTGCCTGTACGGATGAAAATACCAGCCAGGAAACGATGGTTGTTAATAACCTTATTCAGCGGCAGGTCGACGGGCTTATTGTGGCATCAAGCATGCTCAGTGATGCGGAATACGTAAAAATCAGTCAGCAATTACCCGTAGTCTTATTTGACCGCCATATGCAGGACACTCAGCTCCCTATGGTTGTCTGTGAAGCCATAGAATCTTCAGCAGAGCTGGTCTCCCGGATAGCCCAAATCCAGCGTGATGAGTTTTATTTTCTCGGTGGACAGCCGCGAATTTCACCGACCCGTGACCGTCTCGCGGGTTATCAGCTTGGGCTGCAACGTGCAGGTGTCAGCCTGAATCCCGATTGGGTTCTGTATGGTAATTACCATCCCAGCTCCGGTTATGAAATGTTTGCGCAACTTTGTGCCCGCCTTGGACGCCCGCCCAAAGCCCTCTTCGTTGCGTCATGTGGCTTGATGGAAGGTGTTTTGCGATATATGAGCCAGCATCAGTTGCTGGAGAGTGATATCCACCTGTGCAGTTTTGACGACCATTATCTTTATGACTCCCTGTCTGTGAAAATTGACACGGTCGCACAGGACTGCCGTGAACTGGCCATGCACTGCTTTAGTATGATAAGTGGGCTGATGAATGAACAACCCGTAGAACAGCCGCAATGCTTTTTAACCCCTAAATTGCACTGGCGCTCCCCGCCTTTTACACAGATTAATTATGGAACGCTACCGCTACGCTAAATGAAATAATCTCGATAACGATGCTGACCAGTCTGGTTCTGAGCGAGGAATATATTGCTGCCAGAACCCGCTGTTATCACTCGCCCAGGGTGGTACAGTCGGAGAACCTTTTAACCAGAACTGGATCTTTTTCATTACCTGAGGATTATGCCTGTTTCGATATATCCATCTTAACTCCACGCCCGTGAAAGATCTCCCGTGCTGATCCCTCGGATGAGACTTTTCTGCCACCATATTCAAATCTATTTCATCAAGAATAAAATGAACCGTGGTATTATCCTGTAACGTAGAAACCCAAAATAATCCTGCCTTACACTTTCTCCCAATAACCTGGTGATGATGTACTGCTCTGCCATTCATATTAAAACCTTGGGCCTCACATATTGCTTTATATTTTGAATGAGAGGATAACGTACGCAAATAGTCAGCCTGCTTTAAAGGCTTTACTCTCTCGTATTTATGCTGGAGCGTCTGTTCAACCTTTGTCGCGGCATATTGGTCTATCGTTGAAATATTCTTAGGGGTAGCCGAATTTTTGAAAAATTCGAATTTATTAGAATACATCCCCCTTTGCTCATGCATCCCGTAAACCAAATCCCCTTCCTCAAACTGCTTTTTGAATGGCGGAAAAAATGGCATTTTGATCTCCTTATGCTCTGCATATCATTGTCCTCCCGTAATTTTATCATCCTCCTTCAGAGACTGCATCAATAAAAATCAGGTCCTGCCACTCCTGTACTGCTCTCTCCGCTTACTGCCCTAACTTCCGTATTAATTAACATAACCTCATGTAAGTTAACATCCCCGGCTAATTAAATTTGTTCCGCTGTGACGGGTTTCAAAATACCCGCAGATGATTTCCTGTATATTGATATAGTGAATGATTTCAATTACCACTACAGGTAATCGTAATGAATAACAAATATAAATTGCATGAGTTTCTTGATATAAAAAGACTTCAAACCCTCCAGGATAATTTCAGTAAATCAATGATGATTGCTTTAGTCGTCGTCGATCAGGATGGTGTGCCGGTCACGCAGGCGAGTGGTTTTTCAGATTTTTGC
Source organism: Rahnella sp. RFA10(1/100) (assembly GCF_004195115.1). Classification (NCBI taxonomy): domain Bacteria; kingdom Pseudomonadati; phylum Pseudomonadota; class Gammaproteobacteria; order Enterobacterales; family Yersiniaceae; genus Rahnella; species Rahnella sp. RFA10(1/100). Next base: position 493,188 of record NZ_SEWR01000004.1, read on the forward strand.
GCCCGTTCAAGGTGTAACCCATCTCTGGCAACGCATTGTTACGAAAGTGATAATGCCGGTGGCCGGGCCGCTATGCGGGCCGGAAAACCGGTGGTTTACCGCTGCTACTGCGGGTTTGTTGAGTTCGCCGTGCCGATCATGATAAACGATCATTATCTCGGGGCATTTATTTCCGGTCAGGTGAAAGTCGAGGAGGAGAAAGAGCGCACCATTCCTTATATCCTCGATAACAACCAAATATGGAAAGAGAATGCATGGCTGATCGATTTACATCAGGACGCTAAACGTATGCCATATGATCGTTTTGAATCTACGGCCTCCACGTTACTGCACGTCTCTTCTTATCTGGTGGAACAGGCGCATACCAATAATATTCAGCGCGAACTGCACAGGAAAGATCTGGAACTTACTGACGAATTACGTAAAAGAGTGGAAACAGAACGTTCACTGCATGAGGCAGAATTTAAAGCCCTGTCATATCAGATTAACCCGCACTTTCTCTTTAATGTATTAAATACCATTGGCCGCCTGGCATATCTGGAAAATGCTCAGCGGACAGAAAACATGGTACATGACTTCTCGGACATGATGCGTTATTTGCTGCGTAAAAGTAATCATGGCCTGATTACGCTGCGGCATGAAATTAATTATGTCACCAGTTATATGTCGATTCAGAAAGTGCGCATGAATGACCGTTTTGATTATCAGTGCGATATTCCTGAAAAGTATGCGGAAGTCGTCTGCCCGTTTTTGATATTGCAGCCCCTGGTCGAGAATTTTTTCAATTACGTCGTCGAACCGCGTGACACCCCCAGCTGGCTACGCATCAGCGCCAATGACGACGGGCATGATGTCATTCTGCAGGTGACCGACAACGGCGACGGTATTTCACCAGCCGACATTGCCAACATTTTATCCGGTGATGAAAATCGCCAGAAAGGCGGCATCGGTATTAATAATATAAAAAACCGGCTTCAGCTGTTATTTGGTGAAAGCTATGGACTGGGCATTTCCAGCCTCCATCAGCCACAAAGGGGAACCACCATCACCCTGAAATTCCCCATGCTGCAAGCCTGATAAACGGAGACGTGAGCATGTACAATATTGTGATTGTAGAAGATGAACTCATTGAATCTGAATCTTTGCGGCGGATTGTGTCTGAGTCCGTCGGTAATTCCATAGTACATGAAGCCAGTACCGGCAAGAAAGCCATCCAGCTGATCGACAAGCTTGATCAAATCGACATGATGTTGGTCGATATTAATATTCCGCTACCCAATGGTAATCAGGTGATTGAATATCTGCGGACCAAAAGCGCCAGTACCAAAGTGATTGTCACCACGGCCAACGATGATTTTGATCTTGTGCGCAGCATGCTCAACCTGAAAGTGGATGATTATTTGCTGAAGCCGGTGAAGAAAAGCACCCTGACCGATGCCATCCGTAAAACCCTCGACGTCAGTGATGTGGATATTGTGGCGTCGCGGGCGCTGAAACAAACCGTCGGTACGATGATCGAACGCTGCGATTATCCTCAGTGGCATAACTTCCTGTTTGACGCACTGGATAACACCTGCGCTGCCACGCCATCCGCTATAAGCCAGCGCAAAATACTGACAGATGTGCTCGAATTAATGCATCAGCACCTCATATCATGGGGGGAGAAAGGCCAGCCAGCGGCAAAGACAGTGACGGCGCTAATCCAGGAAATCAGCCAGTCCGGTATTTCCGCCAGCACCTACTACCGCATCATGTCCCGGCTGCTGAGCATCGGGGAAACGGTTTTCGACCATGCACTTAAGCACTTCACTGGCTCGATGAGCTTTATCGATCGCGCAAAATTCCACATCGAAAAAAACATTCTTGATAACCTGACGCTCGACGACATTGCCGCACGATCCTTTGTCAGTTCCTGTTATCTGAGCCGGGCGTTTAAGAAAATGACCGGCGCCGGTTTCTCAAACTACATCGCCGGCCGCAAGATAAACGTTGCCAAATCGCTGCTTCAGTGCAGTGACCTGAGGATCAATACCATTGCGCTGGAGCTTTCCTGGCAGGATGCCAACTATTTCTGCCGGATATTCAAAAAGGAAACCGGTATGGCCCCGTCTGATTTTCGTAAAATCGTCGCGCCTGTACCTGCTTAATGCGCAGACCGGTTAATTCTGTACGCGCACTCAGCGTGAGGGCAAAAAAATCCCCCCTGTCCGCAAGATAGTGTACGTCGCTTTCACCGGCCGCCTCTACCATAGGTGAGCTGTTGAACAACGTGACACAACTTCAGAGCGCATCTGTTGCAGGATCCTCGACCCGCGTTACCGTCAGGCCGTCTGCGACGGCCATGTTTATCGCAACATTTTCCCCTGGAAAAAACCGAAAAACACAGACACTACGCGGGAACACCTGAAAGAGTGCACGACGCACTTCACTATGAATCTGGTAACAGGAGCGATCTATGCCCGGACAAAGTTTGGGATTAATTGAAACTGTCGGTCTGGCCGCTGCGGTGGAAGCCGCGGATGCCGCGATGAAATCCGCGCACGTCACGCTGGTCGGTTATGAACTCACTCAGGGCGGCGGTCTGGTTACCGTCAAACTGGCAGGCGAAGTCGGCGCAGTCAACGCGGCCATCGCGGCGGGAGTGATGGCAGCCAGCAAAGTCGGCACCGTCTTTGCGCACAAGGTGATTGCCCGCACGGCGCAATATCTTGAAAGCATGATTTATTCCACAGAAACCACCGGTATGACGCCCGCTAAATCTACATTCACAACGCAGAAAGATCCGCAAAGCATACCCGTGGTTAATGTGGAAGCAACGCCAGCTCCGTACTCATGCATGGATTTTCAGGAAGAAGTGAAGAAGGAAGAGGAAGCGCCGGTCATCGTGAACAAAAGCCAAAAATCCCGTCGCGGCAACCGTAGAAAATAAGCGTTACCTGCACATAAAAAACGGCGATGCCACTGTACCGCCGTTTTTATTGGTTGGGTTAGAAAAGCCTAAGATTTGGCGACATCCGCCACCGGTGCGTTTCCCGGCAGGTTTTTACCGATACACAGGCGATATACCGCAGCGCCCAGGCAGGCACCGATCACCGGGGCAATAATCGGGATCAGGAAATAGGGAATGTCGCGACCACCGGTCATGCCGATGTTGCCCCAGCCCGCGAAGAAGCTGAACAATTTAGGGCCAAAATCACGCGCCGGGTTCATGGCAAAACCGGTCAGCGGGCCGGTTGATGCGCCAAGAACGGCGACCAAAATGCCGATCAGCAACGGCCCCAGCGGACCACGCGGCACACCGTTACCGTCGTCGGTCAGCGCCATAATCAGCCCCATCAGAATTGAGGTGATAACCATTTCAATAAACGCCGCCTGCCACACGCTTATCGCCGCAGACGGATAGGTACTGAATATACTGGCCAGTTGCAGGCTTTCCACGCTGCCGCGCACCATATGATTGGCGGTTTCAAAATTAACAAACAAGTTGTGATAGAACATGTACGCCAGCAGCGCACCACCGAAAGCGCCAGCCACCTGCGCTATAATATAGGGTATTACTTTACGCGCGGGAAAACGGGCAAACAGCCACAAGGCTATCGTGATCGCCGGATTAAGGTGTGCGCCGGAAATGCCCGCCGTGAGATAGACGGCCAGTGAAATCCCCAGTCCCCACACAATACAGATTTCCCACAAACCGAAACTGGCCCCCGCCACTTTCACTGCTGCCAGACAACTGATGCCGAAAAACAAAAATAAGCCGGTACCGAGAAATTCCGCAATACATGGCGTCTTCACTGAATCATGCATACAACGACCTTATTTTGATTATATTTTTGAAAAGCTGAATATCCTGGCCGGAAACTCAGCCGCCGATATGGCAATGAAAACCGGACGACTCCACTTCTTTTTTTAATAATTCCATTTTGGATCCAGTAATACTTTCCACGTCCCCCATCGGATAAATACGCCCAAGCAGACTATATTTATTTTCGCCAAAAGCGTGATACGGCAATAAATGCAAGGTATCGACATGGGACATCAGTCGCGCAAATTTCACGATATGACGTATTTCTTCCGTATTATCATTCACCCCCGGGATCACAGGTATACGCACTATGGTTTTTGTCATGAAAGAAATACGTAACAGATTTTCCAGGATCTGGCGGTTATCCATCCCGGTATTGGCCTGATGCACTGCCGGGTTGATCGCCTTGATGTCAGTCAGCGCCAGATCGACATAAGGGAAAACGTCAGCAATTACCTCGGTTGTGGCGAAGCCGGTCGTTTCCATCGCCGTGTGCCAGCCCTTCTCCTTACAGGCTTTCAGCAATTCCCGGGCAAACGCAGGCTGCGCCAGGGGTTCTCCGCCGGAGAGCGTGATCCCGCCACCTGAACGCCGGTACAAATTTTCTTCTTTCTGCAATTCCCGCATCACTTCCGCCACCGTCATGCGTTTACCTTTCATTTCCAGTGCCTGAGTCGGGCAGACCTGGGTGCATTTACCACAATCAATACACCGTTCACGATCTATAAAAGAAGTGTTATTAACGGATAATGCCTGTTGCCGGCAGACTTCAAGACATTTACCGCAACGAATACAATCACTCTTTTTAAATAATAATTCCGGTTGCGGATGTTGTGATTCCGGATTACTGCACCATTTGCAGGCCAGCGGACAGCCTTTAAAAAAAGGAATGGTGCGGATACCCGGTCCGTCATGCAGAGAATAGCGCTGAATATTAAATAATACGCCTTCCGTTTCGTAATCGACTTTATTCATAACTTTACCCACCATCAGCGCCACAGGTTATTTAAAAAACGGGCCATGTGTTGTACATAGCCCGTGAAGGTAGCTAATCAGAATTGCTGTTCTGTGCGGCTGATAATGTCGTCCTGCACTTCTTTCGCCAGCACCACAAACTGCGCACTGTAACCGGCGACGCGTACCACCAGATCCTGATGTTGCTGCGGATTGTTCTGCGCTTCGATCAGGGTTTTGCGGTCGATGACATTGAACTGGACGTGCATCCCTTTCTTATCAAAGTAGTTACGTACCAGCCCGCTGAAATGGCGCAAACCCTGCTCTCCGGCCAGTGACGACGGCAGGAATTTCTGGTTGTAAAGCGTGCCGTTAGAGGCAATGAAGTGATCGAGTTTGGCCACTGAATTAGCTGCTGCGGTTGGCCCCTGGGTATCTTTACCCTGACGCGGTGAAACGCCGTCGGCCAATGGTTCTTTCGCCATGCGTCCGTCCGGCAGTGCTGCCACGTCTTTGCCGAACAAGACGTTAGCAGAAACCGGATAGATACCGGCCTGAAACTGACCGCCGCGCGGGTTGGTATATTTCTCGACTTCCTGGCAGTAAATCAGCGCACATTCACGTGCCACGAGATCCACTTCATCGATGTCGTTCCCGAAGCATGGGCTATTTTCAAGAATGTGTCGGATCTCTTCGAAACGTGAGTTGCTCCCTGCCGGAGCTGCGGAAGTGCCGCTGGCAAGCTGACGGTAAACTTCATTTTTGATCGCCGTTGGATCCAGTGAACCATGCTGTTCGATGATACGTTTCACCATCTCATGAATTTCCTGTTCTCCCAGCGATGACTTACCGTCTGCCGCGTGAGGTGCGCAGCCGACTGTATGACCAAAGTTAGCGTCGAGTGCGCTTTTCAGTTCAGTCAGTGTCAGTTTGCGGTCTTCAAAGACTTGTTTCCGGAGGGCATAAACGGAGTCCCCGGTGTCAGCGATACCAAAGGCCTGCGGGCCGGTAAAGTTGTAGATCGCGCCGCCTTCCTGTAACGACTTACCGCGACCGATACAGTCATCGACCAGCGCGGAAAGGAACGGCAACGGGCAACGCTCGCCATGGGCGATATCTACACTGTTACAGGCTTCCACCAGCTGATGCACGAAATGCACCATCTGTTTTTTGAAGGCGGTAAAGAAATCATCAATGCTGGTGTATCCGGTCATTTCGCCGGTCACCGGCCCTAACTGTTTGTTGCCAGCGCGGCCATTGTTAAGCGTGATTTCCAACACTTTTGCCACATTGAAGAATGCCGCATCGTGCCAGCCTTCGGTGCGGTGCGGCGACTGCGGCTCCACGCAGCCAATGATGCAATAATCACGGGCATCGTGCAGGGAGACACCACGGTTTTGCAGCGCCGGGATAATCACTTCATCGTTGTACATCGCCGGAACGCCCAGCCCCATGCGTACCAGTTCACAGGCGCGGAACAGGAATTCATCCGGCGTACCCTGCCAGACGCGAATAGAGAACGACGGTTGTGGCAGACGCACATGCGCCGTCGCTTCCATGCACATGTAAGTCAGCGGGTTGGTGGCATCACGGCCGTCTTCAGTCTGACCGCCGACGCATAGGTTCTGGAACACGGCGTATCCGGCAAACGCCTGGGCAGAAATTTCGTCGCGGGTCTTGTTGATATCGTTGAGCTTTATCCAGCAACAATCCACCAGTTCCTGGGCAAACTCTTTCGAAATGGAGGTATCGGCAGCCAGATATGGGTACATATACTGGTCAAAACGCCCCGGCGATATAGAATGCCCGCTGGATTCAATCTGCAACATGCTTTGCAGGAACCAGAAGGTCTGGCACGCTTCCCAGAACGTAGTGGCACCGTTTTCCGGTACACGGCTACAGTTTTGCGCAATCTGTTCCAGTTCGCGTTTACGTGCCGGATTGCTTTCCAGCTGTGCCAGACGCGTGGCTTCCTGCGCGTAACGGTGCGCAAAAGTGATAGCTGCCTGATAACTGATTATTACCGCGTTATAGAATTGTTCTTTTTTAATATATCCCGGTTCTGAACGATCCAGATTTTCCAGTTCGCAGGTCACCCGATTAATAATGCCGCGAAAACCGATTTTCAGTATTTTCCCGTAATCTACACTCACATGTCCGACGCCGCCGTAGAAATAGTTACCTACGGTAAATACGCCGCTGGCCATGCTTTCTTTGGTGCCTTCCGACATATAAGATGCGGCCAGCGAACTGGTGGTTTTACCCGGCCAGTATTTAAAAGCTTCGTGAAGTTCGTCAGCCGTTTTTTCCGGAATAATAAACGGATCGGCGACCCGGTGCTGCATAGTATTAAATTCTTTTTCCACCCAGTCATAAGAGAATTCAGGGCATATTTCGGTAGAGCGAGGATTAATGGTCACCGCACCGACAATCAGTTCGTCAGGGCGAATAGTGACCGGCAGTTCATTAAATATTTTTTCGACCACGCGTGCCCGGCGCATAATGGCAGGCAGTTGTTCATTTTCTTTATAAGCCTCCGTCGCTAATACGGCGCGCTCAGATTCTACATAGGGTTTAGCATGCAGGATCATATTTTTGAGTCTTACAACACGTTCGGTCGGATTAGAAAAGCCTTTCTCTAACATAGAATAACTCCCGAAATTAATTATTAAACCTTGCGGCAGTAATCGTTTTTATCAGCGTATAATCAGAAAGCCGTATTGTTGTTGTCGTCTTCTATTATTCGCATGGCTTCATTCACGGCGGCGACTTCACCGAATATGGCCAGTGTTGTAATATGTTGCGGGCAACTGCCGAATATTTCCGAGACCACCACATTGGCACTTTTACTGGCGGCATCTGCATAGAAATAAAGATCCGGCACCGGTAACATAATCATGCCAATCGCATCGATACGGATAAGATCAAGCCGTGAACGAAATTCCCCGGGCATCCTGCGTTTTATCATTGCCACGATGTCCGGCGTGGGTGCGTTTATGATGCGTTTTTTCATCGCCGCGCCTTATCTGACGTTAAGGGCCTCGACCATCACGCAGCGACGGGCTCTGGCGAAAGAACGCGCCGACGTCAGCCCTTCTCCGGTCGGTCCGGCAATGGTAAACGTGGCATGCCCTTCGCCGCCAACACCCAGCCCGGCATAGGAAGGCCCATTTTTCACAAAAATCGTGGTCTGGATCTGACGTGCCATTTTGGTGAGCTTTTCGACATTGGTGGAATGCATGATGGCGGTATGGCGATTGCCATGCTCGACCTGCACCGCCAGTTCGATGGCTTCATCGACGTTATCGACCCGCACCACCGGCAACACCGGCATCATCAGTTCATGTACCACAAATGGATGATTTTTCGCCGTTTCCACCAGGATCACTTTGGTGTCTTCCGGCGCGATGATGCCCAGTTGCTGCAGGATATAGCGTGCATCTTTACCCACAAAGGCGGTGTCCGGGCCGGTACCTTTCTCGTTCAGTACCAGTGACTCCATCTGGCGAAGAAGCGCTTTGTCACACAGTAGATAACCGCCACTTTTCTTCATGCAATGGATCAGATAATCCGCGACCTGATTGACAACAATGACTTCTTTCTCCGCCACACACGGCAGATTGTTATCGAAACTGCATCCGCAGATGATGTCACGGGCGGCCTTTTCGATATCGGCGGTTTCATCGACGACCACAGGCGGATTCCCGGCTCCCGCGCCAATGGCTTTTTTGCCGGATGACATTACCGTTTTCACAATCGCCGGGCCGCCGGTGGCCACCAGCATGTTGATGCGCGGATCACTAATCAGGGTGCTGGTGTTGTCGATGGAAGGCTGCGTAACAGTCACCACCAGATTGGCCGGTGCGCCCAGGCTGGCGAGTTTGTGGTTAATCAGTTCCACGCAATAGAGGGAAACCTTGCGTGAGCGAGGATGCGGGCTGAACACCACGGAATTTCCCGCCGCCAGCATGCCGATACTGTTGTTGATAATGGTTTCTGTCGGATTGGTGGTCGGCGTGATTGAACCGATTACCCCGTAGGCAGAAAACTCCGTCAGGGTCAGCCCGCTGTCGCCGCTCAGCGCGCCGGTAATGAGGTCTTCCGGCCCCGGTGTTTTCTGCGCAGCAACACGATTTTTAGTCAGCTTATCGGCGTAATTCCCCATGCCGGTTTCTTCCACTGCCATACGCGAAATAGTCTGTAAGACCGGTTCCTGCAGGAAGACATCGCGGATACCCTGAACAAATGTCGCCCTCTCCTGCATCAGACAGTGGCGATACTGAACCTGCGCGAGCACCGCTGCGGCGATGGCTTCATCCATTGATGCAAATGCGCCATTACCCGGTTCGCAGGCCGGTGACGGGATCGTCGTGACCCGTTTCTGCGCCAGCGCTCTGGCAACAATGGCGTTGAGAGAGGCGCTGGCCGGTGCCGGAGGGCGTTCCGGCGCAGGCGGCGGCGCGGTCTCTGCAGCACTGTTTATTACCGCACTCTCCGGCGTCATTTTGGTAAACCTGCTCAGCACGCTGGAGACCGCCTGAGCAATTTCAATATCATTCATGCTGTTAATTCCTTACTGCACGTCACTTCGCAAGGTTAACCCTCAAATATAGGGTTTGGTGGTGGAACTGATCGGTGACGGATCCAGCGTGGCAAGCAGTTGCAGCCCCACTTCACGCGCGGCAATCACTGCCTGACGCACCGCACCGGAATCACCGGCAAAGGTGAAAATGACTTCGTTACTGAAGCTGGTGCCTTTTGACGGACTGGCGTAACCCACCGGTTCGATCACCGCCGATTTGGCCGCCACATCGGCAATCACTACGCCGATGGCCGCAGGCGAGGCACAGGTCATGCCAAAGGCTTTACCGACAGGTGCACCAAAAGCTTTATTCAGCGCAAAGCTGGCGCGGGCGGTGTACTGGAATTCAAGGTGTCCCGCCGGTGAACCGTACACATCGCCCATGGTGCGTTCAATTTCAGACAGCGCCACTTCAATGGCACGGCGGACATCAGACACATCAGATGCACCGAAAATAATTAAGCACCCATGTCCGCCGCCCCCTTGCGTATCACGCGCAAGTTCAACCGATAATATTTCACTGTTGGTGGCTTTCACCGCTTCGTCGGCCGCGAAAATATGCGGGCCCGCACCGGTTCTGGCGCCAAGAATACCAATAGAGCGATATTTCTTGTCGATATTCATGACGTCATGTAATTGATTATCGACATTGGCAATAACCAGACCAATAGTATGTCCGAGAGCGGTTCCGACGAATTCCGTTAAACCACAGCCCGCAATACTGGCGGCTTTTTTATCTCCGGCATTTTCACTGGTCTGCTGATTCACTGCTTCAGATATAATCTGCTCAACAAGATTATCTCTCATGGTCAGTATCCTCTGAGGTTATTAACCAACGGCTTTTGGCAGGATTTTTTCCACTTCGATATGCGGACGCGGAATAACATGCACAGAGACCAGTTCGCCCACTTTGAGTGCTGCCGCAGAACCGGCATCAGTCGCCGCTTTAACCGCGCCAACATCGCCGCGCACCATTACCGTAACCAGCCCTGAACCTATTTTTTCATAACCGACCAACGTGACATTGGCAGATTTCACCATGGTATCTGCCGCTTCAATTGCAGAAACCAGACCTTTTGTTTCAACCATACCTAATGCTTCTTGTTGCATAAAAACCTCGAATAATGAGTGGGGACGTTAATTAACGCAGGCGTTATTAATACAGACCGCCAGCCCGCGTATGTTTATCCTGCCGGCAAATTCTTCACGCAGGATGATAATAAAGATTTCATGACCAAATGTTTTGCCCGCCAGCCGGACTTTCTTGTTATTTCTTCAGGGAGCCGGACAAGAAAATCTCTCTGTTTTCTTATTTATTCATTCACTGTCTGCGCGTGACAAATTGCCAGCGCATCCAGCGCAATCATTTTTTCTTCATCAGTCGGGATCACCGCCACATAAGGAGAGTTTTGTGGCGATATCACACCGGCCCTTCCGCCGCAGGTTTGCTGGTTTTTATGTGAGTCCAGCTTCAGCCCCAATACGCCAAGGCGTTCAAGCGTCAGTTCCCTGATCAGCGCCGAATTCTCACCAATCCCGCCGGTAAAGATCAGAGCATCAAGACGTTTCAGAGATGTCAGATGCGCACCCAGATGGCGTGCCAGCCGGTGAACCATCACATCAATCGCCAGTGTCGCCCGCTTGTCGCCCTGGCTGCGCGCATCCTGTAACGTGCGGCAATCGCTGGAAAGACCGGATATCCCAAGCAGGCCGGACTGGTTATTCACCATTTTGTACAGCGCGTCGATACTCTGGCCGGTACTGGCCGCGATATGCGCCGCTGCACCAAAATCCAGATCGCCGCAGCGCGTACCCATCACCAGCCCTTCAAGCGGCGTCATGCCCATCGAGGTATCCACGCTGCGTCCGTTCTGCACCGCACATACCGAAGAACCGTTGCCGAGATGGGCAATCAAAATGCCGTGATCTTCAGGGTCTAGTTCCAGCATGCTCAGCGCTTCGCCCGCAATATAACGGTGAGAGGTGCCGTGAAAACCGTAACGCCGCACCTGATAACGCCGCTGATATTCCAGCGGGATCGCATAGGTGTACGCCGCCGCAGGCAGCGTCTGATGAAACGCCGTGTCGAACACCGCGACCTGTGGCACCAGGGGCAACAGCGCAATGGCCGCTTCGATGCCGGTCAGATTAGCCGGGTTATGCAGCGGTGCCAGCGCCGACAGTGTGCGGATTTTTTCAATCACTTCAGACGTCAGGCGAACCGAATGTTTGAATTCGCTGCCGCCGTGGGCGACACGGTGTCCGATGGCCCGCACCACTGGCAGCCACCGACGTTCAGTCAGTTCCCTGAACAGCACTTTCAGTGCGCAAACATGGCTGGCTTCACTCAGCGCGACGCGGGTTTTCTGCCCGTGGCAGTCTTTCAACGTCATGCTGGCATTATCCAGTCCCAACCTTTCTGCCAGTCCGGAGAGAACCGGCGTGCCCGTCTCAGACGCGATCAACGAAAACTTCAGCGAGGATGACCCGCAATTGATAACCAAAACCAGTGAACCGAAGGACATATTGACCCCTGTTAATCATTTTCAGTTATGAGTGCGAAACGGGCTGTGCTGAAACGGCGCAATGTATTGCGTGCAATCGTCAGATCCTGTTCCACCGTGCCACCACTGATGCCAATCCCGCCAAGTAACACGCCCTGTGACCAGCACGGTAAACCGCCGCCAATGCAGCAAATACCGCTCTGATGCTGCAACCCGTAAAGCGCTGCGCCCGGTTGGATCAGCGCGGCGAGTTGGTGAGTGGACATTTTCAGCACCACGGCTGTCAGCGCTTTTTCGGGCGCAAGGCGGTGGCTTACCAGCAATGCATTCTCCATGCTGAAAAAATACCGCTGATGCCCGCTGGCGTCGGCCAGGCTGAACACCACCGGCACACCAATGGCCTGCGCTTCTTCTTGCGCAAACCGGGCCAGCAACGCACAGTCGTCAAGGGTCAGCGCATGCCGTTGTCCGGCTTGCTGTCGGGAAATGGCCGCGCTTATCCAGCTGTCCAATTGTTCAGACATAGGGGTTCCTCAGGAGAGATCCTGTGGATCGACAATGCCGACCACGGCTGCATCAATCACAGAATGCGCTTTGCTGTTGCTCATACGCGCTGAACTGCCGGTGGAAATAATGACGATTTCGCCATTTCCCGCACCGACGAAATCCACCGCCACCTGAGCACTGCCGGTGGGCTGATAATGCTCATCAAGCCGGGCAACCATCAGTAATTTGGCCCCGTTTAACGAGATGTGTTTGGTGGTGGAGACCAGCGCACCGGTCACTTTTGCCAGATACATAACTCCTCCCCTTTCACCGGATCACGGTGATGTTCTGTCGGCGAATTTCATCCTGCGCAGCAGGCGTAATCAGTGTGTTGCGGCCAATGCGTAAAACGTCTGTCACGCGGTGAAGACGGATATCGTTCAGCGTGATCAGCCGTTTTTGACAGACGCTTTCTCCGCTGCCCGTTACCGCGATGCCGTATTGCCTGAGGGTGTCGATGTATTGCTCCAGCCTCACCTGCAATGGCGGCGCAAAGCCACTGTCACCGAGATGCATAAGTTCAGGGTTCAGGGTGACTATCACCGGCGTCTTAGTGCTCAGTGCATGGAAAACCTGCACAGTCGCGAGATTGTCGCGGATACCCAGCGCAATTTTGCTCAGGCTGTTGGTGGAAAGTGCGGGTAAATACAGACTGTCGACAACCTCAGCGGTCAGCGGAGCAAAATCATCAGCGAGGTATAACGGATCGATGTCAGGCAGTAATGCTGCTTTCAGGCCGGACTGGCTCGCACTATGTGAAAACGCCACACGTAGCGCATAACCCGCATTGTCCAGTGCCCGCAGGCTTTGCAGCGTCATCGGCAATGTCGTCAGATCGTCCCCGCTGATCAGCACACGCACGGTTTTGCCTCCGGCCTTCAACGCAGCACGCTTGCGCACCAGTAAACCGGCAATTGACCGGTCGATCAGGCGAGATAAACGCTGGCGTTCTCCAGGAGTCACAGGTGAGATCCCCGGCCAGACCGGAATACCAGATCGCCGTTGCGCAGCCCCAGGCCATTGGCTTCCTCCACATCAATATGCAATTCCAGCACCGCACCGGCGCTGATCCGCACCAGAACGTGGCTGAGAATGCCCGCACGTTGCCCCTGTGCCTCTAAATCAATTTCCATACCCTCGCGCAGGCCGTAGCGTGCCGCTTCCTGTGGCGAAATATGAATATGACGCCAGGCGACAATTGTTCCCTGTGATTTACTGACGCGCCCTTTCGGCCCGACAAGTTCAATACCCGGTGAGTTTTCCAGGTCACCGGACATTCTGACCGGGGCCTTCACCCCGAGCACAAAACCATCGGCTACCGAAATCTCGATCTGCGTGGTGCTGCGCAGCGGTCCGAGCACCCGGACATTCGCGATTTCGCCTTTCGGGGTGCGGAGTGTCACGGTTTCTTCAGCAGCAAACTGACCGGGTTGCCTGACTTTTTTCAGGCATGTCAGCGTCGAGCCGTAACCGAAAAGAACATCCATATCTTCACGGCACAGATGCACGTGACGGTTAGAAATCCCAACCGGCACGGTAAACTGCGGTGCAGGGTATTCGCCGGTTTCAGCGATACAGGAAAGCAACTGGTCTATATCCCGCCTGCAAGGCGTGTAAGGGTTGGAGGCAGTGCAACCATCCGCTAACGCGGTTTCTGTCAGGGACAGACGCATTGTTTCAAATACGGCTAAATCCGTGCCGAGCTCTCTTAACGTGCGGGGAATACCAAACTGCAGATTGAGCTGACGGATTTTCTCCACCAGTTGGGAAATCATCTGTTGCGGTTCAGCGGGGGCAATACCCGGAATCATCCTGGCACACTGGCAGTAACGGGCAGTGGTTTCGGGTGAGGCGTGCGCGGCGTTAAATTCAATGACTAACGGCAACAGCATGGCGTTAATTTTACCGTGCGCAATATGCAACATGCCGCCGACAGCATGCGCCATACCATGCACCAGCCCCAGTCCCGCCGAGTTAAATGCCATGCCCGCCATACAGGAGGCATTATGCATATGCGTACGCGCTGCGACGTTTTTTTCATCAGCATAAATCTGCGGCAGAGACTGCCACGTGATGGCAATGGCTTTTTCGGCCAGGGCGTCGCTGAAATCATTGGCACCCGTTGAAACCAGCGCCTCGATGGCATGCGTCAGCACGTCCATTCCGGTATCAACGGCGATATGCCGCGGTAGACTCAGCACCAGTTCCGAGTCGAGAATAGCGGTATCCGGCACCAGCGCCTGCGAAACCAGCGGATATTTGCGGCCATTCTGCGGGTCGGAAATGATCGCGTAAGAAGTCACCTCGGACCCGGAACCGCTGGTGGTAGGAATGGCAATCAGCTCAATGCTCTTTGACTGACCGCCAGTCTGCTGATAATGGTCTTCCAGCGTGACCCTGATACCTTTGGCGGCATCAAGGGATGACCCCCCGCCCAGTGCAATAATCACATCCGGCCTGAAGGCTTTAAACTGCGCCGCCCCCTCCAGCAAAATATCCGTACCCGGATCCGGTCTGACCTTGCCGTATATCGATACCGTTGCCTGCGGCATCTGGTCAGTCACATACGCCGTTCTGCCCGAAGTCAGCATAAATTCATCCGTGACGATCGCGACTTTTTTGTTATTCAGGCGGCTTAACACGTTGACTGACCCGTTGCCAAAATATACCCGCGGGCTGGAGAAAAATTCACTTGCCATTATTTCAGCACCCTTACTCAGATTAGCGGCATACGAAATGCAGCGTAAAAAAGATGCCGTTAACCTAGCATTCACTGCCTGAAAGGGGATTGCGCACGGTTGTGCAGGTGAAGGACTTTTTTGCTCTGTTGTTTTCAGGGCAGGCAAGAAAATGCAAGGTGAAAAATTTTTCCCGGAGAAAATCGCAAAAACTTTTGCATTAAATTGACACATTTTGTTATGTTATCACATATCAAAACACGCAAAACGGTGTACAGGCTTAGGGAATGACACGCAACAGGACGCAAAACACTGAACCGGTGCTCGCCGTGGAAGGAATGACAATGCGGCTTGCCGGTGAAACACGCATCAGCGGGCTGAGTTTCAGCATCGGTGCCGGCGAGCGCGTTTGCCTGCTGGGCGCTTCCGGCTCCGGTAAATCGCTGACTGCCAGAGCGGTCACCGGCACGCCGCCTGCGGGTGCAATACTCAGCGGCAGCATTCGGGTGAATGGCGTCGAGGCGTGCGGAATACATCCGGTGTCACGCTGTATGACCAGCCGCGTCGCTACCGTTTTTCAGGATTCCTCTACCGCGCTGAACCCGCTGATGACACTCGGAAAACAGTTGCGTCTCGCCCTGCCTGCCGCCAGCGAGGACCAACTCTGCACAATGCGGGATGCCGTAGGGCTGGGCGATATTGCGCAATTTTACACCCGCTATCCGGCAGAACTTTCCGGCGGCCAGCGCCAGCGTTTGTGTCTGGCGCTGGCCATGCAATCCACGTCTTCGCTGCTGGTAGCGGACGAGCCGACCACCGCGCTCGACGTGCTGACCCAGCAGCAGGTCTTACAGGCTATGCGTAACGCCTGCTCCAGCCAGCCATCGCCCCGTGCGCTGTTGTTTATCACCCATGATATTGCCGTCGCCGCGCAGTTATGCGAACGCGCACTGGTGATGGAAAACGGCGTACTGGTGGAATCTGCCGGTATGGCGCAGTTGCTCAGCCATCCGCAGCATCCTTATTCCCAAAAACTGGTTCACGCCGCAAGACAGGCCGCCGTGTTGCATCAGAATACCGGGTCACGGTACGGGGTTGCCGTCTGATGGAACCTTCACTGCCTCGGGTCACCGGACCGTTTCTGCATCTGCAAAATATCAGCCGCCATCTCACCCTGCCGGGTTCTTTCGGGCGCACGCAGCGCACTGCCCTTTTTGAGGATCTGTCGCTGCGTATCGGCCGCCATGAAACCCTCGGGCTGGTCGGCGCGTCAGGCTGCGGAAAATCCTCCCTGCTGAGGATCCTGCTGGCACTCGAAGCGCCCGACAGCGGCGATGTGTATTGCGCCGGGGTCAGGATCCGTCCCGGTTCTGCGCGTTCTCTGCGCGAATACCGGCAGCGTGTACAGTATATTCCACAGGACCCGGCCAGTTCGCTGCCGCCGGTTCAGACCCTTTATCAGATTATTGCCGAGCCGCTGAAACGCCTCGGGTTTAGCGGTGATATTCGCCTGCGCGTGAGCGAGGTGATGGCGCAGGTTCACCTGAGCGAAGGGTTAATGTCGCGTACGGCAGGTGAACTCTCAGGCGGACAGGCGCAGCGGCTGGCAATCGCGCGCGCGCTGGCGATAGGCCCGCAATTTCTGGTCGCCGACGAACCGGTCAGCGGGCTGGATATGCCGCTGCGCAGGCAGGTCAAACAGTTACTGCAACAGGTGACCCGGCAAAATGGCATGGGCCTGCTGATGGTCACGCACGATATTTCGATGGTCGCCGGGCTATGTGACCGTTTGCTGGTGATGCACGGCGGCAAAATTGTAGAAGACCGTGTCACACAGGATGTTTTGCACACCCCGGACCATACGCATACCCGGCAGCTGCTACAGGCCATTCCTCATTTACCTTTAACTGTTAACGGATAACCGGATGCTGACCCGATCCATTGCGCGCACTTCCGCGCCCAAACCGCCGCTGCTGCTCGCCAGCAGTCTGGTATTTAACATTGGCTTTTATGCCGTGGTGCCGTTCCTGGCGATTTTTCTGCGCGATGATTTATTGCTTTCCGGCTGGGCGATCGGGCTGGTGCTGGGCCTGCGGACATTCTCGCAGCAAGGGATGTTTTTGCTCGGCGGCGCACTGTCTGACCGCTACGGCGCACGGGTGATCATTCTCTTGGGCTGTGTGGTGCGTATCGCCGGTTTTCTGCTGCTCGGGCTTTCCGACACGCTGGCACCGGTTATTCTCGGCGCCTGCCTGACCGGCATCGGCGGCGCACTGTTTTCTCCTTCGATTGAAGCCCTGCTGGCGCAGGCCGGAACGCACAGCGAAAAAGCCGGAAAACGCAGCCGGGCTGAATGGTTTGCGCTGTCCGCCGTGTGCGCTGAACTGGGCGCGGTGCTGGGGCCATTACTCGGATCGCTGCTGTCCGGTTATGGTTTTCAGCCGGTGGCGCTGGCCGGTTCTGGCCTGTTTCTGATTGCGTTGCTGGTGTTGTTTTTCACCCTGCCCGCCACGCCAAAACGCGCCGCTGAACTGAAAATTGTGCCCTGGTGGCAGACCTTCCGTCAGCCGCGTTTTGTGGCCTTTATCATTGCCTACAGCGCTTACCTCTTCAGCTACAACCAGTTGTATCTGGCGCTGCCGGTGGAATTGCGCCGTTCAGGTGGCAGCGAACAAGATCTCGGGCCGCTGTTCGTACTGGCTTCGGTTCTGGTGATCGTTCTGCAAATGCCGCTGGCGCGATTTTCCCGCCGGATGGGTGCCGCTCGGATTTTACCTGCCGGCTTCGGATTGCTGTCATCCGCGTTTATCGCCGTGGCGCTGTTCGCCTGGACGGTTCCGCCGGAAGGCTGGTTGCGGCTGCTGCCTTCCGTATTGCTGATTACTCTGCTGACTGTCGGACAGATGCTGATTGTGCCGGTCGGCATGGATCTCATTCCGCGCTTTGCCGGGCAACATAATCTCGGCGCGCATTACGGTGCGCTGTCGTCAATGGGCGGCATTGCGGTGCTGACGGGGAATTTCCTGCTCGGCGGCCTGCTCGATAACGCCCTGACGCCCTCTCCGGGCGCAGTGATCCCGTGGCTGGCACTGGCCGCCGTTCCCTTTTTAAGCGCGCTGGCGATGTGGCGAATCTGCCGCCAGT
The DNA here is from genome assembly GCF_004195115.1 of Rahnella sp. RFA10(1/100). Classification (NCBI taxonomy): domain Bacteria; kingdom Pseudomonadati; phylum Pseudomonadota; class Gammaproteobacteria; order Enterobacterales; family Yersiniaceae; genus Rahnella; species Rahnella sp. RFA10(1/100). The sequence goes on from NZ_SEWR01000004.1 coordinate 511,401, forward strand.
TGCCTCCTCCTGCAATCTGACAAGGAATTTGTGATGTCTCTGAAACATGTAAGCCCGCTGGCCGGGCTGCTTTCTGCTGCGCTTTTACTGACCGGATGCTTCAGTGAAGCCGATAAAAACCCCGGCAAAACTGCGGATCAGCGCCTGCGGCTGGCGATGTTACAACCGCCGCGTTCCGGCCTGACGCCGCTCAGCGACGATGCGTTTAAACTCTCGCGCTGGAGTACGACAGAGACGCTGGTGACGCTCGATAAACTCGGCGAAGCACAACCGGCGCTGGCGACAAAATGGCTGCAAACCGGTGATAACAGCTGGCGTTTCGAGCTGCGCCATGGCGTCAGATTCCACGACGGCAGCCTGCTTGATGCCGCCACCGTGGTAAATGCCCTGACCGTCGCCGCTCATGCCGCGCCGAAACCACGCATTCTGGATGGCGTGCAACTGACCGCCGTAGCGGACGGCGAACAGGCTGTTAGGGTGACCACCGCACAGCCGGATCCGTTGCTGCCACAGCGGCTCTCCAGCCCGCAGCTGGCTATCCTTTCGCAAAAAGCCTACCGCCCCGGCGGCGTGGTGGATCCGCGCCATGCCGGTTCCGGCCCGTTTGAACTGATGCAGGTGAACGGCACCAGCAACGCCCGGCTGGAACGCTTCGGCGGTTACTGGGGCGAAAAGGCCAAAGCCAGCGGCATTGATGTCAGTTTCGTGCCGGACGGCACCGCACGCGGCGCGGCGTTACGCACCGGCGCGGCAGATATTGTCGAAGCCATTCCGGTGTCTCAGGCCCCGTTGCTGGATCAGAAGCTCATCCATGAAGTGCCAATGCCGCGCACTAACACGCTGTATCTCAATACGCGGCTTGGAGTGATGCGGGATCCCGCGCTGCGTGCTGCCGTTCGCGACGCCATTAACCGCCAGCAACTGGTGGATAACGTCTACGAAAAACGCGCCGATGTGGCACAGGGGCTGCTCGGCCCGGCATTATCGTGGGCCGCACCACTGCGCCAGCCCGTAAGCCCTCCGGTGGCCGCCCGTAAACCGGCTGGTGAAACCATCACCTTAGCAACCTTCAGTGACCGTGCCGAGCTGCCGGAGGTGGCAGTGTATCTGGCACAGCAACTGACGGCAGCCGGTTTTAGCGTGAAACAGGTGGTGCGCGAATATTCACAAATCGAATCTGATGCGCTGGCGGGCAAGTTCGATGCGTTTATTTTATCCCGTGCCACTGTGCTGGATTCCGGTGACCCGGTGGCGTACATGTACAGTGATTTTGCCTGCAAAGGCTCGTTTAACATTGCGCAGCTTTGCCGTCCTGATATCGATCAGGCCCTGCAAAAGGCTTCCGTTATTCCGGCAGGTGCTCAACGCCGTCAGGCGATCATGCAGGCTGAAAACCTGATCCTCGCCACGGATGCCGCCATTCCGATGTTGCATGAGCGGGTGATTCAGGGCGAATCGGCAGACATCCGTGACGCGGTGCGCGACCCGCGTGAACGCACGTTAATCAATGCCGCCACACAGCGCGTGGTGCAGGCCGACTGATGAGTGAATCTCTGTATTGCCGCACCTGCGCGGGCGTCAGTCGTCTGCGTATGAGTCAGACCCGTGGCGCAGGGGTGCCGCTGATTTCTCGCTGGCTGACGCTGGCCACCATCGTGGTGTTGACCGGCCTGCTGCCGTGGTTGTCGGGCAGTGATCCGGCGCTGTCATTGCTGCGCGCACGCTCCGGCGAACAGGAAGCCACGCCGGAAGCGCTCAACGCGATCCGCCTGTCGCTCGGGCTGGATCATGGGCCAGGGTACGCACTCACGCACTGGCTTGGCGGATTACTGAGCGGTGATGCGGGCGTTTCCTGGGTGTCTGGTCTGCCGGTGTTACCGGGCCTGCTGCAGGCAACAGGTGTTTCACTTACGCTGATGACAGCTTCCGCCGGCGTGGCGTTTCTGATTGCGCTGCTGTTATGCGCAGGGACACTGATTGGTGGTTTACAGGGCAGAGTGCCCCGGCCCGCGGGTTTTCTGGCGGCGCTGCTAACGGCGCTACCTGAATTTTTACTGGCGTCGGTGCTGCTGATCACCGGCGCTGTCTGGCTGAAACTGTTCCCGCCTTACGGGTGGACCGGCTGGCATAACGCGGTGCTGCCTTCGCTGGCGCTGGGGATTCCGGCGGGCGGTTATCTCGGGCGGCTGTATTCCGATGCCCTCAGCAGTACCTTTAATGAAAACTGGCTGACCACCTGGAGTGTACTGGGAATTTCACGCCGCCATACCGCACTGGCCATTATCCGGCGCACATTGCCCGGCGTGATACCTTTAACCGGACTGGTGCTGGTATCGCTGACCGGCGGCGCAATCGCGGTGGAAAAAGTCTTTGCGATACCGGGCATCGGGCGCGCTACCCTGGGCGCGGCGGCAGCCGGCGATTTACCGGTGTTACAGACCGGCGTGCTGACCCTGCTGTTGCTGGCTTGCGTGATCGGCATGCTGACGGGCGGCATCCGGCGGATATTACTGGGCCGCGCATTGTCATTGGGCGCAGTACCCGTTCCGCAACCGGTAACCCTGCCTGAAAAACAGCGGGTATGGTTACCATTGCTTTGTCTGAGCGTTTTAGTGGTTATGGTTCTCGCCGGTTTGCCACGCGATCCGCTGACATCAGCGTATCTGCGCCTGCAATCGCCTTCTCTCGTTTTACCCTTTGGCGCTGATGCTATGGGTCGTGACCTTCTCGCACGTGTGGCACATGGCACAGTCAATACCTGTTTGCAGGCGCTGATGGTTTCACTGATTTGTCTGTTCGCAGGCGTGATTGCCGGCGCTTTCCCCCGTGCGATGACCGGCCCGATTGAAATCACTAACGCGCTGCCACCGGTCATTGCCGGTCTGGTGATCGCCGCCATCAATGGTCCGACCGCCACCGGCGCGGCAATTGCCGTCACCGCCGTCAGCTGGGCACCGCTGGCGGCACATACTGCCGCGCTGGTGGCCGAAATCCGCGCAAGGCCATATATGCAGATGCTTGAGGTCATTGGCGTAGGCGCACTGCGCCGTAATGTATTTTATGTGTTTCCTGCGCTGGCCGGTCCGCTGTTACGTCACGCCCTGCTGCGTTTACCGGGCATCGCGCTGGCGCTGGCATCCTTAGGTTTTCTCGGGCTTGGTGCCCCCCCGCCCGCGCCGGAATGGGGACGCGTGCTGGCCGAGGGTATGCCTTACATCGAGCGGGCGGTGTGGAGCGTACTCGCTCCGGCCGGGGCACTGGCGCTGTTGTCTGTAATGATGGTGACAATGAGTAATTTACGTTGGAAAAACCGCGCTCAGCAGCCAGGAGCGCGGCATTAATAACTTTTCGACTGAGCTATCCAATATTGAATTTTCAGTTCAGGAGAGCATGGAATAAGCTCAGCAGGAATATCGGGTTTCTGTAAAAAGTCTCTGATAAAAGTTTTGTCACTTCAGGAAGACAATTATTGCGGATTGCTTCTATGTGTATCCACCTCATTACGTGCGGCATTTTTCCGGAAAAATTTACAAATTAACAGTAAAATAAATAACCTCAGCTTATATGAATAAACTTATTAGAAACATCTAAAAAATATATATTATTAACTTTATAACATACCCCGGAAGACATTATTTTAAAGCGTTAATCATATATCACTTTTATCGTGGATGTTTTTGAGTAGAATGGCGCAGGCTTTAAATTTGACTTAAGTAACATTTGTTTTTTATTCATTCCGATAATGATTTAACACAATGGATTAGTTTAATAACCCATGAACAGGGTTTCGGTGAAGCAGCTGCGTTGTGCCAAAAGGACTTAAACGATGAGCATTCAGGAATACATTCTTGCTGGCAGTAAATTACCGGTCCACAACCATTACCAGTTAAGATTTAAACGGCTGGAATCCCGGCAGCCCGGCGTTGATATTTCGGTGCTCAGGTTCAGCGGCAGCGAGGCCATCAGCGATATCCTGCGCTATGAAATTGCGTTCACCAGTGCGGTGAAAGACATTCCCGC